>CAVXLO010000001.1:0-561247 GCA_963762555.1 uncultured Verrucomicrobiae bacterium
AGATTTGGGCGAACGGTTTCGGCTGATCACGGGGAGTCCTTCCTACTTCCCGGTTGGGACTGGATCGTTGCCGGAGGATTCACAAAAAGCGCACGCGCGATTCGAACTCAGAGGCGATATCGGCGATTACGCGCGGGCTGCCAAACGGCACATTACAGATGATGGCTTGTTTGTGTTCTGTTTTCCGTTTCAACAGAAAACCAGGTGCATCAAACTGGTGACGGATGTGGGGTTCAGGCTCATAACAATCCGCGATGTGGTGCCGATGAAGAGCAAGCAAGCCCGCGCTGTTCTCGCTTTATTGTGCTTCGCTCAGCTTCACCGGTGCGCTCACAGAAGAGAATCCATTGATTGTGGCATTCGAAGACGGGAAATATACGCCGGAGATGCGGGCTTTACAGGCGACACGCGGATTTGGGCCGGAGGAGGGGACGAACGCGATTGCATGACGCATGCACAAACCGCCCCGCAATAATGAAATTTGCCCGGGCTCAGGGACCCCGTGTGGTCAAAATACTCATCACCCAAACGGATTTCCGACGGCGACCAACTCATTTGTGTGGTGAGCGAACATGCACCAGAATACTACCTCGACATGCTCCGGCAAAAGGGGATTTCTTAAATTGTATCAGGAAAGACCTCAGTCGATCTCAGGAACGCGGTCGCCCAACTCGGGAAGCATTTTCGAATCGGCACGTTGCTGCTTGAGGGAGGCGGCCATATCAACGGGGCCTTCCTTCAGGCCGGTCTGGTGGATGAACTGAGCCCGTTGGTGGTCTCTGGCGTTGACGGCCGCCACGAAATTCCAGCCGTGTTCGACGGCTTCAGCCCATCAACGAAGGAAGCCGTTCCTCTGAGACTAAAATCCCTTGAGCGCCGCAAGCGCGACACGCTCTGGCTTCGGCACGAGGTGGTTCGGTCCAAAGGAGCCCAGAGCAAAACGCGTTAAAAGTCCAGTAAAAGTGCGTTTATCATCTGAAAGGTCTTCCAACCGGTTGGAAATATATCGTTTGGCTGCCGCTTAAGTAAGAGAGTGTGCGGGTTGGCAGGTATACCCGCCACCGCGTAAGGGCTGGAACATGAAAAAGCGTAAAAGCACACGGGCCAAAAAAGTAGAAGAGGGCGACTGCCAAGCTGGCGTTGTGGAACCCTTCTCGCAAAGGAACCCTCCAGAACCCGGGGTTATATCATTATATTTGGCAACACGTGGCAACAGCCGAATCGCCGGTTTGCACCATTGGACACGGGGAGCAGTCCGAAAAATAACTCTATAAAATATTGTGAATATGCTACTTACAAACACTCAGGAAAATCCGGCGATGATTCGAATCGCTTCGCTCGCTCCAATCTCTGCCGCGGTTTTCTCCACCATACCCGTTTGCATCCCTTCGGGGTCGGTGACCTGAAACCCCCTCTCCTCCGAGCCTTTAGCTCCAGTTTGGGTTGCGAATTCATCTCCCCACGGCTCGGCGCGGACTTTAGGGGAGCTTCTCAAATAAACCCTCAGATCGCGGTTGAGCGGCTGGGAAGTCGTCGAGCAAACTAGCCATGAATGACGAGCTTGGTCCAGTCGAAGAGCAAACGATGCCTTGACTTTTCCCCAACCGCACCAGGCAATGGCTCGATCACGCGGCGAAGTTCAGCGTTCGCCGGAGGCGAAAAGGTATGTTATGGTCCCTGTTATTCGGGGTTATGTTTCAACCGCAGTTCATAGTTGATGTCGTATGAACGCCAGGAAGCTGGAAAGCGAAGGTGGCGTTGTCACCTTCGAGCCCTCGGGGCTCGAACTGGTGCGCGGGGATCATGCTCTGCCGATCCGCTCCTGGGCGGAGAAGGCGCTCGCCGGAGAGAAGCGGGTGCTGGAGATGATCGCGGGCGGGGGTTCCCTTCCCGCCATCCTCGACGCTCTGTGCCGGGTGGTTGAAGAAACCTGCCCCGGCTCGCTCTGTTCGATCCTGTTGCTGGATGCGAAGGGCGAGCGGCTCCGGCAAGGCGCGGCGCCCAGTCTTCCGAAAAGCTACCTTGAGGCTTTCGAGGGACGTGAGATCGATTCGTGCTGGGGGCCGTGCGGAGCGGCGGCTTGGCATAGGCAACAAGTGATCGCATCCGATATTCAGGCGGACCCGCTTTGCAGCCCCTGGCGCGATCTGGTTTTGTCCCACGGGCTGCGAGCCTGCTGGTCCACTCCCGTGTTTTCGTCGGAGGGACGGGTATTGGGCACCCTGGCGATTCTGTCCCGCCAACCGTGCAGCCCTGCGTCGGAAGACCAGGACATCATCCGGCAGTTCACCCATCTGGCCAGCATTGCCATCGAGCGCATGCGGAGCGCAGAGGCGCTGCGGCGGAGCGAGGCCTATCTCGCGGAAGCCCAAAAGCTAAGCCATACCGGGAGTTTTGGCTGGAACGTGGCTACCGGGAAACTGGTGTGGTCCGCCGAAACGTTTTGCATACTCGGATACGAGCCCTCCTTAGCCCCGACGCTGGAGCTGGTGCTCAATCGGGTTCATCCCGACGACCTGGCCCTGGTCCGGCAGAGGATGGAGTCCGCATCGCGCAAAACAACAAGTCTGGACTTTGAACATCGCCTGCTGCTCCCGGATGGCTCGGTCAAGCATCTCCATGTCCTTGCTCATCCGGCCAGGAATGAGTCTGAGGAGGTTGAGTTTGTCGGCGCGGTGATGGACGTGACCGAGCGGAAACGGGCGGAGGCCCTGGTAGCAGGTGAGAAACGGCTTTTGGAGATGATCGCCCGCGGTGAGGCGCTCGCGCCCATACTTGAGGCGCTCTGCCGATTTGGCGAGGAGATGTCCGGCGACGCGCTGGTTTCCATCCTGCTGGTGAGCCCCGATGGGAGGAGTCTGCGACATGGGGCCGCGCCTGGCCTTCCGCCGCGCTACACTGAGGCCATTGACGGCGGACTGATTGGGCCTCGCGCCGGTTCTTGCGGAACTGCCGCATACCGGAGAGAACCGGTAATCGTCTCCGACATCGCTACCGATCCGCTATGGGACCACTACCGCCGCCTGGCTTTGGACCACGGCCTCCGGGCGTGCTGGTCCGCGCCCATATTCTCTACCGCCCACGAAGTAATGGGAACCTTCGCGCTGTATTCGCGCCAACCCGGCATTCCCACGCCGGAGCAGCGGAATCTGATCGAGCAGATGACTCACTTGGCCGCGGTCGCCCTCGAGCGCGAGCGAGCGGAGGAAGCCGTTCGAGCCTCGGCGCAATTGGCCCGCGGACAAACCGAGGCCCTCACCCGCACTTTGGACGCGCTGGCTAAGGAATCCGTCCCCGACCGGCTGGTGGAGCATGTTCTGCGGACCATCACCGAACAGTTGGAGGCGCACAGCAGCAGCATCTGGTTGAGGAACGAGGGCACCGGCCTGGTGAGTTTCGCATTCGCATTTGAAGGGGGCAGGTTTCTCACAAAATAGGACGCAGCCCTGGCGAGAATCAGCCCCACGCTCAGAATCGAAGACGTCTGGTCCTGGCCGGAGATCTTCCGTACCGGCAAGCCGGGCGTGCTGGAGGATATTCGACAAGGCCCTTCATTTCCATGGCGGGAACACGTGCTCTCCTTGGGCGTCATCACCATCCTCGTCGTGCCGATGCTCATCGCGGGCCAGGTGGAAGGGGTGATCGGCATTCGCTTTACCCGCCAGCGCTCATTTCGCACCGAAGAAATGGAGCTGGCACAGGCATTGGCGCATCAGGCCATGCTGGCGCTCCAGCTTAGGCGTCTGTCGCGCCAGAGCCGGCAGGCGGCGGTCGCCGCCGAACGCAATCGCATGGCGCGGGACATCCACGACACGTTGGCGCAAGGCTTCACCGGCGTGATCATGCAGTTGGAAGCCGCCGAGGAGGCGATGTCCCAAAGTCTGGCGAGCAAGGCCGAGGAACACGTCACTCGCGCCGGCGAGCTGGCCCGCGAGGGCCTGGGCGAAGCGCGGCGTTCCGTGCGCGCGCTCCGCCCGCGGGCGCTGGACCAGAAAGACCTGTGCGAAGCCTTGGAAGATTTGATCCAGAAGATGACCACGGGCACACTGGTGCAGGCGGAGTTCAAAGTGCAGGGCGAACCGCGGGAACTCCCGCTGGAATGGGAGGAGAATCTGCTCCGCATCGGACAGGAAGTATTGACCAACGTCCTGCGTCACGCGCAGGCGAGCTAAGTTCAACGCGCAGCTTGCCTTCGACGACGGTGAGATTCGCCTGGATCTGCGCGACAACGGCAGCGGCTTTGATCCCGCAGGCAGGCACGACGGCTTCGGCTTGCTGGGAATGAGAGAACGGGTCGAAGGGATGGGCGGCCAAATGGCGATCCGGAGCGCGAAGGGCGAGGGCACAGCGATTTCCATTGTCCTGCCGCTCGCAAAGGCCTTTCGCCTCGCTGCGCCATGACGAGCGCACCCAAATCACAGAACCAGCCCCCGACCATCGTGCCCTCGCGAACCCAAAGCGGCGACCGGAGTGCGGGCGCTGACAAGATCCGCGTGCTCATTGCGGACGACCACGTCACCGTGACCGCGGGATTGGTGTCCATCATCGGCCTCCAGACAGACATGACGGTCGTTGCCGAAGCCGCCCAGGGCCGCGAGGCCGTGGACCTGTGGCGCAAACATCGCCCCGACGTGGCGTTGCTCGATCTGCGCATGCCCGTGCTGGATGGCGTGGGCGCGATTGCAGAAATCCACCGGGAGGATGCCTCGGCGCGGATCATCGTGCTGACTACCTATGACACCGACAACGAGATTTACCGGGCGGTCAAGGCGGGCGCAAAAGGCTACGTGTTGAAGGATGCGCGGCGCGAGGAATTACTGGACTGCATCCGACGCGTGAGCCGAGGCGAGACCTGCATCCCGCTGCCGCTCCTGGAAAAGCTGGCGGCAGGGGTCAGCGGCGAAACCCTGACTGGCCGGGAGATGGACGTGCTAACCTTGCTGGCCCGCGGCAAGAGCAACAAGGAAATCGGCGCCAACCTCTACATCAGTGAGACCACCGTGAAAGCCCACCTGCGCAGCATCTTCGCCAAGCTGAACGTTCTTAGCCGCACCGAAGCCATCGGGGCGGCCAGCCGCCGCGGCCTGGTCCGACTTTAACCCTGGCGCTGCGATTAGGCTCTAGCGTCGCCCGGGCTGCTTGCGCACCGCGCCGCCGAGCGTTTCGGCCTGTCGGGAGGCAGTCTTTGGCCCCCAACCGGGCGCCGGGAGCCTCGGGGTAGCCTCGGGGTAGCCTAAGGGTAGCCTAAGGGTAGCCTAAGGGTATACCCGGGGTAGCCTCGGGGTGCTTACCGGTTATCCACCAGATAGCCTCAGGGTAGCCTCGGGGTAGCCTCGGGGTGGCTTGAAGCGGCCATTCATCGGAACGTGCATCCGTACCATGTGATGGAGTATGAAGGCCGGCTACTGAGCTGGACGCCTAGTTCGAAAGTAGTAGAGGCGCCTCGTTCGTTCGCAGGGTAAAAATCCGCCCATACGGTCAATAGCGCCCGACCCCTGCGAGAAGCCACGTTCTTTCCGTGATTAAACCAAACAGGACCGGAAACGTGTTATGAGCGTGAGTTCGAACGACAAAGGGCTGCTGACCGCGGAGAACCGCAACAGCGCCAGCCAACAGATTGAAGCAGAAACAGCCGGCGTCTTCTTCCACCGCCCAATCCGGCCCAAGTTTCAGAACAGGAGGGGCCATGAATTATAAGGCATGGGTTGCGAAGGCGGCGAAACAGCCGATGGTGCTCGAAACCGTTGATCTCGGACCAGCTCGGGGCCGAGGACGTTGAAGTCGCTGTCGAACACTGCGGTTTGTGTCACTCCGATCTCTCCGTCTTGAACAATGAGTGGGGCATTTCGCAATACCCCGCGATTCTCGGCCACGAGGTCATCGGTCGGGTCACGGCCCTGGGTCCGAATGCCAAGGGACTCAAGGTCGGACAGCGCGTCGGCGTCGGCTGGAACTCGGGTAGCTGCATGCACTGTCACCAGTGCATGTCGGGAAACCATCACCTTTGCCCGCAAGTGCAAGCGACCATCGTCGGTCATCGCGGCGGGTTCGCGACCCACATCCGCTCGCACTGGGCCTGGGCCATCCCGCTGCCGGAAAAGCTGAACTTCGCCGAAGCCGGCCCGCTCCTGTGCGGGGGCGTCACCGTCTTCGCGCCGCTGGCCATGCACGCCAAGCCGACCGACCGGGTGGGCATCATCGGCATCGGCGGGCTGGGGCACATGGCGGTCAAATTCGCGGCGGCGTACGGGTGCGACGTGACCGCGTTCACGTCGAGCGAGAGCAAGTTCGACGAAGCCAAAGGCTTCGGGGCGAATCACGTCGTGTCGAGCAGGGACTCGGCGGCGATCAAGAAGCTCGGCGGCAGCTTCGACCTCCTGATCAGCACCGTCAACGTGAAGCTCGATTGGGACGCGATCATCGGCACGCTCGCGCCCAACGGCCGGCTGCACGTCGTCGGTGCCGTGCTGGAACCGATCCCGGTCGCGGCATTCTCGCTCATCATGCAGCAGCGTAGCGTTTCAGGTTCGCCGAGTGGCTCGCCGGTGGCGATCGAGACCATGCTCGACTTCGCCGCGCGGCATAATATCGCGCCGCAAACCGAGCACTTCCCGATGAGCCAGATCAACGAGGCCTTCGCCCGGCTTGAATCCGGCAAGGCCCGCTACCGCATCATGCTGGACGCCGATTTCTGATCCGATTGCACATCCAACCAGGGAAAGGAACAACATTTGAATACAATCACTGAACCACCGCAGACGAAACGGGTCAGCCGGACCGAGAGCGGAGCTTTCTCGAAACCTGAACTGCTGCGACGCTATCTCCAGGTAAGAGGTTTTTCCAAAAAGATCTGCGAAACCCTGGAACCCGAGGATTGCGTAATTCAAACCATGCCGGAGGCCAGCCCTACGAAATGGCACCTGGCGCATACGAGCTGGTTTTTTGAGGCGTTCGTGCTGAAGCAATTCTTCCCTGATTATCAATCGCTTCATCCGCAGTACGGGTTCCTTTTCAATTCCTATTACAATGCCGTCGGTCCGTTTTATTCGCGCCCGCACCGGGGCTTGTTATCCCGGCCAACGGTCAAGGAAGTGTTCCACTATCGCTCTGACATTGATCTGCTCATTTCCGAACTGATCGAGTCGGCCGATGAACGGCTCCTGGCGAAACTGGAACCGATTATCACCCTCGGATTGCACCACGAGCAGCAGCACCAGGAGTTGATGCTCACGGACATCAAAAGCGTTTTTTGGCAAAACCCGCTGCGGCCTGCGTTTCGCACACGAGACCGCCAGCAGCCTCAGCCGGTGCCCGCGATCAAATGGTTGCCATTCAAGGAAGGCGTTTACTGGGTGGGACATGAAGGCCCGGAATTCAGCTATGACAATGAAGGGCCCCGCCATCGTGCTTTTCGTCCAATCGTTTGAACTGGCCTCGCGACTCGTCACGAATGCCGAGTTTCTGGCGTTCATGGAAGATGGAGGATACCGGCGTCCCGAGCTTTGGCTTTCTCTGGGGTGGAACACTCTGAAAGAAAGGGGCTGGGACGCCCCGCTTTATTGGGAAAAGCGGGACGGAAAGTGGCACACCATGACACTGGCGGGAATGGCCGAATTGGTCCCCGAAGAACCCGTCTGTCATGTGAGCCTGTTTGAAGCGGACGCCTACGCACGATGGTCTGGAGCACGACTGCCCACGGAGGAGGAATGGGAGACTGCGTCATCCGGATTGCCGCTCAAAGGTAATTTCGTCGAAAGCGAGATCTTCCACGTGACCCCTCTTGCTTCACCCGCCTCCGCGGGCAAACCGGCCCAGATGTTCGGCGATGTTTGGGAATGGACGCGCAGCAGCTACTCGCCCTATCCAGGCTATTCGCCGGTTGCCGGAGCCTTGGGGGAATACAACGGCAAGTTCATGTGCAACCAGTATGTTCTGCGCGGCGGTTCCTGCGCGACGTCGCAATCGCACATCCGCCGCACCTACCGGAACTTTTTCCCGCCCGATGCTCGATGGCAGTTTACCGGAATCCGACTGGCAAAGGATCTTGTATGAACGGATGCGATGTTGCATCCTCCGTCGTCTGGCCGCCCGCGTTCGTGTGACGGCTTTTTTTCCGAAGCGGTTGCCGGACTTTCTCAACCGCAAAAAACGCTCCCTTGCAAATTCCTCTACGATGAGGAGGGTTCCAGGCTGTTTAACGAAATCTGCGAGCTGGAGGAGTATTATCCCACACGAACCGAAAGCCAGATACTGCGCGACAACATAAATGAGATTGCCGGCTTGATCGGCAGTGAATGTCGGTTGGTGGAGTTTGGCAGCGGCAGCAGCACCAAGACCCGCCATCTTTTGGCTCATCTTCCCAGCATGTCCGGCTACATCCCAATTGATATCTCCGGGCCTCAGCTTCTTCGAGTCGGCCGCTCAGTTGGCCGGCGAATTCCCCGGCCTTGAGATTAACCCGTTGGAAGCCGACTACGACGGAGATTTCGGAAATTCCTGACACGAAGCGAAAACCAAGGCGAACCGTGGCGTTCTTTCCAGGATCAACTATCGGTAACTTTGACCCTGTTGCGGCGATCGCCTTTCTGCGGAAAATCGCCTTCCTTTGCGGCAGCGACGGAGGGTCTGTTGATCGGCGTTGACCGCAAAAAACCGAGGCGGATTCTGGAGCCTGCCTACAATGACCGGAAAGGGGTCACGGCGAAGTTCAATCTTGGCATCCTGGCCCGCGCCAATCGGGAACTGGGAGCGGATTTCGATCTCTCGGCATTCCGTCATCACGCCCCGTACAACGAAACCCATGGCCGAATCGAGATGCACCTGGTCAGTCAGCGCGCACAAACCGTGCATTTGGATTCCCAGGAATTCAGATTCGAGGAAGGAGAATACATCACCACGGAGTATTCGTATAAATACACGCTGCCGGGTTTCGCCGGGCTGGCGTTGAGAGCGGGATTTGAGCTGGTGAGGAATTGGGAGGACCCCAATCATTTGTTCAGCGTATTATTTTTGCGGGTTAGAGACTGGAGGGCAGGCCCAAAACGGGTGTCGGCGGGCTTCAACGGAGTGCCCGGCAAAGCTTGCGAGGCATGGAGATAAGGGAGGGCCGCTCCATGATCCTCCTTCACCAGGCCGGGAAGAGTTTTGGAAACGCAGTCGCACTCCGGCCCACCGATCTAACCATTGCGGCGAACAAGACAACCGTGCTGCTTGGCCTCAGTGGCTCAGGAAAATCCACCATCCTGCGACTCATATCCGGGCTACTCGAACCCACCACAGGCTGGATCGAGATTGATGGAAAGAAGCTCACTCGGGACAGCCTCCCGAAGCTTCGCCGGCGAATGGGTTACGTGATCCAGAGCGGTGACTTGTTTCCCCACCTGACCGCCCGCCAAAACGTCCTGCTGGTGGCGCAAGAATTACACTTGGGCACAGGCTGAAATGAACGGACGCGTCGAAGAGTTGTGCGCCCTGACCAGGCTTCCCGGCGCCCTGCTCGAAAGGTATCCAGTGGAGCTCTCCGGCGGCGAGCAAAGGCGGGTGAGCCTCATCCGCGCGCTCATGTTGAAACCGGACATACTGCTTCTGGATGAACCGATGGGGGCTCTCGACCCGATGGTGCGCGCCGGCCTGCTCGTAGATTTGAAAGCCCTGTTCGAGCGGTTGAATACAACGGTGGTGCTGGTGACGCATGACCTCGTCGAAGCCGCGCGACTCGGCGATTGGGTGGTGCTGCTGAATGCAGGGCGGATTGTGCAGCAGGGTCCTTTTGCTGAATTCTCCCTGTGTCCCGCCGAACCCTTTGTGAGCGAGTTCTTTCACGCCCAAACGGAGAAACTCGCGGCATGAAAACCGCGCTGATGTCCATGGTTGTTGCGCCGCTGCTCGCAGCTTGCGTGGCCGATGCCGGTGAGGTGATTGTATTGGGCTCAAAGAAATTCACCGAATCGTTCGTGCTGGCAGAAATCGCCAAGCGAAGCCTGGAAGAGGCCGGATTTCGGGTCGAGCATCGCCAGGGCATGGGGGGGACAATCATTTTATGGGAAGCGTTGAGGCAGGGATCAATCGCCGCCTACCCGGATTACACCGGCACGATTCAGGAGGAGATTCTGAAGCGTCCCATGGCCGCATCCATAGGAGAGTTGCGCCAACAGTTGGCCCAATACGGCGTAGGCATGACAGGAGAACTCGGGTTCAACAACACCTACGCCCTGGTGATGACCAGGGCCCGCGCCAACCAACTGGGCATTCACAAGATCAGCGACCTGTCGAAACACCCCGACCTGAGGCTGGGATTGACGCCCGAGTTCCTGGGCCGTCGCGACGGCTGGGAGCCCCTTCAAAGACGATACGAGTTGAACATGCTAAACGTCCGCGGAATCGAGCATACGTTGGGCTACGTGGCCCTGCTCAACGGGGAGATTGATGTCAAGGACGCCTACACCACCGACGCGAAAATCGGGGAAGATGATTTGGTGGTGCTGGCGGACGATCTGAAATTCTTTCCCCAGTACAGGGCGGTATTCCTGTTCCGGCTCGATACTCCTCCTCGGGCGATCAATGCCCTTCGACGGCCTCGAAGGCACGCTAACCGAAGCGAGCATGATCCATCTGAACGAAATCGCGGAGCAGACCAAGGACTATTCATCAGCCGCCGATTGGTATTTCAAGCAAATGGGCCGGGTCGGCCGATTCAGCGGCCCCGAATCATTTGCGCATCGGTTGGTCCGGTGGACGGTCCGTCACCTCCTTCTCGTCAGCCTGTCACTGGCCGCGGCGATTGCGGTGGGTATTCCGTTGGGCATTTACGCCAGCCGGGGAGGCTTCATCGGCGAAAGCATCCTGGGGCTAACGGGTCTGATTCAGACGGTCCCCGCGCTCGCTTTGCTGGCGCTGCTGGTCCCCATCCCGTTTCTCGGGATCGGCCCCACCACGGCCATTGTGGCCCTTTTCCTGTATGGCTTGCTGCCGATTGTGAGGAATACCGCCACCGGCTTGCGCGAGATCCCTCCCCAGATTCGGGACGCGGCGGAGGTGCTCGGCTTGAAACCGCGAACGCGGCTGCTGAAGATTTTCCTGCCCCTCGCCTCGCCCTCGATCCTCGCCGGCATCAAGACCAGCGCGATTATCAACATTGGTTCGGCGACACTCGCCGCTCTCATCGGTGCCGGCGGACTGGGCGAGCCAATTATCAGCGGGCTAAACCTTAACGACAGCACCACCATCCTCGAAGGCGCCATCCCGGCAGCCCTCCTGGCTATTGCGGCACAGGGACTCTTCTCCCTCTTTGATCGCCTCATCATCCCTCGAGGACTGCGACTCAGGCCGGCATAGCCGGGCGCCTTTCAACCAAATGAATGCCAACCGGAAACCATCCAAACCCAAGATCAGAGGAGAAAATGTATGAACCAGCCGTGTGAACATCTCAAGAACCTTACCGAAGCCAACTTTACGTCTCCTCACGAGCCAATCGCTTGCGAAGAATGCCTGAAAGAAGGCACCCAGTGGGTTTCGCTGCGTCAGTGCATGACCTGCGGCCATGTGGGCTGTTGCGACTCGTCGCCCGGCAAACACGCCACGAGGCATTTCCATGCAACCCAGCATCCAGTGATACGTTCGGTTATGCCCGGAGAGCGATGGACCTGGTGCTACGTGCACGAGGTCGGCGGCGAACTTGCGCCCGCCCCTGCCACGAGGCAAAAGGAATCGCAGCGTCATGGATAAGCACGTTTACGACGTGGTCGTCATCGGGGCCGGCTCGACGGGAGAGAATGTAGCCGACCGCGCGGTCAAGGGAGGGCTAACCGCGGTCATTGTTGAATCGGACCTCGTCGGCGGTGAATGTTCCTACTGGGCATGCATGCCAAGCAAAGCCCTGTTGCGGCCGGGATTGGCCCTCGAAGAGGCGCGAAGCGTAATGGGCGCTCGCGAGGCCGTGACCGGCAAGCTTAATGTCCCCGCGGTATTCAAGCGGCGCGACTCCGTCGTTTCGAACTGGGATGACTCCGGCCAGGCAAAATGGCTCCGCCACGCCAAGGTGGATCTATTACGCGGCCATGGCAAATTAACGGGCGAACGTCGCGTGTCGGTCACGGATAAGGACGGCATCACGACAGATCTGACTGCGCGGCAGGCGGTGGCTGTCTGCACCGGTACCCGACCCGCCATCCCAGACATCCCGGGCCTGGCCGAAGCACACCCCTGGACCAGTCGTGAAGCCACCAGTGCCAAAAGTGTCCCGCGTCGTCTGGCAATTCTTGGTGGCGGGGTGGTGGCCTGTGAAATGGCCACGGCATGGAAACAACTTGGAACGGAGGAGGTCACGGTGATCGAGCGTGGCGCGCGCCTGATCCCGAAATGTGAATCGTTCGCGGGCGAGTTGCTCCGGGCGGCCTTTGAGCAACGCGGGATAGGCGTGCTGACCGACACGACGGTTCAACGGGTGGAGCGCCAACACGATGGCGTTGCCCGGATCGCTCTGAGCAGTGGGCAGACGCTTTTTGCCGATGAACTTCTCGCCGCCACCGGCCGGCAGCCGCGAACCGAGGAGCTGGGGCTGGAGACGGTTGGTTTGAAGCCCGGCGCCTGGCTGGAGGTGGACGATAGTATGCGGGTAAAAGGCGTAACCGGCGGCTGGCTCTACGCCGCCGGCGACGTCAATCATCGCGCCTTGCTCACCCACATGGGGAAGTACCAGGCGCGTGTGTGCGGGGATGTCATTGCCGCGCGCGCCAAAGGAAATGCGGACGCTTCCACGCCGGAACCGTGGACTCGGTATTCCGCAACCGCGGACAACTGCGCGGTGCCACAAGTCATTTTCACCGACCCGGAAGTAGCCGCCGTGGGCTTGACGGAAGCGGAGGCACGAGCCCGCAGGATAAACGCGCGTGCGGTTGATTACGATATTGGCAGCGTGGCGGGCGCGGGGCTTTATGCCGACGGTTACAAAGGGAAAGCCCGCATGGTGGTTGACCAGGAACGGGGTGTGCTAATCGGAATGACCCTGGTCGGACCCGCTGTCGGAGAATTGATTCATGCGGCAACTATCGCAATTGTCGGGGCCATTCCGATCTCAAGACTCTGGCACGCCGTCCCTTCCTACCCGACCATCAGCGAGGTCTGGCTGCGGTTGCTGGAAACGCTTGGCTTATGACAGCCCGGCTCCTTTCAGTGAATGTGGGTCTGCCGCGTGAGATCACCTGGCGCGGCCAAACTGTCCGCACCGCCATTTGGAAGGAGCCGGTTCACGGCAAGCGCATGGTGCGGCGATTGAACATCGAGGGTGACGCGCAGGGGGATTTGGCGGGCCACGGGGGCGAGCACCGTGCCGTATTCGTTTACCAGATCGATTCCTATCGCTACTGGCAGGATAAACTCCACCGCGCAGACTTCCCCTTTGGTCAATTCGGAGAGAACTTCACCGTGGAGGGCCTGCCCGATACGGAGGTCTGTGTCGGCGACCAATACCGCATGGGCGGCGCGCTTTTCGAGGTCACCCAGCCGCGAGTCACCTGCTATCGCGTCGGCATCAGGATGGACGAACCGCGGATGGCGGCTCTGTTGGTGGCTGACGGCAGGCCGGGCTTCTATCTTCGCGTGCTCCAGGAAGGCGAGGTCGAAGCCGGCGAGGAAATAGTCAAAGTCCGCTCCGGCCCCGAGGGCATGAGCGTTGCTGAGATCAGCCGGCTGTTGTATCTGCCCGGCCATCCGCGGCAAGATCTGGAGCGAGCGCTTCGAATCCCCGCACTCAGTCCCGGCTGGAGGTCTTCCTTCCAGGCGCTTCTCAAGCAGGAATCGAGCGGAAGCGCGGTGCAAGGCAATCCCGGCCTGACCTCGGCGGGCGGGCCCCCTCCGGCGTGGCCGGGGTTCCGTGCCTTGCGCATCTCAAAGACCGGGCGAGAGAGCGACAGCGTATTCTCGCTGGAACTGGTCCCGGCCGATGGCAATCCGCTTGCGATGGCCCTGCCGGGACAATTCGTTGTCTTACGCCTGCGCCCGCGGCCGAATGAGCCTCCGCTGTTGCGTAGTTACTCACTCTCCGGCCCTCCAGGCACTGAGCGCTATCGCCTGGGCATCAAAAAGGAAAGTCACGGCGCCGCCAGTAACTATCTGGCCACCCAGGTCGGGGCCGGCGACATCCTGGAGGTAAGCGCCCCGAGGGGCCGCTTCGTTTTGCAGCCAGGCGAGCGGCCGATCGTCTTGATTAGCGCCGGAATCGGCGTCACCCCCGTCCTGGCGATGTTACACGCGCTCGCCGCCGGGTCATCGGCACGCCCGGTGTGGTGGCTTCATGGAGCCCGCCACGGAAACGAACACCCCTTCGCCGAGGAAGCACGCCGGCTGACGCGAAGCCTGCCTCACTGCCGGAGCTACGTGCAATACAGCCAGCCGCGTCGCGAGGACGAGCCAGGTGTGCATTTCGATGCGCCCGGGCGTCTCCAGGTGGCGCTGCTGGAGCGGCTTGGCGTTGGCCGGGACGCGGATTTCTATCTCTGCGGGCCCAGCGCATTCTTGCAGGACTTTACCGCCGGCCTCGCCAACTGGGGTGTCGCTCCCGAGCGGGTGGCCACCGAAATCTTCGGCCCCGGCAAATCGAGCGCGCCCGGCCAGGTGCAGGCGCCCAGTCACTCGCCGCACCCGCCCGCGGGGTCGCCCGGAGTGGGGCCGCGCGTCTCTTTTGCCCGGAGCGGACTCCAGGTTTCCTGGGATCCGGCGCTGAACAGTCTGCTGGAACTGGCGGAGGCCTGCGAGGTGCCGGTCCAATGGTCCTGTCGAACCGGAGTCTGTCATACTTGCGAAACCGCGCTTATCGCCGGCGCTGTCGGATACAGTCCCCAGCCACTCGACCCGCCAGCCGAAGGCAATCTCCTAACCTGCTGCTCTCGTCCCCGAGAGGATGTCGTTCTGGACCTATAACTCCCGGCAACACTTGCTTATCCGCCCCTTTCCGTGCGAGCACTCGCCCGCAACGAAGACCGCACGGATCGACATCTGGGGGTGCCTCCGGAGCCTCAGGGTAGCCTAGGTGGAGCCTCGGGATAGCCTCAGGGTAGGCTTCGGGTGGCTACCGGTTAGCCACCAGATGGCCTCAGGGTAGCCTCGGGGTAGCCTGAGGGTGGCCGTAGGCCCTCCCATCAACCCTCAACCCTCAACTCTCAACCGGCTTCGGCGTAGCCTCGGGAAGCCTGAAGCCACTCATCATTCATCATTCTGCATTCCCCGGATGAGGGTGGCCCTAGCCCGAGTCCTTGCCGTCCAACACGGGTCCTGCCGTCCAACGTTAAGGTTCGAGGTTCAGGGTTCAAGGTTCGGCGTTGGACGCTCGATGTTGGAGCTGGTTAGGTGAGCACTCGGATTGCACTCGGGATAGCAATAAAGGTTGGCTATTATAGAACCATACACTTCCGCCGGCAAACTTGCCGGCGGACTTGACAGGTTTCTGGAAATAGTGTAAAAGTGATGGCGTGCTAGATAATAGACTGCCATCGCAGTTCGGATTTCGATCCGGCGACAAAGGGACTCATACCAGCCGAACCATCATGCTGGATGAGCTTTCGACGCTGCTAGAGGCGGTTCCAGCGGATGCCGGGCGGACTGATTATTTGGCAGCCATCATCGAGCACAACGCCCTGGGCAAGCAGACGGCGGCGACCCGGAAGCTGACCGCCCAACGGCTGAGCGAACTTTACGTCCTCGACCCGAACGCCGCCCTGTTCCGGGTGCTTCGCCGTTTCTGGCAGGTTGACGCGGCGGGTCGTCCCTTGCTGGCGTTGCTGTGCTCCCTGGCCCGTGACCCGCTCCTGCGGGCCACCGCCGAGCCGATTCTGGCCATGACGTCCGGCGAGGAACTTTCCCGGCAGAAAATCACCAACGCCATCCGGGCGGCGGTGGGTGAGCGGCTGAATGACGCGACGCTCGACAAAGTGGTGCGCAATGTTTCGTCGTCGTGGGCTCAGAGCGGGCATCTGCTAGGCCGAGTGCGCAAGTTCCGACAGGTTATTCGCCCGACCCCGCTGGCGACGGCGTATGCGCTGATCCTCGGTTATCTCGAAGGGCTGCGCGGCGGGCGGTTGTTTGAGACGAACTGGACGCGGGTGCTGGATGCCTCGCCGGCGGAGTTGCGCAGCCTGGCGGCGGAAGCCAAGCGACTCAACGGTTTGGATTTTAAGTTGGCGGGAGACGTCATCGAGGTCGGCTTCACCACGGTATTAACCCCTCAGGAGATAAAGGATTCCCGTGTCGCGCATTGATGATCTCGCCGAGCAGTACGAGAGGCATATATCCACCCCGTGGCAGCGTAACCTGGCGGGAGCGCAGCGAACCATTTTCGTGGTGTATCCGAAAGAGGATGAACGGCGGATGCGGACGAAGCTGAGAGAATTTGAGCACCGCACCAAAGCCGCCGGGCACACCTGGCGGGAGGTGGATTTAACGAACACGTTCGCTGACTGGATGGCAGCGGAGAAGTATCGCGAGCAGTACTTCAAGCGTCCCAAAGACCTTGCTTTGAAATACGAGCGGGAGTTTAAGCCAGCGTGTGTGGCACGTTTGAGCGAGGCGTTGGGGTCGGATGAGGAGAGCGAAAACAGCGTGCTGGCTGTGCATGGGGTCGCGGGTCTCTATGGGTTTACTTTCTTGCATGAAGGTACTAAAAGCCGTTGAAACCCTGATCCGGGGGCGTGTGGTGGTGTTCTTTCCTGGTTCGTATGACCAGAACACTTACCGGCTGCTGGATGCTCGCGACGGGTGGAACTATATGGCAATTCCGATTACGGGCATGGTGACCAAGTAAGGACAAAATATGAAGAATCGAGACATATTCCTGCGCGACCCTGCGACAGCGAAGCTCATGAACAATGGGCAGGCGCGTATCAGTGATGGCATGACAGCGCAAGAGTGGGTCACTCTGCGCGAGGAGCTTTCCCACTTCGTGTGCGAAGGCCAATACGCGGACGGCATGTTGCGCATCCTTGAAGCGTTCCTGGGCCGCGTGGGCGGCACCGGACCAAAGCGGCGCGTGGGTGAGCGGCTTCTACGGCAGCGGCAAGTCGCACCTGCTAAAGATGATCGGCCACCTGTGGGTGAATACCGTATTCCCGGATGGGACGACTGCGCGGAGTCTCGTGCCAAGGCTGCCGGCGGATATCGAGGCTGCGCTCAAGGAGTTGGACACCCGTGGCCGTCAAACCGGCGGGCTGCATGCCGCGTTTGGTGCGCTGCCCTCGGGGAGCGCGGAAAGCACAAGATTGACCATCCTGGGCATCATTCTGCGCTCCTGCGGCTTGCCAGACCAGGTCCCGGCTAGCGAAATTCTGTCTCTACCTGAAAAACAACGGTTTCTACGACCAGGTGAAGGCCGACGTCGAGACGGCGGGCAAGGACTTCAACCGAGAGCTGAATGATCTGACGGTGAGCCCGGTGCTGGGTGAAGCGTTGCTGAAGGCCGATCCAAGATTTCGCGACGAGGATGCGCTCTATTCACTGCTGTCGACCGAGTTTGCGCAACCGACGGACATTTCGACGGCGGAGTTTTTGAGGATGACGCGGGAAGTGCTGAGCGGGAAAGGCGGTCTGCCGCTCACTATTCTGGTGCTGGACGAAGTGCAGATCTACGTGCGCAATAATTTGGATCGCACCAAGGAAGTCGTAGAGGTCGCTGAAGCGTTAGGCAAACAAATGGACTCGCGCGTCCTGCTGGTGGGTGCCGGTCAAAGCGCTCTGAGTTCCGACGTGCCGGAGTTTGGTTGGATGCGGGCGCGGTTCACGACATCGGTGGAGCTTTCCGATGCGGACGTGGAGAATGTGACACGGCGCGTGTTGCTGGCCAAGCGGCCGGAGAAGATTGAAGCCGTGCGCCAGGTGTTGGCATCGCACGCGGGGGAAATTGCGCGGCAACTTTCCTCGACCGCTATTGCGACCCGCACGGAGGACCAGGACATCCTGGCGGATGACTACCCAATCCTGCCGGTGCGCCGGCGGTTCTGGGAGCAGGTATTGCGGGCGGTTGACCCGGCGGGCACGAGCGCGATGTTGCGCGCCCAACTGCAAATCATCCACGAGGCGCTGCGCGGGCTGGCGGATGCGCCGCTGGGGACGGTGGTGCCGGCGGATTTCATGTTCGAGCAGTTACAGGCCGGCATGGTGCAGCAAGGCGTTTTGTTGCGGGAACTGGAGGAAACCATCCGCAAGCAGGACCGGTTGTCGGCGCGGCTGTGCGGTCTGATCTTTCTTATCCGCAAGCTGCCGCGCACGGCGGGTGCGGACTGCGGTGTGCGGGCCACGCCGGATATGCTGGCTGACCTGCTGGTGAGCGACCTTACGAATGATGGCACGAGGCTGCGGAAGGATGTGCCGGTGGCGCTGCAGAAGCTGGTGGAGGAAGGCATCCTGCTGAAGGATGGTGACGAGTATAATCTTCAGACCAAGGAATCGCAGGAATGGGATAAGGAGTTTCGCAACCGGCAGACGCAAATCGGAAGCAATGAATCGGTGGTGCATCAGAAGCGTGACGCGCTGTTGCAAGCGGCGCTGCAAAAGGAAATCAACACTGTGCGGCTGAAGCAGGGGGCGAGCAACGAGCCTCGCGACCTAGTGCTGCACTTTGCGCCGGAGCCGCCGGATGCGACGGGGCAAAGCATCCCGGTGTGGGTGCGCAACGAATGGAACGCCTCGCAAAAGAACGTAGTGGACGCGGCGCGGGCGGCGGGCACAGACAGCCCGATTCTGTTCGTATTCGTGCCGAAAGCGGCGGCGCAAGAACTGCGGGAGCAGATCATCCGCGCCGAAGCCGCACGCGGCACGATTGACGCCAAAGGCCCGCCCAGCACCCGTGAGGGCGACGAGGCCCGCAGCAGCATGGGCACGCGGTTGAGCGACGCGGAGCGCGCCCGCGACCAACTCATCGCACTGATCGCCAGCGGCGCGAAGGTTTACAAGGGGGGCGGCACGGAGCTGTTCAATCTGGCGCTGGCCGAGAAGGTCCGCGAGGGCGCAACGGATGCGCTGGCACGACTGTTCCCCCGCTTCAACGAGGCGGACCACAAAGCGTGGACTTCGGTCATCAACCGTGCCCGGAATGGCGATGACTCGCCGTTGCGCGCTGTTGATTACGAGGGGGCGACGGAACAACACCCGGTCTGCAAGGAGATTCTGAACAAGGTGGGAAGCGGGATTGAAGGCCGCGAGTTGCGAAAGTTTTTGGCCGCGAGCCCCTACGGCTGGCCGCAGGACGCGGTGGACGGGGGAATTATCGCCCTGCACGCGGGTGACCATCTGCTGGCGCGTTACAATGGGCAGGCGCTGGCGGTCGGGCAGCTCGACCAGAACAAGATTTCCAAGACGGAGTTTCGCACGGAGTCCATCATCCTGACCGGGCCGGACAAGTTGAAGTTGCGCGGGTTGTTCCAGGAGGCCGGCATTGCGGCAAAAGCCAGCGACGATCTGGACGCAAAGGCCGCGGAGTACCTGACGCTGGCGGAGACGCTGGCGGGCAAGGCCGGCGGCGCTGCTCCGTTGCCGGAAGCGCCGAAGACGACGAAGCTGGCCGACCTGCGCGCCCGGGTGGGGAATGACCGGCTCAAGGGTTTGCTGGACGAGGCGGACGCACTTAAGCCGGAGGTCGCCAAGTGGAAAAAGCAGGCTGAACTGGCGGCGAGGCGAGTGCCCGAATGGGAGAAGCTACAAAAGTTCCTGGCCGCCGGGGCGGGCGTGGGTGCGCTGACGGAAGCGGAGACAGCGGCGAAGGGCGTCCTTGATGGCCGGCTGTTGCTGGACAACTCCGACCACGTGCCTCCCTTGCTGAAACAGGCCGCGCAGACGTTGCGGGCGGCGGTTACGGGTGCGCATAGCGCGTTCGCCAAACGTCATGCCGAACTGCTCGCGGAACTGGAGGCGAGCGATGCCTGGCAGAAGATCTCCGGGACGCAACGCATCACCATCATGAGCGAGGAGGGCATTTCGGCAGTGCCTGACCTAGAAGTCGGCTCGGACGACCAACTGCTTTCGGCGCTGCAACGTACGCCGGTATCGAGCTGGAACGACAAGACGGCGGCGTTGACGGCGCGATTCCAGAATGCGGCGCGTAAGGCCGCACGGCTGCTCGAACCCAAGACGCAGTACGTGACGCTCAAGAGCGGCACGCTGCGGACGGACGCCGACGTGAAGGCATGGCTGGGGGCGCAGGAAACGACGCTGCTGGCCGAATTGAAGAAAGGGCCAGTGGTGGTCGGATGAGCGGCTTACAGGAGCGACCGACAGGAATGCAAAGATGAACTCGGAACGAAAAAGGCACCCGGCTTTCACCGGGTGCCAGACTAAATTAAATGGGAGTGTTTGGCGCGGGGGACCCGAAGGCCTCTACCCAGTCACCCTTTACTCCCGTAATATGAAGCTAATATCGGCGGATTTCTGGCTGGAGGCAAGTGTAAAATAGAAATTTATGCGAGTACTTAGAATCCGCCCCCCCGCCCCGAATCTTGAGGCTCACGAGCGATTTTTCGTCGAATTGTGGTATGGGATGACGCACGACGGGTTGATGGACTCCCACCGGGTGCGGTGCATGAACGCGCGGACGGTCGCGCGGGAGCTGAACGAGGAGCTTGAGATTGGGCTACTGGCGCCGGAGGAGCTGAAGGCGTTGTGCGCGGAAACCGCCGAGATTCTGGAGCGGGATGTGGTAGTGCAGAAGTATTTCGCCAAGCATTTGAAGGTGCTCGGCCCGCTACTGAAGGAGCCGCCGCTGGCCGAAGAGAGGAAGGGGGATGACAAGAAGAAGCCGGACCCGGCGGCGGAGGCAAAGAAGAAGGCGTTTAGGTTCGGAGTGGCGGACCTGAACGCGGCGCTGGGGCGGCAGTACTTTGAAGAACTGTGCACGGAACTGCAACTGGCGATGAAGCCGGGGAACGAGGAAGAGATCCAATTGTTAACGGGCGGGCTGCTGACGGACCTGGTGGACCGGGGTTGGACGCTGGAGGCGTTGTTCCGGTGGCACAAGCATTTCATTATAGTCAAGGAGCGCGCGTTCACCTTCCGGGAGAGTCTGGCTTTCATGCTGCGCCAGTTTGCGGAAGCCGCGCAGCCGTTTTCCGTTGACCCTGAAGCTGACCGGCAGTGACCGGTTGTACACGCTTGGGAAAGTGGGGGACTTCGACCTCTCGCGGACGGCAAATGTGAGGGGCGAGACGCCGGAGGAGAGGAAGTTTTGCCGCACGGAACGCGTTGGTGACTTTCGCCCAAGCGAGGACGGACGCGGTTGACCACATATCGGCCGCCATCCTGGCCCGGGAGAAGTTTGAGGAGGCCCTGGACCTGCTGAGGTTTAATTTCGAGAAAGCGGTGTTGAAGATCGAGCAGGTCAGTTTTGTCCGGCGCTGCGGGGACGGGCGGGTTGAGTTGCCAGCAGTGCAGCATTCGGTACCGAACCCGGTGGAGAATCTTTCACGAGACGGCTTCCAGGAGTTTGTGGACAACGTGAACGTGATGCTGTCCCGTAAGGACATCGACGAATCCACGCGCGAGCGCGTGGGATCGGCGATACGGCATTATCGGTTTGGTCGGGACGCGGAGGGGTACAAAGACAAGTTTGTGAATTGGTGGCTGGGTGTGGAGATCCTGGCCGGGGTGCCACGTCGAGACGGTGGAATTGGTCCGACAGTGATCCAAAATGCCAGCCTGGCACTGGTGCAGCCTTACTTGTTCCGGCTGTTGCGGGACCTGCTGACGACGCTGAAGTATTGCGAGGTAGAGTGGCCGGCAGACGTAGCTGCGGCGGCGGGATGCGGAACGCTGGAAGAGCTGGACAGCCCGAAGCTGATGGCCCTGCTGCGGAATGCGGCGGCGACAAACAGCTTATGGCGCCTTTGCGGCGAGCACCCGGTGGTCGCATTCCGGGGCAGGAAACTGACGACATTGCTGGGCACGGCGAAGAGTACGGCGGGGCTGCTCAAGCAGCATCACGCCCACCTGGTGTGGCACATCAGCCGTCTGTACCGCATCCGTTGCTGCATCGTTCATGGGGCACGGATCCGCTTCCGGTTGGGACTGATGGCAGCGAACCTCGAGTTCTATCTTAAGGAGCTGATCCTGTTCGTGATGGATGCGTTTCGTCGGCACCAGCACATCACCGCGCTCGAGGAGATTTACGGGCGGGCTGAGTTAAACTACGGCACCACGATTTCCGCGCTGGAGGCTGGGGGTGCGGGCACTGATGCGGTAGCTGGAGCGGTGTTTAACTCAGTGGTGATTCAAGAGCCAGTGCCAGCGCCTGCGGCGGCAATAGCGGCCGCGGCGGCACCAGCACCAGCGCCGGCAGCAGCACCAGCGGCGGGGACGGTTGCCCGGACTCCTTAAAAGGGCTAGATCGGACACTTATGGCTACAATCTCGAAGGAATTTCGGCGGCTGCTTGAAAACACGGTGCTGAAGGCCCGCGAGGAGGCCCAGCGTGGGGCGGCGGGAGCGTTGGATGCCTTTGGGGTGGCTGAGGCGAAGGCGCCCGGGCACCTGGATGAGGCGGGAAAGGTGCTACGTCGCAAATTGCGGGCGCATGGCCGGCAAGTGGGAGACGTGCGCCGGCCCGATGATTCGCAGGGGGTTGAGCACCTAGTTCACGAGTGTGCATACGAGCACTGGCATCGGATGCTGTTCGCGCGGTTTCTGGCGGAGAATGGATTGTTGATCGAGCCGGAATCGGGGCTGGATGTGGATTTAGACTTCTGCGAGGAGCGCGCGCGAGAGACGAAAAGCGACAAGTGGGAAGTCGCGGCCGGATTCGCGCAACGGATGTTGCCGGGAATTTTCCGGGCAGATGATCCCGTGCTGCAACTGCGGTTGCCGGCGGAATCTCGTAACGGGCTCACCGCGCTGCTCGCCAGCCTGCCGCGCGATGTCTTTCTGGCAGATGACAGCCTGGGATGGGTCTATCAATTCTGGCAGGCGGAGCGGAAGAAGGAGATCAACAGGTCGGAAGTGCCGATTGGCGCGGATGAGCTTGCGCCGGTCACGCAGCTTTTCACCGAGGATTACATGGTGGAGTTTTTGCTCCAGAACACGCTGGGCGCGTGGTGGGCGGGCCGTTTAGCGGCGGTAAACAGTGATCGGTTTTCAGTGGCCAGTTGTCCGACGGAGGAGGCGGCGCGGAAAGTCTGCGCGCTGTCGGGTGTGGATTGGAATTACCTGCGGTTTGTCCAGAAGGATGGAAAGTGGACGCCGGCGGCGGGGAGGTTTGAGGGCTGGCCGAAGACTGTGAAGGAACTACGCGTACTGGACCCGTGCATGGGGAGCGGGCATTTTCTGGTGTTCGCGCTGGTCATCCTGGTGCGGTTGCTGATGAAGGAGGAAGGACTCTCGGCGGCGGACGCCTGCATCGTGGTGCTGCGGGACAATCTGTTCGGGCTGGAACTCGACCCGCGCTGCACGCAGATCGCGGCGTTCAACCTGGCATTGGCGGCCTGGAAGCTCGGCGGCTACCAGAAGGAACTGCCGCTGAACCTGGCCTGCTCCGGGCTGGGGCTGCACGCTAAGGAGGAGGACTGGCTGGCAATCGTGGAGGAATCCGAGGGCGGAAGTCGGAACTCAGACAAACTGAAGGCCGGCATGCGGAGGCTTTACCAGCTTTTCCAGAAAGCGCCGGACTTGGGAAGCCTTATCAACCCACGTTCGCTCGGTGGTGACTTACTGGTAGCGGAATTTCATGACCTGCAACCGTTGCTGGAGAAAGCGCTCCAGCGCGAGTCAGCAGACGAAGTGGCCCATGAATTGGCTGTTACAGCACAAGGTGTAGCCAAAGCCGCTGAAATTCTCGCGGGCAAGTTTACGCTCGTTATTACCAATGTTCCTTATCTGGGTCGAGGGAAGCAGGACGAGGTGCTGAAGGAGTATTGCAAAAGCGCCCACCCAGAGGCAAAGGCCGATCTGGCGACCTGTTTTGTTGAGCGTTGTTTGGACTTCTGTTCCAAGAAGGGGAGCACCGCGCTTGTATCACCACAGAATTGGTTATTCCTTGGGACATACAAGAAACTCCGCAAATCACTCCTGAAAAGTGTCCAGTGGGACTGCGTCGTTCGCCTGGGTGAACATGGGTTCGATAGTCCACAAGCAGCTGGTGCTTTCGTGGTGTTGTTTGGACTCTCGCGCACTGCTCCAAGTCCCAAGCACTCGTTCCTAGGCCTTGAGGCGGCAGAAGAAGGCAGCCCGGACAGCAAAGCAGCCGCAGTCCGGGGGAAGCAATTTAAGCTTTTGGAGCAAAGCGAGCAGCTCCGCAATCCGGAGCAGAAGATTGTCCTGTCTGCGGGGAACTCAATCAAATCGTATCTGGAGGAATATGCCTTAGTTTCAGAGGGGCTACATACTGGTGACTATCCTCGGTTTGGACGAAATTTCTGGGAATTGCCGAGGGTAGAGAATGGTTGGACCTTTCAGGAAGGCGCTGCCGATACTTACTGCTTCTGCGGTGGTAAGGAGTTTGTTTTGTTCTGGGAAGAAGGCAAAGGTGAGCTCATTCGTTTTGTCCAAGAGCGGTTGGATAATGAGGTGGTAACGAGTTGGATTAAGGGCGAAGAGGTTTGGGGGAAGATCGGTATTGCTGCCAGCGCCATGCGCGAACTACGGCACACTCTTTACGTTGGGTCTGTTTTTACACATGGAGCGATGGTGATCGTTCCTCGAAAAGCCAGTGACTTGGCTGCTATATGGACTTTTTGTGAATCTGGAGAGTTCACAAAGGAGGTCCGAAGACTTGACCAGAAGGTTTGTGTAGCGCGGAAAAGTGTCGCCTACGTCCCTTTCGATCGCGCTCATTGGGATAAAGTGGCGGCGGAGAAATATCCGAAAGGGTTACCGAAGCCATTTTCAAGCAACCCGACGCAGTGGTTGTTCAACGGGCATCCGAAGGGCTCGGATTGTCCGTTGCAGGTGGCGGTCGCGCGGCTGGCGGGCTACCACTGGCCGCGTCAGATGGGATCGAGCTTCCCAGATTGTCCGGCGTTAGGACCGGACGGTTTGGAAAAACACGCGGACAATGACGGTGTGGTGTGTTTCAGCCAGGTGCGTGACGAAGCGCCGGCGGCAACGCGGCTGCGGGCATTGCTGGCGGATGCTTATGGGGCGGAATGGAGTCATGCGTTGGAGCGGAAGCTCATCGCCGCCAGCGGCTCGAAGGAGGAATCGCTGGAGGCATGGCTGGTGAATGATTTCTTCGCGCAGCATTGTGACATTTTCCACAGCCGTCCTTTTGTGTGGCATATCTGGGACGGACTCAAGGACGGGTTCAACGTGCTGGTGAATTACCACAAGCTCGCCGGCCCGGAGGGTGAAGGCCATCGCACCTTGGAGACGTTGACCTACGCCTACCTCGGCGACTGGATCGGGCGGCAAAAGGACGCCGCAGCACATGGCGAAGCTGGTGCGGATGACCGGGTCGCCGCCGCGCTCGAACTCCAGGGCGAGTTGAAAAAGATTGTAGCCGGCGAACCGCCCCATGACCTATTCATCCGCTGGAAAGCACTGCACCAGCAGCCCATTGGCTGGGAGGCGGGCGTCAACGAGGGTGTGCGGCTAAATATCCGGCCGTTCATGTTTGCGACATTAAGTCGGGGGCGCACGGGTTGTGGATTGTTACGAGCCAAGCCCGGGAGCAGCCTAAATTGGGACAAAGATAGGGGCACTGAGCCGTCGCGCCCGAAGGTGGATTTCCCCTGGTTTTGGTCGTGGGATGAACAAAGGGAAAATTTTGCCGGCAATGGTGAATTCGATGGCAACCGTTGGAACGATTGCCATTACACGACGGCGTTCAAGAAGGCCGCGAGAGAACGCAAGGAGCGCAAAGGATGAAACCACGAATGACAAGGAGTGCGAGCCGCACGGGGCACCAGATGGAGAATTTGCAGGCAGTGCCTGCAAAATGTGATCACAGTGGGATTGTGTCAGCACTGATGGCACAATTGGCGAGTGTGGCGGACATGGTCTCCGCGCTGCGGAAATAATTGGCGATGAAGGAGAAAGCACCATGAAACGGAAGATGGCATTGGTGAAAAGTTCGTCTGTGCCGGCAAAGCGCGGCGCGAAGGGTTTGTTGGCGGAGGTGCGGGGCATGATCCTGGCAGCACGACAATCCGTGGCGCAGACAATGAACGCAACGCTGACGATGTTGTATTGGCAAATCGGGGAGCGTATTCGCCGGGACATCCTCCAGGAAAAGCGAGCAGGGTATGGGGAAGGAATTGTGTCCGCGCTGGGGACACAATTGACCAACGAGTTTGGGCGGGGATTCGGGGCGCGGAATCTGTTTCGCATGATCCGGTTCACGGAAGCTTTCCCGGACATCAAGATAGTGTCCGCACTGCGGACACAATTGGGCTGGACGCATTTTCGGCAGATCATCGCACTGGACGATCCACTCAAACGGGATTTCTACGCGGAGATGTGCCGCATTGAGCGGTGGAGCACGCGGACACTGGAAAAGAAGATTGGCGGGATGCTGTTTGAACGCACGGCGTTGTCGCGCAAGCCTGCGAAGTTGGCGGCGCTGGAACTGAAGCAGTTGCGCGAGGAGGACAAACTGACGCCGGACCTCGTGTTCCGCGATCCATATCTGCTGGATTTTTTGGGGCTGAAAGACACCTATGCCGAGAAGGATGTGGAGGCGGCAATCCTGCGGGAGATGGAAGCATTTATTCTCGAACTGGGTGTCGGTTTCTGCTTCGTCGAACGGCAAAAGCGGATGCAGATAGACGACGAGGACTATTATCTGGACTTGCTGTTCTACCATCGGAAGCTCCGGCGGTTGGTGGCGATGGATTTGAAGCTGGGGGTGTTCGAGGCAGCAGACAAGGGGCAGATGGAGCTCTACTTGAAATGGTTGAAAAAACATGAACAAGGCGAGGGCGAGGAGGAGCCGCTCGGCATCATCCTGTGTGCCGGCAAGCGGCAGCAGCATGTCGAACTGCTAGAGGTGGAGAAGAGTGGCATCCATGTCGCCAGCTACCTGGCGAAGGCCGTCCCGAAGAGGGAACTGGCCAGGAAGCTGCATCAAGCGATGATTCTGGCGCGGGCGCGGCTGGCGGAATTGAAGGAAACGACATGAGCGTGAGCTATCGAACGAAATCCAAAGCGCCGGGAACCTTACTGCAAGCCGTGGAGGCGTCGCTGCTGGCGGCGACGCGGCATCATGCGGGCGTAGAAGAAAAGCCGGCGGCAGTGTTGTGGACCGATGCCGACGGGCAATGGCAGCCGGTGGTGAAGAAGCTGCAAGAGCGGCTGCCGCAACTGGTCGTGCATGGAGCTTACGACGCGGCGAAGCGGACGGGGCCGGCGGTGTGGCTCAAGTGCATCGTGGCGCGGAGCATTGACCTCGGCCTGGGGAAGGACGTGGTGCCGATCGTATATCTGCCCAACATCAGCCGGCAAACACTGCGAGCGGCGGCGGACTGTCCGCCCCTGCTGCAGCCGCTGGTGGAATTGCAATACCGGGGGATGGTGTGGACGCAACGTAACGGCAAGGACTGGACGGTGGAGGCGTTCCTGATGTCCGATGATGGGCTGGGGCTGAAGGTGTCGCGGGATGAGGCGACGCGAAACTCGATGCACAGCGCACTCCCGGTGCTCGCAGAGACGCCTATTTCGCAGTTGGAGGAGAAACAACTGGAGGCGGAAGATTTCGACAAGTTGATGGTGGGCGATCAGCCACGCGATCTGCTGGAGTGGATGAACGACCCGAAAGGGGCACGGGACGGCTGGGGCGAGGGAAAGTGGCACGCCTTCCGGTCGCGCTGCAAGGCGGAATACGGGTTCGACCCGGACGCCGACGGCGCGGTGGGCGCGGCGGAAAAGCTCGGGCTGCGCAAGGAGTTGGCGTGGCAGCAGTTGTGGGACCGGTTCAGCGAGGCGCCGGTACTCTACACGGCGCTGCCCGATCTGCTGACGCGGGCCAAGCCGACGGAACTGCTGTTCAATCCGGAATCGTGGCCCGATGAAAACGACAAGGCGGAAGCCCGGCTGCGCGCCGCGCTGCTGGAGCTCGGCCCCGCCGACGGCCCGGTGGCACGGGAGCGGGTGAGCGAACTGGAGAAGGAGCACGGCAGGCGGCGAGGCTGGGTGTGGGCCAAGATGGAACGAAGCCCGATGGCGTTGGCGCTGGAACACCTGGCCGCGCTGGCGGACAAGACGGGCAAGAGCTTGAACGGCGCGAGCCTGGAAGAGGTGGCGAAGAACTACGAGGGGGGCGGCTACGAGGCGGACCTGACGCTTCTGCACGCGCTGGCGGAAGGAAAATCGAATCAGGACCGGGCGGCGATCCAGGCGGCGGCTCGGGCGCTGTACGTGCCCTGGCTGCGGCCGGCTGCCGAGTTGTTCCAAAAGCTGGCGGCCAAGACGCCGCTCGGCGGCATGGGCCAGCAACCGCTGATTGAAGCGAACGTGAGCGAGTGCCTGCTATTTGCGGACGGCCTGCGGTACGACCTGGGCCAGGCATTGCGGGCGCTGTGCGAGGAGCGGGGATTGCGCGTGAAGCTGGGCCGGCGGTGGGCGGGCACGCCGACGGTGACAGCCACGGCCAAGCCGGCGGTGTCGCCGGTGGCGGGGCTGCTGCAAGGCAGCGCCACGCTGCCGGACAAGTTTGTGCCGTCCATTCGGGCGGGCGGGCAGGAATTGAATACAGCGCGCTTCCGAAAGCTACTGGAGGACGTGGGCTACCAGTATCTCAACGCGGGTGAGACGGGCGACACGACCGGGAAGGGTTGGACGGAGTGCGGTGCGATTGACCGGCGGGGGCATGACATGCAGTTGGGGCTGGCGGGACAACTTGCCGAAGAGCTCGACGGTGTCGTGGAGCGCATCACTGAATTGCTGGGCGCGGGATGGCGCACGGTGCGGGTCATCACGGATCACGGTTGGTTGCTCGTGCCGGGTGGGCTGCCGAAAACGGATTTGCCGGGTTACCTGGTGGAGAGCCGCTGGGCGCGTTGCGCGGCGATTTGCGGGGAGTCGAAGGTGTTGGTGCCGAAAGTCGGGTGGTTCTGGAATCCCTCGGCGGAAGCGGCGATTGCGCCGGACATCACGGCGTTCGTGGCCGGCATGGCCTACGCGCACGGCGGGTTGAGCGTGCAGGAGTGCCTGATCCCGGTGCTGACCATCCAGCCGGCGAAGGACGCCGCGCCGATGGCGGCACGAATCAAGGTTGTGGAGTGGCAACGGTTGCGTTGCCGCGTGACGCTGGAGACGCCGATGGCTGGCGTGACTGTGGACATTCGGACGAAGGCGAACGCGCCGGACTCGTCGCTGACGTCCACGCCGAAGGAAACCGACGCGACGGGACAGGTGTCCCTCATCATCCCGGATGACGAGCAGGCCGGCGCGGCGGCGGTGGTCGTGCTACTGGACGCCATCGGCAACGTTTTGAGCAAGCAGGCAACCACCATTGGAGAAAGCTGAGACTATGAGTATGGAACTTGATGAATTGGACAAGCTGGCCGCGTCAGCCTTCGATGGCTACCTGGTGCGCAAAGACCTGGTGCGGAAATACAAGAACCAATACCCCGTGCCGACGTATGTGGTGGAGTTCCTGCTGGGGCGCTACTGCGCCACGGTGAACGAGCAGGAAATCAGCGAGGGGCTGAAGATCGTCGAGCAGCAGCTCAGCAACCGCACCGTCCGCACCGGACAGGAGGAATTGTTCAAATCGAAGGCGCGGGAGAGCGGTTCGGTGAAGCTGATTGACATCGTGCGGGCGCGGCTGGACGCAAAGAACGATTGCTACGTAGCCGAATTGCCGAGTTTGGCGCTGAAGGACGTGCGCATTGCCGACAAGCTCGTGAAGGAACACGAGCGGATGTTGACGGACGGCTTTTACGCGGAGGTGACGCTGGGCTACGACGCGGTGATTGCGGAGGAAAACGGCGGGCGCCCGTTCGCCGTCGAGGCGCTGCGCCCCATTCAACTTTCCAAATCGGAGGTGCTGGAAGTGCTGGTGAAGGGCCGACGCGCGTTCACGACGGAGCAATGGCGGGATTTCCTGATCCGCTCCATTGGGCTCGAACCGGGCGAGCTCAGCGAGCGCGCCAAGCTGGTGGTGCTGCTGCGGATGATGCCGTTTGTGGAACGCAACTACAACATGGTGGAATTCGGACCACGCGGCACGGGCAAGAGCCACGTGTTCCAGCAAGTCTCGCCGTATTCACACCTGGTGCCCAGCAACCCGTCGGTGGCCAAAATGTTCGTGAATAATGCGAGCGGGCAGCGCGGGCTGGTGTGTCATTACGACGTGGTGTGCATAGACGAGGTGTCCAAACTGTCATTCGACCAGAAGGATGGCATTTCGATGTTCAAGACCTACATGTCGTCGGGCGAGTTCTCGCGCGGCAAGGAAAGCATCCGGGCAGAGGGCGGCATAGTGATGCTGGGGAACTTCGAGGTGGACGTAATGCAGCAGCAGAAGATCGCTCACCTGTTGAGCCCCCTACCCACGGACCTACGCGACGATACGGCGTTCCATGACCGCATCCACTCCTACATTGCGGGCTGGGATTTTCCGAAGCTGAATCCGAACACGCACCTGACCAATCATTTCGGGCTGGTGAGCGATTTCCTCAGCGAGTGCTGGACGAAGCTGCGCACGAGCAGTCGGGTGGCGGTGATGCAAGGGCGGGTGCATCTGGGGGGCGCGTTGAGCGGGCGTGACATTGAGGCGGTGAACAAGACCGTGAGCGGCATGATCAAGTTGCTGTTCCCCGACCCGGAGATGGAAATTACTGACAAGGACATGGAGACCATCATCCGTATGGCGCTGGAATCGCGCCGGCGGGTGAAGGAACAGCAAAAGCGCTGCCTCAAAAGCGAGTTTCGCAACACGCATTTCAGCTTCACGATGGGCACGGAGGGCGTGGAGCAGTTCGTCGCGACACCGGAATTGCACAGCGACGAGGCGATTGAGAGCGACCCGTTGCCACCGGGACAGGTGTGGGCGATTTCGCCGGGGACAACGGAGGCCGGGCCGGGGCTGTATCGCATCGAAGTCGCCGGCGGGCCAGGTGGGGGGGTGCGCATCCTGAACACGCCCGCGCCACCGGGTTTCAAGGAGAGCGTGAAGGTCGGCGAGCAGAACCTGTATTCACTGGCAAAGAAGCTCGTGGGCGACCGGGATCCGCGCACGCACGAATTTTCGGTGCAGATGCGGGCGATGGACAACGACAAGAGCGGGGGCGGGCTTGGCCTGCCGGTGCTGATCGCGCTGGCCGGCGGGCTGCTGGAACGGAGCACGCGGGGCGGTCTGATCGTGGTTGGCTCGCTGAACCTGGGCGGCTCGCTGGAGATGCTGCCGAACGCGGTGGCGCTGGTGGAGATTGCCGTCGAGAAACAGGCGGCGGTGCTGCTGATGCCAGTGGCCGCGCGGCGGCAGTTGAACGAACTGCCGGACGAATTGTGGACGAAGATCAACATTGAGTTTTACAGCGAGCCGGCGGACGCCTTTTTCAAGGCGCTCGCGGAGTAGTCGGCGGGCGGAAGCCGGACAATCAGAAAGAGAATCATGAGCCTAAAGCGATTCACCAACCCTAAAAACCTACGCGGCCTCGGCCGCCCGTTGCTCAAGCGATTCTTCGATGAGTTCGAAGAAGAGCTGAAGGTGTGCAAAGCCGAGTTGCCGCCGGAAACGTTGGAAGACGACGATTACTTCAAACAACTGGCGGCAGTGTTTCTGTCGCCAAAGGAATTGCCAGGCGAAATGGTGGAAGTGCTGTATGCGGTTTTGGAAATGGCCAACGACCAGGGGGTGGACCGGCTGAGCGAGGCGGCGAAGGAGAAGGGGCTGGCGGTGGATTGGGGAAAGGAGTTGTCGAACCTGGACCTCGTGATGCAGGTGTGGCTGGCGGACAAGGACCTGGTGCGAGAACAGCATAGCGAATACCGGTTGCTGCGCATGACCGCGTTCCAGTATTGGGGGACCAAGACGCCGCCGGCCAGTCGGCTGCCCTTCACGCCGCCGACGGCGGAGGTGCTGGAATTGCTGCGGAAGGCCGTAGATGATTGGTGCCGGGAGAATCATCGCGGGGACAACACCGTGAGTATCACCCAGCACCAACTGGATGGGGAATGGTGGTTCCTGGTGCAGCACGGGGGGACGATGTCACGGCTGGCGGAGGCGAAAGGCAACCAGAAGACTGGGACGCTGATTTACCGTCCGGGCAAGGATGACGTGGTGGTGTATAACATCGAGCGAGACGAAATCCGCCTGCACGCGGGCTCGAAGCGCGAGCGGGAGCTTTACCGGGCGGAGTTCGGGCAGCGGCTGCGGGGCGATGCGGCGTATTTTTCGGAGCAGAAGAGCTTCGTGCTGGATCCGCTGCGGGACGACGTGGAGCAGGCGCTGTTGGTGGAGGGGTTGCCGGAGATCAAGCGGATCACTTTGCTGGAATATGAAGTGTGGTTTGGGGGCGAATTTGACGATCGGCTAGTGAGAAAGTCAGATGACATGGTGGCGAGCGCGGTGCAGCGAGGCAAGGACGGCAAGGTGATCCAGGTGGTGTCGGACACTGGCAACCTGGTGCGCGCCATTTTTGAGGTGGAGTTCGCCAATTCGAAGAAGCCGCGCAAGGTGTACCTGCAGCCGCCGGATGAATTACGGGTGGGCCGGCACGGGGACATCAAGGTAGTGCAGGATTGGCTGACTAAACGGGAGTTTCGAGCCGCGAACGGAGTATGAACGGCGCGTGGCGCAGCTTGGAGGAAGTGCGGGGATTGGCCGCCGTCGCGGCCGAGTGGCGGCAGCACACTGGCGCAGAGTTCGAGGCGTTCAAGGCCGGGTTCCTGCAAAAGGCAGGACGGAACGCCCGGTCTGTTCCGTGTCCCCGCAAGGCCGGCTGCACGCACGAAGTGCACCCGCGTGGGCGTGGGTTTGTGGGCGTGTGCAAGGATGACGAAGGGACGGGGTGCGACGATATTCTGCTGACAAAGGAAGAGGTCGAGGTGTGGGAGGTGAATCTCGGGCGGCTCGGGCGGGCAATCGCGCAGGCGCTCAAGTGCGATGCAAAGGACGCCAAACTGGGGCTGGACGGTACGCGGCAGATCGCATCGCTGGGAGATGCGCCCCTGCCGATCCTGCTGACGGTCCAGCATGATGGGGATGGGTTTGGGGATGTGGTGGCGCAACTGGTGGCGCGGTTTCCGGAGGGCTTCGTCCTGCTCGCGCCGACGAGCCGATTCTGCACGGCGGCGGCGACGGAGTTGCTGGGGAGGGTCAAAGCGGGGTTCTTCAGCCTGGAAGCGCACGTGGCGCTACTGGCGAGCGGGAAGCTGCATGCACCCAAGAGCGGGGGCGAATTGTTTGCGGGGTTCCTTCCTCAACAAAAGGAGCCGGTGCCAGAGGATGTTGCCCGGCAGGCGTTCCGACTGATCGAGCAACTGGATTCCGACGAGGTCATCAAGCCGCCAACAGTGCTGACCGTATTTCGGCTCTATTGCGTGAAGGAGATGACCACGGATCAGGTGCGCCAGAAGTGCCGGTGCTCGCACGGGACGGTTATCAACCGTTTGGAGTTGATCCGCAAGAAGACCGGGATGAAGCCGGATGAGCTGCGGCGCTTTTCCAGCCAGTTTGAGCACATCGAGGATGATATCCGGGAGTCGAAGGCGACCCACATCCAGCGGAAGCGCATGATTGACGATCGCCCGAACGGAGAAGAAGGAGAGTAGTGCTCAGTTTTGACCGGGCTTTGACCCGGTCAAATCCTGCCAAACGCCTGTATTCACAGGCGTTTTTTTATTTCCCAGAGCCCGCGCGTTGACCGCATCGCGGGTTATAGAGGCCAGTCGCATGAAGCGGTGGCCCACTGAGAAAGGCAAAGCATGAGAATACGCAGCGCAGTAGAAATCGAAGACCCGGCAGCGGGGGCAGAGCCCTCGAACCGCGAACACCGAATCAAGGCGGGCTACCGAAGGCTCCTCCGGGCCGTGCTCGACGGGAAGGGAGGCGAGTCTGAAGTCCAAAGTCTAAAGTCCAAAGTCCAAAGTCCAAGGTCTGAAGTCCGCCATCCAAAGCGCGGTGCCCGCGCTGCCGAGGTATACCTCTCCCGCTTCCTATGCGTGGGTTTCGCGCTCGCGCTGGCGGTGACCGGGTGCGCCGGGCCGCGCCCGCTCAAAGGCGGCAAAGCGGTCAGCACGCGCAAGCCAACAGGCATCGTCGAGCAGACCCTGGTGCAGTCCGAGAATCCGGCCGCAGCCAGCAAGCAGAACCAGGAGAGCGTGAAGGTGCGGACCTACACCGTTCCGGCTGGCTCCCGAATGGAGCAATCTCAGCCGCCCGATGCCGTCCCTGCCCAGTCTGCGGCCCGCAACTCGACCAGCCGGGACCCATCAACTATCAACTCTCAACCCTCAACTACGCTCATCCTCAGCGCGCCGATGCCGGTGGTTGAGCGGGAGGAAACGCACAGCCGCACCGAGTTAGGCGCGGCGCAGAAGGACGTGGCCCGCGAAGTAGGCGAGAAGCTGGCCAGCCTCAAGGGCATTGTCTGGGTCGGCGTGGGGCTGTTCATCTTCGGCCTGGCGACGCTGGTTTATCCGCCGCTCAAGTTGGTCATCGGCAGCGTGACGACCAGCGCGGCTCTGATGTTGGGCGGCGTGGCGCTCATGGTCCTGCCCACGTTGGTGGTCGGTAATGAGATGCTCATCCTGGGCGGTGTCGGCGTCGCCGTCGGCGGCTGGTTCCTGGCGCATAGGCATGGGCAACTCAAGGGAGAAGTCTCGAGTCTAAAGTCTAAGGTCTAAAGTCCCAATTCACGCATTACGCATCATGAACACAAATTTCAACACTCCAATCCCCGCCGCTCGCAGCATCACGGGAGAGGGCTGGGCGGCGATCATCGGCGCAATCGGATCGGCGTTCCTCCTCGTGAAGAAGCTCGCCAGCACCAAGCCATCCAAGCCTGAGACGGTCAGCCGGGCGGAGTTCTGCGCTGAGATGCTCGCCACCCGCGAGCGCTTCCACGCCAACCATTTAGCCATGCTGGAGAAACTGGACGCCAACCACCGGGAGCTGCTGGCGGCGCTTGAGCGGTTGGCCACACGGATCAGTGCCCTCGAAGCGGGCCTCGCCCGAGTGGACGAGCGCACGAGGAAGTCGTCCGCGAATTGCGCTAATTCACGCGAATGAACACTTCCCCAGCAAACCGGGAATTCGCGCCCATTAGCGTTAATTCGCGGATGCTCAAAACACTTTTGGCGCGCGCAACCTGGCTGGCGTTGCCGGCCACGCGCGCCGTAGCAAGAAACAAGCAACAAACGAAAGGAAAGTAGTAAACGTATGAAAATACTAGACATCCCACAATCAGGTAAACGTGGCCTGAACGTCTCGCAGGCTGGCCAGTTCGGCCAGATCAGCCGGGCGCTCGCCATCCCCGAAAATCCCCGCACCCCGGCGCAAATGACCGTGCGCGACAATCTCAGTCGCGTGGCGGCGAAGTGGCGGAAGCTCACCGAACCGCAACGGGTCGAGTGGATGGAGGCAGCCACCGCGGTGAAGAGCACCAGCCGCCTCGGTCAGAACGGCTCCCTCAGCGGGTTCCAGTTGTTCACCAAGATCAACTGCACGCTCGCGCAGTTCGGCCAGGACCAGGTGGACACTCCACCGCTCCGGCCGCAGTTCGCGGACCTGGCGCCGCAGGGCCTGGTCATCACCAATACGGCGGGAGTGGTCGCCCTCAAGCTGACTTGCCTGGGCGACCCCGGCGAAAACACCATCGTCCGCGGCTCCAAATCGGTCAGCGCGGGCATTGAGGTCTGCAAGGACTTCCGCATCCTGGGGACGTGTCCGGCGGCCGTGGCGGGCTCGGCTGACATCACGGACCTCTATACGGCCCGTTACGGGGCCCCGAAGGCCGGCACCAAGGTGTACGTCCAGGTCAACCAGGTCGTTGACGGGTGGGAGAGCCTGCCCAGGACCTACTCGGCCATCGTGCCTGCTGGTGCCTGAGCAACCGCCGGGCGTGCGGGCGGTTGAGTGATTGCCCGCGCCCGGCGTCCAGGCGGGTGGGTGTCCTCCGGCCTGCACCTTATGCGGATTTCCATTTATCTCGAATGCTGTTCGAATGAGAGCGACCCGTTCCCCCTCACCCCTACCCTCTCCCCAAGGAGAGGGAGCCCCCAAGTCCGGCTCTCGAAATGCCCGAGCGCTTTGGGCCGGGCGACCATCTGGCGAGTGTCCTCCCTCTCCTCGGGGAGAGGGTAGGGGTGAGGGGGAACGGGCTTGCCAAATCCACAGAGCCCGGATGAGAGATACAAATCCGTATAAGGTGCAGGCCCTCCGAGGCGCCCGCCCGCTCTGGGGGTGGGTCTAAACAGGTACACCAAGCCCTGGCCTCAACTCCGAAATCCGAAATCCGAAGCGAAACGTAACTATTCAGGTTTGGGGAGCGCGCCCGCCACGGGCGCTGTGGATGGCGCCCTCGCCAGCCACGCCTGCACGCCCCACAGCCATCCGGCGAGGGCGCCGCATGGCAGCGCCCGTGGCGGGCGCGCTCCCCAAACCTGAATAGTTACCCCGAAACAGATTCAAATGACCAAGGGCTCAATGCTCAAAAAAGAAAGGAAAGTAACGTATGAAATTCAAACAAATCTCCAAGAATAAGAAAGATGGCTCGGCAATCGTGTGTGCTGGCCGCTATGGCCTCGTAAGCCGCCGCTATGTCATTCCGGCTAACCCTCGTACCCGGCGCCAGACGGAAGTCCGTTGGAATTTTGCGGACCAGGCGCGGCGCTTCGGCCAACTGACCAACGCGCAACGCGACGCCTGGAACGCGGAGGCCGCCACGTACCAGTCGCAGCGCCGGCAAGGCCAAAGCGGCCCGCTGACGGGGCTGCACCTGTTCGTCCGGGTCAACTGCAAGCTGGCCCTCTTCGGTCTGGCGCCGCTGGACACACCTCCGCCGCCGCCGGTGTTCCCAGAACTGGCGCCGCAGGAGCTCGTCATCACGAACACGGCAGGCGTTGTCGCGGTCAAGCTGGTCTGTCCGGCAGACCCGGGTGATAACACGGTGCTGCGCGCGAGCCCGCCGAAATCGCCGGGGGTCGGAATATGCAGGGAATTCCGCGTCATCGGCTTGTGCCCGGCGCCAGGGGCTGGTTTGGCGGACATCACGGCGCTCTACACTGCTTGCTTTGGCCCGCCGCCGGTGGGTCGGCGAATCTTCCTGCGGGTGAGCACGATGTTGAGCGGATTCGAGAGCCTGCCCCGTGAATTCCGCGCCCTGGTGCCCGCCTGCGGGGCCGAAGCCGCTCCCCCACCCGCCTGCTGCCCGACCCCTCCGGCGCGGCGTAGGCCCGCGGCGTGACGCGGGTCCTGGTGCTGGCAACACGGTTTTCCTCTCCCCGCACGCGGGGAGAGGACCCGGGAGAGGAGCGCGAGTGCTCGTGGATTGGACTGCCGTCAATTGGTGGAGCCTCCTCTCCCCGGGCCTCGTTCGAAAGGAGTAGAATGGCCTTGTTCGTTCGTAGAGGAAAACTCCGTCCACATGGTCAATAGCGTGCGCCAATCCAGGCAGCGAGGTTTTGCTGCGGTTATGACAGCAACCGACAATCTTCGCTACACAAAGCTAGGTCTTGGCAGCCGCTCCGGCGCCATCCCGGCGCTCGGTTTTGGGACCCTGATTCCCGACCCCGTCGCCACCAGGAATGTGACCAGGGCGGCGCTGGAGGCCGGATTTCGCGCGCTCGACACTGCGGAACGTTACCGGACTGAGAAAGAGGTCGGTGAAGCGATGAAGGAGGTGTTCCAGGCCGGCAAGATCAAGCGCGAGGATGTGTTCGTCGCCACGAAACTCTGGAACACCAATCATCGTCCGGAGCGCGTCAAACCGGCCTTCGAGGCAAGCCTCAAGAAACTCCAACTCGACTACGTGGACCTTTATCTCATCCACACCCCTTTCGCCTTCCAGCCGGGAGACGAGCAAGACCCGAGGGACGCGAACGGCAACGTGATCTATGACAAAGGGGTGAAGCTGTTGGATACCTGGGGGGCGCTGGAGAAACTGGTGGAGGAGGGCAAGTGCAAAGCGATTGGATTATCCGACATCGGCCTGGACGGGGTGAAAGAGATCTTTGAAGCCGCGACCATCAAGCCCGCGGTGGTTCACGTCGAATCCCATCCCTACCTCCCGGAATGGGAACTCTTAGACTATTGCCGAAAGCATGGGATCGTGCTGCAAGCTTTTGCCGCCCTGGGCCACAGCAGCGAGCCCAACTTGCTGGCGGATCCGGTCATCACCGCCATCGCCAGCCGGGTTGGCAAAACTCCGGCGCAAGTCGTGCTCGCGTGGGCGATCCAACGCGGGACGGCGCTCCTGACCACCACCAGGAATCCCGACCGAATCAAGGAGAACTTTGATGTCTCCGCCCTGCCTGAAGACGCCATGCGCGAGATCAACGAAGGAATCAAGGTGCGGACGAGGTTCAACGCCGTGGTGAAGACTGGAGTTCCCGGGTTCATTCCCAGGGGAAAGTGAAGTTGAAGCCTTATGGTCATATCCAATGAAGTTAACCGCGAACGCGTGGCGATTGTCACCGGTGCATCGAGCGGCATCGGCCTGGGAATCACGCAGGCCCTCTTCGAACGCGGCTACGGTGTCGTCGCGAATTCGCGGACAGTCAGCAAGTCAAAGGAACTAAAGCCATCCGCAAACCTCGTTCTGGTGGACGGTGACATTGGCGAGCACGAGACGGCGGTGAAAACGGTTGGGGCAGCCGTAAAGCACTTTGGTCGCCTCGATCTGCTGGTTAACAGCGCCGGCATCTTCTTCACCAAGCCGTTCACGGACTACAGCGTCGAGGACTTCCGGTCGCTTATCTCAACGAACGTCGAGGGCTTCCTGTACGTCACCCAGCTCGCCATCAAGCAAATGTTAGCGCAGAAGACCGGCGGGAGCATTATCACGATCACGGCGGCCCTGGTGCGCAACCCGATCCGGAGCGTCACGGCGGCAGTGCCGATGCTCACGAAAGGCGGCCTGGCGACGATCACCCAGCACCTGGCGATGGAGTACGCGAAAGATGGCATCCGCGTGAACGCGGTCGCGCCCGGCCCCGTCTTTACGCCGCTGCACCGGGACACGCCGAAGGACGTGATGGAGAGCCTTTCACCGATGGGACGGCCCTCGACGGTCAAGGACATCACGGATGCGGTCCTATATTTGACCGACGCGGCGACGGTCACCGGTCACATTCTGTACGTGGATGGCGGCGCCCATTCCGGCCACTGGTAATTGAGAGGGCTTTCGTCATGAACACAAACTCAACAACCGCCGAGGACCGTCTCGCCAGGCTCGGCATCAAGCTCCCGGCGCCGCCGGAGCCGTTTGGCACCTATGCGGAAGCGGTGCAGACGGGCAATCTCCTGTTCCTGACCGGGATGCTTCCCACGGAAGGCCGGAGGGCGAAATTCATTGGGCGCGTCGGCGCGGAGCTCGATGTGGAAGCGGGACGCCAGGCGGCTCACCTCGCGGCGCTCAACGCCCTTGCGGTCGCGAGGCAGTACTTGGGTTCACTCGACAAAGTGGCGCGGATCGTCCGGCTCGGCGTTTCGATTGCCACCTCGGGAGATGTCCGCGACCAGGCGAGAGTCGCTGATGGTGCTTCGGAGTTGCTGCAAGAGGTCTTCGGAAAAGACAAGAACCCTTGCCGCCTGGTATATGGCGTCGCCAGCCTTCCCCTCGGCACCCCGGTCGAGCTGGAAGTGATTTTCGAGGTGGCAGGGTAAACGAGGCTCTATGAGGCAGGTTTCCCGCACGGTGCTGGGGGCTTCGGCAAGTTGTTAGATGTAGTGACTTGTATATCCGCACGAGCAAGACGCCTATAACGGACTGCTAAGCACCGGCGTGTTGCCTTCTGAGGACGGTAGTGGCGGCCTCGACCCGCCGTTGCCCTTGGGCAGGCTTTGCGCATTTGCCAAATCGGGTTATTGTGCCACCCAATAATGCGTTCCCGATCACCACGTCATTCGGCGTCGCCAGCGGCCCCGCGGCGGTTCACCAAGCTTTTGGCGGCCAACCGGTCTGAGATTGCCACCCGCATTTTCCGGGCGGCCACCGACCTGGGGCTGCGCACCGTGGCCGTTTACGCCCAGGAAGACCGCTTCAGCATTCACCGCTTTAAAGCCGATGAGGCCTACCTGATCGGGCAGGGCAAGGGGCCCGTGGCGGCCTACCTGGATATTGACGGCATCGTCGCCCTGGCCAAAGCGACCGGGGTCGAGGCGATCCATCCCGGCTACGGTTTTCTGAGCGAGAATGCGGGGTTCGCGCGGGCGTGCGCGCGGGCGGGGATAACCTTTGTGGGCCCCCGGCCCGAATTGCTGGACATGATGGGGGACAAGACCGCCGCGCGAGCCCTGGCGCAGCGCCTGGGGGTGCCGACGCTGAACGGGACCGAAGAGCCGGTAACCGGGCGGGAGGAGGCCCTGAAGATTGCGCGGGGCATCGGCTTTCCGCTCATCATCAAGGCCGCGTTTGGCGGGGGCGGTCGCGGCATGCGGGTGGTCAACAAGGCGACCGATCTGGCGCGGCTGCTGGACGAGGCGCAGGCCGAGGCCGGCCGGGCGTTCGGAAACCCGGCGGTGTTTTTGGAGAAATACATCCCGCGCGCGAAACACCTCGAAGTGCAGGTCCTGGGCGACCAGCACGGGAACGTAATCCACTTGCACGAGCGGGATTGCTCGGTGCAGCGCCGCCACCAGAAGGTGGTCGAGGTCGCCCCGAGCTACGGCGTGCCGGAAGCTATCGTGCGCGAACTCTGCGAGGCCGCCGTCCGCATGGCCCGCGAGATCCACTACGACAACGCCGGGACGATTGAGTTCCTGTACGACCTTGACCGCCAGGAGTGGTTCTTCATCGAAATGAACCCGCGCATCCAGGTGGAGCACACCGTCACCGAGGTCATCACCGGACTCGACCTCGTGCGGGCGCAGATTCTCATTGCCCAGGGCCACGAATTGCACGGCCCGGAGGTGCGCATGCCGCTCCAGGACCAGGTGCCGCGCAACGGCTACGCGATCCAATGCCGCCTGACGACCGAGGACCCGGAGAACAAGTTCATCCCCGACTACGGCAAGATCCTCGCCTATCGTTCGACCGGCGGTTTCGGCATCCGGCTGGATGGGGGCATGGGTTTCGCCGGGGCGGTGATTACGCCGTATTACGACTCTCTGCTCGTGAAAGTCACAGCTTTCGCGCATGCGTGGGACCTGGCGCGCCACCGCATGGACCGGGCCTTGCGGGAATTCCGGATTCGCGGTCTCAAGACCAACATTCCCTTCCTCGAGAACGTCATCAACAACCCGATCTTCGCCGAAGGCCGCGCCACGACCACGCTGGTGGACAACACCCCGGAGCTGTACGACTTCAAACCGCGCCGCGACCGGGCCACCAAGCTGCTGAACTTCCTCGGCAACGTCATCGTCAACGGCAATCCGCACGCCAAGGGTTACCGGCCGGCAAAGGTCTTCGAGTCCGCCCGGCCGCCGGCTTACGACGCCGCAGGCCCCCATCCCCAAGGGCACGCGCGATCTGCTGCTTGAGCTCGGGCCGAAGAAGTTCGCGGAGTGGGCGCTCAAGCAGAAGCCCCTGCTCATCACCGACACCACCTTCCGCGACGCCCACCAGTCGCTCATGGCCACGCGGGTGCGCACCTACGACATGCTGGCCTGCGCGGCGCCGCTCGCCCGCCGGCTGGGCGCACTGGACGGCGGTTTGTTCTCCCTGGAAATGTGGGGCGGCGCCACGTTCGACACCGCCATGCGGTTCCTGTCCGAGGATCCCTGGGAACGGTTGCGCCAGCTTCGCGCGGCCATCCCCAATATCTGCTTCCAGATGCTCTTCCGCGGGTCGAACGCCGTCGGTTATTCCAACTACCCCCCCAATGTGGTCGCCGGGTTCGTCCAGCATGCCGCCGCCGCCGGCATGGATATTTTCCGCATCTTCGACTCGCTCAACTACCTGCCGAACCTCCGGGTGGCGATGGAAGCCGTCCAGAACACGCACGCCATTTGCGAGGCGGCCATCTGCTACACCGGGCGACATCCTGGACGAGCGCCGGGACAAATACTCGCTCCAGTATTATGTCCGGATGGCCCGGGAACTGAAGCGGATGGGCGCCCATTTCCTGGCGATCAAGGACATGGCCGGGCTGTGCCGGCCTTTCGCCGCGCGCAAGCTGGTCAAGACCCTGAAGGAAGAGGTGGGCCTGCCCATTCACTTCCACACGCACGACACCAGCGGGATCGCCGCCGCCAGCGTGCTGCAGGCGGGCGAAGCCGGCGCGGCGGTCGTTGACCTCGCCATCGCCGCGATGTCCGGCAGCACCAGCCAGCCGAACCTCAACTCCGTTGTGGCTGCCCTCCAGCACACACCGCGAGACACGCGCCTGGACCTGCTCGCCCTGAATGAATTCTCGGACTACTGGGAGAAGGTGCGCGAGTATTACGCGCCCTTTGACATCGCGCCGAAGACCGGCAGCGCCGAAGTCTATCTCCACGAAATGCCCGGCGGCCAATATACCAACCTGCGGGCGCAGGCGGCCAGCATGGGCGTGGCGCACCGCTGGCCGGAAATCGCCCGCCTCTACGCCGAGGTCAACTTGCTCTTCGGCGACATCGTCAAGGTCACCCCCTCCTCGAAAGTGGTGGGCGATATGGCTCTGTTCCTTTTCAGCCGCGGCATCCGGCCCGAGGATGTGGTGAACCTCGATCCCGGGGTCACGCCTTTCCCGGAGAGTGTGGTGGATATGTTCCAGGGCGGCCTGGGCTGGCCGCCGGGGGGCTGGCCGGAACCGGTCTGGCGAGTGGTGCTCGGGGAGGAAAAGTTTTCGCGCGCCCGGAAGCGGTACCGGGCCGCCAGGGCTCAAGGCCTTCGTGCCGCCGGTGCGGGCCAACCGGGGGCGGACCTTGAGAAGCTGCGCGCCGGGCTTTCCGCCAAGCTCAAGCGCCAGGCGAGCGATGACGACCTCTATTCCCACTTAATGTATCCCCAGGTCTTCGCCGCCTTCGACAAACATCGCCAGGATTTCAGCGATGTCAGCGTGCTGCCTACCTCCGCCAAGTTCTACGGCCTGCGTCTCCGCGAGGAAATCAGCGTGGATATCGAGCCCGGCAAAACCCTGATCATCCGCCTGGTCAACGTGAGCGAGCCGGACAAGGATGGACGCCGGATTGTGACCTATGAACTCAACGGCGTGACCCGGGAGGCCCTGATCGCCGACAAGAGCCTGGCCGAAAAGGTCAAGGTCCACCCCAAAGCCAACCTGACCGACCCGCGCCAGATTCCCGCCCCGATCCCCGGCCTCATCGCCACCATCGCCGTCAGCGTCGGGTCCAAAGTCCGCAAGGGCGACAAGCTCCTGATGATGGAGGCCATGAAAATGCAAACTACTGTGTCCGCCCCGCTGGATGGCGTGGTCGAGGAGTTACTGGTCAACATCGGAGACACGGTGGAAAGCAAGGACCTGCTGCTCAAGCTGCGGACCTGACATCGTGAAACGTGAAACGTGATGCGTGAAACGTGATGCGTGATGCGTGATGCGTGAGACTTGCCCCTCGACATCACGTATCACGTATCACGCTTCCAGGATGTAACCATGTAACCTTGCAACGATGTAACCGATAAATAGCCATGCGCACCCTAAGCCACCTCTTTGCGAGCAACCGCGCCTGGTCCCAGGCCATGCGAAAGCAGGACCCGGAGTTTTTCTCGAAGCTCTCCCGCCAGCAGTCACCCCGCTATCTCTGGATCGGGTGTTCGGACAGCCGCGTGCCGGCGAACCAAATCGTGGGGCTGCTGCCAGGCGAGTTGTTTGTCCACCGCAACATCGCCAACGTGGTGGTGCATACGGATCTCAATTGCCTATCCGTCGCGCAATTCGCCGTGGATGTCCTGCGGGTCCAACACATCATCGTTTGCGGCCACTACGGCTGCGGAGGTGTGCGCGCCGTGCTCTGCCAGGAACGACTAGGATTGGCTGACAATTGGCTCCGCCATGTGCAGGACGTGCGGCAGAAGCACGAAAACCGCTTGCTGGCTTTGCCGGAGCTGGCGCAGCGGCTGGACCGGCTTTGTGAGTTGAATGTCATCGAGCAGGTCCTCAACGTGTGTCAGACCTCCATTGTCAGCGACGCCTGGCAGCGAGGCCAAACCCTGGCGGTGCACGGATGGATTTATGGCCTGCAAGACGGCTTGCTGCACGACCTGGACACCACCGTTACCCACCCGGGCGAGGTGGCTGCCTGCTACGGCAATGCCCTGGCAAAACTGAGCTGAGTTGCCTCTTCCAGACATTTCAGGCGCAAAGACCTGAACAGGTGATCACTTATCACCCTGCATCCCGCCGCCGCTTTCCTGACGCGGCTGCTGTAGTGACTTGTATATCTGACACTAATAGACAGAATGTCCGAGATAGCTGACACTACTCCCATCTCTGCACAAAACCTGCCGTTGCCCACCGCCCACGCTTTGCGCAAGCTGGGCGGCGACCTGGCGGTCGCCCGCCGGAAGCGCGGGATTTCCGCTGTGGATATGGCGGGGCGGCTCTTCGTCAGCCGGGACACGCTCTGGCGGCTGGAGCGGGGTGACCCCACGGTTTCGATGGGCACCCTGGCGACCGCCGCATTTGTGCTGCAATTGCACGAGCGCCTGGCCGGGCTGGCGGCCCTCTGCCCGGATGTGCTTTAGAGCCCGAGCACCCCGCTCGTTCCGAATTCCTCAGATTCCATTGCCCGCCAGGAAGCTGCCCCCGGGAGCCTGATCCTGCGTGATTAAGCGCCTCGGGCGAGGCCTGGCAGTCCCAAACGCCCCTGAAGAGTTGGAAGCGGGATTAGGAGAGATCGTTCCGCACCAGCTAAGATAAACCTTCTCCCCCGTGCCGCTCGCGTGCTCGTGCCGAAATCCGCAGATGAGGGCAACCGTTGCGATCTGAGGGTAGAAGATGCCCAAATCGCCCTCCAGGCCGCTACCGCTGGTATTTGTCAGGCAGGCTCGACCCCTACAGGTGGTGTGTTCCGGGTGGTCGAGTTTTGAAGTCCGGGCAAACCTCACTAAGCCGGCTCAAGTTGGTTTTGAGGGCAAGGCCACGCGACGGAAGCCGCGGCTAGACGCCCCGCAACTCTCACCCCCATCGCCGTCACCGCCATCACAGTCGTCACTGCGCCATTTCCACGTTTCAGCCTTTATCCTTTAGCCTTCATCCTCTCCCTTGATGCCTTCCACGACCTAGTGATGATGGCCCTGCTGCGGAAGGCATGGTCGCCGGCGCAAAGGTTGGACCGACCCGGTGCCAGCGTTGCCACCCAGAAGGCGCTTTCTTGATGCAGCGCCACAACCACCGAGGAGCAGTGACGAAACCTGGTTCTGACCTGGACGGATCGGGAACACCACGAAGCGCTTCAGGGACGGCTACAGCTACTTCGGAAGGCATCCGGAGAAGATCATCGCCTTCTTCGACCAGCACATGAAAGGATCTCTTGCCGTCGGGCGTGCCTTTTTTGCGTTCGCGGCGTTGAGGGAGTGCACCGTGAGCGGCGCTAATGCAGCTTACCGGTGAGACGCGGCCGGCGCCAGACCGCCAAGCCAGGAAACGGACCATGCTGTGGCTAACCCCGCTTCTGTTTGCGCACCAATCCGCTGGGCCAAAGGTCAGGCGAATCTGATGATCAGGTATTGTCACGCAATTGTGCTCGAAGTATGCTGAAGGGGATGAAGGCAGCATTGCTCAAGCGGTTGTTCTCCGCCGTGCATCAGGGGCTCACGCCTGATGTAGAGGTGATTTGCGCCCGGATCATCGAAGGGGAACGAGAGCTCGGTCACGAGAAACTCGCCGGCGATCTGGAGAAGATTGCGAAGGCGTCGCGAGCTAGGAAGGCTGCACCCGGGGAGCCGCCGAGGGATGCCCACGGCTTGCGGCCGCTTCCGTCAAGCAAGCGGGATGCCTCACCGTTGGTGCAGGTCATCCCGCATGAGCGATTGCGACACCAGATGGTACTTCCGGAGGCGGTGGAAAGCAGGTTCCTTCGGATCGAAAAGGAGTATGCTGCCCGCACCCGGCTTGCGCTGTTCGGGCTGCGTCCACGCTCGCGTATTCTGCTGCATGGGCCGCCGGGCTGCGGCAAGAGCTTGGGGGCGGAGCGGTTGGCGTGGGCAACCGGGCTGCCCTTGCACAAGGTGCGATTTGACACCCTGCTGTCCTCGTATTTTGGGGAAACGGCGGTGAACCTGCGGAGGGTGTTTGATGCGGCGCAGCAAACGCCGTGCGCACTGTTCCTGGACGAATGCGACACTGTCGCGCGGGCACGCGGGGACCGCAACGATGTGGGAGAAGCGCAGCGGATAGTGAACATGCTGTTGCAGTTGCTTGAGGAGTATCACGGAAATGGGTTTGTAATCGCGGCGACGAATTTGGAGGAATCACTGGATCGGGCCATCTTGCGCAGATTCGACGAGGTCGTTGAGATTCCAAAGCCGGCTTTGCCTGAAATTGTGAGGCTGCTGAAGCAGACGCTGTCGGCGATCAAGACTGACCGTGAGATCGTTTGGGAACAGGTTGCCTCGCAGATGGAGGGGCTGAGGTGCTCGGACGTGACTCGGGCAGCTGAGAATGCGGCAAAGCGGGCCGTGATGGGGAACCGGAATATTGTTGTTGAGAAAGATATCGAAGGCGCAGTCGCGGAAGTGAAACGGCACTGCTGAGGGGATGCCCCGCGATGAATCCGGATGCTTTCCCCCATCTTAGACTAGTTGCAGTCCAACGGGGCCGAGCTAAGTTCCGGGGCTTTGGCAAGGAGTCACCTGAGGTTACGGCCAACAAGGCCAATCGCCCCGGTCATGCGGGCCGCATCAGACAGGGGTTGGCGCACATTACTGCGTATTGGCAGCGAGTTCAGGCTGACCGGACGCAAAGAGGTTTACCACCGATTCCCGGCGGCATTCCATTCCTGTTGCGGATACCGGAGCGAGCGGAGGAACTGCTGTATCGGTTGGAAAAGGATTTCGGGGTAATGATTGTGGCGCAATTTGAAGAGGGTTACCTGATGGTAGCCTCTGAGGATGTTGCGCTGGCGGCCTTTCAGCAGCTTGCCACGGAATTTGAGAACGAGGTGCATGGTGCCACAGCGATGGCATCGGTCCTGGACGTTTACGACGATGACAGGTCAGATGACCGGCTGAAGAAGATCCTCTCGCCCGAACTTCTGGCCATTTGGCCGTTGGTGGACAGCCATGCGTACGTCTTTGACGTAAGCATTCAAACGGCGGGACTTGGGACTGAGGTCAGCAATCCTCCGAAGCAGCGCAAGAAGGAGACCCAGCAGGAATTTGGGCAGCGCAAGCAGGCGTGGGAGAGAGAGTGGCAGGCGATAGAGGTCAAGTGGGATGAGAAGCAGATTGAGACGGAGGAGGACCTCGGAATGTTCCTGCGCCCATACGGCGGCCAGGTTATTGATCAAGTGGGCGGGCAGCCAACGGTGGAAGGTGGCATGGTGAAGCTGCCGGACAGCTTCAGCGTCAGGATTCGGATGAACGGACAGGGTTTTACGGACCTGATCAAGAATTACCCGCGGGTATTTGAGGTGAGTCTGCCTGAAGACATCGAGCAGCCCGACCCAATACCGCAGGCCGCGAGACCTGGCGACTATCCTCCTGTAACTGCGCCAGCAGACGGGGCACCTGCAGTTTGTGTGATTGATAGCGGCATCCAGGAGGGTCATCGGCTTTTGCAACCTGCGATGGATGCGCCCAATTCTCGGTCATTCCTGGCCGGCGCCGACACTGCCGACCGTGTTGCGCCGCATGGGCATGGCACGCCGGTAGCGGGCGCTGTGCTCTACCGCGATCTTTCTGCGGGCGGTGACCCCGGTGAGGCCGTTTGCTGGATACAGAACGCGAGGTTGTTGAACGACCAGAAAAACCTGCCGCAGGACGTTTATCCGCCGCTGGCGATTCGGGAAATCATTACGCACTATAGGAACGGCAGCCGGCACACGCGAATTTTCAATCATTCCATTGCGGCGAACGGACCGTGCCGTCCCGTGCGGATGAGTACGTGGGGCGCGGAGGTTGATTTGTTGAGCCATGAATTGGATGTGTTGGTGATCCAAGCCGCTGGGAATGTGGAGGGGCGGACGAACTCACAGCAGAGACCCGGGATTCTGGACAACATTGCGGCTGGGCGGCCGTACCCCGACTACCTGCGCGAGGCTTCGTCGCGGGTTTCGAACCCGGGACAGAGTTTGCAGGCGATTACGGTGGGAGGTGTCGGTTTGGCGACCATCAACGACGGAAACCGGTCAACCGTTGGGGGCGAGGCAAGGCCGTCGGCCTTTTCGCGTTCGGGATGGGGGCTTTGGGAGACGTTCAAACCGGACATTGTTGAGATTGGCGGAGATTACCTGATAGACGGCGGACAGACGAACCTTTCGACAGTGGAGGCTTCATGCCTGGAACTGGTTCGGTCAACGTTCGCGACGCCCGGCGCGGCCACAACGAGGGCTTTGGTTGGAACCTCGTTTGCTGCTCCGCGGGCGGCTGCAATCGCCGCCTTGCTGCAGCGGATTCTACCAGATGAACCAACATTGCTATACCGTGCGCTCCTAATCCAATCTGCGCGCTGGCCAGGCTGGATGGACGGTTTGCCGCCGGAGGAACAAGTGGATTGGATGCGCTCCATAGGCTACGGCGTGCCTGATGTGGCGCGAGCTACGGAGAATACGGACAAGCGGGTCACGTTGATCACACAGGGGACCCAGTTTATCAAGCCTCTTGAGGCGGCGATCTACACAGTGGAGGTTCCCGAAGAGTTGAGGTCGCCGGGGAACGAGTTCGATGTCCGGATCGAGGTTACGCTGAGCTATTCCAGCAGGCCGCGGCGCACGCGCAGTACTCGGAAGGGGTACCAGGAAGTGTGGCTGGACTGGATCGCGTCGAAGAAAGGTGAAAGCCTGGAGGATTTCAAGGCGCGGGCCATCAAGGGATTTGGGGAGGCCGACGATTCGGACACTGTGGACTGGATGCTGCACGAGAAGAAGGATTGGGGAGTTCTTCGGGGCGTTCACAGGAAAGCGGGGACGGTGCAAAAGGACTGGGTGGTTCTAAAGGCTCACGAGTTACCTGAGACCTTCGCGGTGGCTGTGCGCGGCCACAACGGGTGGAGCCGGGATCCTAATTCAACGGCAAAGTTTGCCCTGGCCGTCACCATCGAGGCTGAGGCCTGCCCCGTGTCCATTTACACAAGGATTGAGCAGGAGCAGGCGGTACGGTTGGAGCAAGTTGAAGCGAGGGCAAAGGTTGGCGTGACCATTTGATGCGGTGGTAACGGCGGGTAAAGGAGAGTAGCGGGCCCAGTGTGCTGTCTGCGTGCCCGGTCGTATTTGAGGTCCGGGAGGAACTGAAGCGGGCAACGGGATTTCGCCGCAGATAGACACCGATGGGCTCGGACGAACGGCGGGCGCAATTGGCCATTTCCCGGCAGTGGTTCTTGTCACTGGCAGTGCGCTCGCCGCAGCGGTGGAGCCGAGCAGGGCGCTGACAGTCAAAGGGACCAGTTCTCGGAAAAGACCTGCAGGATGTGGTTTCGGGCGGTGTTGTAGCGATGGGTGAATTGGGGGGCGTAAGTGGGAGGGGCGTAGAGCTTCCGGATCTTGTAATCGCCCGTGGTCATTTTCTTTGGGAACTCGTCTACGGCAACTTCGTTGTGGTGCGGCAGGGCGCCACGGAAACGGAAGTGAGGACGGTTCTTGAGGCTGGCGGGGATGGTGAAGGTGATCTCGGGGACCACCGGCCTGCCGGAAGGCACGATCGTCTTGGGCACAATGCGGTCCCCGTCCTAGTTCCAGCGGGGCGAGTAGATCACAGTGTTTTGAAAGCACATATGCTCCGACTTTGGCTTTACCGCTTGGGAGGATAGTGATGGGCGAGGGCTCGGATGTCACAAGAAAACTGAGGAGGATTGCAGAAAAAGGGCAGGATTGCCGATTGGGGAAAGCGGTCAAGCGCGTTTCCGGGTGCGATAAGGGGCAGCGTCTTCTTTGACGTGGTATCCGATTTCCCGATGCGGCGTGGCGGGCGGGGTGGCGAGTTCGCGGATGGCGTCGAACAGCGTGCGGATGTTGGTGTCATGGCCCTCGATCTTGCGCTCCAGTTCGACCAGTTTCTGGGCCAGTTCCTTGTGCAGGGCGAGCGTGTCTCGCAGACGCACGAACACCCGCATGATGGCAATGTTGACCTGAACCGCGCGGGGACTGCGCAGCACGCTCGACAGCATGGCGACGCCTTCCTGTGTAAAGACCTGCGGCAAGTACTTGATGTTCTGTCCTCGCTTCAAGGTTCCAAATTGGAACCTTGAACCGGCGCACGCTTGTGCCTCGTCCAGCGTGAGTTGGAACATGAAGTCGGCCGGGAAGCGGTCGCGATTGCGCCGGACGGCTTTGTTCAGGTTCTTGGTCTCGACGCCGTAGAGCGCAGCCAAATCACGGTCCAGCATCACCCTTTGACCACGAATGAGCAGGATGGCCGGTTCGATTTGTTCCGGCTGAATCAGGTTCGCTTCCATGTCGCCGGACGCGATAACGACCGAATCGGAGCGTGGCCGCCCGACAAATCATACTCGTCCCGCATTTCGGGCGCGGCAGGCTTCTCGGTTGCTTTCCGCATCACTCGTTCGTTCCAGCGCGCGAACGGGCTGCTCATGGTGTATAGTGGCGGGTCTCGAATCTCGAGGTTAGCTATGTTGAACCTTTACGAGGCGGTGCGCAGGAATCCGAGCTACAGCAAGCTCGAGCTCGGGGGCATTCTGTTCGCCGAATACACCTGTGGCATCACGGCGAAGAAACTCCCCAACTGGACCGAGACGGATTATCTCGTGCACGTGGTCTCCGGCAAGAAGACGTGGCACACGGCGGACGGAATCTGGCGGGCGAAGGCGGGCGACACGTTGTTTTTCAAGAAGGGCGCGACCATCGCGGAGCAGCACTTTGAAGAGGACGTGTGCCTGCTGATGCTTTTTATTCCGGACGCGCTCCTGCGCGGCACGGTGCGGGAGGTGAGCGCGGCGCTGAGCCTCAAAGCCGCGGCCAGCGCGCCGCCCAGAACGGCGCTGCGGGTGGAAAATGATGTGGCGCTGGCGGCGCTTTTCCAATCCATGCGCACTTATTTGGCGGCGAAAGAAAAGCCGCCCGAGCCCCTGGTGCGGCTCAAGCTGAAGGAATTGGTGATGAGCATCCTGACGAGCGGGACCAACTCCGAGCTGGCGGTCTATTTCCGCCGAATGGGCGCGAGCGATTCGCCGCCCGTCGCGGAGATCATGGAGGCCAATTTCTGTTACAACCTTGCGCTGGAAGAATACGCGAAGCTGTGTCATCGGAGCCTGTCTTCCTTCAAACGCGAGTTTCAGGCGGAGTTCCGGGAATCGCCGGGCAAATGGCTGCTCCAACGGCGGCTGGATTATTCGGCGACGTTGTTGCGTGACTCGCCGATGAACGTGACGGAAGTCGCTTTCGAGAGCGGCTTCGAGGATGTCTCGCACTTCAGCCGCGTGTTCAAGGCGCGCTTTGGCGTCCCGCCGATGGCCTATCGGCAGGAAACTGCCGTCGCGGCCTGAGCTTCACAGTCAAAAGATTGAGCCGCGCAGCAAAGCGCGCCCTTTCAGTTTTCTGCATGATGCCTCCCGTTAATAACAACACAAAAACATTATGCAGACATTAACCATAGAACGAAAAGAAACGAACACGTATCTCAACTCGCCCGCGGTACCGAACCTTGCGGCGATCAAAGCCAAACAAAGGGCAACCTGGGAGTCCGGCGACTACGGACAAGTCGCCCACTGTATCGAGAACATTGCCGAGGAGTTCATGGCGCGGCAGCCGATGCGGCGCGGCTCGCAGGTGCTGGATGTGGCGTGCGGGACGGGGAATCTCGCGGTGATCGCCGCGCAGCGCGGTTGCCAGGTGAGCGGGATTGACATCGCCAGCAATTTGCTGGCGCAAGCTCGCGCCCGCGCGGCTGGGGCGGGATTGAGCATTGCCTTCCGGGAGGCGGATGCGGAAGCGCTGCCATTCGCCGGTGACGCCTTCGACCTGACGATGAGCATGTTTGGAGTGATATTTACGCCGCAGCCAGCACTGGCGGCCGCCGAGATGCGGCGCGTCACGAAGCCCGGCGGTCAGATTGCGCTGGCCAATTGGACGCCCGGAGGATTCATCGGCAGGATGTTCCGTGTTTTCAAAGCGCATTTGCCGCCGCCGCCCGTCGGAGTTCCTTCGCCGATGGAATGGGGGAACGAAGCCACAGTTCAGGAGCGGCTGGGAGAGGGCTTCACCGATATTCGCCTGACGCGACGGATCGCGTTGATGCGTTATCCGTTCCCGCCGGCGGAAACCGTGGAGTTCTTCCGGAAGTATTACGGCCCCACGCTGCGGGCGTTCGAGTCGCTTTCCGAGGCCGGCCAGGCCGCCCTGCGCCGCGACCTGGTTGAGCTGCAAACACGGCATAACTGCACGACGATTCCCGGCCACACCGAAGCCGCGGCCGAATACCTGGAGGTCGTCGCGACTAAGGTCTGAACGAAAACACCCGATTCGCAGAAGCAGCCCTGGATAGAAAGAAGGTGGGCTGCGGCGATACCGGGACGCCTTATCGAGCGCGTGCCGGTGATCGCCGCGGTCCCTGGGCGGGGGGCCGCACGAGTGGGGCAAAAAGTCCAATTCGCATGTCCCAGCTTGCCATTTAACCTCGGGACGACGGTCAAGGCACTCCCGGCATCCTTAACCTTTGGAAGCCTCGTCCTGTCTTCTTTGGGCTTCCTCGAAGGCGGTCCGGAGGTCGGGTGACATTCCCTCGCGGGAAGGTCAGGCAAGGTTATTTCTTGCTCCAAACCCGTTGTTCAGGGCCAATTCATGAAAGGGGCGGGGACGGCCTCGTCCCCGTGATACGGCCCAACTCAGCAGCCAGATGGGGGGACGAGGCCGTCCCCGCCCCTTTCATGAATTGGCCCTGCCTGTTGTTTGAGCAAGCAGGACGCCAATTCCTGTGTGAGCCGGGCTGCCGGGGTTTCCTTGCAGCCGGTCGAGATTCTGGCCGGACCACAGGGGAGAGAAATCACCTGAGCCTGCGGCCTCAGCGCGGGCACGCAAGGGAGCCAGGGCCCCGGCCGCCAGGGGGAAAGCGGGTGTCGCCGGGTTTATGGGGCCGAGTTCGCGCATGAGCCGGTTGATGACGCCGCGGGCCGGGCCGCCACTGAACAGGTTGGTGAGCGCGGTATGGCGGGCGGCGTCGCTTTTGAGCGCGGCGCGGTGGACGGGCCGGGTCGTGGCTTCGGGACAGAGCAGGTAAGCGGTGCCGGGTTGCACTCCGGCTGCGCCCAGGGCCATCGCCGCCGCAACTCCCTGCGCGTCCGCAATGCCGCCGGCGGCAATGACCGGGACCTTCACCTCCCGGACGATTTGAGGCACGAGGGCAAACGTGCCCATTTGCAACGTCAGGTCGCCGGACAGAAAGTGGCCGCGATGACCGCCGGCCTCGAGTCCCTGGGCAATGATGCCGTCCACGCCGCGAGCTTCCAGCCAGCGCGCCTCGTCCAAGGTCGTGGCCGTGGAAAGAATGATTGGCTTCCAGGCGCGGACCCGCGCGAGCAGTTCGGGCGACGGCAGCCCAAAATGGAAGCTCACGACGGGCGGTCTGAATTCGCTCAACACGTCGGCCGCCTCGTGGCTGAACGGGGCTCGCCCCGGCCCGGCGGAGAGGTTCTCGGGGGCGATGCCGAACTCCTGGTAATAGGGAGCCAGCAAGGCGCGCCAGGCGGCTTCCCGCTCCGGATCCGGCGTCGGCGGAACATGGCAGAAGAAGTTTACGTTGAAGGGCCGGCTGGTTTGCGACTGGAGGGTCACCAGTTCCTGGCGCAGGGCATCCGGGCTGAGCATGGCGCAGGGCAAGGACCCCAAACCGCCGGCGTTGCACACCGCCGCGGCCAGCGCGCTGCCTTGCACACCGGCCATCGGGGCCTGGATGATCGGCAGTTCAATGCCCAAAAGTTCTTGCAGTTTCACCATCGGTTCGGCCCCGGGCGGCCCGCGTCGTTGTTACTCCCTCCCCGTCGTCAGGCGTAGGTCCCGAGCACCTCATGCACTCCGGCGACCGCCATGCCTCCCTCGCCCACGGCCGCCGCACAGCGTTTGACCGAACCGGAGCGCACGTCGCCGGCGGCAAAAATGCCCGGACGGCTGGTCTCCAGCGGATTGGGCGGGCGGTTCCTCCCTTTCCACGCGGGCGCGCCGGCGACCGCCTGCCCGGTCTTGATGAAGCCCTTTTCATCGCACTCGATGTCGGGCGGCAACCAGTTGGTGCATGGTAATGCCCCAATCATGGAAAAGATGGCCGGGGTCTGAACCGTGCGCCGCTCATGCGTGCGGGTGTTCTCCAACTCGGCGGCTTCCAGCGCCTTGCCCCCCAGCAGCTTTCGGATCTCCGTGCACGCCAGAATCTCAATCCGCTCGCAGGCCTCGACTCGCCGCGCCAGGTAACTCGACATGCTTTTTGCCAGGCTCTCACCGCGGATGATCAGCAGCACCTTCTGCGCGTGTTCAGAAAGAAACATCGCCGCCTGGCCCGCCGAGTTGCCCCCGCCGGCAACAATCACGGTCGAACCGCGGCAAAACTGGCCTTCCCGGCCGGTCGCCGCATAGTAAATTCCCGACCCTTCGAACTCCTCGCGCCCCTCGGCCGCCAACCGGCGGTACTGGGCTCCGGTCGCGATGAGGACGCATTTGGCGCGCAGCGTTGCGTCGCAGCCCTCGGCTTGCAGGCTGGCGCCATACTCTCCGTCCGTAAGGGTCAGTGAAAGCGCCTGGGCGGGCGTGGCAATCTTCGCACCGAACCGATACGCCTGAAGTTGCGCCTGATAGGTCAGGTCCCCACCCCGCACGCCCGTGGGGAAGCCGAAGAAGTTCTCAATGAGCGACGAAGCTCCCGCCTGGCCGCCGGGGGCGTAGCTTTCCAGCACGATGGTCTTGAGCCCTTCGGAAGCCGCATAAACAGCGGCGGCCAAACCTGCCGGGCCGGCGCCCACAATGGCCAGGTCGCACGTAATTTCGCCCTCCCCATCGCCGGCGGCCGAGCGTAGCAGCCCCGCCACCCGCGCCACCTCGCGCAAGGAGGGATGCCGCAGCGGCATGCCGTTGGCCGTGATGAGTGCGGGCAAATCGTGGCTGGCCAGGTGCAGCCGGTCGCTCAGGCAGATGGCCGTATTCGCTCTGGGAATCAACCAGCCGATGCGGGATGTGGTTCTTATCCAGGAAGTCATCAAGCTGACGGCCTTCGCGCGAATCGCCCGGCGCCACGATGCGGAGCCCGGCAAACTCGCGATCGCGTTGCAACCGTTGCCGGCGCATGATGAACGCGCGCACGATCGTTTCGCTCACCCCGGGCAATTCGGCCAGCGCCTGCCGGAGCCGCTGCGCCGGCACCTCCAGAATCTCACTCTCGTCCGCCCCGCCTCGAACGGTCACCAGCGCCGCCGTGCCCATCAGCATCGCTACGTCGCCGATAAAATCCCGCGGACGACCGGTCGCGAGAATTTGCTCCTGGCCGTCACGCGCCTCGAAGGCCTCGAGTGCGCCGCGCAAGACCACCGCCAGCGGCATATCGCGCTGGCCGGCTGTGAATACCAGCTCGCCCCGCCGCACAATGCGCCGCGTTCCCAGCGGCTCGAGCAGGGCTAGTTGCCTGTCATCGAGCTTGGGAAACGCCGCTCGCTCGGTGTCCCGATAAAACTGTTCGTCCTCGTCCACTTCGGCCATAACCAACCTCGCTTCCGCATGCGGTTTCCAGATTCAGTAGAGCCCATCTCCGGCCTCCACAGGGCAATGTCGCCAAGCCCGGCTGCACTTGCGCCCTACATTGACCTGGAGCGTCCGCAACCGCGGCCCGCGCAGAGCCAGCCCGTCCGCCGCCGGTGCTGCCTCAAATGGTCTCATGAGCCATTAAAATTCGTCTGATTAGAATCCAATCTTACACTAGGGGACGCTGCCGCACCCGTCAAACGCGTTACAGCCAGCGCGCAGGGGCATCTCAGCTTTTGTGAGGGCCAACCGGAAACCCTGTATAACCCTCTGCCGACCGTGAGCGCCGTTCCCCCTCACCCCGGCCCTCTCCCTCAGGGAGCTGATCTTGCGCCACAACTTTTTCGCTGGACACCACCGCCGCCGCGGGCCAAGCTCGCGGGGTGATCGTGGCCGGGCAACACTTCTCGCCTCACTTGCTCCAGCGCTTGGAGCGGGAAGGAGCCGGTTTGTCCCGCCGTCAACTGGCCCGTCTGCTCTGTGAGTGGCTGGATTGGAAAGGTCCCTCCGGGCGCTGGCAAGAGATGTCCGCCCGCAAAGCCCTGGTCGCCCTCCAACGCTCCGGCCACTTGCAACTGCCCCCACCCCTGGCGCCGCCGCCGCCGCGCCGCGTCGTCCCCGCGCGCACGGCGGGGGCCACGCCCCAGCCTCCGTTGCACCGTTCACTGGACCAAGTGGGTCCGGTGACCCTGGAGCTGGTTCCGCCTGGCCGCAGCGCGCTGGGCCGCGCCTGGCGCGAACTCTTCGAGCAGGAACATTATCTGGGGGCCGGTCCGCTCTGTGGCGCGCAGTTGCGTTATCTCATCGCCAGCCCGCACGGTTATCTCGGCGGGCTGGCCTTCAGCGCCGCCGCCTGGCGCTTGGCACCCCGCGATCAGTGGCTCGGCTGGAACGACGTGGCGCGGGCCGAAAACTTGCACCGGGTCGTCAACAACAGCCGCTTTCTCATCCGGGCTCATGTGCGGGTGCCTGGCTTGGCCTCCGCTAGCCTGGCCCAGGTGCTCCGGCGCCTGCCCGCCGATTGGCAGGCCCGCTACCGCTATAGCCCGGTGCTGGTGGAAACGTTCGTGGACCGCGCTCGCTTTGCCGGGGTCAGTTACGCGGCGGCCAACTGGCAGGCCATCGGTCTGACTCAAGGCCGCGGCCGGCAGGATACCACCCATCAAGCGCAGCGGGGCCAAAAGATCATCTGGGTCAAGCCGTTGCAGCCCGATTTTCGGGCGGTGTTGAGCGCCGTGCCCAGCCGACCGCGACTGGCGCGACCCGCGCCCAGGGCGCTGGCAGCGCCCCCGCCGCCCTTGCCGGTGGACTGGGCCGAGAACGAATTTGGTGCCGTCACCTTGGGTGACAGGCGCTTGCGCACACGCCTCTTGACCCTGGCCCGCGATTTTTATGCCCGTCCCACCGCCAGCTTAGCCGAATGTTGTGGGGGCAGTTGGGCGAAGTATCGCGCCGCCGGCCGATTCTTCGACCATCCGCGCACCGGCCTCAACGCCTTATTGGCCGCGCATTACCAAGCGACGGCACGCCGGGTGGCGCAGGAGTTGGTGGTGTTAGCGGTGCAAGACACCACCAGCCTCAACTACAGCGCGCACCCGGCCACCGCCTTGCTCGGCCCGATCGGCACCGAACCCGACGGCGCCCAGGGCCTGCTGGTGCATGACACGATGGCCTTCACGGTCCAGGGTACGCCCCTGGGCTTATTGGACGTGCAATGCTGGGGGCGCGATCCGGACACGGCGGGCCAGAAACATCAGCGGCGCCAACGACCGTTTGAACAAAAGGAAAGCGTCAAATGGCAACACAGCGCCCAGGCCGTGGCGGCGATAGGCCCGGCCTGTCCCCAGACGCTGCTGGTGAGCGTGGGCGATCGGGAGGCCGATATTTATGAACTCTTCGCTTGGGCCCAAGCCACGTCGGGCGCGCCCAAGCTGTTAGTGCGGGCGACGCAAGACCGGTGCGTGACCGGGGAACAAGGCCACCTGTGGGCGCAGGTCCAGGCGCAGGTCCTCGAAGTGGGTTTAGTGGTGCGCGTGCCCCGTCGCGGAACCCAGCCCGCCCGCACCGCGCGCTTGGAAGTGCGGTATGGCGAAGTGGAATTGCGAGCGCCGGCACGGCAGCCGCACTTAGGGCCCGTGCGGGCGTGGGCGGTGCTGGCGCAAGAAGTGGGGGCCCCGCCCGGCGTGGAACCGATCGAGTGGATGCTCCTGACCACCGTGCCCGTAACCCATGCCGAGCAAGCCCTGGAGCGACTGCGCTGGTATGTGCAGCGTTGGAATATTGAAGTCTACCATCGCACGCTCAAGAGCGGCTGCCGGATCGAGGACCGCCAACTGGGTGGGGCCGACCAACTGGAGAGTTGTTTGGCCATTGATCTGGTGGTGGCGTGGCGCGTGTTTCATTTGACCAAGTTGGGCCGGGCGACGCCCGCAGTGCCCTGCACGGTGTATTTCGAGGAGCACGAGTGGAAGGCGTTGGTGGCCTTTACGACCCAGTGTGCGGCGCCGCCGCCGACACCGCCCAGCCTGTGGGCGGCGATGTCGATGGTCGCGACGCTGGGCGGTTGGCTGGGGCGCAAGAGCGATGGTCCTCCCGGGGCGCAAGTGTTATGGCGCGGCTTGCAGCGACTGGATGACCTCGGGGCGATGTACCAAGTGTTTGCGGCGCTGCCGTTGGTCCGGCGCTCGCCTGCGGTGTCCAGCAATCCTGACTATGGGTAAAGACCAGCTCAGGGAGAGGGAGCCACCCACGCCAACGCTCGAATACACGGGATGGCTCAGATTCGCCGACACGCTGCCGGCAGGTCTCCCTCTCCCTGAGGGAGAGGGCCGGGGTGAGGGGGAACGGTGCGCACGAGGAGGCTGGTGCCGTCGCGAAGCAGCCTGCGGTGTACAAAAAGTGAGATGCTCCCCAACGCAGGTGGTGGTAGTGATAGGAAGCGCCCAGCGCGGGTGACGGGGATCTTGGCACTAAGTCTGGCGTTGCCGGGCGGCACGACGGCTGTGCCCAGTGCCCGGGCCGTCTCTAAGCAATCCCTTCAGGAGGCCCTCGTTCGGAGGTAGTAGAACGGCCTGGTTCGTACGCAGGGCAAAAATCCGCCCACATGGTCAATGGCGCCGGGACCTCTGGGAAGTGAGGCTGTCCCATGAATCAAGAATGCAGGCTTAACCTGCTAACGAAAGCCGGCGCACCTGTTGGCGCGGGCAAAGATCTCAATCGCAATTCACAGCAACAAAAGACGTATGAGAAAGAACATCAAGATCGTGGTAATTGGGGGAGTAAGTGGATACCACACCAGGTTTCGCCGTCTTCGTGAACTACACACTGCCGCCCGAAGCGCACTACCCGACCGTGATCAATGAAGCATCCGAACCCGGTCTAGTTCGAAAGGAGTAGAACTGTCTAGTTCCTTGGTGGAACAAAAGTCGGACCATTTGGCGAGTAGCGTGCTCCCTCTTCAGGAGCGATTTTCCTCCCGTGGTTGAAAGAACAGGCCAACACACAAGATCTCATGAGCGTGACTTCGACCGATAAAGGGCTGCTGACGCCGGACAACTGCGCGGTCATCTTCATTGATTACCAGCCACCAATGTTCTTCGGGGGGACGGACACGGATTGGGACGCATTGCTCAAGAACGCGCTGGTGCTGGGAAGGGCGGCGAAGATGTTCGGCGTGCCGGTGATCCTGACCTCAATGGAATCCGCCGACTTCGACGGCGCGGTCGCCCCGCAATTGCGTGCCCTGTTCCCCGATCAGGCGGTCATCCAACGGTCCAGCCTGAACGCCTGGGACGACGCGGGGTTCGTGGCCGCGGTCAGAAAAACCGGGCGCAGGAATTTTCTGCTGGCGGGGCTGTGGAGCGAAGCGTGCCTGACGTTCCCGGCGCTGCAGATGTTGGAGGAAGGGTATGGGGTTTATGCCGTCAAGGACGCGTCGCGCGGCACCGAACCAGGCGGCCCAGGATACCGCCCTGCGGCGGGTCGAGCAGGCGGGCGGGGTCTCGGTGACGGCGCTCCAGGTCTTGCTCGAATTCCAACGCGACTGGGCCAGGGCGGAGCACCGCGCGGAGGTAACGGCAATCGTGAAGCAGCGGTGCGGCGGTGATTTCGCAGAGGCCACAGCGCGCGCGGCGAGGGTTGAACACGCGTCCGTCGGCCCCGGCTCAAGGGCCGTCAACGAACAGCACACTAAAAGGGAAGCGACAGATGATCCTGACCATGCGATGCAATAACAACGAATAAGGAGAAACACCATTATGACAAACGCAACAGTCCCAACTCTCAGCAAGGAGAAACCTGTTCCGACCGGCACCATAACGAACCCGGCCCTTGCCCAGGACGTGCTCGACGCCCTGGACGCGACGTCCGGTGGCGTGCACGCCGGCTATCGGCCCGCACACGCCAAGGGGCTGATGTGCTCGGGTACATTCACCCCATCGCCCGAGGCGGCCAGGTTGACGCGCGCCCCCCACGCGAACCAACCCTCCACCCCGGTGACTGTGCGGTATTCGGACTCGACCGGCCTGCCGGACATTCCCGACAACGACCCGGCGCGGTCCGGCCCGCGCGGCATGGCCATCCGCTTTCACCTCGCCGAACACGCGCACACCGACATCGTCGCTCACTCCACCAACGGGTTCCCCGTCCGCACCGGCGAGGAATTCGTGGAGTTGATGCACGCGGCGGCAGCCTTCGGCGCGGGCCGACGGGAAGCAATGGGGGCATTCCTCGCCGCCCACCCGAATGCGAAGAAGTTCATCGAGACGCCCAAGCCGATCCCAACAAGTTTCACCCGGGAGGCCTTCTATGCCGTCACGTCCTTCAAGTTCACCAACGCTGAGGGGGTGAGCCGTCACGGCCGGTTCCGCATCCGGCCTGAAGCAGGCACCGAGTACCTTTCCAACGAGCAGGCGGCGGCAAAGTCCAAGGACTTCCTGTTCGACGAAATCGGCCTGCAGTTGGCCAAGGCACCGGTCAAACTCGGCGTGTTCGTGCAATTGGCGGAGCCGGGCGATGACGTGACGGACGCCAGCGTGACGTGGCCGGACAGCCGGAAGGAGATCCCATTCGGCACCATCACCCTGACCGCCCGCGTAGATGAGCAAGACGCCGGAACGGCGGAAGATCATCTTCGATCCTCTCCCCAGGGTTGATGGCATGGATTCATCGGGCGACCCGCTCACGGATGTGCGCGCGGACGTCTATCTGCTCAGCGGACGCAGGCGACGGGCCGCCCTGGGCGACGGAGGAAAACATGCGTAAGCCAGAGCAAATTAACCTTGGATGAAGGCGGCCTACCTGACCAGACATGCCGGTTCCGAGGAGTTGTTGTTCGGCGATCTGCCGCAACCCCGGCCCCTAAGGGGTGAGGTGCTGGTCCAGGTCCACGCGAGCGCGGTCACCCCGACAGAGTTCAATTGGCTGCCTACGTTCAAGACCCGGGCGGGTGAGCCCCGGTCGTTCCCCATCGTGCTCGGTCACGAATTCTCCGGAGTCATTGAAGAAGTTGGCGACGCCGTGAACGGGTGGAGAGCCGGCGACGCGGTCTATGGCATGAACGACTGGTTTGCCAACGGCGCCCAGGCTGAATACTGCGTGGCTCCGGCAACCTCTGTGGCAGCCGTGCCACGCACCCTGGAACCCGCGAGGGCCGCAGTGGTGCCGATTTCGGCTCTCACGGCCTGGCAGGGGCTCTTTGAGCGCTGCAGGCTGAAAGCCGCAGAACGCGTGCTGATTCATGGCGGGGCGGGGGGCGTCGGCGTCTTTGCTGTGCAACTGGCGCATTGGCGTGGCGCCCACGTAATTGCCACCGCCTCCAGCCGCAACCTGGATTTCGTGCGCGGCCTCGGCGCCGACGAAGTGGTTGATTATCAGATGACCCCATTCGAGAAGGTTGTCCGCGAGGTTGACGTTGTGTTCGACACCGTCGGCGGCGAGACGCTGGATCGCTCCTGGAGTGTGCTTAGGCCAGGAGGCAGGCTGGTTACGATCGCTGCGCAAAGCGAAGCCAGGAACGAGCCGCGTGTGCGGGAGGCGTTCTTCATTGTGGAACCGAATCCGGGGCAGTTGGTCGAGATTGGGCGCCTGTTGGATTCGGGAAAGGTCCGCGCGTTCGTCGAGACAGTCTTCGGGCTTAACCAGGCCCGCGAGGCCTACACCCGGGCGAAGCGCGGTGGCATGCGAGGAAAGGTTGCCTTGCAGGTGACGAATGGAAGGTGAGGCTCGTTATGTTCGCCAAGAAGACCAACCTAATTGTTCCCGGAGCCTGGGCTTTGGCTGTGGCGTCCAGGCTGAAACGGAAGAGTATCCTCGCGTTCCTGGTCTGTTCGTTGGACCTCATGGGGGTTTCGCTGCAAGCTCAAACGCAGCCGGACCTGTCGCTGGCCAACAGCATCTCACCGTCAGGCGCGGGGACTGAATCAGAGCAGGGCGGCATCTGGGAAGGCGGCGTCGGCGAAGGATTTCGATCTACTACGGAATCCCTTAGCCTGAGTGCGGGAGCCACCCGTGGCTTGGCCGCCTTCGGCGCCGTCGAGGCCCACGACCTGGCTCTGATCAGCCTCACCTATGGCCACATGCTTGGTCACGTCCTGGGTGAGGGGCATTGGTATCGCGGCAACCCGGAATTCCGCCTCGAGTTGTTCACTGGGGCCCAATTCTCTCCCAGTAGTGAATGGCTGGTCGGCCTCACGCCACACCTGCGTTACAACTTTGCAACCGGAACGCGCTGGATCCCATTCATTGATGGCGGCGCCGGTGTCACGGCCACTGGGATTGGGCCCCCGGATCTGAGCGGCACGTTCGAGTTCAATCTGCAGGCCGGGACCGGCGTCCAGTGGTTCCTCAAAGACAACGTGGCTTTAAGCTTGGAAGCGCGTTATCTCCACATTTCCTGCGCTGGGATCAACGCACCGAACCTTGGGCTGAACGGTGTCACCGGAATGCTTGGCATAAGCTTCTTCTTCTAATCCGGATTTCATGACCCAGACCAGTCAATTCCTTATTAGCCACGGCTTGCCGCTCGTGTTCGGCGGCCGTGTTCGTGGAACAGATCGGGTTGCCGTTGCCGGCGCTGCCCTGGCTGTTGGCTGCCGGCGCACTTTCCGCCACCGGCCAATTCAGTTTTGCCCTCGGGGTTGCGGTCACAGTCCTCGCCTGCCTGTTGGCCGACGGCTTCTGGTTTTACCTGGGTCGCCATCGCGGCAACCAGGTCGTGGGCCTGCTCTGCCGTATCTCGTTGGAGCCCGACTCGTGCGTCCGCCGAACGCAGAACGTATTCACGCGCTACGGCCTGCGGGGATTGCTGGTGGCGAAATTCCTGCCGGGGTTGAACACGGTGGCACCGCCGTTGGCCGGGATGAGCGGGATGAGCGCCAGCCGGTTCCTCAGCGTGGACGCGGCTGGGTCGCTGCTTTACGGGGGCTGTCTGCTTGGCGTCGGGTATCTCTTCAGCCACCAGATCGAGCAAATCGGCGCGGCGATCACCCGGATCGGCGGCAGTGCGCTGGCGCTGCTCCTCGGCCTGGCGGCGCTGTACATCGCGTACAAATACTGGCAACGAGTGCGCCTGCTGCATGAATTTCGCATGGCTCGCATTACCGCGGAAGAGCTGCGCCAGAAGCTGGATGCGGGCGAGAATCCTGTCATCCTCGATTTGCGCTCCAGCACGGAGTTGGGCCAGGATCCGTGCCGTCATTCTCGGGGCGATTCACCTGGGGCTGGACGAGATTGAAAAGCGTCAGCACGAGTTTCCCCACGACCGCGATATCGTCGTCTATTGCTCCTGCCCGAACGAGGTCACCAGCGCGCGTGTCGCGCTGTCTCTGCAACGGAGGGGCTTCACTCGCGTGCGGCCTTTGCTGGGAGGGATTGATGCCTGGCGCAAGAACAATTACCCGACGGAGATTGGCACCGGCGCGGTTACAACGACTGTAGGCAATGTTGTAGTTGACCGTGGACCCAACTCGCAGAACACCACAGCGAGCAAGACCTTGGTTGGAAACGCGATCCAGCCAGCGCCAGAAGCAAGGAGAGCGAACATGGAGCAAGAGAACAGCAAGCCTAAACCGTCGAGCCCTGAGGAAAAGGAAATCGCCCGCGCCGCCGCCGCGCAAAAAGGGCCGGAAGCTGAAGCTCCTTCTCGCGGCTGTCGTTGTGTTGATTGTCCTCGTCGCGGTGACATTCTACTACCTCCGTTTTGTCGCGCCTTACGAATCCACCGATGACGCCTTCATTGACGGTTACCTCACCTTGATCAGCTCGCGCGTGCCGGGGCAAATCTCCCAACTGCTGGTAACGGACAATCAGCAGGTCAAGGCAGGGCGACGTGTTGGTGGAGATTGATCCGCGTGATTACGAATCGAGTCTGTCAGCTGGCCAAGGCCGATTTGGCGGCGGCGCATAGCCAGTTGTATCAAGCCCAGGCGCAGGTCAAAGTGAGCGAAGCCAAGGTCGCGCAGGCGCAGGCGGCAGTGGTTGCCGCCGAGGCGGAGGCGCAGCGGGCGTCGGACGACTTGAAGCGCTATGAATCGGTGGAAAGCCGGGCGGTATCCAAGAGCGCCTTCGATCTGGCTCAAGCGCAAGCGCGCGCGGACGACGCCAATCTGGATGCGGCCCGCAGCCAGTCCAAGGCGGCCGAGTCGGAAGTGGCCTTGAGCCGGGCGGGCGTCGAGACCGCCACGGCCGCGGTGCAACAGGCCGAGGCCAAAGTTCACCAGGCCGAACTGAATCTTTCCTACACAAAAATCATCGCGCCGCGGGATGGGCGCATTACGGCCCGCACGGTGCAATTGGGCAACTATGTGCAGCCCGGCCAGGTGATGCTGGCGCTGGTGCCGGCCAATGTCTGGGTGACGGCCAATTTCAAGGAGACGCAGTTGACCTACATGCGCCCCGGCCAGCCGGTCGAGCTGAGTGTGGATGCTTATCCGAAACGAGAGTTCAAAGGCCGGGTGGACAGCCTGCAATTCGGTAGCGGCGCGCGGTTCAGCCTGTTGCCGCCGGAAAATGCCGTGGGCAATTACGTCAAGGTGGTCCAGCGCGTGCCGGTGAAAATTGTTTTCGACAAGCCGCTGCCCGACGACCTGGACATCGCGCCGGGCATGTCCGTTGAACCGAAAGTCAAAGTCAAATGAGCGACGCCGCTGCCACGACCATGACGGAATGGCGCCCGCGCGCCAATCCGTGGCTGATTGCGGTGCCGGTGATGCTGGCAACGTTCATGGGCGTTTTGGACACCTCCATCGTGGTGGTGGCGCTGCCGTACATCGCGGGAAATCTTGGCGCCACACAGGATCAATCCACCTGGGTGCTGACGAGCTATCTGGTGGCCAATGCGGTCATCCTGCCGGCCAGTGCCTGGTTCTCCAGCTTTTTTGGGCCGTAAACGATTTCTGGTCGCCTCCACCGCGTTGTTCACGTTGGCTTCGCTGACTTGTGGTATCGCGACCTCCATGCCGATGCTGGTTATCGCCCGGGTCTTGCAAGGCTTGGGTGGCGGCGCCATGCAACCGCTTTCCCAGGCCATCCTGTTGGAAAGTTTTCCGCCCACCCAACGCGGCACGGCCACGGCCTTGTTCGGCCTGGGCATCGTGGTCGCTCCCGTCGTCGGTCCCACCCTGGGCGGCTGGCTGACCGACCAATTCTCCTGGCGCTGGACTTTCTTACATCAATCTGCCCGTCGGCATCCTCGCGGTCTTCCTGATGCTGCTGGTGGTCGAAGACCCGCCTTACATTCGCGCCAGCCGGCCGGGCCGCATTGACGGGATCGGCTTTGGCCTCATGGGGCTGTTTCTCGGGACCTTGCAAATCATACTCGACAAGGGGCAGGACGCGGACTGGTTTTCCGCCGTTTGGCTGCGCTGGTTTGCCGTCATCTGCGTCGCGTGCTTCATCGGGTTCATCGTGCGCGAACTTTGGACCGACCATCCCATCGTGGATTTGCGCATTTTCAAGAACCGCAACTTCGCCGTCAGCAGCGCCTTGTTTGCGCTATTTGGCCTGGCCCTCTACGCACTGATTGCCTTGCAGCCGTTGTTTCTCCAATCGCTGCTGGGTTACACCGCGTTTGATGCGGGCCTCTCGGTCACTCCGCGCGGCGTCGGATCGCTGGTCGCGGTCTTTGTGGTGGGCGCGCTGGTGAGCCGGGTCAATCCGAAAATGCTGGTGGGAGTTGGTTTCGCCTTGCTGGCGCTCGCCAGCTTTCAGTTAAGCCGGTTGGATCTGCAAATGAGCATGTCCAACATCATCTTGCCCAATATCATCGCGGGTTTGGGCACGCCCTTCGTCTTTGTGCCTTTGACGACGCTGGGCATCGGCACGTTGCGCAACGAACAAATCGGCAATGCCACCGGCCTCCAGAATCTGGTTCGCAACATCGGCGGCAGTGTCGGCCTTTCCTTCGTTTCCACCATGTTGGAACGCTACGCCCAGGCGCACCAGGCGATGATGGTCGGACAATTGTCGCCTTTGAACCCTCAATACCAACATCACCTGGGTTTTGCGCAAAAGCTGCTGGAACTGCACTTTGATCCGGCCGACGCCCTGGCGCGGGCGCGCGACCTCCTTTATCACACGATGCTCCAACAATCCGGCTATTGGGCGTTCATGAATTTGTTCTACGTCGTGGCCTGCCTCTGCGCGGTGTGCGTTTTGTGCGTGTTCGTTTTTGAACGGCCCAAGCAGGTCCGCGCCGTGTCGTTGGCCGAGTGAACAGTGGCAGGATTATGAAACAAATCCTTCTCATTGACCGGGAATTCGGCGCGGGCGGCAGCACCATGGCCGAGACCCTCGCCCAGCGGCTGAACTGGAAACTGTTCGATCGAGGCGCTGAGCCGAGGAAATCGCACGGCTGGCCAAGAATCCCAGTTGAAGTCTGCAAGAAGCGGGAGGAACGCACCGACCCTTTGCTGCAGCGATTGATTAACCTGATCTGGCGCGGGAGTCTTGTCCCAAACCTGCCGTCACCCGACCTGGCCGTTTTGGACACGGACCGGCTGGTCTCGTATGGTTCAAAAGGTCGTCGAGCAAGCGGCAAAGGAGTGCCCCTGCGTCATTGTGGGCCGCGGCGCGCCGTACTTTCTCCGGGACCGCCCAATAGATTTAGCGTGTTTCTGTATGCCTCGCGGGAACTCAAATTCCGCCGCGTGTTCAAGCGCGTGGGCGACCGAAAAGGAGGCCGTCCAACTTGGTGGACACGATGGACGACGAACGCCGGAAGTTTGTGAAGCACTACTTTGGCCACGAATGGCCGGACCGCCAGCTCTTCCACGCGATGCTCAACACCGGTGTTGGCGATGACATCACGGTCGAGACCATCCTTAACTTGCTGAACGCCGTGAATCGGACCGAGGAGGTGCGCAAGCTCATGAAAGCGGCAACCGCGATTGCACTTGCCAGTTCCGCCCTCCTCGCGGGTTGTGCGGTGGGGCCAAACTACCAGGCGCCCAAAGCCAGCGTTCCGGCGCAATGGGCTTCGTCTCTCGCCGGAGGTGAAACCAACAGCCCCGCGGACCTGGCCGCGTGGTGGAGAGGTTTTGGCGACACCAATTTGGATTCGCTCATGGTGACGGCCGTCAGTCCAATCTCACCCTTCGCATTGCCGAAGCCCATGTGCGCGAAGCCCGCGCTGAACGGGATGTGGTCGCCGGCGGCTTGTGGCCTTCGGTCGGGAGTTCGGCATCCTATTCCCGGAATCGCTTCGGCGAAGAACAGCTTTCCGCCGCTGCCGCCGGGCACTGCCGCTGGACTACAATCTCTACAAAGCCGGCTTCGACGCCGCGTGGGAGCTCGACGTTTTTGGCGGCACGCGGCGAGCGGTGGAGGCCGCCAGGGCTGAAATCGGCGCCGCCGAAGCTGGCCAACGCGACGTGCTGGTCTCGCTGCTGGCGGAAGTGGCGCGCAATTACATCGAGTCCCGCGGTTACCAACAACGCCTCGCCATCACGCGGCAGCAATATCGGAGTTCAAAAGGAGGCTCTGGATTTGACCCGCAGCCGATTCCAGAGCGGCCTGGCCAGCGATCTCGATGTCCAGCAGGCGGCGGCGCTGCTGGCGGCGACCGAAGCGCAAGTGCCCTCGCTGGAAACCGGGTTCGCGGAGGCGGTTCATCACCTCTCCGTCCTGCTCGGACAACCGCCGGGCACCTTGATGGACCAAATGTCCGTCGAGAAACCCATCCCGCTCACACCGCCGACCGTGCCCGTTGGCTTGCCCTCCGAGTTGTTGCAGCGCCGGCCGGACATTCAGCGCGCTGAACGCGAACTGGCGGCAGCCACCGCCCGGATCGGCGTGGCCAAGGCGGATTTGTTTCCCAAGTTTTCGCTCATCGGGGTTTGCCGGTCTGGAAAGCATATCGGCCGACAATTGGTTTGATTCGGTCCAGCCGGTACTGGTCCGCCGGCCCGACCGTGCGGTGGGAACTGTTCGAGGCCGGCCGCATCCGCGCCAATATCCGCGTCCAGAACGCGCGTCAGGAACAGGCCTTGGAGACCTACCAGCAAACGGTGCTGGTCGCGCTGGAGGATTCGGAAAACGCGCTGGTCGCCTACGCCAAGGAACAAACCCGGCGCGAATCGCTCCTCCGCTCGGTGCAGGCGGACCAGCAGGCGGTGGAACTGTCCACGCAGCTCTACAAAAGCGGGCTGGTGGATTTCCTGCGTGTGCTGGATTCGGAGCGTTCGCTCTACATCGCGCAGGATGCGCTGGTGCGAAGCGACCAGGGTATTTCACTGGACCTGGTGCAACTCTACAAAGCCCTCGGCGGCGGCTGGCAGGCCGAAATGAAGGCGAATCAGCACCCGTAAATGGCTGTGCTCACCTCCAGTTGATTTGCCGGTTCGCTGGGAGCTCTCGCGCCGACCCGATGGCACGGGCACGCTCGCCCTTACGGGTGAGCTCGATACCGAGTCCACTCCCGTGGCGTGGCGCAGCCTCGAGAACGAGTTAGCCGGAAGCCAGATGAGTGCGGCTGGACATTGATGTTCATCGCCTCGATTGCGACAGCGCCGGTCTGGCGCTGCTCTATTACCTTTCGATCGGGGGCATGACACCGGGGGCAACCGTCCAGGTGACCGGCTTGAGCCCGGACCTTCAGCATCTCCTGGGGAGCTTCTCGAAGGAGGACCTCCGGGTGTTGCAGGAACACGAGCCGCCTTGTTCGCCAATCGTCGAAGACGTCGGAGCGGCCACTGTCGCCTGGCTGGCCGATTTGCGTCATCAGGTCGAGTTCATCGGGGAAACCACCCTCGCCGTCATCCGAAGCCTGTTGCGACCGCGGCTCATGCGCTGGAAGGAGGTCCTGCGCGTCTTCGAGGTGGCCGGCGTCAACGCGCTGCCGATCGTGTGCTTGCTCACCTGCCTGATAGGGACCGTGATTGCGTTCGAGTCGGCGCAACCGCTGGCGGAGTTCGGCGCGCAGATGTTCGTGGCAAACTTGCTGGGCCTGGCCATGACGCGGGAGCTGGGACCCGTTATGGCGGCGATCATGCTGGCGGGCCGCTCGGGGTCCGCTTTCGCCGCCGAGCTGGGAACCATGAAGGTGAATGAAGAACTGAACGCGCTCCAAACCATGGGCCTGTCCCCGGTGCAATTCCTGGTCGTGCAACGCGTCGTCGCGGGCATCCTGCTCACCCCGGTCCTGACGGTGTTCGCAATGTACGCGGGCCTGATCGGCGGCATCCCGGTCCTGCTGGGCCTGGGCTTCCCCTTGCGCATGGTGCTAAGCCAGGTCCAAACGAGCCTGCATTTCGGCGATTTGGCGGAAGGGCTTTCCAAAAGCATCGTCTTCGGAGCCATCGTCGCTTCCGTGAGCTGCTTGCGCGGAATTCAAACCGGCGAAGGCCCGCGCGCGGTCGGCGAATCCACCACCCGTTCCGTGGTCAGCAGCATTCTGTTGATCATCCTCGCTGACGCTCTCTTTGCCGCGATAACTGTACAACCTGAGAAAATGAATGGCGCGGCCAAAACCATGATCGAGGCGCGCGATCTCACGGTCGGGTATGGCGGCCGGCCCGTTCTCGAACGGGTTAACTTCCAGGTGCATCGCGGCGAAGTGCTGGCCATCCTCGGCGCGTCCGGCTCGGGCAAAAGCACGCTGCTGAAGCACCTGATTGGGCTTTACCAGCCGATGGAAGGCGATGTGCTGATTACCGGGGAGAGCCTCGTTCAGGCGGAAGGAGAGGAACGCTTAAGGATCCTGCGTAGGTTTGGCGTGCTCTACCAGGGCGGCGCTCTATTTGGCTCACTCACGACCGTGGAGAACGTCCGTCTGCCCCTCGATGAATTCACTGATCTGTCGGAAATGGCAAAGGACTTGATCGCCTTATCCAAGCTGCGGCTGGTCGGCCTGGAATCCGCCGCGACGAAGCTCCCGGCCGATCTGAGCGGCGGCATGCAAAAGCGCGCCGGCATCGCCCGGGCCATCGTCATGGACCCCTGCCTGCTCTTTCTCGACGAGCCGTCGGCGGGTCTCGACCCGATCACCTCCGCCGGCCTCGATGCCTTGATTCACGAATTGGCCCATGGCCTCGGCATCACTTTCGTGATGGTGACTCACGAATTAGCCAGCATCTACGCCGTTGCTGACCGCGTCATCATGCTGGATCCGCAAGATTCGCGGCATCGCCGCTGAGGGCCCCCGGCGTGGTTGCGGGACCACGCGGCCCAGCCGTGGGTGCGGCAGTTTCTAAACCGGGAGGTGGCATGAGCGCCAAGACGCATTATTTCAGGGTTGGTCTCTTTGTGCTGACCGGAGCGGGCTTGTTCGTCGCGGCGCTCTTTGCCGTGGGCTTGAAAGCCTATTTTGGCCAAAGTGACCTCTTTGAGACCTACGTCCCGGGCAAAGTGGAAAACCTTTCCGTGGGCGCCCTCGTGAAGCTGCGCGGAGTGGCCATCGGCAAAGTCAGTGCCATCGAGTTCGTCGGCGCCGAATACCCGCGATACCACCAACAGTATGTTCTCATTCAGTTCGAGGTTCCCCGGGGAACCGTCTGGGGCGCCGAAACGAACCACATCCAGGAACTGCTCGATACCGAGGCTGCGCAGGGTCTCCGCGCGCGGGTCGAGGCCCAGGGCTTCATCGGCGCCAGCATCCTCGCGCTTGAATATGTGGACCCCACGCTGTATCCCGTCGAGCCAGTCCCTTGGACGCCGAAGCACTATTACATTCCTTCAGCGCCGAGCCAGTTCAACCGGCTGATGTCGTCGTTGGAGGTAAGTTTGAGTCACGTCCAGGCCCTGGACCTGGCGGGCCTGCAAGAGCGCGCCAATAAGCTGATTGAAGCAGCGGATCAGGTCACCAGTAACCTCAATCAAATCAACTTTGGACAACTGGGCACCAACGCCGATGGCCTGATCGCCGAATTCCGCGACACGGCCCGCCGACTGCAGCAGACTCTGGCCGCTGCCCAAGGCGCCATCAACGGAGCCAACCTGCCCGCGGTCAGCCATGACGCGAGCGCCCTGATGAGTAAGCTCTCCAACGATGCGCTGGCACTGCGTCGCGTTCTTGCCGGCGTGGACACAGGAGAACTGAACCGGTCGCTGGAAGGCGCTCGCGCCGCCGTAGATGAGCTGGTGGTCCTGATCCACGAATTGGAGCAACGGCCTGCTTCATTGCTGTTCAGCAAGTACCCCAAGCCGGTGCCCGAACTTGAGAAACCGCCCCGAAGATGAGGAGCCTCGCCCCCATGTTATTCGTGGTCGCCATTCTCTCTGGCTGTATCTCCGGTCCCCACTGGACTCGCCAGACATTTGCTTTCTCACTCCCCTCCGACTCGCCCGCCACGATCTCAAACACCAATCTGGTGGCGTTAGGCCGTGTCGCCATCTCCCCGCTCTTTCAAAGTCGTTCCTTTACTTACCGGACCGCCGACGACTCCTACGAACAGGACCCTTACGCGGGTTTTCTCATTCCGCCCGAACAGGCCCTGGCGGAATCCATCCGCACCTCGATGCGCGCGAGTGGTGTTTTTGGAACAGTCATACCGCCGGGCAACGACCTGGCCCCGAGCCTGGTCGCCGCGGTATTTGTCACCCAACTCTACGGCGACTTGCGCCAGCGGGAACAGCCCCTCGGGACCATGGAGATTCACTTTATATGCTATGAGGTTCACGACGGGGTCCCCGGACGCATCGTGCTCGACAAAGTCTGCGCCCGCGAAACCCGAATGGCCGCCCGAACCCCCGCTGCGCTCATGACCGCCTGGGACGTCTGACCTGCGCCAGATTATGCAGGAGATCAATTCAGCGTATATTGAAGCCAGTTCTACCGCTCGTTGATGATATTATTATGAAATACAGACTACTCGGAAACTCAGGCCTGCGGGTCGCTGAATTCGCTCTTGGCACCATGACCTTTGGCGAGGACTGGGGATGGGGATCGTCGAAGGAGGAAGCGCAAAAGGTCTATGAGGCCTACCGCGAGGCCGGGGGCAACTTCGTTGACACCGCCAACATCTACACCAACGGCACCAGCGAATCCTTTCTCGGCGAGTTCATGAAAGGACACCGCGAGAGCGTCGTCCTGGCCACCAAATACACCAACGCCGCCGCCGGCAAAGACCCGAACGCCGCGGGCAATCATCGCAAGAACATGATGCAGTCTGTCGAGGCCAGTCTCAAACGGCTGCAGACCCACTATATTGATCTCTATTGGGTCCACATCTGGGACCAGATCACCCCGGTCGAGGAAGTCATGCGCGGGCTGGATGACCTCGTGCGGCAGGGCAAAGTCCTCTATATCGGCATCTCCGACGCCCCCGCCTGGTGGGTCGCCCAGGCCAACACGCTCGCTTCCCTTCGCGGTTGGTCTCCCTTCGTCGGCCTTCAAATTGAATACAGCCTGGTCGAGCGAACCGTGGAACGGGAACTGATCCCGATGGCCAAGGCGCTGAACCTCGGGGTCACCGCCTGGTCCCCGCTGTCCGGTGGCGTGCTGAGCGGCAAATACCACGGGCACGGTTCCGCAGAATCGGGCCGCATGAGCAGCGACATGATGAAGCAATTCCTGCCGGAGGAACTACGGACCGCGCGCATCGTGGCCGCCGTCAAGGGCGTCGCCGACCAGGCAGGCCGCAGCATGGCGCAGGTGGCGCTGGCCTGGCTGCGCACCCGGCCCGTGCCGGTCATTCCCATTATCGGAGCCCGCAAGCTCTCGCAGCTTCAGGACAATCTCGCGAGCCTCGAGCTTTCGCTCTCCGCCGAGCAAGTGAAAGCGCTGGATGACGCCAGCAAGATCGAACTCGGCTTCCCCAACGACTTCTTTGCCAAGGAAATGGTTCGCACACTCAGCTCGGGCGGAATGCGCGATCAGATTGCCGCCTGAGGGCTATCCGAGGTTAAGCAGCCTTAGGCAATCCCGTTATGCCTGGCAGCTACATCGAGCGGGTACGAGGCCTGTTTTGGTCCGCGGCAACGCGCAACTGGCTGACACACGCGGCGCGCACCGCGCTCGCCGCCGTGGCGTCTTTGATCGTCGCGCGCCTATGCCGGCTGCCGGAGGCGTATTGGGCGCCGATCACGACGATCATTGTAATGCAGTCAACGCTCGGAGCCGCCTGGGCCACTTCGAAGCAACGACTGATCGGCACCGCCCTCGGAGCGGCGGCAGGAGCAATCGTGGCGAGCTGTTTTGGCCGGGGGATTATTGTATTCGGGGCGGCGATATTTGCGCTCGGACTCATCTGCGCCCTTCTCCGTCTCGATCAGAGCGCCTACCGGTTTGCCGGCGTCACGCTGACCATTGTCGTGCTCATCGTAAGGCCACAAGGGCCTTGGATCACGGGAATGCACCGCTTCGTCGAGGTCTCGCTCGGAATCGCCGTGGCCCTCGTTTTTACTGCGGTCTGGCCACCGCCAGATTTGCCAAGCCCCAAGAGCGCCGGCAAACCGTCGTCCTGATACCGCCATCACCGCGCCCGGACCACACCGTTACCTCGCCGTTACCTCGCCGTCGTACCTCTGCAAACTTTGTAGAGGTGCGACGGCGAGGTAACGGCGAGAGTAACGGTGAGATAGCGATCCGGTGCCTGCGAGGATGCAGAGCTGTCGGCGTTTGTAACTGACGATGCGGCAATGCTTTAGCGCTACGCGGCTGAGGCGGGGATGCGGAAACGGAGCACTTTGGGGACATCTGTAAAGCCGTCAATGTGCTGGCAGGTGCGAATCCAGATGGCCTGGTTGGCCTTCGGCACGCCATAACGGGCAACATAGAGCTCGGTGATGTCGCTCCAGCCATCTATCGGGGGCGGCAGCAGCCCCAGGAAAGGGAAGTGCTGCACGCAGCGGACACCACTCCTGACCGGCCTGGCGCCTTGCACCAGGATGACCTGCGCCGGCGTGCCCTGGACGCGGAGCTTGAGGGTAAACTTGCCGTCCGGGTAGGTAACAGCCAATTCCAACACCGGGCTGGGGCTGAAAACCGGCTCCGCCGGCGCTACGTCGAATTGTGGCAAGCCAAGATCGGCGCGCCGGGTGTTCAAGCTGACGAAGAGCTTGAAGCAATTAAGCGCCACCCGCTCGCCTTTGTCGTTCACGAAGTCTGTGTTGGCCGCTAGAACGCGCCAGGTCCCGCGCTGTTCCAGGCTCAGCGTCCGCCAACGGCGCGAGACCGCGAGGATGTTCTGGCGGTGGCGCTGCTGGTCGGCGGTTCGGGGGTTCGATGGGGGCACGAAATTACGCACGACATTGCCGCACCGGCCTTTCACAAAAACGACGTTCCCCTGCCGGCCCGACTTTGGAATAGACTGGATCTTCATGTGATTTCAGGCACCCGCCTTCTGAGGTGCTGGTTCTCCCGCCCGCAATTGGGCGGGGGTGTGAAGCATAGCCAGGCTGAGCCGAGAGAAGCCAGCAGAATCGGGTACGAACCCGAGACCAATGCCGGACCTCTGGCCTGTCAATTGTGACCGCATCACCTGACACTCCAGCCGCCGATACTTCTAAGCGCAATATCCGCCATCTTCCGTATGCCTTTACCGAGCACGGCGCCCTGATGGCCGCCAACATCCTCAGCGTCGTCGCAAGATAGACGCAAGTAGCCTTTACCCGCGCGACTTGGCTAAGCGGATACCGCCCGCCGGGATCTGTGAGGGGGGCGCTGGGCAACCGGCGTCCCTACCTCGACAGGTTGGGACGAGAGATTGAACCTCACTGACCAGGGCAGCTATCCAAAAACTCGACTCCGATCAGGACTTGGTGCCGCCGGTCTTCCCACCATAACGTGGTGGCTCCTCACGGAGGGCGATGGCAGGCTTGGCCGGCGCGCCGTGAAGGGGTGGTTGGACCCGGTGACCAGCGCCGGCTGGTTGCGTCCCGGGGGCGGACCTGCACCGGATCGGGAGCCGCGCCAGTCGGTCGGCGTATTTAGACTCCTCGCGTCGCAGCATGGCCCCAAGCCGTTTAACGTCGTGCCCGCACTCGGCAGAGATCTGGTCGCGCACGCGCCAGACTTCTTCCAGAATCTCGTGTTTCATAGCTGTATCATACCATCAACTCGTGCGGTGTGCAGATCACCGGCGCGGGAAACCCTTCGCGGGCGCAAACGTCCCGCAGCTTCTCTACGATGGCAGCGTTGGCAATATGTCGGCAGTTCCAGGTCAGAAGGAAATCCATCCCGTGCACGGCGGCAATGGCGACGTGGGCCGCGTCGGCTTCCGCCTTGGCCGGGATCAGCCGGCTGGCCAGCAACGCTCGTGTGAGTTCCTCGGCTTCCTTCGGATATGGCAACACGAGGCAGACCGCCAATTCTGCCACCCGTTGCGCCGCAGCGGTGGAGTCGCCGCGCTCCACCTCTTTCATCACCAGCACAGAAACATACAGCTCATAACGGTGGCGCCGTTCCTTCTACCAATCGCGCGTGGCTTGCTGCTGCCCAGCGATCAACACGTCGCGGCTCGGCCGCGCGGTCAGCAGGCTTGGGATGGCCGTTTCCAAATAAACCTTCGGCTTCATTTGTCCTGCGGAAAGCTTTGCGGGGCTGGGCGTACCGGCGCAATCAAAAAGAGCAGAGACGGGAACCTCTCAGGCAATCCAGTGACTGCGGTCGGTAGCGGGGGCAGCGTATTTGCGCTTCTTGGCTTCGCATTTGGGCAGCGGAGTCTTCGACGGGTGCCAGCAGCGCTAAGAATAGGCCGACCTCGCTACGCTACAGTTGGGCGTGCGCCAGACCTTGGGCGCGGCCTCCAAAGCCTGGAGCGGCCCGGGTTTGTCTGAACAGGAGAGGCAGGACGTGCGCGCCGCCGCCAACAAGGTGCAGAGCCGGTCGCGCCTGCGCCAGTCCGGCCATCTGTTCGGGCAGCAATACTTCGTCCAACAGGCCTGCCTCAAGAAGGGGAAGGCTCAGGGTTGAGCCAGGGGAGCGGGTAGCGGACGTCCCGCCCGGTTCAGCGGGCTCCGGATCCGCTCTTCCCTGCTGGATTCGCAGCTTGCGAGCCATATTGAGGTCGCACATTGCGACTTCAAGTTTGTCTCACGGGGGGGCGCCGCAAGCTGCCTGTCGCGTTTGCCGAACACGGGGCGCTCAGCGACCGGTTTCCGGCTCCGTCCCTTGGTCCGTTGTCTGTCCAAGCCTGAAGTAATGTTGCCTGTGTGCGAGCCAAAGAGCCTCACCAATTCCGACCGCCGCCACTGGTCTCGGTAAAGACCCACGGGAGCATCACATCGAAGGAAGCCCCGCTGGGAGTGTCAATAGTGAGCAGCCCACACCGCCAGGCAATTCTGCGTTACGAGAACAGCCAGCCCACTGATCCGGGCGCGTCTGATGCAGCCCGTCGGTCGCATTAAAAACGCTTGAGTTGGATTAAGGGGTGTTGTAGAAGGGGAGACTCCCGGTATCCCGGAATCCGGGGGAGATATATGAACATTTCAGCAGCTTATCAAACGACACGCTTTCTTCCTGCACTACTCGTATTGATCAGATTAGCCGTTCAAGCGCAGACTCCGGACGCGTTTAATCCTGGGGCAAATAATTTAGTGAATGCGCTGGCCATCCAAACTGACGGGAAAATTCTGGTTGGGGGTGGGTTCACTAATCTGGCGGGGGGATCGCGGGGTTATTTGGGCCGCTTGAACAGCGACGGGAGCTTGGACCCAAATTTCACGGCGGCTGCCAATGGCGTGGTCAATTGCCTATTGGTTCAGCAAAACGGACAGATCGTCGTGGGCGGATCGTTTACGTCGCTTGGCGGATTGGCTTGCTACAACATCGGCCGCCTGTCAAGCAGCGGCAGCGTGGACTCGACGTTTGGGATGTGGTCGCGCGTGGCTAATCCAGCGACTGTGTTGGCGCTGGCGCAGCAAGCGGATGGGAGGATCTTGCTGGCGGGGTCGTTTAACTCTATCGGTTCCGTGCCCCGCACCAATATTGCGCGCTTGACGACAAGCGGAGCCCCGGATCTCGGCTTCAACGCAGGCGCTGGGATCAATGGACAAACGATCAACTGCCTGGCCATGCAAGTTGATGGGAAAATTCTTATTGGTGGGACTTTCACCAATCTGGCGGGACAGTGGCACACTAACCTGGCGAGGCTTAATACCGATGGGAGCCTGGACTCGAACTTTAACGCCGTTGCGGACGGCGCTGTGCATTGCCTCGCCGTGCAACCGGACGGCAAAATTGTCGCCGGTGGTGCGTTTACAAATCTGGCGGGCCAGACCTGCAGTTGCCTTGGCCGACTGAACGCGGACGGCGGTTTTGATCCGGCGTTCGTTGGAGGCGCTTCCGGCGCGATATATTGCCTGGCGTTGCAGGCCGACGGGAAGATTCTAGCAGCCGGCTCGTTCACGAATCTCGCCACTCTGCCCTGCAACTACGTCGGCCGGCTCAACACCAACGGCAGCCTGGATAGCGGCTTTAGCGTTGCGGCCAGCAGCAACGTCCTGGCCCTTGCCATCCAGGGAGACGGCAAAATCTTGCTGGGCGGGGAGTTTACAACTGTGTCCGCGGTGGCGCGAGCGAGGATCGCACGGATGAACAATACGGGGATCGCGAGCCAGAGCGTCATGTTCGACGGCACGACCGTAACCTGGCTGCGAGGAGGTAATAGTCCCGAGGTGGGCCGCACTTCATTCGAATTCTCGACCAACGGCGGCAGCCTCTTTCTCTATGGTGCCGGCAGCCGCATCTCCGGCGGGTGGCGAGTCGCCGGATTGTCGTTCTCCACCAACGCCACTCTCCGGGCGCGGGGATATCCGGTCGGCGGAAAACAGAGTGGCTCGGGCTGGGTCGTTGAGACGAATTACGGACCGCCATTGATCACCAGCCAGCCAGCCGCGCGATTGGCAAACGCAACACGCGGGGCGGTGTTCACGGTAAGCGCCTTCAGCGGATCGCCTTTGAGCTATCAATGGCGGAAAAACGGAGTGAACTTGATCAACGGCGGCAACGTTTCGGGAGCCCTGACTTCGGCTTTGAGCCTTAACAACCTTTTCGGCGCGGATGCGGGAGATTACTCGTGCGCCGTCGGCAACATGTTTGGTTCTGTAACCAGTCGAACCGCTGCGCTTACGGTGATCGACCCGATAATCACTACTTCGCCGACCGATGTTGCCATCAACCCCGGCGAAATTGCCACGTTCAGTGTCGGCGCCTTGGGTACGGCTCCTCTCGGATACCAATGGAGAAAGGACGGCACGAACATTGCCGGGGCCACGGCTTCCTCCATAGTTTGGAGCAATGCGCAACCCTCGGACGCGGGGAGCCATTTTGATGCGGTAGTGACGAGCGCGTTCGGCACGACCAACTGCGCCCCAGCAGTGCTGGGGATTAATTTGGTGGTGCCTGACGATTTCTGCGCGGGCCCGGTGCCTTACGGGGCCGATGTATTTTCTCAGTGTCTCCAAAGTGACGGCAAAATCGTCATTGGAGGTGCCTTTCAGAAAATTGGTGATTCCTGGTTTGCCTCCATCGCCAGGCTCAACAGCGACGGCACGCCGGAACCGGACTTCCATCCAACCGGCAATTGCTGCTTTGGCGTGCATGGGTTGGCGATACAGCCCGGCGGCATGATCCTGGCCGTGGGACAAGTCCCGAACAATATCGGGCGGCTAACCACGGCGGGAATCTGGGATGCCACCTTCAACCCCGCCGCAGCCGGCCTTTGCGTGTTGGTGAATTGCCTGGCGCTGCAATCCGACGGCCGGATTCTGGCCGGCGGGACATTCACCAGCCTCGGCGGACAACCTTCCACAAACCTGGGCCGCCTCTATCCTAACGGTACGCTGGATACCGGCTTTCACAATTCCACTGCCACAAGCTGTTCGCACGTTGATTGCCTGGCTTTACAGCCGGACGGCAAGATCCTCTTTGGAGGCATACTCGGTGCCGTAAATACGTCAATTGGCCGGCTTAATCCCGATGGGACTGCCGATTCTACCTTTCAAACCTGGGGACCAAGCGCTCTCTACGGCCCAAACTGTATCCTGGTGCAGCCCGATGGCAGAATTCTGGTGGCTGCCCAATTCAGCAAGTCCGGCGGGCAAGTAGATTTTCTGGGGCGGCTGATGCCCGACGGCTCGCTGGATACCTCATTCAACCCACGTATTAGCTGGAGCGGCACAGTCGGTCATGCCGTGCAGTCAATGGCATTACAGGCCGACGGCAAGATCCTTCTCGGCGGAGGGTTCACCGCCATCGCGGAAAGTCCGCGCCAGTACCTCGCTCGACTCAACAATGACGGCACTCTCGATCCGACATTCGCGCCGGTTGCCGATGGCGCCGTTTACTCGCTAGCGTTGCAGGCGGATGGAAGAATCATCGCGGGGGGCCACTTTCACTACCTTGGGGGCGCCGCGCGCGACTACATCGGGAGGCTCAACAATACGACGCCAGCGACTCAGAAACTCTCCTACGACGGCATCGCTCTCACTTGGGAACGCGGCGGCGCGAGCCCCGAAGTTTGGCGCACGACTTTCGACATCTCATCCGACGGCACCCACTGGACAAGCCTTGGCCCGGGTGTGCGAATTCCCGGGGGCTGGCGACTTGCCGCCGCCGCGCTTCCCACTAATGCTGTCATCCGCGCGCGCGGGTTTGCAATTGGCGGCCAATGCAATGCCTCGACATGGTTTGTTGAAACATCGCTGACATTGGACCCGCGAGCGCCTCCGCAAATCGTAACAGATGACAACAATTTCGGAGCCCGGCCGGATGGGTTCGGATTTGGTGTGGCCGGGTTGCAGGGTCAGACAGTGCTGATTGAAGCCTCAACTAACCTGATCCAATGGATGGCATTAGCGACGAACTCCATCGTCAGCGACGTCTTTTACTTCAAGGACTCGCATGACACAAACACTTCAATTCGATTCTATCGAGCGCGATTGCCCTGAGAGCGCCGCTCTGGTTTAGCTCAGGGCACTCATAGCATCCTCCGTAGCGGGGTCAGAACAGCTTATTGATTCTGCTGAAAAACCTTGCGCCTACTTTTTGCGCCGGCGGTGAGCCGGTGGTGGCGCCAACCGTTTGAGTCGGAGGTCGGAACGTTCTAGCAGCTGCCATTGGACCGCCTCACCGGCGGTCAGGTCCAGAGCCGCCGCCAAAGGTAGAGGGACATTGACAAAGAACCGGGGGGGCCGCCGCTTGGAGCGAATGACCTGCACCTTCATCACATATTCGGCTTGCATGCTTTTCTGGCTACTGTAAAGACTAGCCCTATGCCAATCCCGTCATCCCGGCTTGCGGACGACCTGCCATGAGCTTACCGGTTTTCTCTACCCAATCCGAACTCTTTTCCACCGCGGCGCTGTCGGCCAGCCTCTTTGCGGCGGATGACCGCTATCGGCTCTTTGCCAAGGTGATTTATCCGGCCATGGTGGCGGCGCGCCCTATGCTGGAGAAGTGCTACTGTGCCGAGGAGGGCCGGCCAGCCATTGAGCCGGTGTTGCTGCTGGGGGTGAGCATTCTCCAGGAGTTGGACGGTTTGCCCGACCGGCAAGCCATCGAGATGCTACGCTATCATGCGGGGTGGAACTTCGCCTTGAACCGCCAACTGGGCGATGAAGTGTTCCATGCGACAACGATGGTCAACTTTCGGCAGCGCCTCCAGCAGCACGAGCAGGGGGCGGTGGGTTTTGCGGCGATTCTCAAGGCGCTGGAGAAGGCGGGCTTGATCTCGCGTCAAACGCGCCAGCGACTGGACTCCACGCAGATGTTCGGGCGGGTGGCGCGCATGAGCCGGTTGGACTGCGTGCGTGAGACCCTGCGTTTGGCGTTGTTGGAACTGGAGCCAGCCTTCAGCCCCGAGGCCCGGCCCGGGTTTTGGGTCAGCCTCTGGGAGCGTTATGTGGAAAGCCAAGTCAATTACCGCGCCAGCGCCGAAACGCTGGCCCGCAAGCTGGCTGAAGCCGGGGCTGACGCCTGGCAGCTTTTGGAATGGCTGCGGAGCCCCGCACACCGGGAAGCCAATTCCCGGCCTCAGGCGCGTCTGCTGGCGCGGGTGTTCGAGGAGCAGTTTGAGCCAGTGGCTGGCGCGGCAACTCCGCTGGCGCGCGACCCAGAGCCGGTGGGTATCCCGGCGGCCTCAGTCACGGCACCGCCCCAATCCCCACCGCCCAACGCACCAACAGGTGCGGCGGCCAGTTCCGGTCCCGAATCGGGCACGGCCACCCCGCAACCGGAACCGACCTTACCTTTGTCCTCGATCGAGGTTCGGCCCCGAGCTAAGGACCAGGTGCCCACGACCTGTGTGCGCAATCCCCATGATCCCGAAGCGATGTATTCGGTCAAAGGCCAGGGCCAGCAAAAGCGGGAACACGTCGGTTACAAAGTGCAGGTGGCCGAGACGGTCTGTGAGGCGACTCTGGCTCCGGGGGAACCCACGCGCAATTTCATTGTGGGCATGGTTACGCATCCGGCGCACGAAAGCGACGAGACGGGCTCGGGGAAGATGGACCAGGAGCAGGCTCAGATGGGATTGGAGAAGCCCCCCGTCCAGTACGTGGACTCGGCGTACGTCTCGGCCAGGAAATTGGTGGAGGCCCAGGCCGAGGGACGGGAGCTCATCGGGCCGGCTCTTCCGGGGCCACAAAAGGACGGCCGGTTCACCGTCGCGCAATTCGAGATCAGCGTCGAGGAGCGCCGCGCGGTTTGTCCGGCGGGCCAGATCAATACCCAATGCAGCCGGCTGGTGGAGCAATCCACCGGCCAGGTCGGCTATCGCTTTGAGTTCAGCACCCAATGCCATGATTGCGTCCTACGGCCACAGTGTTTGGGCAAAGGCCAGCGACATCGCACGGTGCTGGTCGGCGAGCATCACACCGCCTTGCAGGCCCGCCGTCGGGAACAGCAAACCCCCGCCTTCCGGGAACGGATGAAACACCGCAATGCCATCGAAGGCACCCAGAGCGAATTGGTACGAGCCCACGGCTTGCGCCGGGCCCGCTATCGCGGCTTGGCCAAAGTCAGCCTGCAAAACTACTTCATCGGGGCGGCTTGCAATGCGAAGCGGTGGATTCGCCGCGAGGCTTGGAACCTGCGGGCCGCCGCGGTGAAGAGCAACTGAGGTTGAACGGCGGGCGGGGAGCCAAAGTCGGCCCAGCCCAGCTCAGCGCACTCCGGGGCAAGGACTGGCAGCCAGATCGTGTCATCACGCAAACCTCGCGCATATAGTTCTGTATAGCCAACGGAGCAGTTCCCCCTTGGAGACCGGCAAAAACTGCTGCTGAAAAACCCGCCTTATTTCAGCCGAATCCTTATTTGCACTTCTTGGCTTCGCATTTGGGCAGCGGAGTCTTCGACGGCTGCCAGCAGCACTGAGAATAAGCAGCTCCGACCCCGCTAGGGTCATGTCGGGGGGATTCACTTCGCTGCAAGTCCCTCGCCCATGCGCCAAACCTAGTTGGCTGTTGGCGATTTACCTGGCTTATCGAACGTGCCGGTGTCGGTCCTCACTTTTGACACTCTCGTGCCGGCCTCGCCATCCCAAAGGGTGGCCGCAGCAGCTCTTTGCAGCAGCAGACGGTTGCCACATGCAGAGGAGTTGAGCGTTGGTGCGCGTCATGGCCGCGCAAAACAATTTGATTTTCACAGGCGCCTTCATTTTGATTCGCGGAAAAGCCGGTTCACTTCACGGTCGCTCAGCGCGCGTCCATAGAGCCGCACGTCGCGCAGACTGCCGTGGAAGTAATCGTGTTCCCCGAATCCGATCTTCAGGGGGGCGTTGGCCGCCAGATCGAACCGCGCCGGATCGAACGGCGCGGATGCAGCGGCGAGCTTTCCGTCCACGAAAAGTCTCAAATGATTCCCCGCCCGCACTGCCGCGACGTGCCGCCAGCAGGGGGCGAGCTCGAAATCGTGCGAAGTCGCCACGCCAGCCTCGAGCGCGTGAACGTGTCCCGACGGCAGCGTGCCGCAGAACAGCCGGCCGCCGTAAACCGCCATGCACCATGCGCGCCGGAATACGACGTCGGAATAATCCAGCCGGCCCGTGAGCACCCAACCGGCGTCATCACAGCGGTAAACCTGGGCCAGCGGCAGCGTGCCACCGTAGAGTTTGCCGTTGAACAGGGCGAGGCCCATCACTTCCAGCTCGTCGCCGAGCCGGCCCGTATCCTCCCACTGGTTCGGGCCGAGGTAGCGGAACACCTTGCCCTCCTTCCAGGTGCCGGTGTGCATCATCCCGCGATGAAAAGCGAATGAGTAGGTTTGGTCCACGTTGGGCGGCGCGCCCCAGTTCGTCCAGTTCGTGCCACCGTCGTAACGGAACACGCCGCCCAGTTGGCCGCCGTTGTAGCCGCTGCCAAAGAGTTGCCCGTTGGCCACCGTCAGCGCAGCCACGCGCCCGCCAGGATTGCCGCACCAGGTCCAGCTAGTGCCCCCCTCGTAGCGATACAGTCCCTGCCGCGGCGTGAGGGTGTGTTTTGGGGGCAAATCCATTGCGGTGACAAATAGCTTCCCTTGGAACACCGTCATTCCCCAGACGACCTCGGCGTCGCAGACGCGGCCGCAATCAACCCAGCTCTTGCCGCCCGCATAGCGATAGACCCGTCCGCCGGGATGCGTGTTGGGCGAGGGTTTCAGTTGCGAGCCCGCGCCGCTGTAGCTCGCCACGCCGGCATAAAGTTCGCCGTTGAAAACCGCCAGCGCGGAAACGGTATTGCAGCGGTCCGGCGCGCCGCAGTCCGCCCAGTTCGTCCCGCCGCCGTAACGATAAACATGACCCGCCTCACCCGCGCCGGGCTCCCATGTGCCGGTGTAAAGCCCGCCCTTGAAAACGGTGAGCGCATAAACCATCTGGTTGTTGCCGGGCCGGCCGCAGTCCGTCCAGCGCGGCTCCGTGCCGGCGTCGATGCCGAAGAAAAGGTTGCGCGTGTTGGCCATCGAACTGCACGTGCCGGATTGGTGCTGGACGGTAAGGTTGAAGCCGGTCCGTGTCGCGGGGTCGAACAGCGTCAAGAGGTCGCCGGGCGAATCATCCAGGATCGCGTCGAGGTGAACCCAGAGGGCGAGGGCGAAGTTCTTTGTGCCAAGACGGAGTGCGGGTGAGGATGGAACTTCCAGCGAGGCCGAGTGTCCGTTGAACTCGGCGCCGCTTTGCCAGTCCCACTTCACGTCATGCGGCTGTGCGTGCAATGTGTTCGGCGAGACGTCGCGGGCGTCGCCTTTCAAAGGCCAGTGGCCAATCATATCCTGCTCGGCAGCCAATGTGGCCGAAACGCAAAGCGACACGCAACCGACGGTGAGGAGGGGAAAGACTCGAAAACGAAAGCAGGTTGACTGGTGGCCAGACATGCGCGGAGTCTAACAACGCTGTCCGAGCGGAGAAAAGCGAGAAGTAGCGCCGCGCCCGAAAGCGCACCCTGCTGATAGATGGCAGCAGCTCTCCCGATAATTGGCCACAACTGTTGCCGTGCCGCTCATACCGGTGTCGTGCCGGTGTCCTCACTTTTGACACTGTCGTGCCGGCCTCGCGATCCCAAAGGGTGGCCGTGGCAGCTCTCTGCGGCAGGAGACGATTGCCACTGCAGAGAAGTTGAGGGTTGAGGGCGGGACCAGCGAAAAGCTGAAACGCTGAAATGCTGAAAGCTGAAATGGGAAGGGGGGCAAGGCGCGGCGCACGGACATTCATCCTTATATGGGAGGAAGAATCGGCTTGATCTTCACCTCTATTCGCGGAGAAATATCCACCGCACCATGGACTCCAGAGTGGACACTCATAGCGGGGAGACATTGCCATGAAGCGGCACACTGCCAGGCAACCTGGAGCACGCAGCAAAAGTTGCATGCCTGACTCGCCGCGCGCCCATCGGCGGAAGCCCGCTTCCCCACCGTCCAGCCCTCCTCGAAAGGGGGCTCAGAAAGCGGGTCACGCGTATTTCTGGACGAAGGAAGAAGACCGGCGGCTGGCCAAGGCTCGGAAGTCCTGGCGGCGCACCTCGGGCCGCGAGTTGGCCAGACGGCTGGGGCGAGCAAGTGTCGGTCCTCACTTTTTACACTCCGCCAGGAGTTGGCGGACGAAGCCTGCGGCATCCGCTTGTCTGGCCGCATCCGGCCGTCCGTAGAGAAACTCCGCTGCGCGGCTTGGTCCAATGGCGTCGGAGCTGGCGAAATCACCGCGCAGGTATTCCATTGCCTTCACCGCGCTGGAGAAAACTGAAATCCAACATCCAGCATCCGTGCCGTGTCGCTCCTCACTCCAGCTCTGGGGCTTTGGCTCGGTGAAGGCCGGATACGGGGCTGAGCAGAGAGCCAAGGTTGCCAGCGAACGAATGCCAAGGTAACATTGACAGTGTGAAACTGGAATCGGTCATTCATTTGGACCCGGAAATCCTTGGCGGTGCGCCGGTGTTCGTCGGCACGCGGGTGCCCGTGCGGAGCCTGTTCGACCACTTGGAGGCTGGCGACTCGATTGGCGATTTCTGGAGGGCTTCCCGAGCGTGCGGCGGGAGCAGGTGATCGCGGTCTTGGAGGAGTCTCGCCGGGAACTGCTGCAGCCTGCCTAGGTGAACATCCTCCTGACTCGGCGTAGTGTTCGGGGGGAACGCTGACGATGGTGTCCTGAAGCACCGAAATCCGATGAGCCCAGCGTACCACGGTAGCCAGAGGCTTGCACTGCTGCTCTTGCAGAGGTAGTTTTGGAGATGATTAGGCCGCTGAGATCGAGAAGATGAGTCTTGATGAACGGCTCCAGACGATGGAGTTGCTATGGGCCTCGCTGGCGCGCACACCGGACGCGGTGCCGTCGCCAGATTGGCATGGCGATGTCCTGGCAAAGCGCATGGCCAAGATCGATCGCGGCGAGGCCGAGTTCCTGACTATCCCGGAGTTAAAAGAACGCCTGCAGAAGCCACCGCGATGAGGCGTGTGGTCGTTTTGGCCGAAGCCGCCGAGGACTGGAGGAAGCGCGCAGGTTTTACGACGCGCGGGAGCCGGTGTCGGCGATTATTGCGTCACTTCTCTGCTGGCGGACATCGAAAGCCTGGTGGTTCATCATGGGGTTCATCGCCGCCAGCACGGCTGTTTCCGGGATGCTGGCTAGCCGGTTTCCCTTTGGCGTTTATTATTTGGAGGCCCAGCACGAGACGAGAGTAGTCGCCGCCGTCGACCTGCGGCGGAAACCGAGTTGGATTGGGTCGCGGGAAACGCGGCGGCAATGAATCCACCCCAGCGTCTGGTCGGAAGCCGCGATCGGGAACCCAGTGAAGGCGCTTCCGGAGAAGTCAGCTTACCCTTGCCGGGCGGAAGAAGCGTCCGCAGCGGCGGGAGGCCGCGCACCGATGTGATGCTTGGAGAAATCATACACCTCGCGCCAGGCGTCCACGTTTCCGCTTGACCTCTTGCCGCCGCGAAGTAGTGTTCGCCCGGCACGCACTGCGGCCCCACTCAATTATGAAAGCGGAGAGCTATATCTCGCCGGGCACGGTGAGTCGCCTGTCGGTTCCTGTTCCAGGCCCTGACCGGCGCGGCGGGTATCAGGCGGTGGCGCTGGCGGATGACAAACCAACCGCCCCCAGCTTGTTGACAGACGAGTTTCTGCCCGATGAGTTGCGGGCAATGGAAGCGACCGAAGCCGCTTCCATGAAGAAACACGCGGTTCCTGTGACGGCAGGGCGGAGCGGCACGACAATCCTTTTATGGAGGGAGAATCGGCTTGATCTTCACCTCTATTCGCGGAGAAATATCCACCGCACCATGGGCTCAGAATGGACACTCATAGTCGGGGAGACATTGCCATGAAGCGGCAAACTGCCAGGCAACCTGGAGCACGCAGCAAAGGATGCATGCCTGACTCGCCGCGCGCCCATAGGCGGAAGCCCGCTTCCCCACCGTCCAGCCCTCCTCGAAGGAGGGCTCAGAAAGCGGGTCACGCGTATTTCTGGACGAAGGAAGAAGACCGGCTGCTGGCCAAGGCTCGAAAGTCCTGGCGGCGCACCTCGGGCCGCGAGTTGGCCAGACGGCTGGGGCGTTCGGTGGTGGCGGTTGAGAACCGGCGCCGCCACAAATTCGGACGGGTACAGCCGGCCCCGCGGCCCTGGAAACGCTCGGAAGAGCGCTACCTGGGCATTCGAATGGACCCCGAGGTCGCCCGGCTCATAGGCCGTCGCCCCGCGGCCGTGGCCAGGCACCGCCGCCAACTGGGCATTCCCGCAGTCAGACGGCGCCGCGCATGGACCCGGGCCGAGGATCGGCTGCTGGGAACCATGCCGGATCCAGCCGTCGGGAAAAGGATAGGGCGTCTGGCTTCGACCGTTGGCGAACGCCGCCGCAAGCTGAGAATTGCCCGCCATCCACAGGCCGGGGCCTTCACGCCGGAAGAAGACCGCTTGCTGGGCACGATGTCGGACCCCGAAACGGCCCGCCGGCTGCACCGCTCGCTTGCCTCCGTGCTGCAACGGCGGCAGCGGCTGAAACGGCCTGCCTTCGTGCCGTGCAGACCTTGGACGCCGCGCGAAGACGCTCTCTTAGGCAAGCGGCCTGACCAGGAGGTCGGCCGCCGCCTGGGCCGCGGGCTGGCAGGAGTGATCCGGCGGCGCAGGAGCCTGGGCATTCATTTGGAGGAGTGGTCCGCGTCCAGCGCCCGGAGCGGCATCGTCAGGAAGTGGACGGCGGACGAGAAGCAGTTGCTGGGGACGATGCCGGACGGGGAGTTGGCTCGGAAACTGGGCCGAAGGTACCAATCCGTTGCGCGCATGCGGAGCCTCCTGGGACGGCCCAGGGTTCGCCGTGCCCACTATCGGGGCTGGAAGGCGTGGGAGGACCAACTGGTGGGCGTTCTGCCGGACCGGGAAGTGGCGCGGCGCACCGGCCGCTCACTGGAGGCGGTAACGGTCCGCCGGCGGTCCAAGGGCCTGGCCCCGCCTCAGGTATTCAAGCGCTGGACGTTGAAGGAAAACAATCTGCTGGGCACACTGCCGGACGCGGAGCTGGCCGAGCGGCTGGGGCGCAGTGCCGGAGAGGTCAGGAAGCGCCGTTGCAGCCTGGGTATTCCGTTTCCAGGGGCTGTCTTCCCCGTTCGGCATTGGACGCGGGATGAGGAGGCCCTGCTGGGCACGGACACGGACGGCGCGGTGGCCCGCAAGCTGAAGCGCGGTATCAGGGCCATTCGGCACAGGCGGGAGGTGCTAAATGTGCCGGCGTTTGGCCGACACGATTGGACCGAAGCCGAACAACGGTTGCTTGGTACGGACATTGACCGCGTGATCGCCCAGAAGCTGGGCCGCACCGCGGTTTCGGTCTCACACATGCGCCGGCATCTGGGGTTGCCTCCCGCGATTCCGCCCGGAGCGGCACCTCGGGGAACCAAAGTACAAGCTGCCTGAGCAAGTGTCGGTGCTCACTTTTGACACTTCCATTAGGGAACCCAGTTCCAAAGAGAACCCGCCGGTCCGCGGGATTATTCGGACGGCAGGGTCAGCGGCACAGCGGCTTCTTTCCTATGGCTAACAATCCCGGTATATAGGGTGGAGTGAACAGCGGTAGCGGGGTAAGAGTGGAGGGTTGAGGGGCTGGCCTCGATCGAGAGTTGACCCGTCCTCCGGAGTTAGCACAATTCAGGTCCTGCGGGCAGCAGACTTTCCCGGGAGTCCGGCTCCATTGACGCCTTGGGGGCGATTCAGGCAGCCTCAATGAGCCTGCGCTCGCTAGCCATCCTGCTCTGCGCGGCAGCCCAGATGGGTCCCTTCAGCAAGCTGCGCGCGGGCTCGTTATCGCCATTGACTGGAGGCTGAGGTCGCCGGAAGAGGAAGGCGAACGCCCGCTCATCCAGTCCGTGAAGGGGTCCCAGGGTGGAGCAGGATCGGCTTCTGCCGGGTCAAGGCCAGCAGGTCGGGCGGTACGAAGCGGCGGTTGATGATTACCTGGAAGGCGTGCTTGTCGAACCATTTGCTGTCAATCGTGAACCAGCCCTTATCGCCGGACTTCTCGCCCCAGGAGTTTTCGATCTTCCACTTGACCGGGCGGCCATCCTGGACGTCCACTCCCATGATCACCATGGCGTGATTCGGCGCCCCGTTGTCGTAAGCCAGGGTATCGGCCTTGCTCATCGAGAAATCAATACCGAACAGGTCTTTCGTATCGGCAATGCCATCCAACCAAAGGCCCTTGGCAACGTCGCCCTCCGCGCCGGCATTAGCGCCGAACCACACGGGTTGGTCGGCCAGGATGGATTTCAACGTCATGGCCACCATCTCCTCCATGCTGATGTTCACGGCGTCCATGTCCGGAGCGTCGGCCATGTTGCGTTCCCAGGCCCATTCCAGGCGGGCGTGCGCCGGTTGGCCCGGGTAGTTCACAAAGCTGATGTAGCGGTCCAGATCGTTATCGAGGAATTCCCGGCAAAAGGACTGAGGGGTATAGCGCTTGAGCGGGCTGACTTTGCCCTTCTTGTCCTCGTATCGCCACTCGAAGCTCTCGGGCGGTTTGCCCAGGCACATCACCAGGATCTTGTACACGTCCTGGAGCGCGCCCATCTTCAGTTCGCGCAGGTCCGACACCGTCGCCCCCGCCTGGGCCGAGCCGCGAATCTCGATGACGGCCTTGCGCAAGCGCGCCGCCATCAGCGCGCCCATCTCGCGCGAATGGGAAGCCGCGTAGCTGTCCGGCATCACCGATTCCGGAACGGCGCCATATTTCTGGATCAGGGCTCGGACGTAGTTCCAGTTGCCTCCGTCGCTGATGAGATGTTGGAGGAAGGTGTCGAGCCGGCGGCTATGGATCGGCTCCTGCCGCAGGCTGATGGCCAATTCGAGCGAGCGGTTGGCGGCCTCCAGCTTCTGGTAAAACTGCTCATAAGCCTGCGAGAGCATGAAGTCCTTCATCTTATGTTTGGCCATGACCTCGGGCCGCAGCAGGTTCAGCCCGGCAAAGAGCCAGCACGGCCGGACTTCTGCTGGTCGGCAATCGAGCCGGGTCGCTTGATCACATGGGTAAAGAACTTATCCGTGCGGTTCTCGACCTCCGGATTGATCACCAGGGACTGGACGCTGTTGCTCGCCAGCGCGTTGCGACCGGCGCGCAGCTCTGGCGTTACCGGCACCGACACCTGCAATTGCTGGAGCATCTGCGGGCGTGAGCGCGGCCGCCGCCGACGGGGCCTCCCCCTCGACGGGCTCATACTGAGCGAGGATGGGGGTTGCTGCCAGGGCAGCCCAAACCAGGAAAGCTGTGCCGGCGGTTTTCACAGCTTGCCGCCGCCCTGTCATCGTTCCGGGATGAGGAACGAAGAATCCGAAACATCCGTATCTGCGCGTTGCCATGCGCCGGAACATAGCGAGGGCCAGGCATGGCGACAACAGGATTTGGTTCGAGGCTTATAAGGGGAATGGCGAATGAGGCATTTGCCTGCTAATCGTGTTTGATCTGGGGGACAAGGGCCTGCTCATCGGCCCGTCAAGCCGCTAACCAAGGCGGAAGTAGCCAGACTTCTGGCGCACGGCGATCGGTCATTCATTCGGACCCGGAAATCCTTGGGGGTGCGCCGGTGTTTGTCGGCACACGGGTGCCTGTGCGGAGCCTGTTCGACCACCTGGAAGCTGGCGACTCGATTGACGATTTCCTGGAGGGCTTCCCGAGCGTGCGGCGGGAGCAGGTGATCGCGGTCTTGGAGGAGTCGCGCCGGGAACGGCTGCAGCCTGGCTAGGTGAACATCCTCCTGACTTGGCTGGTGTTCGGCCGGGAACGGTAACGGTGGTGTCCTGAATCTGCGGCAGCGCGGAGAGGGGCGGGCTACTGCGCCGACTGCAAGGAGAAGCGAAGTCAGAACCGATGGGCAACATTGACCCTGTTTTTCGATCCATGGGAAGCGTTTCCGCTTGATCTCTTGCCGCCGCGAAATAGTGTTCGCCTGGCATGCACTGAGGCCCCATCTCAATCATGAAAGTAAAGAGATATACTTCGCCGGCCACCGTGAGTCGCCGTCAGTTCCTGTTCCAGGCCCTGGCCGGCGCCGCCGGCATCAGGGCTGTGGCGCTGGCGGATGACCAACCAACCGCCCCCAGCCTGCCGGGAGACGGGTTTCTGCCCGAGGAGTTGCGGGCGATGGAAGCGACCGCAGCCGCTTTCATGAAGAAACACGAGGTGCCGGGATTGTCGGTCGCCATCTCCGGGAAGGGCCGATTGGTCTATGCGGAGGGCTATGGGCTGGCGGACAAGGGCCGAGGTGAAAAGGTCACTCCCGATCACTTGTTCCGGATCGCCAGTCTGACCAAGCCGATCACCTCGGCCACCCTGTTCAGCCTGATCGAAGCCGGCAAGCTCAGGCTTTCCGACAAGGTCTTCGGGCCGGGCGCGGTGCTGGGAGCGGCTTACGGCGAGCCGCCGTATCAGCCCCATATCGAGGCGCTCACCATCGAGCATTTGCTCACGCACACCGCCGGCGGCTGGCAAAATGATGGCCGCGACCCGATGTTCTCCCATCCCCGCATGGACCACCGGCAGCTCATCACCTGGACCATCGCCCATCAGCCCCTCACGCATCCCCCGGGACAGCACTATGCCTACTCCAACTTCGGTTACTGCGTCCTGGGCCGCGTGATCGAAAAGCTCACGGGCAAGACCTACGAGGAGGCGGTTGAGGAACGAATCCTGAGGCCGTGCGGGGTTTCGAGCATGCGCATCGGCGGCAACACGCTGGCCGAACGCGCCGAGCGCGAAGTCGTCTATTACGATCAGGATGGCGAGGACCCTTACGGGATGAACGTTCGCCGCATGGATTCGCACGGCGGCTGGCTGGCGACACCGACCGATCTGGTGCGGTTCCTGGTTCGCGTGGACGGCTTCCCGACCAGGCCGGACATCCTGAAACCCGACACCCTCGAGACCATGACCACGCCTTCGGCGGCCTCCCCCGGCTACGCCAAGGGTTGGTGCGTGAACAAGTATCATAACTGGTGGCATACGGGGAGCCTGCCCGGAACCATCACCGTCATGGTGCGCACTTCCGGCCAGTTTTGCTGGGCCGCGCTGACCAACACGCGGAGTAGAGACACCAAGTCGCCCATGGGGGCCGACCTGGACGCGCTGATGTGGCAGATGGTCGGCAAGATCACCCGCTGGCCTGACGGTGACCTGTTTTGAACCGGCAGGAATCCGATTTGGCCGCGCGGCCTCGCAGCGACCCGGGCAAGCGATTTGGCCGCCATTGTTCATGTGCGCCACTCACGGAAATCCGCCCTCTTTGAGCACGTCGCCGGAGCTAAATTCGAGTCCTATGAATACCTAATCGCGCGACCCAATGATCGAGGTCTGGACGCGCGCTGGGTATCTGGATGAGACGGAGAGCGGCTGCTGGTGAAGGAGTCTATGGACGAGCAGCCGGCGCTGGGGATTCATCTTTTGTCGCGCCCGCTTGATGCCCGGGCGCCGAGGGCTACACTTATCGCAAACCGGCCTAATGAGCCGGATCAGAATGGACGGACTAAAGCGGGCAACTCGGAGGGAGTCGCCTGCGGCGGTGGTCGAGGGGCACCGCGGCGGAAACGGGAACAGAGTTTTCGGCGCGCTGGTGGAACCTGGCCGCGGTGTTGGGCAGCGCGCTGGTCACGGAGGGACTCGACCGGACACAAAGCGCCTGCGCGCGTACGCCTCTGGCTCAACGGGCAGTTCGTGGAACAGTTCGAGATGACATTGCGGGACGGGCCTGCGGACTCAGTGGTCGAGTCCAAAAAGCTGGTCGATGTCCCAACCGGCTGGTGGAGTTTATCCGGCGGCCAAGGGCCTGGAACCGACGGGGCGGGTCAGGCCGATCCCGGCGTGGCGCTGCTCGACCCGGTCGGCAAAAGTATGGGCACTGTCGGTCTGTTCGAGACCAAAGAACTGCGCGGGGAGCCCGCGTTTAATTTTCTCGTTCGAGATATTTGCGGCGCGCGCGGCCGCGGAGCAGCGGCGGCTAGGCAGGAGACTGAACTCCGCGTGCGCGAGGAAAAAAATCACGGCCTTGCTCGAAAGCGCGATGGATGCGGTGGTGGTGCTGGACGCGGCCGGCGACATGACGCGTGTAAACCCCGCCGCCGAGCGGTCGTTTCGGAGCTGCACTGCGGGGACCTGCTGGGCGAGAACCTCCGGATTACTCCCGCCGGAAAGCGCGCGCAGTTCAAAACGCTTCCGTGAAGGAGCTGGATAACCAGGCGCCGGACAAACGCCAGAGTTGTGGAATCCCCATAGCTTTCCCGTGTCCGCTGGGACAAGTCGGTCTTCCCGGCGGAAAACACGCCTTATTTCCCGGTTTGCCAATCGCTATCAGGAAATTTCACACCGTCATCCTGCGCAACGTGGATGAGCGGTCGGCCGCCGAGCGGAGGACTGCCTTGCTCACGCACGAGGCCGAATATCTTCGCGAAAGTGTGCGCGAGCTTAACGGCATGGGCGAAATGCTGGGGGCCAGCCCGGCCATGAAAGAGCTGTTTGAATCGCTTAAGCGCGTGGCGGTGACGGACGCCACCGGCCGATTTTCGGCGAGACGGCACCGGCAAGGAACTCATTGCGCGTTCGATCCACCAGACCGGCACCGCAAGGAGAAACCGCTGGTGCGGGTTAATTGCGCGGCCATTCCCGGCGCGCTGATGGAAAGTGAATTCTTCGGCCACGAACGCGGCGCCTTCACGGGCGCAACCGTGCGGCGCGAGGGCCGCTTCGCCCTGGCGGACGGTGGAACGATTTTCCTCGATGAAGTGGGGGAACTGCCGTTGGACCTGCAGGCGAAACTGCTGCGGGTTTTGCAGGAAGGCGAATTCGAGCCGCTGGGCAGCGCCCGAACGCGTAAGGTGGACGTGCGGGTGGTGGCCGCCACCAATCGCGATCTGGGCGGAATGGTGCGGGAAGGGAAGTTCCGCGAAGACCTGTTTTACCGGCTGAACGTTTTTCCGTTGCGCGTGCCGCCATTGCGCGAGCGTGGCGGTGACGTTCCGCTGCTCGCGCGCGCGTTTGCCGAGCGCTTCGCGCGCCGGATGGGCCGGCGGCTGGCTCCGCTTAATCCAGAAGAGTATGGCCGGCTGCAGGATTATTCCTGGCCCGGGAACGTGCGGGAGCTCCAAAACGTCGTCGAGCGCGCTATTATCTTGTCCGAAGGCACCCAACTCGACCTCCACCGCGCCATGCCGGCGAATGCCGCCCCGGCGCTGTCGTCGGTGGATGCCGCGAACGGCTCCGCGGCCCGCATCGTGAGCGCGAAGGAGCTGGAATCGTTTGAGCGAGCCAACATCGAGCGCGCGCTGGCTGCCTGTGGTGGAAAAATATCCGGACAGGACGGGGCCGCTTGCCGCCTGGGACTTCCGCCCTCGACCTTAAGGTCGCGGATGAAGGCACTCCGGAATCAGTGGCAGGCTTGACACTCTCTCGGCTCGCGGGAGTTTGTTCGCGGTAGTCGCGGGATCTCACGACTCACGACTTTTCGCGCGGAGGCTGCCAGCCGTTTCCCGCGAAATGCCGAGGAAATCAGCATTATTACGTCAATCACCACCTTGGCACGCTGCTAGCAATCGGGCCGAGCGTCGCCTGCCAGGTGCGGACGCGACAACAAACGGGAAACAAAGTCATGCTGAATACTACAACGATTGACAAATTCAAGGCGGGCCTGCGCGGTGAGCTAATCCAGCGCAGCGACCCGCACTACGCGGAAGCCCGCGCGCTCTACAACGCCATGATTGACAAGCGGCCGCTCCTGATCGCTCGCTGCGCGGATGTCGCCGACGTCATTTCCGCCGTGCGCTTTGCTCGGGAGAATGAGCTCCTCACCGCCATACGGGGCGGCGGCCACAACGGGCCCGGGCTCGGGAGCTGCGATGACGGGCTGGTGATTGACCTCTCCCTGATGAAGGGGGTGCGCGTGGATCCACAGAACCGCACTGTGCGGGCGGAGGCTGGTTGCACGCAGGGCGACGTGGATCACGCTACGCACGCGTTCAGCTTGGCGGTTCCAGCCGGGGTCGTCTCCACGACGGGCATTGCGGGCCTTACGCTCGGCGGCGGTCACGGCTATCTCTCGCGCAAATACGGTTTGACGATTGACAATCTGCTCGAGGCGGATGTCGTATTGGCCGACGGGAGGCTGGTGACGGCCAGTGCGACGCAGCATGAGGACCTCTTCTGGGCTTTGCGCGGCGGCGGCGGCAATTTCGGCGTCGTGACTAGCTTCCTCTACCAGGCCCATCCCGTCGGCATGGTCTATGGGGGCCCGATCTTCTGGGAGCTGAAAGACGCCCCCAGGGTAATGAAATGGTACCGGCAGTTCCTGCCGCAGGCGCCGCTGGACCTGAGCCCGTTCGTGCATCTCGGGACCGTGGCTTCGGGCGAGCCGTTTCCCAAAGACCTTTGGGGGAAGAAGACTTGTGCCCTGGTCGTCTGCTACACCGGACCACTGGAGAAGGCGGAAGAGGCGGTCAAACCCATTCGCCGAGAGCTGCCACCGGCTATCCTTGACTGGATGGGGCCCATGCCGTTCCCGGCCCTGCAAAGCCTGTTCGACCCACTGCTCCCCAAAGGCATGCAGTGGTACTGGAAAGGCGACTTCGTCAAGGAGTTGCCCGACCGGGCCATCGAGCTGCACATCGAGCACATCGAAAAGGTGCCGACGGAGCTTTCCATCGCGCATATCTACCCCATAGACGGCGCGGTCCACAAGATCGGGCGACACGAGACCGCGTGGAACTGTCGGGACGCGACCTGGTCCATGGTCATTTGTGGCATAGATCCCAACCCGGCTAAGGCGCAGGCGCTCAAGGCCTGGGCCAAAGGATACTGGGACGCCCTCCATCATTATAATCTGAAGAGCGCCTACCTCAATTTCATGATGGAAGAAGGCGACGAGCGCATCCGCGCCACCTATGGCGACAACTACGACCGCCTGGCCGCCATCAAGAAGAAGTACGACCCGGCCAACTTCTTCCGCGTGAACCAGAACGTCAAGCCTGCCTGAGAGGAACCCATGCACTTAACAACCCAGTTGAAGCAAATCGGTATCAGAGACGCTGAACGGGAGGTCTCATGATCGGTGTTTTCGTGACGTTCGAGTCCAAGGCTGATTTCGACCAGTCGGTCATCGCGAAGATTGCGGCCGAGGCGCGGAGCATCTTCGAAGGAATGCCGAGTCTGCGCAACAAGTTCTTCACGCTCGACCAAAAGCATAAGCGCGCAACGAACTTCTATGTCTGGGAGTCGGAGGAAGCCGCTCGCGAGTTCTTCTCGGATCAGCTCGTTGATCGCGTGACCGGACTCTATGGCGTGCGCCCACGCGTCGAATTCGCTGAGATCGTCGGATACGTGGACAACTCATAGGGCGACCGCATCGTCCGAGGTCGCGGAATTACGTGCCTCCCGATTTCTGCTCACCCGCGCGGCGCTCAGTCCGGGCGGGCGCGCGAAAAGCACCTCAGTCCCCTCAGGCTCCCTCGGGTTACGGTTGGGCTACGAGGATTCCGGATTTAGCGGCCATTCAGCCTGGGCGGCCACTCAAGCCCCCGGATACCCTCCACGCCATGAGCTTCCAGCCGGCGCACATGGCCTCGTTCGAAAGAAGCAGAACGGCCTAGTTCCTTCGGAGGGCAAAAACCCGCCCACACGGTTATTTGCGCGACACGCGCCCTGGAACGAGGTTGTAGTGCGGGGCGAGAATACAAGCACGGAATGCCTTGAGTGTGAGTTCGACTGATAAGGGACTGCTGACGCCGGACCATCGCGCGGCCAAGGGCAGCCGAGAGTGAATCCGGCTGCAAACCGCCGCTAATGCTGCGGCGAATGAAACACAAAGATAGAGGAGAATTGATTATGAGAGAGAAGACAACAATGCAACTTGGTATGATCGGACTGGGCCGGATGGGCGCCAACATGGTGCGCCGGCTCCTCAAGCACGGGCATCAATGTATCGTCTACGACCGTTCGGCCGATGCCGTGAAGGAGTTGGTCAAGGAGAAAGCCGTTGGCGCCGCCTCGCTAGGCGATTTCGTCCAGAAACTCAACAAGCCACGCGCGGTCTGGCTGATGGTCCCCGCGGCGGTTGTGGACAAAACGATTTCTGATTTGCTCCCACTGCTCGAGACCGGCGACATCTTAATTGATGGCGGCAATTCCTATTATGTGGACGACATCCGCCGCGCGAAGCAACTGGCCGCCAAAGGGATCCATTACGTGGATGTCGGCACCAGCGGCGGCGTCTGGGGCCTGGAGCGTGGCTACTGCATGATGATCGGCGGCGAAGCAGAGGTGGTTAAACGGCTGGACCCCATCTTCGCCACGCTGGCTCCCGGGATCGGCAACATCCCGCGCACTCCTGGCCGGGAGAAACTCGGCGGCACCGCCGAGCAGGGTTACCTGCACTGCGGTCCGAACGGAGCCGGCCACTTCGTCAAAATGGTCCACAACGGCATCGAATACGGCATCATGGCGGCCTATGCCGAAGGCCTGGGCGTTTTGAAAGCCGCCAACGCCGGGACAGCGCAGAGCGAGGCCGACGCCGAGACCACGCCGTTGCGCAATCCCGAGCATTATCAGTTCGACCTCAACCTGGCGGACATCTCCGAAGTGTGGCGGCGGGGCAGTGTGATCGCCTCCTGGCTGCTGGATTTGACGGCGAGCGCGCTGGCCGCTGACGCCAAGCTCTCGAAATTCGCCGGCCGGGTCTCTGATTCCGGCGAGGGCCGCTGGACGATCAAGGCGGCCATTGACGAGGGAGTGCCGGTGCCCGTGTTGACGACCGCCCTCTACGAACGGTTCGCCTCGCGCGGCGAAGCGGATTACCAGGACAAACTGCTCTCCGCGATGCGCTTTGGCTTTGGCGGGCACCTGGAGAAGTCAGCCGACAAAAAGCCATGAACCACAACCCTTCTCGTCATTCGGATACCCTTGGTGTTTTTCGGGGCGACGGGCGATCTCGCCTACAAGAAGATCTTCCCGGCGCTCCAAGCGATGGTGAAACGCGGCACTCTCAACGTGCCGGTGATCGGGGGCGAGCAGCCTTCCCACGGTCGTTGCACCCGCAATGGCCGGGTAATTGTCGAAAAGCCGTTTGGCCGCGACCTTTCCCCCGCGCCCAGACCCATCCCTGCTACGAGGCCAAAACGCTGTGTCCTTGGGAACCAGCCGGCACGGGTCCTGCCGCTGGTGACCCACATCGCCGATGGTGAGAATGGGGGCGTGAGGATGCACGTATTCCAGCGAAGTGCTTGGAATTGATGCGGGAAAGCTCGGGACCAGAAACATAAAAAACCCCGCCCTTGTCGTGTTTCGACTGCTTGTCAGGACCTCGTCAGAACATGCGGGACAAGCGGGCTGCTTTCGACTTCCAGTAAAGGCGTGTCGGCCACAACCGGCGCTGTGCGTCCCTGAGTCGTTCACTTTACGGTCCGACTTCTGTAGTCGCTCGCCACGAACAGGGCAGGGTAAATTTAATTCTAAACCTGGCAAAGAACGCAACTGATTTTGCTGCAGCATCCATGCCAGTCGCGGGCCACAAACACCGGCAAGCGCAAAAAGCTCCACACGCCATTCTGGTGGCCGGGGACGTGTCCTCACGCAAGGCACCAGCGTCGCCAGATGAGACGGCCACCCGCGCCACTTCGCCAAACAAAAGCCTCGCCGTAGCGGGGCGCTTTGCGAAGACTTCCCAGGAATCCTATTGTCGGCGGCGCAGCCAGCCGAGCCCGACCGTGACGCCGCAACCGAGCAAGGCCAGCGTGGAAGGCTCGGGCACAGTGACGATTTCAAGTTTGGTTGTGCCCGCGAGCGCATTCACGTAGAGGTTGGCCTGTTCACCGTCGCCCACTGTGAAATCCCAATTCGCCGTGTTGATGCTCCGATTGTCCCAACTGATCGAGTCCCAAGTGCTGCTGCCGGTCACCACTGCTTTCCAACTGTGACTGCCCGGGGTGGTCACTGTATATTCATAAATCCCGGCCCCGATCGAGGTCATGTTGGCTACGCTATTATCCCAACCCTGGAAATCACCGGCGGCTGTCCAGGTGCCAGGGTCCGCGCTCTCGCCCAAACGCTGGGTGGTGGAGGACCAGCCATCGGCATAGTTGTTGACGTCGTAGGTGATCGTAATGCTCCCGCTGCCGGGCACATAGACCCAACTGTTCGCGCCTGGGTAGGTCCAATTCCAGTCCCCTTGAGTAACCTTGAATTCATACCTCCCTGGAGTAACGCCGGTGAAAGTCTCGGTCCAGATGCCCGAGCCCGCGGAGGTCTCGCTCATCGGGCTGGCGGCGGGATCCCATCCCTGGAAGGCACCGGCAACGTAATAGGTCTGAGCGCCGCCCAGGATGGGCAGGGCCAGCACGGCGACACTGACAAGGGGAGCGAACAGCTTTTTCATAAGGCATTCTGTCATCGGATAACGCGGTTATTGCTACGCTTCGATATGCATCTGATCCGAAACTATTGTGGCGCCATTCTGGAGCACGCAGTCCGGCGAGTCAAGCTTTTAGGGGCGACTTTCAGACGCAGTTATACCGCATGTACATGCGGGTAACGGTCAGCGTGGCTCTCCCGCAGAGGCAGCCCTGAAAGCCCCACGGTTGATCCCCCCACTCATCGGAACTGAACCTGGATGCGGTAGAGCCGGTTCGTCGCATCAGGCGCCGGGTCGAACCAGCGCGTGACATTGTTGCTGGGATCGGCTGAAACAACCGCGCCGGCAATCGGCGTCATTGGAGCGAGCAGGTTGGTGGTCGCCAGCACCTGGTAGATTTGATTGGGGACGCTCGACCAGACCAGTTCAACCGGGTTGCCCGAGACCAGGCCCGTGATCCGGAGGAAGGAATTGGCGTCGTAGGGATTCGTGCCGGCCAGCACCTCCATCCAGTTCGGCACGCCGTCCGCGTCGGAGTCGGTCGGATCGTCAAGGCGCGCGACGGCGACCGTGCGGGCGGTGTTGAGGGTAATGCCGTTGGTGTAGGCGACCTGGATGAGGTTCGTGCCGGAAGTCGCATTGGACCAGAAATAAAGCAGCGAACGCAGGGCAGGGCACCCCGCTACGGCCCCAACGGGCCGGAAGATGTAGCCGGAGCGCGGCTGGAGGATGCCGTTTATCGAGAGGCTCCAATTGGCGGAGTCGTAGGACAAGCTGGGGGTGTAGCAGGTTTGGATGAGGTAAGTGTCATTGGAGTTAAGGATGATCACGGCTCCATCGGGAGCGGGGCTGCTGATCGCAACCACGGTGGGCGGTCCCGCCGCCTGCACCGTGCGGGTCAGCGTGGTAAATCGGTCAGGATAGACACTCGTGGCCGGGTCCTTGAGCCGCACGGTGATGGTCGCGGTGCCGTTGGTGGCAACCGGGTTGTAGGTGAACCGGTATTCCTGTGAATAGGCCGGATACTGCTGGCTCAACGTCGCGTCCGGGGCTGCCGGCGAGGCGACGCCACAAACCTGGCCGTTGATATCGCTGATGCAATAATCCACCTCCGTCACTGAACTGTCGGGCCGCACCACTACCGTGTAGGTATTGTTGCTGATCGTGCTGTCATCTGTGGTCGGATAGGCAATGACCCCGCCCGGCAACTGGCCGCCGTAGTAGAAGGTCTGCAGGAAGGTGTTATAGACGGCGGACTTGCCGCTGCGCGGCAGGAAACAATGCGCCCGCACGATGTGGAACCCGTTGCGCAGGCCCGTTGTGGTGTTGTTCGTGTTCAGGTCGTTGTGGAGCCACACGGTCGCAGTCGTCGGATCGAAGTTTGTGATGCCGAATTGGGTCAGCCCGTAGAGCTTGGCGTGGTCCGCGTCCGAGATGGTTCCGATCGGGCTGGAGCCGCCCTTGAACAATGCGACCTTGTAGTGGATCTCGGTACCGTTCGGAGACCCCGGTATTACGCCCTCCCACCAATCAATCGTGCTGTCCGCGCTGTCGTGGGCGACCCGGGCAGCTTCCGCGACCCGCGTGGTGCCTTTGCCGACGCCGAACGCGCCCTCGGGATCGCTCCCGTCCGTCGTGTAGTAGATGTAGCAGGCGTCAGCCTGGGAGTGGTAGCCCGACTTGACCCAGATCTCTGCCGGTTGGCCTGCGCCGGGCGTGAAGGGAACGCGCTGGGTCGCCGTCCCCTGGCCGGCAGCCGTGTTCGTTGCCGCCGGGGCGTGATAAACCCAGTCTGCGGTCTGCGTCTTGATGTCCAACCCGCCGCCCGAGCCATTGACCACCCCAGTGCCGGTGGTGCCGACGGTGTACGAGTAAGCTTCGGCTCCCTCGGAAACGACAGCGTCGCGGGAAACATTCTGCGCGCCGAACTTCTCCGGTCCATAGCGGAACTGTTGCGCGGCCTGCTCGTAGCCCAGCCACACGTCGCTCACGTAGCCGGGCCGGTTGTCGCGCCGGTCAAAGCCGGTCATGGGGCCCAGCCCCATTTGGCTGTTCAGGTCCAGCCCTCCATCCATCTTGAGCTGAATATCGCTGGCCGAAGCATCGCAACGGACGGCGATGTCGAAGGGCGCATTGGTCAGGACGGGAATCCGTATGGCGTAGCTGTTGGTGAGCGTTTGCACGCCCGAGGTGTTCGTTACCGTTGAGACGTGCCCCTCGCCCGGCGCCAGGACGACGTTGCCGGCAGAATCCACACTGCCACGCATCTTAAAGGGGTAACCGGGATCGAAGTTAGCGTCGCCATTAATGCCGTCCTGCCGATACACCAGCAGGGAGGGTACGACCGTGCCGCCTTGCTGGAAGGAAATGGCGTTCGTTAGAACATTGCCGCGACTCGGCTCCGGCCACTGATAACCGTACATGACCCAGCCGCCCGCCGGGATCATCAGCTCGATTGCGCCCCCGCCCGGCGGGGGGGCCGTGTTCACATAGATCAGGCGTTGCGAGGGATCGGTCGCCGAGGCGCTGGCAACGGCCTGGCTGTAGCTGGTTGTGGCGCGATGCACCAGCAGCCTGGCGCAGGTGCGCAGATTGCCGCCGTTGGGGGATGCGGTGGCCATCTGCGACAAGACCGACCCCGGCGGAAAGCCGACGCACAGGCCATAGCCTTTCGAGGGCGTGCCGGCTTCCCAGCAGTTGTAATAGCCGTCAGGCGTCCGGGCGATCCCATCATCGAAGAGCACGTCGCCGTGGGGATCGTTAAACGTGGCATTGACTGCAAACAGGACCACGGTGGCATCCGGGTCATTGTAGGGATCGGCGCTCTGCACATCGCGATAATCATAACGCTCGAAGGCGACGATGTGGCTGTCACTCCAGCGCGGACGCGTGCCGCCGCGGGCCATCTGGTTATGGAGGTAAGCCGTCTCCGGCATCGTGTCATCACCATACTCTCCCAGGTAATCGGTCATGGGCACCTGCGGGAAGGTGTTTGGATCGCTCGGGCTGCCGGCCCAATTGAAGTTATCCGAGTAGATCATCGGCAACCCCTCGTGCATGAAGTAATAAGCGTTCTGTATCTCCCGGCGGGAGGGGCAGCAGAGGATATGGTCCTGATCTTCGGCCAGTTCGACGCCTTGCGCCGCGCTGAACGCGCCGTCACCGGGAATGAAATCCCGCTGGTCGAGCCCGGAAGGCAGATTCCCGCCGCCCTGCAAGGCGCCGTTGAGCACCGTGCGCAAAGGCGTGTTGAGCAACCTCATGCCGGTGCTGATATACTCTCCGTACGAAGGCGGCGGGCCGAGGTGCTCGCCGAAGAGCATCGCGTCGTTGCGAGCTGCTTCGGTATCGAAACAACTGTTCCGGTTATCATCGGCCTCGACGTAGCCGTCGCCCAGGACGTTGTTTCCGTAGCCGTGCGTGTAGTCGAACATTGCCTGGATGCCGCCCACGTAACCCCGCCAACTGGTCGAGTAATCGCCAAAGAAGGGCGAAGGCACATGTTTGACCGCATCGAGCCGGAAACCGTCGCACTTGGTCGTGTAGAGCGTCCACATTGCCGCCCGGGTCAGGTAATCCTCGACGCGCTCAGGCACCGGCTGGCCGTTGGTGCCGTTAAAGCCGTGCCAATTCCCCGCAGGCCAGCTAAATCCCGGCGAGCTTCCCGCCGGCCAACCGCCCAGGAAAGGCGAGTTGGTGTCCATGTAGTAATCCGGATTGCCCGGCTGGCGGACGAAGAAGGGTTTGTTGGGATACACGCTGAACAGCGTGGGCCCGAAATTGTAATTGTTGCCCCCGGGCTCATTGGCCAGGTCGCAAAGCCCGCTAATTGGCTCATTCTGCACGTAATTCTGGTCATTCCAGTTCTGGACGTCGGGCCAGTTGCGATTTCCGCCACTGGTTGTCTGCAGATGGAAGTCCTGGGGCCAGAGCCCGGGGAAGAAGTTCGTCGGGGTGTAGGCGTCATAGCCGGGCACCGCCCCCTGGCGGTGGTTCATCACGTTGTCGAAATAGACCCGAATCCCGAACCGGTGGGCCGTTTCCACCATCTGCAGCAACTCCGCCATGGTACCGTATTTCGTGGCGACCGTGCCGTTCTGATTCTTGTCGCCCAGATCAAAAGGATCAAACAGGTCGTAGCCCACCGAGAGAACGCCTCCTCCCTTGGCGGGTTGTGGCAACCAGAGGCTGGTATAGCCGGCTTCGGCCAGCTCGGGCATCTTCTGGCTGAGGTCGGTCCACTTCATCTGGAACAGCTCCAACATCGCCTCCCCCCGCGCGCCGATCAGGCTTCCCACCGACAGGGCGATGCAGATACCCCAGCACCGCGCCCGGCAAAAGAAGCTCATCATAACGCAGGTTAACATGGGTGGCATCATAAACTCCACCGCACAAATATGCGGGGAATTTCATCTTGATAAACCGCCGGCCGCTGGCTAGCTACTCACACTAGATGTCCACAACTACGACCCCCAGAGCTTCCTCACCTATGAACCCACCCAAACTACCACCGCACCAACACCGATTACGGACGCCGACACGGTGGCAAGACGAGATTGATAAGTCGAGCGCCCTGGAAGGACAGACCGCCTGTTCCCCCTCACCCCGGCCCTCTCCCTTAGGGAGAGGGAGAATCGCCGGCCGCGCGCGGGCGAGACGGGCAGCGTGGCACTTTTCGAGGACGGAGGGTGGTGGCTCCCTCTCCCTAAGTACTTGTTTTCTTAAATACAATAACGTATTTTAACTGGCCATACCGACTGGATAGTGGTATCTTGTCGCAGCACGGAAATGTGCGGATAATATGCCACGAAATAGCCCATTCTCTATCGTTCTCACCCAAGATGAGGAGCGAGAACTCCGACATAGATCAGCCAAATATACGTTGCCTTACTTTCAGGTGTTCCGCGCCAGAATCGTCCTTCTGGCCGTTCAAAACCTGCCCAACGACCTCATTGCGGCTCGGCTGGACACACGGCGTGAAGTCGTCAGTCAATGGCGCAAACGCTTCTTCTACGAGCGCTTACGCGGACTGGAAGAACTGCCCCGCCCGGGTCGCCCCCGGGCTTTTCCCCCCAGAACTGGTCGTGCAGGTTAAGGCCTTGGCCTGCGAGTTGCCCAGCCAGTTCGGCTTGCCACTCTCCCGCTGGAGCCTCGCCGAGTTGAACGAGCAGGTCTGTCAATCCGGGTTGGTGGCCAAAATCAGCGATAGCACTCTTTGGCGCTGGCTGCATGAAGATGCCATCCGACCTTGGTTTCACCGTTGTTGGATTTTTCCCCGTGACCCGCAGTTCTGTTCCGCTGCAGGGAAATCACTGAAGTAAGAGGGGGGTTCTCCTCACGCTCCGTCGTGACACCATTGCTCAGATCCGAACCTGAAGTCGCGTAAGTCGTAGGCGTGAAGCCAGTTGCGTTGACCGCTTGGAGGAAACTCCTCAACTTCAGGCTGTTCCAGGATCGTTCGCCATAGTAAAGGGGCATCCGTCGCGATCTTGCAGCGGTCTGAACATCGCGGCTGGTCACTTCTCAAGCAGCCAAACCGCAACGAGTTATGCACGCGCTGGCCCCTCCCGCCGGAGCCCGAAGTAGCCCTGCGCGACCTCCCAGATGCCGTTGCGCCTCATCCCGGCGGCGCACATCAGCGGGAATTGTGGCCCGTCTGACACAGAATCTCGCGCTTGAGAGGGATTCGCCCAAATTGTCACGATAATTCTCTCCCAGATTATCGTGCAGCGGAACAGCAGTTCGCTGCCAAAGCCGCACGCTTGCTGGACCTCTACCAGCGCGTCTGGCAGGGCCAACCCTTGCAAGCAGACGAGTTCGTCATTTCGGCCGATGAAAAGACCAGCATCCAAGCCCGTGCTCGCATCCATCCTACCCAGGCACCCCAACCCGGCCAACCGATGAAGGTCGAACACGAGTACGAGCGGCGCGGAGCGCTTACTTACCTGGCCGCCTTGGATGTTCATCGGGCCAAGCTTTTCGGCCACTGCGAACCGCAAAGCGGCATTGTGGCTTTTGATCGCTTGGTCAACCGGGTGATGAATCAGCCTCCCTATGCCCAAGCCCGCCGCGTGTTCTGGATTGTGGACAATGGTTCCTCTCATCGCGGAACGGCCAGTGTCCAACGGTTCCAACAACGTTACCCCCGTCTGCATTTGGTCCATGGACCCGTTCACGGCAGTTGGCTCAATCAGGTCGAAGTTTACTTTTCCATCATCCAGCGAAAAGTGCTCACGCCAAACGATTTCAAATCCCTGGATGAAGTCGCCCACGCCCTTTGGCAATTCGAACGCCATTTCGAAACGATCGGACGGCCCTTCAAGTGGAAGTTTACGCGCGAGGACCTCAATCAACTCCTAACCAAGTTAGCTACCCCAAAACCCACGGAATTAGGGATGGCGGCTTAACAAAAAATACGTGCGCGGACTTATGAATTAGGGTACTAAGGGAGAGGGCCGGGGTGAGGGGGAACACCATGCGCGAGCGCCCCTGGCAGCCACTTTCTCGAAACCCTCTCGCCGCCGCCCTGGCTTTGGTCGTCCTAACGGCTACGATCTTCACTCTCTCTGCCCAGCCCGCCAGCGTCGCCCATACCACCCCTCAATGGGTGCGCGACGGGGTGGTCTATGAAATCTTCCCGCGCGACTTCTCCGAGGAAGGCAACTTCAACGGCATCACCGCCCGCCTGGATGAGTTGAAGGACCTCGGGGTCAATATCCTTTGGCTGATGCCCATTAACCCTATCGGCGAGAAGATGCGCAAGGGCACGTACGGCAGCCCGTATTCGGTCCGCGATTACTACGCCATCAATCCCGATTACGGCACCGAGGCCGACTTCAAACACCTTATCTCCGAGGCACACAAGCGCGGCCTCAAGGTCATCATTGACATCGTCGCCAACCACACTTCCTGGGACAGCGTGCTGATGGCGCACCCTGAGTTCTACAAACACGACGCCAGCGGCAAGATTATCCCTCCGGTCAAGGAATGGACCGATGTCGCCGGGTTGAATTATGCCAACCCGCAGCTCCGCGAGGTACATGATCGCCATGCTCAAGCATTGGATTGACCCTGCCACCTTCGACCTGGACGGCTTCCGCTGCGATGTCGCCTACGAGGTCCCCACCAGCTTCTGGGAGGAAGCCCGCGCCGCACTCATGAAGGTCAAGCCCGACATCATGCTGCTGGCCGAGGCCAGCAAGCCCGAGTTGCTGGTCAAAGCCTTTGATGTGGATTACTCGTGGCCACTGCACTCGACGCTCAACGACGTGCTGCTTAACGGAGCACCCGCTTCCGAGTTCAAGCGGTCCTGGGAGGAAACCCGGCAGCAGTTCCCGCGGGGCGCGCTCCACCTGCGCTTCTCCGACAACCACGACGAAACGCGGGCCGTGGCCCGCTTCAGCATCAAAGGCGCCCTGGCCGCCTCGGCCCTGATGTTCACCCTCGACGGGGTCCCGCTGATCTACAACGGCATGGAGGTTGGCGATGCCACCGAATCGGGTGACCCAGCCCTGTTCGAGAAGCTGCCGATCTTCTGGCATCCCAAGGGGCGCCCGCCGTTGCGCGACATCTACCACGCCCTGATCCAGTTGCGCCGACAATACCCGGCGTTTCACAACGACCGCGTCATCTGGCTCCACAACTCAGATGAGGCGAACCTAGTCACCTTCATGCGCCTGGACGGCAAGGATGAATTTGTCACCGTTATCAACTTCTCCAACCGTCCGATCATCGGCTGGGTCGAAGTCCTGCACGACCGCGAATTCAAACCTGTGAAGATCGCCGGCATGCCGGACGCTCCGCCCGATGGCTTCCCCCTCTTCCGCCTCAACGGCTTCGGCTGGCTTATCTACCACCGCCCGGTGAACTAGGCTGATCGGCCATCGCGGGCTCCGGCGGCAGATTTAATGGCTCTTTGAAGAGGAGTTCCCGCGGCATCTTCACCTCGTCCTTGCCGGCCTCGGAGAACTCGGCGAGCGTGGTGCGGCGGATGAGGTAAAGGCGCACCAGGATGGCTAGCGCTGCGGCGCCAAACCCCAGCCCAAGCCACACCAGCGCCTTCATCCCTGTTCGCTTGGGCCGGATCTCCGGAGGCGAACCGTGGAAGACGAGTTCCTTCGCGACGACGCCAGTGACCGTGGTCGAGACTTGTGTTGCGGGCGGGTTCTTTTCCGGTGGAACGGTCGAGAGCGGAGCCTCTCGGGTTGCGGGCACCGCCGCAGGCGCGCGCGTGGCCAACAGTCTTTCCGCCCCCTTGCTGCTTGTGGCCGGCAGGTGTTTTGGGTCGCTAGCGCGCTGGTTCAACCGCGACGCGGGCTGTGCCGATCCTGCCTGCGCATCCGGCGACTGGGTCACCGGGGTCAGTGCGCGCGCGTTCCTCGTGCCGGCCACTCGGGGTGGGGTGGTGGTGGGGGTGACGCCAGGTTCGTGGATGCCACAACCCGCGAGGGTCAGCCAGAGCAGCGCGATAGCAAGCGCACTGGAAACCGCCGGGTGCGGTGGGCTGGAAACCGGCCGGAACCTTTCGGCCGTGGGCCAGGTTTGGTGCCCCGCTCGGGCGTCAAAAGACACCCACCGCCCCGGGTAAATCGCAATGCTTGTCCCCAGAACCGGCAGGGCACCCGCAGGACACGGGGCTTTCGCAAGCTCTGTGGCACTCATGTCCATTGTTGTGGCATGTGTCTTGTTCAGGCCGTTACTGCCCCTGTCACACCCGCCCGGCCTTTTCGCTGAGCCACTTGCGACAGCATGGCTCGGGCCAGATGCAGTCCAGCAGGCCTATTGGCGGACAAAGCCTACCCGCGAGCGCCTGCGCCGCCGGTCTTCTGTGGATTCTGGACGTGTTGGCTCTCGTTGCCCCTGCGCCGATAGACCACGAACTTCTGGTCAAAAAGCAGGTAGCCGCGGCCCGGCAACCACCGGTACGAGGCTACCCGGTCTGATGCGTCAAAGACTTTAACCATGGCATAGGTTTCCGTCAGCAGCTTCGGATTGGCCGTCTCAATCGGTTGGATTTCCGCTGGCCGGAGGACGATCCAGTCAGGGTGCACCGCCGGGATGACCTCGGCGAGGCTGGTCGTCTTAAGCCGCTTTTCGGCCGCCACGACTTCTGCCGAGCAGAGCCCGGGGGTATCGAGCATCTTGAGGCGGGAGAAGTAGCCGATGTAACCCAATGGTTCCAGGAACACCGTGTCGCTCGGGGAGGAGGCATGGTCGCGCAGCCAGAGGCCGATTTGCTTCCGGGTGCCGTCCTCGATCTCCCGTTGCTGGATGCGCAACTGCCACGCCGTGCATACGAACAACAGGAAAGCGCCGGACAAGACCGCCGTCGCCGAGACTCGAGTCAGCGCCCGCAAATGGCGCGACGCTCGCTCGTTCCATTCTTTCAGGGAGCCAACCCAATCAAGGCCCTGCTGGGTGGCATGGGCCAGGACAAATATGCCGAGAATGGTGCAGTTCGGCACGTACCAGGGGAAAGGGAACGAGGCGGCGTAGGACAGGTAGAAATGCCCAAGCATGAAGGCGAACGACACCGCCCGGGCTTGTGGCCGGACAAACGGCAGGCACCAATAGAAGACGCAGCAGCAAGCCAGGAATTTCCCGTAGAAGGCCGCCGTCCAATGCCACCCGCCGAAGACCAGCGCGTATGCTGGCAGGAACGTCGCGCCCGCCGAGGTGCGCAGCATCCCAATGGGCGAGGCCAGCAATGACAGGAACCAGGGGTGGCCAGCCAGCAGCGATGTCTCGCGGGTCAGTCCTTTGGCCACAATCGTGTGCGGCACGGGCGACCCGAAGTAGTACCACGCCCACAGCAGCCACGGCAGGTAGATCACGGTCGTGATCGCCGCCGCGCGCAGCAGCATCTTGAATAATCCCCGCCGCGAAAGGCCGATGGGCCGCGCCGCATTGAACAGCAGGAACCCCAGCGCTATGGCGCTGAGATAGATAAACCCATCGGGCCGTGTCCACATCAGCCCTCCGCCCGCGAGCCCCAGCTTCAGCGTGGACCAGTCTGAGCGGACGGTGAGGGCATGGAGCGCCAGCGCCAGAAAGAACATCATGAAGGCGATCTCCTGCCCGTTGATGCTGAAGTCCACGATCTTGGCGTCAAAGGCGAACATGCCGAGCAGCACCGCCGTTGCCAGGCGGCTGAAGGAGTTGTGCCGCGCAATCCCAAACAGCAGCACCGCCGCCCCTCCCAGCACCGCGGCGCTCAGCACCCGGAACAGCCATAACACGAGCGCATCCGACGTGTTCCCCGTCAGAGCGCTCAGGGCGGCGGGTAGCAGCACATTGATCGGCGAGGTGAAGGTGTACACTCTTTCGCCCACGTTATAGACCAGCCCGTGGCCGGTCGCCAGGTTCTTGCTGACCCGGTAGGTGATGTAATAATCCTCCCAGGCGTGGTGGGTGAAGGCAGCGAACGCCAGCGCAATCGCGAACACCCCGGCGAAGACCAGCCACCGCGCCCTTCGCGCAGTGGTCGTCTCCGCTGGGAGTTGGCTGGAGGGATCCATGCTAGTGTGGTGTATCAGGATTATGCATATCCATAGCAAAGCGGCAGAGGACACTGCACCTTATACGGATCTGTATCTCTTGTCCGGGCTCTGTGAATGTTGGCGAGTCCGTTCCCCCTCACCCCTGCCCTCTCCCCGAGGAGAGGGAGCCCTGGGGTCCGACTCTCGAAATCTCCGAGCGCTTTGGCTTGGGCGACGATCTGGCGAATGTCCTCCCTCTCCTCGGGGAGAGGGCAGGGGTGAGGGGGAACGGGCCTGCCGTAAACCCAAACCGGAGGCCACTCCCCCAGAAACCCCTTTAGGGTGCAGAGAGGACAGCCGCACTCCAAGACGCTGACGCGCTGTCCCCAGCGCTCGAGGTCGCGAAGCGTCTTGGAGTGCGGCTGTCCTCTGCCGCTTTCCAGCCTCCGCGAATTGTATTGGTATTTCTGAAACACCACGCTAGCCGGATGCACGCTGTTTCCTACCGTCCGGGCCGTTGCGCCGGAACACGATATACTTCTCGTCATACCGCAGATACGCACGACCCGGCAGCCAGTGGTATGACGCAATACGTTCCGAGGCGTCGAACTCCTTCGCTACCGAATAGTGTTCGCTCAGCCACCCCGGCGCCCCCTCTCGGATTGCTTCCGCCTCTCGCGGCCGCAGCACCAGCCAGTCGGGATGCACCGCGGGAACAATCTCAGGAAGACGGGTGGTTTTGAGCCTTTTCTCCGCCGCCACGACCTCGGGCGAGCAGAGGCCGGGAGTATCGAGCATTTTCAATTGGGAGAAATAGCCGATATAACCCAGGGGTTCCAGGAAGACCGTGTCGCTCGCCGAGGCCGCGTGGTTTCGCAGCCAAAGGCCGATCTGCTTGCGCATCCCCTGTTCGATCTCACGCTCCTGGACGCGCAACTGGTAGGCGGAGCAAACCGTTAGCGCCAATGTGAGCAGCAGCGCGCCAGCGGCCACCCCACGGGCGCAAACACGCCAGAGCCGCCCGCGACTCGCCCCCGCCGCGAAATCCAGGCCGTGCTGGACGATATGGCCGAACGCGAAGACCCCGAGGATCGTGCAAGAGGGGATGTACCACGCGGCTGCATAGGCGGCGATGCGAGAGAGGTAAAGGTGGCCTAGCAGGAACGCGAGTGATGCCGCGCGGCCCTGGGGCCGCCCGCGCGGGACGCACCAATAAAGCGCGCAGAGGCAAGCCAGGACTTTGCCCAAAAGCATCGCCGGCCAAGGCCAGCCGCCGAATACCGGAGCATTCACCGGCAGGAACGTCGCCGCCACAGATGTCCGCCCCACCAACATGCCAAACGGAAAGCCAAGCCAATACAGCACCAGCCGAACCGCTGGCACCGCCGACTCGGCCTTAAGCTGTTCTTTGGCAATAATCGTGTGGGGAATGGGCGACCCAAAGTAATGCCACGCCCACAGAATCCACGGCAGGTATAAAACAGTCGTCAGCACCCCCGCACGCAGGAACACCTTGAACAGCCCCTTCCGCGACTGCCCAATCGGTTCCCCGGCATTGAACAGCAGGAAACCAGCCGCAATCACCCCGAAGTAAATGAACCCATCCGGGCGCGTCCACATCAACCCCGCCCCGGCCAACCCCAATTTGAGAACCGTCCAGCCCGAGCGCACCGTCAAGGCGTGCAGCATCAGGGCCAGGAAGAACATCATGAAGGCGACCTCCTGCCCGTTGATGCTGAAATCCACAATCTTGGCGTCGAGGGCGAACATCCCGATGAGCGCGGTCGTGGCCAGCCCGCTCAGGGAATTCTTGCGGGCAGTATCGAACAGCAGCACGGCGGCGCCGCCGAGCAGGCCCGCGCTCAGCACTCGGAACAGCCACAGCACCAGTTGGTCCGAGGTGTTCCCGGTCAGCACGCTCAGGCCGGCCGGGATTAGCACGTTGAGCGGTGAAGTAAAGACATGCACCCGCTCGCCCGGTGTATAGACCAGCCCGTGGCCCGTCGCGAGGTTCTTGCTGACCCGGTAAGTGATGTAATAATCCTCCCACGCGTGGTGGGTGAACGCCGCGAACGCCAGCGCGAAGGCAAATACGCCGGCAAACACCAGCCAGCGGGCCTTTCGCTCCAGGCTCGCTGCCGGCGGAAACTGGTTCAGCACGTTCATCGCTTCAGCACCACGATCTGCCCCGTGTAGGGCGGCAACCAATGGGTGTAAGGATACTGCTTCACGACAACCCACCCAGGCATTTCTGCAAACGCCAGCAGATACGAGCCCCGGTCAGCCCGATACCAGTCCTCGGCCGAGTCCTCCTTATAGGCCGAGCCATACAAATACCAGCCGTCGAACTCGAACCCGCCATCCACTTCGGCCGGCGCGACCTTTCCGCCGGCCAGCAACTCGTTCAAGGCGGCCCAGCGAACACGATTCCACGCCAGGTAATCTCTCGTCCCGAGAACCGCATACACGGATAGCCCCGCCAGCAACAGGACCGACAGCGCCACGCGGGCGCCTCCCGGCCGATGTCTCGACACCTGTCCCAGCCCGGAGCGCGGACATTCCTGTCCGCAGCTACGTTCCGTGGGTGCAGCCACCTCGGACCCCGCCGCACCAGCTTGCTCTTCCTCGCTTGCTGCGGACAGGAATGTCCGCGCTCCGATGGCGGCAATTCCCACCAGCAGAAACGGCAACGCCGGGAGGTAATACCGGTCCCAGCCTCCGATCACCAGGATTGGCCCCAGGTAAATGCCGGCGCAGAGCAGAAAGAAGATGCCGGCAGTTCGGTCAGGCGCGATTCGAGCGGGCTTGAGGGAAGGCCAAAGCGTCATCGCCTTCCCAGCCGCGCCGCCGACTAGCAGCGCTCCCCCCAGCAAGGATGCGGCGGTTACCACCAGCCAGAAAGCCTTCCCCAGGCTGGGCAGATGCGGCAGGTTGAGGAGGTGTACGTCGCGCAACGACAGCGGGCCCATGCCCTGCGGCAGGACGATGTTGCCCGCCGTGGGCATTGGCCCGCGGGTCAGGACCAGGGTGACGACGGCGCAGAGCATATAGGCGCACCCCGCGAGGCACCCGACGGCAAAGGCCCTCCGGTTTCTGCGCAAAACCGCCAGACCCGGTATAGCGAGGACCGTCACCGGCAACGAAAACCAGCCCAGGTAGAGCAGCGCGGTCCCGACGTGCTTGGCCAGCCCTGGCAGAAGCACCCTTGGGTTGGCGAGCACCGGAAACAGCACCTGGTTCTTGAGTGAGTAAAGCGCGGGCGTTCTGCCGGTGGCCTGGAGCCAGTGCTGGAAGGCGAGCAGCGCGCCGACACAAACGAGCCGGCGGAGCGGCGGCACGAATCAGCCACCGCGCCCCCGGGCCGCGGCTCCAGATCAGGCAGACGGCAAAAGCCAGCGGCGCCGCCAGGCCGAGCTGGCGGCATAACGTTGCCGCCAACGCAAAGGCCAGCCCGCAAAGCAGCTCGAAGTCAGACCCGCCTCGCAAGGCTCTGGCGAAGAACCATGCCGACGCCAGCAGGAGCGCGGTAAAGGGCACGTCCGTCATGAAGGTGTTCGACAGCTCGTAAAGGATCGGGTTTAACCCCACAGTCAGGGCGGCCACGACGGCCAGCAACCGCGACGGGTGAACCTGCCGCACCAGGACATAGACCACGACAACGCCGCCGAACGCCAGCACCAGCGTCGAGCACCGCAGCGCGTTGAACGAGAACCCGCCGGGGAGGCAGAAAAGGGCGCCCCACAGCGTTTGGGTAATCAACGGCATCGAAGTCCAGCCCGTCGGATGGAATTGCCCGGTTTCGAGGAGACGTTTGACGGCCATGCCAAAGGACCAGTCGTCGTTGAGCGGGAAGTTCCCAAGGGGATTCACGACCAGCAGGCTCGCGATCCAAATCCCAGCCAGCAGCAGCAGGTCCCCGGCTGCGCCCTTGGGGAATCGCACCGGCAAACCTGCCTCGGCGGCAGTACGACCGGCCGTTGACCATGCTCATGGCGGGGACTTTATCCGGCTGCCGGGCAACGTCAATCATGCACTCAATTCCGCTCAGCGCCACTCGTGGCGGGGGTATTTGCGTTGCAGCTCCTGTTTGATCCTCGGGTAGTGCTCGCGCCAGAAGCCGGCAAGGTCCTGCGTGATCTGCACCGGTCGCTGGCTCGGGGCCAGGATATGCACCAGCACCGGCACGCGCCCCATCGCGATGCGCGGCGTGGCGTTGACGCCGTAGAGTTGCTGGATGCGCAGGGCGATGTGCGGCGGATTGCCGGGCTCGTAGATCACCTTCGCGGTGCGGCCGTTCGCCAGAGTGAGACGCTCCGGGGCGTGCTTATCAAGCTGTGCCCGCTGGGCGGCGCTGAGCCAGCCCTTCACGATGGCCTTCACCGGCTTGTCCTTGAGTTCTTTGCCGCCAAAGGAGCCGTGGCAAACCTGCTCGATCAGGTGATGGCGGTCATCCGCGCTAATGGGCGGCAGAGCGAGTTCCGGGCACCAACTGCTGAGAAGGTTCAGCCGCAGAATCCACTGGTCGAGGTCCTCGTCCCAGTCGTTCAGCGCCAAACGGCCCGCCAGCACCTCCTCGGCCAGCAGGCGGGCAGCGGCGTCGGCGGGGGGCGGCTCCACGCGGCGAGCGCCAATCGCCAGGTCGCGAAAGCGGAGTTGCTCCTCGGCATAGACACGTTTGCTGCTGGCCTCATAGAAGACCCGCGGCACGGCGGTGAGGTCTTCGGGAAACAACTCGCGCAGCCACTCTTCCTCAATCGCCGTTGCAAGGCTGAGCACCGTTTGGACGCTCTTGTCTTTGCCCTCCACTTCACGGACTTCGGCGGCGACCAACAGCGGACTCCGCTGAACCACGCTTTCGCGGGCCAGTGTGCCGCGCCGGCCATGCACCAGGTCGCAACGGAGAGACCCCGAGTCCAGCCGCCGCGCCAGGCGGTCGCTGAAGCCGAGGAAGATGCATTGTTGCAGCGCTTCGTCGGGCACTTTGTGCTGCGCCACATCAAGCCCTTCGCGCCGGGCGATTTCGAGGAACTGCTGGAAGAGCGGGCCGACCTGCCGGGCCGCCGCGGCATGCACCCCCACCCGGCGGCAGGCCTCGAGATGGAAGTCGTGCGCGGAGGCATACTCCCATGCGCCCATCAGCAGCCAGAAGTCGCTGCCCGCCCGATCACCCATCAAATCCTCGCGTCGGCGCGCGGTGTCGCCGTCCACGTTGCGGAGCAGGAGATCGCGGCCCTGGGTGAGCGCGGCGAGCAGGCAGGCCTGATAGACGCAACTGTAATGCTGCGCCGCCAGCAACATCCGCGCATACCGCGGGTGCAGCGGGAACGCCAGCATCCTCCGGCCAAGCACCGTGAGCGAGAACTGGCGGGAAGACGAAGATGGCTGACCGGCCGCCTTCAGAGCGCCCAGGTCAGCAAGCAATTCCTCGGCGTGCGCGAGGGCCTGTTCCTCGGGTGGCTCCAGCCAGCGGAAGGCTCGCAGGTCTTCGACCCCGCCGGCCTTTAAGGTCAGGACGACTTCCGCCAGGTCCAGGCGCTTGACCTCAGGGAGTTCCTGCTGCGGACGATGGGCGTGTTCCTCCTGCGACCAGAGCCGCCGGCACAAGCCCGGCGCAGTGCGGCCCGCGCGGCCCGCGCGCTGGTCGGCTGAGGCCCGGCTGATCTTCTCGATCAGCAGCGTGTTGATGCCGCGATACGGATCGTAGCGCGGGATGCGCGCCAGGCCGCTATCAATGACGCACCGGACGCCGTCAATGGTCAGCGAGGTTTCCGCCACGTTCGTGGCGACGACGACTTTGCGCCGGTCGTAGCGCGCCACCGCGGCGTCCTGGTCGCGCGGCGGCAGTTCGCCGTGGAGCGGGAGGAGCATGAAACCGCGCGCCTCCTCGCAGCGTCGGAGCGCCTCAATCGTCTGTGAAATCTCGAAGCCGCCCGGCATGAAGACCAGCACGTCGCCCTGGCCGCCGGACCGGACGAAATCGCCGAAGGCTTCCGCCGCCTGCTCCCAGACCGGGCGCTTGTCGAGGTAGGCCGGCTTGGCCGCAAATTCGATCTCGACCGGGAACATGCGCCCTTGCGCCTCCATCACCCGGCAAGGGCTGAGATATTCCTCGAGCGCCACCGCGTCCAGTGTCGCCGACATCGCGAGGATCAACAGGTCGGGCCGTTCGGTTTCCTGCAAATCTAAGGCGCGCGCCAGTGTGATGTCGCCGTAGAGGTGGCGCTCGTGGAACTCGTCGAAGATGAGGGCCGAGACGCCGCGCAGGTTTGGGTCCCGGACCATTTGGCGCAGGACCAGGCCCTCAGTGACGAACCGGATGCGGGTCTCGGCGCTGGTCAGATTCTCGAAGCGAATCTGGTAGCCGACTTCACCGCCGAGTCGGGTCTGGCGTTCCCGGGCGACGCGGGCCGCCAGCAGCCGCGCCGCCAGCCGGCGTGGCTGGAGAATCACGACCTGGCCGGAGCCGAGCAGACCGTGATCGAGCAGCATCTGGGGCACTTGCGTGGATTTGCCCGAGCCGGTGGGCGCGGACACAATCAGCCGCCGGTGTTCCCGCAGCCCGACGACCAGGCGCTGTTCGATTTCATAGATGGGCAGTCGTTCCGCCATGCGGGCGCGATAATAAGCCGGCTTGGCTGCATTTGAAAGCAGCCGGTGAGGCGCGCGAGGCGGAGGGGCGCATCTCGAAACGGCCACTGTGCCTTGCTGGTGTTTCCCTCTCCCCGGTTGCGGGGAGAGGGTTCAGACCTCAGCAAAAGGCCAGTTTCGCACCAAAAACATGCGCAAGTAGAACTCCCGCTTTTTGAACGGGGTTCGGGGCATTCTCCTCCCAGACGCCCCTGACCGGCACGCGCCCCTCTATTCCACTGTGACCACGTAGTGACCATGTAGTCACCAGGTAGTGACCAGGTAGTGACCAGGTAGTCACCAGGTAGTAGCTCTACTACCTGGTCACTACCTGGTGACTACATGGTCACTACGTGGTCACTACATGGTCACAGCGCAAGACAGACCCCAGAGGGGCTGAGCAGCGGACATCCGGGGGTGTTACCAGAACAACCTATCTCCACAACTTTCCCTCTGGATTGCACAAGTCTGGGATTACTGGGCACTTGTGCAGTGCTGATTCCATCCCGTTGCCTGCTGTCGGCCTTGCTTCAGACCTCGCTAAAAGGCCCCTTTTTTCCGGCGCTGACTATCGCAGGTTCATTTCCCGGTTCTGGGCCATGGCGGCCAAGTGGGAACAACGGGTCCGCTCTTCAAAAGACGGGAGTTCTCCTTGCGAGCGTTTTTGGCGCGAAACCGGCCTTTCACTGAGGTCTGGGGTGAGAGAGAGGATCGGCTATACGCTAGCGGTGCAGCGGGCTCAGCGGGATTCGAACCGAGGGGCCTCCTCTCCCCGACCCTCTCTTCCAGAGGAGGAGAGGGCGTTGCACCGCAGTCGTGGCGGCGGTAACGGGCTGCGCCCGAGGCGGAGGATCGGCGCGCTCTTTGAACGGAATCGCCACGCAAGGACTCAAACCAATCGGTGATTGGCACTGCCGCGACGTGTCGGACGTCCCGGTATGTCTCGGCAGCGGGAAACCTAAGTCGCTCACGACCATCCGGGCATTGGGCGGGGCGAGTGATTACATGTTCAAACCTCCAAATACTGATACATCGGGCAAACCATTCAGGGCGGAAATCATTGAAGCGGTGTGGAACAAAGCAGCGGCCAGCCGCGAGCATCCGCCGTTGCGGGTGGATGCCTACGGCGCTTTGATTTGGAGAGAGGGCTACGGGAACTTGAACAGCAAGTTCGGCTGGGAAATCGGACACAAGCAACATTTGGCCAACGGCGCGGCCGACGATCTGGAGAACCTGCTGCCCCTGCAATGGGAAAACAACCGGCGCAACGGCGGGAGCTGATCGAAAGACTTCACCGCTCCCACACGCCGCCAGAAATCAAGCCCCCGCAAACGCCCCCCTTCGGTGCCTGCAGGCACCCATTCCCCCTGGCTCCAATGGCGCCCAAATCAACGCCCGCCCGGCGGCTGGCGCAGAAAGCCCACCAAGGCAAGCAGACACAGGGCAGCGCCCAGGAACGCCAGTGGTGCTGAACTGACAATTACGCCACCTCCCCCCAGCAGGAACCCGACGAACGCGGCGGCAAACAGGAGGCACTCCGTTGTCTTCCGGCCGGTCAATAGTGAATCATCACGCATGGTTCATGTAACCCAAATCACACCATTGTACCGCAGAACTGGCGCCCCGCAACCGGCGCATTCCGTCTGCCAAAGCGGAGCCTCGACCGTGGTTTTGATAAGGCGCCGCACCGCCGAGCCGCCCCCCTCTGCGCTCACCCACCGCGATATTCCTTGGTAGGGACGGGCGGAGCCCCTATAATTGCCGGCATGGTTCATGTTGGCATCGGCTATGACGTGCATGCCTTGGTCGAAGGGCGAAAACTCATCCTGGGCGGGGTCGAGATCCCACACCCCAAGGGTCTTGAAGGGCATTCGGACGCCGATGTCCTGATGCACGCGATCTGCGACGCGATCCTGGGCGCGCTGGGGGAGGCGGATATCGGCCATTATTTTCCCAACACCGACCCGCGCTGGAAGGGGGTACACAGCCGCATCTTCCTCAATGAAGCCGCGCGGCTGGTGGGGTTTCGCGAAGGCAAGATTATCAATGTGGACGCCACCATGATTGCCCAGGAGCCCAAGCTCTTCCCGCACATTCACAAGATGAAGGTCAACATTGCCGAGGCCCTCGGGCTGAACATCCAGCGCATTGGGATCAAGGCGACCACCAACGAGCGTCTGGGCTTCCTGGGGCGTGAGGAAGGCATCGCTGCCATGGCCGTGGCCGGCGTTGATCTGCCATGAGCAATGCCCGGTGCGGAATGTGCGCTCCGCCGCCAGACACGGTTTAAGCCGACGCCATGGCCAAAGCGGAAATCAGTTGGAAGCGAACCACCCCGGAGGGTGTCCGGCTTCAGGTCTATGCCCACCATGTGGGCCGCGAGTGGCGGTTCTACGCGCGGGAACGCCGCTACGACGAGTGGCAAGCCATCACCAACCCACCGCTCGAGGACTGGCTTGAACTGCTCGACGCCGTCCAGCGCCGCATCAATCGTCGTCTGCTCCGACCCGAGGAGGAGGGGCGGGTGAGGAACTCCATCCGCGAACGGTTTCCCGAAGCCGAGGTCGGTTGAGCTGTAGGGTTACAAGCCCCGCTCCTTCGCGGCCCACCCCTGACGCATCAGCCCCAGCAGATGTGCCATCGCCTCTTCGTAACTGCGGCCTTTCTGTTCCGCCAATTGCCGGGCGCGCTTGTCGAGTTGGGCCGCCATTTCCGCCGATTTCTCAGCCGGACAGCCCATCGCGGCCAGTGCCGCCGCCAGCTCATTCAGGTCTGTCGTCATGAGCGCACCGGCTGCTCCTGCCTTTGACCCGGAACAGCCCTCAGCCATTAGCCCTCAAACTCCAGCCGCCTTCCGGCTTACTTCACCGAGTCGGCGGGGACGATCTTGATGCTCACGATGCCCATGCGCTTGTCGGGCCGGTCCGGGGGGTGCGTTGGGGTCGTGGCAATCTTCTGCAGCACGTCGTCGCCTTTGATCAATTTGCCAAATGCCGTGTACTGGTGATCCAGAAAGCGCGGGTTACCGTCGCAGATAAAGAACTGGCTGCCGGCGGAATCCGGGTCCGCTGAGCGGGCCATCGAGATCACGCCGCGGTCGTGGTGGCGGTCGTTGAACTCGGCCTTGATCGTGTAACCCGGGCCACCCGTGCCCCAGGCTGCTTCCTTGCTTGGGTCTTTGGTCAGCGGGTCACCCCCCTGGATCATGAACCCCTTGATCACCCGGTGGAAGCAGGTGCCGTCATAGAATCCCTTCTTAGCCAGCGTCTTGAAATTCTCCACGGTCTTGGGGGCCACATCCGGCCAGAATTCAATGACCATGTCGCCTTCGGTCGTTTTGATCACAGCGACTTCGTTTGTATTCACAGACTTGTTCCCTTCTTTGGATGCCGCATTGGGTTGCGGCTTCGGTTCTTGTTTGGTCTCGGTTGCTGTTTGCTGAGCCTGGGCCGTGACAAGGCCCAGCGCTATACTAAAAGCACAAAGTGACTTTGATATCTTCATAAGCACGCAGAATCTCCCATTGGATGCCGCTGATGTCACGTCCGGAATTTGGGAGCCTGGCGCTTGGGGGGTACTGTCGAGATGCGCCTCCCGGGCTGCCTTGAGTGGCTGCACCCCGCCCCCCTGGCCGCAACGCCATCGGGCTTTTGCAATTCAGGTGCCTCAACAGCAGGTGCTTGCGAAGAGACCCCTGTGCAAGTGTCATGACCCCAATCGGTTACGCGCCCCAACCTGGGTACAGGCCGGGTATGCCGTGGCCTATCCGGTGTAGGTGCCGATTCAGGGTGTAACCATTCTGCCGGCAAGACGTCTTGTCCTCATGTAATGACAAAGCCGGTCGCCGGTGGGTAATGCGGCGGCCGACAAACAAATCAAACAATAACAGAGGACAGATTAGAATGAACAAACTTAGTGTAATCGCAGCTATGGTCCTTGGCGGCCTGGTGGCGTGCAGTACGCTAGCCACAGCGCAGAATGCCAACAGCAACGGTAAGAAAGGTGGGAAGCGCGGTATGCCCACTGTCGAACAACAGTTGGACAGAATGAGCGAACGGCTCAACCTGACTGACGAGCAGAAACCGAAGGTCAAGGAGGTTCTGGAGCAGGAGCGCAAGAAATGGCAGGAACTCCGCTCGGACAGCAGCATGGAGCAGAGTGCCCGTCGCGAGAAGTTCCAGGAGATTCGCAAGGACAGCGAGAAGAAGATGAAAGCGATCCTCACCGAGGAGCAGTTCAAGAAGTACCAGGAGATGAGTTCCCGCAGAGGCAAGAAGGGCGGGAAGAAGAAGTCCGAATAACATCCCCCGTTGCAAGACCTTTCACGACAGGGACGGCTTTTGGCCGTCCCTGTTTTTTGCATTTCGGGTTCTCCTCGCGGCGGAAGCCCATTAAACTACGGGCATGAACTGCTTCGTTACCGGCGCCTCGGGTTTCATCGGCGCGAACCTCGTGCACGAGTTGGTGGCGCGCAAACATCGAGTCAGGGCGTTGTTGCGTCACGGCAGTGACCTGCGTGGCCTCCAAGGCGCGGAGTTCGAGCGGGTGGAGGGCGACTTGAGCGACGCGGCGAAGCTCAAGCAGGCCATGTTCGGGTGCGATTGGTGCTTCCACGTGGCCGCCAGCTATCACCTCTGGCTCCGGGATTACCGGCCCATGTACGCTGCCAACGTCGAGGGCACAGGCAACGTGATCGAAGCCGCCGCCGCCGCCGGTTGCCTGCGCATTGTCTATACCAGCACGGTGGGCTGCATTGGATTGCCCGAGCCGGTTGACGGCAGGATTACTCCCTCCGACGAAGCCACGCCGGTTCGCGAGGGGCAAATGAGCAACCATTACAAACGCTCGAAATGGCAGGCCGAACAAATCGCCACCCGCATGGCACGCGACGGCCTGCCCGTCGTTATCGTCAACCCAACCGCGCCCATCGGTCCGCGCGACGTGAAACCAACCCCCACCGGCAAGATCATTGTTGATTTCCTAAACCGCAAGATGCCCGCCTATCTCGACACAGGGCTGAACTGGGTCCACGTCCGCGATGTCGCTGTCGGCCACATCCTCGCCGCGGAGAAAGGGCGCATTGGCGAGCGCTATATTCTGGGCAACGCGGAAGGAAATTGGACCCTGAAACAGGCGTTCGCCGTGCTGGAGGAGGTTACCGGCGTCCCGGCCCCGCGCTTCCGAGTGCCGTACGCGCTCGCGCTCGGCGCCGCTTATGCCTACGAAGCCGTCTCGCTCTTCACCCGCCAGCCACCCAAGGCCCCGTTGGCCGGCGTCCGCATGGCGCGGCACAAGATGTTCTTTACTCCCGCCAAGGCGATTCGCGAGCTGGGCTTACCGCAGACCCCGCCCCGTCAGGCCCTGACCGATGCCGTCGAATGGTTCCGCCGCAACGGCTATGTGGAATAACGCCGCTTCTTCCCGCCTTCTTGCTCCCCGAACTATCGCGCTGCTTCAGTGGGTGGGGGCGTTAATCCGCATCAATTAGCGCGATTCCCGGACTGTAATGGCAAAGGTGTGGCCAACGGGAAGGGGCCCCATTAGATTTGGCTTATGTCGAAACAACCACCGCTCCCTGTGGCGCTAACCATCGCCGGCTCTGACAGCGGCGGCGGGGCGGGCATCCAGGCGGACCTGAAGACATTCGCGGCGCTGGGGGTGCACGGGACGAGCGCCATTACGTGCATCACGGCGCAGAACCCGAAGGGCGTGTATGGCATCCAGGCGTGCAGCGTGGAGATTGTGCGCCGCCAGATCGAGGCGGTGTTGGGTGAGTTGCGCCCGGCGGCGGTGAAGACGGGAATGCTTTACTCGGCGGCCATCATCCGAGCGGTGGCAGGGTTCTTCCAGCGGGGCAGGGGGGTGCCACTGGTGGTGGATCCGGTAATGGTTTCGACCAGCGGTGCGCAGTTGCTGAAGCCAGCCGCAGTCAAGGCCCTCGGCGCGGAATTGCTCCCTGTGGCCGCGCTGGTGACGCCTAACCTGGACGAGGCCGAAATCCTCTGCGAGCAGAAGCTGACATCGGTCGAAGACCTGCGAGGCGCGGCTCGGGAGTTACACCGGCGGTTTGGGTGCGCCGCATTGGTCAAGGGCGGGCACCTGCGGGGGCTCAAGGAGGCGGTGGATATATTCAACGACGGCCAGCAGGAGTTGCTGCTCAGCGCGCCTTTCATCCGGGGCGTAAGCACGCACGGGACAGGATGCACGTATTCCGCGGCCATTGCCGGGTATCTGGCACTGGACTGCCCGATGCCGCGCGCCGTGCAGCGGGCCAAGGATTACATCACCCAGGCCATCGCGCAGAGCCAGGTGGCCAACGGGCACGAAGTTTTGAATTGCTTTTGGCAGTGATTAGAGATATTTCTTGAGCAACATCCCGGCAGTTAGGGTATAATACATGTGAACTTTAATAGACTATGAAAGCGCTCAAACCTCTCCTCGCGGCTGTCCTTGTGGCCTTATTCCTCGTTCCGCTGTCCAACCAGGCTGCGGAAATGAAGGCGGCAAAGCTGAAACCCTACCCGCTCAAGACCTGTGTGGTGTCGGGCGAAAAGCTGGGCGGAATGGGCGACGCCTTCGTCTATGAATATAAGGGGCGCGAGATCAGGTTCTGCTGCAAAGGGTGCCTTAAAGACTTCAATAAGGACCCGAAGAAGTATATCAAGATGATTGAAGACGCCGAAGCCAAAGCCAAGAAGGCCAAAAGCTAGGCGCTCCTCGGCGCGGTAACTGCTGCTGGATAATTGTGAAACGGCTGTTGGCCATCCTGTTCTGCGTGACGCTGATCTGGGCGCAATGCGCCCCGGTCATCTACGCCCAGGAGGCCCCGGCGAGCCGGGACTGTCCGGCCTGCTCGTGCTGCCGCTGCGGCAAGGCGAATTGCTGCATGCATAAGACGACGCCACGGCCACAGCCAGCGCCAGCCGTCCCCTCCTCCAACAGCTCGCAATCGAGCCAGTTGGTTCTGCTTGCACCCGCCGTTCTGGCGTTCGTGCTCCCTGAAGCTGCGAGCCCGACCCTTTCCCCCTCCGCCACCTCGCCATCGCGCGCGGCGGCCCTGCCTCTCTACCAGCGGAACTGCGCGTTCCTGATCTGATTCTCCCGTTCTGACGCCCGTAGTGTGTACCGCACAGGTGCACCACGGACGGCTTCTGCTGTACGGGACCTGAGCGCGTAAGCACTCACGTCCCGGCGAACCAATCAAAGGCCGCAAGGGATGTCCAAGTCCGCGGCGTAGTACCCACTGAAGTTTTACGAAAGCATTTAACATGAACAGTTTCAGCTCCACGGCAAGAGTGGCCGGCGTGATCGCCCTGGCCTGGCTATTGGCCGGCTGCAAGGGCGTTCCGACAAAGAGCGAACGCGCCGCCCGCAACGACTTGCGGACCGTGAGCCAGGTTTTCCAGCCGAACCGCACCGAGCGCAACCTGCCCGTTCTAAGCACCAATTCCGTGCTCGGCGACTACCTGCGTTTTGCCATGATGAACCAGCCGTCGGTCGAGGCGGCGTATTTCGACTGGGCGGCCTCGGTCGAGGACATCACTGTGGCGCGCTCGCGGCCCGACCCGGCACTGACGTTCCAGATGGACATCAAGGACGTCGTGACGTCGGTGATGCCGGGCCTGATGCAGGAGTTTCCGGGGCCGGGCAAACTGCGCGTGCGCGGCGATGTCGCTTCGGCGGCCAGCCAGGCCCGCTATTTCGCGTTCGAGAACGCGGTGCTGCAGTCAGCCTTCGCCGTGAAGCGCGCCTACTATCAGCTTTGGTTTCTGGACGATAAAATCCGCATTGATCGCCAGACCCTGGGATTGCTGGCCTACCTGGAGAAGATCGCGCGCGCGCAGAACGCAGTGGGCAAGGCCACGCTGCAGGATGTGTATCGCGCCCAGATCGAGGAGGACCGGGTGACCACTGAGATCGCCAATCTCGAAGACTCGCGCCGTCCGCTGATCGCACAGCTTAAGGGGGCGCTCGGATTGACGCGCGACCAACCCGATCCACCGGTGCCCGCCACATTTGAATCCACGCCGCTGGACTTGAGCGGCGAGAGCCTGCTGGCGACGGCCTTCGCGCGCAATCCGCGGCTCAAGGCGCTGGAGGCCGGGGTGCGCCTGGCCGAATCGCAGATTGCCCTGGCGCGCAAGTCGCAGGTGCCGGATTTCAGCCTCGGACTGATGGCCGATGCCTGGATGTCGCCCACCCTGTTCCGTCCGTTGGGAGGGATGACTCTGCCAATCTGGCGGGACAAGATTGCCTCGGAGATCGCCGCCGCCCAAGCCGGCCGGGATTCCGCGCAGGCGCGGTTGACCGCCGAGCAAATCAATCTCACAGTGGACTTCGCCTTGCGGACCTACGATTACCGCGAGGTCACGCGCAACCTGGCGCTGCTGCAGAATCAACTCATTCCCAAGTCACGCCATTCGCTGGACATCGCCCGGGCCGGTTACCTCGGCGGCGAGATTAGTTTCTTCAACCTGATTGATGCTGAACGGACGTGGCTGAACTTCCAGTTGCAGGAAGTCGGCGAGCGCACCCGCCGGGAGATTATCCTGGCCAACTTGTCGCTTTCGATTGCCGGCATCAGCCCGCCCGGTGCGCCGGTGTTGCCGGCGGGGGACACCCGGTCCGCTGCAACATCCCAACCGGCATCCCCGCACAAGCCCTGAACATTCTTATGAAAGCCAAGACCATCCTCGTTATTGCTGCCATCGCCGTCGTAGGCCTCGGCGCATTCCTTATTGGCCGTTCCCTCGGCCCGAAGCCCGCTGGCGGTGCCGGAGCCGCCGCCAAGGAAACCAAGACCCTTTACACGTGCGGCATGCATCCGCAGGTGATTCAGGACCATCCGGGCAATTGCCCTATCTGCGGGATGCGGCTCACGCCGATGCGTAAGGAATTGGGGGCCACCCAAGCGGCGCCGGCGGCGAGTGGCGAACGCAAGATCAAGTATTACAAGTCCACGATGAACCCGGGCGAAATCCGCCAGACGCCGGGCAAAGACAGCATGGGCATGGAGATGGTGCCGGTGTACGAGGACGAAGCCGCGCCGGCCCAGTCTTCGGCCATCAGGATTGACCCGGTCACCATCCAGGACATGGGCCTGCGCACAGGCGTGGTCAGACGCGGCCCGTTGCGCCGGGTGGTGCGAACGGTGGCGGTGATTGATTACGACGAGACGAGCCTGGCGGACGTCACGACCAAGTTCGGCGGGTGGATCGAGAAGCTGTACGTCAACGCCACGGGCGCTTTGGTGATGCGCGGCCAGCCGCTGTTTGAAATCTACTCGCCCGAACTCTACAGTGCGGAAGTCGAGTATTTGCTGGCGATGGCTTCGCCCACCAATGGGGATTCCGCCACCGAAGGCTTGCAGACGCAGCGCCCTGACCAAGCTCAAGTACTTCGACATATCCGACCAACAGATCGCCGAACTGCGGCGCACCGGCCAACCGCGCAAGACCCTGCCGATTCTGGCGCCCCAGGACGGCTTTGTGGTCGAGAAAGACGTGGTCGAAGGCCAGATGGTCAAGGCCGGCGCGAGGATCTACCGCCTGGCCGATTTGGGCCTGGTCTGGGTGCAGGCGGACGTTTACGACCAGGACCTGCCATACCTCAAGCTGGGCCAGGAGGCGACGGTGACTCTCTCCTACCTGCCGGACCGCAAGTTCCGCGGCCGCGTCACCTACATCTATCCTTCCTTGAATGAGAAGACGCGCACGGTGCAGGTGCGAATGGAGTTTCACAATCCGGGCTATTTCCTGAAGCCGGGCATGTTTGCCACGGTGGAGATCCAGGCCGAGTTGGCCCCGTCGGCGCTGCTGGTGCCCGATTCGGCGGTCCTGCGCAGCGGGCAGCGGAACACGGTGTTTGTCGCGCTGGACGGCGGGCGGTTTGATCCGCGCACCGTGGTGCTGGGGCCGCGCGCGGAGAACGACATGTACCAGGTGCTCAGCGGCCTGAAGGAAGGCGAGCGCGTGGTGACCTCCGGGCAGTTCATGCTCGACTCCGAAAGCCAGCTCGATGAAGCCATCCAGAAGATGATCGAGCCGGGCCGAGCCTCCAACGTTCCGGCAACCATGCCCGCCACCAACTCAATCACAAGCCCGGCGCCGCCTGCGGCAGAGAAAGTCGTCTATGTCTGCCCGATGCCCGAGCACGTCTCCATCGAGTACGAGCATCCGGGCAAATGCCCCATCTGCGGCATGACGCTCGTGCCGGTGACCAAGAGCGTCCTGGAAAAGCTTCAACCCGGCGGCCGCGTGCTCTACTACACCTGCCCGATGCCGGAGCACAGCGACGTCCACGAGGACAAGCCGGGCAAGTGCCCCAAGTGCGGGATGACTCTCATTCCGGTAATGGCCGCCCCGCCCACCCCGGGAGCGGCCGAGGAGCATTAAGGCCGAGCGCCAAGGACACATTATGCTCAAAGCCGTCATAGACTTCTCGCTGAAGAACAAGTTCATCGTCCTGCTGGCGACGGTCGCCCTGGTGCTGGGCGGCGTTTACGCGGTCAGGAACATCCCCCTGGACGCCATTCCTGATCTCTCGGACACGCAGGTGATCATCTACACCGAATGGCCCGGGCAGGCGCCGCAGATCATCGAGGACCAGGTCACCTACCCGATCACGACCAAGATGCTTTCGGTGCCCAAAGCCACGGTGGTGCGGGGCTATTCGTTTTACGGCTTCTCGTTCGTCTATGTGATCTTCCAGGACGGCACCGACCCGTATTGGGCGCGCAGCCGCGTGCTGGAATACCTCAGCCAGATCAGCGGCCAGTTGCCCCAGGGCGTCAACCCGACGCTCGGGCCGGACGCGACCGGCGTGGGCTGGGCCTTCATGTATTCCATCAACTCCACCAACCGCAGCCTGCAGGAACTGCGCTCGTACCAGGACTGGTATCTGAAATACCAGTTGAGCGCCGTCCAGGGCGTCGCGGAGGTCGCCTCGGTCGGCGGCTTCGTCAAGCAGTACCAGGTGACCGTGGACCCGGTGAAACTGCGCGCCTACAACCTGCCGCTGTCCCGGGTCAAGACGGCCATCCAGCGCAGCACCGGCGAGGTCGGCGGGCGCTCCATCGAAATGGCGGAGACCGAGTTCATCCTGCGGGTCAAAGGCTACATCCAGAACGTGGACCAGCTCCGCAAAGTCGCCGTGGGGGTGGGCGCCAACGGCGTGCCCATCCTGCTGGGCGACGTGGCCACGGTGCAGTTAGGACCGGAGATGCGGCGCGGCATCGCCGAACTCAACGGCAACGGCGAGACCGTCGGGGGCATCGTCGTGGTCCGCTACGGCGCCAACGCGCGCCAGGTGATCCGCGACGTGAAGAAACGCCTGGACCAGGCGATGAAGTCGCTGCCGCCCGACGTCCATTACACCATCGCCTACGATCGCAGCACGCTGATTGACCGCGCGGTCAAGACGCTCGAAGGGAAGCTCCTCGAGGAAAGCCTGGTGGTGGCGCTGGTCTGCCTCGCCTTCCTGATGCACCTGCGCAGCGCGCTGGTCGCCATCCTGATCCTGCCCATCGCGGTGCTGGCGTCGTTCCTGGTCATGTTCGGCCAGGGCCTCAGCTCCAACATCATGTCGCTGGGCGGCATCGCCATCGCCATCGGCGCGATGGTGGACGCGGTCATCATCATGATCGAGAACGCCCACAAACACCTCGAGCGCGACCAGGGCACCAAACCGCACTGGCAAATCATCCGCGACGCCGCGGTCGAGGTCGGCCCGACACTGTTCTATTCGCTGCTGGTGATCACCGTGTCGTTCATTCCCGGTATTCACGCTGCAGGCGCAGGAAGGACGGCTGTTCAAGCCGCTGGCCTTCACCAAGACCTATGCCATGGGCGCCGCGGCGCTGCTCTCGATCACGCTGGCGCCGATCCTGATGGGCTTCTTCATTCGCGGCAGAATCCCGGCGGAGGAAAAGAACCCCCTCAACCGCCTGCTGATCTGGCTCTACCACCCGCTGGTGGACTTCGTCATCAAATGGCGCTGGCTCGTCATCTCCGCCGCCGCCGCACTCGTGGTTTGGACCTTCTTTCCGTCGAACAAACTGGCCGCGCGCCTGCTGCCCGACGGCCCGCTCAAGCAATGGGCGTTCAAGGCGGGCAAGTTCTTCCCGTATCAAAACATCGGCTCCGAGTTCATGCCGCCGCTTTACGAAGGGGATCTGCTCTACATGCCCACGACCTTCCCCGGCATCTCGGTCACCAAGGCGCGCGAGCTGTTGCAGCAGACCGACAGAATCATCCACACTTTCGCCGAGGTGCAGGACGTCTTCGGCAAGATCGGCCGGGCGGACACCGCGACCGACCCCGCCCCCTTCGACATGATCGAAACGACGATCATGCTCAAGCCCGAGGAACAGTGGCCGGCGGTGGACATCCGGGACCCCGACGGCAAGCTGATCGCTCACCGCCGCCGCACCCCCGACGAATTGGTGGACGCCATGAACGACGCGATCCAGTTCCCGGGGCTGGCCAACGCCTGGACGATGCCCATCAAGACGCGCATTGACATGCTCTCCACCGGCATCAAGACGCCGGTCGGCATCAAGGTCGCCGGACCTGATCTCAACGTGCTGGGGCGGATCGCCTCGCAGATCGAGGCGGTGCTGAAAGGCCAGCCGGGTACAGCCAATCCTGGGGTGCCAGGCACCGCCAGCGCCTACGCCGAGCGCGTCATGGGGGGCAAATACATAGACTTCGACATTGACCGAGACGCCATCGCCCGCTACGGCCTGACCATCGGTGACGTGCAGGATGTGCTCTCGGTGGCCCTGGGTGGCATGCCCATCGCCACGACGGTCGAGGGACTGGAGCGCTACACCATTAACCTCCGCTATGACCGAGACTACCGTCAGGACCTCCAGGCGTTGCGCGAGCAGGTCGTCATCCCGACGCCAACCGGCGCGCAGGTGCCGCTGGGCGAACTGGCCACACTCAAGGTGGTGGACGGCCCGATGTCCATTAAAAGCGAAGGGGCCGTGCCCAACGCCTGGGTTTACGTGGACATCAAGGACATTGACGTGGGCACCTACGTGCAGATGGCCCAGCGAGCCGTTAACGAGGCCATCGCGAAAGGCCAAATCAAGGTGCCCAGCGGATATAACATCTTCTGGAGCGGCCAATACGAATACATGCTGCGCGCCAAGGCGCGGTTGATGATCGTCGTTCCCGTCACTCTGCTCATCATCACGCTGATCATCTTCCTGAACACCCGCTCCGCCGTCAAAACCGCCATTGTCTTGCTGGCGGTGCCGTTCTCCCTGGTGGGGGCCTTCGCGTGCATCCACTGGCTCGGCTACAACATGAGCGTCGCGGTATGGGTCGGAATTATCGCCCTGGCCGGGCTCGACGCCGAGACAGGGGTGGTCATGCTCCTCTATCTCGACCTCGCTTATGAGGATTGGAAGCAGAAGGGCCTGCTGACTAGCCTGGCCGGCCTGCGCGACGCCATCTACCACGGCGCGGTAAAGCGCGTCCGCCCCAAGGCCATGACCGCCTCGGTCATCATCGCCGGCCTGATGCCAATCATGTGGAGCCACGGTGCCGGCGCCGATGTGATGAAACGCATCGCCATCCCGATGATCGGCGGCGTGGTCACTTCAACGATAATGGAACTCCTGGTGTATCCCGCCATCTTCTACATCTGGCGCTCGCGCAGAATCCCCTCAGAACCTGCGCAATCCACTGTACCGCAGCAGGTTGCAACATAGACACGCGGCGACCTCCTACATGGGTCCCACACGCACCGGCGCTGTTCTGCCCGAGGCACCCCGGCCAGGTCCGACGCGCTCTGCCGATTAAACCATGCAACCCACTGCCGTTTAGTCACTTACGGCAGATCGCAGGGCTAATCGCCGCTTTCTATGGCCCTACCCGCCTCGCCTTGGCCAATTGCCGATTGCACCTGATCGCCTCCGTCCCTCCCGCCAGCCTCACGCGAACCACACCGTCACCTCACCGTAGCACCTCTGATCGCCGATCAGAGGTGCTACGGTGAGGTGACGGTGTGGTTCGCGTGAGGCTGGCGGGAGGGGCTGGCGCAGGCTTGGGGGACGCGGTTTGGTGGAGCCTTCAGGCATCCTGATCCGTGGAGACGAGGTGGGCCTGGTTTCCCCTCACCCCGGCCCTCTCCCTCAGGGAGAGGGTGCCCCGCCGACCGTCGTGGGATATGCTTGGACGCTCCGATTTGTCGCAGCACGGCCGATGGTTCTCCCTCTCCCCAAGGGAGAGGGCCGGGGTGAGGGGAAAGCAACCACCCGGCTCGAAAACCGGCTCAGTCAGATTCCACGCGGCTCCAAGTTCCTGCGGCGAGTCAGAAGTTCCGAGGCTGGAGATCAAAGCCCTGGGCGCAACTCACGTTATCGGCCCCTGGGAGCGCCGGCATCTCTGCCGGCATGCTCTCGCTGGACACTTTGGGGTTTGCCTCAAATCGGGCGATGTTGCAAGGTGCCGGCAGGGATGCCGGCGCTCCCAGGGGCCAGGGCCGATGACGTGAGTTGCGCCCCAAAGCCCTTGAATTTGGATTGCGGACTGGGGCGAAGCTGCGGACGATGGTCGGGCAGTGAAAACCTTGCACGCATATTTGGTCCGCCAGATCCTGGCGTCCCTGATCATTACCGTGATGGTTTTCACCTTTGTGCTGCTGTTGGGCAATGCGTTGAAGGAGATTCTGCCACTGCTGGTCAATCGCCAGTTGACCTTTGGGGTGGTTGCCCAGGCGGCGGCCCTGCTGGTCCCGTTCGCTTGGGTGTTTGCGCTGCCGATGGGGATGTTGACGGCCACGCTGCTGGTCTTTGGCCGCTTCAGCGCCGACCAGGAGTTGACGGCCGTCCGCGCCAGCGGCATCAGCTTGCTGTCCCTGATCAGCTCGATCCTGCTGCTGAGCCTGGCCCTTTGTGCCCTCAGCGCCCTGATCAATATGGAGATCGGCCCGCGCTCCCGCGTGGCCTATACCAATATCCTGTACAACCTCCGGTTGAAGCTCTCGGGAATGCAGGTGCCTGAGGGCCGCTTCATCAAGGATTTCGACGGATACATCTTTCATGTGGGCAAGAACCGTGGCGGGGAACTGGAGGACGTGGAGGTTTGGGTCCTAAAGGATGAGACCAATTACGTGATGTACGTTCGGGCGGCGCGGGGCCGGCTGGAAATGGACGTACCAAACAACCAGGCCATTGTGCACCTTTACGATGGCACGATTGTGGATAAGCGCGAGGGTCGAACTGTCCTGGGCGCGTTCCAGGAGTTTAAGCCGATCCCGCTCCCTTTGGGCCGTCCGGCTGCCTTCCAGCCCGACATTAGCGATATGACTTCCGGCCAGCTCTGGGACGAGTTGCATGAATGGGAGGAGCGGCTCAACGCCCAGCCCCCCGGCCACAGCATGTCGGCGGAGCAATTACAGGCCTGGCGGCGGGACCTGGTACAGCTTCAGGGCGACCCGACGACTCGGATCCGCTTCCAGATCCATCAGCAGATCGCGTTTTCCTTCGCCTGCTTTGGGTTCACGCTGGTGGGGATTCCGCTGGGCATCCGGATGCATCGGCGCGAGACCAACGTCGGCATCGGCGTAGCCCTGTTGCTTGTGGCGGTGTATTACAGTTTCATCCTGCTGGGCCAATCGCTCGAAAACCGGGCGGAGTATGCGCCGTACCTGATCGTCTGGCTGCCGAACTTCATCTTCCAGGCTGTGGGCGCCGTGCTGCTCTGGCGGGCAAACCGGGGGTTCTAGCGGGTTGGGAACCACAGGGGGGGCATATCAACAATGCCACCAAGCGCCAGCCTCCCAAACCCGAAGCCCGAAATCCGAAGGCCGAAAGAAGGCCGAAACCCGAAAGGCGAACCGGCTCCGTCCCCGTCCCTGTGCCTGCGGCTCGGCTGGCAGCGGCTCGATCAGTGCCAGCAAAAGGGCGAGGGCAGGCTCTTCGGACCTCGGGTTTCGGATTTCGGCCTTCTTTCGGCCTTCGGATTTCGGGCTTCGGGTTTCCGGCCTGTGGCTGCCCGAAGTGGTGGTGCTAACAAGAAGCGCCCAACCACAGGTGTCTGCCTATCGTCCTTGTGCATCACGCGGCTCTCCACCAACATCGTTACCGGTTTTCGCTATGACACGTTACCTGGCACTTCTCGTGGCTCTGCTTGCCCTGGCGGCTCGCGCGGAGGAGCCGCCGGTCATCCCGGTGGGCCTGGATGCGTATCGGCAATGGGATCGCTGGCCCTGCCAGCGGATCGGGGCGCGGGCCTATATGCGCAGCACCTACGACCGCCGGGGCGGCAATGAAGGGGCAGACGCCAGCCATTTTCTTTACCAGCTTGCGGATGACCGGAACGTCACGCTGGACGTGCAGGGGCCGGGTGTCCTCTGCTTCGCGCGTTACAACCATTGGCATGGCAGCCCCTGGCATTACGAAGTGGACGGCGCTGACTACATCGTTCAGGAGACCAGCACCGCCAATCCGAATAAGCCGGTCGCAGACTCGGTCTTTCTGCCAGAGCGAGCTTTTCCCAGTCCGCTCACCTGGACGTGGTCCGTCACCAGGGGCGCGGATTTGATGTGGGTGCCGATTCTTTTCGAGAGGTCGTTTCGCATGGCCTATTCCCGGACGCACTACGGGACGGGCTACTACATTTATCAACAGTACGTGCCGGGCGCGAGGCTCTCCCATGCGCTGCGTTCCTGGCAGGCAACGGATGCACCGGGAAAAGATGTGCTCGGGTTGATCGCGCGTGCCGGGACGGACCTCGTGCCAGCCGCCGACTCACCCGAAGGTCGAAAGCTGCATCTGAGAGGAAGGGCAGGGGACATCCTCCTTCCGCCCGGGACGCCTGCAACCCTTGCCGATATCCGTGAAGCGCCCTCAACCTTGCGCGCGCTGGAGTTCTCGGTCCCTCGCGACCAAGCCATAGATTTTGGCCGCGCCCGGATTCGCATCACTTGGGACGACTTGCCACAGGCGTCCGTTGACGCGCCCGTCGCCCTGTTCTTCGGGGCCGGCACGCTCTACAATCGGGACAACCGCGAATACCTGGTGAAGGCCTTCCCGGTCAATATCCGCTTCGACGGCCGAGAAGTGCATCTCGCGTGCTACTTTCCCATGCCGTTCTTCCGTTCTGCCGCCATTCAACTCCTCAACCCAGGTGATACTCCCCTCAACGTGCGCTGGTCGCTGCGCTATGCCCCCTGCAAAGATTCCCCCGCCAGCGTTGGCTACTTCCACGCGACCTATCGCGATCACCCGCATCCCGAGCCGGGGCATGACCTGGTTCTGCTGGATACGCGCGAGACGGAAGGCGGCGGCGACTGGTCGGGGCAGTTGGTCGGCACCTCCTGGATCTTCTCAGACCGCGCGGTGCTCAACACGCTCGAAGGCGACCCGCGGTTCTTTTTCGACGACAGCCAAACGCCGCAAGCGCAGGGCACCGGCACCGAGGAATGGGGCGGGGGCGGCGATTACTGGGGCGGGCAGAACATGACGTTGCCCTTCGCCGGCCATCCCACCGGCGCGCGCAATGCCAAGGAGGCCACGAATGCGGAGGACCAGATTGAATCTGCCTACCGGTTTCTGCTGGCCGACCTGATGCCCTTTGGCCGAAACGCCGTCATCCGCCTCGAACACGGCGGCCGGGACGACTCCACCGAACACTACCAGACTGTCACCTACTGGTATGGGATCAACCGCCCCTCACTCATCAAGACGGACGAATTGAAGGTCGGGGACGGCGAGAGCGAGCAGGCTCATGGGTATTCGTCCCCCGACGCTTCGCCGCCTTACGAGATCACCTCCCGCTACGAATGGGGCGTGGACACGCTGAACGGGAAAGAGATCTATCCGGCGAGCACCGATTCCGGGCGGAAGACCACCGGCACCTCCGAGTTCAACCTGAAGCTGAAGCCGGAGAACCTGGGAGTGTTGCTGCGGCGCAAATTGGATTACCAATTCCCGAACCAGCGCGCGGAGGTCTTCGTGGCGAAGGTGAAGGGCGGGAAGGTTGCCGGAGCGTTCCGGCCCGCGGGCGTCTGGTACCTGGCTGGAGGCAACACCTGCGTCTATTCCAATCCCAAAGGCGAACTGGGAGCGACGCAGCATATTGTCCAGACCTCCAACCGCAGATTCCGCGATGATGAGTTCCTGGTTTCCCGCAAGCTCACCGAAGGCCGGTCGGAGATCCGCCTGCGCATCAAGTTCACGCCCGCGCCGATTCCGCTTTTCCCTGGCTACCCGCTGCCTGAACTAGCCTGGAGCGAACTGCGCTACGATGCGTATTGCTTTGTGACGCCCGAGTCGGCGGGCGAGAAGTAGATGCGGAAGGTGGCGTGGTCCGTTCCCCCTCACCCCGGCCCTCTCCCTCAGGGAGAGGGAGCCGCCGAGCCCCGTCCCCGAAGACTCCAAGCGCGTAAGATCTGTCCTCTGGCTGGCGACCGTTCTCCCTCTCCCTGAGGGAGAGGGCCGGGGTGAGGGGGAACGGACCTCTGTGCTACGCTGGCGCCGCCTCTGCGGTCAGGTCTTGCCGCAGCAGTGTTTGTATTTCTTGCCGCTGCCGCACGGGCAGCGGGTCGTTGCGGCCCACCTTGGGGCCGACGCGGACGGGCTTGGCTCTTTCCACCGCGGCGGCGGCCTCGCTGACCATGTCGCTGCCTTGCGAAGGCCCGCCGCCGGCTTGAGTTGACCCTGTGCCGGTGGTGGTGCCGCCGAAGGCGCTGGTGGACTGGTGGGTCGTCTGCTGCGGGATGCTGCGCAGGAAGTTCTCGAAGGCCATCAGGCTCGAGGCGCTGCGGAAGATGTTATGGCAGATCTCGGTCTTGATGTTGACCATCAGCTCCTCGAAGATCTTGTACGCCTCGGCCTTGTACTCGATGAGCGGATCGCGCTGGCCGTGGGCGCGCAGCCCGATGCTGTAACGCAGGCTGTCCATCTCGTAGAGGTGCTCCTGCCACAGCCGGTCAATGGCGCTGAGGATGGTGTAGCGCTCGACCTCCTTGAGCGCGTCGGGGTTCTCAAAGCTGATCTTGACCTCGTAGGCCTTGCGGACGCTGTCGGAGATGAAATTGCACACCGCAAACTGCGCCGCGCTCAGCCCGTCGAAGAGCGAGCCTTTGACCGGCTCCTCCTTGCCGGACTCGGCGGCTTTGACGATTTCCCCCTCCGGCATGCCGATGGGGAAGTTCAGGTTCACCCAGTCGGACAGGGCGCGCACTTTCCATTCCGCGGAGTCGGTCTGCGCCGGTGGTGAACTGCTCGACCTTCTGCAGGACGACTTCCTCCATGATGTCCATCAGGCGGTCGCGCACATCGGGGGCGTGGATGATCTCATTGCGGAAGCCGTAAATGACTTCGCGCTGCTTGTTCATCACGTCGTCGTATTCGAGCGTGCGCTTGCGGATCTGGAAGTTGTGCTGCTCGACGCGCTTTTGGGCCTGGCCGATGGAGCGGTTGAGCAGCGGGTGCTCGAGTTCCTGGCCTTCTTCGAGGCCCATCTTCTCCATGTACTTGACGATCTTGTCCGAGCCGAACAGGCGCATCAGGTCGTCCTCGAGCGAGATGAAGAAGTGCGAGGAGCCGGGGTCGCCCTGGCGCGCGCAGCGGCCCCGCAACTGGCGGTCAATGCGGCGCGCTTCGTGGCGTTCGGTGCCGATGACGTGCAGGCCGCCCGCCTCCGCCACGCCGGGGCCGAGTTTGATGTCGGTGCCGCGTCCGGCCATGTTCGTGGCGATGGTCACTGCCCCGCGCTGGCCGGCGCGCGTGACGATTTCCGCTTCCTGCTGGTGATACTTGGCGTTGAGGACGGAATGGATGATGCCTTCGCGCTTGAGCATGCGCGACAGGTGCTCGCTGACCTCGACCGAAATCGTGCCGACGAGCATCGGGCCGGCCTTTGCCGTGGACTTCTTTGATCTCCTTGAGCACGGCGTTGTATTTCTCGCGCCGGGTCTTATAGACCGAGTCGTTGGCGTCCTTGCGCGCCACGGGCCGGTTCGTCGGAATGACCAGCACGCCGAGCTTGTAAATGTCCAGGAACTCGGACGCCTCGGTTTCCGCCGTGCCGGTCATGCCGGCCAGTTTGTGGTAGAGGCGGAAGTAGTTCTGGATCGTGATGGTCGCGAGGGTTTGGGTCTCGCGCTCGATCGCCACCTGCTCCTTGGCCTCGACGGCCTGGTGCAGGCCATCGCTCCAGCGGCGGCCGGTCATCAGGCGGCCCGTGTTCTCGTCCACGATGATGACCTTGTTGTCCTGGACGACATACTGCACGTCCTTCTGGTAGAGGCAGTAGGCCTTGAGCAACTGGGAGATGGCGTGGATGCGCTGGGCTTTGGTCTCGAACTCCTGCTGGAGCTTGGTCTTGGCCTCCAGCCGTTTGCGCGCATCGGCCTCCGGGCCGGCGTCAATGTCGTGCAGGGCGGTCGTCAGGTCCGGCAGCATGAAGGCGTCCGGGTCCTTCGGGCTGAGATAATTGCGGCCCTTCTCGGTCAGGTCCGCTTCGTGGCTCTTCTCGTCAATGGCGAAGAACAGCTCCTCCTTTTCCGCGTAGAGCTCGGTCTTCTTCTGGTCGGCGTGGAGCGTCAGTTCGGCCTGGTTCATCAGCCGCAGGTTCTCGGGCTCCTCCAGCAGTTTCAGCAGGCCCTCGGACTTGGGCTGGCCGGACTTGACGCGGAAGAGCAGCAGCCCGGCCTGCCTTTCCAGCGCCGTCACGATTGTCGGGGTTGGAGCCGTCTTCGGGGCGCAGCTTGCTGCAGCAGGTCCTCGGCCTCGGAAAGGAACCGGTTGCACAGCCGCTCCTGCACGTGGAAGAGCGCCTCGACTTGCGGCCTGGAATGTGGCGTATTGCTCGTCATACGTGACCACCGCCGGGCCGCTGATGATCAGCGGCGTGCGGGCCTCATCGATGAGGATCGAGTCCACCTCATCCACAATCGCGTAGTAATGGCCGCGCTGGACCTGCTCCTCTTTGCGCGTGGCCATGCCGTTGTCGCGGAGGTAGTCGAACCCGAACTCGGCGTTCGTGCCGTAGGTGATGTCGCAGTTGTATTGCTCGCGGCGAACACTGGGCGGCTGGTCGTGCAGGATGCAGCCGACCGTCAGGCCGAGGAACTTGTACACCGCGCCCATCCACTCGCTGTCGCGCGCCGCCAGGTAATCGTTCACCGTGACGACGTGGACGCCGCGCCCGCTGAGGGCGTTGAGATAGACCGGGAGCGTGGCGACCAGCGTCTTGCCTTCGCCGGTGGCCATTTCGGCGATCTTGCCCGAGTGCAGGGCGTAGCCGCCGATAAGCTGCACGTCGAACGGGATCATCTCCCACGGGATGCGGATGCTCGCGGACAGTGATTTCCGTGCCGCAGAGCCGCCGGCAGGCGTTTTTCACCACGGCAAAGGCCTCGGGCAGGATTTCCTCCAGCCGGCGGGCGAGTTCCTCGTTGTCCTTGATCTTGGACAGCTCCTCCTTCCAGGCGGCGGTCTTCTGGCGCAGAACGTCGTCCGGAACCTTCTGCAGCTCGGCTTCAAGAGCGTTGATGCGGGCGACCAGCGGCCGGAGGCGCTTGACCTCCCGGTCGTTCTTGGAGCCGATGAACTTCTTTACGATATACCCAATCATGCTTGCTTCAACAGCTACCAGACGGTACGGGAAGCCTCCCCGGGCGTCAAAGACATTAGTAACAGGCTTTGCCGTACGGGCACATTCGCGAGTGGTTGGTAGGGACGCCTCGCCGAGGCGTCCGCCCCGGCGCGACACGGACGTCTCGGCGAGGCGTCCCCACCAACCACTCGCGAATGCGCCCAGCCGCACCGGGCGGCTCCTTCCGCCGGCGGCATCCTTAATTCTTCCCTCTGCCATGGTTCCTGGGGCAGGGGTTTGACAATGGGGAACCCTGCATTTAGAATGGCTTACATTCACCATGACGGATCATTGTAGAGGTGTTTCGTTCCTGGAGGTAACCGCGGGCTTCCTCGGGGCTGCCGCGTTGTCGCTGGTTACGACCGCACCTCGCCCTCTGAGAGCTTAGCGTTTATGCCAACCTATGACGGACCGTATTGGATCGGCGCGAGGAATGGCGGGCACCTCCGCCCCGTTACTAACCGGCAGGCGGGAGGTTGGGCTCTCTTTAAGAGCCTTTTACCCTGCATGGCAATCACCGCCCTGCTTGGGCTTGCCGCGTTCAAGTCAGACGCGGCCTCGATTTCCTGGACCAACACCAGCGGGGGCGACTGGAATGTCGCCACGAATTGGAGCCCGAATGAAGTGCCCGGGGCGGCGGATAATGCGGTCATTACCAACGCCGGCACATACACAGTCGCCGTCAACGCCAATGCTGAAGCGGGCAGCCTGCAGATTGGTGCGAATAGTGGCATGCAGACGCTCTCCCTGGCTTCCAGCACTCTGACGTTGGATCACGCGAGTGCCGTTAACACCAATGGCGTTCTGGCCCTGAGCGGGGGGACGTTTGGCGGCTCGGGAGGTTTGACGGTATCCGGCGCCCTCAATTGGTCGGGCGGCACGACGATCCGCATTCCGCTGACCATCGCCAGCAACGGGGTGATGAACATCACCGGCAGCGCGACCCGGTATATTTATAGTTCACTGACCAATGCCGGGACGGTCAACTGGCTGGGTGGCACGGTGTATCTCTATGATTATTACAACAACGCCGGTCCGGTGGTGAACCTGCCCGGTGGGCTCTGGAACATCCAGTGCGACCAGACGCTGGGGAGCTACTCTGGTCAACCCAGCAGTTCGCATTTTGAGAATGCCGGCGCGGTGCAGAAGACTGCCGGCACGGGGACGACTACCCTTTCGCTTCCCTTTTATAACAGCGGGACGGTGGCAGGGCTGAGCGGCACGCTGAGCTTCGGGACGGGCGGGATGATCGAGGGCGCCTTCAGTGCGGCCAGCGGAGCGGTGCTCAAATTTGCCGGGGGCAGTTTTAGCTACAGCACGTTGCCGGTGCTGACGGGGCCGGGGGCGATTCAGTTTGCGGGAGGGAGTCTGACGTTGCTGGACGACGTGATTCCGGGTTTGCAGATGACCGGAGGTACCGTGGGTCTGGGCCCCAACTTTCAGGGAGGCACGATTACCAACCTGACGTTGAGCGGCCCGACGCTGGGCGGCAACTATACGGTCAGCGGACTGTTTAACTGCGGCAACGGGATTTCGGGCAGTTTGGCGGTGGCTGGGGGGGCGACCGTCAACTGGAGCGGGGGGACGGTTTCGGGCACTCTGGCGGCGGCTGGGGGAGCGACCGTCAACTGGAGCGGCGGCACGGCGCAGGGGCCGGTGGTGGTGGGGACCAACGGGGTGATGAACCTCACCGGCAGCGCGACCCGGTATATTTATAGTTCACTGACCAATGCCGGGACGGTCAACTGGCTGGGTGGCACGGTGTATCTCTATGATTATTACAACAACGCCGGTCCGGTGGTGAACCTGCCCGGTGGGCTCTGGAACATCCAGTGCGACCAGACGCTGGGGAGCTACTCTGGTCAACCCAGCAGTTCGCATTTTGAGAATGCCGGCGCGGTGCAGAAGACTGCCGGCACGGGGACGACTACCCTTTCGCTTCCCTTTTATAACAGCGGGACGGTGGCAGGGCTGAGCGGCACGCTGAGCTTCGGGACGGGCGGGATGATCGAGGGCGCCTTCAGTGCGGCCAGCGGAGCGGTGCTCAAATTTGCCGGGGGCAGTTTTAGCTACAGCACGTTGCCGGTGCTGACGGGGCCGGGGGCGATTCAGTTTGCGGGAGGGAGTCTGACGTTGCTGGACGACGTGATTCCGGGTTTGCAGATGACCGGAGGTACCGTGGGTCTGGGCCCCAACTTTCAGGGAGGCACGATTACCAACCTGACGTTGAGCGGCCCGACGCTGGGCGGCAACTATACGGTCAGCGGACTGTTTAACTGCGGCAACGGGATTTCGGGCAGTTTGGCGGTGGCTGGGGGGGCGACCGTCAACTGGAGCGGGGGGACGGTTTCGGGCACTCTGGCGGCGGCTGGGGGAGCGACCGTCAACTGGAGCGGCGGCACGGCGCAGGGGCCGGTGCTGGTGGGGACGAACGGGGTGATGAACCTCACCGGCAGCGCGACCCGGTATATGTATAGTTCGCTGACCAATGCCGGGACGGTCAACTGGCTGGGCGGCACGGTGTATCTCTATGATTATTACAACAACGCTGGTCCGGTGGTGAACCTGCCCGGTGGGCTCTGGAACATCCAGTGCGACCAGACGCTGGGGAGCTACTCTGGTCAACCCAGCAGTTCGCATTTTGAGAATGCCGGCGCGGTGCAGAAGACTGCCGGCACGGGGACGACTACCCTTTCGCTTCCCTTTTATAACAGCGGGACGTTCGCAGCGCTGAGCGGGATACTCAGCTTCCAGGCGGGCGGGACGATAGAGGGCACCTTCAATGCGGCGAGCGGAACGGCCATTCACTTTGCCTACGGTAGTTTCAACGGCACTACCTCGGCGGTCTTGACCGGGCCGGGGCCGATTCAGTTTACGGGAGGCACTCTGACACTGCCTGAGGATGTGGTGCCCGGCTTGGCCATGGCGGGCGGCACGGTGAGCTTGGGGACCAACTTTCAGGGAGGCACGATCACCAACCTGACGCTTGCGAGCAGTTCCTTGAGCGGGAACTACACGGTGAGCGGGACGCTGAGTTGCGGGGCTGGGGCTTCGGCGACACTGTTGGTGCTGGAGGGCGGGACGTTCAATTGGGCGGCAGGCAACCTGAACGGCCCCGTAACTGTGGGCAGCAGCGGGATGATGAACATCACCGGCAGCGCGACCCGGTATATGTATAGTTCGCTGACCAATGCCGGGACGGTCAACTGGCTGGGCGGCACGGTGTATCTCTATGATTATTACAACAACGCTGGTCCGGTGGTGAACCTGCCTGCTGGGCTCTGGAACATCCAGTGCGACCAGACGCTGGGGAGCTACTCTGGTCAACCCAGCAGTTCGCATTTTGAGAATGCCGGCGCGGTGCAGAAGACTGCCGGCACGGGAACCACTTCTGTCGGGATGCCGTTCTATAACACCGGCAGCCTGGGCGTCCTCAGTGGCAGGATCAATTTCAGCACGGCAAATGGCTACTCCCAGGCCGGGGCGAGCTTGAGCTTCGGCGTGACGGGCGCCAGCCATCCCGCGCCAGTCGTGGTGAACGGTAGTCTGGCCTTGGACGGCACGCTGACTGTCGGCCTGCTCGGCGGCTACAGCCCCAAGTCAGGGGACACAGTCCCGATGATCACCTGTGGGACGCGCTCGAATGCCTTCACCGCCTTAAACCTGCCGGCGGCAGGCACTGGACTGGGCTGGCGCGTGGCTTACGCGGCCAACGCGGTTTCCCTGCAGGTGATTTCAAATGTCGGCACCACCGCGCAGATCACCGGCTCGGTGACCGACACCAACGGCCTTCCGGTGGCCGGCGTCACAGTGTCCGCCCTGACGACGAATTCTGACAACGCGGTGTTCCTAAGCACGGTGACCGACAGCGGCGGCCAGTACGCGTTGGACGTCACCAACGGTGTTTGGCGAGTCGGGCTGCAAGATTTGGCCGCCCGCGGCTACGACGATTTGCCGGCTCAGGACGTGGTGGTGGACAACGCCAACCAGGTCGCCAATTTCACCCTTCAGCCTTACAGCGGGCAAAGCTATGTCATCTCGATCAGCGCCAATCCGCCTGATGGTGGCTCGGTGTTGGGCGGCGGAGTGTTTTTGCCGGGCGCGCCGGTAACGCTCACCGCCACCGCCAACACGAACGTGTGGCCCTACTACTTCGCGGGCTGGACGGAGAATGGGATCTTGCAGAGCGCGAGTGCCACGTATGCGTTCGCCGCGCAGCGCAGCCGGCAGCTTGTGGCCAACTTTTCCCTGCCGCTCTTCACCATTGTGGTGTCGAACAACCCGGCCGGCGGAGGGGTGGTCACCGGGGCCGGTTCTTACTCTTACGGTTCGACTAACACGCTGACGGCGCAGCCAAACTTCGGCTACAACTTCGGTTCATGGACGGAGAACGGTGTCGTCCTTGGCCCAACGCCGACGCTCACCATAGTGGTTTATAGCAACCATACTTTCGTGGCCAACTATACCGAGGCCAACACGAATCACGTGGTGACCACCGCGACCGAGCCGCCCGGACTGGCGATTGTGGCCGGTGCGGGCACCTACACCAACGGCCAGAGCGTGGATTTCAGTGCGCCGCCTGTCGTGGTCAGTGGCCCGCTGGATTACTTCTTCCAAAAGTTCGTGCTGACTAACACCGTGGTCAGCGCCAATCCGACCTTCACTAAGGTGTTCTCAACCACAGACCCGACGAACCTGGAATACGTCGCGGTGTATGCCAGCCTGGGACGCACGCCAGCGGTGACAAACGTGACTGCCAACTTCGCGAATCCCGTGCCGGCCACGACGAACTACCAGCTTGCCTTCCGTTTCGATCGCGTCATGGACACCAACACCACGCCGCAAGTGACACTGACCAACAGCACCCCCGGGGCGGTGCAGGCAAACGTTCCAGCCGGCGGTCGCTGGGGTTCGGTCGTGCTGAAGAACGACACGTTCTATCCGCCGCCGATCACCTTCACGCAGGGAATGGATGGCCTGGTGCAGGTGCTGCTTTCGGGCGCACAAGACCCCTTGGGCGTAGCGGCCGGCCAAACCAACGTTTACACCATCATGCTCGATGCGACTCCGCCGACGCTGAGCAACATCGCCGCCAGCCCGGCGGTTCTGTCGGCGTTTATCACATGGAACTCGAGCGAGCCCGCCTCCTCGCTGGTCGAGTATGGCCTCAGTTCGGCCTATGGGCTCAGCTCGGGGTTACAAGGCCAATTAGTGAGCGCGCACGGGGTGACGCTCTACAATCTGACTCCGCAGACGACCTATCATTACCGCGTGCATTCGCGCGACCAGGCGGGCAATGAAACGATCTCAGACGACGCCAGCTTCACGACATTTGCCGCGCCGGATTTGCAGGTAACCAGCTTGTCGGTGAGCGGCAATCTGGTTTCCGGCGGCAGCGTCCTGGTGAGCTGGGCGGACACTAACTCCGGGTCGGGTGCAACGTTCAGCTACTGGTACGACCAGGTGATCGTCACTAACAGCACCGGCCAGAGCGTCTTCAGTTCAGCCGCCTATTATGATGCCAGCACGAGCGGCAACATCGCGCCGGGTGACTCGCGGACTCGCTCCCTCCAGGTTCAACTGCCCAACGGGCCCTCGGGCGCCGGTGCCATGGGAGTTCGTATCACCGCCAACGCCTACCAGAGCCAATACGAGGCCAACGGCAGTCCCAATCCTTACTCCAACAACTCAACAACGCTCGCCTTCACCAGCACCCAGGCGGCCTATCCGGACCTCCAGGTCACCGGCCTTGCTGTCACCAACTCACAGCTTCATTCCGGCACCCGCGTCGGGCTGGTTTGGAATGACGCCAATACCGGCAACGCCTCCGTCAGCGCCAACTTCTACGACCGGGTGCTGGTGGTAAACCAAACCAGTGGTCAGACCCTCTTGAACAGCGCCATCGCTGAGAACGTCGCGCTTTCGCCCATTGGCGCAGGCCAGGCTCCCGCCCGGCAGTTTTCTTTCGCGCTGCCTGAGGGAACCGCCGGAACCGGCAACCTGCAAATCACCGTTACCGCGGATTACTACAATAACATCTTCGAGTATAACGCCGGCGGCACCGGCGAGAACAACAACTCCAGTTCGGTCGCGGCTTCGTCCTCTCTGGCGCCTTACCCCGATTTGATGGTCACGAATGTGAGCGGCCCAGCCTCGGCCACCGGGGGCCAGGCTATCCAGGTCACCTGGACCGAATCCAACCTCGGCAACGGCCCGGCGACCAACACCTGGACCGATCAGATCTTCCTGGCCGATGACCTGACGCTGGCCAGCGAACAATTGCTGGGCACATTCACCGTCATTAATGGTCTAGCCGCGGGCCAGACCGTCACCAATACCCAAACCGTCACCCTGCCGATGTTCGGCCAGGGGAACAAATGGCTGGTGGTCAAAGCCGATGCCGGCAACACCCTCTTTGAGTTGGATAAGACCAACAATACCAGCGTCGCCGCCCAACCCGTCGCCGTTGCGGCCACGCTCACGCTCGCCATCTCCCCCGTGTCCTTTGTTCAGAACGCGGCCAATCCGGCGGCTGTTGGCACCCTTACTCGCGGCGGAGACACTTCGAGCAGCCTGGTCGTGCTTTTGAACAGCAGCGACTCCTCCTCCGCCACTGTGCCGGCTTCCGTCACCATACCGAGCGGCCACTCCGCTACCACGTTCCCCGTCAATGCCGTGCCCAGCAGCCTGGTGCGCGGCACGCGCCAGGTGGCAATCAGCGCCACCGCCACCGGCTACCCCGCCGCTACTAACCTGCTCACGGTCCTGGACAACAACATTGCCACGCTCACCGTGGGTCTGAGTCTTGGGTCCGTTGGCGAAACCTACACCCAGCCCATAGCCGGCACGGTCAGCCGCAATACGGCTACGAACAGCCCGCTGACCGTCAGCCTGGTCAGCAGCGATAATTCGAGGCTGACGGTGCCCGCCGCCGTCACGATTCCCGCCGGCGCCTGGTCGGCCTCCTTCAACGCCGCCGTGGTGAGCAACGCCCTGCCCAGCGCCGATGCGCTGGTGACGGTGCTCCCCGTCGCGTCGGGTTTCGCCGGCGTGCCGGGCGCGATTACCGTGACCGATGACGACCTGCCGCCCCTGGCCCTCAGCCTCGCCGACTCGTTCATCACCGAGAGCGCGGCGAATCCCGCTTCTCAGGGCACCGTGATTTACAAATCCCCGTTGCCGCTCCCGTCAACCATCGTCCTGAAGAGCGACAGCGCACTGGTTACTGTTCCGCCAAAGGTTACCGTTCCAGCCGGCCAGGCCAGCGCCACCTTCCCCATCAACGTCGTCAATGATCACCTCGCCCACAACTCGGTCACAGCCCATCTGAGCGCGTTCTTCGCCGATGCCGTGCTCGGCACGGCAATTCCCTCCACAGGCGTTTCCGACTCGCTTGTGGTCATTGATGACAACGGTTTGGCGTTGAGTGTCAGCCTGAGCACCGGCACCATTTCCGAGACCGGCTCAAGCTCGGCAACCGTCCGGTGCAATTTCACGCCCACGACCAACCTGGTGGTGACATTGGCCAGCAGCGATACGGGCACTGCGACCGTGCCTCCCTCGACCACCATCCCAGCCAACCAGTCCAGCGCCAGTTTCACAGTCACCGGCGTCAACCCGGGCGTGCCCACTGGCCCGCGGCGCGCCACGATCACCGCTTCCGCGACGGGTTTTGCGATGGGCGTGGCCGCGATCAACGTCAGCGACGTGAATCTGCCTGATCTGCGCGTTACCGGCATCACGGTGCCGTCCGCGGCTCTGGCTTCTGCGATTACCAACCTGAGCTATTCCGTCGAGAACGACGGTATCTGGGCTGCCACAAATTCCTGGACCGATTACATTTATTATTCGACCTCCCCCAGCGGGGCCAACCCGCATTACGTCGGCCGGGTTCACATGACCAATTCCGTTGCGGTCGGCCAGGCCTATACCAACAGCGTTCCGCTGTTTCTGCCGCCTACGCCTGGCCAATACTACCTCATCGTCAACGTCAACCCAGACCAGTCGCTGGCCGAAATCTCCTATCAAAACAACAACCTCATCTCCGCCAGTTATATTGATGTCCAGCCCGATTACCGTGCCTTTGTCACCGCGGACATCGCCTCGGCGCCCAGCGGCACACCCGTCCCCATGCATGGCTACGCTTACAGCGTCCAAAACCCCGGCCAGGCCGTGCCTTTCGTGCCGGTCTCCATCCGCGTGCTCGTCAAAGGCACTCGCCGCGTTTTCAACGTCACGACGGATCCCAATGGCAACTTCAGCTATGTGTTCGTTCCGCTGGGCACCGAAGCGGGCAGTTATGAGCTCTGCGCCGATCATCCCTCAGTGGCGACGGATACCTTCCAATCCGGCTTCGCCCTTTACGGTGCGAGGTTCGCCAATGGCGGCCTCGTCCAGAGCCTGTATCCGAATACCGAGGTCACCAACCAGGTGATGGTGCAAAACCTGGGCGACCTGCCGCTGAGCGGCGTGAACGCCGTGGTAGAGGGAGCCTCGTCCTATTTGACCGCGCAATTAAGCCTGGGCAGTTCCATCCCCGCCAATGGAGCCATCCCGCTCTCCTATACGCTGCTCGCGGCCAATGTCTCCTCCCCGGTGCACATCCAGGCTCGCCTCCATCTCACCAGCGCCCAGGGGGCGGTCGCGTACTATCCCCTGACTGTCACCATCGCGCCCCAGACGGCCGTGCTGACGGCGAACCCGAATTCCCTCGTGGATACAATGCTCCGCGGCGAGGAGACCTTTGCAACCTTCGATCTGGTGAACTCCGGCGGAGTGGCCTCGGGCCCCATCCAGATGCTGCTGCCTCAGGCGCCGTGGCTTGCCTCGGCTTCCGGCACCAACCTGCCCTCGCTCGGGCCGGGCCAAACCAACCGCATCACCCTCAGCCTAACCCCCGCCGCCGACCTGGCCCTGCCAGCCATACACCGGGACCATCCGCTTTGTGGGGGCAAACGCCAGTCTAAACCTGCCCTTCAACTTCCGCGCCGTCTCAGATGCCAGCGGCGATGTGCAGGTCACCGTCCAGGACGATTATACTTTCTACGTGGCTGGCGCGCCGCTGGTCACCAATGCCACCGTGACTTTGACCGATCCCTACGCCAATACAGTCGTGGCCAGGGGCCTGACCGGCCCACCAGGGGTCGTCCTCCTGACCAATATCAGCGAGGGTACGTACCAGCTTACCGTCAGCGCCGATCACCATAACTCCTTCCAATCACCGGTGACGGTCCTGGCCGCCCACACCAACGAGGTTACCGCATTCATTTCCCGGCAGACCGTCACCTACCAATGGACGGTTGTCCCCACCTCCATCCCCGACAATTACAATATCCAGCTTCAGGCGGTGTTCGAGACTGAGGTTCCTATCCCCGTAGTCACCATAGACAACCCGTTGCTTGTCCCTTTGATCATCCCGGGAGAAGACACGGAGGTGGACCTCCGGGTCTCCAACCACGGGTTGATTGCGGCGCAAGGAGTCCATCTCGACCTCCCGACCTACGATCAAAACCACGAGTACATCGCCCTGGCCACCAACATTGACACCATCCCGGCGATGAGCACGATCACGATTCCCATCATCATCCGCGCCAACACCAATGCCTCCGGCCTGCAGGCCAAGGGCTTCAGCACCGACTGCCCGAGTATCCCCAAGGTCAACCTGAAGTGGGGCTTCATCTGCGGCAAAGACATGAACTGGCACGCGGTGGAAGCCGAGTTGGTGCCGGTGGACGTGGACCAGGATTGCGCCGACCTGATTAAAGACAAGTTGAAGGACACCATCGAAGACCTGGTCAAGAACGGCGGAGACTGGAAAGAACTGCTGGACTGGAAAGACCAGCTTTGCAGCCTCATTGACATCCTGGAGACCTGCTTCGGCCTGAACAAGTGCGTGGTGGCCGCTCTCCGCACGGCTTGTGGCGTGACGTCGTTCAGCTTGAGCGGCATCTGGGGCGGGGCCACGGGCTTTGCAAGCTGCTTCTGCTTCCACCTGCCGACTTATGATGATCCCGAGCCCGCCCCAACAATTCCGCCACCCGGGATTGGCCTGAATTACGCCAGTAGTGGAACACTGGGTGTCCCCGGCTATATCACCAGCCCGCCCGCTTCTTACGTTTTCGCCGGGTGCACCCCGGGCCAAACGCTGGGCAACCCGACCGGCAGCATCGCCGGCCACGTGGGTCGAATCATCATCGGCGAGTGGCCCCTGACAACGACCGCCGCCAACTCGAGCCCCGCGCCCACCCCGCAGCTCCAGAGCCACGCCTACACCAGCCCGGGCGCCGTCTGTGCCCAGGTCCGCATCAGCATTGATCAGCAGGCCGTGGTGGCCCGCGCGGCCTTCCTCGGCACGCTTACCATAGACAATGGCGACCCGAATCTCGCCATCACCAACCTCCAGGTGACCCTGAACATAACCGACGCGAACCAAAACCCCGCCAATGACCTTTTCGGCATTACCGGCCCGGTGTTGACGCAGTTGACCGCCGCCGATGGCACGGGCAGGTTGGGCCCCGGGCAGACCGGCTCCGCCAAATTCACCTTCGTCCCCACGCACAATGCCGCGCCTGCCGTCGCGACCATCTACAAGATCGGCGGCACGCTCCAATACTATCAAAACGACAGCCTCGTCCAGGTGCCCCTGCTGCCTCAGCAGATCACCGTCTTCCCCGACCCCGTCCTGCACCTGCTCTACTTCCAGCAGCGCGATGTTTATGCGGACGATCCCTTCACGCCTGAGATCGAGCCCTCGGAACCCTTTGACCTGGGCCTCATGGTCAAGAACAGCGGCTATGGCAAAGCGTTTAACTTCACCATCACCTCCGGCCAGCCCAAGATCGTGGACAATCAAAAGGGCCTGCTCATCAACTTCTCCCTCATCGGCACCCGGATCGGGTCCAACAGCATCACGCCGTCCCTCACGGCCAATCTCGGTGAGATTGACCCCGGACAGAACAAAGTCGCCGTGTGGGAAATGCTCTCCAGCCTCCAGGGCCGCTTCATCGAGTACCGATGCGACCTTCCAACACGTGGATGACTTTGGCAACCCGGAAACCTCGCTCATTGACGGAGTCGAAATCCACGAACTCATCCATACAGTCCTGGCCAATCGCCCCGGCGATGACGCCCTGCCCGACTTCCTGGTGAACGACGTGCCCGACCCTGATAACTTGCCGGATACCCTGTATTCGAGCGACGGCTCCGTCGCGGCCGTCAACGTCGTGACCAACGGCGCGTTTGATGCCCCGGTTAGCGCCGGACATTTCCAGGTGAGCCTCAGCACTACGATCGGGAGTGGCTGGAATTATATCCAACTGCCCGACCCTGGCGCCGGTTACATCCTCCAGGCCGTCGTGCGCTCGGATGGGGAAGTGCTGAGCATGACGAACGATGCCTGGACCACCGACCGCAGTTTCCCGTCCGCGATCACCGGCGCGGTGCGCGAGCACCTGGTCCACCTCTTTGACTACGCCGGCACCGGTTCCTACACCCTGTTCTATCATTCAACGAATACCGCGCCGCCGGCCATCCTTTCGGTTGGGCCAGTCTCGCCGTTCACGCAGCCCGGCGCCGTATCCTCGGTAAGCGTCGTTTTCTCTGAGCCGGTGGACACCACCACCTTCAGGCCAACCAATATCGTGCTGACGCTGGGCGGCGGTCCCAATCTCATCCCGAATAACGCGGCGGTCACCCTCACCTTGCTCTCCAACACGACTTATTCCATCAATGGCCTGGCGCCATTCACGGCCGCAGACGGCAATTACCAACTCACCGTAATCGGCTCGGGCCTTTTGGACCTGTGGGGCAACGACGCTGGCAATGTCTCCGCCTCGACCCAGTGGGCCAAGGGCAACGTCGCTCCCGTTGTTCAGAGCATCACCCCGGTTTCGCCAAACCCGAGGAATGCACCGGTGACCGATGTCACAGTGATCTTCTCGAAGCCCATTGCCTCAGCCTCCTTCAACTACCAGGCGCTCTCCCTCACCCGCGACGGCGGGCCCAACCTGATCACCAGCGACGTCACCGTGGGCCCGGCTCCGCTGCCGGACGCGACCAACTCATTCGTCGTCAGCGGCTTCGGCCCGCTGACCGGCGCGCAGGGCAACTACGTCCTCAGCCTGAATGCCGCCAGCGTCCAGGATGCCAGCGGCACGGCAGGCCTCGGCTCGCAATCCGTGGCCTGGAGCACTATCACCGCCAGGCCGACGATTGCGGCCCTGGAGCCAATCACGACCAACCCTCGCAACATTGTCGTGCGCACTCTGAATGTCACTTTCTCCGAGCCAATCGCCCCGGCCTCGCTCGACTACCACGCCGTCACCCTCACCCTCAACGGCGGTCCAAACCTGGTCACCAGCGATGTCACGGTCACTCAGCTCGATCCGGTCACCTTCCAATTCGGCAACCTCAGCTTCCTCCAGGGCTATGCCGGAATCTACTCCTTCACCGTGGATGCGGCAGGCGTCACCGACCTGGCGGGCAATTCGGGCACCGGCACCACAAACGAAGCATGGCAGATAATCCTCGAAACGCCCCCATCGCCCGCGAACCTCTCCATCTCGCCCGACCTCGGCCTCTCGGCCAGCGACGGTCTCACGAGCACCACCAACATCACCCTCTCCGGGACGGTCGGCGCCTCGAATCTCGTCGTCCGCGTTTACGACCAGACCACGGCGAATGATCTGGGGGCCGCCGTCGTCAGCGGCACAAACTTCACTGCCCCGCTCTCGTTCACCATCGCCGGCCGGCACCATCTTCAGGTCACCGCCTCGGATATAGCGGGCAATGTGTCCGACCCGTCGTTCTTCGATCTATTCCTCGACATCGCTCCGCCTACCGCCACGATCCAGCAGGTCCCCAGCCCTGCCTTTGCCGCTGTCTCCAACATCCTGGTCACGTTCTCCGAGCCGATTAACGTCGGCACGCTCAGGGCGACCAACTTCGCCGTCACCTTGAACTCCAGCAATGCTTTCACCCCAACGCTCACCTTCGTTTCGAGCAATACGTTCCTGCTCGGCAACCTGGCCGCCTACACGACGCCCCTGGGCACCTACCAGGTCACCTTGAGCCTGGGCGGCGTGCAGGACCTGGCCGGCAACCAGTCCAGCAACGCCGTCATCATGGCCTGGGTGCGCGACACCACCAACCTGCCGCCGGCCATTGCCTATATCCCTGATGTCGTGATGTCACCCGATGGCATGCTCTCGTTCCGCGTCCAGGCCGCCGATCCAAACGGCGACCCATTGTCCTACAGCCTCGCCCCGGGCTCCCCGCCGAACGCGACCCTCGTTCCGACCAACGGCCTGTTCAGTTGGACCCCGACGCGCGCCTATGCGGAAACCACAAACTTCTTCACGGTCGCGGTCACCGACAACGGCTTGCCGCCGATGAGCACCAACCAGACCTTCAGCGTCATCGTGCTCGATTATCTGGAGCTGTCACTGGGACGCACCAATCTCCAGGCCGGCGGGAGTGCCAGCCTGCCGCTCTACCTTGCCTCCAACGACAGCGTAACCAACGTGATCTTTGCCGTCCAGGTGCCCGAAGACCTGCTGACGAACTGGACCCTGGCACCGTTGGCCCCGCAGCTCGCCTCAGCCACCCTCCTGGACCAGACCACGAACATCCTCATTGCCCTCCAAACGTTTCCGGGCATGTCCCTCCAAGGCACACAATTGGTGTCTCAGTTGAACTTCACGGCGGTCACCAACCATTCCTCCAGCTTTATCGCCCTCCCCATCGGGCCCGTGACGGGGTCCAAGCCCTCCGGTTCCCCCTACGGCAACTATATCACGCACCCCGGTAGGGTAGCTCTAGTGCAAGCCCAGCCGTTGCTGGTGGGTAACGTGTCGAACCACCTCACCCGGTCGCTCGTCATCTATGGCAGCCTGGGCACCAACTATCAGGTCCAATTCACCACCAACCTGGCCAACCCGGCCTGGCAGCCGTTGACCACCTTCAGCCAGACCAATGGCGTCATCACCCTGGAGTTGGACGCGACAAACCCGACGATCTTCTATCGCGTGTTACAGCAGTAAGGCCCCGTAAGTCCGCCATCTGCCATCTGCCACCTGCCATTTTCGGTTGGGGTTTTGCTACGGTAAACATTCGGCCAACCCGCTGCCTCAGGTGGGCTACGTCGCGAGGCGTCTTGGAGTGCGGCTGTCCTCTGCCGCTTTCAGACCTGCCGCGCCATCGAAAAGCGGCAGAGGACAGCCGCACTCCAAGACGCTCCGCGAGGCAATGAGCGGGTCGGCTGAATGTTTACGTGCTACGCCGGGAACTACAATGGCTAACCCAGTGTCAGCAGCCCGCTTCCGTATAGAATGAGCGCTTGTCCGCTCTCCCCGGTGGAATGGTCATGCCCCCTTTGGCCGCACTTCGCCACCTCCGCCGCCCTCCATCACCTCACCGTGACCACGCGGGAACCTCGCCGTAGGACCTCTAACTTCAAGTTAGAGGTCCTACGGCGAGGTTCCGGCGAGGTTCCCGGGAGGTCGCGGCGGGGAGGGCTGGGATTTACGCAGATTCCAGTGCTGAAATGATGGTGAGTTGCCATCTGCCATTTGCCATCTGCCACCTTCGGCCGCCGCTGTAAGACACTGGGGCTACTGTAGTTGCAGCTCCTCCCGCCAAATGCCTTGTCTGGGGGGAGCACTTTTGCCATTCTCCCGCCGTGGCACACAGTCCGCGCCCCGCTCCATGACTTCGCAAGAAAAAGCCCTGCGCGACTTCGCCCAGTTCGCCGCCAGACTCAAGGGCGACGAAAAGAGCGAGGCCCAAACCTTTATCTTCCACCTGCTCGCCGCCTTCGGCCACGACGCCAACACGCTGCCCGAGGGCTCCACCTTCGAATATCGCGTCCGGTTCTCCTATAAGCGCACCCGGCATGCCGAGTTCGCCTGGTCCGGCCCCGGCTTGCCAATTTCATTGAAACTCGGCCCGGACTGTTGAACACTGCCGGTGTGAAAGCGGAATGACCACCGGGAAATCAAACTGAACCGAGGATATGATCAAGCGAATCAGCATCGAGAATTTTAAGAGCCTGCGGAAGGTGGACCTCACGCTGGGTCGGTTGAATCTTTTTATCGGGACAAATGCCAGCGGGAAATCGAACCTTTTCGACGCGCTGCAGGTGTTGCGCCGGGCGATAGGCGGCTTTCCTATAAAAGAGCTGTTTGAGGGCGGAGTGCAGACGGACGCGGGAGAAACGTTGCCTGGCCTCAGGGGGGGGCTGGCCAGCGCGATTTACATAGCTCCGGGGCTTTCCAAACCCTCCCCTGCCACGGAAGCCCGACTGGAAGTCGAAATCGCCACCGAGCAAGGGATGGCGCGATACCAGTTTGGATTCAACAGTCAAGGGGCCCTGACTCGTGAGAACCTCGCGAAGGATGGCAGGGAGGTCTTCGGCTTTGACGGGCGCGAGGATTGGTTCAGGAACCCCAATGGCACCCTGACTCCATCCTACCCGGATGCATATGGCGGCTCGCACATGGTTTCTGGATTCCGCTTAGGTCTTGCCGGGTCACACAAGGAGTTCATTGGTGCGCTTGTGAGAAGTCTGCAACATTCACAGTTGTTTGAACTGGAGCCAGACGTCCTTCGAAGTTACGGGCCTACGGTTGACGCAAAGGTTATGGGTAAACACGGTGAGAACTTCCCCTCCATCGTTCGCCACATCTGCAGCGATCCCAGGACCAAGAGTTCGTATCTGGGTTGGTTGCGAGAGCTGCGGCCCCGCGAAGTGGATGACGTCACCACGCTGACCGGCGCAGTCGGCGAGCCCATGTTTTCCTTGAGGGAGTCAGGACGGGAGTTTCCGGCGCCGGTGCTTTCAGACGGAACTTTGCGCTTCGCGGCTTTGGCGGCGGCATTCTTCCAACCGGCCATGCCCCAGCTTCTGGCCATCGAAGAGGTCGAGAACGGCATTCACGGCAGCCGGCTTCGGCTGCTGCTGGAGTTGCTCCGCAGCCAAGCGGCGGCAGCCCAGACACAGGTCCTGGCGACCACACATTCACCGCTGCTGCTGGCCTGGCTCAAGCCGGAGGAGTATGCAACTACGTTCCTGTGCAAGCGTGATGAGGAGACCGGGGAATCGCGCATCCTTCCTCTCACACAGGTGCCGCATTTCAATGAGATCATAGGCAAGCAGCCGATTACCGAGTTGTTTGCTGAGGGCTGGATGGAGGCGGCGGTATGAGTTTCCGGGTGTTGGTGATCCCGGAGGACCCAACCTACAACGGCTACATCCTTCGACCACTCGTGGAGAAGATGCTCGCAGAGGTTGGAAGGCCGAACGCGCACGTCACGGTCTTGACCAACCCCAAGCTGGATGGCTACGACCATGCCGTGCAAGCTATCAAGGCCGAGTTGGGGGAACGCTATGGGCATCTTGATCTTTGGTTGTTCCTGCCGGATGCGGATCGGGCAGCCAACCTGGAGGGCCTTGAGCAGGCGCTAAAGAGCAAAGGGGTATGTCTGAAGTGCTGCGCCGCACGACCGGAAGTCGAGGCCTGGCTGCTGGCGGGTCATCGCAACCTCCTTGGTCTGGCGTGGCCGGAAATCCAGGCGCATCCGAAACTGAAGGAGGAGGTGTTTGAACCGTTCCTGAGGGAGCATGGCGATTCGCGAAGCCCCGGTGGGGGACGGGAGTCTTTGATGAAGGAAACTCTGTCCAACTACCGCAGCCTGTTGGAGATGTGCCCGGAGTTGAAAGAACTGGATAGGCGCCTCCGTGAATTGGTGCGGTAAGCGAGGCTGACGCTCGCGTCCTCTATTCGCCGCCTGGCAATCCTGCTTGCTTCAGGCGCGCGCCTCAGCCATCCTCCCGCCGTGGCACACAGTCCGCGCCCCGCTTCATGACTTCGCAAGAAAAGGCCCTGCGCGACTTCGCCCAGTTCGCCGCCAAACTGAAGGGCGACGAAAAGAGCGAGGCCCAGACCTTCCTCTTCCATCTGCTCGCCGCCTTCGGCCACGACGCCAACACGCTGCCGGAAGGCTCCACTTTCGAATACCGTGTCCGCGTTCCCCGGCGAGCGCACCAAGTACGCCGACTTCGTCTGGCCGGGCCGCGCCTTGATCGAGATGAAGTCGCGTGGCGTCAAGCTCTCCAAACACTACCAGCAGACCTTCGACTACTGGCTCAACCTCGTCCCCCACCGCCCGCCCTACGTCGCGCTCTGCAACTTCGACGAGTTCTGGATCTACGACTTCAACACCCAGCTCTACGAGCCGGTGGACCGGGTGCCCGTCGCCGAGCTGCCCGCCCGCCACGCCGCGCTCAACTTCCTGTTCCCGCGCGCCTTCCAGCCCCTCTTCGCCCATAACTGGGTCCACGTCACCCGCGAAGCCGCCCGCGACGTCGCCCACGCCTTCAACTCGCTGGTCGCGCGCGGCGAGGACCGCGTCCGCGCCCGGCGCTTCATCCTCCAGTGCGTCGTCGCCATGTTCGCCGAGGACATCGGCCTGCTGCCGCAGGACATCTTCACCCGCCTGCTGGACGAATGCCGCCGGGGCGCTTCCTCCTACGACCTCATCGGCGGCCTGTTCCGTCAGATGAACGACTCGAACCCCGCCCGCGCCGGCCGCTACACCGGCGTGGACTACTTCAACGGCGGCCTGTTCGCCACGGTGGACCCCATCGAGCTGACCCCGCCCGAACTCGGCCCCCTGTTCGGCGCCGCCAACGAGCACAACTGGAGCTACGTCCAGCCCGTCATCTTCGGCACCCTCTTTGAAGGCAGCCTTGGGAAGGAAGAACGCCACGCCCTTGGCGCCCACTTCACCTACGAGTCCGACATCCAGAAGATCGTCCGGCCCACCATCGTCCGCCCCTGGGACGAACGCATCGCCGCCGCCCGGACCGCCCCGGATCTGCTGGCCCTGCTGAAGGAGTTGCGCGCATTCCGCGTCCTCGACCCCGCCTGCGGCTCCGGCAACTTCCTCTTCGTCGCCTACCGCGCCCTGCGCGAACTCGAGCAGCGCCTTCTGCTCCGCCTCTTTGCCCAGGACAAGCGCCAGTTCCCCAAAGTCGGCCTCGCCTCCGGCATCTCCCCCAGGAACTTCTTCGGCATAGACGTCAATGATAACGCCGTCGAGACCGCCAAAGTCACCCTCATGCTCGCCCGCCGCCTGGCCCACCGCGCAGCCGAGAAGTTCTGGGAAGACCACGCCGACGAACTCCCCGGCCAGGACACCCACTCCCTCGAATTCGAGCGCGACCTGCCGCTCGATAACCTGGACGCAGAACATCCTCTGCGCCGACGCCCTCTTCACCCCCTGGCCCGAGGCCGATGCCATCATCGGCAATCCGCCGTTCCTCGGCTCACGCTACCTCGCCAAAGAGCACGGCTATGAATACGCGCGCAAGGTCTATGCCGCGTTCCCGGATGTGCCGAAGATGGCCGACTTCTGCGTCCACTGGTTCCGCCTCGCCCATGACCGGCTCAAGCCCGGCGGACGGGCGGGGTTGGTCGGCACCAAGACGATTCGACAGAATGAGTCCCGCGAGGCAAGCCTGGACTACATTGTCGCCCGCGGCGGCACCATCACCGAGGCCGTCTCGCATCAGGTTTGGTCGGGCGAGGCACAGGTGCACGTCTCGCTCGTCAACTGGCTAAAGGGCCAGCAGCCCGGACCGAAAAAGCTCTTCACCCAGATCGGTGATGCCAAGGATAGCCCTTGGAAGTGCGCAGAACTCGATACCATAGGTCCAACCCTGTCAGCCGCTGTGGATGTGACAGCGGCCAGAAAGCTCCGCGCGAACGAGGCACCGAAGCTCGTGTATCAGGGCCAGAATCCAGTGCAGCGAGGTTTCTTTCTGGAACCGGAGGAAGCCCTTCAGATGCTCAAGGAGGACCCCAATTCGCGGGACGTGTTGCACCCTTACATGATCGGGGACGATCTGGTTGCGGCGGGCGAGCCGACCCGATGGGTGATTGACTTCGCTCAGAGGGAAATGACAGAGGCCATGCGGTACAGGACCGCGTTTGAGCGGGTCAAGAGGCTCGTCATGCCCGAGGTCCTCGCTAAGGCAGAAGCTGAAAAGAAGGCGACCGGCAAAGAAAGCACACGCTGGACGCGCATGGCCAACCGTTGGTGGCAGTTTCGGGACTACCAACCTGGCACCATGGCCGCCATCGCAAAGCTGCCCCGCTATATCGCCTGCCCGCGGGTGACGAAGCGGCCAGTGTTCGAGTTCATCGCCAGTAGCATTCATCCTGACACGATGCTGGCCGTGTTCGCCTTCACGGACGATTACTCCTTCGGCATCCTGCAGTCCGGCATCCACTGGGCATGGTTCACCGCCAAATGCTCCACGCTTACAGCCCGCTTCCGCTATACCTCCGACACCGTATTCGACACCTTCCCCTGGCCGCAATCGCCCACACTGGCCCAAGTCAAAGCGGTGGCCGAAGCGGCGGTGTCCCTGCGCGCCCTGCGCCGCGAGATCATGCAATCCAACGGCTGGTCCCTGCGCGACCTCTATCGCACCCTCGAAACCCCCGGCACCAACCGCCTCCGCGACGCCCAAGCCGCCCTCGACTCCGCCGTCCGTGCCGCCTATGGGATGAAGGAACAGGAAGACCCCCTCGCCTTCCTGCTTCGCTTAAACCTTGAGCTAGCCGACAGAGAGGCTAAAGGCCGGAATGTTACTCCACCAGGCATCCCCGCGGGAGCACCCAAAACCGGAGAGTTCATCAGCACAGACTGCATCCATCCCCAATGTTACGCATGAACAAGGACTTCCTTCTCAAGGCCTCTCTTGCTTTCGGCCTCGTGGCGACTGCCCACCTCACCCCAGGGGCTCCGGTGGGTGCCGCCTTTACTTACCAAGGCAGGCTTTCCGATGGGGGCAATCCTGCAAACGACAGTTACGATCTGGCGTTTGCCCTGTTCGACGCAGCCCTAGGTGGACACAGCGTGGGTGGCCAACTGATGAATGCAGCCACACCAGTCAGCAACGGACTCTTCGTGGTGACACTCGACTTTGGGACCAATGTGTTCACTGGCTCAAGTCTTTGGCTCCAAGTTGGAGTCCGCGCCAAAGGAGGAGGCGAGTTCACCAGCTTGAGTCCGCGCCAACCGCTGAGTCCGGCACCGTACGCCATCACTGCAGGCAACGTCACAGGGCCTCTCAATGGCGCCTCGATCGCCAGTGGCACCATTACGGCCTCCCAATTAGCGAGCAATAGCATCACAGCAGGTCAACTCGCACCCGGCGCAGCCGCTGCAAACCTGCTGGCAAGTGGCCAAGCTGGTGTACCGGTTGGAGGTGCGATTCTTTCCACGAATCCTGACGCCGCAAACCTGGTTACCGCAGGCTATTTGGTCGCAGGTGAGGTACGCACCGCAGACCAGTGGCGGCCTGGCAGCTACGCCAAAGCAGGGAGGCCCGTGGCGGGCTCCTGTTCAATGGCGTGGACCGGAAGCGAGGTGCTGCTCTGGGGAGGCGGTGAGGGCAACTATTATCCTGCGGACGGCAGCCGCTACAACCCTTCCTCAGATACTTGGGCAGCCATGACCACCAACGGCGCACCGACTGGACGGCAAGGCCACACCAGCGTATGGACTGGGAACGAGATGATTGTTTGGGGCGGTGTTACGTGGGGCGGCCCGCCAAACTACACCACAATTTATTACGGCGACGGGGGCCGCTACAATCCTACCTCAGGCACCTGGCCTGCCATGAGCACCAGCAGTGCGCCATGCCCGCGCTTTGGTCATGTTGCAGTCTGGACAGGCAAGGAAATGATTATCTGGGGCGGATGGGTATCTACTCCCACCGAACGCTGGTTTGGGGACGGCGCGCGCTATAATCCGGTGACCGACACCTGGACTGCGGTAGGCACGAACGGAGCGCCAACTCCGCGAAGCGGCGCCGTCGCGGTCTGGACCGGTAGCGAGATGGTTGTGTGGGGAGGATATGGGTCAGGTGGGAGCGCGTTGCTCGATGGCGGGCGCTATAATCCAGCGAGTAACACTTGGACACCAATGGCCGCTGGCGGTCCTGCCCTCGGAAACGCTGCGGCGTTCTGGAGTGGTGGCGAGATGATCGTCTGGAGCAACGGCCAATTCTGGAGATACAATCCGGCCAGCGATACGTGGAGTGGCAGTGGGTGCGCCATTCCGACTGCGCAACTTGCTGGCTGCGCCGTCTGGACAGGTGCCGCGACGATCATCTGGGGCGGTGCTTCCTTGGGGGGCGCCTGCATTGATCTGGCCGCGTGTACTCTGACGCCGATCACCTCGGTCGGCGCACCGTCCAGCAGCGCGAGTTTCGCGGGAGGTGTGTGGACAGGCAAAGAGATGATAGTTTACGATGGGAGTCTTTACCGCTACCTCCCTTCAAGGTCCCTTTACTTGTACTCCAAGCCTTGAAGACAGCACTGCCGCGAGAGATAATGCAATTGAACGGCTGGTCCCTGCGCGGCCTCTACCGGCCCCCGGAACCCCCCGGCACCAACCGCCTGCGCGACGCCCACGCCGCTCTCGACTCCGCCGTCCGCGCCGCTTACCGCATGAAGGAGGGCCAAGCCGGTGCCACTATTGATACTTCGCAGCGTCCCCCACCAATGCCACGCCAACAGCGAGAATTGATTGCCGCGGAGAGGGAGGCGATACAACCCTTTCAGGGTTGAGGCGCCAAAACACCAGCCGACCCAGAATAGCTTGTGCCTCGCAACCCTGGGTTGGATGTGGCACCCCCCGCCCCGCGTGGGCGTCGCCCCACTGTATCAGTTCTGGCGCTTGACGTGACGCCTCGTATTTGGTAGCAATCATTGTCATGTGCTGAGCAGTTATTTGCCCCCCTTTATGAACCCGATAAACTCCATCTCTAGCGACCAACAGAGTGCTACCACCCCTCCACCCGACGCGTCACCCTCCCGGCCCAGGTTCCCGTTCGAGATTCTGCTCATGGTCTGGTTAATGGTCGTCATCACGGCCACGCTGGTGACATGCGTTTTGCCGGAGTCCTTCTGCAGCACGGCGCGCATCAAGGTCGAACGCGACCAGCCGGATATAACGCCGCTGGCTAATGCCAATCTTCCGGCGGGCTACGACCCCTACTTCATACAGACGGAATTCGAGCTGATCCAGTCTGAGGTCGTCCTTGGCAGGGTGGTTGACGACCTCAACCTAAACAACATTTGGGGCAAGAAATATGCGAATGGGCAGCGCCTTAAGGCTTCGGAAACCATCGCCATGCTGAAGGCAAGAATGGACCTGCGTCCGGTGCGCAATACCAGCCTGATCGAGATTCGTGTATACAGTGAAAAGGCTGACGATGCCGCCAAGATTGCCAATGCCGTTGGCGAGGCCTACAAGGCCTTCCGCTTGGAGCAACTCACCCGGTTGCGGCGGGGCGGCATTAAGGCGCTGGAGGAGCAATTTGCCGAGCAGGAAGATAAAGTGAAGAAGGCGCAAGAAAAGGTTGATGCGTGGCGCGTCAAATTGAACATCTCGGATGCGAAGGCCGCCGGAGAGGGGCCCTCGCCTCTCCTGTCGTCGGACAGCCTGCGCAAGCTTGAGGCCATGCGCATTCAAAGCAAGGGCGAGTATGTTCGGCATACGGCTTTGCTCACCAGCCTCAAGAGCCTCCAGCAGGGGCTCAGCCCTGATGCCTTCGCTGAGGCGCTCTCGACCGCAGCCCCGGACGGAGTGCTGGCTACGCTGCAAGAACGGCTCCACGGTGCGGAACAGCAGCTTGCTGGATTGAGGAAGGAATCGGGGAGCAACCAAGCCGCAGTATTCAAGTCTGAGGCGGTCGTGGAAGATCTAGGTGGCAAGATCCGGAGCCGCGTAAGGGGTGTTATGCTTGGGCTTTCGACTAAGGTCCTCTCGCTGAGCAACGTCCTTGACAATCTGGAACAGGAAGTGACCAAAGCCACCAAGGCCGACGTGGAGCGAGCCAACCAGACTCGGCCTTATTTCGATGCTAAGCGCAATCTGGAGGTGCTTCAGCGCTTTAGTCAGGTTCTTGAAGCCAAGATCGCTTATGAGAAAGCTGACGTGGACTTGCCCAAGACCGCGATGGTGGAAATCGTGGACAGAGCGGTCCCGGCGCTGAGGCCGGCCCGCCCCGACAAGCCGTTGAATATCACCGTTGCCGTTATCATAGGTGGCGTTGGCGGGTTCGTTTTGGCGACGCTGGTTTATGCTTTGCAGTGGCGGGCCTTTCGGCGCGCGGCAGGATTGCCGACCAGGCCAGACCTGGCGCGCTTCCGTGCCATTGCGTATCTGCTGGTTTCGCTCCTTCTCGCGGCCTTCGTCGGTTACCTCCTCGCTAACCCGCTTGCTTACAACTCCTTTCTCCTCATTCCGCTGCTTTTGTTCGTGGGCGGCATCGCCGCTGCCTTTATCGCCCTCGCGAATTTGAAGACCGAAAGCGGGCCGCGCCAAGCCGATCCCAATGACGCCAGGTTCAAGGGGTAGAACATGTCTCTCAGAACGCATCTGGGTGGTGCCAGGCGCAGACCTGTCGGTGTTCTCACTATTGACACAGCCTTCGCCCCGTCTAGCTAACTTCTCGAGGCGCTGGGCACCCCCGCAGACGCTTTCGCCAGATGTGCGACGACTAACTGGACTCCTACCGGTGCCCGCACAGCCGACAGGGTCCGCGCGTAGTAGAGGAGAGGTCATCCTCAAGTCGGAGGCGCGGGCGTTTGCTCCGCAGCAACTCGATCATCTCGTCTGCGGCTTCGTCACAAAGGTCCACTCTTAGGAGCTGTGTATCCCGGCGTCAAATCAGCTCCGGGGAGTTGCCGGCGGTGGTGGCTGAGGAGGAGGAGGAGGAACGGCCAGTCTCAGGCCGTGAGGCGTGAAGGGGTTGAAGTCAGACTGGTTGACTGTGGCAATTTCCGCTTGCGCGAGAATTGCCGTAGCCGCGATGAGGCAGTCGAATCGGGAACCGCGGCGACGGCCAGTTTTGTTGAAAAGCTCGGCGGCTAAAACCGCCTCGGGGCGTCCAAACGGAACAATGCGTGACTGGAGCACGGCCTCAGCCCGGCTGACCTCAAGGGAAGTTACCGGCCCGTTGAGGAATTCCGTCCAGGTAATCGCGCTGGCAGCGAGGGGCTGTCCGCCTGCGAGCCAGCCGTCAACGTCCAGGGCCTGTTGGGAACCCTTGACCAGGAGACCAATCAGATAATTGGTATCCAGATGGATCATGCCGGCCGGCGGGCTTCTGCGGCCAACCGCTCGTCATACACTTCGTTGAGGTATTGCTGCGCCCGCTCTGGAGTCAGGCGGGCCTCCGCCTGCAAGCGATGCAGGGCTTCCCGGGGTGAGAGAGACTCCTCCGACGAGGCCGCAACGGACTGCGGGATGGGGCGGAGTTCCACTACCGTATCTCCTTTCCGAATGCGGATATCCTCACCCGCGCTCGCCCTCTCAACCCAGCCACCCAAGCCGGCTATGGCTTCCTCGACGGTCAACGTTCTCATGCACCTAAGCTTACGGGAGCCAGAACAAGCAGGCAAGCCGCATTCCGACCGGCGCGACGGGAGCCTCCTTTCCCAGGGCACGTCGGTCCCTCTGCGGCGGGGGTTCTCCAGTCATGCCGGTGTTCTCATTATTGACACTTCGCGCGCGTCCGCCGACGGTGCCCCGCCAACAGCAGGGATTGTCGTGCCGAGCTAAATCCGGGACACGAGAATAGAGGAGACACCTCTTGAAACATGTCAATGTTACCCAGTGGGTGAACGGGCGAGAGCTCGCAAATCCCATCCGACCAAAGGCTAGCCACCGGGTCGGTAGCCGAACCGAAGTGCGATCGCCGAGAGGCGGTGTGCGAAGCAGAGGGAAGGCGAGAACGCAGGCCGTGTTATTGAGCCCCGAAAACGGTATAGACGTGGACAGCAGGATAGGTCTGGGGAACCGGACCCAAAGCCGACGGTTTCAATCCATTGGGAGGCAGCAGTCCGGTTCGCGCCAAGGCAAGCGGGCGGGACACCACCGGGGTCTGAGAGCGGGGCATGCGTTTAGAGGGGTAACCCGGGAACTCGGGAGAGCCTCCCGTCTCCTTGGGAGTAATCGCCGGAGTAAGGGTGACCGGCGCAATCAACACCCTGGCGTTAGCTGGTGGACGTGGCCAGCAGACGAGCCAACCCTGGCGCAAGCTGGGAGGGACACAAAGCACAGCGCGTCAGCCCAAGGTACCGGAAGGGAGCCAAAAGCGGACCGACCGGGACGGACGAAGGCAGTCGTAGCAACGCACAGTACCGCGGGGCAGGGGAAGAACCCTGTCCGGACGCGTGGGGAACCAAGGCCCAAGGGACCCACGATAACACTCGCCGGAGCGCGGGAAGGCAATGCCGGGTATGACGTCTGCGCCTCGGAAAGGCAGCGGGGACATAGAGCCCAAAGGCTGTCTGAACAGAAAGGGCGTGGAGTGCCAAAGAGTCCAGCGGCAGGAGCCTGCGGTTGGATGGGCAGCACCAGTCATGTCGCCTGCGGTCTCATAAGCTGCAGGTTATTGGCTTTCGAGGCCAATACTGACGAACCGTATGAGGGAAATCTTCACGTACGGGTCTGTGGGGGGCGTCGGGGGAAAACCCCGGCTCCTACCCGGCATTGCTGCGGACAGCGAGAGGATTCAGCGCTACCAGGGTTTAGGCACGAAACCACCGTCGGACCCAGGGTAGCTCGTGCCTCCGCCTTCGCTGCGCTACGGCGCGGCAGGTCGCAACCCTGGGCTGGAGGACACAATCCCTTCGGGATTGGGGCGCGCGGGAAGCAGGACTCGGGGGGGGCATGACAGGTCAGACCCAGCAGGAACCGTCTTCAAGCAAGAACGGGCCGTTAGAGGGGCTAACCCATAGTTCGGGCTAAGGAGGCGCGCACGGTCTGGCCACGCCTGGCACCGCACCTGGGGAGTGGCGGCTTGCTGATCACGACTGACCGGGCCCGAATGGAGGGCGGGCGGCTACGGCCACCTCAGGGGGTTGCGAACACGACCTCGGCCAGGGGGATTTGCCATTCCGCCACCTGGTAGTGCTGGCGGCGGGCTTCGTCGGCGTCCTGCTCGGCCTTGCGGCAGACCAAGGCGAGGACGCGGACCTCGCGCACGGATGTTAGCCTGCCGGCCCAACACTCTTCGGCCTGGCGAGAAAGGCGGGCGATGCAGATGCCGGATTTGTCGAAGAGGCCAATGCCATCCCGCGAGCAAGGCCGCATGGCGAGTGGGTCACCGGTCTTCAACGCGGCCAGCGCCCTGAGGACGGGGTGGTGCGGCCTGAACTGGCCGGGATAGCCGAGGTGGATGTCCTCAAGCGCAAGCACTTCGTAGTTCAAGGAGACGAGGTTCGCGGCGGCGGGTGCGGCTGTGAACGGGGAGCGGATCACCCCTCGGGCTGTGAGGGTTGCGGGCAGTGAAGGCTGCATATCCCGCCGGTCAAATACCGCGAGTGTATTCCGGGCGCGGGTGAGGCCCACGTAAAACGTCCGCCGCTCCTCCTCCTGCTTCTTCCGCTGCGCGGGAAGCCGCCAAGGGCCGATGACAAGCACGTGGTCGTGCTCGGTGCCCTTTGCCGAATGCACCGTGCTCAGCTTCACGCCCTCGCCCCAGGTGAACTCGCGGCGGCTCTCGGCACAGGCCTCGTAAAGAAATTCGAGCGCGCTCTGCACCGGCAACTCGGCGTCCCCGGACTCAGTGGCCCAGGCTTCGAGCAAACGATCGAGGAAACGGGTCCACAGGTTGGCTGTCTTGTCTTCGAACAGCGCGGCGGCGATGCGGGACAACTCGCTCGCACGCTTGAAGGCGCTGCGGTCTTTCGCCAGGTGCGCGAGGAAGAGGTTGATCTCGCGAACCTGATGCAGCGGGGGCATGGCATTGCGCGAGTCCACCCACCGGATGGGAATGCGCTCCGACTCGGCAAGCGTCCGCACCTGGGCCAGGTCTCCCCGCTCGCGGGACAGGACGGCAATGCTGGACCAATCGGTGACACCGAGTTGGCGGAGACGATGCAGCTCGGCCAGGACGGCCTGTGCCTGGCACGTGGCGTCGGCGACCTGGATAAGCTGGACCTTGCCCCGGCAGAGCGTGTCGCGACGCCCAAACTCGCCGCCGGGGCCGAGCATTTCGCGGTGCCGATCCACGCGGATGGGGTGGTTGGTCTTCATCCGGTCAACGTTGGCGGCGATCAGGTGGTTCGCCGCCTCGATGATGTAGCCCGTGGAACGGTAGTTCTCGACGAGATAGTGCACCTCCGCTTCGTAATCCTGCTGGAACCTGCCGATGAATTCCACGTTGGCGCCGCGGAACGTGTAGATGTTCTGGTCGTCGTCCCCGACGGCCAGGATGGAGAGCTTCTGGTCGGCATCATCCAGCGTGCGCCCGGCGATGGCGCTGATCATTTGGTATTGGGCCTCGTCAATGTCCTGGTATTCGTCCACGAGGATGTATTGAAAGCCGGCCAGCAGACGGTCCCTGACTTCGTCGGCTTCGAGGCCGGGAGGAACATTCTCGCCGCGGAGCAGTTTCGTCGCGTCCTCAATGAGCTTGTCGAAGTCAATCTCGCGCCTCTCGATAGCTTGCGCGGCGAATGAATAACCGAGCAGGCGCATGGCCAGGCCATGGTAGGTGAGGACCGTAACACCGCGGGCGTCGTCGCCGACCAGGTCAGCGAGCCGGCGGCGCAGCTCGATCGCCGCCGACCGGTTGAAGCAGCACACGAGGATGCTTTGCGGCCGGACCCTTTCTACTCGCAGCAGGTAGGCACAGCGGTGGACGACGGTCCTGGTCTTACCGGAGCCGGGGCCGGCCAGAATGAGCATGTTGCGAGTGGGCGGCGCGGTGACCACTTTGATCTGGGCCGGGTTGGCGAGGTCGGTGACGATGCTTTGGAAGGAGCGGGCGGTGGTGGCATGCTGGAGCAGGTCGGGCTTGGTCCGGAAGTAGCGGCGGAGGAACTCATCCTTGGCCAGGGTGAAGTAGGCGAGGACCAGCTCCAGGGCCGCCTGGATGCGTTCGAGGCCCAGGCGAGCATACTCGCTCATGACGTGGACCTGGAGAACGCGCTCCTTGTAGTGGTGTTCGAGCGGTTGATAATCGGCGGCTTTGTATTTCTCTCCCCGCGCTTCCGGTTGGAAGCGGATGGTCATTGCGGAACGGAAGACCGCCAGGCCGTGCTGAAGGACGATGACGCGCTGCTCATGGAGGAACATCAAGGCGCGTTCGATGGCGGCATCAACGTCGGTCATTTCGGCCCGCAGCAGGAGGTCCCGCTCGATGGCCTGGTGGAGTTCTTCGAAGTGGAATTCCAGCAGGAAGTCGGCGGTTGGGGGAGCGTCGGCGGGAATCTTGGCGAGCAGGGTATCGAGGACCAAGGAGGCCAGCCGTCGGCGCTTGTCCGCCAGCGTGGTGATGGCGGTCCAGCTTCGGCGCACCTTGACCCGGTAGCTGTCGCGGGCGGCATAGCGCAGGTCAATGCTGCCGTTGGCGCCGGCGAACCCGCGCCCGTCTTCGCTGAGGCTTTTGAGCAGGGACCGCACGATTTCGGTCGAGGAGCTGCAGCCCTCGTTGCAGAGCCGCTGGTTCAGCGCCCGCAAGGAAAGGGGCATCCAGCCTTCCGGATCAGGCTCCTCCAGCGCCAGCACGTCCACGAGCTTGCGGTCCGTTGCCAGAATCCGATCCAGCCGCAGGCGCGAGTGGTCGGCTACTTTGTGGCGGACAAAGGCCGTCAGCCGCATGTCGCGCTTCATGATCCCGGCTTGCGTCATGCTGCCGAGGGTCTTGAGGATCTTGGCGCTGACGAACTCCGGGTTGGCCAAGGCGGCGCGGTTGCCTTTGGCGTAGCTGGTGAATTCGGGCAGCAATGCCAATTGGTCCACGGTCAGGCTCTCGGTCGGCGGCGTGTTGAAGATTTCCCGCAGGATGGCGAGCCAGAGGGATTGCTCGGTTGCGGAGAGATTCAGGCCGGCCATTTTGGCGCGGGCTTCATCCAGGTCCTTAACCAGCGGGCGCGCCTGAAAGACATTCGTCACGTTCTCATCGCGCTGGAGGAGATTGGCGCGTTCCAGCCAGGAGACGGCGGCCCTGATTTTCGTGTCGGCCATGCGGTCCTGGAGGTCCACGTCTATCTGCAAGTCTTCGTCCCGGAGTATTTCGCCGGCGGTGATAACGATCTCCTGTTTATCGCCCGCGCGCGGCCTTGCGCAGGCTGCGGAGAATCTGGGCGATGTCCCGGCGGCTGAGTTCGGAGAAGGCTTCCATCCGGAATTGCCGCTCGCAGTCCTGGTCCGCGTAGAGCAACACGCACTCGGCTTTCCGGCCGTCACGTCCGGCCCGGCCGGCCTCTTGCAGGTAGTTCTCCAGCGAGCCGGGCGTGTCGGCATGGATCACCAGCCGGACATCTTCCTTGTCAATGCCCATGCCGAAGGCATTCGTGGCGCAGATCACTTTCGTGTCCCCGGCCAGGAACTCGTCCTGGGTGCGCTTTTTCTCGGGCGGGGTGAGGCCGGCATGGAAATGGGCGGCTTTCCAGCCGTGCGCGCACAGGAACGCGGCGGTGACTTCGGTCTCGTTGCGGGTGGCGCGGAAGACGATGGCGCTGCCCGGCTGTCCTTCGGGCAAACGGTCCGAGAGCAGCTCGTGGACGCGTTCGAGCTTGTTCGATTCCTCGATGGTCTGCACCTCGAAGCAGAGGTTTTCGCGCTCGACGCTGCCGGAAAAGAGCTTGAGGTCCCGCCCGGTCTCGGCCTTGAAGAAGGCGACGATTTCCTCGCGCACGTCCTGCTTCGCCGTGGCGGTGAAGCAGGCAATCGGCGGAATCTCTACTCGCTGCCTTTTGGAGAACTCCCGTATGAACCTGCCGGCGTAAAGGTAGTCGGGCCGGAAGTCGTGCCCCCATTTGGACAGGCAATGGGCTTCATCGAACACCCAGCAGCCGATCTCGCGTTGGGCGATGGCCTGGGAGAAGGAGCGGTTGCGAAGCTGCTCCGGCGAGACGTAGAGCAGGGCGATGTCCCCGAGCCGGATTTTGCGCAGGACGTCGCTGCGCTCCGGCGCCGTCAGCAGGCCATACAGCGCGGCGGCAAACACGGTGCCGGTGCGCCGGACCAGCCCATCCACCTGGTCCTTCATCAACGCCTGGAGCGGCGAAAGGACGATGGTTAGCACGCCGCGGCGGTAGTTGCGCACCAGCGCGGGGAGTTGATAACAGAGCGACTTGCCGCCGCCGGTGGGGAGAATCGCCAGCAGTGAGTCGCCGGCCATGCCCGCCTCGACGATGGCCTGTTGCAAACTGCCGCCGGTGCTGGTTTGCGGTGTCGGGCGGAAGCCGTCCAACTCGAAGAACGCGCGCAACTGGGCGGTCGGATTGTGGACGCGCCGGCAATAAGCGCATTCGGGCGAGGTGCACGGCACGTCGCGCAGCCGCTTGATGAGTTCGTTGGTCAAGGGGTGTTCCAGGCGGACCCACGGCGGCAGGACGGAGTTCGAGCCGGCGACGCGGAGCCAGGCCAGGGTATAGGCCAAAGCCAGCCGGTCGGGTTGGGTTTGCACCAGCTTTTCGTCCACCAGAACACTGGCACAACCCCACTGGGGGATCAGTTCCCGGCACAAGCCGAGCACCCGCTGTTTGGCCGCCGGTGTGGTGGCGAGTGCCCGGAATACAAGTGCCATCCCATTCGAGAGCGGGTCCGCCGCAGGGTCCGGAGTCGCCAGGAGGAAATGCAGCACCTCGAACAAGCGCGGCTCGGTATGGCGGAGAGCCTTGAGCGCTTGGAACTCGTCTGTGAAGAGACTGGCGGCTTGCCGCGCGTCGGCCACCGGGTCGTTGAGGCTCTCGCGGACCAGCTTGTAGTCCTTCACCAACCGGTGGTAGGGGTTCTCGGGAAAACAGATCGGCGACAACACCAGGGTGTCAATCACGGGCAATCGGAGCAGGGGCAGGTCGGGCGCACGCTCCCGCAAGATTGGCAGGTCATGGCGAACGAGGTTGTGGCCGAGAACGCAATTCGCACCCGCAGCCAGGCGGCTCAGTTCGCCGCGCAGCACCTCGATCGAGCTGCTTCCTGACCGCGCCAGGTGTTGCTGATCGAGAGCAGCGCCGAGTTTGAGGATCTTCCCGCTGTGGGCAACCTCAAGATCGAGCAGCAGAGCGCGCCGCAGCAACGCTTGCAGCGCATCGGCTGCGCGGCTGTGGCTCTCAGTTGACTGCGCGCTCATACTCGGAGCACCATTGTAGCGACCGGCGGGCGGCAATGTCCAAGCATCTGTCCTCGCCTTGAACCGAGGGGAGTCATTCCAGGGTTGGCGGCGGGATCCCTACCGGCGACGCCCGATGCCACCAGCGTGGTGTCTCCCAATTGCCTTCACATTTGCCACCCAAAGCGCCAGAGGACTGGCGCAGTCCAAGACGCTGGCGCGCCGGAAACCGCGAAGCGTCTTGGACTGCGGTAGTCCTCTACCGCTTTTGCCAGCCCGCGAAGGTTGCTTGAGATTTCGAGACACCACACCAGGATCCGAATACAGGGTATCATCGGGGATGTCCGATCTATCCGATTGTCGCCCTTGCGCTTGTGAGGCGTCGTAATCGCCGTGTCGCTTACCCCCGACGCTCCCGCCCTGGCAATCCTGTTCTACCTGGGCCTCGCCATCACTGCTTCTTGAACCGGTACACGTGCACCTCAAACGGGCCGAACCAATCCGCGAAGCTGCCGTGCTGAACATCCACTGTGCGCGGTTCCTCGAAGACCACCGCCCCGGCGCCTTTGCCGTCTATCTCCTGCGGCAGGCCGCTGAAGCGCACGCGGAGGGTGGGGCCTTCCTTCTTGCAGGCCAGCACGTAGATGTCGTCCCCCGCCTCGCGCACCAGGCACTCGATGGCGCTGGCGTCGGATGCGACCTTGTCCTGCACGAACTGTCTCGGGGCTGCCGCGTGTGGGTTCTCTTCCTCCTCCTTGCTCGCCACCGCGCGTTTGGGCGGCGCTTCGGCGGCGACCTTGAGCTGGATCGGCGAATCGGGGGCCAGCAATGCCGGGAGGATTGGCGACTTCGGCCCGATCTCGTCAAAGAGCGGGCGCATCACCCGGTCGAAGTATGTCCAGTTGAATCCAAGCGGCTTGTCCCGCTGATTGAGTGTCTGCGGCAGACCGCCGCCGAAATAGACCAGGCCGCGGGCGCCGTTGATGATGGCCTCGTACGCCATGAAGCGCTGGTCCGGGAACGTCGGGAAGCGCAGGGTGCGCCCGGGCTTGACCACGCCGGAGAAGGCGATTTGGAGAGTCATCCAGAACGGTTTGTCGCCCGCCACCTCTCTCATCATGCGGGTGTAGTCGCCGACCATGCTCAGCTCCTTGTTCTTGCCCAGAGAGTGCACGCCGGGCGGATAGCTCACCGGGTAGATGTCAATTCCGCCCACGTCCCACCCCGCGCTCATATCGTTTCATGGAGGCCACGGTTCCGCGCGGCGCCTGCACCAGCCAGATCGGGTGATTGGGATCGAGTTGGTGAATGATGCTCGCCACATACGCCACCTGCTGCGGGGTTGACTTTTTGGCATTGTGCGAGTTTCCCCAGTCGGGCTCATCCGCGCCTTTCCACAGGCCCATGCCCGGTGAGTCCTTGAAGGTTGCGATCACTTTCCTCAGCTCTGCCTCCTTCTGCTTGTTGCCCGGGTCGAAGTTGGACAAGTCCCACCCCAGCCACGGACAGCAGCGCAATCCGCCCGCTGCGGCTGCTGACTGCATGGCCTTCTCCTTCTCGATGGTCTGGGCGTTCCAAGCCGGGCCGCCCGAGCGCATGAACATCACCGCGCAGTCCGCGAACTCCGCGTAGGCGGGCCGGCCGTTCGGCGCCTTGGCGTCCGGCCCCGGGACGATGGTCAGACCGATGGGGAACCGCTTTACCCCATCCACCACCAGCGTCCCCGCCTGGTCGAACGTGATCTTCGCCGGCTTGGTCAGCGGCTCCGCCGCCCGAGCCGGCCCACCCAATCCCGTCGCCAACAGAGCCATCCCCGCGCAACCTCCGCCCAGCTTTTCGACGATCTTCGCAAGCTTCATGAGCCCTATGCTCGGCCCGGCAAGCGGGCTGTCAAGGACCGAAAACAGCGCGGATGGCGTCGAGTTTCATGGTCTTCTCGCCTCGAGTGGGAGCGACGATGCCGCCCTCGCCGAATTCGTTCCAGGCGTAGATGGTGAAGATCTTCTGACGGCCACCGCCGGGGAGCGGTAGGCCGAGGTTGGGGACGGACGCGAGGTCGGATTTGACTGCGCGCAACTCAGCTTCCCACTCGGCGCGCGTCGGGAACTTGAAGCAGGGACGCGGGTCGCCCCACGGGCGTGGAGACCAGCCCGCCGCGAGGTAGGGGATGTATGGGAGGGCGTCGGCGGCGTGAACCTGCCGAGCCTCGCGCGGCATTTGGGCGAGCGTTTCGTAGGGGTAGTCTTCGGCGGTTTGCTTCAGAGCGGGCACGTCCATATAGGTTGCCGTGAAATCGAAGACCTTCGCCAGCGGATTCTCGGGGCCGATGTGCTGGATCGCGCCTACGCCGCAGCCGATCAGCATTTCGCCCAAACCAGCCTTGCGCACCGCCTGGCGCAGCGCCTCGAGCCTGGCCTGCGCGCGGGCGGGGTCGCCGCCGTTCTGCCGCAGGAAGAAATCACCGCCATGCACCTTGAAGACCAGCCGCCCGCCGACGCGCAGGTAGCTCGGATGCCGCATCGCCCGGACCCAGGTCTGGATGCAACGGTTCCAATCTTCGTCGGTCGGCACGTCAAACGGCGGATGATTGCAGAACTCGATAATGAACCGCATTCGCCCGGCCTCGGGTGAGGCGATGAAGTTAGTGAGGCCGGCTTCGGTGAAAGCTACGTGCGGCTCGCGCTCGTGGCCGGGCGGGTTGTAGTACCACAGGATGGAGAAGAAATCCACGCCCGCGGCGGCGGCCGCCTTGATCTCGCGGTTCATGGTGTCCTGGTCGTTATACTCGCCCAGCAAGGGGAGGCGTTCCGGGAAGCGCGACCGCCAATCCTTCCCCTCCCGGTCGTGCCACTTGTTCGGCTCGGGTTTCCACCAGCCGGGGAAGTAGTTGACGCCGACCAGAACCTCCTTCTCCTTCGCATGCTCCGACGGCTGGCCAAGCGCCCCCACCTGCAGGCCGAAGCAACAAGGCAATAAAAGAACGACCCAGTGCAGAATACCTGCCGGCCGCTTTGCACGGCTCCTGGCGCTGAGTCGAGGGGAACGCCCGATCCCGATGTTCCCTCTTCGCGCCTTCCCGCCTTCGCTGTTCATCCTCTTTGTCACCTTCGGCCCGGTGCGCCTATTCCCCGATGATCTTCACCAGCACGCGCTTGCGCCGGCGGCCATCGAACTCGCCGTAGAAGATTTGCTCCCACGGGCCGAGGTCGAGCTTGCCCTTGGTGATCGCCACAACGACCTCGCGGCCCATGACCTGGCGTTTCATGTGGGCGTCGGCGTTGTCCTCGCCGGTGCGGTTATGCTGGTATTGCGAGGTGGGCGCGTGCGGCGCGAGCTTTTCGAGCCAGACATCGTAATCGTGCAGGAGCCCGTCTTCGGCGTCGTTGATATAGACGCTGGCGGTGATGTGCATGGCGTTGACCAGGCATAAGCCTTCCTGCACGCCGCTCTTGCGCACGAGGCCCTCGACGTTGCCGGTGATGTTGAGGTAATCGCGCCGGTGAGGCGTTTCGAACCAGAGATGTTCCGTTAGCGATTTCATGCTACCAACAAGATGCCAGACCTTGGGAAGCTGACCAGACAGAAGATCTTGCTATTTGACAATGCGCCAGTTCCGGCGGTCATTAGGAGGCATGAAGGCGTGGCTCATGGACGATTTCAAGGGAATTGGCGGCCTCCGTTTGGAGGAGACGCCCGACCCGGTTCCGCAGGCGGACGAGGTCGTTCTGGAGGTGCACTACGCCGCGCTGAACCCGGCGGATCGCTACCTGGCTGAGAAACAATACCCCGCCAAACCCCGGCTGCCACATATTCTTGGGCGCGATGGCATGGGGACGGTCGTCCAGGTGGGCAGCGGGGTGAAGGAAATCCGAGTGGGAGATCGCTACGCGGTTCTGCGGGGGGAAGTGGGTGTCAACCAGCCCGGGACGTTTGCTCAACGGGTTGCCGTGCCATCAGGTGGCTTGGTCAAGGTGCCCCCCGGGTGGAGTGAGCCGGAGGCCGCCAGCGCGACGTTGGTGTATCTGACCGCTTATCAGGCCCTGACAATGTGGGGTCCGCTGGGACCTTCACCGGTGGTGTTGGTGACGGGTGCTTCAGGAGGCGTGGGTGTGGCTGCCGTGCAGCTCGCGAGTGCCATGGGCTGTAGAGTGCTTGCCCTCTCGCGCAGCCCCGACAAGTGCCGGCGCCTGGTGCAACTCGGTGCGTCGGAGACGTTCAACCCCGAGGACCCGCAGTGGCGCCAGGCTGTCAAACGCCTGCTCGCGCCGCGCCGGGTGGATCTGGCCATTGATAATATCGGTGGCACGCTGCTGCCGGAAGTTATTGACACCCTCGGGGACCAGGGCCGAGTCAGTGCGGTAGGACGCCTTGCCGGGCCGGTGCCCGATTTCAACACGGCCACCCTCTTCTTCCGCCGCCTTCGCCTGGGCGGGGTTGCCGTCGGTGCCTGGACCAATGCCGAAAGCCGGACTGCGTGGCAGGAGGTATTATCGCTCCTCGCACGAACCGGCGCCCGCCCTCAGGTGGATAAGATATTCCCGTTCGAGCAACTGCCCCAGGCCTTCGAGCGCCTGGCTCAAGGCCCGATGGGGAAAGTGCTCTTGGCGGTGCAATCGCCTCGCTAGTGAACGGGGTCCGTCTCCGGCTCCTCCTCCGCCTTCGGGGCTACTTTGTCCAGCAGGGGCTCGACCTTCTCCCAGAGTTCGGGCGGGACTTTGGCGCGCTCTTCGGGTGTGGCGATCTCACCGTCGAAGAGCAGCTTGCCTTCCTTGTCGTGGGCAGTAAGACGGGGCGTGGGATTGCAGACGATTACAATCGTGCCCGACTCGTCTGTCTTGACGGCGCTCTTGACGCGGTGGCCCGTGCTGCGGACGGTGACCGAAGCATTGTTGTCCAAGTCAATTCGGGACCGTTGAAGCTCTCGCTCAAGTTCGCGGAGGGCTTTGGCCGCGGCGCCCGAGGCCGCGTTGCTTGAGGAGCGTAATGCTTCCTGCATGGCCTTGCGGGCTTGCTCCAGGCCGCGCCGGACTTCCTCCTGAACTTTGCTCGTGTCAATCTTCACGTTCCCCACGGAATCACGGAGCACCTTCATCTGTTGGCGGAAGGCGTCGGAGGTGAACGGGTTCACCCATTGCCCCGGCTCCCCATCCCACGCGTGCCGGCTTTCGAACAGGCCGAATTCGGCGGGGGCTTTACCCAGGGTGGCGGAGACATCCCGCTTCTTGCCGGCCCGGTAGTACACGAGCTTGATGGTGTCGCCAGTTTTGCGCACCTCGATCAGCTTCTTAAACTGCGCGGGCACCACCAGCAGTTGGCTGTCGAGCTCGACCAGCACATCGTTCTTTTCCAGGCCGACCTTGGCCGCCGGGCTGTCCGGTGCGACATAAGTCACCACCAGCCCGGCGCCGGGCGCCAGATCGAGCTGGGCTGCCAGCGCTTCCGAGCCCTCCTCGACGGAAACGCCGAGCCAGGGCTTTTCCTTGTGCGCTACCGACTCGTCTCCCGCGCTCGGCTCAGGCGCGCTTAGCGTGACCGCCTCCGGCTCCGAGGAGGCGCTGCCGCTTGTGTTCAGCGTGATCGTCGCCGAGCTGGACTGACTTGTCCGGCTTACGGCGCCAGCGGCGCTGAGCGTGCCGGCGACCAGAACAGCGGCGAAGGGCAGCCACCAATTGGCCGTATGCAAGGTTGGTATATAGGTCTTCATAACTCGTTCTCGTTCATCTCCGGGTTTAAGTTTCAATAGATCTCAAGACTCACGGGCACCACCTCAAGGCGCGGAGTGCGTTGCTCGATTACAATGCCGCTCGCGGGATCGCGCACCACGAGCGCGTCAGCCCACTCGCGGCAACGAAACCGGACCGGCTGGCCGCTCGGCAACCGCGCGACGGCGTCGAATGAAGCCACCAGCCGCTGGTCGAACTCGACGTCGTCCGCCTTGTGCCCCGGGTCAGTTGCTACAGCGCGAGCTTTGTCATGCCGCACGGGTTCCGGCGCCAGCGATTGCCAGACCAGCCAGGCCAGCGCGATGGCACTGACGGCGGCTGCGGGCACTAGCCAGCGCAACACAAACCACCACGAGGCGCGGGGAGTGAGAGCCGAGGACTGGGGGACTTGGGCTCGGCCAGACCGACTGGCGGCCCCCAGTTTCCGCATCAGTTCGGCCGGGGGGCGGGCGGGAGCCAGCTTGCGCAGCTCGGCCTCGAACGGTTCGTGTTCACTATCGCTCATGCCAACACCTCTTTAGTTAGCTTGCGCAATTCCGTCAGGCCGTACCGATAGCGCGAGGCCGCGGTATTCGCCGGGATGCCGAGCGTGTCAGCAATCTCGGCAAAGGTTAGCCCGCCCCACACCTTGAGGGTGATGACTTCGCGATATATGTCCGGCAATTGTCTCATTGCGCCTTGAATCAATTGGCTCAGCTCACGGTCTTCCACACTGGTATCGAACCAGGACTCGGATGCCGGCACCGTTGCCAGTTCCCGCCCAACCCGGCGGTCCTCCCGCCGCGCGAGGTCAACCGCCCGGCGGCGGATAGTGGCAAACACGAGCGCCAACGGAGGAGGGCCGCTGCCTTCCTGCCGCCGGGCGGCTTCCACCACCGCCTCCTGGACCAGGTCCTGCGCATCGGCTTCGCGGCGTGCCTGCTGCCGGGCGAAAAGCAGGAACTTCGGCGCGTGTTCCTCCAACCAGCGCCGCCACTCGGCTTGTTGTGGCGAATCGTCCATTCCACCGCGTCTTCGGCATCCACACTCAGAAGCGTCGCCGAAGGGATTATTTGTCTCGGTTGGCGAAGGTTAGCACAAATGCCGAGCGTTCGGAACCACTTACTGAGGAGTCTGCGGCATGGATCACACCAGAATCTGGCGACGTTTCTCCCTCTCCCCTTCAGAAGGGGAGAGGGCCGGGGTGAGGGGTCGCCGTGTAGTCCATCCCACGCATCCCCCTGCAAGAGTGCCGGAGAGCAAGGGGAGTCGAACCCAGACCCTTCCCACCGGATAGCGCCAGTTTTCCCGGCGCGGGTGCTACGGCGCGTTCGACCCGACCCGGAAGACGCCCTCGACTTTGCCACCCGGCGAGAGTGTCAGGTAGAGATCGGCAACCGTGTTCGCGCTGATGTCCTGGGGCGGGCTGGTTTGCTTATTGACGATCAGCGTGTAGGCGCCGTCCTCGCCGAATCCGGCACGGCACTGGTGCCGCTGGCTGGGAGCGAACTCAACCCGGAGCCCCTGGTGCCGGCTGTCGGTGAGGGATGCCCAGTCACAGTGATACTTGGTGGAGTCGAAATCGAAGGCATCGGGTTGGGACCAATCGAGAATGTGGACTTTGGCTGAGTCGGGCGTGGCGGTGCCTTGAGGGCGCCCGATATGGTCGTCTGGATAAACCGACCACTGTGCTTGCCGTTTCCAGGAGAAGTGGTCGAAGGTATGAGGCATGGTAAAGACCCAGCCAAGTTCCTGGATTTCTGCTTTCCTGCCCGTCCAGTCGAGGTGGTAGGAGAATTGATTGTCCTGGCGTGTCGCCCGCAGATGGGCCACCACCTCGCTCGGCTTGTCATTAAGAACAACGTCAGCCTCCACTGACCGTACCTCGGCCAGCGGACGCAGTTCCAGAGCGGTTGCAGATGCAGGTTCGGCCTTGATGTTTGTGAGCTGGCCGTGGAAACGGGTGACGCGGCGCCATTTGGCCCGGTCGTTTTCAGTGCGGTTGACGACCAGGTTGAACCGTGGGAATTTCAGCCCGGGCGGGAAGGCGGCGGCAAGGCGGGAGACTGCGGGCGCTTCGCGCAAAACGAATTGGTGGCTGACAATGTTCCGTCCATCGGGATGGATGAAATCGAGCCTGAGGGCATCCGCCTTGGTCAGCGCCTCGGGGTCCAACTCCAGGCGCACTCGCCCTTCCGCGCGCGGCGCGAGCGCCGCGTGCGCCGTGTCGGCGGCAATGCTTTCTCCGTTCCTGAGCAGCGTCCACTTGAGGGCCAGTTCCGACAAATCCGTGAACGAGTAATGGTTGGTAACGGCAAAGGAGACAGCGCCAGACCGGGCAGCATCGAGCTTGTTGCCGAGCTGGATGGGCGAGTAGATCATCTTGATGTTGTAATACTCCGGACGCGGATGGCGGAAGCCGTCCACCACGCCCTTGATCTTGAGGTAATTGATCCCGGTGGCAGGGTCGAACTCGTAGAGCTTGGTGGGGCCCCGGTCAGCTACCGCGCGGTCCTGCCACTCGAAGAGGAACGCCCCGGGAATGCTGTCGTTGGCCCAGACCACATCCCACGTGCGGCGCAGGACCTCTTCCCACAGGTCCAGGCAACCGGCGTCGGCGCCGTTGTTGGCCGAGAGCCGGATGTCCCACACATTCGGGCATTCCAGATAGATGTGCGGATGCTTGTCCAGGCGGGCCTTTCCCGCGGCCATGGCCATCGCCGAGGGCAGGGTGTAGTGGGAATCCGACAGCTCGGTCTGATACTTCGTATATGGGAAGCGCGACACAATGCGGGGGCGGGTGGGATCGAGCTGCTTGACCAAATCGGCGACGACCTGGAAGTTCCGGCCTGCCTTGCCCTCATTGCCGATGGCCCACAACAACACGCACGGATGGTTCTTGTCCCTCCGGACGGTCTCGCGAGCGCGCTGCTCGTAGGCGGGCTTCAGCGCGGCGTCATTGTTCGGACTCCAGCAATAAGGCAGCTCATCCATGACATACATCCCCAGCTCGTCGCACAAGTCATAGAACCCAGGGCCGTAGGGATAGTGCGAGGTGCGGATGGCATTGACGTTGGCGGCCTTGGCCAGGGTGATGTCCTTTCGCCACACCTCCTCGTTGACCGCTGTGCCCAGCGTGGGATACACGTCGTGGCGGCAGATGCCGGTCAGCTTGACCGGCACGTGGTTGACGCAAAGGATGCCGTTCTCGATGGAGATTTGGCGGATGCCCACACGGCGAGTGACGGTCTCCAGCACCGTGCCGGTCGAGTCCTTGAGTTGGACGGTTAGCGTGTAGAGGTTGGGATGCTCGGCAGACCAAAGCCTGGGATGGGCCACCGGGAGGGACAACTCGACCCGACCCGCTGGGGAAGCGGGCACCTCCAGCAGCGGCGAACTTTCCAGCCGTGTTGCTACTACAGCCGAGCCGGCTGCCGGGCCTGTGACGCTGGCCATGACCTTTACCCGCGCGCTGCCATCCGCCAGGAGCGGGGTCTGAATCGTAAGGTCATCGAGGTGCGTCGCGGGAACCGAGAAGAGCGTGACGCCGCGGTGGATGCCGCCCAGAAAGAAGTAATCCCCCGTGTCCAGGTCCACCGATCTGGTGTTCTTGGTCACCCGCACGGCCAGCAGGTTCCGGGCGCCGAATTTCACCTGTGGAGTGAGGTCCGCCTGGAAGGGAAGCCAGCCGCTCTCATGATAATTGGCCCTGCCCCAGGAGGACTCCGCCACATTCACAGGCTGGCCATTGCAGAAAACCTCGGCCCCATTCTGCACTCCATCGAATTGGACTAAGACCTGCCGCCCCTGCCAGGCCGCAGGGACATCCAACCACAGGCGGTAGAATCCGGAGGCATTGTCCGGCTGATTGTAGGTTGCGGGCGAGTAACCAGCCATTTCCCAATTGCCGGGCACGTCCAGGTCATGCCAGCCGGCTCCTTCTTTATAATCGGGCGTGTAGAACCGTTCGAAGGTTGGCGGGGTGGTGATGGGCGAGGTGTAATGCCAACTATCCGGGGCCGCGGTGAGGTTTCCGGGTTGCTCCAGCTTGAAACGCCACGTGCCGTTGAGCGAAATCACGTGCTCCGGTTCGGCAGGAACCAGCGCTGCCTCACCAGACGTAACCATCACCGCCGAGAACACCGCTGAAATCAGCAGGTTCCGTATGAATTGATGCCGGCTCATAATATTGTCTCACCCGTGATGCCACAGGCATCGCGGATGATATTGAGGTCTTTCGCCACACTCCAACTCTTATCTCCGCCTCCCCCTCTTCTCCGCGTCTCGCTGTGTGCCCTCCCAAGACCCAGCAGGCTTCGCCCAAAACCGAGCTCTTGACCGCCTATTCCTTCCTCGCTGGCCCAGACCGGCGCCCGGACCGCACCATCACCGCCGCTAGCGTCGGCGACGGCAGTGCCGCACAGCCCCGCTGCCGGCCTGGCTCAGGCCAGGTCCAAGCCTGGGACTGGCCAAGAGGTAGCCAACTGGTAAGCAACCGGTCCGATGTGGATCCGATCCACATCGGACCGGTTGCTTACCAGTTGGCTACCTCTTGGCCAGTAATACGCCTGGGGGGGGCTTGAAGGGGGCCTGGAGGTAGTTGGGAGCGTTTGGCTCAGGCTCGGGCATCGGGGCGTACCGGCTCAGTGGCTGGGAAGCTACGAGGGCCCCCTCGCACCTGTCCTCAGCGGCCGTTGAAAAGCCTGTGTTTTTACTGAACCTAAACAAACGCCGTTCCAGATGTGGGTAATGACAAGTCAGGGAGAGGGCAGTGCGGGGGGGAATGGAGCTCACGATCAGCCTGAACAATCGGAGGTGTGCAACGGCAAAAGGTTGTCCGCGGGCATCCCCCCTCAGAAATTGAGATTCGCCGTTCGGGCGGCAGGGGAGTGTTTCCAGGTTGCGGACTGCCTGCCGCCCAGACCATATTCGGGAGGTATGTTGAAGCTGGGAGTAAACGTTGATCATGTCGCCACACTGCGTGAAGCGCGCTACCGCGGGCGCGGGCGTGGCGAACCCGATCCCGTGGCCGCCGCGTTGGACTGCGAGGCGGCGGGCGCGCACGGCATTACCGCCCACCTCCGCGAGGACCGCCGCCACATGCAGGACCGGGATGTCTGGAAGCTGCGCGAGGTCATCAAGACCCGGCTCAACCTGGAGATGGCCAACGCGCCGGAGATCGTCACCATCGCCCTCAAGCTCAAGCCGAACATCATCTGCCTGGTGCCAGAGCGGCGGCAGGAAGTCACCACCGAAGGCGGGCTAGATGTCGCCGGCAACGAGCAGGCCATAACCGAAACGTGCAAACGCATGAAAGACGCCGGCATTGAGGTCAGCTTGTTCATCGCGCCTGATCCGCCGCAGATCGAGGCCGCGGCCCGCACCGGCAGCCAGTTCATCGAGCTGCACACCGGTGCCTTTGCCGAGGCGTTCGACCAGGAGCCACGACGCCAGTCGGAGCTGGAGCGCCTTGTCGCGGGCGCGAAGCAGGCGCACGCGCTGGGGCTGAAAGTCAACGCCGGCCACGGCTTGAATTACCAGAACCTGCGAGTCGTGCGCCAGGTGCCACACCTGGTCGAGCTGAACATCGGCCATAGCATCATCAGCCGCGCCGTCACCGTCGGCTTAAAGGCCGCCGTGCGCGAGATGCTGGGACTGATGGCAGGCTACAAAGGCTAAGGCTAAATGCTAAAGTCCGAGCGCAGGACGCGACGGATGTCCCCACTTTAACCTTTAGCCTTCAGCCTTCAGCCTTTAGCCTTTCCGCATGATCCTCGGCATTGGCATTGACATTATTGAGGTCGAGCGCATCCGGGCCTCGCACGAGCGGTTTGGCGAGCGGTTCCTGAACCGCATCCTGCATCCGAACGAGATCGGCTATTGCCTGTCGTATAAGGTGCCCGCGCCATTCCTGGCCGCGCGCTTTGCGGCCAAGGAAGCCATCTCGAAGGCCTTCGGCACCGGTATCGGCGCCCAGCTAGGCTGGCACGACATGGAGGTCGGGCGCAAGGCAAGCGGCGAGCCGTTTGTCATCCTGCACGAAGGCGGCCAAAAGCTGTTGCAGGCGCGCGGAGCCCGCCACGTTTTAATCAGCCTCAGCCACACCCAAAACTACGCCACCGCCGTCGCCGTGCTCGAAAGCCGTGACTGACGGAGGCCGCAGCAGACCGCTCGAACGCGTTTATGGTGCAGCCGAACGCAGAGCGCAGCCACGCCGGGCCGCTGGTGCTGACCATGCAAACTGACGCTCCACCGGCGTCGGCTGCCGCGTCTCGTTAGGCCACGCTTTCATGAACTCTTTCCGGCTGCCGCCTGATGTCTCGCCAATACTCCTCGCGCACATCCTCGTCAATCCCAATCGGAGTGCTGCCGCCATAGAGCGCATCGCCGCCCCTGCGCTTCGGGCCAGAAATCCAGTAATCATCGCCTGTCTCTACGCAGTAGTAGTTCGACTTGAAGCCCGCGCCCTTGAGGCTCTGAAACGTGTGACCACCGTAGTAGAGGGTGCGCCCGGTCTTGGAGAAAGACACGCGACCAATCCGCGCCGGCCCAATCAGACCGCCGGCTTTGCACTCGATATACATAATGCGTCCGGCCTGTGCTTTAGCCTTTCGCGTGGGTGACAGGGCGACGCCGCTGCTGTGTGAGGCGTCGGCGATGGCAATCTCCAAGTCCACTGTTTTTCTCCTCGGTGATTTTGGCATATGGGGTCGAGCTGCCTAGCAGTATTAGTTCACCGTGGCCCGGGCTACAAACACCAACCTTATGGCGTTCTTCATATTGACAATATTACCTGCCAAGGTCCAGACGAGGCAAGGATTACATTATTTGCAAGCATGTTTGGCTTTGGCTTCCGGTATCAGAAAGACTAACTGAGTTGGGCTTTGCCAGGCTGCTCACAGGGGACCAAACAGCCATGCCGCGCGGCGGATACAGGATTGGCAAACCGCACCTGGTCGGCAACCTCTACCCTGCGGTCCGGGAGGCGTCGCGGCTTCGGCGGCGGGCCACCAACGGGCCTGCAGGCGGCACTATCCCGGCGCATTTTAGAAAGCCCGCCAGCCGAACGGAAATGCGGCCTCAGCGCCTTCTACGCGGCCCCGTTCAGCCAAATCAGCCCGGCCAAAATGTCCTTATCGTTATCCGCGCCCCAGACTCACAACATTCTGTGTCCACGGCACTGGCGCACCCGACCTGCTCCCGCATCGCCCGGGAGCCACTTCGCACCTTCGCCGGAGCCTCACCGTAGTACCTCTGGCCCGGGGCCAGAGCTACTACGGTGAGGCTCCGGCGAAGGTGCGAAGTGGCTGACATGTGGCCGCTGGCCTTGTTGATCCTTATTTAACCCGTGAAGTGCGCTGCTGCCGTGGTTTGACACGGACAAGAAGCCAGTCGAGATTTCCCGCATGGTGGTGCATCTCAAACAAACCGGTGCTCGCCGTATTCTGGCCGGGAGCAAGCTCCTCCCAATGAGTTTGGTTGCGGCAGCGGCGGCGGTGACAGGGCTGGTCGTCGGGGCGTGGGGCCAGTCGGCCCTGGATGGCTTCGATCCCGGGGCGAACGGGACGGTGCTCGCCCTGGCCATCCAGCAGGATGGCAAGATCCTGGTGGGCGGAGATTTTAGCACTCTGGGCGGCGGCGGAGCCGGCATTACTAATCGCAGCTATATCGGACGGCTGAATCCGGACGGCTCGGTTGATCCCACGTTCAATCCCGGGGCGAACGGCAGCGTCGAGGCTCTGGCCATACAGCCGGATGGCAGGATTCTCGCCGGTGGAGAATTCACGCTGATCGGCGGCGGCGGCTCTGGCACAATTCCACGCAATGCCATCGCACGGCTCAACCCGGACGGCTCGGTGGATACGAACTTCAATGCTGGCGCCAGCGGAGCGGTCTCGGCTCTGGTGGTGCAACCGGACGGTGACATTATCGTTGGTGGTGCTTTCCTGACGATCGGCGGCGGAGGGGCCGGCAATACGCCTCGCAGTCATATTGCGCGGCTGAATCCCGATGGCGCCCTTGACACGGGCTTCGATCCCGGGGCGGACGACTCGGTGTCCGCGCTGGTTCTGCAACCGGACGGGAGCATTCTGGTCGGCGGGCTTTTCACCAGGCTGGGCGGCGGCGGCTCGGGCAATAGCACGCGCAACCATCTCGGGCGGCTGAACCCGAATGGGACGCTCGACCCCAGTTTCGATCCTGGCGCAAGCGACGCGGTCAATGCCCTGGTGGTGCAAGCGGATGGCATGATCCTGGTGGGCGGCCTTTTCACGGGGCTTGGCGGCGGCACCGGCACGACACTCCGCAACTACCTCGGGCGGCTGAACCCGGACGGCACGCTCGATACCAACTTCAATCCGGGGGCGAACGCTGCGGTGTATTCCCTGACGCTGAGGCCGGATGGGAAGGTTTTGGTCGGCGGGGGTTTTACGGGTCTTGGCGGCGGCACCGGCACCACATCGCGCAGCCATGTTGGCCAGCTTGATTTCGACGGCACGGTGGACAGCGCCTTCGATCCCGGCGCGAACGACAGTGTTTATACCCTGGTGGTGCAACCGGACGGCAAAGTGCTGGCCGGAGGCGCTTTCACCACGCTGGGCGGGGGCGGGGCCGGCACGGTTGCGCGTAATCACATCGGGCGGCTCTATGGAGACGGCACACCGGAGACTGCGTTCGATCCCGGCGCCAACCTGACGGTCTATACCCTGGCAGTGCAGGCGGATGGCGAAATCCTTGCCGGTGGGAACTTCACAACCATCGGCGGGGGCGGGATCGGCTCGACTGCGCGTCAACGCATCGCGCGCCTCAAGCTGGACGGCACGGTGGACGCCACATTTGACGCTGGGGCGAGCGCTGCCGTCTATGCCATTGCTGTGCAGCCAGATGGGGAGATTTTGGTTGGGGGGAACTTCACCACGCTCGGTGGCGGGGGCAGCGGCACTACGGCGCGCAGCGGCATTGGGCGGCTGAATCCCGACGGCACCGTGGACGCGAGCTTCAACCCGGGCGCAAACGGCACGGTCTTCGCGCTCGCGGTGCAACCGGACGGGAAGATTCTTGTGGGAGGCGCTTTTACCACGCTCGGCGGCGGCGGGTTGGGCACGATCACCCGCAACCGCATTGGCCGGCTCAACCCCGACGGCAGTGTGGACACCGGCTTCGATCCCGGGGCGGATGGCGCGGTCTATGCGCTGGCCGTCGAGCCCAATGGACAGATATTGCTCGGTGGCAACTTCACCGGCCTCGGCGGCGGCACCGGCACCACCACCCGGAACCGTATTGGCCGCGTGAATGCAAACGGCACCCTCGATAGCGGCTTCAATCCTGGCGCGAACAACAGCGTTACCGCGCTGAAGTTGCAAGCGGACGGCAAGATCGTGCTCGGCGGACTGTTCAGTTTGCTCGGGGGCGGCACCGGCACGACGGTGCGCGCCCAGATCGGGCGGCTCAATGCGGACGGCACCGTGGACACGAACTTCAATCCCGGGGCGAACGGCCCGATTTATGGGATGGCGCTCCAGGCCGACGGCAGGATTTTGGTCGGGGGCGCTTTCTCGACGCTCGGCGGCGGCACCGGCACAACCGCTCGCAATAACATCGGGCGGATTAACCCTGACGGCAGTTTAGACAGGAGCTTCGACCCGGCAGCCGACAACCCGGTTTATGCGCTGACGGTGCAGGGGGATGGGAAGATCCTGGCGGCGGGAGATTTCACCAGCCTGGGCGGTGGCGGCATAGGTACGGCTCCCCGCAACCGCATCGGTTGAGTGCTCAACACCGATGCGGCCCTCCAGGACCTGGCTGTCGTGACCAATGGCACGACCATTGTCTGGCAGCGCGCCGCCGCGTCTCCCGAGCTTGACGGTGTCAGCTTTGAACTCTCGACCGATGGCACCAACTACACCGCGCTGGCGGCTCCGACCCGCGTCACCAACGCGTGGCAACTGACCGGACTGACCTTGCCCCAGGGTCAGGACCTCTTCATCCGCGCCCGAGGCATTTACTCGTCCGGCTACGAAGATGGCTCGGGCTCGGTCGCCGAATCGGTGGTCAACGCCTTTGTCGCACCGCCGTTTCTGAGATTCGTTTCAATCACTCCCCTGACCAATGGCCATGTCCTTTTGAATTGCCTGGGCGTTCCCTACAGCACCAACGCGATCGAAGCCTCCTCGACCCTGGCCCCGGGCAGCTTTGCGGTGGTCACCGACATCATCGCCGACCCGAGCGGCGCGTTTCAATACGAAGACACCACCACGGCCAACCTTACCCAGCGATTTTACCGGCTGCGGTATCCATGATGTTGCTGACCGCCAGGACCGCGTAGTTGGTGATGATGCCCAAGCCGTCCGGACTGGTGAGCGTGTTGGCCGCAATCGTGCCCGCGCTGGCAGCGCCGGCGGACATCGCATCCAAAACGCCCCCCTGGCTCAGATTGATGGGACTGTTTCCGCCGCCGTCCAGGATCGGACCATACAGGTTCACCAGGCCACCGTTCACGTTCAGGGTGCCACTGGCATTTGCCAGATTGTTGCCGGCAATGGTGCCTTGTCCCAGGTAGTTGGCCAGGCGCAGATACTTGTTGAGCTTAAGAATCGCCGTGCCGTTTACATTCAACACACCCTTGCCGACGTTCTGCCCGGCAATCCGCTGGAACCCCACTTCCACATTGTTGACATCAATAATCCCGCGGTCATAGCTCTGACCAGTTGATGTCCACGCCGCCGGAGTTCGAGTTTTTGACGGCGGCAGTCCCTGTATTGGCGGCCAGCAAGGCGCTTGCGGCTGCGACGAGGATGATAGTCAAGGATCGGGATTCCATTGTTTGGAGTATTTGGTTGGGTTGCTCAGCAATAGACGTTAATCCAACTGCCTGTTTACCTTTGCCTGAAAGTGGCAGAAAAGACATGCAGCATCATCCCGTGCATTCCGTCGCCTCAACCCGTTGATGCAAGGGTGTGATGCCGCCATGCCGCGTCATTTCGTCTCCCCACGGACCAGGCTTTCCGGCAGGGCGATAAGCTCGGCGCCGGAATCGGCGCGCCAGGCCACGCGTCCGTCCGGCAGCACGCGCTCGATGGTGCCGCTCATCGAGCCGCGCAGGGTCTTGACGCGGTCGCCAGGCTGGAGATCCGCTGCTTCAGAAAGCTCATTAACGATCTGGGCCATGGCGTCGTGGTCGAGCACGCCGGCGATGTAGTGGGCCACGGCGGACATGATTTCGCGGCGGCGGGTGGTTGGGAGTTCGGCAAACAGCGCGGCGGCAAGCTGACGACCGACATCAGCGAAGGTATTGCCGTTGAAGAACAGAAAGGGAGCGCGGCGATGGCAATGCCGCAGGAATTCTAGGGTTTGTTCGAGGGAGAGGAATTGCTGTTGCTTGGCTTCCCACTCACAGCGGCACGGCTCTTGAGTCTCTCGATTAACGCCGTGCTGCGCGCCTCCTCTTGCGCACGCTCCTCGGTTGAGGCTGATGACAAGCTCCCAACTCCGGTTTTTGAGAAAAGCGGCTCGGGTTTGTAGCGGTGATTGTTCGCCAGAACCTCCTCCAGGATGTCCTGGTCCGTCAGGTGCTCCAGCAGGTCCAATCTCAGTTTCATCACTCATACTATACCCCCGGTTCGGGCTTTGACGCAAGACAGTGTATCGAGACCAGCAGGCTTTGAACAGGATATCTTAATCCAATCACATGAGCAAAGCCGCGGCCCAAAGCCACCTGCAAACCAGGCGGATAACGCCGAAACCCGAGGGTCGAACAAAGTCCTTACCGAGGCTGGAGCGCGACGCGCAGAAGCGCACAGGTCGCCACGTTAGGCTTTGAGGGGGCGCGTTGCCGGTGCGCCCGTGTGGGGCGACGGTGTTTTCGGCCTTCGGCCTTCGGCTTTCCCCGCGGGGTGCAGAGTGCGCTTCGCCGCCTCGGGAGCGGCACTCCGCCTACTGCTTCAGGAAATTCTCCACCTGCGGGGGTCCGGTGAGGTAGCCGAGCGAGGCCAGGAATTGGTCTGCCTGCTCCAGGGTCTCGCGGAAATAGCGATTATCGCCACGGCCATAGTTGAAGAAGCCGTGCCCCTGGCCGGCGAAGCCGACGAGTTCGCACCGGTTGCCGGCGGCTTTCATCTTCGCTGCGAATGCCTCGCAGGTGGCGAACGGGACGGTGGTGTCGGCCCGGCCATGAAAGATGATCATGGGCGGCGCGCCTGCGCGGACGTTGTGGGCCGGGGAAATGCGTTCCGGCTCAACACCCAGGCGCTGGGCGGTGAACCACGAGGTCAACCGGCCAAAGTTGAGCCCGTCAAGTGGCGCCATTACGAGCACAGGATTGAACAGGACCGCGGCGTTTGGCACCGAGCTGACGGAGGTGTCCTCGCTAGGCTCGTCCAAGCCGGGGACGACCGCGGTGCAGGCGGCAATGTGACCGCCCGCCGAACCGCCGGACGCGACGATTCTGTTCGGGTCAACGCCCAGTCGGGCGGCGTTCTTGCGCACCCAGCGGATAGCGGACTTGGCGTCGGCGACGCACTGGACCGGCTTGGCTCCTTGCCGGGAGCCGACGCGGTAGTCCGCCGTGATCGCCACCAGTCCGCGCGACGCGAAATACTGGCACTGCTTTTCGAATTGCTGGGGCGAGCCCGAGGTCCAACCGCCGCCGAAGAAGAACACTATCGCGGGGCGGCGATTCGTGGTGGCGTGGTCCGGGGTAAAGATATAGAGCTGGAGATTCGTCTCGCCGACAGTCTTGTAGGTTTCCACGCGCGCCTCCGGCATGACGGGCGGATAGCCACGCATGGGGACATTGCGCCCGGCGCGCCGCTCGGCGCCAGGGAGCAGATGCGCGGACAGAGCCAGGGCAAGCACGGCGCAGAGAGCGACGCTGAGGTTCGCGGGGCGGGTTCGGTAGCGGCACATCATAGGTCTAAGCGTTGGCCAAAGTTGTGCGGTGCTGTCTTAAAGTCAAGGCTGGGCAGGCACTGGTTGGGAAGCCCATCTGGGCACTACCAGCATACGCTGCCAGGCATTGCCCTCTCCCCGCTTGCGGGGAGGGACAGGGAGAGGGGCTCGTACGCTCGAAGATCATTGGATTGTGCTTGCTTCGAAGCATGGTGCCTCCTCTCCCCAGCCCTCTCCTCCCGAGGAGGAGAGGGAGCTACGCCAAAGTCGTGGTGGTAGTGACGCCTCTGGTTGGGGGTTGAAACGCCAGACGGCGGCAGCTATTGCCTAGTCCTTAGCATAGACGACACTATTTGCTTGAAAGAATGATTTTACCAGCTTGGGGTTGTCTCGGATGTTATTAAGATCCTGATCGATGCGGGACTGTAAGGATTCATTGGTCTTCAATGGTTTCTTGGAGACCCCATTGTTCTTCATATGGCTCCAAACAAACTCATCAGGATTTAAATCGGGCGCATACGGTGGCAGGAAGTGGATTTCCAACCGCCCCTTCAAAGATTGGATGTAACGTTTGACGGCGTTGGCTTTGTGCGCCGGATGTCCATCCACCACCAAGAATACCTTTTGCGTCTGGGTCGCCATGAAATTTTGCAGGAAAAGCACGAACGATTCGGCGTTCAATTTACCCGTGTACGTAACGGCCCAAAACTCTCCTCGGGCATTGACCGCACTGATGACGTTGAGGCTTTGGCGCTGACCGGAAGTCCGGACCACCGGAGTCTGGCCTTTGAGTCCATACGTGCGCCCGAGAACCGGGTCTGATTGAAAGCCCGCTTCGTCGGAAAAGAAAATGCTCGCTCCCAGCCGTTTGGCCCGTTTCCGCAGCTTGGGATACGTTTCCCGCTCCCAGAGCGCCACCGCCTCGGGGTCTCGCTCATAGGCCCGACGCAAGGGCTTCTGGGGGGTGATGTTCAAGCTGGCTAACAACCGTCCGACGGCCGTCAAACCACACTCAATGCCCATCCTTTCCTTGATCAAGGCTTGCACAATGCGCCGACTCCACAAACCGTAATCAAAGCCATACTGCCGAGGATCTTTGCCCAGAATCCACTTCCTGACCTGCTGCCGTTGCTTCTCGCTAAAGAGGGACTCAGGGCCGGAAGCAATCTTTTCCACTAAGGCCTCCATCCCGCTTGCCTCATACTTTCGTAACCAGGGGTAGATGGCCGTGCGACAAAGACCGAACGATTTCATGACCTCACTAGGGGCTTCCCCATCTTCGATCACGCGCGTGACGGCCAGCATCCGCATATGTTCCAGCGCTTTATGATCCAGTGTTCGCCCGTCAATCTTTGCCACGCCCCCGAAACTACCAATTTAAGCTAATCGAGTCTAGACAAATGTAGTCTATCCTACGGACCTGTCAGTATTCTGCGGGCCTGACAACATGAGATTCTTTAAACGCGACCTGTGGCCAAGCTGGCCACGCATTCATCAGCCACCTACACCCGCGGCGCCTGTGTTGCTTTCGCGCCTTTCAGCAGGGCTCGGTGCCGCCTTGCTTGGTGGGCTGCTGGTTTCGTGCGGCAGCAAGACGGACACGCCAGCAGAGCCTGCCACGCCGCAGACCAATGCGGCGCCGCCGGCCGCGACAGTCTCCCCCGAGTTGGCGAAGCTGGTGGGCAAGTGGGAGCGGCCCGACGGGGGCTACATCGTCGAGATCAAGAGCGTGGACCCCAGTGGCAAGCTGGACGTCGCGTATTTCAACCCCGACTCGATCAATGTCTCCCGCGCGCTCGCCTGGCGGGATAAGGACGCGACCAGGGTGATCATCGAGTTGCGCGACGTGAACTACCCCGGCTGTATTTATAAGCTGGAGCACAACCCGCAGAACGACCAGTTGTTCGGGCAATACTACCAGGCCGCGTTGCAAGAGACCTATGAGGTGGCGTTTACCCGAGTGAAGTGAACCCGCCGGCCCCACATCCATCTAATTGAGAATTATGCCAAACACCACATCCATGAAACCGATCACCCGCCGGGAATTCACCCGGACACTGGCTGCCGTCAGCGCTGCGGCCGCCTTGTCGTCGTTCCGTGTGCTCGGTGCCAATGACCGCGTGCGCCTCGGCTTCATCGGCGCCGGCAACCGGGGCGACCAGGTGCTCGATGCGTTCCTCAAGCAGAGCGACGCGGAAGTCGTCGCAGTCTGCGACATCTACCAGCCCTACCTCGACTTCGCCGTGCAGAAGATCGGCACCAACCCGAAGCCCTTCAGAGATTACCGCAAGCTGCTGGAGTTGAAGGACGTGGACGCGGTGGTGATCGCTACACCCGATCACTGGCATGCCTTGCAAACCATCCATGCCTGCCAGGCGGGCAAGGATGTCTATGTCGAGAAGCCGACGTGCCTGCGGGTGGCCGAGGGCCGTGCGATGGTGGAGGCGGTCAAGCGGCATCAGCGCGTCTGCCAGGCGGGGCTTCATCGCCGATCCTCCACGATGTGCCGTGACATGGCGGCCTTCGTGCGCGAGGGCGGCATCGGCAAGGTCACTGCCGTGCGGACGTTCCATATACAGAACGAATGGCCGAAGGGAATCGGCAACCCGCCCGACAGCGACCCGCCGCCGGGAATGGACTGGGACGCGTGGCTCGGGCCGGCGCCGCAGGTGCGCTACAATCGGAACCGCGGGCTCTATGAATTCCGCTGGTTTTACGACTATAGCGGCGGCCAGATCACTAACAACGGCATCCATTACCTCGACCTGATCCAGTGGGCGCTGGGACAAACCGCGCCGCTGGCGGTAACCGCCATGGGCGGCAAGTATGCCATCGAGGACAACCGGGAGATTCCGGACACGATGGAAGCCGTCTGGCATTACCCGGGCAACACCCTGGTCACCTTCACCCAAATCAACGCCAATGCCGCCGGCGCCGCAGCGAAACCGTGCGAGATTGAATTCCGCGGCACCAAGGGAACGCTCTACATGAGAGGCAATGGCTGGGAGGTGGTGCCGGAGCTGATCGCGCAGCATGAGTTCCCGCGCCGCGACCCCACCAACCGGGCCGCGGAACGGGGCTGGCGGGCCGGCCAGGCGGCGATGATCGAGCCGAAGAAGGCCAGCGGGCGCGCCGACACTACGGACCACGTGCGCAATTTCCTCGACTGCATCAAGAGTCGCGCCGCGTGCAATTCCGACATCGAGAGCGCGCATCGCAGCACGTGCACGACCCTTATCGCCAATATCGCCATGCAGGCGAAGGCGTACCTGGAATGGGATGCGGCTGCCGAGAAGTTCACCAACAACACCGCCGCCAACAAGCGGCTCCGCTACGACTACCGTCCGCCGCTCAAGTCCCCCGCGTGAGAGGGCGGGATCGGGGCGTGGGGGAGGCCTTGGGTTTGCCCGAGCTTCGCGAGTTACTTTGTCCCCTCAGCCGGGACGGCCCATTCCGCGCGCACCGTCACTGGGCCCAGCAGACCCGACGGAAGCAAGGGTGAGTCCTTGGTGTAGTACTTCCAGGTGGTGAAGGTAATCCGCCGGGGCTCGGGGCGCGGCTGGCCCTTTAGCAACCATGCCGGCCAGGCGGGGATGGGGCCGGTCTTCCAGCTCCCGTCCGGAGTGCAGTCGTCGGGATACTGCTCGTCGCCAATCAAGCGGTTGGGCCAAAGGTTCGTCACTTTCACTTCCAACTCGTTGCGGCCGGGCTTCAGCGCCTTGGTCACATCAACGGAGTAGGGCGGTTTCCATAGGACACCCAGGTCCTTCCCATTGAGCCGCGCCTCGGCCATCACTTTCACTTCGCCCAGGTCAAGGAAGTAAAGCTGCTGCCCGGCTGGCGGAGTCCAATCGAACCGCGTTCTGTAAGTGGCGGTGCCAGAGAAGTAGCGGACGCCCGAGTCCTTGGAGCGAGACCAGTCCATAAGGGCGGGCATTTCTACCTGGGCTGGCGCGCCACGCTCGGGCTGGAACTGGACGGTCCACGGACCGCTGATCGCCTGGATGGCAGGGTGGCCCGGATCGAGAAAAGTCTCTTTGGAGCCATTCGCGTGCACGACCGTGTAGCGGCCGGGCTCCCGGGTCAGCGTAGTGAGCTTCCCACCTTCGATCCAAAACTCCGGCAGTCGCGCAAGTGTTTGCCGATTCGCTCCAAACAGGACAGTGCCCTCGTGGGCCACTTCCACGATTTGGCTGGCCGGATCGGCCTTCTGCTGGAACACCACGAACACCGAGCCCGCCGGGTCAAAGTGCAGCGGCACCTGAGTGCCGAGGTCGGTGTTTCTGAATGCCGCGGGCTTGCGCATATCACCGGTTGCCGGGTCCCACAACTCCGGCTGCAAACCCTTCACCCGGAATGTGCACACGGCCTCAACTTGCCGGTGCTGCGGGTTGGCGACGAAATAGACCTCGGCCTGGCCGACGCGGCGGTGGATCCAGTTCAGCCCCGCGGTCGGCATGGGACGCTGCTCCTCTTTGCCGCGCTTTATGCCTCGTCCCTGTGTTACCGACATGGTGGCCTCCTCGGTCACTGGAGGGTCAGTCAGGAAGGCGAAATCCGCCGTGCCGCATAACTGATCCAAGACCTCTCCAATTGGCTGGCCCCACACCACCTTGCCCGCGCCGAGCCTGTGCTCGGTGGTGTTCGTGCCATCGCAGTCGGCCCACAATTCCTTCGCCAGTGCGCGCACCTTTTCGTCGCATTGTGGGTAGTTCTGCAAGCTCCGGGAGTGATCAGGCTTCGGGCCGATCACGACAGCGCCGGCCTGCACCAGGTCGCGCAGCTTCCGGGTGATCTCCGGCGTGAGCGCGTCACCCGTTGGCAACTGCAGCAGCCGGTAGCTCATCCCGCTCGGAGTCACCAGGCAGCCGTCCTTCACACTCAATTCCGTGAGCAGCGCCCGGTCCGAGATATAATCGTAATTATAGCCGGTCGGGATCGGCCCATACTGGCCGGGCAAGGTGGCCATGTTCGGGCCGCGGCCATAGTCCTCGCCGTCAATCACCACGCGGCAGACGTCGGCGACGAATCGCCCCTGCTGCAAGAGCGCCTGGCAGCGCGCGAGGTATTGCATGTAGGCCCTGCCTGGCTCCCACCAGGTCTGCCCGGGGTCCATGTGCCAGCCGTAACCGGCAAAGCCCATCCCCGGCGCGAGCGCGGGCCAGGGATTGAGCGCACAACGGTGGAAGACGAAGCGGTTGATGCCCTCGCAGAACGCCCAGTCGCCAATCGGTTTCACCGAATAGGGATACTCCGTGTACGGATCGGCCTCCGCCCACGAGGTGAAGCTCTCCGCGCCGACGACCGGCTTGCCGTGCACGTGGCCGACCGAGGCCATCAGCCGCGGCGACAACAGGTGCCAGGCGCCCCAGCGCATGATCCAGAACTCCGCCATCGGTACGTCCGCCTCCGCCCCGAAGGCCAGCGGGTCAATGAATCCCGCCGTGCCGTAGGCCTCGATGGAGAGCTGCAGCCCGCGGCGATGGGCAAGTTCACGCAGGGCCTGGGCGTCGTTCTCGAGCAACAGGTCTGTGCTCGTGCGCTTGTAATCGCGGCGGAAGCGCTTCGTTTCCTCCGGGCTGCCGAGGCCGGGGCCGCCGGCAACGTTGATCAGCCACGGGGTCAGGTCGTAGCCCCGGCGGCGGCGAAACTCCTCGGCCATGCGCGGCGTCCAATTCTGGCTGCCGACCTCCCAGCTATCAATGTGGGTGCTGACCAGCGTCTTGCCGGCCAGCGGGCCGACGTCATCGGCGAGCTTGGCGATGAACCCATCGAACTGTTGTTTCATCGCCTCGGGGTTGAACTTATCGCACTCCAGTCCCTCGCCGCTCTTGGGCGCGGGCTTATTCTTAGCGCCGGTCGTTGTGCAGCCGATGCGCGTTACCGTCCAGTTGCCCGCCGGCGGGTCCCACGACAACCTGCCGTCGGCATTCATCTTGTCGCTCAGATCGAGCACCTTCCCTTGCGGGATGGTGGCGTGGCGGCCTTTGGCGACCGCGGGGTAGGCCAGCACTTTGACATCGCGGTAGAAGCCAAGCATCGCCCGGGGCAGGGGCAGCACTTCCTCGAAGTGCCGCGGCCCAGTCACGCTCACATTCGTGGCGACGAGCTTTTGCATCGAGAACTCCGGTGTGATCCATGGCCCGCCGCTGCCGCACCAGCCCGCGTCGTCGTTCATATTGACCTTGAGACCCAGGCGGTTGGCTTCGGAAACCGTGTGCTTGAACAGCTCGCGCCATTGCGGGCTGGCAAAGGCCACCGGCCCGGCGGGGGCCATGGTCTTGGGGTTGGCCACTTCCATGATCAGCACGCCGCCGATGCCCGCCCGCGCCATCGCTTCCAGGTCAGCCGTGATGCCTTCCTTCGTGATATTGCCGTTGATCCAGAACCAATACGTCCAGGGCTTGGCGGATTGCGGCGGGTGCTGGAAGACCTCCTCGAGCCCGCACCGGGCACCGGGAACGATCGTGAGGTAGAAAACCGCCGTGAGTAAGGCTGTGAGGCTGCTGGCGCGTCCTAACATTGCCCTGGGATAGTTCATGTATGCACTCTTCAGTACTTGGTTAGCCGGTCTCTCGGCAAGCTCTGTATCATTGCTTTGACGAGAGGGATGCGCTATCAGCTCCTTTGACGAAAATGCAATCGAATACGATTCTTCGACTGGCAGCCGCTTCGGTACTGGCCGCCAGCACGCTGACTGGAGCGCCCGCAGAAACCAGACCAACCCGTCCTAACATTATCTTCATTCTCGCCGATGATCTCGGCTGGGCTGACCTGGGCTGCTACGGCAGCACGTTCTACGAGACGCCGCACCTGGATCAACTGGCAGCCAAAGGGATGCGTTTCACCGACGCCTACGCGGCCTGCTCGGTCTGCTCGCCGACGCGCGCCAGCATTCTGACGGGCAAATACCCCGCCCGCCTGCATCTGACGGACTGGTTGCCGGGCCGGACTGACCGCCCCAGTCAAAAACTGAAGCGTCCCGCAATCATCAATCACCTGCCGCTGGAGGAAGTGACCCTGGCCGAAGCGCTGCACGACGGAGGTTATCGCACCTGCTTCATCGGCAAATGGCACCTCGGCGGGCCAGAGTACTATCCCGACAAGCAGGGCTTCGATCTGAACATCGGCGGCTGCCGCCTGGGTCACCCGCCCTCCTATTTCAGTCCTTACCGGATTCCAACACTCACCGATGGTCCCAAAGGGGAATACCTGACCGACCGCCTGACCGATGAGGCGCTCAAGTTCATTGAAGGCGCCGGCCGGGAAGCCCTTCCTGCTTTACCTTTCCCATTACGCGGTCCACAACCCGCAACAGGCGAAAGCCGACTTGATTGCAAAGTATCGGGCCAAGGCTGCCCAGCTTCCGGCATCCGCCGGTCTGGAGTTCCTGCCGGAGGGCAAGAATCGGACGCGCCAGGTTCAGGACCAACCGGTCTATGCCGCAATGGTGCAGAGCCTCGATGAGAGCGTCGGGCGCGTGTTGCAGAAGCTGGCCGAGCTGGGTCTTGAGAAGAATACCGTCATCGTGTTCACCTCGGACAACGGTGGCCTCTCGACCGCGGAGGGTTGGCCGACTTCCAATCTTCCGCTTCGCGCCGGCAAAGGCTGGCACTACGAGGGCGGGGTGCGTGAGCCGCTCATCATCCGTTGGCCGGGGGTGACCAAGCCGGGCAGCGTCTGCCACGCACCGATGATCAGCACGGATTACTATCCCACGTTGCTGCAAGTGGTCGGGCTGCCGCTGCGTCCGCAACAGCATGTGGACGGCGTGAGCCTGGTGCCACTGCTTGAGGGCGGCACGATGCCCGAGCGCCCGCTCTTCTGGCATTATCCGCATTACAGCAACCAGGGTGGCGGACCCGGCGGCGCGGTGCGCGTGGGGGATTTCAAGCTGATCGAGTGGTTTGAAGATATGCACGTCGAGTTGTTCAACCTCCGCGATGACCTGGGCGAACAGCATGACCTTGCGGCCGCCATGCCCGAGAAGGCTGCCGCCCTCCGCAAGCAACTCCACGACTGGCGCGCCAGCGTCAACGCCGCCATGCCGACGCCCAACCCGGATTACGAGCCGCCGGCTAAGGGCAACTGATCTGGAGAAACGCGTGCTATTATTGAAGACCTTGGGTTACTATTCAGGTAGTAGGGCAAGCCTCTGGCTTGCGACGGTCCCAACAAGCCTCCGGCTTGTCGGCCCGGGCTTTAGCCGGCAACCCAGAGGGTTGCCGGGACCGTCGCAAGCCGGAGGCTTACGCCACTACCTGAACAGTTGCCACCTCGGTTAAACCGTGCAAATGAAACGATTCCTATTCTTCCTGGCCATGATCCCGGTTGCGACCGTACTGGCGGATCACAACGCCCTGCTGCCACGCCCGCAGCAGGTGCACTACGGGAGCGGCACCCTGGCCTTGCAGGGCTTGTCGGTCCAGTTCGCGTCGCCGCCGAGTACGGAGGACCTGTTTGCCGCCGAGCAACTCACCTCCCGGCTCTCGGCCATCGGCCAGACAAAGGTTGAGATTGAGAAGGGCAAGCCATCCGGCAGAGCCATCGTGCTGAACCGGACGGGGGAAGGCGGAGCGCTGCCGGCGGACAATGAGAGCCCCGGCCCGAACTCGCGCGAGGCTTATACGCTCACGGTGACGCCACAGGGCGCGGAGATTACCGGGCGTAGTTCGGCGGGTGTCTTTTATGGCGTGCAGACCTTGCTGCAAATGGTCGAAGGCACAGGGGCAAAGGCGGTGCTGCCGGTGGCGGAAATCAAGGATTGGCCGGCGTTGGCCTATCGCGGGGTCATGATAGACTTTAGCGAGGGCGAACTACTCCGTGTGTCGGAGGTCGAGCGGCAACTGGACCTGATGGCCCGCTTCAAGATCAACCAGTACTACTTCTATTCCGAAGCCAGCATCGAATTCGAGGGCTACGACGTGGTCAATCCCAATGGCCGCTATTCGCGTGACGATGTGCGGCACGTCATCGAATACGCGCGGCAGCGCCATATAGATGTCGTCCCCTGCATGGAGCTGTATGGCCACATGCACAACCTGTTCCGCTTCGAGAAATACGCCGACCTCGCCCTGCCGCGCTATGGCGGGGAATATGACCCGCGCAATCCGCGGATGTATGAGGTCCTGGACAACTGGATCGAGCAGACGGCGAGCTCTGTTTCCCAGCCCGTGGTATCACGTGGGTTTCGATGAGCCCTGGTCGCTGGGCAAGATCGGTGTCGTCCCCGGCAAAGACCCGTTCAAGACCTTCATGGACGTGCTCGGGCATGTCGCCGAGCAGGCCAGGAGCCACGGCAAACGCATCGGTTTCTTCGCCGACATCAACCAGGGCGCCAGCACCATTTCCAAGCATCCCGAACTGCTCAAAGACGTGCCGGCCGGGGCGATCGCCTATCCCTGGATTTACGAGGTCAGGACCAATTACGCGTCCTTTGTGGAGCCGCTGGCCGAACGGGACATCCCGACCATTGTCACCCCGGGGGTCTGGGGCTGGAATGAGCTTTTCCCTGACTACCACCGCTCGTTCTTCAACATCAACGGACTGACCGCGACCGGCAGGAAGTATCACACCCTGGGAATACTCAATACCACGTGGGCCGACAGCCAGCAGACAATTTACCGGCTGGTGTATCCGGGCATCGCCTTCGGCGGGGCCGCCTCGTGGCAGCCGGAGCCGGTGGATACCAACTCCTTCTTCCGGGATTACTGCGCTGTGGTCTATCCGGCGGCGGTGGCGGCTGAGATCGCCCCGGCCCTCGAAGAACTCTCGACGGTGGAAGAAATCTTCGAGCATGTCCTGCATAACTCGACGCAGTCGGCCTTCTGGGCCGACCCGCTCGCGCCGGCCCATCTGAAGAGGCTGAAGGCTGGCGAAGGGGATGTTCGCCGGGCGCGCCTGCTGGCGGAGAGCGCGCAAGAGCACATCCAACGCGCCCTGCGGCTGTCCTCCGACCCAACGCTCAAGAGCCTGCTGGTATCCGCGCGCATGTTCGACTACCTCGGCATGAAGAGCCTCTACGTCCTCGAGTGGGATGACTATTTCCGTCAATTGCGGGAGAATCCCAAGAAGGAATTGGTCCAGCTCTACTGCGGCAACCAGATGAATTCAACGACCTATGGAATGCTGACCGATCTGCGGGAAATGATCAGCGAATTGCGCGAACAGTATCGCGAGGCCTGGCTCGACGAAGCCACCCCTTTCCGCCTCCAGAGCGCGCTCTACCGCTGGGACGCGGAATGGGACTACTGGACCCGCGTGCAGAAATTGCTCGTCCAGCAGGTGTTCCACGGCTGGAAAGCGGGGCGAGCCCTTCCCACCCCTGGAGTCCATTCGGCCCAAGGTGGAGTGATGGTTCCCGGTCAATGCTTCCTCCTATGAAACGGTTGCTCCCGCTTGTAGCCTGGGCGGTTTGCGTGGCTTGTCCCGCGGGCACTGAGCCAAGCGGTCTCTCCTCCCCCGCGAATCCGTATGCCCAATGGAAACACGGCCCGCCGCATGATGCCGGCTTCTTCCCTATTGCCGTGTGGTTGCAGGACCCGCGCAACGCCGCTCAATACCGCGCCGCCGGCTTCAACACCTACGTCGGCCTGTGGCAGGGACCGACGGAACAACAGCTCACGGACCTGAAAGCCGCCGGCATGAAGGTGATCTGCGAGCAAAACGCGACCGGCCGCAAGCATCTGGACGACCCGACGATTGTCGGCTGGATGCACGGCGACGAGCCGGACAACGCCCAATCGCTGGGCAAAGGGAAAGGCTATGGCCCGCCTGTTCTTCCGAGCACCATCGTCCAGGACTACGAGAAGATCCGGGCGGCTGACCCATCGCGGCCCGTGATGCTCAACCTGGGCCAGGGGGTGGCCTGGGATGGCTGGTATGGCCGCGGTGTGCGCAGCCGTCACCCGGAGGATTACCCGGAATACATCCGCGGCTGCGACATCGTCTCGTTCGACATCTACCCGGTCGCGCATTCCAGTCCGCAGGTCTCCGGCAAGCTCTGGTACGTTGCCCAGGGCGTTGATCGTCTCGTCAAATGGGCTGCCGGCCGGAAGGTGGTCTGGAACTGCATCGAATGCACCCGCATCCAAAGCCAGCACAAAGCGACACCTGCGCAGGTCCGTAGTGAGGTCTGGATGTCACTCATCCACGGCTCGATGGGCCTGATCTACTTCGTCCATGAATGGCAGCCCAAGTTCGATGAGGCCGCCCTGCTTCACGATCCGGAGATGCTGCGCGCTGTTACGGTGATCAACCGCCAGATCACCGAGCTGGCACCCGTTCTCAACAGCCCCACCGTGAGTGACGCCTTGCAGATTTCGTCCTCAAACCCGGAGGTCCCTGTGGCAGCCATGCTGAAGCAGCATGACGGTGCTTTCTATCTTTTCGCCGTGGCAATGCGGAGCGGCGAAACCACCGCCACGTTCGCGTCCAAAGGCCTCCTCGGCGAGAAGACGGTCGAGGTGCTTGGCGAAAGCCGCAGCCTAAACTCGCGCGACGGGGCTTTCAGCGATGCTTTCAGCTCCTGGGCCGTCCATTGTTACCGCATTAATTGAGATGGTTACTGGGCTTTCCGCTGAAGGATCAGGCGCAGCCCCAATGCCGTTCGGGAATTCCCGGAAACCCCTCAAGCCCAGCCCCGCTTGCGGCTATCCCCGGAAGTACAGGTAAGCCCCGAGGATGCAGAGGAGGACGAACCCGGACGCCAGCACTTCGGGCCAGCTCCAACTGGCGCGCGTCTGGGCGCGGTCTTCGGCGGTGGCGGTGGCAAAGGTAAGGCTCTTGATCTGCGCGTACGCGGGTGCGGGAGTCAGGTAACTGACCCCGACCATGACGAACGCCGAGAAGAGGGTGATGATGATGCTGAAGTATTGGAAGTTGATGTTATTGACGATCCACAGGAAGGAGCCTTCGGTATAGCCGTTCTCGAAGCCTGTCAGCTTCATCGTCACCGGCGTGTCCACCAACATGCGGAACACGCCGAGCAGGAAGCCCGCGACCATGGCGTAGAGGCAGCCTTTGGCGTTGAGGCGTTTCCAGAACACGCCGAAGAAGAAGACCACGAAGATGGGCGGCGCCAGGTAGCCCTGGACCTGTTGGAGGTAGTCATAGAGGCTGTGCGCGCCCTCGACGACAGGTATCCACAGCATCGCGATGATCACCATCACCGCCGTGGCGATGCGGCCCGTGCGGACGATCTGGTGCTGGCTGGCCTTGGGCTTCCACTTCTCATACAGGTCAACAGTGAAGAGCGTGGAGCAGGCATTGAACACACCCGCGAGCGAGCCCATCAGCGCGGAAAGCAGGCCGGCGACGACGATTCCGCGCAGGCCCGGTGGCAGGAGATGCTTGACCATCAGGGGGAAGGCGTTCTGGGCGTCGAAATTGGCCGCCAGTTCCGGCACCTTGCCGCTCTTGACCAGCGCGTAGCAGATCAGGCCGGGGATGATGAAAAGATAGACGGGGAAAAGCTTGAGGAAGGCGGCGAAGATGCTGCCCCGGCGCGCGATGGCCTCGCTGGGAGCGCCGAGGGCGCGCTGAACGATGTATTGGTCGGTGCACCAATACCAGAGGCCGATGACCGGGGCGCAGATGGCCATGCCCAGCCAGGGATAATGCTGGTTGAAATACCAGGCCTGCTTGACGACCTGCCCCGCCGCGTTCTTCTCCATCACCGGCGCCCAGGTGGACACCACGCCCGGAGGGCGTCAGCGGCTTCCACAGGTTGAACATGTCCGAGCCGCAAAGCCGACGCAGTTCGCTCCAGCCGCCCAGCTTGTGCAGGCCGTAGAACGTCAGCACGACCGAGCCGCTGATGAGGACGACGACCTGGACGGCGTCGTTGTATGCGACGGCGCGCATGCCGCCCAGGGCGGTGTAAAGGCCGGTGAGCGCGATCACCGCGACTGAGCCGATCCAGAAGCTGTTGATCTCAACACCCCCAAGGTGCAGGTGCATTTCCGGCAGCAGCGTCGAGAACACGACCCCGCCCGCGAAGATGCCCACCGCGATCTTCGACACGACGAATGTGATGAGCGAAACGACCGAGAGCACGTAGCGCGAGTGGTGAGAGAAGCGCCGTTCGAGGAACTCCGGCATGGTGAAGACCAGCGAGCGCGCGTAGAACGGCACGAACACCCAGGCCAGCACCAGCAGGCACCACGCGTGCAGTTCGTAATGCGCCATCGCCACGCCGTCCTTCGCGCCCGACCCGGCCAGCCCGACGATGTGCTCCGATCCGATATTCGAGGCGAAGATAGACGCGCCGATGACCCACCAGCCGAGGTTGCGCCCGGCGAGGAAGTAGTCCGCCGCGGTGTCCTTGGCCCGGCGCACGACCCACCAGGCGACGCACAGCAGGACGCTGAAGTAGAGCGCGATTGCCAGCCAGTCGAGGCTGGTCAAGGTCGAATTCGACGCGGCTGCAAGGATGGGGTGAGAGACCATAGAGTGCTCCCGCCAACAGGGAAACGAGCCCGGCCTTATTTCTGCACCGAGAACCGGTAGATGATGGTGTTGTGGTAAACCTGGCCGGGCTTAAGCTCGACCGATGGGAAGTTCGGATGGTTCGGGGAATCGGGGAAATGCTGCGGCTCCATGCAGAACGCGTCGCGGAACTGATACACCCAGCCCCCTTTGCCCTTCAGCGTGCCGTCCAGGAAATTGCCCGAGTAGAACTGCAGGCCCGGCTCGGTGGACCAGACTTCCAGCACGCGGCCGCGTCGTCGGCTCGTAAACGCGCGCCATGAGGCCCAGTTGGCCCAGGGCTTGTTGATAACCCAAGTTGTGGTCGTAGCCGTTGCCGAACTTAAGCTGCTGGTCATTCTCATTGATGCGCGCGCCGATGGCCGTGGGCGTGCGGAAATCGAAGGGCGTGCCGTCCACCGGGCGCAATTCGCCGGTCGGGATCAGTGTGCTGTCCACCGGCGTGAACTTGTCGGCCGGGATCATGACCACGTGATCCAGGATGTCGCCCTTGCCCGCGAGGTTGAAATAGGAGTGCTGGGTAAGATTGACGACGGTGTCCTTGTCGGTGGTGGCGGTGTATTCAAGCTTAAGCTCGTTGTCCTCGGTGAGCGTATAGATCGCCGTGACGGTCAGGTTGCCGGGGTAGCCTTCCTCGCCGTCCTTGCTCGTATAGCGGAGTTCGAGCGACGGGCCGTTCGGGTTCGCCAGCAGCCTGGGGTTCCCAGACCACCTTGTCGAAGCCCTTGAGGCCGCCGTGCAGGGCGTTGGGGCCGTTGTTGATCGCCAGCGTGTATTGCTTGCCGTCCAGCGTGAACTTGCCCTTGGCGATGCGGTTGCCGTAGCGCCCGATCAATGCGCCGAAGTAAGGGCTGTCTTTGATGTAATCGGCCAGGTTGTCGTAGCCGAGCACGACGTCCCCGAACTTGCCGTTGCGGTCCGGCACTTTCAGGAAGACGACGATGCCGCCGTAATTGCAGATGCCGGCTTCCATGCCCTTGTTGTTCCGCAACGTGTACAGGTCCACGGGCGACGCCGTCCTTGGTCTTGCCAAAGGGCTGGCGGGTGATCTGCCCCTCCTGCTTCGGGGATTGTGAAATCTCAGTGCAGCCGACGAGCGCCACTGCGCCTAGGGTTGCCGAGAGGATCTTTAGCCATTTGTAGTGATCTGTCATAATGATTTGGGGAATGGGTTAACCACGAAATACACGAAATACACGAATCAAGGAACAAGACTCAGACAACAATGCGTTCATAGTCAACACCGGGGTAATGGCCGAAGTTGACCAGCAAACCCGGCTTGTAGCCTGCTGCCCTAAGATAGTTATGCACTTGAGCGCGATGCTCATCAGTAAGCTGCGAGACGGTTTTGATTTCAAGGATGATCTGCATTGGTTCACCTCCGCACCCGGTTACGAATCTCGATCAATTGCTTCATCACGTCATACAGGTTGCCGTCGGCCTGCTGTGTGCCGAAGGCATCGTGCAGCTTTCGGTAGAGGGAATAAAGCTCTTTATAGACCGCGTGCGCCGCCGGGTTGGGTTGGAAGCACCCGGGGTTTCAGGCCGGTCATGGCCCTCTGCGCGTCGGCGAAGACTGGCGTATCCGCCCGCCGCGGTGCCCGCCACCACCGCGCCGGCGATGGCCGCGCCCAAAGCGCAGGTCTGGGCCGAGCGGGAGATCTTGATCGGCCGGCCCGTCACATCCGCGTAGATCTGCATGACCAGCGGGTTCTTCTCGGCGATGCCGCCGCAGTTGACGATCTGCTCGACCTTCACGCCGTATTCCTCGAAGCGGTTGATGATGGTCAGCGCGCCGAAGGCGGTGGCCTCGATGAGCGCGCGGTAGATCTCGGCCGGCGTGGTGTAGAGCGTCTGGCCGAGCAGCAAGCCCGGTGAGGCGCTGGTCCACCAGGATCGTGCGGTTGCCGTTGTTCCAATCCAGCGCCAGCAGGCCCGATTCGCCCGGCGCCAGCTTCGCCGCCGCCGCGCTGAGCGCCTCGTGCGAGCCGGCCTTCTTGCCGAGCGGCTGGATGTAGTTCACGAACCAGTTGAAGATGTCGCCCACGGCCGACTGGCCCGGCTTCCAGGCCGTAATAGCCCGGCAGGATGCTGCCCGGCACGATGCCGCACAGGCCGGGGATGTCCGCCAGCTTGTCGCCGAGCGGCACGACCATCATGTCGCACGTGCTCGTGCCGATGATCTTCACCAGCGTGCCCGGCGCGATGCCCGACCCGACGCCGCCCAGGTGCGCGTCGAACGCCCCGACCGCCACCGGCATGCCCGCCGGCAGGCCGGTGCGCTTGGCCCACTCCGCCGTCAGCCCGCCCACTGCCCGGTCAATGCTGTAGGCCTTCGGCCGCAGCCGCGACCGCAGTCTGGCCCAGCTTCGGGTCCAGTTGCGCGAGGAACTCGGCGTCCGGGTAGCCGCCCCAGGCGTCGTTATACATCGCCTTATGCCCGGCGGCGCACACGCCGATGGTCAGTTTGTCCGGGCGCTTCGGTGCCGGTGAGCATGGCCGGCACCCAATCGGCGCATTCCACCCACAGGTAAGCGGCGTCGAACACCTCCGGGCTGGTGCGCAGGCAATGGAGGATCTTGCTGAAGAACCATTCGCTGGAATACGTGCCGCCGCACTTGGCCAGGTACTGCGGGCGAAGCTTGCGCGCCAGCGCGGTGATCTCGCCCGCTTCGGCCACGCCGGTGTGGTCCTTCCACAGCCAGGCCATGGCCGCCGGGTTCTTGGCGAACCGCCGGTCGAACGCCAGCGGCCGCCCGTTGCGGTCCACCGGCAAGCGGCGTGCTGCCCGTGGTGTCCACGCCGATGCCGATGATCTGGTCCGGGCTTGAAGCCGCGCACGGCCCGCTTCGCGACGGCGAGCGCCTTCTTGATGGTGATCTCCGCGCCCGGTGACGTAGTCGGCCGGGATGCTGCCGGGCGAGGTTGGGTCGCGCGACAAGGATCACCCCCTGCGTGCCGTGAGCATAATTCCAAACCGCCGAGGCCACCTCGCGCCCGTTGGCGACGTTGACGATCAGGGTGCGAACGGAGTTGGTGCCGTAATCGAGCCCGATGGTGTAATTGGTAGCGCTCATGGGCCTCTTACATACCCAGCGCCAGTCTGCCTGTCGAGCAAATCGGCAAGCTGGAGTTGGCGGGATTTCTACTCCTCACGGCGGTTCGGAAGTGGCCTGGGGGGAGCCTGAGGGTGGCTTGTGGGTGGCTTGTGGGTGGCTTGTGGGTGGCTGCGTACACCATCCGTACACCATCTGTACACCATGCGTACACCATGCCTGTTGGCTTGAGGGTGGCTTGAAGGTGGCTTTAGGGTCGCACGGGGGTGGCTTTAGTGCAGCAGAGAAACCCTTGCCCTATGGGCATGGTTAGTGCAGCAGAGAAACCCTTGCCCTATGGGCATGGTTAGAACAGCAGTTTTACTGGAAAGGAGAATCTGCCCACCGGCATCGTTCGGACGTTGTCTCCACAACGAAACGAAAGGAAAGAACGATGAGCAGATTCAAGCGAATGTCGCACACAATATGGCACTGCGAGTATCACATCGTGTGGACGCCAAAATATCGGTATCGGGTGATGCAAGGGAAGGTCAAAGAGGAGGTGGAAATGTGTATTCGGGAACAGAGCCGGCAGTTGGGGTGCGAGGTGGTGGAACTGAACGTGCAGGTGGATCACGTGCATACGTTGGTGCAGATACCGCCGAAGGTGTTGATTTCCGAATATATGGGGCGGGTGAAAGGCAAGTGTTGTTCCGCTGCACGATAATCTGGGAGAGAATTATCGTGACAATTTGGGCGAATCCCTCTCAAGCGCGAGATTCTGTGTCAGACGGGCCACAATTCCCGCTGATGTGCGCCGCCGGGATGAGGCGCAACGGCATCTGGGAGGTCGCGCAGGGCTACTTCGGGCTCCGGCGGGAGGGGCCAGCGCGTGCATAACTCGTTGCGGTTTGGCTGCTTGAGAAGTGACCAGCCGCGATGTTCAGACCGCTGCAAGATCGCGACGGATGCCCCTTTACTATGGCGAACGATCCTGGAACAGCCTGAAGTTGAGGAGTTTCCTCCAAGCGGTCAACGCAACTGGCTTCACGCCTACGACTTACGCGACTTCAGGTTCGGATCTGAGCAATGGTGTCACGACGGAGCGTGAGGAGAACCCCCCTCTTACTTCAGTGATTTCCCTGCAGCGGAACACAAGTGTGCGCTGCGGGTGTTCAGCGTGTGTCGGGACCTGCGCCGGCGACCGTATTGGGGGAACCACTTTTGGGCACAAGGCTACTGTGTGGACACGGTCGGCTTGGACCACGAGATGATACGGAAGTATGTAAAATGGCAGGAGAAAGAGGAACAGAAACAAGAGGAGTTCCGGTTTAGCAAGTGAGCAAACAACGGAGACAACGCGACGTGCCCCAGCCCTCTCTGGGGGCTGGGGCCATGCCTGTTCCGCTGCAGGGAAATCGCTGAAGTAAGAGGGGGGTTCTCCTCACGCTCCGTCGTGACACCATTGCTCAGATCCGAACCTGAAGTCGCGTAAGTCGTAGGCGTGAAGCCAGTTGCGTTGACCGCTTGGAGGAAACTCCTCAACTTCAGGCTGTTCCAGGATCGTTCGCCATAGTAAAGGGGCATCCGTCGCGATCTTGCAGCGGTCTGAACATCGCGGCTGGTCACTTCTCAAGCAGCCAAACCGCAACGAGTTATGCACGCGCTGGCCCCTCCCGCCGGAGCCCGAAGTAGCCCTGCGCGACCTCCCAGATGCCGTTGCGCCTCATCCCGGCGGCGCACATCAGCGGGAATTGTGGCCCGTCTGACACAGAATCTCGCGCTTGAGAGGGATTCGCCCAAATTGTCACGATAATTCTCTCCCAGATTATCGTGCAGCGGAACACCATGCCCCCTTTGGGGGCCAAGGTCAAAACCCCGCCCTATGGGCGGGGATATTTATAGTGGCGCTTACGGGCGAGCTGTCGCCTGACCGCACGCGGGCTTCCAGGGCCAGGGAAGCGCTGGGCAACAGAGCGGCGCCGCACACCACGCGTTGGATCAAATGCATAGGCGCAGTTTCAAGCGAAGGGGTGCCGCCTCGTCAATGTTGGAGTTGATGCGCGGATCAAGTTCATGTAACCACCTTCCATGCCGTTCATCCTGGCATTAGACCAAGGCACGACGAGTTCGCGCGCCATCCTGTTTGATCACGCCGGGGCAATTCGCGCCAGCGCCCAAAAGGAATTCCCGCAACTCTTCCCGCAGGCTGGCTGGGTCGAGCACAACCCGCTGGAAATCTGGTCAAGCCAACTGGAAGTCGCCCGCACCGCGCTGGCCCGCGCGGGTCTGCGGGCCGGGGATGTCGCCGCCATCGGCATCACCAATCAGCGCGAAACGGCCGTCATCTGGGACCGCCGCACCGGCGAACCGATCTACAACGCCATCGTCTGGCAGGACCGCCGCACAGCCCGCTTCTGCGACGAGCTCAAGCGCGCGGGACATGGCGACCTGATCACCAGGAAGACCGGCCTGGTCATAGATGCCTACTTCTCCGGCAGCAAGATCCGCTGGCTGTTGGACCACGTGCCGGGCGCGCGCGCGCGGGCGGGGCGCGGAGAGTTAGCCTTTGGCACGATTGACTCCTGGCTGCTGTGGAAACTGACCGGCGGCGCGCTGCACCTCACCGACCCATCCAACGCCTGCCGCACCCTCCTGTTCAACCTCCATACAGGTGCGTGGGATGAGGAGTTGCTGCGCTTGCTGGACGTGCCACGTGAACTGCTGCCCGAGGTGCGGTCGTCGAGTGAGGTCTATGGAGAGACGCTTCCGGAGCTGTTGGGTGCTTCAGTGCCCATCGCCGGCATCGCCGGAGACCAGCAAGCCGCCCTGTTCGGTCAGAACTGCTTCGTGCCCGGCCTGGCCAAGAATACTTACGGCACCGGCTGTTTCGCGTTGATGAATACCGGGACACAGCCCGTTACCTCCCGTCACCAGTTGCTCACGAGCGTCGCCTGGAAAACCGGCGCGCAGGCCGAATATGCCTTGGAAGGCAGCGTCTTCATCGGCGGCGCGGTCGTCCAATGGCTGCGGGATGGGCTGGGGCTGATCAAATCGTCCGCCGACGTGGAAGCGCTGGCGGCCAGCGTTCCGAACTGCGGCGGGGTGTATCTCGTGCCGGCGTTCGCAGGGCTGGGCGCACCGCACTGGGATCAGTACGCCCGCGGCACCATTACCGGCCTGACCCGCGGCACCAACGCCGGACACATTGCCCGCGCCGCGCTCGAAGGCATCGCTTTCCAGGTGGCCGACGTGCTCGACGTGATGCGGGAGGACTCCGGCATCTCCATCCCTGAGTTGCGCGTAGATGGGGGCGCTTCCGCCAACAATCTGCTCCTGCAATTCCAAGCCGACCTGTTGCAAGTGCCTGTCATCCGCCCCAAAGTGGCCGAGACGACCGCGCTCGGCGCGGCTTGCTTGGCGGGGCTGGCGATCGGTTTCTGGAAGGACCGCGCGGAACTCGGGAAAGCCTGGCAGCGTGACCGCACCTTCGGGCCGCAGAAGAGCTCCGACGAGGTCGCCCACCGCCGCAGCCGCTGGGCCGAGGCCCTCAACCGCGCCCGCGAGTGGGAGGAGCACACGCGCCTTCACTAAGGCCGAGTTGCCAGCACGAGCGGCGATGGGGCCGGGGCTTCCAGGAGCCTTGGCTTTACAAAGCCCGCCTCGCGCAGCCAGCCGGCTATTTCGGCGAAGGTGAAGGTATCCCCAGCCTCCGTATGCAACAGCATGTTGACGGCAAAGATCAGGGGCATGGGCGGTCCGGATCGGTCATCGTTCGGGATAAACTCGCTGATGGCGATGGTGCCGCCGGGCGCGAGGGCCGCGTGGGTCTTGCGCAGAAGCTCGCGGCTCCGGGCGCGTCCCTCACTGTGCAGAATATGGCCAATGGTTGCCACCTGGTGGCCGGAACCAAAGTCCGCCTCCTTGAAGTCGCCCGCTACGGTCTGAAGCCGATCCCCCACGCCGTGCCGCCGGGCCAGCTTGCGGGTGACCGCCAGGACGGCCGGCCAGTCCACCGCGCGAACCGTCACTTGAGGAGACTGCTGCGCCAGGGCGATTCCCCACACGCCCGAACCCGCGCCGATGTCCAGCACGCTGACCGGGGACTCAGCTTTGGGGATGCCCAGGTGCTCGCCCAAAACCCTTGCTGCCTGGTAACTCAACGGGAAGATCCCCTCGACGAATTCGGCAAAGAACTGCTGGCCCTCCTGCTGCTCATTGGCCGCAACCGCCGGCCGGCCTGAGCGCACGGCGTCCGTCAACTTCAACCATTGCGGTAGGATTTGCCGCGTTGCGTGCCGGAAGAACCCGCCGTGGTAAGCCGGTTTTGTCGAGACGAGGAACGCCGCGCTCTCAGGGGTCAACGCGTAACGGTCTCCCTTCTTCACCAGGAACTCCAATCCCACCAGGGCGTTCAGAATGCCGGTCAGGCCCCGCGCCGAAGCGCCGGATTGGGTAGCTAATTCGCCGACCGTCTGAGGCCTCCGATCCAGCAGGTCGAATACGCGGCAATCCAGCGCGGCCTCCAGGATCAGCGGCGGGGCAAATCCCCAGGCGAATTGCATCAGACGATCCGGCTTGGGCGCGCGGTTGCCTGCGCTCCGCTTGGGGGGAGCCGCCAGGCGGCGTTTTGATCGGGGTTCGAGCCGGGCTGCGAAGCGCGGGGCTCTCTTGGCCAGTCCTGCGGATGGGTTCAGCATAATTGTTTGGTTCTCTGCCTTGTGCCGACCACCGGCACCTATTCAGACTGTTTACATATTCCATTAGACATGCCAAACGTCAAATGCTGTGTCTTCGCCGCCTGGCGCGCCGCTCCCAGGTCAACGCCAGGCTTGCTGCGAGGGCTGGATTCGTGTAACAAACCGTCCTACATAAGCTGCTCATGCGCCTGATGAACCAGAAAGCGTCCACCATCCGGCAATGCGGAATCATTGCGATCCTCATCACGGAGGCGCCATGACCGGCCCCATCCGGCGCTGGACCCGCGCAGACCTGCCGGTCGTACAACGGCTGCTGCTGGAGACCTGGCTCGACGCCTATGAATCATTTATCCCGCGCGAAGACCTCACCGGATACCTCTACCTCCAATACTCGGAGCCGAAGCTCGAAGCGCTGTTCGCGGACCCGGATGTGACCGGAGTCGTGGCCGAGTTTGATGGCGCGGTGGCGGGTTACGCGAAGCTGTATCACGCCCGCGCGGAGCAGAAGTTCTACTTGCACCAGCTCTATATTCTACCGGCGCGGCAGGGGTTGGGTCTTGGCCGCCGTTTGATGGCGTGCGCTGAAGGCCGAGCCCGTGAGCTGGGGGCCGACCGCATCTGGCTCGGCGTGATGGTCAGGAACGCGCGGGCCGTAGCCTGGTATCAGACGATGGGCTTTACCGTGACGGAAACCGCGCCGTTCGTGATGGGCTCAACGACGGTTGACCATTACATCGGCTACCTGCCGTTGCCGATACGTGATGCGTGAAACGTGAAACGTGATGGGGCCAAACCTCACGTATCACGCATCACGTTTCACGTCTCACGAAGGTAAACACCTCGGCCACGACGAGTTGATATTTGCGGCGATGCTCGCGGATGAGGAAGGGCAGGTCGCCATGCCGCGCCAGACGGAGGTGGGGACGCAGCAGCGACCGCACCTGCTCGTTCGAGAGCCATTCCCGGCGGGGTGTGTATTCCTCGAGCCACGTGAACGGGGACGCAATGAGCAGTTGGCCGCCTGGTGCAAGCAGGCGGGGGAGCTGGCCCAGGAATTCGCGCGGGCGCGGCAGCCGGTCAATCAGGTTAATCGCCGAGACCACCTGGAAGGCCTGATCGGGGAGAGCAGCCAGGTCGAGGGCGTCGCCGACCTGGAATTCAACTTGGCACCGCCGGAGCGCCTTCGGCAAGGCCAGACGGCGCAGGCCAAGCTGCGCGCCGGACTCGTGTACCGGAACCGTCCTCCACTGATTCTTCGCCATTCCTCGCGCTGCCTGGATGAAAGCCTTTGAATTATCCAGGCCCAGCGCGCGGCTTACCACGCGGCCCAGTTCGAAGGTAAACCGCCCTACGGCACAGCCGAGGTCCAGCCCGCACGACCCGCTGCGGGGACGAACCCGCAGCAGGTATCCCTTGCGGAGGCGCTCATGGAAGCGGAGCAATTCGCGGGAGACGAAAGGGAACGGGCAAAGGTCGCCGGGCCGCCCGTAATGGAGCAGCAGGTATTCGTTCAGGTAGCGCCGGGTTTCGTAAGGATTGGGCCTCACAAGGCGACCTGCTTCACGAACTCCGTTGGCTGGTAGTCTTTGATCAACAACACCTCCTTGCCGTCCTTGTGCATCCAGGCGCCGTTCAGGTTGATTTCCGGCGTCTTCGGCGGGGCGAACAGGATGTCTTCGTGCGTGGCGTGTTTCTTGTCCCGGAACTGGCTCGGCCCCAGGGCGCCGCCGAGGTGATCATCGCGGCCGGTGGCGACATGCACGGTGCCGAGGATCTTCTCGTCCTGAATATCCGCGCCCGCGAACGGCAAGACCTGCGTGCCCAGTCCCAGTTCTCCGAGTTGGCCCGTGGCGGGGTCCGCCTGGAACAAAGCCAGGGCATCCTTGACCGTCGCCACGTTCCCGCGAAGCAGCGTCGCCTGTTTAATCCGCAGATCGGCCACGTCCATCAGCGCCAGCGTGCCGTCTTCTTTGAATCTCATCGGGAACTGGCCGTGCGCCCCGGTGGGCACCCAGTAGATTTCGCCGGCGGGCAGGTTGGCGATTTCCCCCGGCACATGGCAGAGGCCGTGGCTCTTTTGGGCCTCCTGGCGGCCCAGTTCCAGTGTGAGCCGATAGGTCTGGCCCAGGGTTTTGAATTCGAGAACCACATCATCGCACTTCGTCAGCGCCTGACGAAACCGCTCGGCCTTGACGGAGACCTCCTCGTAGTTCCTGGCCAGGCCGGTGCGGAGGATCGTCTCGTTGCAACCGTGCATGGTGGCGCCACGAAAACCCATCTTCTTGGCGAATGCCGTGAGGGGCGCGGTGGCAGAAAAGGTGGAAAGATAGAGCACGATGTTTAAATGGCTCAACACGTCCTCCACCAGCCGTAATTCCCGGCCGCCCAAATCCACCACGGTTGCAGGCAAATCCAGGTTGCTGCCCCCAGTCGGTTCGTACGCAAAGAACTCGACGCTGGCGAACGGCAACTCCCGCTTCTTATCCAGGAGGCCGCGGTAGAACACGTCGTAAGCGATTCGGCGGGTGGGCTGGTCACCATCGCTGAGAAAGTGCGCGTCGCGCACCTGCCGGGGGTCCTCCAGGTCAATAAAGACGCCAACCCGTTCCCCGGCTTTGGGATGGAAGACTGTTGTTATCAGCCGGACCAGGTCAAACTCTGAGTTCTCCATATTCGCATGTCCTTTCTTGCGCCGCCCGACACAACGCGCCGCGCGTGAGCAGTCGGTGCGTGCCCTGGACGAGCAGGGGAATATCCACCGGAGACCGGCCTTGCGCAAATGGCAAAAGGCCGAAACGTCGGGCGTGATGCGTGAAACGTGAAACGTGAAACGTGATCCGTGATCCGTGATCCGTGATCCGTGAAGGTTCAAGCATCCAGCATCACGCATCACGCATCACGCGTCACGCGTCACACATCACGCATTGGCGACCCCGAGCTGGAGGCGCGGGTCGGCATCCAGGAGTGTTTTCAGGCTGGGCCACTCGACCTCGTTCATCTCGCTGAAGGCATGGAGATAGACGGCGACGGCCTCGGGCGGGTATTTGGCGAGCAGGGCGTCAACGGCGGCGCGGACTTTGGCGTCGTCCATGGTCTCGGGCAAGTCTTCTACGACACCTTCCTCGTGGGCGATGCCGAGCGCGTCCAGGAAATCGACCAGCATCTGCTTGTGCTTCTTGAGCAGCCAGGTGCGGATCAGGTTGGCGCTGACCAGTTCCAGCCCCGGTCGGGCCAGGGTGGCCAGCATCATGGCGTGCTGCTGGGGGCGCGGCTGGCGCTTGAAGTAAGCGGGGCGCAGCTTCCGCGCCTCGGCTACCGCGCCGAGCGTGGCCTGGTAAATGGGCTTCTCGGTCTCGTGGACGTAGGTGAGGATTTCGAGCGCCAGGGCGGGCGACATGAAACCGAACAATTCATGTGAGGTAAGCATTTGCGTGTGGTGAAGGTTAAGGAATCAGGGCCGAATCAGCGAGAAGGGCCAATGAGAAAACCGATCGGGTTGTCAGGCGTCCGAGTTGAATGGTGTGGTGCGAGCATCTTCGGCGCGGCGGGCGTTAGCCCACCGTGGTAACAGCGATGTTATTTTTCCTGGCCAGGTCGGCGCAAGCCTCTTGTTCGAGCAAGAGCGACTTGCCGGCCTCGAAGGCGAGCGCGGCGATGCGGGCTTTCGCGCAAGTCTCGATCGTTTGCGCGCCGACGCAAGGGATGTCGAAGCGAAAGTCGTGCTGTTCCTTCGAGACCTTCACGGCCACCGCGCCGCCCGCCCGCCCGGCCAGCGCGCCGCCACGAGCCAGGCATTGGTCAGTGCCTTCAAAAGCCTCGACTGCCAGGACGGTGCCGTCTTTGACCAGGACAGTCTGGCCGATTTCGAGGCGGGAAACCTCTTTTGCGATGCGGAAGCCGAATTCGATGTCCGCCTGCTGTGCTTTCGAGAGCCTGGGTCCGAGATGGAAGCCGCTGGCCGGCATCAGGGGCTTGAGCCACGGGGTCGCCTCGATCAATTCCACGCCGTCGCGCTGCAGTTCATCGGCAATGGCGCCAAAGATGGTGTGCGCGTTCTTTCGCTTGAGGCGTAACAGCAGCCCCAGGGCGCGGAGGTCGGGGCGGAGCTCAAACAGGTTCTTGGGCGCGATGGCCCCGGCCATGACGCAGTGTTTGACGCCGCGCTGGGTCAGGGCGCCGATCATTTTCGAGAGCTGGCCGACCTTGAGCCAGACGATGGCGTCCACCAGCGAGGCCAGCGTTGGGTCTGTCTCCCCCTCAAAGGCAACCGCGACCAGCCGCTTCACCCCCTGCCGGCGGGCTTCTTTGGCGAAGAGTAGCGGCAGCGAACGATTGCCGGCAATGATCCCTAGGGTGTCCAAGGGGCTGGTCATGATTCAATGGTGCCGGTCTGCAAGGGAATAGGCCAGAGCTGCGGGAAGGCTGAAAGCCGCAACCCCCTCCGACAACCGGCGGGGACGGCTTTGCCTGGCTTGGCCTTCGGCCTCCGCCCCTGTCCCATTTTCGAACGCATTTGTGCCATTTAAGGTACAAAAACTCCCGGTTTGTAAACCCGGATACTGGTTCGATGAGGCTTTGCTGTCTTGGTTTGGTCTGGGGCGTGCTGTTGCAATAGTGGGGATACGTCCCCTTTAAGCTGGGAAACGAGAGCAGGGGTCTTGCCGGCCTCGGGCGACCCGGGAGCGATCGCAAGAATGAGTGGGGAGACATACGGATGAGCGAAACGGCGCAATGGACATATCAGTCCTCTGACGGCTACGCGGATGAGAGATCATCCGTGGTCAGGCGTGCTGTGCTCGTGTCGTTGCTCATCCTGCTGGGAGGACTCACGGTGAGCACCTGGGCATACTTCAGGGGGACCCGCGCGACTGCCGGGCTGGCCGGTTCGCAGCTTGAGGCGGCGCAGCACCAGGCATTTGCTCACTGGGCGCTTTGGGTGGTCGCGGGCACGGGCGTGGGAGCCAGCGGGTGTTTGTTGGCGATGACCGCAGCCTTCGTCCTGTGGCGCCGGGCCGTGGGGAAGCGGGCGCAGCGCTGGAACGACGAGTGGTCCAGGAAGACGGCGCAGTTGGAATGCCAGCTTGCCATGAGCCAGAAAGCGGAGGAGCGCTCGCGGGCTTCGCTAGCCGGGGTTCAGACGCGCGTGTCCGAACTGGAGACGGCGAATTCCAAGCTGCGGGAGGAGCTGGAGCAGGGAAAGCGCGTGGAGAAGTCGCGTGTCCAAAAGCAGCAGGCGCTGGAGAGTTCCAAAGCGGTGCTGGAACTGCACGTGCAAGCGCGCACCCGGGACTTGCAGATGCTCCAGCGGCGCTACGAGCACATCCTGAACTCCGCCGGCGAGGGGATTTGCGGTTTGGATGCGCAGGGCCGGACGATCTTCGCCAATCCGGCGGCCGCCAAGATGACGGGTTGGACGTCCGAGGAACTGGTGGGAAAAACCGAGCGGGAAATCCTTGGCCGCAACGGCGACGGCCAACCCATGGCCGGCGACCGCAATCCGGGCGAGGGCGTCTTTCATCGGAAGGACGGAACCGCCTTCCCGGTGGAATTCGTGCGGACGCCAATAAACGAGGATGGGCGGGTCGTGGGCGCGGTGCTGGTGTTCAAGGACATTACCCAGCGCAAGCAAGTGACCGACACGCTGGCACGAAAGGCCGCCGAGCTGGCTCGCTCGAATGCCGAACTGGAGCAGTTCGCTTTTGTGGCCTCCCACGATTTGCAGGAGCCGCTGCGCAAGATCCAGGCTTTTGGCGACCGGCTTAAGACCAAGTGCGAGGGCAACATCGCGGTCGAGGCGCGCGATTATCTGGAACGGATGCAGAGCGCCGCCGCCCGCATGCGCCGGCTGATTGATGATCTGCTCGCCTTCTCGCGCGTGATTCGCAGCGCGGAGCCGTTCGTGCCCGTGGACTTGGCCGGCGTTACCCGGGAAGTGCTGGGCGACCTGGAACTGCGCATTGAGAAGAGTGGCGCCAAAGTGGAGCTTGGCGAACTGGGGGTTATCGAAGCCGATCCGATGCAAATGCGCCAACTATTGCTCAACGTGATTGGCAACAGCTTGAAGTTCCAGCCTCCTGGCAGGGTGCCCGTCGTAAAGATTTCGGGTCGGATCATCGGTGCCGGCTCCGCGGTCGAGGCGCCCGGTGTTGGAGGCGCTCCGGTGAGCCCGAGCGAGGCGCCGGTCTCCGGGCGGCTCTACGAAATCAGCGTTCAGGATAATGGGATTGGCTTCGAGGAGAAGTATTCGGAGAAGATCTTCGCTGTCTTCCAGCGGTTGCACGGCCGCACAGAATACGAAGGCACCGGCGTGGGCTTGGCGGTCTGCCGGCGCATTGCGGAGCGCCATCACGGCACGATCATCGGCAAGAGCAAGCTGGGGGAGGGGGCCGCCTTCATCATTACCTTGCCCGTCAGGCAGCCTAAGCCGCCCCCGCAGCCATGAAGGAGAGCAAAAAGCCCAAAGTGGTCCTCATGGCCGAAGACGATTCGGATGATCGGCTGTTGATCAAGGACGCCTTGGCCGAATGCCACTGGGAAGGGGACTTGCGCTTTGTGGAGGATGGGGAGGAATTGCTGGATTATCTCTGCCACCGGAACAAATACTGCCTCCCCGCCGATGCGCCCCGGCCCGGGTTGATCCTGCTGGATTTGAATATGCCCAAGAAGGACGGCCGGGAGGCGCTGCGCGAAATCAAGTCCGACGCCGAATTGCGCCGCATCCCGGTGGTGGTGTTGACCACCTCCAAGGCCGGCACGGACATCGGCGGGATGTACGATTTGGGCGCGAACTCATTCATCGCCAAGCCCATCCAGTTCGACTCCCTGGTCGGCGTCATGAGGCTGCTAGGCGAATACTGGTTCAACACGGTCGAACTGCCTGCCCCACGGTGAAACGCCTATGACAGATACTGACTTAGTCAAAGTGCTGCTGGTCGAGGATGATGAGGACGATTACATCATTACTCGCGACTTATTCGCCGAAATTCCCGGTGGACAGTTCAGGTTGGACTGGGTCAAGACCTTCGAAGCGGGCCTGGAGGCGATGGGCCTGAGCCACCACGACGCGGTGCTCCTGGACTATCGGTTGGGCGCCCGCAACGGGATCGAGCTGTTGCGGGCGGCGCTGGAGCGCGGCTGCCAGGTGCCGATTATTTTGCTCACCGGAGCCGGGGAGCACCAGGTGGACGTGGAGGCGATGCAGGCCGGGGCGGCGGATTACCTGGTCAAGGCTCATCTGCGGCCCGACTCACTCGAACGCTCTGTGCGCTATGCCGCCCAACGGAAACGCGCAGCCTCGCTGGCCGCCTTCGAGCAGGCGCGTCTGGCGGCTTTCGGCGCCGAGGTCGGTCTGGTGCTGACACGGCGCGATTCGCTGGAGGGATTGCTCGAACGTTGCGCCCGGGCCATGGCGCAGTACCTTGGACGCGGGATTGGCCGTAATTTCAACCTATGCCCCGCGCGAGCGGCTGTTCGAGCCTCGCGCTGCGGCCGGGCCGGCTTGGGACTCGGGCTCGTCGCTGGGCAGCCTGCCGGAGGTCCGGCTCGACATTGAGGGTCTGGCCCAAGGCAAGCCCGCCGAGATTCGGCAACTGTCTAAGGACCAGCGCGTGCCTGATCAAGCCTGGGTCGAGCGCACAGGCATGACCGCCTATGCGGGGTGCCCGCTGGTCCTGGAAGACAAGCTTGTCGGGCTGATGGCCGTCTTCACCCGGCATCCGCTCCCCGAACACATCAACCAGGAGATGGCCTCCGTTGCCAACGGCATTGCGCTGTGCATCGAACGCAAACGCTCGGAACAAGCCCTGGATGCCAGCGAGGTCAAGTACCGTTCCGTCGTCGAGACCATCAAGGAGATCATCTTCCAGGTGGACGAGTTCGGCAATTGGACCTTCCTCAACCCGGCGTGGACGGCGGTCACCGGCTTCGAGGTCAAGCCGACGCTCGGGACTTTCTTCGTCGAATACCTCCACCAGGAGGATCGCGAGCATAACCGCCATGTCTTCCTTCGGCTCATCAGCCGCGCCCTGGATTACTGCCGGTATGAAACGCGCTTCCTGACCAAGGATGGGAAGATCCGCTGGATCGAGGTCTATGCGCAGTTGACGCTCCACAGCGACGGAACTGTTCTGGGCATCTCCGGCACGCTGACCGATATTACCGAGCGCAGGTTGGCGGAAACGGCGATCCAGAAGCTGGCCGCGTTTCCGCAGGTCAATCCCAACCCGGTCCTGGAATTCGCCGCGGACGGCACGCTGAGTTATGCCAACGATTCGGCGCGCGCCCTGGCCAAGGCCTTGCAGAAGGCCGACCCGCTGGAGATTCTCCCGCCCGGCGCCGGGGAGATCGTCCGCAATTGCCTGATCACCGGAGAGAAGAAGCTCCGCGAACAGGTCCACATCAACAACCGAACGATCACCTGGTCCTTTTTCCCCGTGGTCGCCAGCCAGGTGGTTCACTGTTACGGGGCCGAGGTAACCGACATCCTCAACCTGGAGGCTCAGTTTCGTCACGCCCAGAAGCTGGAGTCCGTCGGCCAATTGGCGGCGGGCGTCGCCCATGATTTCAACAATATCCTGACCGTCATCCAGGGGTATGCGGATACGTTGCTCGCCCGCGCCTCGGCTGACACCGCAACGAGCAAGGGCCTGAAAGAGATTGCCGAAGCGGCGCGCCGCGCCGCCGCGCTGACGCGCCAATTGCTGATGTTCAGCCGCAAACAAATCATCCAGCCCAAGGTGTTGGATTTGAACGCGGTGCTCCAGAACCTGATGAAGATGCTCCAGCGGTTGCTCGGGGAAGACATTCGCCTGGAGCCCAGTTATGCGCCGAACCTTCCCCGCGTCGAGGCGGATACGGGCATGCTGGAGCAGGTCGTGATGAACCTGGCGGTGAACGCGCGCGATGCCATGCCCAAAGGCGGCAAGCTCCGCCTCCGCACCTCGATCGCCGAGGTTGATGCGGCCCATGCCGGCCAGCATGCGGATGCGAGGCCGGGGCGATTCGTACGGCTCACGGTCGCCGATACCGGCTGCGGCATGGATGGCCAGACTCTGGGCCGGATCTTTGAGCCGTTCTTTTCCACCAAGGAGGTCGGCAAGGGCACCGGGCTCGGGCTGGCGACGGTCTATGGCATCGTCAAGCAGCACCAGGGCTGGATCGAGGTCAGCAGCGAGCCGGGACGCGGCACCACCTTCGAGATCTATTTTCCAGCAACCACCCGGCTTTGCGAAAGCGGCGGCACAGGACTCACCGCCCTGCAATCGGTCCGCGGCGGCAAGGAAACGATCCTGTTGGTTGAAGACGAGGCGGCGCTGCGCGAGTTTGTGCGCGAGGTCCTGGGCCAATATGAATACAAGGTCATCGAAGCCGGCACAGGTGTCGAGGCCCTGAAGGCGTGGGATGAGCACGACGGCCGGATTGATCTGCTGCTCACCGACATGGTCATGCCCGAAGGGATGACCGGGAGCGAGGTGGCGGCTCAACTCCGCTGCCGCAAGCCCGAGCTCAAAGTCATTTTCACCAGCGGGTACAGCGCGGAGGTCTTAGGCAGGCATTTCGGCCAGAGCGACATAACGTTTCTTCCCAAGCCCTTTCGGCCGCCGCAGCTTGCCCAAACGGTGCGCGATTGCCTGGATAGCGAGGCGCTTGGCCCTCAACCGGTAGCAGGCAAATAAGGGCGGCCAAATCCGAAGGCCGAAAAGGCCAAGGCACAGCCCGGCGTGGCAGAGCGTCCGTGACGCTATGGCCAGCGGACCACCGCGCACTGGAGCAGTTCATTCCCATAGCGGCAAGAGGGGGCACCGCTTTCGGCCTTCGGGTTTCGGCCTTCGGATTTTCCCCACCCTATCCCTGCCCGCCGGGATTACCGCGACACGCTGGGCGTCGGGTCTTGGGCCGGCTTCGGCGGTGGCGGGGTGAGGCGGTTGATCTCGGCCTCGAATCTCTCGGCGTCGGCCTTCTTCTCCAGCTTCTGGGCCAGGGGCAACAGCTTCTTGTAAATGACGAGCTGGTCGGGGTAATCCGGGCACTCCTGCAGCAGCTTCTGGTAATCGTCGTAGGCTTCCTGGGGCCGATCCAGCGCGAGCAGCCGCTCGGCCAGAGTCAGCAGGAGCCGGTTTCGTTGTTGCGGCGAGGGATGCAGGCCAAGCGCTCGTTCATACTCGAACACGGCGGAGGACGGTTTGCCTTGCTCCGCGTACAAGTCGCCAAGCTTCTCGGTCAGCACCGGGCTATGCGGTGTTGCTGGAACCTGCTCCAGCAGCGCGGCGATCTCCGCGACGGGCTTGCCCGCCGCGAGGTTCAGGTTGGCCAGGCGCAACCAGGCCCATTCCACCAGCTTGCTGTTACGCGATGCCAGGTCCCTATGGAGCTGCTCAAGACTCCTTCCGAAAGGACGATAGAGCGGGTCGCCCACCACGGTCGTCTGCCAGGATAACACGGCCTGGCAAGCGTAAGCGGCCTCGCCGAAGGTGAACCCTTGAAAGAGAAAGCGCGCGGTGAATATCGCCAGGTCGGGTGTGCCGGAGAGGTAGGGCTCGAAGACGCAGCCCATCGTGGCGGTGGCGCCTTTGGCCAGCAGCGGACCGGCCCAGTTCTGATGGGCGCTGTGCAGCGTCGCCGCGCTGAAGGAGTGCAGATGATAGGCAAAGGCGCCCGGCATGAACTCGACCGTGGGCCGCGTGAACGGGCCGGAGACGGTGCCGTCGTACCAGCCCATGTACCAGGCGATCTGGCTCATCGGGAAGGCGGCGGGGAATGTGCCCGGATGATCGTCCACGACGGTTTCAAAGCCCAGGTGGCGGCAGATTTCCGACGCGCCGCGAATCCAGTCGTCGCCGATCTTGTAAGCCGGGTCAGTGATGCCGCGCAGGTCAAAGTAGGCGCGTCCCCACAGGCCGTCGGCCTCAGCCTGCAGCGCCTTATCCACCAGCCCGCGCGCAATGGCAGGGGTGGGGCCGTCCAGCCGTGTGACCAGCAGCACGCCGTTGGTCGGATGCAGCATCGCCTCGTTCGTCGTGGTGAAGACCGGGTTGTGCAAAGGACCCGCCAGAGGAAGGTTCTCTTCGATCAGCGGCAGCAGGGCCAATTCGCTGTCCACCGCCGCCTCGTCGCGGCGCATTTCCGGCCGCCGCTCCAGCAGGCCCGGCTCGGTGAAAGCTGGGTCATGATCAATGCGCAGCGGGACGCCGTAGCAGAGCAGGGCGTAGCGAATCTTGGATTGCATCGGCTTCCATTCCACCCGGCCCGGCTGGTTGGTGGTGGCGGGGACGATGACCGGGCCGATTTTCCATAGCTTCAGCTCCTTCAACTTCCGGGCCAGCGGCTTCTGCAAGTCCTGCCGAAACTCGGCGCGCGACATGTCTTCGTTGGTGGAGAGCGGGAAGCCGAAGACCTGGCGGGCCGGGACATGGCGCCGCTTCGCGTAATATTCGGCCACCCCTTTGGATTCGGGCACGCGCGTATTATAGACGACGATCACCTCATCGCCCGGATTGGAGGCGCGCAGGGACACCGCCCCGCCGCACATCACAACTGCCAGGATTAACCAGAGCCTCTGCACGTTTAACTTAGAATGGACACGTTGTTACTGAATCGGTTCAAGCCGGCTGGGTGAAACGTGAGGCGTAATGCGTGATGCGTGATCCGTGAAAGCTGACGCCGCCAAATTCCTCATTTCACGCATCGCGCATCACGCATCACGCATCACGCATCAAGTCCCCCACTCCACCTTCAGCCCATCGTACGCGAACTCAACTCCCCCCGGAAGTTCCGCCTGCGCGGCGTCATGGTCGTAGTCGTGGGTCAGGTGCGTGAAGTAGGTTCGGGCGGCGCCGATTCGGCGGGCTGCGGTCAACGCTTCGTCGAGGGACATGTGCGTGGGGTGCGGCTTGCGCCGCAACGCATCGAGGACCGCTACCTCGACGCCGCGCGCCAGTTCCACGGCTTCGGGCGGCACGTCTTTGCAGTCGCTCATGTAGGCCAGCCGTTTCCGGCCTTGCTGAACGAAGAGATAGCCCCAGGTTTCCGTCGCCCCGTGGGGAAGCCGCAGGGGGATGATGTCCAGGTCGCCGAGCTTGAAGGGGCCGTCTATCACGTGAGGTTCGGGGATGAAATAACCGCGCGGCCACGGGCCGTCGTGGAAGGCGTAGCGGAATACGCGCTTCAGATCGTTCATCGTCGCGGCGTTGGCATAGACCGGCAGCGCCTGGCCGCCACGCAGGTCGCAGAACCGGCGGCAATCATCCAGGCCCATGATGTGATCGGCATGGGAATGCGTGAACAGCACCGCGTCGAGCCAGGCGATCTTCTCGCGCAACATCTGGATGCGGAACTCGGGCGTGGTATCCACCACCAGCTTGGTTTGCTCGGTCGCGACATAGATGGAGGGCCGCGTGCGATGGTTCTTCGGGTTGGCCAGGAACTCGGGCGGATACTCCTTGCCGATAATCGGCACGCCTTGCGAGGTGCCTGAGCCAAGAAAGATGAAGGTAAAAGACATGGATAGGGTGGAAGGAGGCTCAGGAGAAGTCCTTAGAGGCATTCCCGGTACGGCGGCAAGGAGAGTGCGTTGCGCCCAGCCGTTTGGAAGGTCGGGCAGCCTGTTCCCCCTCACCCCAGCCCTCTCCCCCGGGGAGAGGGAGGTCTGGCGCCAGCCCTTTCGTGAAACTGGCACGCCTCGGTTTGTCGAGAGACTCGCCTCGTTGCTCCCTCTCCCCGGGGGAGAGGGCCGGGGTGAGGGGGAACAGGCTGCCCGACCGCCCACGACTGCCGACGTATCGCAGCCGTCCTGTCGGCACACGAACCGGTGACTGCATTTTGGTGGGCGGGTGGTCAGGGCGCCGCCAAAACTCCGGGAAGGTCCGGTGGATCACAGGCGGTCCCAATCCAGGGGCTCGTCTTTGCCCTTAGCGGCCAGTCGCTCGAGTTGTTTCAGCTTGGCAGCCAGCCTCGGTCTGGGCCTGCGGTCGTTGAGGATTCTTTCCCATTCTTCGTCGCCCTGTTTCGGTTTGGCCGGGTGCGAGAGTTTGCGACCCGATTGCAGGGCCCGCGCAAAATCCAGGAGCTGCGCCTTCTTGCGAGGCGGCAACGAGTGGGAGATCAGGGTGATCTCTGCGACCGCGCTTTTCATACAGTCACTTTATCAGTGCGCGCGCCCAACGGCAAGCTTGCCCATTGGCGGCTTACCGGCCAGATTCACCGGCGGAACTGCGACATGCTGACGACCCTGCGCATCAAGAACCTCGCCCTCGTGGCCGACCTGACGCTCGAGTTGCAGCCGGGCTACAACGTCATCACAGGCGAGACCGGCGCGGGGAAGTCCATCCTCATCGGCGCCTTGAACCTCGCCCTGGGCGAGCGGGCGGACCGCACGCTCATCCGCAGCGGCAGCGACAGTTGCTCGGTGGAGGCGGTCTTCGACGTCGCCCGACTCAAGGCGCCGCTCGAACCGTTTCTGGCGGAGAACGGGCTGGAGCCTTGCGAGGACCATCAGCTTGTCCTGAAACGGTCTTTCACCGGCGGCGGGCACCAACCGGCAGTTCATCAACGGCTCTCCCACCACGCTGAACATCCTCGCCGCGCTCGGCGAGTGGCTGGTGGACATCCACGGGCCGCACGAGCACCAGTCGCTGCTGCACCCGGCGCGCCAGCTTGCGATCCTGGACGCCTTTGGCGGCTTGGACTCGGAGCGCGAGGCCTTCGCCGAGCTGGTGCGCCGTCGCGCCGCGCTGGAGGCTGAGAAGGCCGCGCTGGTGGTGGATGAAAAGACCTACGCGCAACAGCTCGACCTGCTGCGCTTTCAGGCGGACGAGATCGCAGCCGCCGGCCTCCAGCCGGAGGAGGAGGCGCAGGTCGAACAGGATCATCGCCGCGCCAGCAACGCCGCCAAACTGCTCCAGCTCAGCCAAACCGCGCTCGGCCTATTGGGCGAGAACGAGACTTCACTCCTCACCCAGGCGGGCATCATCGGCCGCACCTTGCAGGAGTTGCAGCGGGTGGATCCCTCGGCGGCGCCTCTCCTGACGCTCCACGAGCAGTCCGTGGCGGCCCTGCGCGAGCTGCAGGCCGAGCTCTCCCGCTACTCCGAGAAGACCGACCTCGACCCCGCCCGCCTCCAGCAATTGGAAGAGCGCCTGAATCTCATCCACTCGCTCAAGCGCAAATACGGCGCTACCCTGGCGGAGGTGCTTGTCTTTGGCGAGGAAGCCCGCCGCAAGCTCCAAAACCTGGAGCAGCGCGACGCCGAACTGGCCCGCCTCAACGCCGAGCTCGGAAAGCTCGACGCCGAACTCTGGCGCGCCGGCCAGGCCCTTTCCGCCAAACGCCGCAAAGTCATCCCCCAGCTCAGCAAAGCCGCCAGCAAGCAACTCGCCGATCTCGGCTTCAAACAAAGCCGCCTCGACATCGCCCTAACTACACTCGACTCGTCCGACTCCACGCATCACGCATCACGCATCACGCATCACGGCCTCGACACCATCGAATTCCAATTCGCCCCCAACCCCGGCGAGCCCGCCCGCCCGTTGCGCGCCATCGCCTCGTCGGGCGAACTGGCGCGGGTGATGTTGGCGCTGAAGACTGTGCTGGCCGCCGAGGACCAGATTCCCGTGCTGGTGTTCGACGAGGTGGATGCGAATGTCGGCGGCGAGACGGCCAATGCCGTCGGCGAAAAGATGCAGCAGATCGCCCGGAAGCGGCAGGTGCTCTGCATCACGCACCTGCCGCAGGTTGCCGCCCCGGCTTCGGCGCACTACGTGGTCACCAAACAGACCAAGGCGAACCGTACTACGTCCGAGATCACCCTGCTTGGCCCGAAGGAGCGTGTCACCGAACTGACCCGCATGTTAGGCGGCCAGACCGATGCCGCCCGCAAACACGCCGAGGCGTTGCTGAAGCTCTAGCCCTGTTCCGCTCCAGGTTGGAGGGGGTAGCACACCGGTCGGTTGAAGTCCCGTTCCAATCCCGTTGTAGTTCGGTTCTATGCCCGTTGTCCGCCGGTTAAACCCCCGTTACACATCCGTTTCCCCTTCCCGGACTTTTCGGGCCTGTGTTGTCCATAGGCTTCGGTCGCTTGTCTTAGCTCCGAACGTCCATTAGGTTCCGGGCGTGAATCACGACGCGTCAATGGACGACTTGTTGCAGAAGGTCTGGGATGGGCAGCGCATCAACCAGGCCGAGGCGCTGCGGCTTTATCACTTGCCGATGGAGGAACTCGGCGCGCTGGCGGACCGGCGGCGGCACCTCGCCCGGGGCGCCGCTTACGACGGTCGCGGCAACGAGATCGTGACGTATATCGTTGATCGCAATATCAACTACACCAACGTCTGCAATGTGTATTGCAAGTTCTGCGCCTTTTACCGCACGGAAAAGGATAACGACGCCTATGTCATCGCGCTGGATGAGCTGGACCAGAAGATCGAGGAGACGCTCGCGTTGGGGGGCACCCAGATTTTGATGCAGGGCGGGCATCATCCGAAGCTTACCAAGCAGTGGTATCTGGACCTGCTGGCCCACATGAAGGAGAAGTTCCCGCAGCTTAACGTGCACGGGTTCAGCCCGAGCGAGTTCGTGCACTTCCGCGAGGTGTTTGGCGAGCCGTTGGAGAAGATCATCGCGGATTTCAAGGCGGCGGGGCTGGGGTCCATTCCGGGCGGAGGCGGGGAGATCCTGGTGGACCGCGTGCGCGAGCGCGTCTCGCCGCTCAAGGCGATGAGCGATGACTGGCTGGAGGTGATGGACGTCGCGCACCGGCTGGGGCTGAATTCCTCGGCCACCATGATGTTCGGTCACGTCGAGACCGTGGAGGACCGGATCGAGCATCTCGAACGCGTGCGCGCGCAACAGGACAAGTCCAAGGGCTTCACCGCGTTCATCTGCTGGACCTTCCAGGCGGAGCACACCAAGCTGCGCGCGCCGACGGTTGGGGCGCACGAGTATCTGCGCACGCAGGCGCTGTCGCGCATTTACCTGGACAACTTCCCCAGTGTGCAGAGCTCATGGGTGACGCAGGGCCAGGCAATCGGCCAGGTCGCCCTCAAGTTTGGCGCAAATGATCTGGGGAGCATCATGATTGAGGAAAACGTCGTCTCGCAGGCCGGCACCACCTTCCGCATGAACGTCGCCGACATGCGCCGGCTCATCTCCGACCTCGGCTACGAGCCGCACCAGCGGGATAATTGGTATCGGCTGCTGAACTGATGATCCGCGAATTGCGCTAATTTGCGCCAAAGGAATTGAGCTTGGACTGATTCGCGCAAATTCGCGTAATTCGCGGATTCCACCCCCCGGTTTTGGCTTGCCCGGGCCGGTAGGTTGCTGGAACACTGCGCGGCGCTTGGCGTTTCTGCCAGAGTGTCCGGCTGGGGAATCGCGTCTTCTCCGGCCGAGCTAATGAATCGCGACGCGTTGGAATTCCCGATGACGAAAGTCTTGCTCTTAGGTCTGGGCCGCTGGGGTGTCAACCACCTCCGCAACCTCAATTCAATGCCGGTCGAACTCTACGTGGCCGAGGTGGAGCCGAAACGGCTGGAGCCGGCGCGCCAGCTCGGCGTGCCCGAAGCGCGCCTTACCACCAACTATAAGGAGTGGATCGGTGAAATGGACTGCGTGGTGGTCGTCACGCCCGCGCAGACGCATTTCTCGATCTGCAAAGAGTTCCTGGAAGCCGGCAAGGACGTGTTCGTGGAAAAGCCGATCACGCTGGGCTCGGATGAGGCGTGGGAGCTGGCCAACCTGGCTACGCAGAACAAGCGCATCCTGCAAGTGGGACATATCTTCCGGTTCGACCCGGCGTCGGAATGGCTGCGCGAGGCGATCCGGGGCGGGCAGTTCGGCAACGTGCAGATTCTGCGGAGCAACTTCAGCGGCTTCAAGCGTCCGCGCAACGACAGCGGCGTCATGTTCGCCGATGCGATTCACTTCGTGGACCTATTCAACTATTTCATGGGCCGGACCCCGGTGCGCGTGTTTGCCAAGACGCAGGACTTCCTCGGGCGCGGCATGGAAGACGCCTCGTTGCTTTCGCTCGAATACAAGCACGACCACGGCGTGACGTGGGGGACGGTCGAGACGAATTACTTCCTGCCGGGCAAGTTCCGCGAGGTGACGGTGATCGGCAGCAAGCTCACGGCGGTATGCGATTACAACGTGGCCCAGTACAAGATCAAGACCTTCGCCAACCAGCATGTGAAGGAGGGCAACGGCTTCAAGGCCGTCGAAGGGACGCTGCACCAGGTCGAGAGCCCGCCGGAGGAGCCCCTGCTGGCCGAACTGCGCGCCTTCGTGGATTCCGTCCAGACCCGCAAAGTCCCGCGGGCTGACGGCGCCGCTGGTTTCGATTCGGTCCGCGTCCTGGAGGCCGCCCTGGAGTCCGCCAAGTCTGGGAGGACGATCGAACTGAGGTAATCCGCGAATTTCGCTAATTGACGCGAATTAGGAAACCAAAAGACAGAAAGGAAAGGCCTGGGAATATGGCAGAGCTATTACTGAAGCAAGAGGTTTACGCGATTGTTGGGGCGGCGATGGAAGTGCACCGAAACAAGGGATATGGTTTCTCGGAGCCGGTCTATCAGGAATGTATGGAAATCGAACTCCCTGAGCGCGGCATTCCAAACACCCCTCAAAAGCAGATGCCGATCCATTACAAGGGCCGACAGCTCAAGAAGACGTATATCGCGGATTTCATCGCCTACGATAAGGTCATTGTCGAGTTAAAGGCGCTGGACAGGCTCACCGAGCGCGAGGAGGCACAGGTTATCAATTACCTCAAAGCGTCCGGCCTGGAGGTAGCAGTTCTGATCAACTTCGGCGCTCCGAGTCTGGAGTGGAAACGCCTGGTCCTGACCGAGCACGGCCCGGACACGGTAGATCTCCGACATGGCGTTAAAACCAATTCGCGCAAATTCGCGTAATTAGCGGATCATCTTATGCAGAAAATACCATTATCGAAATGCTTCGTGAACGCGGAAGTGGAGGAGGCCGCGCTGCGGGCGCTCCGTTCCGGGCAATATATTCTCGGCAAGGAATCGCAGGCTTTTGAGGCCGAGTTGGCCGCTTACACCGGGACCAAGCAAGCGGTCCTGGGAACCTCGTGGACGATGATCGTCTATCTCCTGCATCAGCTTCAAGGGGTCGGACCAGGTGACGAGATCATCGTCCCCAGCCATACGGCGTTCCCGACGATGGAACCTCTGATCCACCTGGGCGCCCGGCCGGTGTTCGTGGATGTGGATGACACCTACGTGATGGATCTGGAGCAGGTCGAGGCGGCGATCACGCCGCGCACGGTGGGCATCATTCCCGTGTATATCTACGGGCATCCGGTGGATGTGGACCGCGTAAAGGCGATTGCCGCGAAGCATCACCTTTGGGTGATCGAAGACTGCGCGCAGGCGCAAGGCGCGCAATACAAAGGCAAGATGGTCGGCAGCCTCGGCGACTTTGGGGCCTTCAGCTTCTTCCCGTCCAAGAACCTCACCGTACTCGGGGACGGCGGCTGCATTACGACCAACAACACCCAGATGGCCGACCGGCTGCGCATGTTGCGCAATCATGGCCGGCAGGGCAAATACGACCACGAGTTCGCGGGCTACAATGTGCGGTTCAATGAGATCAACGCCGCGATCGGGCGCGTGATGCTCAAGCACCTGGACGGCTTCAACGACAACCGGCGCAAGATCGCCGCGCGCTATAATGAACGCCTCCAGGGCCTCGTCCAAACCCCGCCCGAGCGTGAATGGGCCAAGGCCGTCTATCACATGTACGTCGTGCGCTGCGAGCGGCGTGACGAGTTGCAGAAATACCTCAAGGAGCGGGACATCGCCACCGGCATCCATTACCCGAAGCCGAATCATCTCCAGCCGGCGGTGACGGGACTGTTCCCCTTCATCCCCAAACTCCCGCGCACGGAGCAGATCGTGAAGGAGATACTCTCGCTGCCCGTTCACGGAGAGATGGGGCTGGATGCGGCCGATCAGGTCTGCGACGCGATCAACCAATTCTACGGAAAGAAGTAGGTGATTATGCTTGTCGGGGCGAAGGAGTTCGTGGCTTCTGTTCGAGCGGTGCTCGCGGAGAGCAGGGGGTCTGGCTGTCGTGCGGCCCGTTCCCCCTCAGCCCGGCCCTCTCCCCCAGGGAGAGGGGGCCACGCTGGCCGCGCATGGATTGGTTCGGTTCGCCCACGGATGGCAAAGCGCTGGCTCGGGCCCTCCCTCTCCCTGGGGGAGAGGGTCGGGGTGAGGGGGAACGGGCCGCACGAATCGTCTGCGCCTGAGCTTTGCACTGATCCGTCCCGCATTTCGTGCGAACTTTGGGCTGCGAACTTCAGAGTGTGGGGTTCGTCCACATGAGCGCCACCCCAGTCCTTAGCCTGGTCATCCCGTGTTACAACGAGCAGGACAACCTGCGCCCGCTGGTGACGGCGATTCGGGCGGCTGTCGAGCCGCTCGACCTGTCTTACGAGATCGTCATTACCGACGACTGCAGCAACGACAAATCGTGGGAGGTTTTGAAGGAATTGGCGGCTGGCGACACGCGGATTCGGGCGCAGCGCTTCGCGTTTAACTGCGGCGAATCGGCGGCGCTCTGGGCTGGAATGAAGGCGGCACGCGGGCGATATTTCGCGACGCTCGACGCCGACTTGCAGAACGACCCGAAGGACCTGCCGAAGCTGCTGGCGGCGCTCGAGCGGTGTGATTGCGCGTGCGGCACGCGAGTCGCAACGCGCCGCCAGGGTGACACCTTCATCCGCATAGCCTCCTCGCGCATCGCCAACTGGGTGCGGAACAAGCTCTCGGACGAGCAGATCAGTGACGCGGGCTGCACCTACCGGGTTTTCAAGCGGGAGTGCATTGAGAACCTCAAATTCTTCAAGGGCATGCACCGCTTCATGCCGACGCTGTTCAGGATGGAAGGTTTTACTGTGACCGAGGTTGCGGTGACGAACAACCCACGTTTTGCCGGCGAGAGCAATTACGGCGTTTGGAACCGGGTGTTCGCCTCGTTCTATGATTTGCTGGCGGTGCGTTGGATGAAGAAGCGGATGTTCCGCTACCAGGTCGCCGAACGGGTAAACTGATAAGATGCCGCGGACGCGGAGGGATCTACCCCTTTGCGCCAAAGACGTTGTCGAGGATCACTTCCTTGGTCTTCCAGAGCAGGGCCATGGTCATAGCAAGCGGCAGGAGGACCAGCAGAACCAGGAACCAGAAACTGCCGCCTTCCATCACGGCCATCATCGTGCCCAGCCAGAACGGCAACGTTTGGACCCGCTCGAGCCCGGTGTAAACCAGCGCGAGCAGGAGGGTCACGAACAACAGGGTCAGGTTCAGGCGGGTGAATTGCTGGGTTTCGAGGCGCAGCGCTTCGTCGGGCAGCATGGCGCCGAGGCGCCGGAGGACGGAATTGACGCTGGCCAGGAACAGCAGGCCGGACAGAGTCAGGAGCAAGACCATCCCCAGAAAGAAAGCGTTGCCCGGAACCTTATTCCACCAGTAGAGGAATGGGCTGAGGCCGAAGTCAATCAAGGCGAACACCTGGGCGCGATCGAGCGCCGCGCGCCACACGCGTTCCTGCTTTTGGAAATCGCCCAGTTGCCACAAGCCGTAAACCAGCAATCCCGTGGCCACGAGCGGGGGCACAATGCCGAAGGATTTGAACGAGTCAGCCTTGGCGGTGTGAAAGCAGACAATCAGCGCCAGAGGCAGCCCCCAGAACAAAGCCGAAAGCCCGCGCACCAGCCTGCCCAGCGACCGCAACAGTTCGGCGTTGGGTGCGGGGTCAGGCATGGGGGATTTGGTCCGGGAAAAGCAGCTAGAAACTCAGATAGGTGTATTCTTTGAGCCCGCGCTCGTAATCGTCGAGCAGACGCATGGCTTCGGAGGGCTTCATGCGGTCGGATTTGATGGCTTCGTCAATCTGGCCTTTCATCTGCCGTTTCAGTTCGTTCTCGTCGTATTGGACGGAAGCCAGGCATTGGACGATGGTGCTGCCCTCGATGATTTCCTCGACGTAGTAGCCGGCCGGTTCGTCGGGGTCGAGGAAGACATGGACCTCATTGACGCGGCCAAAAAGGTTGTGCAGGTCGCCCATGATATCCTGGTAGGCGCCCATCAGGAAGAAGCCGAGGTAGTAGGGCTCGAGTTGGCCGTTGCCGTTGGTGTTGAGGCGGTGCAAGCGGCAAGGTATCGCGCACGTCGCGCAGGTCTATGAACTTGTTGACCTGGCCGTCGGAGTCGCACGTGATGTCCACCAGCGTGGCTTCGCGCGTGGGGCGCTCGTTGAGCCGGCTGACGGGCATGATGGGAAACAACTGGTCCAACGCCCAATGATCGAGCAGCGACTGGAATACCGAGAAATTGCAGAGGTACTGGTCGCCGAGGCTGTCTTCAAGCCGGCGGATTTCCTCGGGCACGTAGGCGTGGCCTTTGAAGCTCTCGACCACCTCGCGGCCGATTTCCCAATAGAGGTCCTCGATCTTCGCCTTCTCCGGCAAGTCCATCATGCCGAGCGTGAACATGTGCTGCGCGTCTTCCTTCCGCTCCAGCGCATCGTGATACGCTTCCAGCTTGTTCAGCTTCGCGCAGGTTCTTGCGGATGTCGAGCAGCTCCCTGACCAGCGGGGGTTCGTTCTCGCTGAACACGGGCGCGGTCGGTGGGCCGGACCTTTTCGATGGCGCCGAAGACCTCCACGATCAACACGCTGTGGTGGGCGACGATGGCGCGTCCGCTCTCGCTGATGATGTCGGGATGCGGCACTTTCTCCGCGTTGCAGACGTCGGCGACGTAATAAATGATGTCGTTGGCGTATTCCTGAAGCGTGTAGTTGGTGGAACTGTCGAAGGCGGACCGGCTGCCGTCGTAATCCACGCCCAGCCCGCCGCCGACGTCGAGGAATTCGATCTGAAAGCCCATCTTGTAGAGCTTCGCGTAAAGGCGGGACGCTTCCTGGACGGCTTTCTTGACGATAAGAATGTCCGGCACTTGCGAGCCGATATGGAAATGCAGCAGCTTGAAGCAATGCGCCAGGTTCTCGGCCTTGAGCATCTCGAGTGGCGGCCAGCAGCTCGGCTGTAGTCGAGCCCGAATTTGGCGTTCTCGCCCGCGCTCTCGGCCCATTTGCCGGCGCCCCGGCTCAGGAGCTTGCGCCCGGATGCCGATGAGAGGTTCCACACCGATCTGCCGGGAGAGTGCGATGATCTGGCGGAGTTCCTCGAGCTTCTCGACCACCATGATCACCTTCTTGTTCAGCTTGGTGCCGAGCAGGGCCATGCGGATGAAACTAGCGTCCTTGTAGCCGTTGCAGACAATCAGGCTGCCAAGCTGGCCTTGCAGGGCCAGGCCGGCGAACAGCTCAGGCTTGCTGCCGACTTCCAGGCCGAACCCGTACGGCTTGCCCGCGTCGAGAATCTCCTCCACCACCTCGCGCAACTGGTTCACTTTGATCGGGAAGACGCCGCGATACTTGCCCTGGTAATTGAACTCGGCCATGGCGTTGCGGAAGGCCAGGTTGATTGACTCGACCCGGTGCCGGAGGATGTCCTGAAAGCGAATGAGCAGCGGGAACTTAAGGCCGCGCCCCTTTGCCTCTTCGATAACGTCCGTCAGGTCAACCGATGCGCCGGCATCGCGCAGCGGTTTGGCCACGACGTGCCCGGCGTCGTTGATGTCGAAGTACTCGGCGCCCCAACGATGGATGTTGTACACGGTGCGCGCGGCCTGGATGTTCCAGGGCGCGCTGCCATCGGTCGAGTTGCTCATTTCCATTACTTCAGAACGATGCGCACTATAGAACTCTGGGGAGGGAATTCAATAGGGGGTTTGAAGAATTTTTGGGAAGTGATGCGTGATGCGTGATGCGTGATGCGTGAAACGTGAAACGTGAAGAGCGGGGGCTCGCTCTCGTTGTTCCTTGCAGCCCTCACGCATCACGCATCACGCATCACGTTCCACTTCACCCTTTCCACGCCTGCCGCACTCTGGTTTGATCGGCCCATGTCAAAAGCTTCGCTGTTAGCCATGGTTCGCTACTGCGACCGGTTGCTGGGCACGGCCAAAGTGCAGGATTACGAGCGGGCCGCCAACGGCCTGCAGGTCGAGAATCGTGGGACGGTCACTCGGATCGCGGCGACGGTGGATGCGAGCCTGGCGACGGTCCAGTTGGCGGCGGCGGCCAAAGCGGATTTGCTGCTGGTGCATCACGGGCTTTTTTGGGCACCGGCACACCCGTGGACGGGGAAGCGCCGCGAACTGATTGGCTGCCTGCTCGAACACGACCTGGCGGTCTATAGCTCGCACCTGCCGCTGGATGCTCATCCGCGCCTCGGCAACAACACGCAGCTTTGCGCCGCGCTAGGTCTGAAGCGGTTGCGGCCCTTCTTCCTCGACCACGGTCAGTCCATCGGCTTCCAGGCCAAGGCAAACCTCTCGCGCGCCGACCTGGCCGAGCGTTTGCGGCGCGCGACGGGCGTGAAACCGCTGGTGATTCCGGGCGGCCCGTTAACCTGCCGGCGCATCGGGGTCGTGAGCGGCGGTGCTGGGGGCGACTTGCAGAGGGCGGCGGACGAGCGGGTGGATACATTCGTCACGGGGGAGGGGCCGCATTGGACTTATGCCCTGGCGGAGGAGTTGGGTATGAATGTGCTTTACGGCGGGCACTACGCGACGGAGACATTCGGGGTCAAGGCGCTGGCCGCTCATCTTTCGGCGCGGTTCAAGCTGCCGTGGACCTTCCTGGATCACCCGACGGGCTTGTAGCTTCAGGCAGGTCGTTTGCCCCAGAGGCCGTGCTTTTCCTCCGAGTAGCGGTCGCGTTCGGCAAAGCGGCAGCCGTAAGGGGCTGATCCCGGGAAGATGAAGATGATGCCGCGGTTGCGGTAGCTCCAGGGATTCAGGCAGAACTTGTAGTCGGCGGGGACGCTTTCGGCGACGTAGTCAAGGTCGAGCTTCCGGTCCTCATACTGATCAAAACATAGCCCGTTCCCGGCATCGAAGTCATCAATGACGATGACGGGCTTCTCGCACTGCCCGAAGATGATGGACATCTCATCCCGCAGCGGCCAGTAGGCGCCCCAGTGGGCATCGAGAAAGAACATCGAGTGCTGGCGGATTTCGGCCAGGTGCGCGCGCAGGAAGTCCGGGGAACTCTTGGTCTCGTAGATCAGGTTGTCGGCGAAATACAGTTCGGGCCGGCGCTTCCAGTCTATGACGTCGCAGGTGAAGACCTTGTCAAACAGCAGACTCATGGCGACGGAAGTCTCGCCGTCATAGGTGCCGGTCTCGACAAAGTTGCGCAGGCCGAAGTCGGCTTGCAGCTTCTTGAGCACCCGGATGAAGTTGGGGTCAATGATGACCCGGCAACGGACATTGTCGTGCAGGTAGCGGTCGAAGCCTTTGGTATCCTGGCCGAACTGCCGCCGCAGGGCATTGACTTCGGCGTCAGTCAGCTTGCGGGCCTCGCGCTTCTTGATCTTGTAATTGATCAGCCAGTTGAGCGCCGCTTGGCCCAGGGCTGTCTTCTTGAGTGCTTCCATCATACGAGAGTGTGGGTTGGGGCTTTGCCGGCTAGGCGGTTCGCGGCATCATCCGAGCTTCTTGTTCGGGTCGCGCTTGCCTTTGGAGGTCAGGCCGACCAGCAGCCCCTTGGCCTCGTTGGCCACCATGCCCAGGAAGCGGAAGCAGCGCCTCATGGCGCTCATCCGCGGCCAGGCCACAATAGCTTCCCTGGCCACGCGGGCGGCTTCGCCCTGCCGGCCAACTGCGCGGAGGCATTGCACCATCATTTCCTGGGCTGGCCGCGCGCGAATATCGGCCAGTTGCGTCGCTTCGAGGTACTTTAGGGCTTCCGCGTAGTCTTTCTTGTCAAAGTGCTGCTGGGCAATGCCGACCAACCGCGCCACCGCGTGCGCTTCCTGTTTGAAGTAAAGCGGGCTGAAGCGGTCCCGTTCCTCGGGGGACATCGCCGTATGCCGCTCCTCCTGGAACGTGGAATACACGTCGGAGAAGCTCTCCTCTTCCTTTTTGAAGCTATTGGCCACCTCGTGCATTTTCGCCAGGGCGGCGGCACGGGCCTTTTCGTCTTTTGGATACATGGCATTGATTAGTTTTGTGGCGGCTTCTTGTCTTTCGGGCAGGGTCAGTTGGAAGAACCTGGTCCAGAACGGGAGGCAGCGCATCCGTTGGGTGCGGCCTTTGCCCCGGATCGGGGAGAGCAACATGGGGATGTTGATGTAGCGGTCCACCATGCGGCCAATCTGGTCCACCCACTTGTCGTCATACCAGTAATGAAAGTAGCCGGCATAGACGCGGCCCATCGTGCTCAGCCAACCCCAGCCAATGATCGGGAACGTGGCGATGGCCGGCGCTACCGGGTCATACGGGCAGGCCAGAAGAATCCCATCCGGGTATTTGGCTACCTCCGCCCGCAGAATATCGTCCCAACCCTGGGTCTCGAAACGCACGTCGTCATTGGCAATCATATAGACCTCGGCCGTGCGGCCCAGGGCGGTCCACAGGACTTGGTAGGTTTGGCCCCAATCGGGGGTGCGCGGGCCAATATGCCAGTGAACGGGGAAGCCCAACACGGGGAATTTGCCGCTGTCAATGGCGGTCCGGGTGACCTGGTCGTCGTCGTCCACGTAGAGCCACAGGGCTACCTTGTCTTTGCGGGCGGTGGTCGTCCGCAGCGACTCGAACACCTCCAAGAGCATGTCCGGCCGGCCCCGGGTCGAGAGCAGGATGGCAATCTCCCCACGGTTGATCTGGGGTTGGGGCGCGGCAGGAGGCCCTAAGTTGCTCATAGGGGGCGCAAGGTAGGTAATCAGGCTCGGGAAGTCAATCCGGGCAACGGCACCTTCGTTTTGAGGCATTTGCGCTGCGGAGCTCACCGCTTTCGCTGTTCGATGCGAGTTTGCGCCTGATTTCATGGTCCGGCGAAGGCAAATAGGGGTCCTCACTTCCATGGCCCGATCCGCCCGCCGCCCCCAGAATACGGCTTTCCAATAAGCTTTCCTACCGCACTCTTGCGCGGAAGTATTGGCCCGCCAACGCCGGATTGATGGCGTTGGTAACCGAGAGCGCGGAGCCGCTGACCGTATTGGTTTGAATGGGCGTCCAGTCCCGCAAATCGCTGGAAGCTTCCACAACCACCGTCTCTCCCGCTGTCAGGCCAGACAGTGTCGTTTGCAATTTGCCGCCGCTCACAGAAGAGGCGCCGAAAACCGGTGGTGGCGGATTGTACGTCACGTGCACCGAAGCAACGGTGGAATAATTCCCGGCACCGTCTTTGCTGCGGACATAAAGGGTGTTGGGCCCTGATTTCAGCGACACCGATGCGCTCCAATTGCTCGTGCCGCTCGCCGTCTGCCAGGCACCGCCGGTTCCGTTGATCTGCGCCTGAACCAGGCTCACGCCGGTGCCCGGACAGCCGGCGTCACTGGCCGTGCCGCTGACGGCAATGGTCGAGCTGGCGGAGATCTGCCCGTCCGTCAGACTGGTGATGGCCACGGTCGGCGGAATCGTGTCCGCTTTGTTAAGAATGTGTATTAAATGCCACGCCAAATGCGGGTACGAGGTCTGGTAATACGTGGTGGCGGAAACGTCCAGGTGGGAAGCGGAATGGGCCGCGATCAAGCCGTTCCCGACATAAAGCGTATCGTGATCAAGGCTGCCTATGTTAGTGTTACCCGCCCAATCCCACCCGATGACATCGCCAGGGGACAGGCTGCTCAAGGAAGTCACCTCGGTGGCCAGTCCGGCCGCCAGCAAGCAGGTGCTGATAAGCCTTGCGGCCCCAGGTTCTCCGTATGCGGGGGGTGCCCTGGTGGTAATGGTCAGTCCGCCGCCCTTCTGATGCGACTCGCTGCCGATGCAGCAGGAGACGAAATGCGCGCAATCATCCCCGATGGGGCTGGTCGGAACCGGTGTCAATGCGCCCAGGTTGCTTTCGGTTGAACCGTCCGTCCAAAAGTACCCGTCGCCGCACACGAAGCGCGCGTAATTGTTCGCATACGACACCGCTTTGGCGCGGTCGAACTGGCCGGCTGGCCCGGCTCGTTGCACGACGATCTGCACCCTCAACGTAGGGCCGAACGTAACCGCGCTCGCGTTGGCCATCTGGAACGTGTCGGAATACGTGCCAGCCGTTTCCGGCGCGATGAAAGTCATGCTGAAGGTGGCTGTCGCACCTGGGGCCACCGAACCGCCGCCGTTAATGGAAGCGCACGGAGGATACGATCCGGAAAGAGGCCTCGCGGTGAGCGGCACGGCCCCCAGACTGTCTGTGCCTGCCATATTCAAGGTGTACCCGCTTTCCGTCGGCGACCAGGTAGTGGTGCCGGCGTTCTGGATCGTCCAGGTATTGGTGAAGGTCTGTCCCGGCGCCATCACCATGTTGGCGGGTATCGTCGCCGAAAGGAAACTGGCGCCGTCGCCGGCTCTGGCCTGCCAGACGGTTGCCAGGAAAAGCACGGCGAAACAGGCTGAAATCCGAGCCCCTTGGTTGGCTTTCATGTTCGGTTTATGATCGCGGCACAGAGCCTGTCCATACAAAGAGGTGTTACGGAATGATGAACAAACCCGGATCGGAAAGCAAGCAGGTCCTCTCCTGCGCATTTGACACCCCTTCTGAATAACACCGGCATGAATTGATCCACCCCGCCCGGCCTTGGGCCAGCCACCCTGAGGCCACCTTGAGGCTACCTTCAGGCCATCTGGTGGCTAACCGGTAGCCACTCCGAAGCCACCCTGAGGCTACCCCGAGGCTCCACCTAGGCTCCCCTGAGGCTCCCCCGAGGCTGCCCTGGTTAACGCTTATTTGAAGAGTTCATTTCAAAGGAAGGCCGTGAGCTCAATAGCATCCTGGCGACGCCGAGGACGGTATTGGTGGCGGTCTCACCTCCCACGCGGTTGGGATAATCGGCTGGGGCCTCGGCGGTGTAGTTTTCGCAAACAATGATGTCTGGGAGGGCCTTGCGTTCTTGCAGGTAAGAGAGGAAACGGCGGGTATCCTCGGCGTATTGCGTCTTCGAGGTGTGAGGGGAGGCGATCACCACGGACTTCAGCCCCTGCTGTCGGGTCCAATGTAGGGCGTCCACGACCCAGTCGCGATAGGCGGGTTCACGCGAGAAGAAGTAGCCGGAGGGGGTATCGAGGACGATGCCGCCGGCCAGCCGGAGAATGCCCTGAAACCAGGAGGAGCGGCTGACGCAATTCTGGGCCAGGGTTTGGATATTGGGCCGGAAGTTCTGGTATTCAAAGGTCGGCAGGATCAGGGTGGTCTCCGGCACGCCGGCGGCGCGCAGGGCTTTCATGTAACCGGCCCATTGCTCGACGGTGGGGTGGTTGTCGCCGGCGAAGGCGTTGGCAGCGATGAACACCGGCCGCAGGCCGAGGTCGAGATAGTGGGTTTTGCAGGCCGAAGCCCAAGCCTCCGCGTGGGCGCCGGCCCCGAAGCCCAACTCGAGCCCGACCGGCGCGCCGTGGAACACCTTGATGACTTGCTGCTGCTGGGCGCGGCTCAGGAGTCCCCAGCCGGAGTTGTGGAGGTAGAGGCCCCCGCCCGCGGCGCGGAAGGCCCGGGAATTTGTGGGGTTGAGCAGGTCCTCGATCCCGGCCACGCCGCCGGCATAGACCTGATACGTGGGAGGCGCCGCTGCCCGGGCCGTTTCGGCGGAGCCAGTCGCCAGGACGAGGGCCAGTGCCAGCAGGTTATTCCGCAACATAACGGTAGTTGAACCGGCCCTCGGGGGCGACGTCGCCGCTCAGGTAGAAGTCCATAATGTCGCCGGGGGATTGGAGGTTATCAGCCCACTTGAAATCAAGGGCAAGACGGCTCGTGCCTTCCGGCAGGCCGAGAGCGGCGCGCGGAATGGCCAGTTGCAGCTCGGTGCCGCTGACGTGGAAGTCCAGGGGGGCGACCTTTTTCCATTTCCAGCCGCCCTGGTTCTGTTCGAGCCAGGTCTTGCCGCCGGATTCGACGGTGCGGTTGACGATGAAGTCATAGCCTTGCCAGCCGGTTTTCGCGTTCTGGTCGGTGTCGAGCAGCAGCCACATCCAGTTGTGGTCGCTGGAAGGGGAGACGGGGGCCCGGGTGCGGGCGTAGAAATACACATTCTTGTCGTCGCGGGCCACCTTCAGGGCGACGAAGTCATTGCGGCCGGTGCGGTTGGTGTAGTGGAGGCCGGCGACGCCGCTGTAATCGCGCGCGATCGTTTCACCGGCGTGGTCGAGGTATTCCGGGGCAACCTCGCTCCATTGCGCGGAGGCTTCGGCGACCCGAATGGTCTTGGGGGCGGAAGGCTTGGGTAGGGGCAGGGCGCCCTTGAACCGGCGGACGTTGGCGACGAGTTGCCAGTAGTAGTTGTCGCCATGGCCGCCCTTCATGCGGCTCGATGTCGCGGCTGAACTCTTCGTCGAACTGGTCCACGAACACGATGGGGCCGCCCGGTTCGCCCCAGCGGCCGGCGATCCATTCGTTCCAGCCGGTGACCATGACGAACGGGGGCTTGAGCGCAAAGGCGCGCTTCCATTGTTCCTGGAAGTTGTAGCCGAAGTTCACCGCGCCGGGTGTGGTGTCTTCTTTGCCGTCATGAAAGCTGCGGCCGCGGGCATCGCCGAAGCTCATGTTGGTGACTTTGCCATCCCGGGCTCGCAGGTTCTGGGCAACCGAGACGTTCACCTGCTCGGGTTTCGTTGGGTCGTCGGTATAACCATAGGGCTGGGGGTAGGTGGCCTCCCAGTGCCAGGCGTAGGGAGTGTTGGTCAGGGTGAACGGCCAGTGGGCGCGGCGCAGGGTGAAGAACTGACGCAGTTCGGCGGAAGCCTTCTCCGGATCGCAAATCATCAGCGGCTTTCCGTGCCAGCGAAACCAGAGCTCGGAGTAGAGTCCTGGCTTGTAGAGGTCGTCGTAGATTTCCCTGGCGGTTTCGCCGGCGCGGGTGTTGACCATGAAGGCGATCTGGGGCGTGCGCTCGCCCGCCTGCCGGAGCTGGCGAAAGACCTCGCACAGGGCCATATAGACGTCGCGGTAAGTGCGGGCGTTGGTGGTGTCGAAGATCAGCGTGTCAATGCCGGCGTCGGCCAGCAGTTGGGCGTGCCGGCGCAATACCCACGGGTCGGTGCTGCAGTAGTAGCCGTAAAGTGGCTCGCCCCAATACGCGCTGGAATGCACTGGCCCCCACAAGGGAGAATTGGGCTTCTCCAGGGCGTGCGGGTCCTGGGCGAGGATCTTCGAAACGTCGTAAGGGCCATCGGCGTCGGGGCGCCACCGATGGCCGGCAGCGTGAGTGAGGAAGTAGAAGATGCCGACGAAGCGGTCGGTTCGCACCGGACCGACGGCATCCGCGAGTGGCAAGGCGCGGCCCAGCGCATCAGTGGCCGGCCAGGGGGTGCCAGGATTGATCGCGTCGGGCGATTGGGCGGAAGCGCCCGTGGCAAGGCCGAGGGTCAGGACAAGCCCGAGGAGCGCGTTGGAGGGAAGAATGGAGTATTTCATAACAGATTATTTAGTGGAGCCTGACGCCAGCGCCGAGCGGAAGACATACTCGCCCGACCCGACTTCATAGACGGCCCGCTCGTTTTCGCTACGCAGGAACTTCACGCCGGGACTTTGGGCCGCGGGATGTCTTCCTTCCTTGACGTTGTCGACATCGGCAGCCGGCACGAAGACGGTGGCGATGGTGTTCGGGGGAACTGAGATCTTCCACTCAAAGGTGCCGTCTTCATTGCGCCAATGGCTGCGGATGGGGCCGTAGGGGGAATCGTGCTCCGCTTCGGCCCAGGCGAGTTGCCGGTAGCCGTGCGGCTTGAGCTCGATGCGCTTGAAACCCGGCGCGGCGGGCCGGATGCCGCCGACGCTCTCGTGAAACCAGGCCGCGAAGCCGCTTTGCATGGGGTGATTCAACGAGCGGCCGGCAATGGGTTCGCCCGGTTTGATCTCATCGAACTGCTCGGGCCAGGTGGTAATGCCGTGCGCCAGCGTGTAGGCGAAACTGGGCCACGTCTTTTCCTCCATAGCCGCTATGGCCACGTCCGCCCGCCCCGCCTCGCACAATTGCGTGTAAAGGGGACGTCCCCCGTGAATGCCGACAAACGCGTGGCCGTGGTGCCTGTCCACGACTTCGCTGACCAGCGACTGGGCAACGCGGGCCTGTTGCCCGGCCGGGGACAGCCCAAACCGCAGCGCCACGGCGTCCGCTGTTTGTGAGCCGTAACCGTGAGCCTGGTCATTGAAGAATTTCAGGTTGAAGGCGGCCTTGGTTTCAGCGGCCAGACGGGCATAAGCGGCGGCATCGTCCGTCTTGCCGAGCTGGCGCGCGAAGTCCTCCATGATGCGCAGCGTGCCGTAGAAGAAGGCGGTGGACGTCAGCGGCGGGGGACATTCCATGTTGCTATTGCCTCCGGGCGGGCACCAGTCGCCATAGCCGCGCACGACGATGCCGTCCTCGCGCAAGCCTTTGACGTAGGCGATCCAGTCCTTGAGATGATGGTAGTGGCGAGTGAAGACGTCCGTATCGCCGTAATACTGGTAGAGATACCAAGGCAGCAGGACATAAGCGGCGCCCCAATCGGGGCGCGCCTCCTGGCACAGACGCCGGCCCACGGCGATGTTGCACGGAATGCCGGGTGTCGCCTTTTGTCCCCAATAAGTGGCGCCGCCCCTTCCGAGCACGGTTTCGATGTCGTCCACAAACTTGGTCCAGAACTGCGCCATGTCGAAGTTGAAGATGTCCGTCTCGGCCACGGCGTGGGCATCGCCCAGCCAGCCGCACTTCTCGCGGTGCGGGCAATCCTCCGAAGTGCTGTGGAGGTTATCCTCGATGGTCCAGAGGGAAGTGGAGTAAATGCGGTTCAAGGTCTCGTCGGAACAGGCGAATGATCCCGCCCGTGGGACGTCGCTGTGCACTAACACACCCTCCAGGAAGTCTGGCGCCGGCTTCGACGGCAACCCGGCGACCTCGACGTAGCGGAAGCCGTGATAGGTGAAACGCGGCTGCCAGGTCTCGACCCCACCGCCTTTGCAGACGTAGATGTCAGTTTGGGTCAACCCGGTGGCGAAGACTCCAGTGGTGTCATAATCCAGCGAACGGCCATCTGGCATCAGGACTTCGGCGAATCGGAGCGTAAGCTGCGTGCCGGCGGGCGCTTTCACTTTGATACGGGCCCAGCCGGCGATATTCTGGCCGAGGTCGAAGATCCAGTTGCCCGAGGCGCCCGCAAACACGCGCTGCGGCTTGAGCGTCTTGAGGCCGCGGATAGGCGGGATCATTTGGGCTTGCAGCGTTTCGGTGACCGGCTCGACCTTCACGGCGCTTTGCCACCGGGAATCATCGTAGCCCGGCAGGCTCCAACCCTTCTTCTCAAAACGCGCGTCGTAAGTTTCGCCGCCATAGACGTTGTCATACAGGATGGGCCCTGTGGTGGCTTTCCACGATTCGCCCGTGCGGATGACTTGGGTCGAGCCGTCCGCATAATCCACCACGATCCTGGCGATCAGGACGGGCTGGCCGTTTGCCAGCCAGTTCACGTTGAACGCGTGGTTCTGGCCGAAGAAGCCGCTGCCGAGAATTACCCCGACGGCGTTGCGGCCACGCTTGAGCGCGCGGGTGATGTCATGCGTCACGTAGTACGCCCGCACGTCGTAGGTTGTCTGGCCCGGATCGAGCACGGCATCGCCCACACGCTTGCCGTTGACGTAAAGCTCCGCATAGCCGAGTCCGCAGACGTAAGCGCGGGCGCGCTTCACGCCGGACCTGATGTTGAACTCGTGGCGGAAGAGCGGGGAAGGAAATGCCTCGACCATTCTGGGAGTGTTCATGCCCCTGGTCTGGAGCGGCCGCCATGTCAGTGACGAGGTGCGGTTGTCCCTGGCCAGACGAATCCAGCTTGCGTCCTGCCAGTCGCTGGGGCTGAGCAAGCCCATTTCATATATGGCTGGCGCCGACCAGGCGCTTGGGCGCCCGTCCCGGTCCCACGCCTGGACCTTCCAATAGCATTGCTGCCGCGAGCCGAGCGGCTTTCCGGCGTAATGCACCTGGATGGTTTCGTCGGAGTCCACCCGGCCCGAGTCCCAGAGGTCGCCACGGTCCCGCTTGAGCAGGTCCGGAGAACTGGCCACGAGGATATGGTAGGCGGTTTGGCGCTGGCCGCGTTCTTTGGATTGCAATTGCCAGCTCAAACGAGGGCTCCGCGCGTCAACGCCCAGCGGGTTCTCACGGTACTCGCAGCGCAGGCCCGTGACGGCTACGCCCGCGCCGGCCGGAGAGCCGAGTAGCAACCCAGTCCCCAATACCGCCAGTGCAAGGAGGCCTGTCTTCATGGGGCAATGGACTTGTCTGCGTGCTTCAACACGTCTTCCGGTCGTTTGGGGAAGCCGAAGACCCCTTTGGAATGGTCGAACTGGTAAATCCGTTGGAGCCGGCGGGTCTCGAAGGATAACCCGCGCAGCTTGCCGTCCTCGAGTGCGGCCTGCAGTTCAGGTCGGTTGCAGTAGGCGGCGGCTTGAGCGCGCAATTCGGCGGAGACATCCGCCCGGCCGGTTGCGACGTTGTCGGTCTCACCGGGGTCCGCCGCCAGGTTAAACAACTGCTCGCGCCCGCCATCAGCCATAAAGACGTACTTCCATTCATCGTGCCGGACCATGACTTTGAACCGGCGCGTCCCCGGCGTGCCGTAGCAGGCAAAGAGGTATTTCCGCGGCGTGGCCGCGCCCTCGATCAGGCCGAGCACATCGGTTCCTTCCCGCAACTGTGCTTTCCCCGCCGCACCAGTGGCGATGCCGAACAAGTCGGTGTGGGACACCAATGCGTTGCGCCGCTGCCCGGCGGGTATCCGGGCGGGCCAGCTCACGAGGAATGGGATATGGCAGGCGCCCTCGAAGTAACACTCCTTCTGCCAGCCGTCGTGGTCGCCGAGCAGGTCGCCGTGGTCGCTGAAGAAGCAAATCAGCGTGTTATCGCCGTCACCGCGCGCCTCGACCGCATCCAGGATTCGTCCGATGCAGGCGTCAACATAGCTGATCTCACCGTAGTAGCGCGCCTTGAGCTTGCGGGCCTCGGGGTCACTGATGCCTTCCGCCCAGACGGCGTAGTTCATCCACGGGATCTCCTCATCCATGTGGTCTGTCGCGGGGTCGCCCCGGACCGGGTTGGGCATGCGGTCCGGATCATACATTCGGTTGAAGGGGATTGGCGGAGCGAGCGGCGGGTGCGGGCCAATGAATGAGACCAGGCCGAAATAGGGCCGGCTATCTTTGGCTTCGATCTGCTGGATCGCCTGGTCTGCCGCCCAACTCTCAATGGTGATGGCCGCCGGCATCGGGCTGCGCTGCGGCTCGTAATACATCTCCGTACGCTCGCCCACCAATCCTTCCAGATAATCAAACTCCGGGTGTTCGTGGGCAATCCACGCGCCGTAAGCGTCGCGGTGCCGCTGGTCGGCGCTGCCATACATCTCCTCGCCGTGCAGTTGCACGTCATACCCCAGCGGCTCGTCCCAGTGGGGATAGGTATGGAATTTGCCAATGCCGAAGGTCCGGTATCCCAGCTCGTCCATCACCATCGCCAGGTACGGGCCGCAGCGGTTGGTCATCGCCTTCGGTTCACCGGGCAGCAGGCTGGGCGGGCCGTTCTGGAAAATCCGCGTGGTGCGGGCTTCGCAGCCGGTCCGGATGGTATAGCGTGCCGGGACGCAGACGGGACATTGGGAATAGGCGTTGAGGAAAGCCACGCCGCGCCGGACCAGCCGGTCCAGGTTCGGCGTGTAGATCGTCGAGTTGCCCAGCGCATGGATGGTGTCCCAGCGCTGTTGATCGGTTATGATGAAGAGCACGTTGGGGGGCCGTCCGGTTGCCTGGTTGCTGCTGGCGGCTACCGTTGGGTAGGCGAGTAGAATCGTCGCTGCGCACAGCGCTGCAGCGCAGGGGCGGGGACGGCTCGTCCCCAGGGGAGAAAACCGAGAAGCGCGGGGACGAGCCGTCCCGACCCCTTTTACAGAGCCCTGCCGACTGAGTCCGAAACCCGAGGACGGCACCGTGCATGCCGATTTCATGACAAACGGATCCACGGGGCAGGCGGCGGCCAGGCTCGCATGCCTTGGGGCGTGGAGTGCAGGATGGTGGCTGGAATTCGGACTTCGGATTTCGGCCTTCCTTCGGACTTCGGACTTCGGACTTCGGACTTGCATCGGCATACTCTTCCAATGTTTGCGCTTCATACTCACTTTGTTGGCTCAAGCTGTTCGCTGCGCACCATCAAGCGGTCCCTCGTCTGCGCCAGCCAGACGTCCATCGCCTTGCGCATGTGCTGCAGGTCGGCGGCATGGGCTGGGTCCTGCGCCAGGTCCTTGATGGCGTAGAAATCAGACTGGATGTCGAACAAGCTTTCGGCATTGCGGCCACTTTCCCATTCCTGCATCAGGTGATATTTGTCGGGGAATTCGTCCTTCACCGCAAGCGTAGCCGCGTAAGTCTGGTTGCCCCAACGTTTCTGGTCGAAGTCATCGGCGTTGAGACTGCGGGGTTTGTGCAAATGATTGCGGCGAATGTAATGCCAGCGGCCATCGAATACGGCACACTCCTGGTAGGCGACCGCCGGGGCCTGGTCGCCGAACTTTTCCCCGGCGATCAATCTCTCGCCCGTGGCGCCGGGACGTTGTTCGAGTAGCGGCCGCAGGGAGATGCCCTGCATTCGGGCCGGTATCGGCACGTCGGCGTAATCCAGGATAGTCGGGGCAAAGTCAACCAGGCTCGCGAGTGCCGCGGTCTTGACGGCGCTTTTCACGCCCGGGCCGGTGATGATCAGCGGTTCGCGCAGGCCGAAGGGGTAGCAGGAGGCCTTGCCGCGCTGGAATGCGGGGCCGTTGTCGCCGGTATAAATGACGATCGTATTGGTGTATTGACCGGACCGGCGCAACGCTGCCAGGACCCGGCCCAGTTCCTCGTCGGTGTATTGCACCGAGGTCAGATAATCCGCCCAATCCTGGCGCACGGCGGCCACGTCAGGCAGGAAGTCCGGCACTTTCACCTGCGCCGGCTCGACGCGCTGGGCGGCGCGTTTCACCCAGAGCGCGAAGGGCCTGTGCGGCGGGGAAATGTTGTGCATGAGGAAGAACGGCTTGCCGCCGGCATGGGCGATGAACTGCTCGACCGACTCGGGCGAGCCGCTAATCCACTCGTCAAACGGAAAGGCCTTATGCGGCAGAATGTGGAACTTGTGGCTGATGCCGGTGTAATACCCGGCCGGGTTCAGGAGCTGAGGCAGGGTCGGCAGCGGGGCCGGGATGCGAAACTCGCGCCAGGCCGGGGGCAGCTTGGCTTCCCACTCGGCGGCATTCCCCCCAAAAAACTCCGGCACGTTGCGTGTGATGCGATGAGTATGGGGATAGACACCCGTAAGCATGGACGCGCGGGATGGAGAACAAGAGGGGTAAGCGCAAAAAACATTCCCCGCCTGGAAAAGCACTCCTTGGGCGGCCAGTGCGTCCATATTCGGCGTCGCCAACCCAGACGTTCCCAGGCAACCCATCTCGGCCCCCTGGTCGTCGGCGACAATCAGCAGGACGTTTGGCCGGCCTGCCGATGGCGAACCGAGGCCGAGGTACTGTTCAAACCAAGGGCTTTCCTGACGGTTCAGCGCGCGGTCGGGCAACCCGGGCGGCTGCAGTTGGCTGGTCCAACCGGACAGTTCTGCCTTGAGTCGGTTGGCAATCTCCGGATGCGTCCCAATCAGGTTCCGCGTCTCGTTGGCGTCCGTTGACAGGTCGAAGAGGAATTGGCCGGCATCGCCTGCTTGCAGGTATTTCCATCGGCCAGAACGCACCGCCGCTTGGTTCCAAAACCGCCAGAAAAGCGCACTGTGCGGCGCGCCGGCTTGCTTGCCTGAGAGAAACGGGAGAATGTTCACGCCGTCCAACTTCGGGTCGCGCGGTTGACTTGCAGCCCCGCCGCGGCGATAGCCGTGGCAGCGATGTCGAGCGAACTGACAGGTTGTTCATAGACCTTTCCCGCCGGCAGGACGCCTTTCCAATGCACGACGAATGGCACGCAAATCCCCCCCTCGGTGAGCATGCCCTTCTCGCCAATCCACGGATCGTTGAGCGAGCCATCCCATCCGCCCATGTCGGTGTTCACAGGCGTGTCGCGTTTGTGATGCAGCGGCGCGCCGTTATCGCTGGTATAAAAGATCAGCGTGTTCTCCTCCAGGCCATATTCGCGCAGCCGCGCCATGATCCTGCCCACGCCGTCGTCAATGGCCGACTGCATGGCGAGCGCGTAGCGGCGGCGGGTGGGCATCGGGCCGGGAAAGCGGTCGAGGTATTCTTTGGGCGCGTCGAGCGGGGTGTGCGGCGCCATATAAGCGAGGTACAGGAAGAACGGGTCGCTTTTGTGGCGCTGGAGGAACGCCAGCGCGGCCTCGGTCTTCACGTCAATGCGGTAGCGCCCCTTCGTATCCACCCACTCGCCCGAAGGGTTGAGCGATTTGCCATCCAGGCCGAAATTCGCCCAGTAACGCTGCAGTTCGCCTTGGAAATACTCCTGGAATCCCCGCTTTCCCGCCGAATAGGTAATAAAGGCAGCATGCGGAATGCGGATCTGGTTGCGCGGTTTTCCGGCCATCTCGGGCAGGTTCTTCGCAATCCACTTTGCGGAAGTGGGATTCGGATCCAGATGCCACTTGCCGACCATGCCGCAGGTATAGCCGGCTCGTTGCAGGCGGTCGGCCAGGGTGATTTCCCCCAGCGGCAACGGGCAGTCCGGGATCGTATCAAAGCCAAACCGCTGCTGGTAACGCCCCGTCAAGAGGCCCGCCCGCGAGGGGCTGCATTGCGGGGCGGTGATGTAGCCCGAGGTGCAGCGCACGCCGCCGGCGGCCAGTGAATCAATGTTAGGGGTGCGGATGTCCTTCACCTGTCCTTGGGCACCCAGATCGGCGTAGCCCTGATCGTCGGCAAGGATGACGATGATATTAGGCTTGGTGTTGGCAGCGGTTGCGCTGGCAGGACAGAGCGCTGTCGCCAGGCACCAGACGAAGGCGGGAAACAGGTTAAGGGCTCGCAATGAGCGGGGCCGGGAGGATTTGAAGGGGGTACGGGAAGTGGAGAACATCCAACATCCAGCATCCAACACCCGCCTACGTCGGACTTCGGCGCGGCGAGTCCAACATCCAATGGGGGTTTGGGAGTAGGGGTTCATAACGGAGTTAGATCAGGGCCCCAGTATCACACGGTAGAAGCGCTGCGCCAGATTCGTTTGCGGATCGGCCCACCGGAACGGAACCGGCGGCGAATTGGTGGCCAGCAGGGTAACCCAGGCGGTTGGTGGGCGGAGGTTGGTCGCGCCCTGGATGGCGTAGTCCGGGCCGGCGTCGCCGGACACATGGAGGCTGAGAGCGCCGTTGGTCCAGGCCACCGCCACAAGTTGCGGTGGGGCGGGCCGGTTTACGGTGACCCAAAAACTCTGGGTTGCGCTCAAGGGCGGCTGGCCGTTGTCTTCGACCTTCAGTTGCACCCGGGTTACCAGGGGAGACTGGGCGATCGTGGGCCGCCAGGTGAAGACGCCGGATAGTGGATCAACCGTCGCGTTAGCAGGCGCATTGAGCGCGGAAAAGCTGAGGAGTTCAGGTGGGCTGTCCGGGTCACTGGCAGCGTTGGTCACCAACAAGGTCTGACCTGCGATCACCGTCTGATTTGGGATCGGCGGGAACGAAGGAGCGCTGCCAAAGCTAGCGTCGTCCCTGACACCGGTGAGGAGGAAATTGTCAATCCAAACGGCTTGCCCATTGCTGATGATGCCGCTGCCGTCCAACCGCACTGCGAAGTCTCTGTGAAAGAAGCGCGCGTTGGTGCCGGACCTGGTGTACGCGGCCGCAAAGGTCATCCAGACGTTCTGCTGCTCGTCATAGCCCCACGATTGGCTGGCGGGATGGAATTCATCACGGCCGAGGTTGTGGACGCTGACCCAGCCGGTCGCAGTGAGGAACTGAACATTGAAGCTTTGTGCGTCCAGGACGTTGGTCAGCTTATAGCGGAAACTCAGGCGAAAGCTCTCGAGCGCGCTGGTGTCTGCGCGCGTGATGAGCGCGCTCTGGCCGGTGCCGTTGCCAATACTGCATTGAGCGGCGGAACCCGAGTAACTGCCTGCCGACGTGAGATTCCACTTGCTGCCGTTCGTCCAGGACTCGTCCCACCACGCCTGCTTCCCGGCATCAAAATCGTCCTGGCGCAGCGTGACCGGGATGCCCACCGAGGCATGGTACCGATAGTTAAACCGCCGGTCTGGGGCGCTGTCGCCGTACAGGAAGAAGCCACTGATGTCATTCGTCTGGAAATTGTCGGCCCAATGGAAGTCAAAAGCGACCGGCTCGTTGGTGAGGCCGAGGTCGGCGCGGGGCACGCGGACCATGAACTGGTTTCCCGTGGCCTTCCAGGGCAAGTCGCTCCGCAACGTGGTCCACGTCCAACCGTTGGTGGCAGTGGTATTGCGGCTCAGCGAGGTTGTCCCGGCGGCGCGCGGTCCGAGGTTGACCGCGAAATCGTAACCCTCCCACCCGGTTTCGCGGCTCTGGTCCGTATTCAGAAAGAGCACCAGCCAGTTGGTATCGGTGTAACTGGTCAGGTTGCTGCGGCACTGGGCGAGGAAGTAGAAATAGTCGGCGTCGCGCGCGACCTTCAGCAGCGTGAAATCATTGCGCCCGGTGGTGTCGGTGTAATTCGGCAGGTTGCTGAACGTGCTCGCATGGTTTCGTGGCACGGTGTCGCCGGCGTAATCGCGAAACTCCGGCCCTACGTCCGCCCAATCGCTGAAGTCGCCCGCCAGATTGATCGTTTTCGGCGCGGAAGCCGCCGGCACGGGCCGGACCCCTTTGCGGAGGCGGTTGTAACCGACCATCTGGTAATAGTAAGTGTCGGTGAAGCCGCCTTTCATCGGCTCGATATCGCGGCTGTATTCGGCGTTGTAGTTGTCCACGAAATACCGCTTGCCGGCCGGCACGCAATCGGCCAGCAGGCGAGTGTAGCAATAGGTGGAGGCGTCCCACGCGCCAGCCCACCACTCATTCCAGCCGACGATCCAAAGGAACTGGGGGTCATATTTCAGCCCGTAAAACGCCTGTTCGCTGAAGAACAAGCCTTGCCCCTCCGTGCGCCCCACGCTCAGGTGGTAGTTGTCGTAAGCCGGTTGCGTATTGTTGAATTGGCTGCGGCCCAGGTTGCCGTTGGCCCAGCCGCCGCAAGCCACGGGCAGTTGCTCCGGAACATCTTTGCGGCTGTTCCAGCCGAAGTTCTGCGGAGTGGGCCGGTCAATCCATTGCCATTCGTTTTCGAGTGTGCCGCTTACGTAGGCCCAGCCCGTGCGCCAGGTGAAGAAGTTGCGCACCTCAGCCGAAACGGAGCCGTCGCCGGGACTGAGCCCATCGGGGTAACCAATAATGAGCGGTTTGCCCTGCCACACAAACCAGAGATCGCGGTAAAGCCCCTGTTTGTAGAAATTGTCGTAAAGCCAGGTCACGGTGGCAGGGCTGGTGGCGTGAGTATAATGAAACACCTTGAGATGCACTGGTGTACCCTCCAGCCGCATCTTCCGGATGACTTCCATAATCTTCAGGTATTTCGGCGCATGATTCTCCGGGTGGCCGTTGGTGGTATCAAAGCCCAGCACGTCCACGCCCGCCGCTTCGAGCATCGCAACATGACGCCGGATCACCCACTCGTCGTCGTTGGCGTAATAGCCGTCCTCCGGTTCGCCCCAATACCACGAGCGCGCATTGGCGCCGGACATCCAGAGGGGATTATCGGCCCAGGGATTATGGGGATCGGAATAGCCACCCAGGCGCTGGATCTCTCTGGTATTATCGCGCGGACCGTCCGAGCCAAGCGAGTTGGCCGTGTGCCACAGGAAGTAGAAGATGCCTATGGGCTGGTCGTTCCGCGGCGCTCCACAATCAGCGTACCCGGGCAAGGTGCGATTCAAAGCATCGGTGGCGACCCAGGTATCCTGCATTAAATCCTCCATGGCATTGCCGGTGGTGAAGGACATCACCGCTCCCTTGGTTGGCGTGCCGGCGGCGCTGACGCTGTCCACGCGCCAATAGTAGGTCCTGTTTGGCTGCAAACCCGAGATGGCGTTGGTCAGAGTTCCCGTTCGCCCCTGGTAGATATCAGGCGTATTGGTGGTGGCGGCATAAACGGCGTTTGAACTCGTCCCCAGGAACACGTCGTAGGCCATAGCATCCACCCCCTCGAGCCACGACAGCACAAGCGGCGAAGCCATGTCCATCGGCACGGCGTCACCGGCGGCGGGCCAGACCTGACCATCGAGCACCCGGAAGAGCACGTAGTGAGGGGTGGCGACGTCCACGGCTACCGTCTTGCCGGAAGGGGCGCCGCTGACGGTCAGGCCGCGGTCCACGAGCGTCCCGGAATACCACATCCCGGTATAGACCCCCGAGCTGAATCCCCCCAGATCGTTGAGCTTGAGCAAGCCGTCGAGCGTGAGATTGCCGTTGAGCTTAAGAAAGCCGTTGGCAGGGTTGTTGGTCGCGCCGAGCGCGAATGTGATGGTGGCGTTCGCCGAGGCGACGCACCCAGCCGCAATGAGCGTGCCGGACCCGCCGTTGCCCACAAGCAGCGTCCCGCCGTCCTCGATGAGGACCGTCCCGCCGACGACGCCCGTGCCGGAGAGCGTGGCGCCGTTGGCGATGGTGACCGGGCCGGGGCTATTCAGGCTGCCGTTGACGACGAGTGTGCCGGCACTGATCGCGGTGGGGCCGGAAAAAGTGTTGGTGCCGTTGAGCGTGAGGGTAGAGCCGCCCTGCTTGTTGAAAGGGTTCGACAAGGGGTTGACCGTCATGCTGCCGTTCAAGGTCAGGTTCTCGCCGCAATAGATGTCGCGGACGTTTGACCCGCCGGCATTGAGCAGGATGTTGCCATTGAGTGTAAGGTCGCCGCCAGCGATTCCGTTCGCCGTGTTCCAGTCAATGATCCAGCGAATGGTCCGAACCTCGACATCATTCGTCAGCATGCGTGGACCTGCGGGTTGAAACCAGACCTGGCCGTCGCCGGGGTTCGCACCCACGACGATTTTGCCGCTACCGAACGCATGGTTGTTGCCGACCGACACCCGGCAGTCTGACCCGCTGAGGACCGTCTTCCCCGAGTAGATGTTGGCTGCGTTGAGCTGAAGGAAGCTCGTGCCGGCTTTAGTCAGCCCGTTGGTTCCGGCGATCACGGCGTTGATCACGGTAGCCTCGCCAACGGCCAGGCCGCCGGCACTGATAGAAGGATTCGAACCGCCCAAAGTCAGTGTTGAGCTTGAAGGGTGGCCGGGTTTGAGGAACCAGCTCGCCCCGGTTCCGCTGCCAGCGTCGGCAAAGCTGAGGGCGTTAATTGCCTGGGGGCCGTCGAGGGTAATGGTTGAATCAGAGGTGATATCCAGCGTGTTAAAGGCGCCCGTATCGCTGGTTGTAGTGGGGAGCGTGCCGCCGGACCAATTGGCCTGGTTGGCCCAGGAACCGGAGGCGTTCCCATTCGAGTTCCGAACCCAGTTGAAAGTCGCCCCCGCCAGAGGGCTGCCGACTAGCAGCCACGCTGCCAGGCCAACCGCTGCCGCCAGCCTTGCCGGATCGGGAAGCTTCCGGCGAAAACTCACTGGTCCAGGAACACGACCTGGCGTGTCGCTCGGTCAATGCCCAGCTTCTTGCCCGGAGGCGGTGTGGGCAGGCGTTTGCCTCGAAGCGTCGGGAAATTGGTCAATTCACTCACCTCGGCAGGATAAGCGCCCTTGGCCATGACCCAGGTTTGCAAAGCGCGGGTCAGCTCCGGCAGGCTCGCTTCCGGACCTGTAGGCTGGGTGCCGCCTTTAGAGCATCCGCTCGCAAGAAGCGCAAGCAGAAGGCAGACAACAGACAAGAGTTTCGGCATAGAATCGAGACAGGCTAAGGGCTCATAGATTTATGGTCCCGGGCCCAGAGAGCCCGATCATCTATTCGCGGGATATTGGTAACCTGCGGCGCTGTTCCTTAGAGCCTGGGCATGGCCGTCAAAGAAGCCGAAATTGCAGCGATGGTTGTGACGCCCCAGGGATCGGGAGTCCCCCGTGGGGAAGCTTCCGTCGCTGGGCACCCGGAAGTAACTCACGCCGCCGCCAAACCACTGCATGGAAGCGGCGTCGTATTCAATGTCAGGAACCCACAGATCCGCGTTCTGATTGGCGGCAGTAGCCACCGTGACCGCACCCGCATCGGCAAAGATGATAGCGTCGCTGGGCTTTTGGACCTGGGTTTCCTTCACCAGGTTTGGGTGGGTGTCAGCGACTACAACGGTGCGAGCGAATTCGGGGTGGTTCATGCCTATGCCCAAGGTGTGATTCGTACTGATCGAGCCGCCGACCGATTTGGTAGCGAGGTAGCGCATCGAGGGGCAGTCAAACACGTTCCCGTTCTTAGCGTAGCCTCCCAGCCGCAGCGCGTCTTCCCAAAAGAGGCCCGCTGCGTTCTGAACGATAAACGTGGCTGGGTCGTAAACCCAGGGGTCAAACGCCGGGTTTCCAGGCTGTCGCCACAGCGGCATCAGAACACCGCGGCTGTCGTCCACATACATCTTCGTTGCCAGGGAAACCTGCTTCATGTTGCTCAGGCAACTAATCGCCTTGGCCTTCTCCTTGGCCTTGGCCAGGGCAGGCAAGAGCATGGCTGCCAATATCGCAATGATGGCTATGACCACCAGCAACTCAATAAGGGTGAAGCCCCGCGCTGTGCCGCTCGCGGGTCGGTTCTGCCTTCGTCTTTCTTGCATATTCATGTCGCACTTTCTATGATCCCATCCCGCTTTGCCCGACTGGTTCCGCCCTCATTCTCCAGCCATTACCAGCCTATCGCCCTGTCCAGTTCCTCGCCATCCCGCATTCGCGGGATGGCGAGGGTCGTTCGGCCTCGGGTCCAGTCAAACAGCATCAAGGATAAACCAAACGATAGAACTCCGTGGGCTTCGCCGGATCAACCGTAATAATAACCTGGTCCACATTGGTCGAGTTCGGGTAGGTCCCCCAATCCGCCGGGTTCGGTGCTGAGCCCTTCGAGGTGATTCGTCTGAACCAGCAACCGCCAGCCGATGTGGTCCGAAGGCCATTGCAGGGTCAGGTTACCCGGTCACGCTGAAGCTCACAGTGATGTTGATCGGGGTGGTCGAAATGGGGGAAGTCACGGCGATCGTCCCATCCACCGCCAGGTTGTTGGTCCAGAACATCGGGCTGGGCAGTGCCGGCAAGCTCGGGATCACACCAGCCAACGCAGCGTAGTTCGTCAGACTGAACAGCTTGAACGTATCGCCGGAGGCCAGCGCATCCGGGCCGATGTTGGTTACCGTCACGGTGCCGCTAAAGACGAAGCTCCCGTTGGCCACGATTTGGTCATTGGCCAGAGTCGTGCCCGTCTTGCTGATTTCCATCAGACAGTTGGCCGCGTTGGTGACTGCATTGTTGAAGGTCAGCGTGCCGATGCCCAGCATACCCGGCGTCAGCGTCGAACCCGCCTGCAAGATGGCGACGGGACTGACGGTACCGCTGCCGCCAAAGGTGGCGCCGCTGTCCGCGATCACAGACACATCCACGAGCACGTTGCCATTCCCGATTTGAGCGCCTCCCAGGAAAGTGCCCTGGCTGACGGTCAGATTATTGAGCACGGCAGAGGCCGCATAGAGCAACCCCGGCCCGGACTTGGTCAACCGGTTGCCGCCATCGTACTGCGCGATGTTGGTCAGGCTGGCATTCGCCGCCACATAGATGGTGGCGTCGCCGTCGAGCGCGGTGTGCGCTCCAGTGTTGCCCATCAGCGTGTCGCCATTGGTGATGATCAGGCAGCCCAGGCCGGTCGGACCGGTGCCATTGATGTGCATGTGCTCCGAGGTGCTGATGTGGTTGCCCTCGAGACTCCCGTCTATCATCACGGCGGCTCCGGGCGAAATGATGGTCCAAGTCCCGCCGTTGAAGCCTCCCTGGCCCAAAGCCGCCTCATCCGTAATGCGCAGCGTGCCAGCCTGGACGTAAGTGGCGCCGCTGTAGGTATTGGAGAGGCTGATGCTCAGCGTTCCGGTACCCTGCTTCGTCAGGGCGATGGTGCCCGCCAACGGGGTCGCGAGGGTCGCATCGTTGGTGCTGTTAAGGGTCAGCGCGCCGCCGTTGCCCGTAAGCGTTCCGGTGCCGATCAGCGGCGATTCATTGAGCGTGATGTTGCCGATGTTCTGGGCGTTGGCGCCGATATTCAGCGACGAGGCGCTGAGGGTGGTATCGGAGGCTGCGCTCAGCGCGTTGGCGGCTCCGGCGACGACCGAACCGCCGGTGACGAGGGTGGCGCCGGAATAAGTGTTGGCGCTTGCGTTGTTCAGGATAAGCGCGCCAGCACCGTTCTTGATGATGGCGGCGGTGCCTGCAATCCCGAAACTGCCTTCGAATGTATAATCCTGGCCGTTACTCATGGTGATGAACGCCGGAGAAACGGGTTGGACAATTTGAACGTCGTGGCTGTTGGCGCCGGTGGCGGTATCGTCGAAATTCACCGGCGGGCCGGGCGGCGTGCTCTCGAAATAGTTGGTCGGCGTGCCGGTGAGCGACATCTTCCAATCAATCGAAGTCGTATCCCAAGTGTTGTTGGCAGCGGCAGTCCAGGTCGGGTAATTCCCCTGGGCCACCACGAGATCAATGGATTTATTGGCCGTGTTGTTGCTCAAGCTCAGACCCACATAGGGAACCGGTGCCACCGACCAGTTCGCAAACAGGCTGGGATTGAAGCTGCCGTACTTGACCAGGGGGGCTTGCCCTGGCGGCACAATCGGCGCGATGATGCCAACGGCGACATTGCCCGCGCTGGTGAGGGTGTCGGCCACGTTCAGCGGCGGGGCGGTCGGCAAACCCAAAGTCCCCAGGTTGAAGTTGAGGCCCTGCGTGCCCGTCCCCGAAGTTCCCAGCGTGAGGGACTGATTGGTGACAGTAGTCCCCTTGACGGCCACCTGGATGATGTTGGTCGCGTTGTCGTACACCAGCGTGCTGGAGGTCTTGCCGCCCAGGGTGGTGAACTGGAGCGCGCCCGCTTGGTTGGTAATGCCACCCGTGAAGGTGTTGGCCCCTTTGAGGGTGAGCGTGCCGCCGCCATACTTGGTCAACCCGCCATCCAAGGTCGCGCCGAGGGCTGGGTCGTGCTCGAGGCCTTGCACAATACTGACCGCATAACCGGCGTCATTCAGGATGAGGCCGTTGGTGCTGAGGTAGGCGTGAGTCATCGTGTTGATCCACGGATCGCGGTTGTTTTTGGCCTGCACGGTCGCACCGTTGAAATAATTCACCACGGTCCCGGCGCCGCGAGTGTTGAACTGCAGCGCCTGGATGAGACCGCCATTCAGGTAATTCGTGCAAGCGCCACTGGTATCACCGTAGCTAAAGAAATTCAGGTTAAGCGTCGCCCCGGGGTTGACCGTAACTCGCGCGGGCTTTTGGAAGCCGATGAGGAATTCGCCCCCGCTACTGAAAGTGCCGCCATTGAAGTTGGCGACCGCCAAACCCGAGCCAGCGGTGCCGCCGATGGAGAAGTAGTAATTACCGGCGCCCGCCAGCGACCCGCTGTTCAGGTTCAAGGTGCCGCCGCCTTCGACGCCGTGGGTGCCAGCGTTGTTGCCGCCGGTGCAGTTGACAGTGCCGCCGTTGATGTTCAAGGTGCCGTAAACGTTGAGGCTGGGGGTATTGCCGGAAGCGGTAACGGTGCCGGCCGGGATGTTCATGGTGCCGTTTTGGGCCACTAGGCCGGGCGCGGCAGTGAGGGTAGTGTTGCCGCCGCCGAGGGAGTCATTCACTGTCCCGTAGCCGCTCAAGGCGGTGAACCCTTCGCCAAGCCCAGCCATATCGAACGTGCCACCCGCCATCGTGACAGTGACACCGCTGTAGATCTGGTCGCCGCCCGAGCCACCGAGTTGCAGCGTGCCGCCGGTGTTCACCGTGGTGGCCGCCCCCAGCGCATGGACGCTGCCGCTGCTGGTCTTGCCCAGCACCAGCGTGCCGCCAGCATTTACAGTGGCGCCGACGCTGGCGTTATCCGCGACGCCGCCAAGCGTCAATGAACCGGCGTTTGCCTGAACCATCGCGCTGGAGATCGTGTTATTAAGCGTGGTGGCGTCAGTGCGGTTATACGCCAGAGTTGCGGTGCTGGCGCCCGAGCCCGCCACTGGGCCGGTGCCGATGCTGCCTTTGGTGTCGTTGTTCCCGATCTGGACCTTGCCCGCCGTGATCGTCAAAGTTCCCCCGAAGTCATTGGCGGTGCTGTTATCCAGGATGACCGTGCCGCTGCCACGCTTGGTCAACCCTGTGGCGCCGCTGATCTTGCCCGCGCCGCTGATGGTGTAGGTTTGGGTGTTGGTGAACGTGACCGCATTGGGCAACACCGTCGCCGTCAGGTTAATCGCCGGGCTGTTCGAACCGCTGTCATCAAAGGTTACCTGGGAGGGGTCGGTATAGACAATGGGCGCGGTTGCCCAGTTGGTGATCCAGTTGGCCGTGGTGTTGACATCCCATACATTGGCCGTCCCGTCGCCTTTCCAGGTGAGGTTGTTGGCCACCGACGGAGCGCTGACGATCAGCGTCACGTAGCCCGGAGTGCCCGTGTTATCGAGCGTCACGTTCGGATACGCCGCGCCGAGCGTGAAGTTGCCCGTCTTGCTCACGCCGTAGGCAATCAGCTTGTAAGTGCCGGCGGCCAGTTGGCCGTCGAGGTAGTTCAGGTAAATCTTCTCGCCGCCGCCCAGCGTCAGGTTGCCCGCCACTACGATTTCATCGTTGATGCCGCCACCCTCGGTCGTGTCGTTGCGCAGGTCGAAGGTGAAGCTCTGGCCGTTCAAAGCGAGGTCGTTGGCAAAGGTCAGAGTTCCGGCCGTGCCGGCAGTGCCGGGAACTACGCAGCGACCCGGACCCGGCAACAACGCTCCCGTTGACGGTGCCGCCGCCACCCAAGGTCTGCCCGGCGCCGAGCGTAAGCGGGGTGTAGAGTCCCGTCAGATCCACGATGCCGCCCGCATTGGCCGTGATGGACACTGCGCTGTTGAGGGTCGGCGCGCCCTGTAACACAAACTGCCCGCCGTTGTTGACCGTGACGGACGAGAGGTTCGCGACCGAGGCGGAGTCGGCGAGGAGGAATGCGGCGTTCGTCGCGATCGTAATGCCCGCGGTAGTGTTCACCGAACCGGAGCCCGTGATCGCGAGCGTGCCGGCGGCCAGGTTGATGGGGCCGCTGAAAGTATTGGCCGCGGTCAGCGTGAGCCGGCCCGTGCCGCTCTTGGTTAAGGTGGCGCCGCCCGCAATAATCGCATCAATCTGCAGGTCGTTGGCCTGGCAGTTAATAGTGGCGTTGGCGGCGACGTTCATGCCGATGCCGTTCAGGCCCTGGTAGCTGGGAATGGTAAAGGGCGCGTCAATCCGCAAAGTGGCGCCGGGGGTGTTAAAGTTGATGCGGTTCTGGTAATAGCCCAGCGCGTCGGCACTGTTAACGCCCAAGGTGCTCCCGACATTGAAATTGATGTTGCCGACGAAGGTATTCACGCCCGTCAAGGTTAGCGCCCCGCCTGCAAGGACCCCGAAGTTCAAACCAAATACCGAACTGCCGCTCTGACCCCCACTCAGAACGCCGTTGATGGTCAGATTCTGCTGCAAGGCAAGGTCGCGCACATTGCCAGTGCCCATGTCCAGATTCACGTTGCCGTTGATGATGACAGGTTGGGCATTGAGGCCGACGAGGTTTTGTTGGCCGACGATCCAGCGGATGGTGCGGATGACAAAGTCATTGTTGAGCGTTACCGGGTCGGTGCCGGCGGGGGCGGAGGAGAGGGCATCGAAGCCGACCTGGCCGGCGCCGCCGTTATTGCCGCCGGGGGCATTGCCGACTTGAATGGTGCCTGACCCGAGCGCGCCCGAGACGAAGCCGATGGGATTCTCCTGGTAGATGAGTCCACCGCTGAGGCTATTGGCGCCGTTGGTCAGCGCAACGATGCCGCCGGTGAAAAGGACTTGCTGGTCCGACGAGAGGGGCACGCCAATGGTCGTAGTGCCGGCAGTGACCGTGACCGTCGGAATGCCCGTGCTGGTCTGCAAGGTCAGCGTGTTGCCACCAATCAGATTGTAACTCGAAGTGTTAAACGTCAGGTTGCCAATAGTTCGACTCGTATTCAAGGTGATGGACCGGGTGGCAGTTGACGAAAAGGTCGCCGTGCTGTCGGCACCATCCGCAATTGTGCCGTTGGCCCAGTTGATGGCATCACCCCAGTTCCCGTCAGCAATGCTGTTGGTCCATGTGCCGCTGACCGCCCAGGCCGGGCTTGCCCCGGCCAGGAGGAAGACGGCGCCTGCGGTCAAGCAAGCACCGAGGGTGTGATACAGGTGAGTGATTATTCTATCTGCCTTTAGTTTGAGTCCCTTTAGTTTCATAATTGCCGTCTTTCGGATTGTGGTTTGGTTTGGCCAAGAACCTGAACACGGTCCTGACTCGATAGAGGGCGGCGGAGCAAGCCGAATCGGCACCAACTGTTTCGGCCTTCGTTGTTACCACGAGCACGGGCTCCCGTGCCCGCCCCGCGTTGTGGATGTTCGCCCAACATCGGGTTCAAGAACTCACACTACAGCCAAGGTCTTGCCTTTTCGTGGAATCTACCAAACTACACCCGCTTCCGGTATCACGCAAACGCGGGATGGGGCTGTGAGGGTGTATCCAGGGCCAGTTCATGAAGAAGCGCGGACATTCCTGTCCGCCCAGCTTTGCCACCGCTATCAGGCGGACATAAGCGGCGGCGCTCTGAGCGTCTCTGCAACAGCCAGGCTCAGACCTCCTGATTCCGTGGAAAATGCGTGAGCCGGAATCCTGGAGTATTGGAGTGATGGAGTTCTGGAAAACCCAACACTCCGCCACTCCATCCCTCCGTTTTGGTGTCAGGATTGTTCCCGCGGACGCCAGAATGCCGCACCGGGCCAGGGGTTCCGAGGCCAGGTGCCCTCAAGTATTCTATGTCCGGCCACTCCGCCCCCACTCTATCCCAATGTCCATGTAGTGACCATGTAGTCACCAGGTAGTGACCAGGTAGTGACCAGGTAGTGACCAGGTAGTGACCAGGTAGTGACCAGGTAGTGACCAGGTAGTGACCAGGTAGTGACCAGGTAGTGACCAGGTAGTGACCAGGTAGTGACCAGGTAGTGACCAGGTAGTGACCAGGTAGTGACCAGGTAGTGACCAGGTAGTGACCAGGTAGTGACCAGGTAGTGACCAGGTAGTGACCAGGTAGTCACCAGGTAGTCCCTTTACTACCTGGTCACTACCTGGTCACTACCTGGTCGTGGCGGGAGAGACGGTGGCCGGCCGGTCCAGGGCGTCTGGGAAGAGATGCCGGGTGGACTCTGGGGGATCGGCGTCGCGACGGCAGCCGGGCCAGCCGGCGGCTGAGACATTCTGGTCTGCTCGGGTTTGAGGTAGCCTTAGTACTTGTTTTCTTAAATACAATAACGTATTTTAACTGGCCATACCGACTGGATAGTGGTATCTTGTCGCAGCACGGAAATGTGCGGATAATATGCCACGAAATAGCCCATTCTCTATCGTTCTCACCCAAGATGAGGAGCGAGAACTCCGACATAGATCAGCCAAATATACGTTGCCTTACTTTCAGGTGTTCCGCGCCAGAATCGTCCTTCTGGCCGCCCAAAACCTGCCCAACGACCTCATTGCGGCTCGGCTGGACACACGGCGTGAAGTCGTCAGTCAATGGCGCAAACGCTTCTTCTACGAGCGCTTACGCGGACTGGAAGAACTGCCCCGCCCGGGTCGCCCCCGGGCTTTTCCCCCCAGAACTGGTCGTGCAGGTTAAGGCCTTGGCCTGCGAGTTGCCCAGCCAGTTCGGCTTGCCACTCTCCCGCTGGAGCCTCGCCGAGTTGAACGAGCAGGTCTGTCAATCCGGGTTGGTGGCCAAAATCAGCGATAGCACTCTTTGGCGCTGGCTGCATGAAGATGCCATCCGACCTTGGTTTCACCGTTGTTGGATTTTTCCCCGTGACCCGCAGTTCGCTGCCAAAGCCGCACGCTTGCTGGACCTCTACCAGCGCGTCTGGCAGGGCCAACCCTTGCAAGCAGACGAGTTCGTCATTTCGGCCGATGAAAAGACCAGCATCCAAGCCCGTGCTCGCATCCATCCTACCCAGGCACCCCAACCCGGCCAACCGATGAAGGTCGAACACGAGTACGAGCGGCGCGGAGCGCTTACTTACCTGGCCGCCTTGGATGTTCATCGGGCCAAGCTTTTCGGCCACTGCGAACCGCAAAGCGGCATTGTGGCTTTTGATCGCTTGGTCGACCGGGTGATGAATCAGCCTCCCTATGCCCAAGCCCGCCGCGTGTTCTGGATTGTGGACAATGGTTCCTCTCATCGCGGAACGGCCAGTGTCCAACGGTTCCAACAACGTTACCCCCGTCTGCATTTGGTCCATGGACCCGTTCACGGCAGTTGGCTCAATCAGGTCGAAGTTTACTTTTCCATCATCCAGCGAAAAGTGCTCACGCCAAACGATTTCAAATCCCTGGATGAAGTCGCCCACGCCCTTTGGCAATTCGAACGCCATTTCGAAACGATCGGACGGCCCTTCGAGTGGAAGTTTACGCGCGAGGACCTCAATCAACTCCTAACCAAGTTAGCTACCCCAAAACCCACGGAATTAGGGATGGCGGCTTAACAAAAAATACGTGCGCGGACTTATGAATTAGGGTACTTAGATGTGAAATTCTATATTGTCCATCGCGAGATCCGGGCGCGGGGAGAGCCCCTCACGGCTGGCCTCCACGATGTCCTTCAATTGGCAGAGGGAATGGTTCCAGAGCACATCGTGGACGTAAGCGGGAAATAGCCATCGAAACAGCCACCAAAAGGGCCGAGTCAGCCATGTCCTGCCGCGCGCGAAATTGAAGGCCACGTAGATGGACAGCGCGCACAGCTTATCCCCCAGCTTCTCGATCTCAAAAATGAGCAGGCCCCCTCGGGCAAAGCCATCCTGCACCCGATAGACCGCCAGGTGTCCTCCTGCCAACTGATCCAAAACCAGGCTGAAAGAGCACCCGCGACAACCGACCTCGTAGCGGATGACGCAGCCCGGGGTGTTGGGCGCCCCGGCGGTCCGCTGGACCTTGAGCCATCGGGGCCGCAGGTAGCCCCGGTCCGCTTCGCCGAAACGCCCGAGTTGCTCAAGAATCTCATGGCGCGGCGCCGCAATCTTGATGGTGTACATCCGCTCGAACTCCAGCTTTCCGGGCTCGGCGACGCTCGCGTCGGCCATGAGCCGGGAGAACTGGCGCCGTTTCTCCTCAAGCCGCTCGACGGCTACGCCGGTGGTGAAACGCCCAAAGCCTTCCCACCGCAAGCCAAAGCCCAATTCGGTCAGATAGTTTCTTAAGGTAATGACCGCGCCTCCAGTCAAGACTGACCAGACCGTCGCCGGATGCGCCATCGCAAAGAAGATGTCCCGGTAGTTGTCGTCCCCGCTGCCAATTCTCCAGAGGATTCTCTCCAGTCGCCGCTGACCGCTGGGTGTTGACTTGCGTTCGGTGATCACCGCCTGGTACAGGACCCGGCTCAACACCGACGAGCTGAAGAAAACGCGATGCAGCAGGAAGACGAGCGCGGCGAAACGGTTGTCGGCTCGAAACCGGCGGAGGGTTGGCCCGTATCCCTCCTTCAGGCTCGCGCCGTCCACCCCGAGCGTCAGCACCGTCTCAGCCAGCGCCTGCGCGGTTTGGTGCGCCGAGAGGATTCCATCCTTGTAGAGCCGTGCAGTCACGATGTCCCCGACTGCGGCGATGCGGTCCCCAAAGGGATGCCTGGCGGAGCCGACGACCATGTTCGGCCGGCAAATACAGGCCGGGCTCAATTGAACGGACGGCGAGATCAGCTTGCGGATATGCGGCAGCTCCAGGAACTGCTTCATAATTGCCTGGGTTTCGGTGCGAGTAGCCGCGCCGTCCACGCTGGCCCCGACCAACACCACGGTGATGAAACCTCGCTTGGGCACCAGCGAACACATCTCCACCGGCAACCGCGCCGAGCCGTATTCGACGAAGTGAATGGTCCCCACCAGGCTTTCGGGAACGCTCGGCCTGGCTTGCAGCTCAAAAATGAGCGCGCGCCGAACGCGCGGAGGCTTGAAGCTGGGAACCAGCCGTTGAAGGCACTGAAGCATCCGGCTCCGCTCGGGGGCGAGGCCCGCCTCTTCGTTCACCCCGGCGGCAAAAACCACCAGGTCCGCTTCCAAACGCGCCTCCGTACCGCGCGCCTGATGCCGGACCAGCGGCTTTCCATTCTCCTGGCGAATTACCTCAAGCACCTCCCCACAGATCAGGCCGGCGCCGGCCTTGAGCGCCGCGTCCAACAGGAACGAATCGAAGTTGGTGAATCCAAACGAACGGATGTCCGGACGCGACCCGCGGTAAACCGAGAACATTTCCCGCCCGGCCGGAACCTCCAGCTCGATGTTCTTCCAAAAGCCCTGGATGGTGATGGATTCGATCCGGCTTTGGATGACTTCCTGCGGGAGGCGCAAATCCAATTCCTTGAGGACGTCATTCAGCTTGGGAGAGATGCCCCCGGCGCAATAGTTGCAGCCCTTCCAACAGTCGGGCGGATGCGGCAGAGGCTGGAGCGAGGCAGGCCGCCGCCGCTCGAAGAGGATAACCTTGAGCTGTCTCTGCAGTTCCCTGGCTCGGCGCAGCAGGTGGATCGCGAAGAACGCCCCAGCCGGGCCCCCGCCAATGATGGCGACAGTCGAGCCATTCTTCAGCTCAGTCCGGCCTTCTGGAGGCAAGGCGTTCATTGCGATTCAACCGCAACTATAGCATTTGCCCGGCGAAAAGGCCTCCTCGGGTTCTTCTTTGAAGCACCACCATCCTCATTAGGCATAAATCCGAAATCCGAAACCCGAAATCCGAAACAAATCCAAAGCACCAACGCGGAAATACCGAAACCACCCGGCCTTGGGAGGTTTGGAGCATTGAGCCATTAGGATTTTGGGTTTGTTTCGGATTTCGGGTTTCGGATTTCGGATTTGGGGGCTGGCGCCTAGCGGTAATCTCCGGATGCGCCCGCCCCCCTCCCGCGAATACGTGATGGCCCGGTCTGCGCCGTCTGGTTATGCTGCACGACGGCCCATTATGAACATACGATCCCTCGCGCTCGCAGTGCTGGTCAGTCTGGCCGGCCAGGCCGGTTTCGCCTCGCCCCATCAGTCCGCCCCGCCGAACGTCCTCTTCCTCGTCATTGACGATCTCAACGACTGGGTGGGCTGCCTGGGCGGACATCCTCAGGCGCAAACGCCCAACCTGGATCGGCTCGCGGCGCGCGGGAACGCTCTTCCTGAACGCCCACGTGCAGGCCCCCCTCTGCAATCCCTCGCGCGCCAGCGTGCTCACCGGGTTGCGGCCCTCGACGACTGGCATTTACGGCCTGGTGCCGGGCATTCGCGCTGTGGCCGTGACCACCAACTGCGTCACTTTGCCGCAATACTTCGAGCGGCACGGCTACTTCACCGCCACGTACGGCAAGGTGTTTCATGACGGGTCCATTCCACGCCCGCTTGCAGAAATATGAATTTGACGTGTGGGGTCCTGCGCCGCCCATGCCTCTGCCCAAACAGAAGTTTGTCCACACGCCGGAGGACATCCGGGCAATGGATTGGGGCGTCTTTCCCCAAAGATGATCGCGACCAGGCTGATTGGAAAACGGCTGACAACGCCATCGCGCAGTTGCAGTCGCGCCCGAAGGACAAACCGTTCTTCCTCGCGGTCGGCTTCCGCCTGCCGCATGTCCCCTGCTTTGCCTCACAGAAATGGTTCGATCAGTTTCCGCCGGAGAACGAAATCACCCTGCCGCCTTACCTGCGCGCACGACCGCGATGACGTGCCGTTCTTCGCCTGGTATCTGCATTGGAAACTGCCCGAGCCGCGGCTGTCCTGGCTGAAGGAGGCGCATCAGTGGCGTCCCCTGGTGCGGGCGTATCTCGCCAGCACGACGTTCATGGACAGCCAGCTTGGCCGGGTGCTGGACGCTCTGGACGCATCCGGCGAAGCCTCCAACACGGTGATCGTGGCCTGGTCGGACAACGGCTGGCATCTCGGGGAAAAGGACATCACGGGCAAGAACTCGCTGTGGGAGCGCTCGACCCATGTGCCGCTGATCTTCGCGGGCCGGGTGTGGCCCGCGGCGCGCGCTGCTCCCGCCCTGCCGAATTGCTCGACATCTACCCCACGCTCGTCCAGCTCTGCGGCTTGCCGCGCAAGCGGGGATTGGAAGGGCCATAGCCTCGTGCCGCAGTTGAAGAACGCCAACGCCAAACGCCCCTGGCCCGCCATTACCACCCACAACGTCAACAATCATACCGTTCGCACGGAGCAGTGGCGTTACATCCGCTACGCCGACGGCTCGGAGGAACTTTACAACGAGCGGAAAGACCCCAACGAATGGACCAACGTCGTCGCCGATCCCGAGAACAAGAAAGTCGTCCGCTCCCTCGCCAAATGGATGCCCAAGGTCAATCTTCCACCCGCCCCCGGCAGCGCGTATCGGGTGCTCGATCAAACGAACGGTGTGTGGTATTGGGAGGGCAAGCCGATCAAGCCGGAGGAACTGGAGAAGTGAGGCGCACACGTCCTTTCCTGATTCTACTGCTGTTGGTGGGAGGTGCTTCCTCCGCCTCCGAATCGCGGCCCAATATCGTCTTCATCCTCGCTGACGACCTGGGCTGGCGGGACGTCGGCTGTTTCGGCAGCACGTATTACAAGACGCCCCATATTGACGCGCTGAGCAAGCGCGGCCTGGTATTCACGCAGGCCTATGCGGCCAATCCACTCTGTTCGCCGACGCGCGCCAGCTTGATGACGGGGCAATATCCCGCCCGCATCGGCATTACTGCGCCGGTTTGTCATCTGCCGCAAGTGAGGCTGCGGGAAACGGTTCGCCCACGCGGGCGGCCCGACCAGAAATCTCTGGTGGATGAGAGCGCGACGCGGCTGTCCACCAACTATGTGACGCTGGCCGAGACGCTGAAAGCCGCCGGTTATGTGACCGGCCACTTCGGCAAGTGGCACTTGGGCCCGGAGCCCTATAGCCCGCTGCAACAAGGCTTCGACGTGGATGTCCCGCATTGGTGGGGGCCGGGGCCGGCGGGGAGCTACGTGGCGCCGTGGAAGTTTCCGCCGAAGCTTCACTTTGTCGGCCAGCCCGGCGAGCACATCGAAGATCGCATGGCTAGTGAGGCGGTGAAATTCATCGAGGCCAACAAGAGCCGACCGTTCTTCCTCAACTACTGGTCCTTCTCCGTCCATGCCCCTTACGACGCGAAGCGGTCCTACGTGGAACAGGCGCGGCTCGACATGGACAAGGACCTGCCCCAGCACAACCCGGTTTACGCCGCAATGGTTCACAGCCTGGATGACGCCGTCGGCACGCTGGTCCAGGCGCTGACGGTGAACGGCCTCATGGATCATACCATCATCGTCTTCTTCTCGGACAACGGCGGTGTGAACTGGCAGGCGATGAGAAGGGAAAGCGCCCGGCGTCCGAACGGCGTTGCCGCGCCGTATGTGGACATTCCGCCGACCAGCAACCAGCCGCTGCGCGGCGGCAAGGCCAGCATCTACGAAGGTGGAACGCGCGAGCCTTGTTTCATCGTCTGGCCCGGGGTCGTCAAGCCCGGCACAAAGACGCGGGCCATGATTCAAAGCATGGATTTCTATCCGACCCTGGCCGAGATCGCGGGGGCGCGGCTCCCGGCGGGCCAGATCATGGACGGGCGCAGCTTCCTGCCTGTGCTCAAGGGGGCTGCCACCGCCCACCGCGAGACCATCTTCGATTTCTTCCCCCACAACACCCCCGCCACCGGCCAGGTGCCCGCCGCGTCTGTCCGAGAGGGCGATTGGAAGCTCATCCGCTTCTTCCACGACGGCCCGCATCAGGAGGACCGTTTCGAGCTCTACAACCTGCGCGAGGACCCCGGCGAAACCAGGAACCGCGCCTCGGCCGAGCCTGGCCGGGTGAGTCAACTCAATGCCTTACTGTCCGGTTTTCTGAAGGACACTGGCGCGGTTGTGCCCGGCCCGAATCCGGCTTACAAGGCCGGCAGTCGTGAGCGCCTCGCGAAACCGCCAGCATAACCGGCGTGGAAGGCGCCTGCCCTCCCACGGTGTCGGGGCCGTATGAGCCATCCGGGCCTGCAGTTCCCCCGGATGGCCAGCGGAAGTGATTGCAAACCCCAGGCGAGCGAACGCCAAAAAAAGACCGGGCCGAAGCCCGGTCTGTGATTATGACTGCACTCTAAAGCGCGCTTGTTCAGTTACTGGCTCTGCAGGCGGAAGAACACTTCCGGCTGACCCGGGTCAATGCTCATGGTGTACGGGCTGGTGGCGTCCGCTAGCGGTGTCCACGGTCCATCCAGGCTGGGAGCCGTCGTCAGGACGTACGTGCCGGCCCAGCTAATGGTGACCTGGGTTCCACCCGCGCCGCGGGAGACAGCCGGTTGCAGTGGCAGAGCAGCGCCGGAAACGGGGTATAACTGCGTCTGCGGGATGATCTGCTTGAGTTGTGACGGGCTGGACCAGCTTAAGGTCGCGGCGGCGCTGCCGGTATTCTCGTAGTACTCCATCAAGATCGGATACTTCTGGTTCGCCGTCAGCGCGATGGTGCCGCTCCATTCGATGTTGCCCTGGTTCACCCATTTATCCACCAGCAACTGGCCGTTAACCCACAGCCGAACACCATCATCCGTCTTCGTATAGAAGGTGTAGGTCTGCGAGTAGAGGGGCTGAACCATCCCCGTCCAACGGACCGTGAAGGTATCTACGGATATGCTCGGATCGGGTGAATCGGCGCCCCAGTTGAAGTTTATGGTGGGATCCACCCGCTCGAGGGTGGGTGGTTCGTAAAAGGTCTGCGCCTGGAAAGAGAAATAATCGCCGACCAGGCCGGTGCCATTGCCCAGTGTGCCGACCGTTAAGCCCGCCTGGGCGCTGGTGACGGCTTGCCCAAGGGAGTCAGTGATGACGACCGTGTAGGCGCCCGCGTTGGCCACCTGCGCGTCGCTGACGGTGTAGGAACTGGAGTTGGCCCCGACATTGGCGCCATTGAACTTCCATTGGTAGCTATAAGGGGCCACGCCCTGGCTCGCGCCCACCGTGAAGGTGGCGGTGCCGCCGACCGCGACGACCTGGCTGGCCGGTTGGTTGGTCACCACTATCTGGGTGTCCAGCACGGCGACCGCGCTGGTCACGCTGGTCAGCAGGGTGGCATTGGAAATGACCACGCTGTAGTAGCCCAACTGGCTCTGCTGGACGTCGTAGATATCCAGCGTCCGGTTGGTGGCGCCGAGGATGGGCGTCCCCGGGGTGACCGGGCTGGTGGCGCTAAAGCGCCATTGATAGGTCTGCGGTGCGCCAATGGCCCGCACCCCCATGAAGCCGACGGAGCCGATGCCGGCGACGATGTTGGTCTTAGGCTGAGCACAGATGCTGGGCGCGGCCACTTTCGGGCTCAGGCTGAAGGCGATAATGCCATTGGCCGTGTCCAGGGTGTAAACCCGTGTGCCGTCAGGCGTGAAATCCACCGACCCGGTGCCAAAGCTCCCGGTCGAGGTGGCGAAGACCTTGTGGTCAATGGGCGAATTGGTCGCCGAGGTGGTGAACGTGCTCAGGTCGTAGAGGTTCATGGAATGGAGGGTGCCGCTGCCGCCGGAGGTTTCGTCACCGATAAGCCGTTGGTTGATCAGGTCCACCCCAATCGGCCCGATGCTGACGGTGCCGTCGAAGGCCGCGATGGGGTAGGGGGCCAGCAAGCTGCCGCTCGCCGAGGGCACACTGAAGCCGCATTCCATCGTTGGACTGCCGATCGTCTGGCCGTAGAAGCTATCCCCACAACCGAAGGCCAGGCCGAGCCGGAAAAAGCCGCCCACCGGCAAGGTCCCCAAACCGCTAACTGAGATCGCAGTTCCCGTGAAATTGGTGCCATCAACCGTGGTAAAGATGGGAATAGTCGCCACGGTGCTGTTGCCGGATGCAAGGATACGGGTGCCGGCACCCGAACCTTCGACGCGGAAGGAGTCTCCGCAGCGGGTAGCGCCGCCCAAAGGGTTCTGGTTCCAAACAAGCTCCTGGGGCGCCGTCTCATTCTGCCAACGATAGATCTGGAAGGGAGTTGTCGCGCTGACCGTGAGGTTGCCGGCATAAATGACGCCGTCCTCGGCTACGCCGATCATATTGAGGATATACGTGCCGACGCCACTTGAGGTGCTGAGGCTGACATCCATGGTGCCAAGGATGGCGCCCGTGTTCCCGTCCAAGATGGCGATGCCGCCCTTGGCACCCGGGCCGCCGGCAACCGCCGAGCGACTGAGCAGGAGGACGTGGCCGGTCTTCGGGTTATAGGCCAGTCCGCGTTCCGTGCTGCCGGAGGTGACCCATTGGGCCCAGGTTGCGTTGGTGCTCGAATTCGGCGGGATGACCCAGAGTTGCTGCAGGACATTCTCGACCACGAAGGACCACTGATTGGTGCGGCGATTGGAGGCGCTGTCAGTAAAGGCGATTTGCACCATGTTGGTGGAATCGAGCCCAAGGCTTGCCGGCTGGTACTGGACGGTCGTGACGCCCGCATCGCTGCCGATGGTGGGCGAGACAGCGGTCCCGTTCAGCCAGAGGTTGATGGTGTTAGTCTCAACGGTGATGCTGCCGTCAACCAGCGTGGCTTCAATCGCACTGGTATGAGGAACGCCGCTGCTGCCCGGTGCCGGGCTAACCGACCGCACGTAGGGCAGGGTGGCCGCCGGCTGATAAGCGGCCGTGTATCCGGCTGTGGTCGTGTCATTGATCAGTGTTTTGTTCCCGAAAGCATCCACGGAGAAGAACTCGAGACTCGGATTGTCCGTGGTCGGGTTCACCAGTTCCAGGCCCCCTACGAAGTAAACGATGCGGAAGGGATAATAACCAGGATCGGTGACCGCGAACGTAACGGTGGTGTCTGCCGCGGCGCGCACGCCGTCATACACCGCCTCCCGGGAGGCAAAGACATCCGGGTTGGACGCGGCGGTTAAGGCGAAGCCGTCCGAGCTGTTCACGCCGAGCGTATGGATGCCCGCCGACAGGTAGAGATAGGTTACCACGCTCATCGCGACGTTGGTGTCGCCACCCGTCACGCCCGGAATCCCGGGAATGGAGTCGGCCGGCTCGGTCGGGAAGTCCCCCTGAGCGCCTGCAGTGGAGTAGTTGATCACGCTGGTCTCCACATAACTGCTTGTCGTAGCCTGGTTGACATAAGGCAGGCCGGTATTGGGATCAATGAGCAGATTGGCGAGTTGGTTTTCCGCGCGCTGAATCGTCGGCCCCAGGTTCGCGTCAATCTGGCTGATCCGCAGATCAAAGCCGGGGTTGGCGCTGACCAGGGCGGGGGAAGCGGGGTTGGTGAGAACACCGAACGCGCCCACGGTAAAGCTGTATTGCAGCGAGTTGGTGATTGGGGTGGGGCTCGAGTTGTCCGCGAAGGTCAGGCTGACGGTATGCGACGAACCGGAGGCGTAATAGCTGGTGGGAGACGGGGGGATAAAGAGAATGGTGGTTTGCGGCGCTGCCTGGCTCACGACGGTCGGGACAATGGGCGTCCCGTCCAGGCTCAGCACGATGCGGTTCGTATCCACCTGCGTGTTGTAATCCGTCAGGATGATTTGGATGGGAGCGTCCGGGCGCACTGCGCGGCCTACCGGGGCATAATAGTCAACGAAGGGCGCCGGGTTGGTGAAGGTGGTGATGCTCAGATCGTCAATCGCCTGAGTATCATAGGACCCGCCGGTGCGGGCGCCAAAGCCGAACATGCCGCCGGTATAAGGAACCGGCCAGCCGTAATAAGAGATATAGAAGTTGGTATAGATCCAATGGCCGTCGTACATCACGTTGGCCGAGCCATCCGGATTCGCCTGGACCAGGACATCTACCCAGGTGGCCTGCCGGAGGCCGTCGAAGGGAGCCTGGGCTATGTCGCCGCCATACATCCACAAATCAACCCCCACGTCATCCGCCGCGTCATTGCTGTAGGTGTCAAACTCGACCCTCAGGCCGGACCCGGCGCCGTCCTCGGTAATGGCGCCCAGGGGGAGGTCGTTGGCGTAGTTGAAGCTGAACCCGTCGGCCCCCGACCCTCCGCCGATGAAGGCTTTGAAGCGGGCGACGAAGCCATACACCGGGTTGCCGGCATCCAGGTCGTTGGTGATGACAAAGCCGGCGGTCTGGCTCATCAGGTTCGACGTCAGCAAGAGACACCCACTGTTGGTATAGCCGGTATTGGAGAGGATCGCGGAATTGCCGTAAATGGCCGTGTCGGTGGGAAGACCGGAGTTGAAATCGGAAAAGAAACTTGCCGCCGGCGAGGAGAGCCCCGCCGCCAGCAGGCCAACAATGCCCGCCCACCGGGATAGAGCTGGACGGGTGATATTTCTCATACGCTGAATGGTTGAGCGCCTGGGTGTATGTTCTGCTTTTTTCATAGGATACTGGGTACTGAGGAGTCTAGGCCCTTGGGCGCAGCATGGATTCCGATCCAACTGTGAGGGGGCCGGTTTGGTTTCGACTGGCTGTAGTGTAACACAACTCAAACAGGAGTCTGATCGTTACTCTAAGTGACAAACAGTCTATGTCAACTAGAAGAGTCGTTCCTGAAGGGCCTTGGCCACCGCTCCGGTCCGGGTGTTGACGTGGAGCTTGGTGTAAATGTTCCGCAGGTGGGTGTCCACTGTGTGGTAGCTGAGCGCCAGGCGGTCGGCGATCTCCTTCTTGATCAGGCCCTGGGCCATCAACTCGAGGACCTTCTGCTCCTGCCGGGTCAACCCGTAGTCGTGCTTGGGCGGGGAAAGCCGGGCGAACATGTCCAGGACAGATTTGGCGACTCGTGGCGTCATGGGCGCCCCCCCGGCCAGGGCTTCGTGGACCGATTCCACGATACGCTCGACCGGCGAGGTCTTGAGCAGGTAGCCCGAGGCGCCCGCGCAGATCGCCTTAAAGACCTTCTCGTGGTCGTCAAAGACGGTGAGCATGACGACCCTCGTGGCGGGGGAGATGGCTTTGATCTGGCTGACCGCCTCGATGCCGCTTTTGCCCGGCAACTCCACGTCCAGCAGCACCACGTCGGGCACCGCCCCCCCGAGCAGCGCGTCCAGGGCATCCTCCGCGTTCGAGAAATGATGCGTGCATTCGACCCCCTCGACTTCGCTCAGGACGCGCGCGACCGTCTTGCGGAAAGTATGATTGTCCTCCACCAGCCAGACGCTGATGGGATGCCGCGCGAAGGGGCGCGCCGCGGTTGGCTTGCCTGGTTTGGCAACGGTTTCCATACTATATTCTTGGAGAGTAAGCCGTCATGGCGTCACTTCCAATCCCGCGTTTGCGGGATGGGAGCGCTTAGCCGGACGGTGCAGCCCCTGCCGGGCTCGGTGGTGACCTCCAGACTGCCGTCCATGTCCGCTGCCCGGCGGCGCATGTTCTTCAGACCATTACCCGGGAGCCCATCGCCTTCGACAAAGCCCTGTCCGTTGTCGCTGATGCTCAACTCGAGGAAACGCCCGGAGCGGCGCAGCCGGATTTGAACCTCGGTCGCTTGGGCGTGCTTGATCACGTTGTGCAGCGCCTCTTTGAAAATGGGGACAACGTTGCGGCGGAACTCCAGCGGCAGCGATTGCCCGCCCAGGTCACCGCTGGTCTCAAAGTTGTAGGGCACCCCTTGCAGCATCGTTCGCGCGGTCTCGCTGAGGCGCGTCACCAGGTCGCTGATCCGGTCGTGTTTCGGCTCGATGAACCAGACAATGTCGCGCAGCGTATCCACGGTTTGCGCCACGATGCCCCGGACCTGCGTGGCATCTGCCGCCGTGGGCTTTTTTTCCATGATCTGGGCCAGCAGGCTGATGCTGCCCAAATTGGCGCCGACCTCGTCGTGCAAATCGCGGGCAATGCGCAGGCGCATCCGGTCCAACGCCCGCAGACGGGCCATGCGCACGGAATAGACCAAACCGACGACGAGAAAAAGCGCCGCGCCAAGCGCGACCCGAAACCACCAGGTCTGCCAATAATAGGGCAGCACCGTGAGCGCCAGTTCGTCGCCCTCCTCATTCCACACATCATCATTGTTGCAGGCTTGAACATGGAACCGGTAGCTGCCGGGCGGGAGGAAGTTGTAGCTGACGGCACGCCTGTGGTGGCCATCCACCCAGTCGTGCTCCAAGCCCTCCATCCACCAGCGAAAGCGGACCTTGTCCGGCGCGGTGAAACTGAGCGCCGTAAAATGGAATTCAAAGTAATGCCTGCCGGCGCCGACCTGCAGGGGAGGGCGCGCTGCCGCCTCTGAAGCAGACGGACTTGCCGGCCCGTGCCCATCCGCCGACCGCCACGCCGTCTCCTTGAGGCGCTGGCCATCCACCCAAACCTCTTCGATGTGTACCGGCGGTGGGAGCGGATTGAACGGAATCTCCCCGGTTCTGGTCCACACCGCGCCTTTAGCCGTGGTAAACCAAAGCCGTCCAGCCCGGTCGCGCCAGCACCCCGGCTGGCAGCCTTCGGCACATTCCGCCGAGGGCAAGCCATCGAATTTGCCATAGGTGATGAACGGAACGGTTTTGATCTCGCCCCGGGCAAATTGTTCCAGCGCTTCTTTGCTGACTCGCGCGATGCCGCCGCGGGTGCCGAGCCAGAGTTCGCCGCGACGATCACCCAGGATCTGGCTGACGTTGTCGCTGGGCAGCCCGGCTTCGGTCGTGTAGCGCGTGAACTGGCCGTTATCAAACCGCAGCAAACCCGCCCCGAGGGTGCCAATCCAAACCACACCGTTGGTCTCAGGCCATAGGGCCCAGAAACGGATGTCATTGGCCTTCGGCTGTAAGCGCCAGCGGCCAAACCGGCCATCCTTCCAGCGCCGCAGCTCGGCATCCGCCATACCTATCCAAATCTCCCCCGGTGCCCCCTCGGCAATGGAAAGAACGTAGCCCGGACCAAAGCCGTCCGAAGCGGGGCGGAAGCCCTCATTGGTCGAGAAATGGTGGAGCGTGTTGGTTTGCCAGCAGTACAGGCCGAATTCGTTGCCGATCCACATGCGGCCAGCCTGGTCGGCATAGAAAGCGCGGGCCACCGTGCCGACGGCACTGGAAGGAAAAGGCCGTTTGAACTCGCCATCCGTGAACCGCCAGATGCCATTTTGGACGGTCCCCGCCCAGACGTGGCCGTCGGCATCCGCGCAAACCACCCCGTCCCGGCCTGCCGTCGCCTCGGGCGGAGGGGTGAAGGCGGTGAACGCGCCGTCGCGCCATCGCAGGAAGGTGTCGCCGGAAGTGCCGAACCACATTGCCCCGCTCGCGTCCTCGCACACGGATCGCGCCGCCTTGTCACGCAGCATTTCCGAAGGCCAGACCAGGTGGAAAGTGCGCTTGCGCAGACGCACCAGGCCCCCGCCCGCCAAACCGGCCCAGACGTTGCCCTCGCGATCCTGAAACCAGCATTCCACCAATCCGCTGGGCAAACCTTCTTTCTCACCGATGTGGACGACCCGGCCGGTCGCATCCACCTGCCAGAGTCCGCTGCCGTAATGGACTATCCAAACGCCCCCCGACGCATCGGCATACATCAATAAGGGCCGTGGTGAAGGGCGAAAGCGCCCGTCCCAAGGCTTGGCCTCGGCAACCCAGCTTCGCCCAAAGCACTTGGACAGACTGTTCTCCGTGCGCACCCACAGCGCGCCATCTGCGCAAAAGGCCAATTGCCGCACGGCGATTTCCGCCGGGCCGTTGGTAGGCGTCATGGTCACAAACCTGTCGCCATCCCAGACGGCCAGTTCTTTCTCAGTACCCACCCAGACCCGTCCGGCAGGGTCTTTCGTGAGCACGTTGATTTGCTGACTCTTCAGCCCCCTCAGGTCCGTCAGGCGTTGAAAGCGGTTATCCTTGAACTGCGCCAGGCCGGCGTCGAGTGTCCGATACCAGATGACGCCCTCATGATCCTCGCAAAACGAGGTCGTTAGATTGACGTCCGGTGGCACCAGCGTTTGCCAACGGTTCGTGCCGGATCGGCGGTCGGCCTGGAAAAGCCAGCCGGCGTAGGACGACAGGATGACGCGATCCGGATGGCAAGCCACCAAATCCCTTAACCAGGCTGCCGGCGTCCGCACATCCCCCCGCTCGTAACGAAATCGCCCTTGCCGATACGAGAATTGCTGCCCCCCGACGAACCCAATCCATAGCGTTCCCTCCGAATCTACAAATAGGCGTTGGATTTCGACCGACATCATCTCCGGGGTGTTGCCCGGATAGAAGTTGACGAACCGGACTCCGTCAAAGCGGGCGAGACCCCCGTGCAGCGTCCCCACCCACAGATACCCATCGGGCGTTTGGGCGATGCTCGTGACCGTGCTGTGCGGGAGACCGGAATCAGTGTCCCACACATCCACCAGGTAATCCTCTGCGGGCGTGGCAGGCGATTGGGCCTTCGCGCTCAGGCCCACGAACAGCCCCCCCAGCAGAAGAAGGTTCCAATACGCAGCCAGCCGATTCCGCACGCCACTGCGTATAGCGCAGCCACCTCGCCCCGGCAAGAACCGTTTCAGAGCCCGGGCCGCGGCGGGCGCTTCTTCGAAATCCAGGGCTACGGAGGACGGGCTACGGAGGACGGGCTGCGGAGGAAGGGAAACCCGAAGGGAATCCGAAGGCCGAAATCCGAAAAAGGCCATCACGCGCATGACGGCTTTAATTGAGAGACCACGAAATACACGAATCACACGAAACCGCTGCGCTTTCGTGTCTTTCGTGTATTTCGTGGTGGCCCTCCCTCCGTGGTGACACTTGCTCCGCTTCGCGCGGCACGAAGGTCTCTCCGCCGATACGACAGCGTATTCATCTCCGAACGCACTTGGCCTCGGGGTAGCCCAGGTGGAGCCTCAGGGGAGCCTCGGGGTAGCCTAAGGGTATATTCAGGGTAGCCTCCGGGTGGCTACCGGTTGGCCACCAGATAGCCTCGGGGTAGCCTCAGGGGAGCCTAAGGGTGGCTTGGCGGTTCGAGGTTCGAGGTTCCGCATTGGATGTTGGATCCTCGATGCTGGATGCTCGATACTCGATACTCGATTCCCGGTGCTCGATGCTGGAGGCTTTGGACCGGCCCTTCGGCATTCTGCATTCTGCCTTCTGCCTTCCCCCCTGCACCCAGAATAAGCATTCGCAATACTGAGAAGGGCGCCGGATGCCCCCTTTCCGCCCCGGCCCAACCCTGGAGGTACCCTGGGCATACGCTGGACATACCCTGGTGTCATAGAACCCCCGCCGAATCACCCGATAACGGCCTCCGGGCCGCCACGATCTTCGGTTTCCACGGCCCCGGAGCATCAGGCGCTTTAATGGAAGCTGGAACGGCGGCGGCAAGCAGGCGCGGGATACGCCACCAGTTGGGCCTTGAGCAGGTCCCGTCCATAGCCGTTGAGGGGAGGTCCCGACTCCGCCCGGAGGCCGAGCCGCATTGCTTCAGATACCTCGTTCCGACCCCGGCACAACCTCCACGCCGGCCAGCCAGTGCCCCCCGAAAACAAGGCCGACCTGGAGGACCTGGCGCAGTATATCCTGCGCAATCCGTTCTCGGTGGAAAAGATGACCCTGGAGTCGCCCGGCGACATCGTCATCTACCGCTCCCGCCTCAACGCCAAAATCAACCGCAACTTCGAGGTGTTCACGCCAACAGACTTTCTGGCCGCCATCACCCAGCACATCCCCGACAAAGGCGCCCAGATGGTCCGCTACTACGGCTGGTACTCCAACAAAATGCGCGGTGTCCGCCAGCGCGGCCTGCCGCCGGAATTGGTCGCGCGCCGCCCCAGCGTCTCCCCACCCCCGCCGGTCAGGCTCCCCTCCAAACGCTGGCGCGAGCTCATTCTGCGCGTGTGGCACGTTGACCCGCTTCGCTGCCCCGTCTGCCAGAATCCGATGCGGGTAATCGCGGTCATTGACGACCGGCGGGTGGTGGAGAAAATCCTCCGCCACCTCGGCGCCTGGCACGACCCGCCGGCTCGACCGCCCCCACAGGGCCTCACGGGCTCCTACACCTACGAGCCTTGTGACGATGTAGATCCCGCCCCTGATTACGAAAATGCGCTGACCGACTGAAAACTGCCGCTGCCTCAGGCCGGCCCGGAGGTGATCTGCGCCCGTACTCCGCGGGCGCTCCGGGCTCAGCCTCCACCTCACGGTGCTCCCCTCTCCCAAACCCCACCAACGCCCCCCCCAAGGCGCGCAAAAATGACCGCATAAAGGCTGTTGACGCCTCGGCCTGTCCTTGATAAGGTTGCGGCATGTTCGGTGAGACCAAAAACCAATTCTCCCTCACCCGCGCAGCGCTGAGTAAATGCGGGCGCCCAAAAAGCAAATTCCTATCAGTTATCAGTATCAGTTGATCTTTGACTCATGGCGAAATGTGAACGCCTTTACTCCAGGTACGACGGAATATCGAGCAGCTCAACAACAGAGCGAGGCCGCTTTGCGGCAGCTGCTTGGGCCAGATCGGTTTGAGCGCTACCTCGGGGCCGTGGAGCCGCTGGGTTATTCAAGGTAGGAGCCGGCTGCCAGCACCAGCAATGAACCCGCCTGTACGAAATTCGCCCGCAACCTTGAGCAGACTGCAGGCCAAGAAATCTCGGAGCAGTGACTGTGCTTGTACTCAAAATCAAGAAACATCAAAAACCAAAACATACTGACATGAAAAAATACGATAAGTTCGTGATCGGGCTGGTCGTGGGAGCAGCAGCTTGGTTAGTCATCGCTGCATCCCATCAATCAGACGTAACCCAACCCCTCAAATTCGGATCGTACGTTCAGTGCAAGATGCAGGACGACACACATGAGACCTACGAGAGTGGCAATGTCACATCCATAGCGGGGAAGTGGGTGAAGCTGGAAACGCAGTTCGCCAATGGGGGACCGAAGGTTGTGCGATGGGTTAACACAGATTGCGTGCGCACCATCTCGTTTCCACCCGAACCGACAGCAGCGACATCAGACTCACCGGATGCGAAAGAGCTTGCAGCATTGCGAGCACAGCTTCAGCAGTTGCTGCTGACAAACACAGAGTCATCACCAGTGGTTCAGAACGTGAAGCGGCGGATCGCAGCCCTGGAGAAGCGACAAATCGCAAAGTAGAGACCTCCAGCCGATAATAGTTAGTTCCGACACACTCAAAAAGGTGTCAGTCAATGATAATGTAATATTCTCTTGTCGGTGTTGGTCCTCACTATTGACACATCTGAGCGGGGATGGTAGCGAGTTGGGCGTGGCGTGCAGGTCGCGCATGCTGATTTCGGGCGCTAGCGTTGTGTCAATAGTGAGGACTTTAGGGGTGACCGCTTTAGTTTAGGTTCCATGTCATGTCCGAAGCTGTTCAGGTTCAACAAGTGCACGTTATGATCGAACGACACCTTTCTAAGCTCGTTCTTGCCTCGACGCTCATAGCCGCTCTAAATTCGATACTGGCTAGACCGGTAGCAGGCCAGAGCTTTACGACGCTGCATGATTTTACCGGCAGTGATGGCGCTTATCCGTATGCCAGCCTGCTTTTGTCAGGCAGCACCCTCTATGGGACGGCTGAGCTTGGCGGCAGTTCGGACGTTGGGGTAGTGTTCAAAGTCAACACCGACGGCACGGGTTTTACGAACCTGCACGTTTTTACTCGCACTGACGGGGCTTATCCGATCGCCGGGTTGGTGCTATCGGGCAACAACCTGTTTGGGATGACGCAATATGGAGGCGCTTTTGACAATGGCATAGTGTACCGGCTGAGCACTGATGGGACGGATTTTACGAACCTCTACAGTTTCACCGTCACCTCCGGGCCGCTTTCGACCAACAGCGATGGGTCGGGCCTGTCTGCCGGGTTGGTTGTGTCGGATAACACCCTGTATGGGATGGCCAACCGCGGTGGCAGTTCAGGAGCCGGTACCATCTTCGCCCTCAACACGGATGGCACGGGCTTCACAAATCTGCATAGTTTTAGTGCCGGACCCGGCTCCTTTCCCCATAATACCAACACGGACGGCGCTTATCCGAATGCCTGCTTGCTTGTATCGGGCAAGAGCTTGTACGGGACGGCTTCTTATGGCGGATGTGCGGGGAATGGTACGGTGTTCAGAATCGGTGTAGATGGGACAGGATTTACGACTCTGCACAACTTTACGGCGGCCTATATTGATGCTTCCTATTACTACACCAACAGCGACGGCGCCGACCCGCGTGCCACTTTGATTTTAGCGGGCAATTTTCTGTATGGCACGACGTATGAAGGGGGGAATTCGGGCTTTGGCTCGATCTTTAAATTGAACACGAATGGCACGGGGTTCACCAGAATCTATAGCTTTACGGTCCCTTATAAGACGAACAGAGACGGAGCGGCCCCTTCAGGTGGACTACGTCTATCGGGCAACGCTCTCTACGGAACGGCCTTCTATGGCGGTGGTGCGGACAATGATGGCGTGGTGTTCAAAATCAACACGGATGGCACGGGATTTGCCACCCTGCATGACTTCACAGCGCTGGATGGGGATTATCTGACCAACAGCGACGGCGCCAATCCGGCCAACGGTGTAGTTCTGGCGGGCAGCGCACTGTACGGGGCTGGCTTTGAAGGCGGAAGTGCGGGCAAGGGCACGGTGTTCAGGCTAGACCTGAGCACACCGTTGTTCTTTTCACGAATAGGAGACCACCTGGTGCTGGCTTGGACGAACATGGACTTCCACCTGCAGTCCGCGCCGGCGGTGACCGGCACCTATACTAACCTCCCGAACGTTTCAAGTCCCTACACCAACCCCCTGACCTCCATGCAGCAATTCTTCCGGCTGCTCCGACCTTGATTGCTCGCCTCCGCTGGAGCACTCACCCGCGTAGCGCTGAGTACACGCCGAAAAGGTGTCAGTCAATGATAATGTAATATTCTCTGGTTGACAGGGCGGCTGTGAATGGCTTATCAGAGGCCGAGGTTTATGGCTCGCAAGCTGCCCGTCCTCCGTAGCTCACTGCGGAGGGTGGACGCTTCCAATACCCCGGGGCGATCTACCACGTGATGAACCGGGGCGACCACCAGGAGAGGATCTTTTGCAGCGATGCTGACCGCAAGGGGTTTCTTGCCACGTTGGCTGAGGGCTGCGGCAAGACCGGGTGGCAGATTCACAGCTACTGCTTGATGAGCAACCACCTTCACTTGGTGATCGAGACGCCTAACGCCAACCTGGTGGAGGGGATGAAGTGGTTGCTGGGCGTTTATACTGCTCGGTTCAACCGGCGGCACAAGGTCTTTGGCCATCTGTTCAGCGGGCGTTACAAGGCGTTGATCGTGGACGGCAGTGGCAACGGTTACCTCAAGAGCGTGTGCGATTACGTGCATTTGAATCCGGTGCGAGCTGGGCTGCTGAGGCCCGCGCAGCCGCTGGAGGCCTACCGGTGGAGCAGCTATCCCGCGTATCTGGCCGACGCCTCCCCGCGGCCGGCGTGGCTGCGAGTGGACCGCTTATTGGGCGAGTGGGGCTTCCGGTGGGACCAGCCGGGTGCCGGCAGCCGATTCTCGGCAGTGATGGAAGCCCGGCGGCAAGCAGAACGGGACCAGGAGTTCAGGCCCGTGCCCCGAGGCTGGTGCGTGGGCTCCAAGCAGTTCCGGGCCGAGATGCTGGAATACATCGAGGAGCAGCGGGGAAAGTGGCATTATGGCGCGGAGCTGTGCGAATCGGCAGAGGCCAAGGCGGAGCGGCTGATAGCCGAAGCGCTACGCGTCGGCGGGATTAGGCCAGAGCAGTTGGCGAGCTGGCGCAAGGGCCATCCCTTCAAGGTGGAACTGGCTGCCAGGCTGCGCGCCGAGACCACCGTCAGCGTCAGTTGGATTGCGCAGCGGTTGGCGATGGGAACCCGGGGTCATTTAGCGCACCTGCTCTATCTCAAGGGCCAGACCTGCGCTGAGCCGCAGCCGTCGAACCAACCCAGCCTCAGTCCAGCCTCAGTATATGACATTATCATTGACTGACACCTTTTCTTTTATTCAGCATTCCTCCTTCTCCCTTCGCTTGGCGGCGAGGGCGCGGGGGGTACTCGTCTCCCAACGCGTGAGGCCCGGCGGCGGATTAGAGTAAATAGTCAGGACTGATTCTTATGGACCCCTTCACGGCCGGACGGTGGGGGAGCTGCTTTAGAAGCGCAAGACTTCCCGCACTTTGTTCTTGATGGCCTGCTGGCGTTCCCAACTCACCAGGCCCTGTCCTGAATGAAGCGTCCGCTTATCCAGCGAATAGAGGTAATCGCACTGGAGGGCGGTCGGCCCGGCTAATCCGTCCGCGCCGTTGAGTTGAACTTCCGTCTTGCCGAGGTGTCCGCGCAGCGTAAAGCAGGCCAGGCCGTTGACGAATAAGTGGCGGGATTCGTCGCAACGCTCCTGGCCGCTGACAATGACAAACCAATGGTCTCGCTCAAAGCCGGGCGGTTTGGCTTTCCAGACCTCCCACTGGTGGAGTTTCATCGCTCCGGACGTTGTGGAACCTTGGACATGGCCTTCTCCAACTCCAAACGGTCCTCCGGAAGCGGATAATCGCTCTTGAAATAGCCTTCCGGCCGCGGCGCCTGGAAACGGCTGCTGACACTGGGCAGACCGGCGCGCATGGCCAGGCGCATGATGGTAGCCGGCTTTTCCCGGACAAGGGTTGCGACCTGGTCAATCTCAGAAGCCAGGTCATCGTCGATGTCAACGCTTCGCTTCATGCCTTCAATTTAACCTAAAGGGTGCTGACCACAAAGCCTAATATGAAGCTCCATTATGAAGCTCCATTCTCAGAATCTCGGCGGCGCGGGCGCGGGCGGGCTCAATGGTCCTGGTGTATTCCTAAGCGGAAGTGGCCAGCGCGCTCACTAGCGCAAAGCGCATCCGGTGGAAACATGACATTCTGTTGGACCGACCCCTTCACGAAATCCACGTCCTTGACTCGCAGCCGCACGCATTCCATCAGACGCAACCCGGTGCCGTAGAGCAACTTGGCCATCAACTGGAACGTGCCCGTCATCCCGGCCAGCAACCGCTCCACCTCCGCCCGCGTCAGGACCACCGGCAGCCGCTCCGGCCGTTTGGCCCGCTCCACCTCCCCCAGTTGCCCCAGCTCCTGGTGCAGCACCTCCCGATAGAGAAACAGCAGCGCATTGAACGCCTGGTTTTGCGTGGACGCCGCTACCTTGCGCCTGACCGCCAGGTCGCTCAGGAACCGCTCCACCTCCGCCCGGCCCATCTCTCGCGGATGGCGCTTGCCGTGGAAGAAGATGTAGCGCTTGATCCATTCCCGATACGTCCCCTCGGTCCGCAGCGAATAATCCTTGAAGCGCATCACCTCGCTCACCTGGTCCAAAAGCTTGAGCTTAGGATTGGGAATGAACGCCTCCCGCGGCCCGGACGCCTTTCCTGGTCCAATGTATCCACCCATTCGCCTGATCAATCCTTATAGACAACCCGCTTGGAAAGCCTTATTCTGCGCCCATGACGTATTATTTTACGTCCAATATGAGGCCCACTATTTGTTGGGCGCGTGTACCATGACCTCGACCTCTGCGTATATCAAGTTCGACGCGAATGCCGCGAGCTGGTCCCGAGTGGTGTGGATTGTGAGTCGTGGTTGTCCCTCGTCATCGTCCCCGACTTCCACGCATCGCCCAACCAAGCGAGTGGAGCCAACAGCCCCCGCGCGTTTCTGTTTTCCTGTGTCTTTTCCCATATCGTTCATCCTTTCTTTTCTCGCGGGGGCTGTGGCTCACCCGCGACGTTGGGCAACGTTGCCATGAGTGATCTGTGGCCCATCTTGGTGATGTGCGTTTGGGCTGTCTTGTGTGTCGCGACGGTTGTTCAGGGCAGCAGATTGCTGAGGATATTCCGCGACCGATACCCGGCTATCGCAGCGCGAGAGCTTCCGATGGCATGGGATGGCTTAGCCGATCCTAGAAAGGCCATATACTTCTTTCGGAAGAGAGCGGTTGAGGTGTTGCACCCACTTCCCGACGTCTGGCACGAGCGTCAGCGATTCGTTGCCCTGGTCGTGGTGACATTGGGCGTTTGGGTTGCACTCGGGGTTGTTATTTGCGTTCTGGGCATTGTTTTGACATGAGCACAAACGAATTGCCCAACCAGAGCGTGGAGCGGATGGGAGCCAGCCGTTCAGGTCAGTTCCAAGTCGTGCGTCAGCGGCGGCTGGCTCCCACCGCTCACGCTCATCGTTGGGCGCGGCGCCAGGATACGCATCATGTTAACTGACCAAGCAACTTCGGATCATCGGGCTGGACACCCTACAGGATATCTCGTCCTCGGCCTCCTCTCCTGGCCCGTGTTCCTTTTCTCGGTGTGGGCCTGTGTCCGACTTGGTGCACCGAGATGGCTTGGCTTCCTGCTTGGGTATATCTTCTTGCTCGGGGGCGTCACCTGCTGCGCGCTGTTTGCGTTCAGCCGCCGCAAGCCCTTCCTCCGGCAGGTACGGATTATTCCTGGGGGTAATGCTCCTGTATGGATTGGTTGGGCTGGTCTCTGTTCGCGTTCTGCGCATACTACTCGACTAATGACTTTCCACATCACGCCCAACCCGCTCCCTGCAGCCAACAGCCGCCGTCCCTTTTGTTTTCGACGGTTGGGGGAGATTCACGGCTCTCTGGCTTCGTCGGGGCTTGGCTCTCCGGCGGCTGTGGCTGAGGGAGGTCGTTCGGCATGGTGCCTATGAAATCTCGTGTCGCCCGGGTCGCTTCGGCTTTTGTCTGCGCTACGTTGTGTTTCGGGTGCGGCGACAGGCAATTAAGACGTGCACAGTGGGAGCATCCTATCAAGAGGACTCCCGTTTTCGATTTGGTCGCCAGCACGCCGGTTTACTCGAATGCAATTGCCGCGGCCGATCGCGATCTGCCGGGTGACGAATGGACTACCACCCCGTTCTGCGACAACCTGTCCCGCGGCCGCCGAGTTGCTCCCATCGCAAAGAGGATTCTCGAAGAGGTCAGGCCAAAGCTGAAGCAAATGACCGTGGTGGAATTGGCTTGTTGCCTAAAGGTTCAAGATGGCACGGGGTTTGTTACGAATTACATCGCTGACTGGATCTATCCCGAGGGTAATCAAATGATAATTGCGGAAATGCGGTCGCGGCCAGCGCAGGAGCGACAGAAGCTGCTTGGTTTGCCCGTTGACAGCGCATACTTGGATACTGGCTCTCAGGGTTCCCCGATGAATTTTGACGAGATAATCAGGGAGCTTGCACCCGCGACCAAATCTGACGCAGGCCGTCCATGAAGCCGAGCAACTGCTCTGCACTGGACGCCCGGACGGCGCTCGGTTGCAGTCTCAAAGCTCTTTGGCCGGGCGCCAGTGAGAGCAAACGTTCGCCATAGCCTATGTCCCCGGAGACCTTCATGGAGCACGTGCGGCACTACTGCCGATGGGCGGAGTCCACGGCACACAGCCTAGAGGAGGTGTATCCAGTTCTGCTCGCCCTGATGGAAGGCGCGCCCGCTCTGAAAACGGTGCCGGGCTTTCCTCCGGAACGGACCCTGCTGGGTCTCCCCCGCGAGGTGTCTTGGGCGGATACGAAGCGCTTCGCAGACCTTCCCTTTCAGTGCTATCCGCCAGTGTTTTGGCCGTATGAGATGCACCCAGAAGGGCCTTGGACCGACAACATACACGAGGACTTTGCGCACATTCTCGCCGAACTCCAGCACGGACTGCAATTGCTGGAGCAAGAGGGCACGCTTCAAGCGCGGCGATACTGGCGTGACTCTTACTTTTTCCATTGGGGGCATCACGCGTCCGCGGCTGCTTGGGCTATAGAGTGGAACCGAGACCGCGACGAAAACAGCGAACTTGGCGCTACATCGAATGGCGGCCCTGCCGCGCAGGTTTCCAATTCGGCAGTTAAGGAGGAGCCGCCATCGTTGAGCTGATCGTTAGTTGCCATGACGCGTGCCGAACTCACAATTTCAGTTAGGCGCCTAGATCGCTATCGCGCTTGGGCTCTAGGTATCGCGCTGGTTGTGATGCTCGGGTTTCCTTGGATTGGCGTTTACGTCACCATGCGGCCAGACTACTCGAAAGAGACCGAAGGCGACTTTGTGGTTCTTCTAGCTCTGAGCGCGCTCGTCGTTCCGGTTTGTGCCCTCGGTTTCTGTTATGTCTTGCTGAGGCGCTTTGGTGTGCGATGCCCACACTGTCAGGCTCTTCTCGGGATGGAGAAGAAGAAGTTCTACGATGTGATAGCAACCGGACGTTGTCGAAAATGTGGAGAGAGTGTTATTGATGATCTGGCCTAACAGGAGGACGTTGAATGGGATTCTCATTCTCACTCGTCTCCAAGCGTTTATTCCAACAGCGCCCGTTCTCCCGAATACTTCTTCCACAATGCGTCCAGGCCGGAGGCAATCTGTTCCTCCGCGCCTACCACCAGCCAGTAGCGGTAGCGGTAGGTGGATTTCGGGCCGAGGTTGACCCGATCAATCGGCGCCATGTGCATGCAGGGGCCGGCGGCTGGATCCTCGCTGGCACCGCCGCCGTGCGGACCGAAGTTCCATGGCTGAGTGGCGGCGGGGCTGAACACGGCGACGCCCTGGCCGTTCGGAGCGAAGAGGGCCATGGCCTTACGCGGGGGCTGGGCTTGGCCCCAGGGCGGGCCGGGCGGCTGGGATTCCAAGCGCCACTTCCCATCACCCAAATAGCTTTTCACCACGCTGAAATTGCGCGTGAAATAGCAGGCCGGGGTCTCCTGGGGAGAAAGCCTGGCTGGACCCCAGCGATCGTCCTCCTGCCGTTTCGAGATTAATTCGCAGCGCACGACCACAACCTGTGGCAGCGCCGGTTCGAAACCGGTCCATTGGCGCATGAGCGCGGCGGCTTCCTCGTTGGGCATGTCCCAGAGTTTCGGCACCGTTTCGGCGTAGAGCGTGTTCTTATCGAGGCGTTTGAACTCGATTACGCGAGCCCACGAGGAGACGCCACCGCCCTGGATGGGATTCCACGACCACGGGCTCCACGATTTGCTCTGCCCTTCGGCCCGACGGTCGAGGCGCTTGCCGGCGTAATAAGATTGCTGGATGAGGCGTCCCGGGTCGGCTGAATTCACGGTGTTCTTTGGGTAGCCAGTCCAGGAGAGCCAGGTGATGGCGCCACCCTTCTCGCGGTCCATTCCCACTTTGACGGTGCCGTTGTCAATCAGGAGAAGGCTCTCCGCACCCCTCAGGTTGGGCGTTGGGGAGTCGCTCGGATTGACGGCAGCGCCCGTGCGGGCCGGGCCGCATAGACCGCAAAGGAGCGCGAGCAAGGGGATGGTGTTCTTCATTGGCTAATCTCTCCTCGGCTAGAGGCAACAGGGCTTTGCTCACGGTCCATTCCAAATCTATGCCAACAAACTCAACCAGCAATCACCGCACGCAGCGGGGTATAACAGGCCCTCGCCCGGGCAGCAAGCGAGGATTAGACGGGATCGCGCCGCAGCAGGGCTGCATCAAGCTCCCATGCGGACCGCGAGCCGTCCCGGCTCGCAGCGCGCAGGAACGTGAGCAATGCCCATAAAACCAGGGAATCCGGGAGCGCCGGTGGCTGCTGCGAGCCGGGACGGCTCGCGCTCCGGACGAGCTTGATGCAGCCGTGGCGCCGCAGGTCGGGACGGAAGTGGGGAACGGCGGGAAGGTATTACCGACTATGCGGCGCTGCCTGCGCCGGCAAACAGGGTCATGTGGTTGTTTGATTTGCACGCTGCAAGAATCAAAGATGCTGTTGCTTCCGGAGCGCATTCGCCGTTCAATGGCGGGGCTTATTTCCATGAAACGTCAATTAGGTCTGAGCCTCTCCCGGGCGGCGCTGGCATTTGGTTTAGCCGCTTGCTTGTCCTTCACCTGCCTCTCCTCCTCGGCGGAATCGCTGCCAAGGCTGAAGGTAAGCGAAAACCGGCGCTTCCTCGTGATGGAATCGGGCGAGCCTTTTTTCTATTTAGGCGACACGGCTTGGGAATTGTTTCAACGGCTTAACCGCGAAGACGCCGCCCGCTATCTGGAGAACCGTGCCCGGAAAGGCTTCACCGTGATTCAAGCCGTGGTGCTCGCCGAGCTTGACGGGCTGAACGACCCCAATGCTTACGGCCAGCTCCCGCTGGTCGGCGGCGACCCCACCCGGCCGAACGAGGAATACTTCAAACATGTGGATTGGATCGTCGCGAAGGCCAACTTCCTTGGCCTCTACATCGGCATGTTGCCGACTTGGGGGCGCTATTGGCACGACAAGGTCAAGCGGGGGCAAGCCGGCATCTTTAACCAGGCCAACGCCGCCGCTTACGGCGAGTGGCTGGGCCGGCGATACAAGGACGCCGGCATCATCTGGATTCTGGGTGGCGACCGGCCCGTGGAGAATGACACCGCAGCGGGCCATCTTGCAGGCGATGGCTCTCGGCCTTCGCAAGGGGGACGGCGGCGCGCATCTCATCACATTGCACCCCACTGGCGGCGGCGGTTCGGCCCAATACTTCCCCGATGCGGAGCTGGCTGGATTTCAACATGCGCCAGAACGGACACGCCGCCGAGTTCACGGGTCACTATGACCAGACCCGCGTGGATTACGACCGGACACCCGTCAAACCGGTGCTTGACGGCGAGCCGCTTTACGAGGATCACCCGCTTTCCTTCGACGCCAAGAAGCTGGGGTATTCGATCGCCGCGGACGTGCGCCGGCCGCTTTACTGGGATTTGTTCAGCGGCGCGTGCGGCCACACCTATGGCAACCACGCGGTCTGGCAGATGTGGTCGCCGGCCAGAAGTCCGATCAACAACCCGCTGATGCCCTGGTTTGAGGCCATTGACCAGCCGGGTGCGGCTCAAATGCAGTTTGCCCGCCTGCTCCTGGAATCACGACCGTTTCTGACTCGCATCCCCGATGATTCGATCATCGTCACCGACCGCGTGCCCACTTCCGTGCCGGGAGCGGGGCGATACCGTTTCGTGGCCACGCGCGACACGACCGGAGCTTACGCGATGGTCTATGCGCCGCTGGGGCGCAAATTCAAAGTGCACATGGACAAAGTGACCGGCCCGAAAGTCAAGGCATGGTGGTTCAATCCGCGCAATGGCGAAGCGACGGCCATCGGCGAATTTGCCAACACGGGCGAACGCGAGTTCACGCCCCCTGACTATGGCGAGACGCTCGACTGGGTGCTGGTGCTGGATGATGCCTCGAAGAACTACCCGCCGCCGGGCAAGAAGGTGGCGCAAGCATTACAGCGGCGAACGTCAGCGTAGGTAGCAAAGCATCATCTGGAGCGGCTCGCCGCGACAGGGCGCTTGATACTGCCGCCTTCGACGATCCCATCCTCGCCGGCGATGGCGCAAACGCCACCGTCGCCACGGCGCCCTCGGGGGCGGTCACTTCAAGTTTTCCAACTACGCCTTGTCTTGTCTTCCTACTGTGCCTTGTATTCGCGGCGGAGCTTCGTCAATTGCGGGCTGTATCAATTGCTGTTACCCAGGGTAACCACGCGAACCGATTGCACGGTCACCGGCCCGAGGAGCCCGGCCGGCAGCAGCGGCGCATTCTTGCTTACCGTATCCGCGGTCAGAAACGTATGGCGTTGCGCAGCCGGCAGGGCCTTGTCCCCCACCAGGCGGTTGCGCCACGCGTTAACGACTTCGACTTCAAGGACGTTCTTCCCCGGGCGCACGGCTTTGGTCACGTCCAGGCGCCACGGCGGCAGCCAGAGCGTGCGCAGGGTCTGGCCATTGAGGCGGACGGTGGCGAGGTCATGCACCTTGCCCAGGTCGAGGATGATGGTGGAGCCAGGCTTGCTCGCGGCGGAGTCAGGCAGGTCAAAGGTCTTCCGGTAAGTAGCCTTGCCTGAGTAATGTTTGATGCCTTCCTCGGGCCGCCGAGTCCAATCGGTCAGCTCGTCGAAGGTCACTTTGTCCGGCGCCCCCCAGCCCGGGGTGAACTGCACTTCCCACGGCCCCGCCAGCGACACTGGTTCGGAAACCTCCGGCACGCTGAAGGCCCGGGTTCGACCGTCGGCCGTCGTGAGGGTGTAGTGCCCTGGTTGCCAGGCAATCGCTTGCAAGCTGCCTTCCGCGTTCCGGCAGAGTTCCACCGGGAGCGCGCCTCGCTGCGTGGCCGGTGCGGGCGTGGTCTTCATCAATTGCGCCAGTTCGGCTTCGTTCAAGGCGCGCGGGAAACAATCGAGCCCGCCCACCTCGCCGCGGAATGGGTTCCCACCGCCGCTGCCGAGACTGCCATGGACGGTGAAGTCGCTCGGCAGGCCTTTGTGGCTGAAGACGCCGTTCACGTAAAGGCTGGGCTGGCCGTCGCGAAAGACTACAGCGACGTGAGTCCAATTGGTCAGAGTCATCGGCTGGACCAGCACCGGGGCAAAATAGTCGGCCCCGTGCTCGAACACGACGATGCCATTGCGCCCGACGGCCAGGCCGCAGCCGGCCTGCCGGCCACTGCCGAAGGTGTTGCCGTGCGGTGGAAACAAAACGTCGTTGCGCGGCTCGCTCATGCCATGCACGCCGTCGTTGGCTTCGGGCAGCAGCGTCGTGTCAGCGGCGGGCTTGACCCAGGCTGCCAGGGTGAAGGTGTTCACGCTGGCGGAGCCAGCGCCAACTGGCGGCGGCGGGATTGTTTCCCGGGCGTCCAGCACCCTCTGGCCATCGCGAGTCAGGGTGATAACCCGGTTGCTCGCAGCCTTCTCTCGGAACACCACGAACACCGAGCCGTGCGGCCCCAGGTGCAACGGCACGTGGACGATGCCGCCAATTTCGTCATACACCGCCGGGCGCTCGATGCGCCCCGTATCCGGATACCAGAATTCTGGCGCCTGGCCGGACACGCGGAAGGCGGCTATCGTCCTCAGCTCATTGTCTTTCGGGTTGGCGACAAAGTAGAGGTCCGTGCCGCTTAAAGCTCGGTGCGTAAAGCGCAGCGGGACCGCGCTCTGAAAATCCGGACCCAGCCCCATCCTGCCCAGGACCTCCTCCAAGCCCGCGCCCCAGAACACACGGCCTTTGCCCAAAGCGTGCTGCAAGTTCGCGGCCTCGCTTCCGGCAGCGCGCTGTTGCATGGCCTCGCGGCCCCAGACTTCGGTGGCCAGGCTCCGGACTTCCTGGTCGCACCGCGGATAATTCTGCCGGCTCGGCGAGCGCAACGGGGGCGGCCCGACGACGGTTGCTCCCGCCTTGACGAGGTCCCGGATCTTGCGCAGGACTTCCGGGCGCATGGTAGTCAGGTCGGGCAGCACCAGCACGCGGTAGCTCATCCCGTCCGGCAACACCAACTCCCCGTCCTTCACCTTCATCCGATGCTCGATCACATCGGCGTTGATCCAATCGAAGTCGTCTCCCACCGGCAGTTCCGGTTTGCGCACGCCCGTCATCTTCGGCGTGTCCTCGCCGATGTAGTAGGCGACATCCGCCACATGCTTGCCCGCTTGCAGCATCACGGTGCACCGGCGCAAATAATCAATCCACGCCTTTGACTCCTCGAACCACGTGTTGTGCCGGTTGAACTCCGTCCCGAACCACGCATTAACCCCCGGCACCCGGTCTTCCCAGGGCTGATGGATATACACGTGGAGCATGAACTGGTTGATGCCGTCGCAGAACGCCTTGTCGCCGAGCGCCTTCAGGTCGCGCGGCGTGTTCACAAACGCCGGCCCGCCTGTGAACGCCTCCGCCCACACCACCGGCTTGCCGTAGATGTGCGCCGCGGACGACGCATCGCGCAACTCCACCCGGCCCAAATCACCGCTGGCCCAGAACTCGCCCCCGATCTCGTCGCTGTAACCCCCATACAACAGGAACTCGCTGGGAAAGCCCCAATGCCCATAGTTCTCCAGCCACATCCTGAGCCCATGTTCCCGGCACAGGCCGCTCAAGGCGCCGACGTAATCCCGCGCCACCCGCTCCGCCACGAGCCGCCGCAAGTCCCACAGGAACCGGTCCGATTGGTCCGCGCTGCCGACGATGCGCCCGGTCATCACCGGCAGGAACCGGAGCGGGTCATAGCCGTAGTGCTTCTGGAAATCCGCCGCAAAGCCGTCCGTCCAGTTCTCCGGCCCCTGCTCGTAGCTGTCGGCGACCACGTGCTTGAACGACTTGCGCTCCGCCGTCGGCAGGCGCTTAAGCAAATTACCGATATACGCGTCGAAGTGTGCCTTCAACGCGACGCGGTTCATCTTGTCCACCTCAAACCCAGTCGCCTCCGGCGGCGCGGGCGAATTCCTGGTGCCGGTCGGCGTCATCGCAGTGCGCAGCACAATCCAGTCCCCGGCCGGAACGTCCCAGCGCAAGGTCCCATCCGCCGCCATCAGCTTGCTGATGTTGCGCACTTCGTCCGGTTGTACCGCCAGGTCAGCCGCGTTCGGCTCCGCTTCTGGGGGCCACGTGTAGTAATCAAATGGCGGCAGCGGGTCCTGGAACATCTTCAGCAGCGATTTCTCGGCGTAGCTCTCCACGCGCACCGCCGGCGAGATTCGGATGTCCCCGAGTTCGCAGTCCGCCGAGAGTTTCAACCGGAAGAACCGCGCCGCCGTGGCCGGGAAAGTCGCCACCACGGGCGCCAGCGGCACCGGCCCGACGCCTACACTCACATTGTGCCGGTCAATGGCAAACGTCTTCACGGTCCGATATTGCCGGCCGTCGTCCGAGGCCTGCAACTCGGCGGTGACGTTTACCGGCTTGACCGGCTGCACCGTCACGCTCCGCGCCGTGAAGGGCGCCGGCATCTCGAAGCTCACCAGGGTCGGCGTCCGCCCCGTGACCTTCGCCACCTCGCCTTCCCCCGCGGGCGCCGGGAACGCCAACACCGCGATGTCCTGAAACTCGCCCTTCGGCGCCGGCAGTTTGCCCTCGAAATGTTGCGGCCCATGCAAGTGGGTCTCCGGCAACACCACGTAGCGCATCGCCTGCGTGGCCTGCACCCACGGCCCGCCTGATTGACTCCAGCCCGGGGAGTTGAACATGCCGATGTCCACACCGAGCTGTGTCCCTTCCCGGATCGCGTGCTCGATGAAACTCCACCACTCATCCGTGAGCGCCTTGGCCGCACCCTTCGCCGGCGTGCCGCTCTGCCCGCCGATAACCCCTATATACCCCTCGCCGATGCCGACGCGCTTCATCGCTTCCAGATCGTGCGTGATGCCCTCCTTGGTGATCTGGCCGTCCATCCAATACCAGTAGCAGCGCGGCTTGGTCGCGTCCGGCGGCTGGGCGAAGTCCCGCGCCAGGTCATCGGCGGATGGCGATGCCCCGGCCTCTGCGGGTGCGATGGTGACTAGGCCGAGCAATACGGCCAGGACGAAACGACAGACCTTTATGCGCATAAAAGCATCTTTGTAACTCCGTACCATTCCCCGGGCAACACCCAACCGCAGCCCCGGTTCAGCCTGGGTGTGTCTGGCCCGTCTTACCAGAGCCTCGGGCCGGCTGGTAAATCCGAGATCCGAAGGCCGAAACAAATCCAAATGTTCCGAAGCCAGCAATGACCCAAACCCCGCCCCCGGGCCTGAGTTTCGAGCCTTGAGGCATTGGAGATTTGGATTTGTTTCGGGCTTCGGATTTCGGATTTCGGATTTCCCGCCGCCCTCTCCCCCGAACGCTCCCGCCGCGCATACCCCGCTCGGCCGCTTGCGGGGCCGGAGCCTGTCCTTGCGGCTCGCAAATTCCAGCCTCCGCCGTCATGCCCTGGTCGCCTGGGGGTTCCACTTCGGCCCGGCGAAGGCCCGCCGTTTCGCCAGACCCCTGCTAGACCGCCAGCGAGCTTATAAATACCCGAGGACTTTCGCGCCCAAACTAACGCCGATGTGGGCGCGCCTTACCGTCGTTCGGCCTGTTCGCCAAACTGACGAAAGCCTAGGCTGCCAGGCTTATCCCTCCATGCTGAAGCTGGCCGCCAAGCTGCGCGCCAAAACGACCGCCACAGTCAGTGGGTTAGCCCGGCGGCTGGTGACGGGAACCCGTGGTTACCTGGCGCATCTGCTCGATCTTCGCGCTCGAACCTTGTCTGAGCCATCATGGTCCAACCAACCCAGCCTGAATAGATGACATTATCATTGACCCCTTTTGGAATGAATCATCCACAGTGACGGGACGGGCACAGCAGATAAACTTGGCAGCACACCTCGGCGCCATACCGCTTTCTACGCTACTGGGAAGACAAGCGAACAAACATTCGGCCTGCCGGCGAACCAAGACTCGCACTTTTGTTGGTGCCGTCATCATTTACCGTCCCGCTAAAGGTGGTCCAATTGGGCGCGGCCAAGCTCGTGCTTTGTTGCAGTGTATAGCCTGAATCCGAGCGCCAGCTTAGGCGCAGGCCGCCGGGATTGTGTTGGATGGCCAATGACGGAGCAGACGGAACCGAGGAGTCGGTCGGATCTAGGCTGAATACCTGCCGGCTGCTTCCGCCATACAAGATTCCGCCGGACAGAAGCAAATCCGTCTGCGGATCCGACCCATCGGTGCCAGAGCTCTCATAAACATCCTGGAAGCCGCTGCCATCCGTGTTGATCTTGAAAATGACCCCTTCGTTATTGGTGCCGCCCACGGTTGTCGTCCCATACAACGTATTTCCCAACAACACCAGGCCCGCCTCCGGTATCTCGCCATCCGTCCCGTTAAAACTATGAAGGGTCGCAAAATCCTGTCCATTGGTCTTCACGCTGAACACGAACCCGAACCCGTTCGTCCCTCCTTTCTCGGTGGTGCCGTAGAGCGTGTCGCTCTGAAGCACTAGGCCACAAAAAAGTTGGCCGCTCACGCTCGCCACGGTTGCAAAATTATTACCATTCGTGTCCACCTTGAACACGCCACCGGGAGAAGAAATGTTTCCAAAAGCGGTGCCATACAGCATGTCCCCGGACGAGAGCAAGGGACCTTGGGACGTTCCGAAGTCGCTGCCGAAATTATGAAGAACCTGATAACCGGTGCCGTCGGTGTTGATCTTGAACACGGTCCCAAAGGAACCGCTGCCACCGAATTGAGTCGTGCCATAAAGGGTGTTCCCGGATAAGGTCAACGTCGCGTATGGCGTCCAGCCATCAATGACGAGGACGGGATAATAAGACGAACTGGGGAAATTGTGAAGATTGGTAAAATCGGTCCCATCCGTATTGACCCGGAAAAGCGTCCCCAAATAGCCGGTGCCGCCGGCAGAGGTCGTGCCATACAACACGTTGCTCGACAAAACGAGTCCTCCGTATGGCTGAATTGGTTGAGTGCCGCTGGTCGAATCGAAGAGGTAAATGTTCGTAAAACCGCTGCCGTCCGGGAAGACCTTGAAAATCGAGCCAAGGCCATAGGTGCCTCCATTGACTGTTGTTCCGTACAAAGCGCCATCGGGACCCTGAACCAAGTTGCGCACCTCCGGCGTTGAGGTGTCCGAAAAATTGTGAACGATTGAGAATGTCTGGGCGCAAATCACTGTTGGAAACGCGGCCGCCACGATGGCAAGACCTCGGCGTAGAATCGTCACATAGTTATTTTTCATGGAGCAATCAGCATGGAAACGTTCCTGCCCTGCATTGTAAAAGCTTTCAGCAAACCACCATAATGTTCAACTGCAATCTCGCCCGAACGCAAAGTATTCTAATGATGTATATTACTGAGAGCGTCTGAAAAGTAATTATGATTGTGGAATCAAGTGCCGGCAGCCCCCTCGCACCAAATGCTATAACCCGTTACTGCGAATAACGGTCGTAGTCATTGACCGGGCAGGCAACATTTGGACCACCAACAATTGGAAGCCTGACATCAATATTGACCCGGTTAATTCCGGCGGGGATGGCATCTGCCCTTTCGTCGGTCTGGCCAAGCCGCCAGTTAAAGAGGACCGAGCCGGGCATCGGGCTGGCTCCTGAACCAGGGGTTGCTACGAATTCATCCCGGGGGCAAATTGGGGCTTGGATGATTTCGTGAATAATTGAACCCGTTTGGGTGGGGTGGTTTCGCCTGGGAGCGGATTGCTGTCATCACGTTGGCTCAGGGCGAATTGCTGAGCTGGAAGGTGCCGATAGCCGTCTCGATCGGATCGCCCGGTGTGAATGAGTTGTTAACGAATGCACCTTCAGTCGGGCTCGTGAAGGTCAGTTGAGTGGTGGAGATGTTACCCGCAACCTCCGGCGACGCGGTGCTCTGGTCGCTGATCCACGCCGTGACGGGCCCGGTCTTGAAGTAAGAGTAGGTGCCGCTCTGGGTCTGGAGGCCGTTGGTTTGGGTGAACGTGCCGAAGCCGTAAACCAAGGTCACGCTGAAGGGCCCGATGTTCGTGACGGTGCCCACGATCGTCTTTCCGTTAAGGAAATCCGGGGCGAAATCGAGTTGGCGCGCGCGATAATAACGCTGGTGGGCGTTGGCGGAGCTGGTGTCCTCGAAATGCCAGGCGTCAGAGATCAAGGTCGTGTTCGTCAAGCTCGACCAGGCAGTCGTCCACGGGAGTTTGGGAGCATATTCTACTGCATAAGCGTATCCGACAACACCGAAGAGTCCGAGGCGAGAGACTCCGTTGGTCCACCGGATGTCCAGCCGTGGGGGCACGCTCACGGTCAGCACAGCCACGCCGCTTGTCGCGCTGCCGAAGGCATTGGTGGCAACGGCGGTGTAAAGGCCGGCCTGGGCCGGTTGCACGTTGGTGAGCCACAGGATCGAATTGGTCGCCCCATCCAACGGCGTATTTCCAAACAGCCATTGGAAGTGGAGGGGCGCGGTGCCATTCGCGGCGACGGAGAAGAAAGCCGAACCACCGGCGGCGACGGTTTGTCCCCGTGGGAGGCCCACAATCGAAGGGGGTAAAGTGGGTAAGGCCACGGGCTGGATGATGGTAAGCCCCGCGGGGCCGTCAGCCACGTAGCCCAACCCGCCCACGACGGCGAGACTCCGGGCTTCGCCCAGGGTCGCGGCGGTGCCGATGAGAGCAGGGGTCGTCGGACTGGAGATATCCACCATCGCCACTCCGTTGGTGCCGCAGGCGACGTAGGCCAGGTCGCCCACCACGGTCAGGTCCAACGAGTTGTTCAGGGTGAGACTGGCTTGCCGGACGAGGTTCGATGGGTTGGTGACATCGTAAACCCGCAGGTCCTGCCCGCCGACGGTGAAGGCGTAGTTGCCGCTCAGCGCCACGCTGGAAATGAAGGCGGGAGAAACCCCGCCGAGCCGCACGAGGTGCGCGGGGTCGGTGACATCTATCACATTCAACCCCGAGCCCGCCACATAGGCGATTGTGCCAGACAAAACGACCCGAGAGGCACCGTAGCTGCCGCCCCAACTGCCGAGCCCCAGGATGTGGGCAGGATTGCTGACGTCCAGGGTTAGCAGTGAGCCCCCGACCGCAGCGTAGGCGATGTTACCGGAAACCGCCACATCCGTTCCGTGCGCAACGGAGGACGTGGTGTCGTATGCTCCCAGGACCGAAGGACTGGATGGATTGCTGATGTCAACGACACCAAGGCCGAGTGGAGGCGACGTCGCCAGCGCCAAATAGGCGCGATTCCCGGAGACGGCGACGCTGTTGGCCTCGGCATAGTTGGTGCGGCATTGTCCCATCGGGGCCGGCATCGTGGGGTCGGTTACATCCACGATGCGCAAACCCGTGTTCACCGTGGGCTGGGTGTAAACGTAGCCGTTGGCGAGATAAGCCAGGTTGTTAGCCACGACGACGCGCTTGGTGATTTCGTCCGTATTGGGCGAGCTGCCGACAACCACCCACGGCTGCCAGGGGTTCACGGTGAGCATGGCCATTGCGCTGTTCGTCAACCCCGAGGCATTCCCGATCGCAACAGAGTACGCACCTTGATCGCTGGCGGCGGTCTGGTTGACAAGGAGCAAGGAAGAATGCGTCCCTGCGAAATGAACGTCATCTGCCAACGCGATACCGTCCTTGAACCACTGATAGAACAGCGGCAGCGAGCCGCTGGCGATGACGGTAAAACTCACCGGCGCCCCAGCCCGGTTCGTGCGACTGGCCGGCTGTTGAACAATCTCCGGCGCTTGAGAGATGGGCTGAGCTCGGGCGGAATCCGCGGCGAATGTGATGATCGCCGCTATGGCCAGTCCGGCAAATAGTGGGTCGGGCGATGTTAGTTTCATTGCCATTAGAATGGAGAATTGCTCTTCGGTCCCGCTTGCCACGGTCTGATGCTGCAAGACGGGAGCCACACCGTCAAGCGGGTAACCGTTGCGGCGCCAGCGGCAATTACACGAACATGGTCAACGCCGGCAACACAACCGTTGCCACAGTCTCCGGCTTGATCGAAGGCGGAACCTATTACTTCGCCGCCACGGCGTATGACACCTCCGCCCTGGAAAGCGACTTCTCGAGCGAGAACAATTACACGGCTCCCATCACCACCAAGACGCGGCCTATGCTCAATTCCCTGGCCAACGTGACCATCACCGTCACGGTTGGCGACGGCGCCGCGACGCCCCGTAGCTCCTTCCAGCTCAGCGTGCTGCCCAAGCCCGCTCCGCCCAGTGGCCTCCACGTCGCTCAGGTTCTGCCGTAGGCGAGCAGAAGGAAGCTCTACCTATCGTCGCCTGCCGCTTGGGACTGCTTCGCGTCCTTCAGATGAATCATGGCCCGGATGGCTGTCTGCGGTTGCTGCGTAAGCTCCGGCATACGGCGCAGGCCGGGACCGCCGCCTGGAGGCCTCCCCAGGCCACTACTGCGCTGATCCCGGCCGGGGGCTTCCTGGCCCTCCAGCCCGTGAGGATGCTCCGGCTGTCCCCACCACAATCATGCCCAGGCAAAAACCTGCCGGCGCCGCTTTGTTGGCCATGAGAGACCCGGGCTATTGTCCTTGGACCCGGTACAAGCGGGTGGCGCCGAACGGCGAAGGGTTGGTTAGCGTCACCGTTTGGCCGGTGCCGGGGACGGGCAGGCCAACGGCTGTCCAGTTTGTGTTGGTCAGCGAAGTTTTGGCCCATGCCTGATAGACGCGACCTGCTTCGGTGGGCCAGGTGAGCTGGACAGAGGGGCCGGGCTCGGCGGCGATGCTAACCTGGAACGGCGCAGGGAGGGAGTAGGATTCAACCAGCTCGAAAGCCATCAGGCCTGCGTTGGAGTTCAGGGCGTAAAGATAGCGTGCGCCAAAGGCGACCGCACCCGTTCCCCCGAGCGTGGGGCCGGTGTCATTGGCCACGAAGATCTCCTGGTCGATTAACGCTGGGTCACGCGTCAGATCGGCAATGTTATAAAGGCGCACGTTGTTCGGGTTCTCTACCGCCAGACCCGCAAGGAAGGTGCGGCCCAGGTCGGCGGCGATGGCGGTCACGCCGGCCGGTACGGCCCCCAGGCCGTAAGAGTGGTCCACATACCCGAGACCGGTGGTGGGATCGAATTGCACCAGCGCCAAGGGGAAGTTGACGTCTTTGGTAAAGCAGGTGCTCGGGCCCGGTCCAAAAGCCAAGCCCAGGTTCGCGAAGCCGGGCAGCGCGTTGGTGATCTGCATCACGGCAGGCGGGACACCATTCTGGAAATCCACGCCATCGCCCGTGCGAAGCAGCGTCAGGATATTGGTCCCGTAGCCGAAAGTGCTGACACTGGGGCCGCCGCCCGGAGAGAGGAGAATCTGAGTATCGGCGCCGGCGCCCCGCACGGCGAGGTTATCTCCCCAGCGCAAACCGGGGAAGCTGGCGCCGCCGGGATCCCCGGCGTAAACCATGGTTGGGAAGGAATCGGGGCTGACGGCCGCCCAGCGGTAGAGTTGGTAAGGCGTGGTGTTGGCGCTGGTAGTCAGGTTGCCCACATATAGAGCTCCGTCGTCGGCTACCGCGACGCTGTTGACGGCCAGCGTGCCCCCGGAAATGCCGGCGGTGTTCAGGAAGAAGCGTTCCTCGCCGGAAAGGCCGTCGAGCGCAACAAGGGTGATCGTGCTGCCGCTACGACTAACCAGGACCACGTTGGTAGTGATGGGATCGAATGCCAGGCCGCGCTCGCTGCTGCCGGAGGTGGCCAGATAGGAACGCGAGCCCGCAGGCAAAGTCCAGAGATTGGTCATCACCGCGGTGTTGTAGAAGGGGATTACGGTGAGAGTCGCCACCGAACTGGTGACGGCACCGGCGGAGTTCGTGATGACTACCTGGTAGCTGGCTGGGAAGTCAGGCGCGGCGTGGTCAACCGAGTAGGAGTTGCTGGAAGCTCCCGCAATGGGCAGCCCGTTAACCTGCCACTGATAGCTGAGCTCGCCGCCGAAGGCGCCGACTGTGAATGTGACGTTAGACCCGGCGAATGCCGTGGCACTCTGGGGCTGGACGACGATCTGAGGCTGGGTAGGAGACGGCACATAGTTCGTGTCAATGAGGAACGCCTTGATACCGTTGTTCGAGTCGAGCGCAAAGAGGTAGTTGTCGCCGAAAGCCGTGGAAGCGGTGCCGCCACTGCCCGTATTGACGTTGCTCGTAGTGAAAAGCTCCTGATCCATCAACATCGGCCCGCCGACCAGGTCGGAAATATCGTAGAGGCTCACGTTGTCGGCCAGACCAGTGGCAAGACCAACGGCGACGCCGGCGAGCCACCGTTGAGCGGCTGTCGGCAGCGATGCCGCGGATACTTGTGGGTACGGCCGGGTAGGCCTGACGGACTGCCCCCGTGCCGGTGGCCAGATCAAACTCGATCAGGAATAACTGCTGACCGGCAGTTTTGGCCCAAAAGGTGTTGGTGCCGGGGCCGAACGCCAGACCGAGGTTGGCAAAACCCGAGGGCACGCCGCTGATCGCGATCGGCGTGGGCAGGATTTCGGTTTGGAAGTTGTACCCACTCGTGGTTTGCAGCAGGACCACATTGGTGCCGGTGTTGGGGGCCAGGAGAATCTGGGTGTCGGCCCCGGCGCCGCGCACTGCGAAGTTGTCACCCCAGTTCAGGCCCGGTGTGGTGCTGGCAGCGGGATCGCCGATAAAGACCATTACGGGTGCGTCGAGGGCGCCGTCATCCAGCCACTGGTAGATGATATAGGAGTAAGTGCTGGCGTTGACGGTTTTGCTGGCGGCATAGACCCGCCCGTCCGCCGCCACCCCGATGAGGTTCAGGCCGAGGGAAGAGCCAGCAACGGTAGGGTTCACGCCGGCCACATTCAGGAGATGGCTTTCGGCGCCGGTTTGAGCATCCAGGGCCACAACGCTTTCGCTCGGCGAGCGGCTAACGAGCAGCAGGTGGCTGGTGAATGGGTCGTAAGCCAAGCCGCGTTCGGTGCCGCCAGTGCCGATGTAGGCGCGGTCGCCCGGTATGAGGTTCCAAATGTTGGTCATCTGGCCGGTGTTCAGGAGAGGGTACACCGTTAAGGTGGCATTGGAGCTGAAGGCGGTGCCGTAGGCGTTGCTGACGAAAAGGCTGTAGCTGCCCGCATTGGCGACGGTGACATTGCTCAGGGTGAGGGTAGTGTTGGTGGCGCCCTCGAGGAGGTTGGTGAGGTTGAAATACCATTGCCGGAGCACCGGCTCAGTGCCCGCGACGTTGGGGGAGAAAGTCGCCGCGCTGCCGACATAGGCGGACTGATTGGCGGGTTGCTGAGCAATCTGCGCTGGCAACGTCTGATTGGGCGTCTCCTCCTGGCGCACCTGCTCCAGTTCGGCGGGCGTCAGCACCTGGCTATAGACGCGCACATCGTCGAACCAGGCCGGCGGGGTGCGGTCAGAGGTCGAAGCCGGCGTGCTACCCACGCGCAATTCGTTGGCCGTATCCACTACCATGCCCTTGGCAAAACTCACCGGGTTGCCCAGTTGGGTTACCGGCGCGACGGCTGTCCCGGTGTAAAACACAACGTTGCCGCCGGCTAGCGTGCCGTCGTAGCTCACAGCCACGAACACCCACTGATTATTGGCGTTCACGTTGGCGGGGGCGCTCGCCTGGCCTGAGGTCGAGTTGACATGCAAGGCCATTTGCATGCTGGTGGCTGAAGCGTTGGCGATTTTCCAGCCAAACCCCCCGGTCGCGGCCAATTTGTCTATCAACCGGTCATTGGACGCCGGCGTGCCCTGGAGATTGACCCACGCCGTCAGCGTGAAATTGGTGAGGCCGTTGAGTTTGTCCGGATTCCCGCAGCTTAGGAAGGTGGTCGCGCCGGAGAAATTGACATTGAGGGCCGAACCGGTCCCGTTCGGGGTGTTGTCGGTGCGGACAGCCGAGCCGCTGAACGTGCCATCGGCGGCTGGTGCGGAACCCGTGTCCAGGGCCGGACCACTGGCTTCGTCAAAGGTGTAGCGCACCAGCAAGCTCGCCGGGGCTGACCAGGCAAAGCACAGGATCAGGGCGAGGATGCTGCAAGCAAGGGAAGGGACCTGGGCCACAAGGCCCGGCATGCCGCGGTTTGGGAGAGAATGGGTTGCTTTCATAGTGGTGCTTGGCTGGATACGTTAATGGGATTAAGGGAACAGGGCGGAGTGCTTGCGCGGCGGCGTTTGCCGCAGCGGCCGAGCCAGGGCGGGTCTTTGGCTCTCACTCATGGCCCTATCTTGCGCAAAACGACTCCGAACGTCAAGCAGTGCTTAGGGAAATTGTGCAGCAAGGCGTGTGTTGGAAGGCGCGGCCGCTGGGCGGTCGCGCGAGTGTTGGTTTGCCTCGCCTCAGCAAGCGTTTGCAGTATTTGTGGTTAAACGCGATCATCGGCGAACCAGTATGCTTAAATGGACTCAAAACTGCGGCGGGTTGAACTTTGAGATGACCAGGTGCGCATATCGGCCAGGCTGGGCGAGGCTTCAGCTAATGGCAGCGCTCGCTGTCTTGTGGGGGATGCGAGTCGGGGCGGCTGCCCCGGCCCCGGTTCTTCATTACACGTTTAACGAGGCTGCCGGCGGAGCAGTCCCAGCGTTGGACTCGGGCACCGGAATCGCTGCCAATGGCACGCTTTGTCGGCAACGCTACCCGGACCACGAACTCTCCTTCGCCCTCGGGATTCGCCCTGGACCTGAGCGATGGCAGCAATGATTGGGTAACCGCCGGCGATCCAGCCAAACTGAATAACCTCTCGAACCTGACCCTGACGACCTGGATCAACCTGCGAGGCAATCCGGCCGTCAATGACCGGCTGGTGGACAAACTCTCCACGACGGGCGGCTTTGGCTGGGTGATCAACAACACCAGTGCCACCAACCTGCAATTCAGGTTCCTGGCCAACTCCACGACCGGCGCTTCGGCGAATTCGACCGCCAGCCTGGATCTGAGCAATCGGTGGGTGTTTCTCGCGCTGACCTACGACAGCCACCTTGGGGGACAACAACATTCAGTATTACTCCGGCACGACAAACGCGACCATCACACAGCTCGGCAGTGCGGTAGAGTTTCCACCAGGGCGTTATCACCAATACGCCCAATGATTTCCGGATCGGCAGCACGCCGGCTACCAGCAACGACCGCACCCCGCCGGCCTGGTTTGACGACGTGCGGGTGTATGACGTCGTGCTGTCCCAAACGGAACTTGAGGCCGTGCGACTGGAGGCCATCGCAAGCGCGCCCGCTATCTTGCAGCAACCGCAGAACGTCGCGGTTCCCGCCGGCAGCAACGCCACCTTCACCGTTGTCGGCTCCGGCGCACCGCCTTTAGGTTACCAATGGTATTTCGGCGCCAACCCGATCGCCGGCGCTACCGAGGACTTGCTCACGCTGACCAACGTCTCTCCGGATCAGGCCGGCGATTATACCGTGATCCTGACCAATGCTTACGGTGGCGCCACCAGCCGCGTCGCGGTGCTCACCCTGCTTACTCCGGGTGCTCCGATTCTGGTCAGCGCGCTGGCTTCGCCGACGCGCCGAGGCATTTTACTCAGCTTCGACCGGGCCCTGGCGGACTCGGCCACGAACCTCGGCAATTTCTCGCTGACGGCGGGTCTCTCGGTGCTGGGCGCTTCGCTGGAGGCCCCGACCTTTACCAATCTGATGCTGATTACCAGCCTGCAGGTGCCCAACGGCGCTTACACGCTGACGGCAGGTGGGCTGCAGAGCCGGGCGGGCGGACCCGCCATGACCCCCGTGGTGACCAATCTGAACTCTCCGCCGCTCTATGGCCCGGGGAATAATGTCCCGGAAAGCGCCAATTGGACGCTGCTCTACTCGCTCCCGCTCGCCAACACCGCCAGCTATAACCTCAATGGGGCTCCCTACAGTCTGGACCACCACAACTGGTTAACGAACGTCAGCCGCGTGGCTTATTACCTTGAACTGCAACAGGGGGAGGGGCTTCTGCAATACGTCTGGGTGGCGATGGACGCATTTACCGCTGATCCGCTCGGCCTGGGGGTGCCAACCGTCGGCTCGGGCGGGCCCTTTGATCAGAACGTCGGCAACCTCGACGTGCGTTCAAGCGTGGCCGGCATTCCGACCGGCACGGGCCTGAGCGGCGGCAGCATCAAGTTCCTCTCTGGCGATGACAATTCCCCCGGCATCGCCGGTCGCGGTGAGATGCAGGTTAAGCTCGGCAACGATGTGCTCTTGGCCTTCAACGGGTGGGGCAACGGCGGGACCCCGGACCTGGGCGTGGGCAACAACACCGCCAACACCAATGCCGACTGGAGCTTCATGGCTAATGCGCCTGCTTACACCATCAAGCGGCTGCTGGTCTATGTCATGCCCCGGCCGCAAAGCGTTCCCCTGGCCGCCGATGTAGCCGTCTATGGCGGCACCTCGGGCGGCGTTATCGCCGCGGTGCAGGCCGCGCGAATGGGCAAGCGTGTGGTGTTGCTGTGCCTGGACAATCATTTAGGCGGCTTGAGCAGTGGCGGCCTGGGTTGGACCGACATCGGCAGCAACGGCACCGGCTACATCGGCGGCCTGGCCCTCGAGTTCTATCGCCGCAACGGTGCCCGCTACAATCAGAGCGTCCGCTACAACCTGGAACCCCACGTAGCGGAGCAGATCTTCGCCCAGATGCTGGCCGAGGCCGGAGTACAGGTGGTTTTCAATCAACGCCTGGCTTCGGTCGCCATGAACAACCGGCGGATCACCCAGCTCACCATGGAGGACGGCTCGGTGTATCAGGGCAAGATGTTCATTGACACCACCTACGAGGGAGATCTGATCGCGGCTGCCGGGGTCAGTTATGTAGTCGGTCGCGAAGGAACCAATGCTTACAAAGAGTCCTTCGCCGGGGTGCTGTCGCCCGGCAACGGCGGCGTGAGTTACAGTCCTTACCTGGTGCCCGGGGACTCATCCAGTGGCTTGCTCCCCCTGGTTAACGAGGTTGTATTGAATCCCCGCGCCAGCGCCGACGATGGCGTGCAGGCTTACAATTACCGGATGTGCTTCACTCAGTTGGCAGGCAACTTTCTGCCAATAACGGCCCCGGCAGACTATGACGAATCGCAATTCGAGTTGCTGGCGCGCTACATCGAGGCGCTCGTTGCCCAGAACGGCTCCGTCTCCCTGGGCCAATTCATGACCGTGGACCGCCCGCCCGCGGCAAACAAGTACGACATCAACAACAACGGGCAGATCTCGACCGACCTGGTGGGCGAAAGCCGGACTTGGCCGACCAATACCATCGCCGGGCGTGCGGTGCTGCGACAGCGGCACGAAGATTATATGCGGGGCTTTTTCACCTTTCTGGCCACCAGCGCCCGCGTGCCGGCCAACCTGAACACCGCCATGCAATCCTGGGGCATGTGCCAGGATGAGTTTCTCGACACCGGCGGCTGGCCGCACGCGATCTACGTCCGCGAAGGCCGCCGCATGGTCAGCGACTATGTCATGACCCAGCAGGATTGCCAGGGCTACCGGGCGGCCACCAACAGCATCGGCCTGGCGGCGTATTCCATGGATTCGCACCTCATCTGGCGGCTCGCTGTGAATGGGACCGCTCAGACCGAAGGCGGCATGTTCAACTCTGTGCCGGCCCCATTTCGCATCAGCTACCGGTCACTGGTCCCGCGCAGCGGGGAATGCGAGAACGTGTTCTGCACCTTCGCTCTCTCCGCCAGCCATGTGGCGTTTGCCTCGTGCCGGATGGAGCCGGTGTTCATGATCACCAGCCAGAGCGCCGCCACCGCCGCCGCCTTCGCGATTGACGACAACGTGCCGGTGCAAGACGTGAATTATGCCAAACTGTCGCTGCAGTTGCAGGCCGACGGCCAACTGCTCGGCAGCGCCCCGACGCTCGCTTCGGGAATTATCGTGGACGATGCCGATGCGACCGGGGTGAGCATCAGTGGCCTCTGGACCAGTAGCACCGCCATCGCGGGCTACTGGGGCACGGATTACCTCACGGACGGCAATGCGAACAAAGGCGGGGCCTCAGTCAGCTTCACTCCGGTCCTGCCCAGCAACGGCGTTTACCAGGTGGCGCTGCGCTGGACGGACAACGCCAACCGGGCGACCAATGTTCCAGTGGACATCATTCATCCTGCCGGGACGACCGTTGCTGTGGTAAACCAGCAAAGTAACGGCGGCGCCTGGGTGCCACTGCTCACCACCAATTTCAACGCGGGTACCAGCGCCAAGGTGATTGTCCGCAACGACGGCACGACCGGCTATGTCATCGCCGATGCTGTCCAGTTCCTCCCACTCGGAGTGCCGGCAACGTCTGTGCAGGTCCTGGCTAGCGTGGCATCTACGTCCGAGGCCGGTGGACTGCCCGGCGAGGTCACGTTCGTCCGCAGCGGGGACACCCCTGCCGCGCTCAGCGTGAACTACACTCTCAGCGGCACGGCCAGTAATGGGTTGGACTACGTCGCGCTTCCAGGCACGATCACCTTCAGCGCCGGGGCTGCATTTACCAACGTCCTGATCGTGCCTTTGGTTGATGCCCTGGCCGAAGGACCGGAGACCGTGGTCCTTTCCTTGAAGGACAGTGCTGGCTACAGCGTAGGGCCCTTGCGCAGCGCAACCCTGACGATTCTGGACGCCAATCCTCCCCAAGCGGCGCGGCTTGTGCTGCCCTCGTACCAGGCCGGCTCCTGGCAGTTGAGCTTTCTGGGTACTCCCGGCACGGCTTACGAGGTTCAGCGCAGCCCCAGTCTTCCAGGTTCGTGGACCGCTCTCGGCACAGTGACCACCGGACCTGACGGTTCCGCCACATGGATAGACACGGCCCCGCTGACGGATGGTGCCTTCTATCGAGTCGCAATTCGCTAGCCCGCATTCTCACGCGACGTTCGGAGGGAGACTGTCCCGGCTACGGGGTTCGACCTCTATCTGGAAACCGGCACCCACCGTACGGCATCAGCCACGACGTACCCGTCGGTGCCATCGGTTCGTATGAGAAGATTGCCGGCCCGACCCGCCTTGAAGTGGCCGCTGAAGACCTTGACCCAGCCTCCCTGCGAACGTTCATTAATGCTGAGTTTGGCAGTCCCGCCGGCGTGGACTATTTCGATGGGAACGTTGGTGGCGCGGTTCGGGTGCTTGATCCAATACATGAAAACGTCGTATTGGCCCTCCTTTGGAAGATCGGGCGTGAACCGGATCGTGTTCTGGCCTTTGGCTTCGTTGCGATCATGCAGGTAACTGTCGCCGACAAATGGGCTTTGAGAGGTGGAATGCTGCCAGTGGCCCGAGACTGACGCCTGAGCATCATCAACTTCAATGCCGGCAGGGCCGGGCGGCGACGGCGGCGTTTTCCACTCCAACCGTTGCTGGTCCCGCAGCAGGCGATCGCGCAGCGTTGCGTAATCAAGCTGCTGGACGGCGACCCCCGCTTTCATCGCCAGCACGGCCGCCGTTGCGGCGGATTGGCCCAGGATCATGAATACCGGCTCCATGCGCAGTGACCCGTAAGCTGCGTGGGAAGCAGACAGGCACACGGGGACCAGCAGGTTCTCACACTCGCCCGCTTTCGGCACCAGCGCGCGGTAGCTGATCGAGTAAGGCCGCCGTAAATGAGTGCCCATGCCGCCTTCGGCCTCCAGGACTTGGTTGCTGCCTACGCAGTACTGGATGAGATGCGAATCAATCGTGTAGGAACCCAGTCCGACTGAATCGCCCGCTTTCCGTTCCCCGAGGCAGTCCTGTTCGGTCATGACATAGCTGCCGATCAAGCGCCGCGCCTCGCGGATGTAGAGCTGGTGCGGCCAATTGTTGTTGTCGGTGAATTCATCCTTTGCCAGCCCCCACGGGCTGAAGAACTTGCGCACGTCCGCGGGGACGCGTGGGTGATTTTGCAGGGTCCAGATCAGCCCGCGCTGCCAGTTTTCGTGCGCCCGCTCAATGCGTGCCCGCTTCGCGTAATCCGCCGTCGCGTAGTCCCAACTCATGCCGACAAAATCGGTGGAGATGGAGCTGTGATTATTCGAATCCGTCTTGCGGTTGGGCATCAGGCTCAGTTTGAAGAACCGGTCCTTCGGTTGGCCCGCCTCGAGAGCGCGGAAGACGATCTCGTAGTCCCGCTCGTCATACCCAGCCGGTTTCTCAACCTTCACACGGTTCTGAGGCACATCGGTCAGACACATCCGGTAGCAATAGGCCTGGACGCCGTTGTCGGCCGAGCCCACCGGCGCGGTCGGAGTCGGATGCACGCGCGGCAGCAGGCCGCTGGCCGGGTCACCCGGCCTGACGAAAGGGTCGAGCGGCTTGTTGAGCAAACCCAGCGGATGTGCGCCGCGCAGGCCATTGACGGTTTCGCCATACTGATGGTTGGACTCGCGGCCCAGGATGAATGAAACCCCCGCCGCAGCCATTAAGTCGCCTTCATAGGTTGCATCTATGAACATGCGAGCGCGAAAGGTCCGCCCCGATTCCATGGTGATCCCGGTAATCCGCGCGCCGGACTTATGCACGCCGCGTTGTCGGTCCAGGCGCTCCCCGTAAACGACGCTCACTTTGGCTTCGGCGGCCATGTCCTTGAACAGTTGCTCCGCCACATGAGGCTCGACGACCCACGTGGTCTCGTCGCCGGGTGGGAGTTTGCCGTGCTGGCCTTGAATGTAGCGCTTGGCTTCCCAAACCCAGGCGCTGTCACGCTGGTAGTGCTGCCAGACCCGATGGAAGTATTCCCGGGTCAAGCCGCCAACGCTCGCCGGGTTGCCGACATCTACAAACCCAAGACCGCCGCTGGTCATGCCCCCGAGGTGCCTGCCCGGTTCGATGAGGACAACCGACTTGCCCATTCTTCCTGCCTGCACCGCCGCGATGACGCCCGCGCTCGTGCCGCCATATACGCACAGGTCGGATTCCACAGGCACCCGCGCCTCCGCCCCGGCCAGCGGAGCCCACGCAAACACGGATAGCCAGCCCAGACAATAAAGGCACCACCGCCTGGCGGTGCTTCCGGTCCTGATCTTGCCCAGCAGTATTGAGGTTTTCACAAGTTCTGAGGATATGATAGAGATGTAACAAGCCGTGAAAAGGTTAACCCGTCAGAAGCTCGGGTGCCTGAAAAAACAGGTGGCTGATGTCCAAAGTGATGAATTGCCGGGATTGTTGCGCGATGTATTGTATGTATCATACAGAGCATAACACTCTACTCTCACCTTCTCTCCAACCAACAGGAACGCGCCCGCATTCTCGAACCAATGGCGCACAACGACCGCATGATCAATCCAAACCGCTTTCCCAACCGGTTTGCCCTGCAACCGCAAGAAATCCTGGCGGCAATTGGCTATTGATATCCCGGTCTTGCTCTGCCAGCATCGCAAGCCATGCTTGGCGCGTACCCGAAGCCCAATTCTCCCTCGTCCGTGCGGCGCCCTACCGGCGCAGCGCACAAAAAGCACATCCCTGCCGCTTTCAGCAGTTCAGTTCAACCGCAACATTATGAAACATCTCTGCCTCCTGCTTGGCCTGACCTGGCTCGGGCTGGCGCTTCCGGCGCCTGCCGCTTCCCCCGATTCATTGGAATCCGGCTTCCTCAATCCGCCGGCTTCCGCCCGCCCGCAAACCTGGTGGCATTGGATGAATGGCAACATCACGAAAGTGGGAATCGCCGCCGACCTTGAAGCGATGAAGGAAATCGGCCTCGGCGGCGCGACCATCGTCAATGTGGACTGCGGCATTCCGCGCGGCCCGGTCGCGTTCATGAGTCCCGAGTGGCGCGACGATTTCAAGTTCGCCGTGCAGGAGGCCAACCGGCTCGGACTCGAACTCTGCGTGGAGAACTGCGCCGGCTGGTCCAGCAGCGGCGGCCCGTGGAACACCGTGACCAACGCGATGCAGCGGGTCACGACCAGCGAACTCGACGTGACCGGCCCAACCCATTTCAACGACACGCTGCCCCAACCGCCCACGACGCTGGGTTTCTACCGCGACATCGCCGTGCTGGCTTTTCCCGCTCCGCAGAGGCAGGCCACCATTGCCAACATTGACGCGAAGGACGGTCGCAACGGCAACTTCGTGCTCTCCTCCGCCAACGCCAGTGATTCCACCAGCGGAGCCATTCCATCCCGCGAAGTGCTTGATCTCACGTCCAGGTTGACCGCCGAGGGCAAACTGAAGTGGAAAGTCCCGGCCGGCAAATGGATCATTTTGCGCTTCGGCTACACGCCGACCGGCCGGAACAATCATCCCGCGCCCAAAGAAGGCACGGGGCTGGAGTGCGACAAGATGAGCAAAGCCGCGCTCGACGCGCATTGGAACGGCTTCATGCAGAAGATTCTCGACGACCTCGGTCCGCTGGCCGGCAAGACGCTCGACACTTCGCTGATTGACAGCTACGAAGTCGGCGGCCAGAACTGGACCAAAGATTTCCGCACGGAGTTCAGGAAGCGGCGCGGTTATGATCTGCTGAAGTTCCTGCCCACGTTCACCGGACGCGTGGTGGACAATCCGGCGATCTCCGAGCGCTTCCTTTGGGACGTGCGCCGCACCATCGCCGATCTGTTCGCCGAGAATTACTTCGGCCATTTCGCCGAACTCTGCCGGGAGCATGGCTTGCGGAACGCGGTCGAGCCTTACACCGGGCCGTTCGAGTCGCTGCAATGCGGCGCGCCGGCGGACGTGGTCATGGGTGAATTCTGGAGCGGCAGCCACGGCCATCCTTCGGTCAAGCTCGCGGCTTCCATCGCGCACATTTACGGCAAAACCATCGTCGGCGCGGAATCGTTCACCGCCAGCCCCGAACACGGGCGCTGGCAGAATTATCCCTATTCGCTCAAGACGCTGGGCGACCTGATGTATTGCCAGGGCTTGAACCGCTACATCTTCCACCGTTACGCCATGCAGCCGTGGACCAACCGCTGGCCGGGCATGACGATGGGCCAATGGGGCTTTCATTTCGAGCGGACGGAGACGTGGTGGCAGCAGGGCAAGCCGTGGATTGATTACATCACGCACTGCCAGTTTCTGTTGCAACAGGGCCGCGCCGTGGCGGACGCGGCGTATTTCGACGGCCAGAGCGCGCCGGTGGAAATGCGCGCCGGCAATCCCCCGCTGCCGCCCGGCTACGATTACGATGCCGTGGATGCCGAGGTGCTGCTGCACGGCGCGACGGTGAAAGCGGGCCGCCTCACTCTGCGCAGCGGCGCCAGCTATGCCGTGCTGATCCTGCCGCCCGACGACATCAACATGACCCCGCAAATGCTGGAGTGCATTCGCAAGCTGGTGCGCGCCGGCGCGACGGTGATCGGTCCGCGTCCGCAACATTCACCCAGCCTCGCCGATTACCCGCGCTGCGACGCGCAGGTAAAGAAACTGGCCGATAAACTCTGGGGCAAATGCGACGGCACGACCGTCCTGGAACATAGCTATGGCAAAGGCCGCATTGTTTGGGGCAAAGCCCTGGCTGACGTTTTCGCCGAACAACACCTGAAGCCGGATTTTGAATTTCAAGGCGCCTCCGCTGCCACGCATTTGGCCTACGCGCATCGCGTCGCCGGGGCGGCGGACATTTATTTCGTCTCCAATCAACGGCGGCAATTTGACTCCGCCGAATGCACGTTTCGCGTGAGCGGCAAGCTTCCGGAGTTGTGGCATCCCGACACCGGCGTGATTGAACCCGCGCCGGTCTGGAGCGCGCGAGGACGGGCGCACAACCGTCCGGCTGGACTTTGAACCCGCCGGCTCGGTGTTTGTCGTCTTCCGAACACCGGTCGGCGGCACGGATCATGTCGTTGCCGCCAGCGGTGACTTCCCCGCCGAATCGTTCTCGGCGCCCAAGCTGGAGATTCAGCACGCCGTCTATGCCGCCATTGACGGCGCGGGCGAAATGGATGTGACCGCGAAACTGGCTGAGCTGGTCGCCGACGGCCAACTGGTTGTGGAGGCCAGCAACGACGCTTTGGGCCGCGATCCGACGGCGAAATCATAAGAAGGAACTGCGCGTGGACTACACGCTCGACGGCAAGCCCGGCCATGCGGTCGTGCCTGAAAACGAAACGCTCACGCTGCCGGCAAACGCTGTCCATCGGCCCGGCGCCGCAATGGGAAACGAGCGTCGCCGCCGGTGGTGTCGCCGATCGTGAAAATTTGGGGCAATGGCCGCGTCGAATTGCGCACCGCGGACGGAAAAGTTCTGCGCGCCGCCGCGAGCGACCTGCCCGCCCCGCAGAAAATCGCCGGCGCCTGGACTTTAAGCTTCCCGCCCAACTGGGGTGCGCCGCCGGCGGTCAAGCTGGATAAACTGATTTCCTGGACCGACCACACCAACGCCGGCGTGCGCTATTTTTCCGGCACGGCCACTTACGAGAAGGAAATCGAGGTTCCCGCCGATCGTTTGGCCGCCGGACGCGAACTCTGGCTCGACCTGGGCCTGGTGAAGGACTTTGCCGAGGTATCGCTGAACGGCACAGGACTTCGGCGTGCTCTGGAAACCGCCGTTCCGCGTGAACGTCACTGCCGCCGCGCACCCGGGCGCGAACAAACTGGTCGTCAAAGTCACCAACCTCTGGCCGAACCGGCTGATCGGCGACGAGCAGTTGCCGCCGGATTGCGAGTGGAACGGCAAGCAGCTCAAAGCCTGGCCGCAATGGCTGCTCGAAGGCAAACCCAGCCCCACCGGACGGCTGACCTTCACGACCTGGCACCACTACACGAAGGATTCGCCGTTGCTGGAATCAGGTTTGCTCGGGCCGGTGACCCTGCGCTCCGCTCAAATCATTCCCACCCGCTGAAGGCTGGTGAAAATCCGGGCGAAGACCGCACCAGTCATTCTCCCGCCGAACCGCTCTGGTCGCTCAGATCGTAAGCTTTGTCTCCCGGGGCAGCACGTCGGGGGGATTTGGCTTCTCCTGGAAGTCGAGGCAGGCGAGCATGTTGTCAGACCTCAGTGAAAGGCCAGTTTCGCGCCAAAAACATTCGCAAGGAGAACTCCCGCCTTTTGAAGAGGGAACCTGCTGCTCCCACCTGGCCGCGATGGCCCGGAACCGGGAAATGAACCTGCGATAGTCAGTACCGGAAGAAAGGGGCCCTTTAGTGAGGTCTGAAGGAAGGCCGACAGCAGGCAACGGGATGGAAGCAACGCTGCCCAAGTGCCTAGCAATCCGAGACTTGTGCAATCCAGAGGGAAAGTTGTGGAGATAGTTTGTTCTGGTAACCCCCGGATGTCCGATGCTCAACCCCTCTGGGGTCTGTCCTGCACTGTGACCAGGTAGTGACCAGGTAGTGACCAGGTAGTCACCAGGTAGTCACCAGGTAGTAGAGCTACTACCTGGTCACTACCTGGTGACTACCTGGTCACTACCTGGTCACTACCTGGTCACAGTGGGATAGAGGGGCGCGTGCCGGGCAGGGGCGTCTGGGAAGAGAATGCCCCGAACCCTTTCCGTGAACCGGGGCGGGGACGGCTCGTCCCCGTGTTTCCCGCAGCCTGGGGCAGTCGGGGACGAGCCGTCCCCGCCCCGGTTCATGGTCCCATTGCACGGTTCGCGACCGTGGGGGCTCTCCAAAAAACGGGAGACTGCTTGCGATTGCCCCTCCCGATCCCCAACGGAGAATGCCGATTAGGGGCGGGTATGGGTATAACACCCCATAGACAGCGCTGCGGGTGGTCATACCGTAGTGAGATGTCTCCAATCCTCTCCTGGATCTTCAAACCAACCATTGAGATGAAAACGTACTCTTCTGTTCCTGTTCTGCTCGCGGCGGCCTGCATTCTGGGCGGCACACTCAGTGCCGGCGCCGCGGTTGTCACCAGCCTGGCCGACAGCGGCCCCGGCACGTTGCGTGAGGCGGTGGCGGTGGCCAACACCAACGCCGGCGGCGGGGTCATCACGTTTGATGCGGCGCTGGCTGCCCAGACCATAACGCTGACCAGCGGGCAGATCGCCATCACCAACGACCTGACGATTGACGCTTCGGCCCTCTCGGGCCGCATCGTCATCTCGGGCAACGCCAGCTCGCGCCTGTTTCGAATCGCGCCCGCAGCCAGCGTCCGGCTGGACTCGCTGGTCCTGACCTCGGGCAGCATTTCGAACGACAGCGGGGGAGCCATTCTGAATTCGGGCCGTCTCACGGCGGTCAACTGCCTGTTCGCGAACAACACCACTCGCGGTGGCGCGGGCCAGAACACGGGCGCGGGCTCCAACGGCGGTCCGGGTGGCGGCGGGGCCGGCATGGGCGGCGCCATTTTCTCGGACGGCGCCATTCTGAGCCTGACCAATTGCGTTTTCAGCGCCAACAGCGCTTTCGGCGGGCGGGGCGGCAATGGCGATGGGAACGGCTTTGACTCTGATCCGGGCGGCAACGGCGGCGGTCCCAATGCCGGCTTGGGCGGCGCGGTAGGCAATGCCGGCGGCGCCGGCGGTTATGGCGGCGGTGGCGGCGGCGGCGCAGGTTCGTCGTTAACTGGTTACGCCGGGGGTGCCGGGGGGTTCGGCGGCGGCGGGGGCGGTGGCGGTGCCCTGGGCGGCGGCGGCTCTGGCGGTGTCGGAGGCCAGGGCGGTTCTTATGGCGGCCACGGTGGGTCCGCGAGTTCCTCGCACTCCGGCGGCGGTGGCGGCGGGGCCGGGCTGGGAGGGGCGGTTTTTGCGAGGGCTGGCACCGTCACAATAGCGAACTGCACGTTCACCGGCAATGTCGCGACCAATGGGCTGGGCGGGTTTGGCTCGTTCGGCTACGGTAATGGTGCGCGGGGCCAGGGTGTGGGCGGGGCGGTGTTTTCCGAAAGCCCGGAACTGCTCCTGGTGAACAACGTCTTTATCGGCAACGTGGCTTCGAGCTTCGCGCCGGATGTCCACTCTTTCCGCATTTGGTCCCTCGCGGACAGCGGTCTTGGCTCCCTGCGGCAAGCCGTCGTCAGCGCCAATGCCGCGAACTTTGCCCCGACGATTACTTTCGAGGACTCGCTGGCGGGGCAGACGATCACGCTGACCAGCGGGCAACTGGCTGTCAGCAACGGCCTGACCATTGATGCTTCGGCCTTGGCGGAGGGCATTGTCATCTCGGGCAACGCCAACTCGCGCCTGTTTGAGATCGCGCCGGCAGGCCGCAGTGACGCTGAACTCGCTGGTGCTGGCCTCGGGCAGTGTTTCCAACGACAGCGGGGGAGCCGTTCTGAATTCGGGCGAGCTCACGGCGATCAATTGCCTGTTCACGAACAACATCATCGCGGGGCGGCGCGGGCCAGACTGCCGGCACCGGCTCCAACGGTGGTCCAGGCGGCGGCGGGGCCGGCATGGGTGGCGCCATTTTCTCGGACGGCGCCCTTCTGACGTTGACCAATTGCGTTTTCAGTGACAATCGCGCCTTTGGCGGGCAGGGTGGGCGGGGCGAGGCACAACGGCAGTTCCCTTGATCCGGGCGGCAACGGTGGTGGTCCCAATGCGGGTCTGGGTGGCGCGGTGGGGCATCGCCGGTGGCGGCGGCGGTTACGGTGGCGGTGGCGGTGGCGGCGCAGGTTCGTCGCTCACTGGTTACGCCGGTGGTGCCGGAGGTTTTGGCGGCGGCGGTGGCGGCGGCGGCGCCCGGGGCGAGGGCGGCGACGGCGGTGCCGGAGGCCAAGGTGGCTCTTACGGCGGCAACGGCGGGCCCGCGGCGTTTTCCTCCTCCGGGGGAGGTGGCGGCGGCGCTGGGCTGGGGGGTGCAGTGTTTGTGAAGGCAGGCTCGGCTACGATGGTCAACTGCACGTTCACCGCCAACTTGGCTACCAATGGGCTCGGCGGGTTCGGTTCGTCCGGCAACGGTAACGGTCAGTCGGGTCAGGGTGTCGGCGGAGCAGTCTTCTCTGCCAGTTCCGATCTGATTCTGCAGGACAACGCTTTTAGTAACAACATGGCATCGAGCTTCGCGCCGGACGTGCTCTCGCCTTTCACGGTCTTCACGACGGCCGATAGCGGCCTGGGCTCCTTGCGCCAGGCGGTGGCCGACGCCGAGGCCGCGCCGCGTGCTTCGGCGGTTGTCTTTGACGGCCTGCTCTCCGGTCAGACCATTACTCTGACCAGCGGACAGATCACGCTCACCCATGAGCTGGCCATTGATGCTTCGGCCCTGGCGGGCGGCGTCATCATTTCAGGCAACACCAACTCGCGCGTGTTTCAAATCGCCTCGACGGCCGCAGTGGTAACTCTGAACTCATTGACCCTGGCCTCCGGCAGTGTTTCCAGCGACATGGGCGGAGCGATCCTGAATTCCGGTCAACTCACGGCGATGAATTGCCTGTTCACCAACAACGTCAGCCAGGGAGGGGCGGGCCAAAACAGGGGCGCGGGCTCGAACGGCGGTCCCGGCGGGGGCGGGGCCGGGCTGGGCGGCGCCATTTTCTCGGACGGTGCCTTTCTGACGTTGACCAATTGCGTTTTCAGTGACAACAGCGCCCTCGGCGGGCGGGGCGGGCAATGGCGATGGGAACAGCGGTTCCTCTGATCCGGGCGGCAACGGGCGGCGGTCCCAACGGCGGCGCGGGTGGCGCGGTGGGGCATGCCGGTGGCGCCGGGGGTTACGCAGGCGGGGGTGGTGGCGGCGCAGGTTCGTCGCTCATTGGTTACGCCGGTGGCGCCGGGGGTTTCGGCGGCGGCGGGGGCGGCGGCGGCGCACGGGGCGGCGGCGGTTCCGGTGGCGCCGGCGGTCTGGCCGGTTCTTATGGCGGCCACGGTGGGGCCGCGAGTTCCTCGCACTCTGGTGGTGGCGGCGGCGGGGCCGGGCTGGGAGGGGCCGTTTTTGCCGAGGCCGGCGCCGTCACGGTAGCGAACTGCACGTTCAGCGGCAATGTGGCGACCAATGGGCTGGGCGGCGTGGGCTCGTTCGGCAACGGCAACGGTGCGCGCGGTCAGGGTGCGGGCGGGGCGCTGTTTTCCGCGACCCTCGATCTCACTCTGCGGGACAACTCTTTCAGCGGCAACGTGGCTTCCAGCTTCGGGCCGGACGTGCTTTCGCCTTTCTCGGTCTTCTCGGCCGCCGGACGACGGCCTCGGCTCCTTGCGCCAGGCGGTGGCTAACGCCGAGACCGCGCCCCGTCCTCCGACGATAGTCTTTGACGGCGTGATCGCCGGCCAGGCCATCGCCCTGACCAGCGGCCAGATCATGGTCACTAATGCGCTGAGCATTGATGCTTCGGCCCTCGCAGGCGATATTGTCATCTCAGTCAGCACCAACTCACGCCTGTTTGAAATCATGCCAGCGGCCGACGTCACGCTGAACTCGCTGGTCCTGACCTCCGGCAGCGTTTCCAACGACAGCGGCGGGGCAATCCTGAATTTGGGCTCGCTCACGGCGCTCAACTGCCTGTTCACAAATAACACTGCCCTGGGCGGCACAGGCCAGACCCCCGGCAGCTTCTCCAACGGCGGTCCGGGCGGCGGCGGGGCCGGCATGGGCGGTGCCATATTCTCCGACGGCCTGCTTCTGAGCCTGTCGAACTGCGTGTTCACCGCCAACAGCGCGCGCGGCGGGCAGGGTGGGAATGGCGACGGGAACACCTTTACCGATGACCCGGGCGGCTACGGGGGCGGACCCAACCCCGGCCTGGGCGGGGCCACGAATAGTCCCGGGGGCCTGGGCGGCTACGGAGGAGGTGGCGGTGGCGGTGGCGGCTCGACGAATGTGGCTTATGCCGGCGGGTTGGGCGGCTTTGGCGGCGGCGGCGGCGGGGGCGGCGCCGGCGGACGCGGCTCCGGCGGTGTGGGCGGTGTCGGAGGGCAGGGCGGTTCTTATGGCGGCAACGGCGGGTCAGCGGTGTTCGCCGTCTCCGGTGGCGGAGGTGGCGGCGCCGGGCTGGGTGGCGCGGTTTTTGCCAAGACCGGCTCCCTCACGGTGGTGGACTGCACGTTCAGTTCCAATCTCGCGACCAACGGGCCGGGCGGAACCGGCTCGTTCGGCAACGGCAACGGCCAGTCGGGCCAGGGTGTGGGCGGAGCAGTGTTTTCCGCGAGCCCGGCTTCCTTCCTGAACGCCAACGTTTTCAGTGGCAACATGGCTTCGACCTCCGATCCGGATGTCCACGCTGCCTTGGTCGCTATTCCGCCCGTGCTGACGGCCCCCGCGTTGCTGGCCAACGGCTCGGCCCAATTCAATTTCACCGACAACCCGGACCTGACCTTTAGTGTGTATGCGTCCACCAATGCCGCACTGGGCCTGGGCCAGTGGACCCTCCTCGGGACTGCGACCCAGCTCTCGCCGGGACAGTATCAGTTCACTGATCCTGCCGCGACCAATTACCCGCAACGCCTCTACCGGGTGGTGTGGCCGTAGCCCCAGAAATGGCCGGGTGGCTAATGAGCATGTCCTATGAAAACTAAAGCCGCCGACTATCAACCACTTGCACCTGTTTTCGAGATAAGGGCCCTGCTCGCCCCGGCTGCTGGTGCTCCCCGCAACGCCTCCGTCCACCTCGATCACCAAGCCGGAGCCGGAGGAGCGAAGTCAGAACCGATGGACCACAGAAACCGCGAGTCAATTCAAAGCGGCGGACGTCGTTATGAGCAGGGGTCTGTTCGCGAGAATGTCATGTCTGCGCCGCACACGGTTCGCCTCGGCGAGTAGCCTGGCTCCTTCGGGTTGGCAGCCCTGAGGCCAATCGCGCCCGCCTAATCCATTCTTCGCGTGGGGCGGGTGGAATGAAGTGTCATCTGCGTGTCTGGCACGATCCACCTGCCTGCCGCAGCCTCGGCGAAGGCAGGCCGCCCAGAGCGCCCCCCCCGCACGGCCCGCCGGGGTTCTCGCATGTCGGCCGGGAAGGGGATTTCGGGGGCCGTACCGGCAATCGAAAATGAGCCAGGCCGGGGCATACTACCTGTAGTTTCAGCCGTTGTTTTGCGAGCACCAGACATAGCGCTGTTTTTGGCGTTTCTGGCTTAAGGGGCTCCAGATTGCAGGCCGTCGCGGCCAAGGTGAAATATTCTTGAAATTTATGCTTGCCAAATCCCGTCTCCTTGGCTATGGAACAAGCCAGTCTCAGATTGGTGTGGAATACAAATTATGAAAACCTCGATCACGTTTGCCTTCACTTCGATTGCTGTAATGGCGCTTCTGCCCGCAAATGCTCAATTCTCGGACAATTTCGAGATCAACAGTTCCGCCAATTACACTATTACCCAAGACCCGGATGCCCTGGCGACCTTCGCGTACGACTATTCGGTATTAGGCATTCCTTCCGCGCCGCACTCAGCAGGCGGTACCACCCTGGGGCTGCGGCTCGAAGCCAACAATGGCGATGCCACTGCCGCCGCCGCCGCTATCAGCCTGTCGCCGACCGGGAAGAGTTTTACAGGCAATTTCCGCATCACCTTTGACATGTGGATGAACGCCAACGGCCCGTTTCCGGGCGGGGGTGCCGGGTCCACTGAGTTCCTGACCGCTGGTGTCGGCACGGCGGGCAACACCGTTCACAAGAGTTCGGGCACGGCAGACGGAACCTGGTTTGCTGTGGATGGCGAAGGCGGTTCCGGCGTTGACTACCGGGCGTACTTGGGAACCGTGTTACAAGGCACAGCCACTGGCGACTATACTGCCGGTTCCAGCGCGGCTACAGATGCCTACTATACGAGCAAGTTCCCTGGTCAGTCGGCCCCGGCGCTTCAGCAGGCCAACTACCCCCAACAAACGGGCACCATCATAGACGGCGCGGTCGGCTTTGGGTGGCATACCGTTGATATTGACAAGAACGGCAACGATGTGACTTGGTCCATTGACGGCTATTCTATTGCCACCGTCACCGGGGCAACGTTCAATGGTGACAACATCACCATCGGGTACTGGGATCCGTTCGGCTCGATCTCGGACAATCCGACCTTGAGCTTTGGGCTGGTTGACAATCTCTCCGTCTCCGTGGTCCCTGAACCCTCGACCTGCTTGCTTGGCGCTCTGGCGGCAGGTTTATTCGCTCTGCGCCGCCGCAAGAAATAGGGAGCCCACCGGCTACCCCACTAAAGCTATTCCTGTCCACGCCGGGAGCGGATTCTCTGCTCCCGGCGTTGCATTACTTCAGCAGCCCTTCTGCATTCTGCCTTCTGCATTCAGCTCTCCTGTGTCCCTCCGTGGTTAAACTCTTTGCTGCAACCCCCCGCGCTTCGGCGCATTATTCACTTGTCGTTTCATCATGGTCAGCAGGATCACCCGCTGGCCTGACCGTGACATGTTTTGAACTGGCAGGAATCGGATTTGGCCGCGCGGCTTCGCAGCGATCTGGGCAACCTGGCGATTGCCGCCCGGCTGAGGAATGGAACCACCTTGGCAATTACGTGGATTGCCGCGCGAGTGCAAATCGGCACGCCCAAAGGCGCGCAGGCGGTTCTGCTTCGCCTGGCGTCCGGAAAGGCAGTGAGGCCCAACGAACCATACGCACAACTGCAATTCCAATCTACGGGTTGACCCCGTCTCTGTGAGGCAAGCTGAGAACATCCCGTCGCATCTCTACCTCGATTCGCACGCAACCCATAGCATTTGGCTCTGCGCCCACAAGTCTGATTCGGCCCAATGAACTCTGACCGCCCAATTATCGGAAACGCACAACTCTATCGAGATCATATTCTGCACATCTTCCCACGAGAGGCAAGCTCCATTTCTGGCAAATTAGATGCTGTGATTCTTCCAAAAGCTTTGCGCAAAAGCAAAAGAAAAGCTTGTCTCGGACTCGCAAACCTATAGAATCAGTGCAAGTGAACACAGCGCATGAGCAATTCTCCCGGGGTCGCGCAGCGTCAAAAGGCCATCTCCTGTCAGCAGTCGTCGCCGTAATCCGGATCGTGCGACCCGGCAACCAGTGAGTGGGAAGGTAACCGCGATCTCCTAAGACCGGGGTTAGGCGAATCGTACGACGGGGGATGCGGCGGAGAAGCACTATCGGGTGTGACGAGTGGAATAGTGAACAACGTGATTCGATGGGTGACATTTCGGTCGTTGAAAGCCTCTAGCCCGGTTGTCGTGGGGTTGAGGGGCCTGTGGATTGCATTTCTGGTCGCTCACGTCAGGCTGGCGTATTGTGAGCCTGTGCGTTTCAGTGTCCTCGTTCCTCCCGATTCTCCCCCACCGGGGCAGACCGTGCAGCAAGTCATGATGCATGCACCGGATGACGTTCTCAGCCTTGATTTGCGGCTGACTTACGACCCGCCAACCGCAACGGTTGTGCAGGTTCAGGCGGGGTCACTGGCGAGCGGCATGATGTTGGCGGCGAACGTCGCCCAACCGGGAGTGATTCGTGCCAGTCTGGCCGGCGGCTATCCCACGACCGGTGAGGGACCGGTGGTGGCCGTCACTTTCGGGACTTCCGCTGGGGTGACCTTGAGCTTGGAGGAGGCGAGGGTGAATGAGGGGGCGCTGCCTGCGGCAACCACAATGAACACACCACCCACGTTGATGGTGCCGCCGGACCAAACCATTAACGAACTCGCAGCATTGACGGTCACCAACACCGCGACGGACGCTGACCTTCCCACCAATAGCCTAACTTTCGGCCTGGTCTCCGGGCCCGCTGGTATGAATGTTGATCCGGTCACAGGTGTGCTGACGTGGACGCCCGACAATTTGCAGGGGCCCAGCACGAACCTGGTTACGGTGAACGTCAGTGACAATGGCGTGCCGAGCTTAAGCACGACTAAGAGTTTCTCAGTAGTGGTCGCTGACATGAAGACGATTACGGGCACAACCAGGTACTACGCCCTTGGGCAAGTAGTCTCTGGAGCCGTTCTGACCCTGGGCAGGGACGGCTCGCAGTGCGTCATCGCAGGAAGTGATGGGGCTTATGCTTTCAGGGCCAACGCGGGAAGCAATTACACGGTCACGCCCTCAAAGAGCAACGACATCACGCCCAATAGGGGCATAACGACTGCGGACATCACGTTAGTGCGCCGGCACATCCTGGCGGTGGCGCGGCTCAATTCGCCTTACAAGATCATCGCGGCAGATGTTAATGGCGACAAGTCTGTGACCACGGCGGACATTACTTTAATCCGGCGGGTCATCCTGGCCGTGAATACGAGTTTTCCGGCTGGGCTGTGGAGATTCGTGTCTTCGGACTTCACATTTGGCGATCCTGCCAATCCCTGGAGTGCACCCTTTGCGACCAATCGACAATATATGGCCTTGGGGGCCGATGAGTCTGACCAGGATTACCTGGCCATCAAGTCAGGGGATGTGAATGCGGACTGGACGGCCGGCGGCACGGGCTTGGTGAGTGCGCCCCCAACGGTGCCTGGCGAAGTGGGGCGGAAGGGCCCTTCACCGGAGTCGGGCAGGCCGATCTTTTACGCGGGCGAGCAGGTGGTTGCGCCAGGAGATATTCTCACTGTGCCGATCCGCGTCGGCGGCTTTGCGGACGTGACCAGCGTGCAGTTCACCTTGGCCTGGGATCCGACGGTACTGCAATTCCTATCCTTGACGAGTTTTGGTCTGCCCGGACTGGGCGCAGGCAATTTCAACGCCCAGTTGGAGGGCAGATTGGCCTGCTCCTGGGACGATCCCGGGGGAACGGGCGTCACGACGAATGACGGGGTAAGTCTTTTCTCGGTTCAATTCAAAGCCTGGGATACGAACGGGGCCTGGTCACCGCTGGCATTCGAGAATGTCCCGACGCCCTGCGAGGTAACCGTGAATTCTGAGGTGACGCCGGGAGATTGGCAGAACGGGCGGGTGACGCTGGCGGTGGCTCAGCCCCGTTGTGTGCTGATCCGGACGGAGGTGGGAGGGCTCATATGCATCGCGTTCGCCGGAGCACCGGGTAGGACGTATGGGATTGAGTGTTGCGAAACCCCGGGGCCTGCCAATTGGGTGTCGCTGGGAAGCCGCGCAGCCGATGCGCAAGGGAGTTTCGAACTGGTGGAGAACGCTCCGCCGGGCGTCAACTCACGATTCTATCGCGCGGTGTATCCAGCACCCGCCGTCCCAAAGCCGGGCGCGCTGTGACCATGACAATGCAGTTGCGTCCATTTGATCTAAGAACCGGCACGGCCCAGCTGATTCATTTCGATAGGGACCGAATCCAAAAACTATGAAACCACGAAGCGCCAAATGAAGACCAAACATATTTCGACTTCCTCGCCGGGCCAAACACATCATCCCCTCGCCGCGGAACTCCGGCAGACAGGATGGATCTTGACGGGCAGATCGCGGGCCGTGACTTCAATTCTGAGCCGAATGATCGCGGCTTTGCTCGCCTTCGTTCCAGCGGGGCACGCAGGAATCATGATAACCGCCGGCAATGCCGATGGCAGCGCGATCTCGGCTACACCGGGATCTTATGTGGATGTGCCCGTTTCCGTGGCGAATTTTGCCGGGGTCAGCAGCATGCAGTTTACGCTGGTATATGAGCCTACGGTGTTATCATACCAGTCAGTAACGGTGAGTACCGTGGGTGGAGTGTCAGTGTTGCCCGGCTTAACCCTTAGTATGTTTGGTACTCCTACAGGAAACCCCTACCACACAGACCCAGGCGTATTGACTCTCGCTTGGAATGATCCCGACGAACTTCCGGAGGGGCGATCGGCGAGCGGTGCGATCTTTACCGTCCGACTCAACGCCATTGGCACTTCAGGGAGCACTTCCCCTCTAACTTTTGTAAGCGAACCCACCGCGCAGAACCTCTATGATATTCTTGTGGAAGAGATTCCCGACGTTTCATGGAACTCAGGAAGCGTCGCCGTGGTCCCGGAACCTGTCAGCTCCGCGCTTGCAGTAGTTGGCTCCCTTGCAGTTGCTTTATGGACTGGACGTGTGCTCAAAAGACGCTTCTTCCGAGGTTCCCAACGGAGTGCGCAAGGCGATGCGAGCTGAGGCTCAACGCGCACCGTCGGCCCGTTTGCCCTGCAGTCGAATGGTAGGTTGACCGATCAGCAGCACCGGTCTCCTGGTTTGATACGGTGCGTCGCCAGACCCGTGCGCTTCGAGGCGCAGTCGAGGCCGGCCTGCGGCTCGAATACTAGCGGCCCTGCCGGCGTGCTGGTAATACGATTCGCTCCCCTGCCCAACCAGGCGCTCTAATGCTGTGCGAGACGGCCCGCCGGGCGGGTGTGGCGGTTTGACGACGACGCGAGAGCCAAACTTACTCGACCAACCGCACGCGATAGAACGCTGTGCCAGCGCCACTTGTGGCAGTCGTCGGATCAACGTAGTTCAGCAGGCCGTTCGTGACCGCGGTTCGCAGGCTTTGCTGGTCGGTGCCCGCGCCGTTTGGCGCGTTCGTCCACGACCGCAGATCGAGGCTCTTCATGACCAGGTATGTCTTGTTTGACTTCACTGTCCACACTACGTGGGTGAGCCCACCCGCGGCCTCTGCGCTCACAACCGCGAACACGTCGTCTTTGCTTAACGGATCCGTACTCGCTCGCACCTCCGCCCCGTCAGGCATTCCGTCGCTGTCGGTGTCGCGGCAATTCGGGTCCGTATTAAACAGTTCGACCTCATCCACGTCAATCAGGCCGTCACCATCTGCGTCGAAGGTAGCCAGCGCGGCATCCCGGACGACCGACACCTGGCCTTCGTTGATACTGACCTGGTCAATCTGCCACGTCACCGGGTCGCTGCCGGCAAATGACACGACGAGCAACGATCCGCTACCCGACAAGGGAGCAGCGCCGGCCAGCGATGCGCGCACCACACCCGCCGCATTCGTGTTGGAGGCCAGGGTCATGCCTTCCGCAAGTCCACCCCGACGCACTTCGGCGACGGTGCGATTCGTTGGGGTGTAGCTCAATACCAAGTCGATACCATACACGGAGGCCTCGGTTGCCCCCAGCAGCACCCGGGCTCTCCTCTCGCCGACAGCACCCGGGAGTGGTCCGTTGTCCGTCCCTATCACCACTGAGTACGGCGATTCGCTGTCCGTCTTCGAAACCTCATCACCGGACTCCTTGCCTGCCGGCGAGATCAGGCCTTCGACCGGGTCCGCTGGCGCCGTCCAATTGCCTGATACGTCCCCGATGAGGATAGCGGTGAAATCTTGTCCGGTCTGGTCGCTGTTCAGTAGGCTGTAGCTACGTTGCGTTGGCGTGAAGTCCCACAGCCTTCCGGTGCCGGGGAACGGGCCTTCGATCAAGCCGACGGCTTTCTCCAGGATGTAGGAGGCGTCCATGGAGGAAACCGTTCCATTCCGATTTACATCGGCAGCGAGAAACTGGCTCGATGAGAGAGTCAGGAGACCTGCGGCGGCTTGCAGAACGAGCGACGCATCGTAAGCCGTGATTTCAACGACGTGGTTCGTCTTCGCGGGCGTAAGTACATAGCTGCCGGTCGGGATGTTCGTAATTGAGAACCCACCATTCGTCGCGGAGATGGTCTGAAATGCTCCACTACCAACCAGGTCCAGGGACGCGTCCGGCACCACCTGGCTGCCGCCGAAATAGTGAACGGTTCCGGCAAGCGTAAAGAAGCCGTTCACCGTAAATGAGCCGTCACTGCGAGTAGCCGTCATCGCCCCGTCATTCAGAGACAGGCTTTGGATGACCAGCGCTGTTGAGGCAGGTGGCGCCTTGACGATGTTGAAGCGCAACAGCACCAGCGAACCGCTGCCCGTAACGCTGCTGGCGTTTGCCATGGACAAGACCACGCGGCCCGGCGTGTTGAGGTTGGTGGATAAGGCCCAACCCGCGGTCAGTGTCCCAACCCGTGCGCTCACGGCTGATAGCACTGCAGAATCAAAGGTGATCGTCGCATCCACCGCGCGCAAGCCCACGACATTCGCCGCTGCCAAGCCCAGTTCAACTTGCGCGCCGTAATTGCCATTGGTAACGGGCAGGGCGACAACCACTCCGGTTTGTTCAAACCGGAAGGCGTTCAAAAGAGTGCTTTGCGTGCCGTTCGTGTTTACCACTGTCACGTCCACCAAAGCGGGGAAATGCGGCGGTGTCACACAGTTCAACTGGTTCGCCGTCATGAGCGTGACGCTGGTCGCCGGCACTCCGCCAAACAGGACACTCGCGTCCGGTTCAAACAAGGTTCCGCTCAGCGTGACCGCGGTGCCGCCTTCGCTGGGGCCGTGGTTCGGTGTAACGGAGCCTAGCGAAGGGACGTTGCTGACCAACACGACGTGAGGCAGTATCGGTGTGCCGCTGAACACCTCGCTGATGCCATCATTGGCCGTAAGATAGTAATCCAGTCCGGGTGACTGGACAGCGGAGCCGGGAATCGTCACCGACCAGTTAGTAGTGGAGACGTTCACCATAGGCATTGCCGTATAATTGGAGCCTCCTGCCGGGCGGTAATAGGCGGTAACGCCAACGACTCGGAGGTTGTCCGTAGCAACCGCCGTCAGGTGAAGCCCCTGTGATGGCAGGGCGCTGGACACGGCAGCGTGCGAGAGGGTAGGCGGAATCGTGTCGAGCGCCGCGGCGGAAGCGATACCCGAAGCATCCGATTCCTGGAAATCGGTGCTCAGGACGGTGAACTTGTAGAACATCGGCACCGCCGGAGTCACGTTGGTATCCATGTAGCTTTCGTAACCAACCGGAATGACGGTATTGTTTAACTGGGTATAGGTGCCCGTCGCGGTGGTAGAGCGATAGAGGTTGTAGCCGGCCAGAAGGTTGTAATCGTTCTGCTGCCACATCAGGTGGACCGCCCCTTCCAATCCCTCGGCCTGCAAGGCCATCGAGGCCACCTCGGTAGTCGTCACCCGGAAGCGGAAGCGTCCGACATCATAGCCCGTGACCAGCCAGGGGTCATCCGCCGCCACCGCGCCAGAGACGCGCATCAGGTGATAGCCGTTGCCGGTCACCGGGGTGATCCAGGCGGAGCCCACCCAGGTGCGGGCGTCAAGCCAGCCGTTGGTCGTCTGCACGAAGTTCGCGTCCCGGGGCGTCACTTGGAAGTCCGTGTGCGGCGGGCTGGGACCGAACGAGACAAAGGGCGCCACGTTCGTATCCATGTCGCGATTGAAGGTTACGGTAAAATCGGCACGGCCCGATTCCAAAGCCGGAACTGATTCAAGGTTGGAGCCGCTTACCGCCACGCTCTGAGCGAAGGGATAGGTCGTCGCGAAGCCGTTGGTGGCGGGCGGCGAGTAATCAATATGCGAGCTCGTGAAGTTGTCATAGTAATCCACGATCATGTGGTCGATCAGGTCCGTCGAGGCCGTGCCCCAGTAATTGTCATACATGGCGGAGTACCGAATTGGGAAGGCTCGCGCGGGCATTAATGCGCATCCACCGGGTTATGGTGGGATCCCAGTACTTGCTGAGAAAGGCATTGTGAACCATGCTCCCGCGCATTTGGGACCGGGCCCAGGCCACAAGGGTACCGTTGGTAGTTGGCGCGTTCAACTGCGCTTCCGTCCATGCTCCCGGGAGCTTAAGAATGTAAAAGCCGGCGCTGAAAGTTTGTGACACCACGTCCACGTTTCGCCAGGCGCCAAAGAAGCGTGCCGGCCCGCCGCAGCTAGTATTATACCTGGCGATACCCACCACGTCCGGAGCAAACGCGGTCACGGGATAGCCCGTGTCCCAGTTGGTGTAAGTCACAGGCGAACCATCGGTCCAGAGGTATTGGCCCCGGTGGTCTTCATCCGTCAGCCCAACAACCCACGTGTCCCATGAGCAGTTCCTGATCCCGTATTTGCTGGTGTATTTGCCGACGTAGTTGGTCAGAAATGCCTGTTCATCGGCGCTTGTGATCGAAGTAACATGCCCGCCGAAAAAGCTGGCAATAGCTTCCGGCTGGGCGAGCGAGGCGCTGCCGCAGGCCATCGCGGCATAGCTGTAGCCGTTGTGGTTGGTCACCTCGTGAATCCCTCTCGTGTAAGCCGAGTTGTATCCACCAAAGTCGGCCGTGTTGATCGTCACCATCGGCGTGAGCGATATCGGGTGGTTGTTCTCGTTGTCCTGTAGAAAGGTGCAATTGAAAATCCGGGGTGTTCCGCTGGGAGCGAGCCAGCCTGCGTCAAAGAGGCAGCGGTTGTAGTACTCCGCGGAGAGACTGCCCCCGCCGCGGAACTTGTGAAATGCGCTGTCGTTGATCTCCTGGGCAGCAATCATCGAGGTGCCCAAATCCCAGTCAAAGTAAGAATGATCGATCGTGCGGAGGCCGCTCAGGTAGGGATTTCGCACTTTCGTGTAGGTGAGATCGACCACACCATTCTCGACTGTGATTGCTGTTTTCTGCCCCGATACGATGATGGAAGGGAAAAAGCTTACCGGGTTGGTCACGGTGCCTTCCACCAGTAGCGTGCCACGCACTAGGATGCTGCCGTTCTGGGGCCCGGGGTTATAGGGATCACTGCTCAGCCCGCCCCATTGCATCTGCGTTCCGGGTCTCACTCGCACAGTCACCCCGGGCTCAATCAACACCGGACCTTTGACAATCCAGTAGTCCTGCGCGGTCAGTTCCATGTCGGAACTGATCACGGTGGGCAGATCACGCCCGCGCACGACCGCATAGTTGAACCGCTCGACGCGGGTGATCGGGTCGGGATTACCCGGGTTCCATCCGTCGTAAAAGGTAAAAGTTAGCTCGAAAGGAATGACATGATCATTGGGGCAATCGGACGCCACGCTGAAAACGAAGGGCCGGCTCACGCCGGTGATCACCCCCTGCGCATCGTACATAAAACCATTGTCGGAGATATTCCAGGGGCCCATCTCGCCGTAGTTCACATTGGAAACCACAAGGGTGACATACGGGTCAGGGAACATGGCTCCCTCCGCCTGTGCTTTGAGGGTGGCGACCACATTGCTGGCTGAGCCGGCGCGATTGATGGCTTCGATGGCTATATGGATCGTCTCCCCGGAGTTCACGATGCCATTGGAGTTATTGTTCGGGCTGATCGAGGGTGTGTCGAATAGCCAGTTCTGCAGCATGGAGACTCCCGGCTGCGGGGGCTCCGTGAGCGCCTTGAATATATCCAGCGGCAGGCCGTTCTGGCTCAAACTGCCCATCAGAAAGCGGGAGGAATAAACCTCGCGCTGCCAGAAGTAAGAGCGCATCAGTGCCGCTGCCCCGGAAACGATCGGTGCCGCCATGGACGTCCCGCTCCAAGCCGCGTACTGGTTGCCTGGCAGGGTGCTCAATATGCTCTCACCCGGCGCCGCCATATCATAACCGTAATTCGAGAACCAAGCTAGCTTCAAGTCCGTGTTGATGGCCATGACGCCGTGGACGTAGGGTAACGCTGCCGGGTATGACGGATATTCCCACCCATTGAGGCCGTCGTTGCCTGCCGCCGCCACCAGCACCGCCTGGCTCAGCGCCAGTTCCAGAGCGTCCTCCACGATCTGGGACCGTTGGTAGCCCCCGAAGCTCATGTTGATGACCTCAGCTCCATTATCCACTGCATAAAGGATGCCTTCCGCGATGTCCGTGGTGGTTAGGACCCCGGAGTATTGGGCGGCCCGAATCGCCATGATCTGGACGTTGAACGCCACGCCTACGCCGCCTTTGCGGTTGAAAGCGGTTGCGGCGATGATCCCGGCGACGTGAGTGCCGTGGCCGTGGAGATCAACCGGATCGCCCGAATGGCTCCGGGCATCGGACGTCACACTGCAGCCGTGGATATCATCAATGAACCCGTTGTTGTCGTCATCGATGCCGTTGCCCACGATCTCGCGGGGATTGTTCCAGATATTGCCTACCAATTCCTCGTGGGTGTAGTCCACACCCGTATCAATCACCGCCACGACCACATCGTGCATGCCCCCCATAGGCGAGCCACTATTCGTGAGATAATTCCAAGCCGCCTGGGCCTTGACTGCGGTGTGATACCACTGCTGGTTGATCAGTGGGTCCGTTTCCCCATCCGGCAGGCCTGTTATCGGCGGAGGAGTAGTCTGGTCCAGTTGATATTCATAAACCGGTTCCACCTTTTCGATGGCCGCGTGCATCTTCAACTCCGCAATCACCTTGCTCACATCCGCCCCTTCCGGCAGGTCCATGCGCCCCCAGCGGAGCAGGGCGTCGCGTTTGGCAGCCACGCGCTGCGAGGCTTTTGAGAAGACCGCGTTGGTGGGTTGCAGCGCCGCGCGAAAGGCGGGGCCGAAGGCCTTGACCCCATGTTTTGACATGAAGGGCCCGAGCTCGGCGTTTCGCCCCAGGGTGCCGGGCACCATCTTCCCGCCGCGCCGTAGCTGCCGGAATTCACCCGCCGTGACGGAGGTCGGCTTGAGCTTGAACATGATTTGCTCTGCCGCCGAATTGGTTGCCTTGGCTTTTGCGGGCCAGGCGACCTGCGCGGTGGCGGACACGGCGTTGGTGCCGCGTGATGCGCGGGAGATGGAAGGCTTCTTGTGGGACTCGCCTCCGCCGGAAGCCGTGTTGGGGCGCGGAGCCAACCCCGCTCCGACGTGTGTAACCATCAGCCAATTCAGAACCAAACACCCGCACAGTTTCGCATTCATAATACCCATTTTTCAAACCGGCCTTGTTTGCCCCGCCCTGGGAAGACCAAATAAACTCCACAAACAAAACCGGCTCCATTAGCCGCCCCCGGCACCGCTTTGTCAACAAGAATTATTTAACATTATTGCGGGTCACTGCGAGTATATCAAAGTCAGTTATCCTTATTCCGAGAAAGCAAGGTATTCCGATAGTGCCCTTCCTCCTTTCGGAAGCACTCTGTCAGACATACGGTAGGTGAGCTTGCAAGCCCGCGCTGCGGGGCACTGCCGCGTGTGTCGTTCGACAACTACGGCCGATCCAGTGCCAACGGGCGGACCGGGCCGACGCACAGGATTTCCAGGTTGTTTTTTGCGGGGCGGTAGTCCTCGACGCGCAGTCGCAGGGAGAGGGTCTTCAGGTCGGCCGGCAGCGGCGGCAGGGGGATGATTGACCACTCGCCCGTCGGCCTGGGAATGCCGATTTCGGCTTTCCAGATCTCCTGGTCGTTCCACAAGACGCGAAGCGACCGGTAGCCCGCCCAGCGCCGCTTGGAGTAGCCGAGTCCGAAGCTTTCATTGTTTACATCGGCCAGGTTGCTCTCGGCAGCGTAGTAGCCCTGAACGGTAACTACTCAGGTTGATTTGGCGGCTTGAGGCAGGAACGGGCGGCAGGAGTCTATTCTCTATTTCGCTTCCGGTGACTATCCCAACAAGGAACGAACCGCTACCGGGTAGCCGCCCTGCCTTCTTGCATTGCCGCCCACGAAGCGAGAGCAGCACCCCAATGCCGGGGGACGATTGCTTGGTTCACATGAGGCAAGGGATGCGAGAAAGAGGGGAACATCGCGGACCACTCAAACGCCCGGGCTATGAGCATCGTGGCGTTGGCGCCAAGCGGGCTTTCCACACGGTAAAGGCCTCATCAAGGCGTAGTATGTTTCATACTCCATATGACTCCCCCATCCCCAATAGACTCGTGACTGGTCCCAGACCGTCTTTCTGCAGCCGTTGCTTCAAGACTTGAACCGGCATTTTACTGAGGATAGACCAGCCGCACTCGGTAGAAACTCGGGGTGTCGTTGGTTGCGGCCGGATCAGTGAAGGAGGTAGCCGTATCGTCGGCCTCCAACTCGCCGCTGATGCTGTTCCAGGCCGCCCCGCTCAATGTCGAGCGGTATTCCACCTGGTATTTCCGGCCGGGAACGGAAGACCAAGTGAGCGTCGCCCCCTGGTCCGGATTGACCGCGGTGTGAATGACGCGCAGCAGGGACGACGCATCGGCCGGGTTCGTGCCGGCCAGCACTTCCTGACCGTCCGACAAGCCATCCCCGTCGGTATCGGGTTTCAGCGGGTCGGTGTGGTAAACCGAAGTCTCGTCCAGGTCCAAAAGGCCGTCGGCGTCTCGGTCGAAAGCCAGCGCGTTGGTAGCGATTTCCACCGAGAGTCCGCCTTCATTCACACTGGCACGCAACAGGTGCAGGCCGCTGGCGGCACTGTTCTGAAAGTCCAGCACGAGCAGGTCGCCCTCTCCGGTCAACGGAGAGGCGCCGGCGATGGCGCAGCGCAACACTCCCGGTTCGTTGGTATTGCTGACCAGGAGCGCCGACTGGGCGGACGCGCCTTTGGCGACCGAGCGCAAGGCGGAAATCGGCGAATTGAAGATCAATACGAGGTCCGCGCTGTAGACGCCCGGCGCATCGGCCCGGAACAAGACGCGCGTCAAACTTCGATTCGTCCGCACCAGGTCCGTATTCAGCGCCAGCGTAACAAACTGGTCCGACTTGATGCCCCGGTCCGCCTCGCCTTGCGTGGGGACTTGGCTCGGCGACCAGTTCCCGGAAACGTCCCCGAGGAGCACCGCGACAAAATCCTGATCGGGCAGGTCGCTGTTGAGGAGGCTATAGCTGCGGTCGGTGGGAACGAAATCCCAAACTCGGCCGGCGTTTGGGAACGGTGCGTCCAGAAGTCCCACGGCATTTTCGAGAATGTAGGCGGCGTCCATGGAGGAGACAGTGCCGTTGCGGTTCACATCAGCGGCAATCGCCTGCTCGGTTGAGAGCGCCAACAAACCCGCCGAGGATTGCAAAACCAGCGACGCGTCGTATGCGGTGATTCCCGCGACGTCGTCACTTTTAGCGGGTCGCAGCGTGTAGCTGCCGGTGGGAAGATTGGTGAGGACGAAGGCGCCGTTGGTGTCCGTCACCGTGGCGTGCGCGCCGACTCCCACCATCTGGAGTTGCACGTTTCGGACCGTGCCGGTGCCCTGATAGTAGCGCACGCTGCCGGCGAGGTTCCAAAAACCGTTCACCGTAAACAAGCCTGGACTGACCTCCACCGCCATCGCGCCGTCGTTGAGAGCGACGTTGGTGATGGTGAGCGCAGTCGAGGCAGGGGGATGTCCGACGACCTCGAACGAAATGTGCGCCAGCGGACCGGAACCCGAGACGGCGGTGGAATTGGCCAGCGAGAGCATGACACGGCCCGGCGTGAGGGTATTGGCCGTGAGGCTCCAACCCGGTGCCAACGCTCCCACCCGCGCGCTCTGGGCCGAGAGGACCGCGGGGTCAAACAGCACGGTCAGGTCGGCGGCGCGCAACCCGGTGAGGTTGGCGGCGGACAACGCGATTTCTACCGTGGCGCCAAAATCGCCGACGGTATTGGGCAATGAAAGGACGGTGTCGGTCGTCTCGTAGAAGAACCCGTTAAGCAAGGTGTTCTGCGTGCCATTCGTGTTAACCACCTGAATCTCCACTGCCGCCGGAAAGTGAGGCGGAGTGACGCAGTTGATCTGGTTGCCGCTGAGCAGGACGATGTTGCTGGCCAGGACACCGCCGAAAAGAACGCTGGCGCCGGGTTGAAATTGGAGCCCGGAAAGTGTTACCGCCGTTCCGCCTTGAGCCGGGCCGTGGTTCGGGGAAACAGAGGACAACGTGGGCTGGTCGTTTACGATCACACTGTGCGGAGTGGCGGGGGTCCCGCTCAGAACCTGGCTCTGGCCGTCGCTAGCCACCAGGTAATACTCCAGGCCTGGCGGTTGCACGGCCGAAGCGGAGATCGTGACCGACCAGTTGTTGCTGGCCACGTTCAACATGGGCAACGTGGAATAGGCCGTCGCGCCAACGGCTCGGTAGTTGAGGAGAATGCTCGCCACGCGCACGTTGTCCTGGGCCGTGGCCTCCAACCGCAACTGGCGGCCCGGCGTGGCGACCGTCACCGGCGTATGCAACAACACCGGTGGAATGGTGTCGAATGCCGCCGCTGAGGCAATGTTCGATGGGTCCGATTCCTGGAAATCGGTAGTGACCACGGTGAATTGGTAAAACATCGGCACGGCGGGGACCACGTTGGTGTCAAAGTACCGCTCCTGGCCCGGCGGGATGATGGTGGCATTGAGTTTGGTGAAGGGACCGTCAATGTTCGTCGCGCCGTAGAGATTGTAGCCGGCCACCAGATCGTAATCGTTTTGCTGCCATAGCAGTTCGACGTAGCCTTCGCCCCCATTGGCTTGAAGGGCCATGGAGGCCACTCCGAGGGTCTGCACCCTGAACCGGAACCGCCCCACGTCATAACCCGACACCAGCCAGGGATCATCCGCCGCGACCGCGCCGGAAATGCGCATGAGATGATACCCGTTGCCGGTAACCGGGGTGATCCAGGCCTGTCCCGCCCAGGTGCGAGGGTTAATCCACCCATTGGCAACTTCGATGAAATTAGTGTCACGCGGCTTCACCTGAAAGTCGGTGTGCGGAGGTGTGGGGCCGAAGGTGACGAACGGCTCGACGTTCGTGTTCATATCACGGTTGAAGGTTACGGTGAATGTGGTTAGACCACCCTCAAGCTGCGGCACAGAGACGGCCGAAATACCGTTGATTAATACGGATTCGACGAACGGGTAAGTGGTTTCATAGCCTTGGGTCGCAGGAGGATTGTAGTCTATCCGGGCAGAAGTGAAATTGTCGTAGTAGTCCAGGATCATGTGGTCGATGAGCTGAATGTTGTCGCTGCCCCAATAATTGCTATGCAGTGTGCAGTAACCGGAACTTACCCAAGGCGTTCCGAGCACGCGCATCCAGTTCGGCAGGGAGGCATCCCAAAACTTGTTGAGGAAAGCGTTGTACTTCCAGCAGGGCTCGAGATTCTCGCGTACGTAAGCCAACAACAGGCCATTGGTTACTGCTACATTGAGAGCGTCGAGCGTCCAATCCCCGGGGAGTCGTAGCACAAAATGCTTCCACGATCCGACACTCCCGTTGCCAAAACGGATGGAGGGGGTCTGATTGACGTTGCGCCAACCCCATACCTGGGTATTCCCGTTGTTATACACGTCCATGAACTGAACAACATGTTCTGTTGACGGATTTAGTCCGGCGGGGTACCCGTCCGCCCAGTCGGTGAAATCCAAGGGCGAAGCGTCCAGCCAAAGGTATGTGCCTGGCAGCTGGTTGTCGGATAGTCCCACATAGGCCCAGCTGTGATTGCCGCTGCCGTAAGATCGGAACGCGGCCGCCGCAGGAAGATAGGCTTTCAGGAAATCCGATTCGGCTTGATCGCGGACTGAGGCGACGTGCCCGCCGTAGAAATGAGCAATCGTCTCGGCCAGGCGCAAGGATAGTTCTTCCATCGGCAGGACCACGTACGTCTCTCCATTGGTAAACTGTGGGCTGCTCCAAAAAGGAACATCTCCTTGGTCGCACGTCATCGGATTCTTGAACGACAAGGGCGCGGAAAGGGCAAGCGGCTTGTTGTTCTCATTGTCCTGGAGAAAGGCGCAGTTGTTCCGGATTGGCCCTCCCTCAGGTGCCAGCCAGCTTGCGTCGAAGAGGCAACAATCGCAACGTCCAAGGGTCATAGTTCCGCCTCCCCGGAACTTACTGAAGGTGGTATTCGAAACTGCGGCAATGTCGAGCATTGTGGAATACTGATCCCAATACAGGTATCCATGGTTGATTGTCTGGACACCCGTCAACCAGGGATTCTGAATCTTCACATACTGCATGCCGCACGACCCGCCGTCCTCTACAGTGATCTTGACGGTCTGCCCGCTAACCAGGTAGGAGGGGAACATTAAGATCGGATCATTCCAAGTCCCCTCTGCATCAAGGGTACCACGCACGATGATGTAACCATTCTGCGGCCCTGGGTTGTATGGGTCGTCGCTCAGCCCCCCCCATTGGATTTGTGTTCCGGGCTCGATCCTGAGCGATGCCCCCGATTCGACCAGGACCGGCCCTCCGACCAACCAGTATTGGTCGGCCGTCAGGGTTGTGTTGGTGCTGATCACTGTCGGCACATCCCTTCCTCTTTGTACCACGTAGTTAAAAACCTTATTGGTTTGGTACCAGTGGTGCTCCGGGTCCCAACCATCCATGAAATCCAATGTCAGAATGAAGCTGATCACATGATCATTCGGGCAATCCGGGGAAACCGTAAAGACGAACGGCCACACGGCATTAGTGATGACTCCACCTGCATCGTAGAGGAATCCGTTGTCGGAGGTATTGAACGGGCCAATTGAACCAAAATCAACTAATGGCACATCTATGTACACGTAGGGATCATTCTGCACCGTCCCAGCGGCGCGGGCTTCCAGGATGCCTATGACCTCGTCCGCCTGCCCAGAACGGTTAATGAGTTCAATCCCCAGGTTCAGCGTCTCGCCAGCATCCACTCTTCCATCACCGTCGTTATTTGGGCTAATGCCTTTGTTGTCGAAGACCCAGTTCTGCAAGTAAGTAACCCCTGGCATGGGGGGCTTGGTTAAGGCGGCAAAACCGTCCACCAATCCCGAGCTTTGGTAACCTGGCTCTTCCCCCAGTTCCTTAGTGCCGAAAATGGCTCCCATGATAAAACGTGACGAGTAAACGTCTCTTTGCCAGAAAAGCGATCTCATCAAGGCGGCCAGCCCCGAAACGATGGGTGCGGCCATCGAGGTCCCGCTCCACTGGGCGTACTGGTTTCCCGGCAAAGTGCTATAGATACTCATGCCCGGCGCCCCCACCTCGTAGCCATGGTTTGAAAACCACGCCAGAAGGTGTTCAGTGGGGGGAGGTTGGGTGGCCTCCACGCCAAGGACGTATGGGAGGGCCGCAGGGTAAAATGGAGCCTGGAGGATTGACAGGCTGTCATTACCCGCTGCGGCGATCAGAGCCGCTTGGTTCAAGGCCACGCCGAGCGCGTCCTCCTCGATTTGCGACCGCTGATAGCCCCCAAAGCTCATGTTGATGACGTCCGCTCCATTATCCACAGCATAGAGGAGTCCCTCGGCCACGTCCGTAGCCGTCAGAACGCCCGAATACTGGGCGGCTCGCACTGCCATCAGTTGAACGTTGAAGGCCACGCCCACACCCCCGCGCTGGTTGAAAGCGGTTGCGGCGATGATCCCTGCCACATGGGTGCCGTGGCCGGCGTAGTCCGAGGAATCTCCCGAATGACTGCGTGGATCAGAAACCACGCTGCATCCATGGACGTCATCCACAAACCCGTTCTCGTCGTCATCGATGCCGTTTCCTGGGATTTCTCCAGGATTCACCCACATGTTGCCAATGAGATCTTCGTGCGTATGGTCCACTCCGGAGTCAACGACAGCCACCACCACATCCCTAGTGCCACCTGCTGGCCATCCGTTCGTTTGCAAGAAAGACCAGGCCCGCTGAGCCTTCACCACGTCGAGATGCCACTGCAACCCGGTGCCCGCGTTGGTAGTCCCATCGGGAATTCCACCCTCTGCCAGGCGGCACAAATAGTTTGGTTCGGCGGTTTCCACTTCGGGGAATGCCTTCAGCGCCGCGATCGCGTTCGCGGGGTCGGAGTTGGTGGGAATGGTCAGCCGATACCAACGGAATAAGTCCTCACGCGTCTTCCCATTGTACGACGGAGAAGCCGCAGCCTGGGCGGCCTTCTTTGCCGGCGCTGGCTGGCCGGCCACCCGGAAAACGGACTTCATCTCCGCGACTTGGTATTTCGTTAGCAATTCGCTCAGGCCGTCCGGCGGCAGAGCTGCCTTAATGCCTCGCCGCTTATCGGAGGAGGCCTGTTGAAATGCCTTGAGGGAAGGAGACCCTTTCTTCAGTTTCACCAGAATCTCACCGGGCAGTTGCGTCGGTCCCTTGTTCGGGAGCCCTGGCTTGCCTCCGAGCAGCTCTTTCAACGGATGATTAGCCGCGGCCACCGCATCCGCTTTGATTTGCGCACCCGGCTTCGCCCGGGACTCCCCTTGCTCAAGAGGAAACACGCCCTTCTCTTCAACGCTCGCCGTAGCGATCGTGATCGGACCCAAAAACACGAGGCTCAGATAGAGCGACCCAAGCCTCAGCCTCGCGGACAGAACAGAACTACTGATGAAGTGCATAAAAAACGCCCCTGCATGACTGAGGTTTTCTTCCTGGTGAAACTGAAACTGATAGGCATTTGCCTTTTCGCGCCGCGCGTACTCAGCGTTGCGCGGGTGAGGGAGAATTGGTTTTCGGGCTCACCAAGCATGCCGGGAGCTTATCAGGAGCCGTGGCTGGAGTGCAAGTGTTTATTTTGCGCGCTTGGCAAGGCTTCTGCAAGGCTTCAAGGGCCGGATTCGGCTCGGAGAGCGCCACCGGGGCCCTGATCCGGTCCGGATCGCCCTACCGACGGGCGCACTCCGTCGTCAGCCCGGGCCGAGGAGCCGGTTTATTCAGTCAGTCAGCACGTTTTCGTAGTCCGGGGTTGGGTCCACATCGTCACACGGTTCGAAAAAGTCAATGATAATGCACACTGCTTGAGTCCGATCATGTTCTTGGAATATGAGATTATCATTGACACCTTTTCTGACCCTCTACGCTAGACCTGCTCCCTCCAGTAAGTGGCCTATCAACAGAAACTTAACGCGGTGATTCGCGCCGTTTCCCGTCCGCCGCATCCGCACCGTTGGCCGGAAGCCCACCTATGAGGCCAACGGTTGCATTCTGAAGGGGTTCCGCATGGAGAGGCCCCATCGCTGGTATATCTGCGGTTGCGGGTGCTACTATAGGTAGTAGGTTTTCGCCGGCCCCGTTTTCAATTGCCAATTCGACCGGGAACCAGACGCAACGAGCACCGTCTGCGATTTGCATCAGCGTCCGGGTGTGTCAGTTGCCGGGGGCTGTGACAGCCGGACAGGAGTGGCGGTCTATTGCGCCGGGAGCCTGACGATTGCCGCCGCAGCCGGGGGCACCACGACGACGCATTGGCCGGTTTGGGTCAGCGGCATTGGTTTCCATTTGCCCAGCCACGGACCGTCGGCGTTAATGCTGGCGCCGCCGAGCGTCACGCCGGTTCGCGCCGCGGGGTTTGGAGCCACAAGGAGAATCACGGCAGCGGCCGGCCTCAGCCCGGGCGCAACGACAGTCACCTTCGCCGCCCGGGCATTCGGACCGTGCTCCTTGTTGATCAGGGTCACAAAGTGCGCCTCGGCCCCACGCACGGCGTAGGCCGTCAGATTGAGTTCGTCCCGGTTGGACAGAGTTACAGACTCGACGCTGCCGTGGCTGCCCAGGTCGAAAGCCTTCAGGCCATAGCCCTTCGGGTTAACCAGCAGTCTGCCGCCCTCATCGTGGGTGATCACATCGTTCACCACCCACTGGGTGTTGTGGAAGTCAACGCCCAGCGCGTGGTGCGCCGCCCACCAGTGCAGGAAATCCAGCGCCCATAGCGCTCCGGCAAACGTATCACTGGCCCCGCGAACCCCGCCGCTGTAATGGTCGTTCGCTTCGGTTAATCGGTAAGGCAAACCATCCGCCATTACGGGCACGGCCATTCTGTCATAAAGCCGCTGGTTGGCGGCGACCCAGGCCGGCGACAGCATCGCCTCAATGCCGCGCTCGGCTGTCTTACCCCGTCCTGCGCCGCCCACATAAAAGTGCTCGGTGATTACCTTGATGTAGCTCGCGTCCTTCTCCGCGCGAGCGAAGTTGGTTGTCCAATAGACGTTGCCGCTTCCCGCATCCGGCCCGCCGAAACGCGCCCCTGGCACCGCGTTGGTGATCGCAGCGGCGAATTGACGCCATTTGGTGAGGTAGGTCGCGAAGTTGGTTATGGTCACGTCATGCGTATAGATGTTCTCCCGGTTGGGTTCGTTGCCGAGGGAGAAGCAGTCGAGCTGTGGCCGGTAATGCTCCGAGATGTATTTGGCAATGGCCGCGTCGGCACCCGCGTAGTGCGCGTCCGGGGTGGTCTCCAGCAGCCGCAGCGAGTAGATGACCTTGTCTATGCCCGCGGCCCGGGCGAAGGCGAACAGGTCGTCTATGTCCCGCTCGTTGGGGATGGGCGTCCTGACCGGCCACTCGACGCTGGTGCCGCCCAGGCGCAGGTGCCGGAGGCCGAGATTCTGGAAGAGGGTGATGAGCTGCGTGTTGGTGGGGCTGAAGAAACGCTCCCCGGCTGGCTTTGGCACGAGGGCTCTCATTCCGAAGCTCATGCCGAGGAAATCAGCCGGGATTGCAGCGCCGGAAGGCCGCGGATTGATCGTTACCGTCACCGGCGACTGCGCCCGAATCCCGGCAGCCAACATGGAGCCGACTACCGCAAGCACGAGAACGGATCGCATTCGGATAGCGGGTTCCAATCGCCGCCTATCTTGACCCTGCCGGCGGAGCCGAAGCGGCGGGGATTCTCGCGCCCGCTGCGGAAGGCTGTGCCCTAACCTTCAGCATGGCCGCCCCGTGTCGCGGGAGAATCGCCGTGTAACTATGCTCAAAGGTTCCCAGGTCCCTGCGCAGCCACAAATCGCGAACCAGGGCGGGCCCGGTAATGCCTACGTCCTTGAAATTCAGCGTGATCTCCATCGTGCGCCCGTGCCGGCTGAACAGAGCGACGGCTTTGCTGCCATCGGACAAAGGCTTCACCCACGCTTCCAGCGGGCCTTCCTGCCGCACGCGGTATCCCTGCTTGCCCAGAGGGTCCTGGTCCACAGCGATGACTTCCGGGTTGGTCAGTATCTCAAGCGTTGCCCGGTTCATCTTCGTCAAATCGTTCCCCGCAAACAGCGGCGCGGCGAGGATGCACCACAAGGTCATCTGGGTCCGGCTTTCCTCGGGCTTCATGCGGCCGTTGCCGACCTCCAGGCAGTCCGGATCGTTCCAGTGGCCGGGGCCGGCGTATTGCTCCAGCCCATTCTGGCCGAAGCCGATGACCAACATGCTGAAGTAATTGTCCGAGATGTCGCCGGTCGTGCGCCACATCTGGCCGCCCACCGACGCGCCCCACTTCCAGACATCCTGCAGCCCATACTGGCAGAGGCTGTAGAGAATCGGGCGGCCGGTCGCCACCAGCGCGTCGTGCATCTTCTTGTAAGCCGCCTGCATCTCGCTGGGCTTATAGACCTGGTCGCCGCTGCACCAATCATATTTGACGAAGTCCATTCCCCAACGGGCGAAGGTCTGGGCGTCCTGGACCTCGTGGCCATAGCTGGCCTCGTGGCCGGCACAAGTTGTCGGGCCGGGGCTCGTGTGAATCCCCACTTTGAGGCCGAGGCTGTGGATGTAATCGCATAGCCCCTTCATGTCGGGAAAGCGCTGAGGGTCGGAATGGAAGACGCCTTCCGCGTCGTGATGACCTTCCCAGCCGCCGTCAATTACGATATACTCATATCCGGCGGCCTTCATTCCGCTGGCCACCATGGCATTGGCCTGGGCCCGGATAAGCGGGTCGGTGATGTCGAGGTGGTAGCGGTTCCAACTATTCCAGCCCATCGGCGGCGTGCGGGCCAGTTGTGTTTCTCCCCCCAAAGCCGCCAACGGCATCAGCCCGAGCAGGAGCAGTAAGACCATTCGAACGTTAGCTGTGGTGTTCATCTCTTCGCTGTTCTCGTCTCAGGATTCTTCCCGCCGCGTGAGGGCACGCGGCCTACACGGGGTTGTAGGCCGCGTGCCCTCACGCGGCGGAACTGGGCCGATCACCGGATTTCCTTTGCTTTGCCCTCGGACCCGACGGCGCGGACGATGTCGCGGATGTCTTCCTTCAGCCGGTCTTTGGCCGCCCGGCCGATCCGCCACACATGATGCTCATGGTTGAGGGTTTGGCTCAGCTCGTTAAAGTAGCGGATGTAGTTCATCCGCATCCCCTCGCCGAAGTTGATCTTGGTCATGCCCGCCTTGACACTGCGCGAGATGTCCTCCAACGAGACGCCGCAAGTGCCATGCAGCACCAGCGGCGGCTTGACGGCGGAATGGATCCCGGAGATCAGCCCGAAATCAATTCCATGCTGCTCTTTGAAGATGCCGTGCGTCGTGCCCACAGCCACCGCCAGCAAATCCACATCCACCTTGGACGTAAACTCCCTGGCCTCGTCCACGCTCACCGTCGGCGCGCGCTGGGCGGAGGCGTCCGAGCTTTTGATGATGTGGCCGATCTCGGCCTCGACGCTAATGCCCAGGGGCCGGACCAGGTCAATGATCTGCTGCGTGCCCCGCACATTCTCCTCCAGCGGCTTGTCAGCGTAATCAATCATCACGTGGTTGAAGCCCGCCTTGACCGCGCGCAGGATGGATTGCGGCGTCTTCCCGTGGTCCAGCGCAATCGCCATCGGGATGGTCGTATCCGCCGCCAGGAACCGGATCAACTGGCCCGCGTAATCGAAGCCGCGGTATTCCAGGTTGGGCTCGTAGCACTGGATGATCAGCGGGGACTGCAATTCCTCGCAGACCTCGATGATGGCGCGGCCAATGTCGTAGCTGCCGCCGTTGTTGTTGAGCGCCGGGACGCCGAACCCTTTGGCGGCTGCCGCGTCGCAGATTTGCTTTGCATTGAGTAGTTTCATAACAGTCTCGATATGGGCTCGCCGGTGGTGGTGTGTTCGGCTGGTTGGCCCAGTGTCTCGCCCTCGATCGCCTGCCGTTCCCGACTCATTGTCTCAACGATCTGGGCAAAGGTGCCGCCTGTCCGCGGAGCCAGGGTGCTGACGACCACATGGAGCAACCACCCCTGCGAGGGTAGCGGGGATAATCGGGTTGTCCCAGATTCTGAGCTGTGCCGGGAGCGCCATGATCGTCAGCGAGACCACCGGCGTGACGACCAGCGCGGCCAGGGCCCCTTGCCAGCTCGCCCGCGGCCAGAAACGGCCCAGAAGGATGATCACCGCCAGGCCGCTCATCGTGACCGGCAGGAACTTGACGACAAAGCCGACGATCGTGCCGGTGTAGAGGGCCAGGGTTGTGGACAGGACAAAAGCGACAGCCAGGGCACGGCGAACGGCCGGCAGGGGGTGCTTGGGATAGTGGCCGGTTACCAGCGGAAAAATGTGCCGCACGAAGAAGGTGCCGGCAGCGGCGGCATTGCCGTTTGCGGAGGAGAAGATGGCCGAGGCAACCGAAACCACAACCAGCGCCGCCAGCCCGGGCGGCAGCACGTTCATCACCAGCCAGGGCAAAGTTTGATCGGCACTCGGCAGGTGCGGGTTAAGGCGGAAGGTGTACATGCCGACGATGCCGACAACCACCGAGAAAACCATTACGATAATCCCCGCCGCTACCATGCTTCCGCGCGCCCCCTTCTCGCTTCGGGCGCTGTACATGGTCAATCGCCGACCCGGGTCGGCCACCACCCCCAGCACCAGCGTCAGGATGAGACTGACCACGTTCCAGCCCCCAAAGGAGGCCATACCCAGGAACGAAGTGTAATCCGCAGGCACCGCCTGATGCAGTCCGGCCCATCCGCCCGAATCAGACAGTGCCGCCTGCGTCAGGAAGCCAAAACCGCACAGCAGAATCGCGGCCTGGATAAAGTCCGTATAGACCACGGTCTTCAAGCCGCCCGGAACAGAGATGAGCGCGGTGATGGCGCCCGACAAGACCGTACACACCGCGCGCGGCATTCCTGTGACCACGCTCAAGACAGCCGCCCCGCCCATGATCTGCACGGTCAGCCAGCAGAGTTGGGAAAAGAACAGGCTGATATTCGAGAACTCGACGACCGGGCGATTGGCTCCGTAGTAGCACGCTATCTCCTCGCTGAGCGTCATGAACCGGTACCGGCGCATGACAGCGAAAAACCAGCCCGTCAACGTCGTGCCCAACCCCAGCCCAATCGGATACGCACACCCAGCCCAGCCGTGCTGATAAGCTACCCCTGACGCCCCGATCACCACGCCCGTTCCGACGCACGTCGCAACGATCGTCCCCGTAAGCACCCAATACGGAAGCCCCCTCCCCGCTACCAGGTAATCCGTCGCCTTCTTGACCCGGGTCATCCAGAACAGCGAGATGCCCAGCATCAGGCAGCCGTAGAGCGCCAGCCCAATCGCAATGGCAGCAGGTGTCCCCATCAGACGAAGCGCATCCCCATGACTCCAGCCATGCGGCGCAGCAGCGCCTCGTTGCGCCCTTCGAACACCACCACGTGATGCGGCATGCCCTGGTGACACAGGTCCTCGAACCATACCCCGGCGTCTTGCTTGTCCAGCTTCACCAGCCCGTTGGTGCCCATCAAGTGGCGCTTGGGCTTGATCGTCTGGCCTTCGCGGGCAGTCAGGTAGTAGCTGCCATCGCAACGCCAAAAACGCATCATCGTGACGGGCATGTTCTCGCGCAGCGTCGCCTCCACCACCGCCGGCTTCTTAATGTTGAAGTGCCGCGCGATCTTTGGCGCGCCCGGCTCGCCCGCCGGCGCGCACAGCGCCATCGGCGCCGCCCCGCCGTGCCAGGTCGTGATCGTCTCGTGATCGTGCTCCAGCCAATCAGTCAGGTAAGCCCGGCCAAAGCCCAGGCTCTCGCCGATCCAGGCCGACATCGCCCCATCGGCGTCGCCCTCGCAGGCAACCGCCCGGCCCTCTTCCACCAACCGCGCAATGCCGAGGTACGGCCATTGCCCGAACGTGTTGGGCAGCTCCGGCCAGCAGCGGATGGTCATCGCATCGAGGCCCTCCGTGTCCAGGAACGAGCGCATCCCCAAATAGAGGCGCGACGCCATAGGCAGGTCCTCGTCGCTCGTGTCCTTGTGGGGCAGCTTGAGCGCTTTGACCTTGGCCACGTCTTCGGCCACTGCCTTCTCGTCCAGGCCGTTAACCGCGTTGGCAAACTCCAGCAGGCTGAACGTCTGCACCTGCGCGCCCAGGCCCTGGTGGATGGAGAACGAGTCGGCGCCCATCGCGAAATATCCGGGCGCCTGCCCGCCGACCAACCCCAGCCGCGCCGAGCGCAGGCCGCGCACCGTCGCCGCCATGCGCACCGCCTCCTTCAGCCGTTGCTGCGTCTCCGGAGCTTCCACATCGCCATAAACGAAATCGAAGCTGTGTCCCATCTGCCGCAAGGTCGAGCCCCAGGCGTGTGCTCCGACTAGCGAGCACGAGCTGATCATGTCGCCGTCCTGTTTCTCGGGCGTGGCCCAGAGGATCAGCGGGTCGGGCCAAAGTTGGGCCAGGGTTGGCGCCAGCCGGCCATCGCCCATTGTGGTCTGCAACAGCAGCAGCACTTGGGCGCCTTGCTCGGCGCACGCGCCTACCGCACGGCGAATGGAAGGATCATCAACGGCCTTCTCCGACGGCTCGATAATGGTGAACCCCGACTGGCGCAGCCAGGCGCGGGTCTTCTCCTCCTGCTTCTTCCCCCACTCCATGTCGAACCCCGGCCGCCGACGGCCCAGGAAGATGACGCCCAGTTTCGTATGATTATGATTCGGAAAAGCGCTCATGGTCTCTTACGGTTCTTAACTTATGCAAACTAGGCTGAATAGTACGCTTCCACCCTTGCCGGTCAACTATTTTGTATTTCAAAATAATGCCAGCCGCAGTTCTCCCCCCTGACGCCAGGAACGCGATGCCATGCCCGCCCGCACAGGAGCGCAGCCTTCAGGCTGCAGAATTCTGAGACAGGACGAGACGCTAGAAAGTGTCCATCGCCGCTGCCAGTTGGCACATTCCTGCAGCCTGAAGGCTGCGCTCCGCTCCACCCTCAATCGAGCGATTCCAGGCCGGCACGGACCAGCCGCAGGTCGTGCGCTCCATCGGGCCGGGCGAACTCATAGAACAGAAACGCCTCTGCCCCCAAGACCTGCGCATCCAGGTAGCGGAGAGACCCGGAACTGTGGGGGCTGGTGAGACACGGCCCGTCCGGGGTCTGGCATTCCCAGTGGTGAAAATCCTCCGAAACCGCCAGCCCGGTCTTCTCCTCGTAATTCTCGTGATGCCCGGCGCTGCCATCATAAAAGCCCAGAAACTTCCCTTTCCAGGGCACGACGCTGTTCAGCCGCCGGCAGTAGCGGTCCCAGCCCGTGGCCTCGGGCGCGAACACCACGCCCTGCCACTGCCAAGTCTCCAAATTCGTCGAGGTCGCCAATCCCGTGGCTGACACACATTCCCCGGTGTTGAAGATATCGAGTGTGGCATGGGACTCCGCGCTGGTCCTGGGCGTGGGGACCGCGATGCTCAGGAACATGTGAAATGTGCCGTCATGCTCCACAATCCACGGGTCTTTGACTCCCTCCAGGCCCAGCGGCGCCGCCTTGAATACCGGGTTCGCCTTCGCCGGGTCCAGTTTCTGCACCTTATCCGCTTTGAGGACCGACACACACCACCGCCCGTCCGCCGGGTCAACGTAAGCGGCAAAATAGCGCCACACGCCATCCGCCCCTTTGCGCAGCGCGCACCTTTCAATGGAGGCGCTGCCGAACTTGTCCTTGGTCACCGACCACACGTCCTCCCACTTCTTCAAGTCGGTCGAACGGGCAATCCTTGCCTCGCCCCCGCGATCGGGTGCCACTCCGCGCGGACGCCGTAGCCGATAAGTTACATACCAGGCCTGTTCGTCCGTGGCGTAAAACACCCCGGGCGCCCCGGCCCAATACCCGTTTTGGAACCCCACCGGCTCGCGAATGACGCTGCCGGTGGCCAATGTTTCAGAGCTTAATCGCACGCGCGTGAGGATATGTTGGTTTTCCGTTGGCCGTCAATCAGTCGAGCGGGCCAGGCAGAACCGGGAATCCCCCGCGCTGCCATCGGGCCAGGGTGGAAACGTTCCAGTCCGCGGCACCCTTGAATAGGTAAAACCAACTGCCAGGCGACCGCTGACGCCAGAGGAACGGGCGGAGGCTTGCCCGTAGAAACCCCGCCATTAGCACGGCGCCCGTTCCCCGATGGGACGCTATTTGGGCGCTGCAAAGCATCAAGCAAGGCCGGAATGGATCCCAGCCGCGTCGCCATCCCGTTGTAATCCCCCTCTAATCCCCCTGTAATCCCCCTGTATTCCCCCTGTATAGCGCCAGTGCGGCTCGTAAGGGCTTCTGGCCGATTCCACCGACCCAAAATGCTGCCCCCACAACTGAAGGAGGCGGGGGCCGAAGGCCCGAAATGGGAGCCGAGGGGCCTGTAGTGGGGACGACGGCCGGCTGCGATCCCCGTCGCCTGCCGGCCACGAAGAGCCGAGGCCAAGGGGAAGGTCGGGGCTTCTATTTACAACTGAGAATCCAAGCCGCCAGGGCCTTTACCTGGGCGGGGGTTACTTGGGGAAACGGCGGCATGAGCACGGAGCCCCATTTGCCGGAGCCGCCTTTGTGGATTTGCTCGGCGATCCGGGCGTCGGCGTTGGGATCTTTGGCGTATTTGGCGGCGATGTCTTTGTAGGCCGGGCCGACGATCTTGACGCTGGCGTTGTGGCAAGTGAGGCAGCCGTATTTCTGAGCGATGCTCTTGCCATCGAGAGCGGCGCCTGATTCCGCGGGCGATGTCGTGCTGGCCATGGTGTTGGCGGCAGTGGGAGCGGCGGCGTTGGTTCCGGTGCCGTAAGTGTTGGCGAGGTAATCCGCCAGCCGCTCGATTTGGTTGTCGGGGATGGGCGCGCCATAGGTCTTCTGCATTTTCTTCACCTCCGCAGCCCAGAACGTCAGCGGCATGGGCGGCTGCGTCTCGACGTATTCAACGGAATGACAGGTGAGGCATTGGCCATTGGCGATCTCTGAGCCGGGGCCGGGTTTGAAGGAAGCAGTCTCGGGCGGCAGCTTGATCTGGACGATCTCAGCCGCTAACGGCCAGGCCGCCAGCGCGAGCAGGCTGACGAAGGCGCACAGAAGCCCAGGGAGCGGAGCCGCAAGCAAACCCGAGGCATTCTTAACGCAGAGACGCAGAGACGCAGAGACGCCAAGGACTGCGCGCAAAAGAAACTCTTTGCGTCTTTGCGTCTTTGCGTCTTTGCGTTGAACGTTCTGAACCGGCGCGCGAGTTGGGGCATAAGCAGGGCAGGATTCTCTTTCATAGGAGTTCAGGAAGCGGTTATCCGCACGGTCTCGATCACATTCCGCATGTAGCCACCGGGGTTCCAGAGCGGTTTCGAGGGCTGGCTCTGGCCGATGCGGTTGGTGGCGCAGCATTGCAGCTCGCACGCGCCGGCACGCTTCGGCGTCAACGAGAGCGTCCACTCGCGGAACGCATACTTGCCGTAATCCTGTCCCAGTTCCGCTTCGCGCCAGTCTTGGCCGCCATCGAGTGAGACCCGCACGCTGGTAATCCCGTAGCCGCCGTCAAAGGCGATGCCGCGCAACGTCAGCGGTTGGCCGACGGGGATATTCGCGCCGTCCGCCAGGCTGGTGATGAATGAGCGCACGTCGAGGCGGCCAATGGGCCGTGTCTTCGTTGGCTTGGTGCCCGGCTCCACGCACGCGCCGGCGTCGTCCGGGATGCGGTAGGCGGTCTTCATCCAGAAGCTGTCGAGGTCCTGGTCGAGCACGGTAATTTCATTGAGGTGCTTCACCCAATAGGTGCCGAAGTAGCCGGGCACGATCAGCCGCAGGGGGAAGCCGTTGAGCATCGGCAAGTCCTGCCCGTTCATCTGGTAAGCCAGCATGACTTCGCCGTCGAGGGCGTGGTCCACGTCGAGCGCCTTTTGGAAGTCGGGTGTCTGCTCCAGAATAGGGTGATCCAGGCCGTTGAAGGCGACTTGTTTCGCGCCCGTGGCGACGCCCGCCTTATTCAGCACATCCTTGAGCCGGACGCCCTTCCAACGCGCGCAACCCATCGCGCCGTTGCCGAGCTGGCCGCCGGGCACGCGAGGCTGGCTGAACCCGCGGCTGTTGCCCGAGCATTGATTGATGGCGGCGAGTTCGACCGGCTCGAAGTTGCCCTTCAGCTCGGCCAACGAGAGTTGCAGCGGGGTGTTGACCTTGCCCTTGACCTCGACGCGGAACTTGTCGGTGTCAATCTCCGTCGGGATCCCGGCTAGGTGGTAGCGCACGAAGAAAGCGTCGTTGGGAGTGAAGGCGCCTTCATTGAAAACCTCGAATGGCGTCTCGAGCTGAGGCGGCCGCATGGTGAGCAGAATCAGCGGGCGCTTCTGCGGGAACTGCACCAGCCGCCTCTCGCCATTGGCGAAAGGCATCGTGACGAGCGCTTCCGCCAGGAGCGGCGCGGCGTGGACGGCAGCGAACCCGCCCGCGCTCCCCATAGCCAGCGAGCGTAAAAAGCGACGGCGACTCAACCCTTCGGAACTCCTTGGAGGCTTGTTTGGCATGATGGCAATCTAAGAGGGAAGCCCTGCCTGTCAAGCGACGCACGGCGCTAGGAAATCCGAAGGCCGAAATCCGAAGGCCGAAAGAAGGCCGAAGACCGAAATCCGAAAAGAAGGCGAGCGGAAGATGAACAGCGAAGGCGGGAAGACGCGAAGACCAGAAGGAAAGTAATGCGCGCTCTTCCCTCTCTTTTCTTCCCGGCTTCGCGTCTTCGCTGTTCGTTTCGTGTGGTGCGTGTACCTGCGTGACCTCGAATTCGGACTTCGGCCTTCGGGTTTCTTTCGGGTTTCGGCCTTCGGGGATTCGGATTTGGTTAGCCCAACGTCGGGATTGTGGCATTAGCCCAGGGAAGAATGCCAATGCGGGCAGTCGGGGCGAGGCCCTGGAGGGCGGTGGTCACCGCCGCGTCCAGGCTCGGGCACGGAGTGTAGCAGCAGCCTTTTCACTTGTTCCGGCGGCATCTCGGTCACCATGAGCACCCGCCGTGGCGCGGCGTCGCGGGCGATCTGAAAGGCCTTGTGGGGGCCGATGCGGAAACCTTCGCGCTGGAAACGCTCGATGACGGACTGCTGGGAGGCCATGCCCGTCATCCAGTTTTCATAACTCCCGCTGCCGGTGCCTTCGGGGCAGGCGGCGACGAGGATGACGGTTCCGCCTTCGCGGGTGACCCGGCAGGCGTGCGCCAGCGCCTTCTGCGCCTGGTAGAGATTGATGTCCTTGGGATGGCCGCCGGGCGAGGCGATCATCAAGTCGAAAGGCTCGGCTACGCGGACCTGGTAGATTTCGAGCACGAGCGGCATGCCCTCGCGCATGACCGCCTGCGGCTCGCCGGCGAGGACGCGCACGATCTGCTTGCTCTCGTTGATCACCACATTGAGCGCAAAGTGGACACCGATCAGCCGGCCCGCCTCCTCGACATCCTGCCGGGCGGGGTTGTCGTCGTAGCGCGCGAGGTCGGAGTGCGGATCGAGCATCAGCGCGTGGTTCTTGTTGATGGTATCGCGCCCGCCGAGGCCGATGACGGCCGTCTTCACGCCGCCGGAGAAGCCCATGAACTGGTGCGGTTCAAGGTTGCCCACCACCAGGCGCAGGTCGGCCTGGGCGAAAAGGCGATTCAGTTGCACCGGCGTGCCCCGGCGCGTGTTGCCGAGGGAAACCAGGTCGTTGGCCGCGGAGGCGTCATGACTGACGACGCGGTAGCGGGCGAGAATGTCGGCGGGCAGGATTTGGGGGAACTCCGAGTCGGGCATCGGCGCGTGCAGGCCGGTCGCCACGACCAGCGTGATGGCGCTGGTGGGAATGCCGAGCTGCTCAAGGGCCTGCAGGAGCGGCGGCAACAGGAGGGCGTGCGGGACGGGGCGGGTCTTGTCGTTAATGGCAATGGCGACCGCGCCCGCTTTGGCGAAGTCCGCGAGGCGGACGCTGCCGACCGGATGGGCCAACGCCTCGCGCACGGCCTGGAGCGGGTTGGCTAACGGCTCGACGTGTGCGGGGGCGAGCAGTTCGGGCTTGAACGGCCCGTCCAGGCGGACGGTCAGTTGCGTTCGGCCGTATGGGATGCGGAAGTCGGACATCGTCTTAGAGTATTATGTGCTTGATCCGCGAATTTCGCGAATTGCCACGAATGGGGGAAGAGATGGGTCAGGCATCGGGGTGGACAGGGCGGAGGGAGGAGATAGCCGATAGCCAATAGTCAGATAGCGCATAGCTGATAATCAGTTAGCCGATGGCCGATGGCAGATGGCCGACGAAAAATGGCCGATGGCAGAGGGGCGGATGCCGTAATAGAAAGGAGTTCGCGCTAATTCGCGCAATTCGCGGATAAATTCCGCTTGCGGTCAAAGTCGCGGCGGCCACCCCGAGCGCCCGTTGCGCCCGGGGTGGCTGGCCGGTGAATCGTTAGGCGCTGCGATAGAGCTTGGTCAGCACGAACTCGTCGTGGCGCAGAGCTTCGGCGGCGGTGAACCGGCCACGGCAGGTCTGCTCGAGGCAGGTCAGCGCGGCATCGGCCGCCTGGTCCAGGTTCATTTCCAGCCGCAGGATGCCCGTCAGGTCCACGTCAATGTGCTCGGACATGGTCCTCACGGTCAGCGGGTTGCCGGAGAGCTTGATGACCGGGACGATGGGGTTGCCGATGATGTTGCCTTGGCCGGTCGGGAAGTAGTGCACCACTGAGCCCGCCGCGGCGCACAGCGTAACCATCTCGGCGGCGGCGCTCGACGAATCCATGAAGTGCAGGCCGGGCTTCTTGGGCTCTTCGGCCGGCTTGAGCACCGAGGTGATCTTGCAGCGGCCAATCTTCTGGATGTTGCCCATGGCCTTTTCTTCGATAGTCGTCAGCCCGCCGCGGATGTTGCCTTCGGTCGGCTGCGAGCCCATCAGGCTTACACCCTGGCTCTCGACGAGCTTCTGGTAGTCGTCGAACATGGCCTGGAACTTCTTGCGATCGGCCTCGTTAATGCAACGGGCGGCGACGATGTCTTCGCCGCCGGTCAGTTCGGTCGTCTCGCCGAACATCAGGGTGGCGCCGCCGGCCAGCAGGCGCTCGAAGGAGCGGCCGACGGTCGGGTTGGCAGCCAGGCCCGAGGTGGTGTCGGACTCGCCGCACTTGGTGCTCATGCAGAGTTGCTTGACGCCGAAGGATTCGCGCTGCAGCTCGGTCGCATACTGCACGAATTCCTTCGCTTTGCGCGCGGCGGCCTCGATGGTCTTGAGGTCGCCCGAGCGCTCGATGGAGAAGCCCGCCACCGGCTTGCCGGTCTTGGCGATCTCTTTCACGATCAGGTCGGCCCACTTGGGCTCGATGCAGATGACAATGACGGCGGCGACGTTCGGGTTGCGCCCGGTGCCGGCCAGCGTGCTCATGGTCAGGTCGAAGTCCTCGCCGAATTGGAGCCGGCCATAGGGATGGGGTATGGCCATCGTGCCTTTGACCAGGCGCGCGACGCCCTCGGCGGCGGCGTTGGAAATGTCGTCCACCGGCAGGATGATGACGTGGTTGCGAATGCCGAACCGGCCATCGGGCCGGCGGTAACCGGTGAATTTGAGTTTCTCGGGTTTAATCATATGGACCACCTCATGGTTTTCAGGTTGTGAACGTGGACGTGGGCGCCTTTGGCGATCGGTTGGACGGCCTTGCCGATCTCGCGGCCGTACTTGATGACTGCTTTGTCCTTGGCGACTTCGCGCAGGGCGACCTTGTGGCCGAGGGGAACGTTATCTTTGAGTTTGACGCTGCCGACCGACTTGCCTTCCAGAGTTACCGCACCCGCGGTGGCCCCCTTCTTCAAATCAACGACAGCGACGCCGACATCATCGTCGGCCTCGTGCATTAGAATGCCATGTTTCATATATGAATTAGTGCTCAATGCAAACGTCAGGCGTTTGCGGTTGTTCTTGTTTCCGCATACGGGATAAAGGTTCGCGAGGCTGGAAACAACCTTTTTTTGCTATGAAATTAAGTTCTGGTCCGCCGACGCCGCAAAACCTGCCCTTCGAGCATTCAGCGTGATGCACACTCCGCGCTCCGCCTTCAAGCGCACGGATGAGTTGGGCAACACGCTCTCGCGGCGCGTGTGCCGGCAAGCCGCGCTGGAATCAAAATAAGCCAAGAAAAGGGCAAAAGAGGGATAGTCCCGGCGCCAAGGGGAAACCATTATTCGCCGCGGCGATGTTAAAGATGCGAAACGCTTAATGCTTGGCCCAAGTTCATATCGGGAGGGCCTATGAGGGCCGTGGCGCCGCTGTTGGCTGTGTTGGCCTTGGCGTTGGCCGCCTGGTTCGGGGCGGGGTGGCACGGCACGGAACTGTTCTTTGGCGTTGTGCTCCCTTACGGCGCGGTGCTGGCCTTTGTGGTGGGGATCACCTGGCGCGTGCTTTCGTGGGCGCGGTCGCCGGTGCCTTACAACATCACCACGACCTGCGGGCAGCAGGTACTCGCTGCCCTGGATCCGGTCCAGCCGGCTGGGCAACCCGCACACGCGGTGGGGGGTCGCGGGTCGCCTGCTGTTCGAGATGATGGCCTTTCGCAGCTTGTTGCGCAACGTGAAGCACCAATGGGTCGAGACCGAGAGCGATGCGCCCCGGCTCGTTTTCAAGGCCAGCCTGGGCTTGTGGGCGGGCGCGCTGCTTTTTCATTATTCCCTGCTGCTGGTCTTGCTGCACCACGCCCGCTTTTTCTTCAGCTCCGTGCCGGGGTGGCTCGATGGGATCGAAGGGTTGGATGCCTTTTTCCGGGTGGGATCGGTGACGTTCTTCCTCAGCGGGCTCACGCTCGCGCTGGCGGTGCTGTTTTTGTTGCTGCGCCGGTTCTTCACGCCGTGGCTGCGCTACCTTTCACTGCCGGCTGATTTCTTCCCGCTTTTCCTGTTGTTAGGCATCGCGCTGACCGGCGGGCTGATGCATTACACGGCGTTGCGGACGGACATACCGGGCGTGAAGAACTTCTGCATGAGCCTGGCTCGGATGCATCCCGTCGCGCCGGCTGGGATCGGCCCGCTGTTCCATGTCCACCTGGCTCTGGTGAGCGTGTTATTCGCCTACTTGCCGTTCAGCAAGCTGGCCCACATGGCCAGCCTGCCGCTCAGCCCGACGCGCAACATGCTCGGCGCCAGCCGGATGGAGCATCATGACAACCCCTGGAATTACCCCGTGAAGCTGCACACTTACGAGGAGTATGAAAACGAGTATCGGGACAGGATGAAAGCCGCGGGCGTTCCGGTCGAGAAGGAGGCGCCATGAGCGAGCCGTGCAAGCCCGGGAAACCGGCCAAGGTGGCATTCGATCCCACCCCGCGGGACTGGTTGCAGCCCAACACGAAGTTCACGCCGGGGCGTTGGAGCTACAGCGCCAAGCCCAAGGCGATCCAGACGCTGGGCCTGCCCAATCCGCGGGACTGGTCGCCGAACGAGGAGGACTGGAAGCTGCCGCCCAATTGGAAGGAGATCATTCTTCAGGGACTGCGGGAGAGGCTCGACAAGTATCGCTCGCTGAGGCTCTTCATGGACGCCTGCGTGCGCTGCGGCGCGTGCGCCGACAAGTGTCACTTCTTCATCGGGACGGGTGACCCGAAGAACATGCCGGTGCTCCGAGCGGAATTGTTGCGCTCGGTCTATCGGGGTGAGATGACGCTGGCAGGAAGACTGTTTGGGCGGTTGGTGGGAGGGCGGCGGCTGACGCCCGAAGTGCTCAAGGAATGGTTCTATTATTTCTACCAGTGCACGGAATGCCGCCGCTGTTCGGTGTTTTGTCCGTTCGGCATTGACCAGGCCGAGATCACCATGCTGGGGCGCGAGCTGCTGAACCTCGTGGGGCTCAACATCAACTGGGTGATGGACCCGGCAGCCAAGTGCTTCATGACCGGCAATCACCTGGGCATCACGCCGCATGCCTTCAAGGCCAACATGGACTTCTTCACCGACTCGATCGAGGAGGTGACCGGCCTGCGGATTGATGTGCCGATCAACAAGAAAGGCGCGGACGTGCTGTTTGTCGCGCCTTCCGGCGACCTGGTGGCCGAGCCGGGCGTGTTCACGCTGATGGGCTACGTGCTGTTGCTGCACCAGAGCGGCCTCAATTACACTTGGAGCACCTACGCTTCTGAGGGGGGCAACTTCGGCCTGTTCGCGTCGCATGAGCTAATGAAGCGCCTCAACGCGAAGATTTACGCCGAGGCGCGCCGGCTGGGCGTGAAGTGGATTCTGGGCGGCGAGTGCGGCCACATGTGGCGCGTCGCGCACCAGTACATGGAGACGATGAACGGGCCGGCTGACTTCCTTCAGGAGCCGGTCTCGCCGATCACGGGGACGCGCTTCGAGAATGCGCGCTCGACCCGCATGGTGCATATCGCCGAGTTCACCGCCGACCTGATTCATCACGGCAAGCTCAAGCTGGCGCCCGAGCGCAACGACCGCTACCGGGTGACGTTCCATGACTCATGCAATCCGGCCCGCTCGATGGGCCTGCTCGAGGAGCCGCGGTATATCCTGCGCAAGGTGTGTAATCACTTCCACGACATGCCCGCCGAGACGATCCGGGAGAAGACGTTTTGCTGCGGGTGCGGCGCGGGGCTGGGCAACGAGGAGTGCATGGATTTGCGGATGCGGGGCGGCATCCCGCGAGCACAGGCGGTGCGCAGCGTGCGCGAGAAACACGGCGTCAACCTCCTCTCCTGCATGTGCGCGATTGACCGGGCGGTGTTGCCGACGTTGATGGACCATTGGGTGCCGGACGTGGGTGTGTCCGGGCTGCACGAGTTGGTCGGCAACGCGCTGGTCCTCGAGGGCGAAAAGGAGCGGACGACCAATCTGCGGGGCGAACCGTTGAACGGGGGCAAGGTGTAGGATGAAGCTTTACAATGGCAAATACATCCTCCCGGCGCTCGGCGCCTTCCTCCTCGTGGCGACCGTCCCGATCTGGCATGGCCTGGCGGCGCGCAGCCCGGCCTTCCAGAGCCCCCCTAATCCGAAAGGGGAACGATGCATCGAGCCCAAAGCCTTCATGCGCGCTGAGCACATGCGGATGCTGATTCGTTGGCGCGATGAAGTGGTCCGCGACAATAACCGGATTTACACCGCAACCGACGGCCGCAAGTGGGAGAAGAGCCTGAAAACCTGCGTCGGCTGTCATGGCCATACGGATGCCCAGGGGAAATCCACCACCGCGGCGGCTGACTGCACCGAGTGCCATACCTACGTGAACGCCAGGCTGGATTGCTGGAACTGCCACTCTGAATCGGCGACGCCGAGTCTGCCGACAGCGGCGGCTAAACCGGCGGCCCAGTCGGCCCTGGCCAGGAAGGAACCGTGAGGCGAATCAATCGGCGAACATTGCTTAAGACGACACTGCTGGCGGCGGCCGGCCTGACGCGCAAGAATCCGCTCTTTGCGGCGCTGGCCTCCGCGAGCCCATCGGATGTGCTCGCGCCGGGAGCGGCGCTCAAGGCGGACCGGTGGGCGATGGTCATTGATGTGAAGAAGTGCCTCGCGGCCGGGGATTGCCACGACGCCTGCCTGAGCACCTGCCGTCAAGCCCACAATGTCCCGGACATCCCCAACCAGCAGCACGCGGTCAAGTGGATTTGGAAGGAGCCGGGCGAGCACCTTTTTCCCCAACCAGTTGGACGAATATCGTGGCGCCGACCTGGCGCGCCAGCCGATCCTGGCGCTGTGCAACCACTGCTCCAATCCCCCCTGCACGCGCGTCTGCCCGACGGGAGCGACTTTCAAGCGCCCGGACGGCATCGTCATGATGGACCCGCACCGTTGCATCGGCTGCCGGTTCTGCATGGCGGCCTGCCCCTATGGCTCGCGCAGTTTCAACTGGGAGGACCCCCGGCCCTACTTGAAGCAAAATCAACCCGGACTACCCGACGCGCACCAAGGGCGTAGTGGAGAAGTGCACCTTCTGCGACGAGCGGTCTGGCGCAGGGCAAGCTGCCCTTCTGCGTCGAGGCCTGCCCCGTTCACGCGATGATCTTTGGCGACCTGAAGGACCCGCAGTCGCCGGTGGTGAAGCTGCTGCACGAGCATTACAGCATTTGCCGCAAGCCGAACCTGGGGACCGAGCCCGGCGTGTATTACCTGGTATGAGACCCTTCTGCAAAGAGGAAGCTTCTACCCGAGCGGACCGCGAGCCGTCCCCGGCTCGCAGCGGCAACAAACCTGAAGCAGGCGCTCGTGTCTTCAGGCGCTCGACACCGTCGAACGTGCTGCGAGCCGGGGACGGCTCGCGGTCCGGGAGGGGGGGCGGAGCTCGCATATGATTGAAAGAGCGTTCATCGGACGAAGCCGCTACCAGCTCTGGCTGGCCATCCTGTTGATTCCCCTCGCCGTGGGGCTGGCGTGCTACCTCAAACAATACGCGCACGGCCTGGGCATTACCGGCATGAGCCGTGACGTGATCTGGGGGTTGTACATCGCCCAGTTCACCTTCCTGGTGGGGGTCGCCGCTTCTGCGGTCATGGTGGTGCTGCCCTTTTATCTGCACGACCAGCGCGAGTTCGGGCGCGTCGTCATCCTCGGGGAATTCCTGGCCGTGGCGGCGGTGGTGATGTGCATGTTGCACATTTTCGTGGACCTGGGCCAGCCGGCGCGCGTGCTGAACGTGCTGCTTCACCCCGCGCCCGGGTCGGTCATGTTTTGGGACATGATCGTGCTGACCGGCTACCTGGTGCTGAACCTGGTGATCGGCTGGACGACGCTCGATTGCGAGCGCAACGCGCACCCGCCCGCCGTCGCTGGGTCAAGCCGCTGATCTATCTCTCCATTCCCTGGGCCGTCTCGATTCATACCGTGACGGCCTTCCTTTATTGCGGGCTCCCGGGGCGTCACCTGTGGTTGACGGCTTTGCTGGCCCCGCGCTTCCTGGCCACCGCCTTCGCCGCCGGACCGGCGCTGCTCATTCTGCTCTGCCTGTTACTGAAGAAGACGGCGGGCTTCGACGCGGGGAGCGAGGCGCTGCGAAAACTGGCCATCACGGTCACCTACGCGACGATCGTGAACCTGTTCTTCATCCTGCTGGAGTTCTTCACCGGCTTTTACAGCGGCGTGCCCAGCCACCGGCGCGACCTGGAATACCTGTTCTTCGGCTTCGCGGGGCACGCGAGAATGGTCCCCTGGATGTGGGCGTCGCTGGTGATGGCGGACCGCGTCGCTCCCCATCCTGCTGCGTTCGATGCGGCGCCGGACCGAGGGACTCCTGGCCGTTGCCTGCGGCATGGTGTTCCTGTCAACCTGGATGGACAAGGGATTGGGGCTCATCGCCGGCGGATTCGCCATCTCGCCGATGGAGACCGTGGCCGATTACTCGCCGACCTTGCCCGAAATCCTGATCAGCCTCGGCATCTATGCCGGCGGCGCGCTGCTCCTGACGCTGCTATACAAGATGGTCCTGTCAGTCCGGGCGGAAACCGAGACCCAATCACCGGGGGCGGCATGATCCCGGCATGCAACCCGGCAGCAGCACATATTCGCAAATCAAAAAAAGCCAAGAGAACGTCAATAAATGAGTAGCCTAGGCTGCAGTGGAAAACCCATGCTGGAGTGCAGAATAGACCATAGACTTATGCCCAATCAAAGACTGAATCAGAGATTGCGGGGGCTGGCCACCGGTCATGGCCAGGCGTCCGCATGGACTGCCGCAGTTTGCGGCGCCGAGCCCGTGGCGGGACCGGCCTTGGGCTGCTGCTGAGAATTGGAGAGAATACCGATGGAAAGAATCAAACTCTGTTGTGCAAAATGCGGGTTTACCATTGAGGAATACACCGCCGCGGAAATGGCCGAAGTTCCCCGCAAGGCGAAGCGGTATAAGTACCTGCTGAACAAATCGAGCATTTGCCCCTCCTGCCTGGCCTCGGGCCGGCTCAAGGAAGCGCGGACAACCGAGGACGCGGCTGCCGCCCCGGCGCCGCAGAGTGGAGCCGAAATCCTCCGGCCGCCGCGCCCGTCGCGCACGAGGCGCAGGCCGTATCGCCTACGCCGATGATGGACGCGATTGGCCCAAGGTCCCTGGCCCAGCCATGCCACGGAGCTCAAGCAGACGAAGTACCCCGTGCCAGATGTACGAGGAGGCCCTGCAGAAGCGCACGACGCAGTGGGGCTACGGCGGTTACGTCTCGCTGCCGGGGGTTGCGGCGGGGGTGTTGGTGCGCGCCTCCGCCCGGCCCGACATCACCAAGGGCTCAAATTTCCTCCGCATCATGGACCCGTGCGGCAACTTCTTCAAAACCGACGCCATGCGGAAGCTGTGCGACATCGCGGACAAATACGCCTACGGCCTGCTCCACCTGCTTGAGCACCGGCGGCGACCTGGAGATGCTGGGCATCCCGACCGAGAACCTGCAGCCCGGCGGTGGAGGAGATTACCAAGCTCGGCTTCGATGTCGGCTCGACCGGCGACGATTACCGCACCAGCGAAGAGTGCGTCGGCCCGGCCAAGTGCGACCTGGCACTCTACGACACCCTCGGGTTCCGTTACGCCTGGTATCAGCGGTTCCTGGACGACATTCAATACCCGCGCTTTCCGCACAAGGTGAAGTGCAAGTTCTCCGGCTGCCCCAACGATTGCGTGCGCGGCAGCCAGAAGACGGACATCTTCGTGTGCGGCGTCTTCCGCGACCTGCCGCAAGATTGACCAGGCAAAGGTGGCCGCGTGGGTCAAAGGCGGCGGCGACATCGGGACCGGTCTGCACCCGCTGCCCGGGCGGTTGCCTGCAGTGGGACTGCAGAAGCCGGGCTTGAGCATAGACGGCGATAGCTGCTACCACTGCATGTATTGCATCAACAAGATTCCCGGCGTGCGGCCTGGCGGCGACCGGGGTGTGGCCATTCTGGTCGGCGGCAAGATGCGCGGCAAATACGGTCCGATGCTGGCCAAGGTGCTGGTGCCCTTCATGAAAGCCGAGCCGCCGGATTACAAGGAAGTCTTCGACTTCATCGAGCGGCTCACCGAGGTCTATGACGCAAACGCCCGCAAGAAGGAGCGGCATGGGCGACTTCCTGCTGCGCATCGGGATGAACGAGTTTTCAAGCTGGTGGGCGTGCCAGCCCTGCCGCACCTGTTCGCGCAGCCGCGCACCAACTCTGTTCTACCACTGGGAACCCGAAGAAATTAAAGATGAACGGCAGGGTCTGACCTGTCCGACCAGTCCGAGCAAATGAACCCCTCAAACTCTCTTTAGACTATGCCAGGAATAGGAATACCTCCCATCGAAGCCAACCTTCCGCCCATCGTGAAGCGGAACTACGGCAAATGGATTTCCCACGAACACCCGCGCCCGGGCGTCATTAAGCATGACTCCGAGACCGGCGAGGCCTGCTACACCGTGCGCGCCGGCATGCCGCCCAACGCCCGCGTCAGCAGCGCCCACCCTGCGGTTGCTGTGCGACATCGCCGACCAGTTCTCCGAAGGCTATTTCCGCATCACGCAGCGCAACTCGTTCGAGTTCGTCGGGCGTTGACCCGGCGCGCATTGACGAACTGATCGCCCGCCTGGCCAAGGCCGGCTTCCCGGTGGGCGGCACCAACCGCTCCCTGCACAACACGACCTGCTGCACGGGCTACATCCATTGCCACCTGGCGGCTTCCGACCCTGCGGCCATCATGAAGGCGGTCTCGGACATGCTGTTCGAGGAATACACGCACCGATTGCCTGCCGGCTAAGCTCAAGATCTCCGGCTCCGGCTGCATCAACAACTGCGGCGAAGGCTCCTGCGCGGATATCGGCATCGTCGCCATCCACCGCGACCTGCCGCCTATTCACGTGGAGAAGCTCAAGGGCTGCGAACTGCCGCTGGTGGTTTCGGTTTGCCCGACCGGCGCGATCAGGCCCAAAGGCCCGGGCATGATCGAGATTGACCCGAAGCGCTGCATCCATTGCCCGGCTTGCTCGGTGGCGTGCGCCGCCATGGCGCCCATCGGCAGTCCCGACGGCGACGGCGTTGCCATTGTGGTCGGCGGCAAGGCCGCTAACACCGGCGACGGCCCGGCCTTCGCCAAGGTGGTCGTGCCTTACCTGCCGAACAACCCGCCGTACTGGCCCGAAGTCACCGGCGCGATCAAGAAGATCGTGGATGCCTGGGCCGCCAATGCCCGCAAGGATGAGCGGGTAGGGGAATGGATCAACCGTATCGGCTGGGAGAAATTCTTATCAGCGCACCGGCCTGCCGCTGTCCTTCAAGGTGGTGGACGGCTATGACGCTCGCGCCCTCGAGTATGCCAGGGCCAACGTGCGGTTCCGGTGGTAGGCTGATCACTTGGCAAGGTCGGAATTAACCAGGTCAAATCGAAACAGTCAAACAGTTAAAGCAAAGAGCTATGGCAACAATCACACTGGCCGGAAAAGACATTCGACGTGGACGAAGACGGCTTCATCCAGGACACCTCCCAATGGAGCGAGGAAGTGGCCAAGGGCCTCGCAGAGACGGAAGGGATCAAGGAACTGACGGAGGAGCACTGGAAGGTTATCCGCTATCTGCGGGACTACTACGCGAAGTTCAGCGTGGCCCCGCCCATCCGGATGGTCTGCAAGCAGACCGGGTTCCAGCTGAAATACATTTACCAGCTATTCCCGAGCGGCCCGGCCAAAGGCGCATGCAAGCTCGCCGGGCTGCCCAAGCCAACCGGTTGCGTGTAAGGCAAAGCTTTATGTATGTAATTGTTCTTGATGAGCAAAAGTGCAAGGTCTGCGGCGAGTGCGTGAGCATTTGCCCGGTTGAAATCTACAAGCAGGATGGCAACCGCATCGTGGTCGGCAACGCCGACGAGTGCAGCGGTTGCCAGAGCTGTGTTTCGGTGTGCGAGTCGCAGGCCATCACGATCTCTGAAATCTAGCGCTCTATGCCCTCGAAAGTTGTCGTTATCGGTGGCGTGGCGGCCGGGCCCAAGGCGGCGGCTAAGATCGCCCGCCTGGACCCCGAAGCCCAGGTTACCCTTCTGGAGAAAGGCAAGATCCTCTCCTTCGCCGGCTGCGGCCTGCCGTATTACGTCTCCGGCGTGGTCAAGGAACAGAAGGCGCTGATGAGCACGCCCATCGGGGTGGTGCGTGACGCCGGCTTCTTCCAAAAGGTGAAGAACGTCAAGGTCCTCACCGAGACCGAAGCCCTGGAAATTGACCGCGCCGGCAAGCGCGTGCGCGCCCGCCGCCCGGCGAGGCGGCCGACTTCTGGCTGGACTACGACAAGCTGGTGCTCGCCACCGGGGCCACGCCGGTCATTCCGCCCATCCCCAAGGCGAACCTGGCAGAACATCTCCACGCTGCATATCTGCCTGATGCCGAGACGGATCAAAGCGTTGCTAACCCAGGCCAAGGGCCGCGAGGTCGTGATGGTCGGCGGCGGGCTGATTGGCGTCGAAGCGGTCGAGGCCCTGTTTGACTGTGATTGCCAGGTGACGATGGTGGAGATGCTGCCCCAGATCCTGCGCATGCTGGACTGGGAAATGGCGCGGTTGGTCGAACGGCACATGGAGCTGTACGGCGTCACAGTGCTGACCAACACCACAGGTGACCGCTTTCGAAGGCGAGAGGCCGGGTCAGCGGGTGCTATGACCAGCCAGGGGCGATTGCCCGCCGACCTCGTCATGCTCGGCATCGGCGTCCGGCCTAACGTGGAGCTGGCCCGGGCAGCGGGGCTGCAGATCGGGCTCGCTCGGTGGCATCAAAGTGGACGCAGACCATGCGCACCTCCGACCCGGACATTTACGCCGCAGGCGACTGCGTCGAGAAGCACCAACCTGGTCACCGGCAAGCCCTGCTACGTGCCGATGGGCTCCACGGCCAACAAACAGGGCCGTGTGGCGGCCATCAACATCTGCGGCGGTCACGACCAGTTTCCCGGAGTGCTGGGCAGCACCGTCTGCAAGGTATTCGATTTCTGCGTGGCTCGCACGGGCTTGACCGAAGCCGCCGCCCGGCAGCTCGGCTACAAGCTAGTGACTGTCTTGGTGCCGGAAACCGACCAACCCCATTACATGCCCACCGCCAAGCCTGTGATCATCAAGCTGGTGGTGGATTCGCGCACGCGCAAGCTGCTGGGCGCCCAAGCCGTGGGGCCGGGCGCCGGCGACAAGCGGATGGACGTGGCCGCGATGGCGATTACGGCGGGCATGACCGTGGACCAACTCTCGAAGGCGGACCTTTGTTACGCGCCGCCTTATTCGCCCGCCATGGATAACATCATCACCGCCGCCAATGTTGCCCGCAACAAGCTGGACGGCCTGGTTGCTCGGGCATGACGCCGATGGAGGTTAAGGCGCGAGCTGGACGCCAAGGAGGACTTTGTCTTCCTGGACGTGCGCAGCCCCGCCGAGTATCAACAGGAACGGTTGGCCGGTTCGACCCTCATCCCCTTGGGCCAATTGCGCGCGCGCTTAGGCGAGTTGCCCAAGGACAAGGAGATCGTCGCCTTCTGCAAAGTCTCCCTCCGCGGGCTATGAAGCGGCCAGAATCCTGCAAGGCGCGGGGTTCCCACGGGTCCGCGTTATGGATGGCGGTGTCGCCGTGTGGCCTTTCGACAAAGTCCACGGCGGCTAGAGCGGTGTCTCAGAATTGCGATTACCTTTGGATGTCCAGCCAAAGCGGTAGAGGATTACCGCAGTCCAAGACGCTGGCGCGCGCTCCGCAGAGCTGGCGACCGCAAAGCGTCTTGGACTGCGCCAGTCCTCTGGCGCCTTGGCTTATGTCGGCGTACTAAGGCGCCACACTGGGATCAACCGGTGCACGATACCCAACCGCAGCCATTAAAGCGCCAAACGTCGCTGGGTGGAAAGGGCGTCGGCGACCCCTTCAAGTGAAGGGTTGACATTTTGCGAAAGAGAAATATATCCTTGCCGAGGATTAACCGTATGCCAGTCGCAAGCAAATTACGCGACCCGGGCTCCCCGGGCGGTGCGGCGCTTTAAGATCAAGCGCGAGACCATCGCCAACCAGCAGGCGGATCTGCTGCTGCGGGTGCGAGCGCGGGAAGGGTTGTCGCGAGTGGACCTGGCGCGGAGTTTGAACCTGGCACCCTCGACCGTGGGAATCTACGTGGATCACCTGGTCGAGGAAGGCTACCTGTTCGAGGGCAAGGCTGCCGAGCGTGATTTTGGCCGGCCTCCGACCATCCTGGCGCTCAATCCGCAAGGCGGCCGGTTCATCGGGGTGGATTTCGAGGCGCGCAATATCATGGCGATAGCGGTGGATTTCTCCCAGCGCCCGCTCAAGCACCATCATGATCCTATTACCGCCGCCGAGCCGGTGGAGATGATTCTCCAAAAGATCGAGCACGCCATCGAGACCGTCGGCGCGGGGGATGACCGGAAGGTGCTGGCGATTGGTGTCGGCGTGCCCGGGGTGATTGATCCGGCGGCGGGGGTGGCGCTCAGCTATAAACACATCAAGGGCTGGGAAAAGGTGCCGTTGGTCAGCCGGTTGACGGAACGGTTTGGGGTCCCGGTATTTGTCGAGAATACCATTCGCACCATGGCATTGGCCGAGCTTTGGTTTGGCTTGGGCCGTGGCTTGCGCAATTTCATTTGCCTGGGCATGAGAAGCGGACTTGGTGCCGGGATCATTATTGATGGGCAGGTTTATCGCGGGGCTGACAACCGGGCGGGTGAAATCGGGGATTGGCCGTGCGCCCTGCCCAGCGTCAACGGCACGAATGGCTCTGCTTCGCACAATGCGGTTACCCGTCTGGAGGACATCGCCTCTCTGGAATCACTCCGGCACCGGCTAGCCGGTTCCACCAACCCGGAGCTGAGTTCACCCAATGCGCCCGGCGCCGAGGCGACCGTGGAGGCCCTGCTTCAGGCCGCGCTGGCGGGAAACCCAGTCGTGCTCAGCTTCCTGGACCGCGTCGCGGACGCCTTCGGCTTGGCGCTCAACCAACTGAACTGCGCCTTCAACCCGGAGAAGATCATTTTGGCTGGGGCGTTTACGGTTTTGGCGAGGTCTTCCTCCAGCGCCTCGAACAGAGCCTCAACACTTTTGCTCCCCCCGGCGGCGCCCCGGTGGTGGCCAATTCCCAACTGGGCCCATTCAACGGCGCCATTGGAGCCGCCGCGCTAGCGGTGCATGAATGGAAGCCCGTGCCCCCTTAGACTGCTGTTTGAAGGGGTGCAATCCGCCTGTTTAACATTAACTACCAAGAAAGATGAAACTATTCATTGATACTGCTGACGTCGCCCAAGTCCGTGAAGCCTGGAGCTGGGGCATTATTGACGGCGTCACCACCAACCCCTCGCACGTGGCCAAGTCGGGCCGCAAACCGAGCGAGGTCTATCGCGAGATCTGCGACATTGTGAACGGCCCGATCAGCCTGGAAACCATAGCCCTGGACTGCGACGGGATCGTCAAAGAGGGCGTCGAGCTGGCCAAGATTCACAAGAACGTGGTCATCAAAGTACCCATCATCAAGGAGGGGCTCAAAGCGGTGAAGATCCTGGCCTCGGAGGGCTACAAGACCAACGTGACGGTGACGTTCTCGCCGTTGCAGGCGCTGCTGGCGGCCAAGGTGGGCGCGACTTACATCAGCCCCTTTGTCGGCCGCCTCGATGCCGTCGGGCATGATGGCATGGACCTGGTGCGCCAGATCAAGACCATCTATCAGAACTACGGGTTCCGCACGCAGATCATTGCGGCGGCTGCGCGCCATCCGCTGCACGTGCTGCAGGCCGCCCTGGCGGGGTCTGACATCATGACCATGAGCTACGATATTCTCCAACAGCTTTACCAGCATCCGCTCACCGATGTGGTGCTCGATCAGTTCTTGAAGGACTGGGCCAAGATACCGGTGAAGTAAGTTGCATGAGTTGCATGGTTAAATGGGTTACATGCCTATGCGGCGCTTGGCGCCTATGTAACCCGTGTAACCCATGTAACCCATGTAACCCCTTTCACTCCTTTAGTTGCCTGCAATGAAAACTTATCCTCTTTATCTGAACGGCGAGTTCGTCACCAGCGAGCCCGCGTGGAATGTCATCAACCCGGCCAACGGGGAAGCCTTCGCGAAGATTTCCACCATTGACCGGGGCCGGGTGGCGCAGGCGCTGGCCGACGCCCAGGCGGCCTTCCCGGGCTGGCGCGGGCTCACCGCCAAGGCCCGCGGCGAATACCTCCGCCGCATCGCCTCTGAAGTCGAGCGGCGCAAGGACGAAATCGCCCGGCTCATCAGCCTTGAGAACGGCAAGCCGCTCGCCCAAAGCCTGGGCGAGATCGGCATGACGGTGGACCACCTGCAGTGGTTCGCCGAAGAAGGCCGGCGCGCTTATGGCCGGATGATCCCGCAGCAGGCGGCCGGCAAGCGCAACCTGGTGATCAAGACCCCCATCGGCGTCGTCGGCGCCATCAGCCCGTGGAACTTCCCGCTCGTTCTGGCGGTGCGCAAGGTGGCGCCCGCGCTGGCGGCCGGCTGCCCGGTCGTGCTCAAGCCGGCCCGGCAGACGCCGCTGAGCTGCATCGCCTTCGCCGAGTGCGCCCAGGCGGCGCAGTTGCCCAAGGGCGTCCTGCAGGTGGTCTGCGGCGAATCCAGGGAGATCGGCCAGGAGTTTCTGAGCAACCCGCTCTGCCGCAAGGTCACCTTCACCGGCTCGACGGAGGTAGGCCGGGCCTTGATCCGCGGCGCCGCCGAGACCATCAAGCCGCTCTCGCTGGAGTTGGGCGGCAATGCGCCGTTGCTGGTCTTCGAAGACGCGGACCTCAAGGTCGCGGTGCGAAGGCGCTCTGCTGGCCAAGATGCGCAACACCGGCCAGTCGTGCATCGCGAGCAACCGTCTCCTGGTGCACCGGCCCATTTACCAGCGATTCCTCGACGCCTTCGTGGCCCAGGTCAAAGCACTGAAGGTGGGAGAGTTCTCCGAACCGGGCGTGGAGATTGGACCGCTGATTGACGAGGCGGCCTTCAAGCACGCGCTGGCTCTCGTGCAGGACGCCGTCAAGCGCGGCGCGCGCGTGCTCTGCGGCGGCCAGCAAGTCCAGCGCAAGGGGTTCTTTATGGAGCCGACCGTGCTGGCCGACGTGCCGCCGGACAGCTCGTGCCTGCGTGAGGAAATCTTCGCGCCTATCGCCCCGGTGACCCCCTTCGATACGGAGGAAGAAGCGATCCGCATGGCCAATGCGACCCTTTTGGCCTGAGCGCCTACGCCTTCACGCGCGACGTGGGCCGCGTGTTTCGGTTGGCGGACAGTCTGGAGGCGGGGATGATCGGCATCAACGATGGGCTGCCCACCACCAGCAACGCTCCCTTTGGGGGTGTCAAACAAAGCGGCTGGGGCCGCGAGCTTGGCAGCGAGGGCCTGGACGCCTTCCTGGAGACCAAGCATATCTCGCTCGGAATTGGGGCGTAGTTACAGGGCAACGTAGTTACACGGTTGCATAGTTCCATAGTTGCATAGTTACGGGGCTACATAGGTGCCACGCGCAACTATGCAACTATGCGAACTATCCAACTATGTAACCATGTAACCAATGTAACCGCCGTGTAACCGTGCAACTCCGTACTGGCCGCATAAGAAGAACCCTGGTCTGGGCAGTGTTGGGCGTGCTGACGCTGTGGGGGGCGTGGACGCTCAGCGCGGCGGACACCCCGCTGGAAAGCCTCACCGGCACCTCGCCGGAATTCGTGGTTACCTCCTGGCGGATGCAGCAGGGACTTCCCTCGGATCGTGTGCGGGCGGTGTTGCAGACTCGGGACGGTTATATCTGGGTCGCCACCTTCAACGGCGCGGCCCGCTTCGACGGCGTCCGCTTCCAGGTATTCAATGATGCGAACACGCCGGCCCTTCGTAACAGTCTGATCAGTTGCCTGTCCGAGGATGCCCAAGGCCGGCTCTGGCTGGGCAGCGACACCGGAGAGATCACCTGGCGTGATGACGCCGGCTTTCACGCGCTGACGGTCACGAACGATTGGCCCAGTGCTCCCATTGACCGGCTGGTGCAGGATGGGGATGGGAACCTGTGGGCGCTCGACCGTGAGGGTTTCATTCTGTTCGTTCGCAACCTCACGCCGGAGAAGGTTCTCGGTGATAAGGCCGGGCCGCTTTACTCGGATGTGGTGCGGGAGAGGGACGGGCGGCTTTGGGCGGTTCGGTACGGCGGGGTGCTGGTTCGCCTGGCCGAGGGGAAAGCCGTGCCTGCGGCGGACGCGCCCCCGACAATCGCCGGGTATCGCACGGTGGCGCCAGCGCGGAAAGGCGGGCTCTGGGTGCGGGACGGCAACCGCTTGAGGCGCTGGTATAAGGGGCAGTGGGTCGAGGAGCGGGGCATCCACGCCTGGGGTGCGCGGCAGGCGGTCGTCCTGTACGAGGCGGCCAATGACGAGGTTTGGGTAGGCACACGCGAGGACGGCGCCTTTATGGTGGCTGCCGACGGTTCGGAACACCACATCAACCGTGCCGCCGGGCTGGCGCACGACTTCGTTTCGAGCATCAGCGAGGACCGTGAGGGGAACCTTTGGCTGGGCAGCGACGCCGGCGGTTTGAGCATGCTGCGGCGGCGGGCGCTGTTCATGGTCAACCCACCCGACGAATGGCAACACCGCCCGATTTGGTCCGTATCGCCCTCCCTGGACGGGGGCATGTGGATTGGGACGGGCGGGGCAGGGGTTTATGAAATGCAGGGAGCCAAGTTCACCCAGGTTGGCATCAGCACTAACCTGGCGGGAAAGGACATTCGCGCGGTAGTGGAAGACCGCGAAGGCAGGCTCTGGGTCGGCACCGAGGTGCGGGAGCGGTTGATGAACGGATTGCTGACGCTCGATCCGACGGGACGTCTTGGCGCCGGCACCGAAGATGCCGGGCTGCTGTTGCGGGCTGGTGACCAGTTGCGGCCCTTGACGGCCACTGACACCCACATCGAGATGCCGCTGGCCTATTATGCCATATACCAAAGCCGGGACGGCACGTTATGGTTGGGCAGCAACGACGGCCTCGTCTGCTTGCGCGAGGGCCATTGGTCCCGCCTGGGGACTGACCTCTACCGGCCCGAGGTCCGGTGCATCACTGAAACCCCCGACGGAGCCATCTGGATCGGACTGCGGGGGGGTGGAGTGGCACGCTACCGGGATGGGAAGTTCACCCAATTCCTGCACACCCAAGGCCTCACGAGCGCGTATGTCTGGGCAGTACTCGGGGATGCGGATGGTTCAGTCTGGATCGGCACGCCGGGCGCGGGGCTGATCCGCTGGCACAACGGCCAGTTTGTCGGCTTCACCACGCGCGAAGGGTTGCCCACGGACTTTATCTGCAGCATCGAGAGCGACCGGCGCGGCAACCTGTGGCTCGGCTCGTACGCCGGCGTTCTCAGGGTCTCCAAGGCTGAGCTAGACCGTTGCGCTCGAGGCGAAATCGCCTCGGTCAACTGCTTTGTCCTGGACAACAGCGATGGTCTTGCCTCGCTCGAAATGGCCGGGGGTGATCAGCCCGCAGCCTGCCGGACTCCCGATGGCCGCCTTTGGTTCGCCACCAGCGGCGGGCTGGCCATGGTGGACCCTGCCCGCATTCGGACCAACGCCCTCCCGCCGCCGGTCTGGATGGAAGAAGTGCTGGTGGATGGGAAAGCATTGGCGGAGTTGACCATTCGTGGCGCGGGCGTCTTGCCCCTCCAACCCGGGCAGCCCGCCTCGGAGGGCAGGCGAGACGCCCGCCCTACTACGGCCATACGCGTGCCGCCGGGCAGCGGCCAAATCGAACTGCGCTATACCGCGCTGAGCTTTTGCGCTCCGCAACGCGTCCGCTTCCGCTACCGGCTGGCCAAGGTGGATTCCGACTGGGTGGAGGCCGGGCCCCGCCGCTCGGCTTATTACTCTCACCTGGAGCCCGGCAACTACCGCTTTCAGGTCACCGCCTGCAACAACGACGGGGTGTGGAACCCGAGCGGCGCCCAGGTGGTGTTGGCGGTCCTGCCGCACTACTGGCAGACCTGGTGGTTCGCACCCGGTTGCTGGCTGGGCGGGCTTGGCATCGTCGGGGCTGGGGTCATCGCGACTTTGCGGCGCCGGCATCGCAGCCGCATCGAAACGTTGGAGCGGGCGCGCCTGGTCGAGCGTGAGCGCGGGCGCATTGCGCGCGACCTGCACGATGACCTGGGCAGCGGCCTGACTGACATCGGCACGACCAGCGCCCTGGGCCAGGACCTTTCAGTCTCCCTGGACGAGGCGCGGGAGTATTTCGGAGAGATCAGCCAGCGGTCCAATGACATGGTCATGGCCTTGGACGAAATCGTTTGGGCCGTCAACCCCAAGAACGACGACCTGGTTTCGTTAGCCACCTATTTCTCCCAGTTCGCCGAACATTACGTTCGGCGGACTCCTCTCCGCTGCCGATTCGACATCCCCGAACACCTCCCCCGGTTGCCCCTCAACGCCGAGCAGCGGCACAGCCTGTTCCTCGCATTCAAGGAAGCCCTCCAGAACGCGGTCAAGCACGCCGCGGCCTCCAGCCTCCGGGTCAGCATTGCTGTGGCCGATAGCACGCTCACGATCCTCCTGGAGGACGACGGGTGCGGTTTCGAGCCCGGCCCGTCCAAAGCGGGCGCGGACGGTTTGCGCAACATGCGCGAGCGGCTCGAACAGTTGGGTGGCCGCTGTGAGATTGCCACCGCTCCCGGCAAGGGCACCCGCGTCAGCTTCCAAGTCCCGGCCGGGGGGAAGAGTGGAAGGATGGAAGAATGGAATGATGGAATGGTGGAATAATGGAATAATGGAATAATGGAATGGTGGGTCGGTGGATGACTGCCTCCCATCATTCCACCATTCCATCATTCCACCATTCCATCATTCCACCATTCCATCATTCCATCATTCCCTCCTTCCCTTTTCCCCCAGTCCATTTGGCCTATTGTATTCAGGGCCGCTTTAGCTGAAGATCCCGGTTTGCAGCAGAGTATGTCAATGCCGGCACCGCCCAGTTCGACACCGCCAGAAGGCGGAATGAGAGCCAAAGCCAGCGCGGCTCTCTCCGAAGCGCCGACGGCTGTGGCTGTGGTCGAGGACAGCCCTACGGTGCGACGCAACCTCAAGCGCTGGCTGGATCGCACGCCGGGTTTCAAATGCGTCTGCACCTGCGCCAACGGAGTCGAGGCCTTGCGCGTCATTCCCAACCATCGCCCCCAGGTGGTGCTAATGGACATCCAGATGCCGCAGATGTCTGGGGTCGAGTGCACCGCCCGGCTCAAGCAGTTGCTGCCGGACGCGCAGATCATGGTGCTGACCGTTTATGAAGATACGGAGACCATTTTCAAGGCCTTGCGTGCCGGGGCGTGCGGCTATCTTCTCAAGCGCAGCTCGCACCAGGAAATCCTCAACGCCATCCGCGACATCCTCCAGGGCGGCGCCCCCATGACCAGCGCCATCGCGCGCAAGCTCGTCACCGCTTTCCATGAACCGGTGTCCTCCACCGCGTCCGCCACCACTCTCAGTGAGCGCGAGCGCGAGATCCTGGAGTCCCTGGCCCAAGGCCTCTCGAACAAAGAAATTGGCGCCCGGCTCAACCTCAGCCCTTTCACCGTGAAGAACCATTTGGCCCGCGTTTTCGAGAAGCTGCACGTGCGTTGCCGCACCGAGGCGGTGATGGCCTACGTCCATCCCGGCCAGCGGGTAGCCGGCTTAGACGCCTCCGTGCTGTAACGCAAGCCTCTGCGCCTGCTCTTGCTCGTCTGTTTGGAAATCGAAATAAGCCACGGCTCGACGGGGTTCGGCTACGGGTTGAGCGGCGGTGCCGGGCGCTTGGGCTTTCGCGGTCTCGACTACACCGCCACCTGGGGCGCAAGCTCAAACGTTCAGACCTGTAAAAGGCCAGTTTTGGGCCAAGAACATGCGCAAGTGGAACTCCCGCTTTCCCACGTGATGCAGACCCTAACCGCTAAGCCTGTGCCCCGGTTTCTCCCAAAAAAGCGGGAGACAGCTTGCGAACAGGACTTTGGCCACTGGCGCGAAGCAGGGGTTGGTAGCGGGTAACCGCCCTAATCGGCATTCTCTGTTGGGGATCGGGAGGGGCAATCGCAAGCAATCTCCCGTTTTTTCAACGGGGTTCGGGGCATTCTCTTCCCAGCCGCTCCTGACCGGCACCCGCCCCGCTCTTCCACTGGCACCACGTAGTGACCAGGTAGTGACCAGGTAGTGACCAGGTAGTGACCAGGTAGTAGAGCTACTACCTGGTCACTACCTGGTCACTACCTGGTCACAGCGCAAGACAGACTCCAGAGTGGTCGAGCATCGGACATCCGGGGGTTACCAGAACAGACTATCTCCACAACTTCGCCTATGGATGGCACAAGTCCTGGATTGCTGGGCACTTGTGCAGCGTTGCTTCCCTCCCGTTGCCGGCTGTCGGCCTTCCTTCAGACCTCGCTAAAGGGCCCCCTTTTTCCGGCACTGACTAACGCAGGTTCATTTCCCGGTTCCGGGCCATGGCGGCCAAGTGGGAGCAACAGGTTCCCTCTTCAAAAAACGGGAGTTCTCCTGGCGAATGTTTTTGGCGCGAAACTGGCCTTTTGCTGAGGTCTGACCGTTAGTCCATTTGGACTATTGCAGAGCAGGGGCTCGCCCGCGTACAAGTAAGGTGCACTAGAAGCTTCACGTGGAGCATGAGAACACTTTGAAATCAAAAGAACCAATTCGGTCGCTTGGACGGTAACTCTAATCCCCAGTAATCCCAGCATGAAACAGAGAAGAATGCTTATGAAGAAGAAAACGCTCATTGGTCTTTTACTTGGCGCGTTGCCCATCGGGCTGCTGCCGCTCCTGCCGGCCCGGGCGGAAACGGCCTATTTCCACGCGGTGACGAATCTGAATCCGACGGCGTACTGGCCGATGCATGACGTGGCGGTGCCGGCTCCCGGAGACGTGGAGACGAATTTGGGCTTACTGGGCCCGCTGGGCAACGGGTACTATGCCGACTGGCTGCCCGTCGGCACGCCGATCACCACGCACGGCGTGGCCGGGGCGCTGGCGGGGGACACGGACCCGGCTGTGTTCTTCAACGGCTCGAAGAATGCCGGAGGACAGGGCTACGTGCTGATCCCGACAACGGCGCCGGAAATGCAACTGAAGCCGCCGTTCACCATCGAAGCTTGGGCGCAACCGGGCAATACGACCTATGCCGACATGCTCGGACAGTATGGCTACGCGGGTGCTTCGACAACCACCCGGTATGGCATCCGGCTGGTTTGGCAGGGGTATTTCCAGTTCCAAATGAACAATACACTCAACGGCTACAACCACCCTGCCGACGGCTCGTGGTATCATGTTGCGGTTACGCATGACGGCACCAACGCCACCATCTATGTCAATGGCGTTTTGGAGAACTCGGGGGCCGTATCGGGCGCGTTGGATCCCTCGATCCCGTTCACGATCGGCAACGGATTTTGGGCGAATGGCGGGCCTAGCCGTGCCTACAACGGCGCGGTGGATGAGGTGGCGATCTACACCAACGTGCTGGAGCCCAGCCAAATCCTGGCGCATTACGAGACCGGCACCAACGTCAGCCCCACTCTGAGCTACAAGGACATGGTCGTGGCGGACAAACCGCTCGTGTATCTGCGGATGGATATGCCGGCCTACACCGCGCCGGACGTGAGCACGTGGCCCGTATTGACCAACTACGGTTCCGTGGCGCTCAACGGCGCTTACAGCCCGGGTTCGCTGGCCGGTTTGGTGGACGGACCCGGCTTCGGCGGTGTGACCGGCCCGAAGGTGATGCCGGGCAACGGAATGAGTTCCTACGCCACCGCCGGTTATGACGTGACGTTCGATCCGACCAACACCCCGTTCAGCTTTGGGGCGTGGTTCAAGGGGAATCCAGCCGATTGCCGGAATTGGCAGACGGTCATGGGGCATTCGGACAGTTCCTGGCGCGCGGCACTTAACAAAGACGGGACACTGCGAGTGCATGGCAGCGGCGGACCGGACGTAAGTTCGGGCGTGGTTGTCAATGATGGGCAATGGCATCAGTTCATCGTGACGGCGTTTCCGTACGATGGGGTGACCTCTGGAACCAATATTCTCTATGTTGATGGCACAGAAGTGAACCGGGCGGAAAGCACGCAACCGGATGCGGGTTCGACGATGGACGTCATCCTGGGCAACGACCCGCAGTACTTGTCGGGGAGCACCATTGGCCGGTCGTTTGCCGGCCAGGTTTGCGAAGCCGCATTTTGGAGCCGCGTGCTCAGCCCCAGCGAGGTGGAGTCGCTGTACAACGCCTCGGGCGTGCCGCCCTACATCACCGCCCAACCGGCCACGGGCAGAACCGTCAGCGGCGGAGAGGGCACTTATATCTATTTCGGCGTGGTGGCTAAAGGGTCATCGCCTGCTTACCAGTGGTATTTCAACAGCAGCTCGAATTATTACGGCGCGACGCCGTTGGTTGACGGCGCCAAGTACCCTGGATGCGACCATTTCCCAGCTAACCGTCACGAACCTGGACGAACCGGATAGCGGGTACTACTACGTGGTGATCACCAACGACTACGGTTCCGTCACCAGCCGGCTCGCGAGCTTGACGGTTATTTCAGCCCCGGCCGTTGTCAGTCAGCTTCCTGTTACCTACACGAATCTGTACACGCTCTATGCCGGGGCCAGCCCAACATTCTCAATCACCTCCGTCAGGGGAGCCCAACCGATTTCTTACCAATGGTACAGCAACGACGTGATGGTCGCCGACGCGACGAATACGACCTTCACAATGGCTAATCTGCCGGTGGGCGGGATCACTAACTATTGCGTTCTGACCAATCTCGTGGGCACCGTGACCAGTTACGTCTGGACCGCCCAGGTCGTGCTGCCGCCCGCCGAGCCTTATCCACAATCAGTGCTGGGCTTGAGTCCGATGGGGTATTGGCGGCTGAACGAGCCGGACAACACGCTGGGTAACGGCAACCCGGGCGTCGTCGCCCATGATTACCGGGGTGGCAACGATGGGGTCTATACCAATACGTATCTGGGGCAGCCGGGCTACAGCGTGGGGTTGGCCAACCAATACGGCAACCTGAGTCTGGCCACCGACCCGGGCACGACCGCTGCGGCGGTGGGCTCTTACGCGCCGACGGACAGCGGCGCGCTTGGGATCGCGGGGGTTGATTTTTCGACTCCAACTGACACTAGCGGAGCGTTTTCCGTCGCGGCCTGGGTGAATGGCACGCAGACGCAGACTAGCGGCGCGGGCCTGGTTACCAAAGGGTATGGCAATGGCGGCGAGCAGTTTAACCTCGACGTCTATGGCGCTAACAAAGGATTCAGATTCTTTGTGCGCGACGCGGCGGGTACGACGCATGGGTTCACTGCGACGGTCGGACTCGACAGCTACTGGCACCATGTCGTGGGCGTGTGCGATGAGCCCAAAGGAGTCGTCTCTCTCTACATTGACGGCCAATTGGCGGGTCAGGGTACCATCACGCCTGGCGCCGGCATCCTCGCCAGCAGTGAACCGATGAGCATCGGGGCCCGCAGGAGTTCGGCCACCAGTGGGTATGACTTGACGTTCATCGGCAGTATAAACGATGTGGCGCTCTACGATTATGCCTTGAGCGCCGCGCAGGTGGCCTCGAACTACATCGCTGCCGGCGTGAAACCCCAAATCACCCAGCAGCCGCAGGGGCTGATCACCGTGGCCGAGGGCGGTGTGCTGAGGGTTGACGCGGCGGCGCTGGGAACCGAGCCGCTGTCCTATCAGTGGCAGGATTCATCCGTCTATCCTTCGCAGATTCCGGACCAGACCAACGCCACACTGGTAATCAGCAACGCCTCCACTAGCTTGAATTACCACAGCCTGTATCTGACGGTGACCAACATTTACGGCTCGGTGGACTCGACCGGCGTCCAGATTTCCGTGGTTTCAGGGCCGCCGCAAATCGTGGCCTCCAACCTGCCGCCGCAGGTTGTGTTACCCCTGGGCAGATCTTACACGTATTCCGTCCAGGTAGTCGGCACCGTGCCATTCGGTTATCAATGGTCCAGGGGGGGAGGCCCGGTCGCAGGGGAGACCACCTCCAGCTACACTGTGACGGGGACCGCGTTGGGCACCTCCACGATCAGCGTGACCATTACCAATGCCCAGGGCTCGACCGGCGCCAGTTCCCTCCTGACAGTCATCGCCCCGCCGACCGATCAGTATGCGTCGAGCATCCTCGCCTTGCAGCCGGTGGGCTACTGGCCCTTGCAGGAGACCTGGTCGCCCGCCGCGGCGACGATGGAGACGAACTACGGGACGCTTGGGACACTGGGCACCGCTTATTATGCCGGCACCAATGCGGCTGCGCTCGAGACTGGCGGGAATGTGTCGTTCGGCATTGCGGGTGCGTTGGCGGGGTCTGGAGACTACGATCCGGCGGTCGGTTTTCTGAACGACAATAACAACAGTCATCTATTTGTGCCGATTAATTCGCCGGCGTTGAGGCTAAAGGCGCCGATGACCTTTGAGTGCTGGTACAACCCGAACTCGGGTTCACCGTTTGGGGACATCATGGGCAATGGGGGCGCCCCGGGCGATGGCAGCGGGAATTGGGGTGGTATCCGAATCTCGTACTCGACCACCGGAGGCGGAAGACTGGAGGCCTATTGCTACCAGGGCAGCGGCAGCGGCTATAACTCCGTCAACAGCATTGACGGCCTGACCGCAGGCGCGTGGCATCAGTGCGTGATGACCTATGATGGCGCCACTGTTGTTCTGTATGTGGACGGCGCGCGGAAAAACAGCGCAGCCCTGGCTGTGGCTGACAGTGATGATGTGCCGCTGACGGTTGGCACCGGTCGGTGGGATGGTGGTCCTACACGCACGCCGAGTGGGGCGGTAGATGAAGTGGCGGTCTATACGAGCGCGTTGTCGCCGGAGCGGGTTCTGGCGCACTATGTCGCCGGCACCACTCCCACCGGTTCCAATTATGTGGCAGCGGTAGAGGCTGATCTGCCGCTGGTGTATTACCGGATGGACGGCGTCTATACCAACCCGAGTCCGGTCACCTATCCGGCCGCCGGGAACTTCGGTTCGTCGCCGGTGCAGGGTAATTATCAATCGGGCGTGACGCCCGGCGGTGTGCCAGGCCCGTCCATTTTGGGGCTGAGCAGCAGCCTGGCCGCGCCCATCAACGGGGTCTTCTCGTGCGTGGCCGCCGGCTATGATCCGGCCTTCGACCCGACCGGGACCCAGCCCTTCACGGCGATGACCTGGTGCAAAGGGAATCCCGCCGATAACCGCGTGCAATGCATCATGGGTCAGGGGCAGAACTGGGCGATGGACTTCAACGGCCCGGATGGTCACATTGTGTGGAACCTCTATAACGGAGGCCAGGTGACTTCCACGACCGTCCTCAACGATGGCAACTGGCACTTCATTGCGGGCGTCTATGATGGTGTCAACAGCTACCTGTATGTGGACGGCGCGCTGGATAATTCAGGCCTGGCCACGGGCGAGTTGACCGGCGAACCGAATACCGACCTGTACCTGGGCGGTAATGCGGATTACACGTTCACAACCAATTACTGGGGCGCAAGGTATTTTGCCGGCGCCTTGGCCCAGGCGGCCTGCTTCACCAATGCGCTGACGGGGTCCCAGATCAAGCAACTGTACGACTTGGCCAGCGCGCCAAGCCTCACACTGAACCGTGTGGGGAACAGCCTGATCATCAATTATACCGGTACGCTGTTGTCCTCGACGAATGTGGCCGGACCTTATACGGCGGTTCCAGGGGCGAGAACGCCTTACCCGGTGCCGCAGACCGGTACCCAGCAGTTCTATCGGACGAGCAATCCGTAGTCCAGCTAGGCTATCAGCACGTTTGGAAATCAAAATAAGCTCCTCTCAGCCAGGGCCCGCCCGCGACCGGCCGGGCGGGTTCCAGGCGCTTGGGTTTCGCTCTCAGGCCCGCAGCCGCACAAGGATGCGAGCTGGTACGCTAGCCCATTTGGACTATTGCGCGAGAAACGAGGATGGCTTATTTTGTGAGCGAAATAATCCCGATGCGGGGCGGGCCACAACTGGGGCGGTGCTTCAAACGCGAAGCCGCCTCAGTGGTGCAGTGATAGTCTGGAATTGCCAGGTTCCGTTCCGACGCACTGGCCTCTCCTGTCGTGTGGCGGGTCATGACCGCCCGATGGCAGGCCCGAGGCGGACCCGTAGCGTCATCTGGATTAAGGCCCGCGGTATTTGCCGGAACATATATGCATGACCGAGAACACACTTAATTCAAAACGCCAATCAACTCCACAACCTCAACCTAAACTTCCATATGAAACCCTTAGCGCAAAGCATGAAGCAGCATGGTGTCCGCCGGACGTCGGCACGGTTAGTTAGCCTGGTGGGGGCGGCCGCAGTCGCCTTAGTGGCGGGCACTGCCGCCCGCGCGGCGTCCACTTATTCCTGGAGTGCTGCCTCGCCCGACTACTACACCAATGCGGCGGCATGGGATTTGGGCAGTGTGCCTGGCCTCGCCGATACCGCGGTTATCGCCAATGGCGGCACCGCGCTTTACACGGCCGAGATGACCAACAAGTTGACTGCGCTGACGCTGGGTGATGCGGGCGCTAACGGCACCATTACGATGTCGGGCGGTGAGTTGGATATTACGAACACCGGCGCCACCGCGTTCATTATGGGCAACGCTTTTGGCAGCGTCGGCACGTTTGAGATGAATGGCGGTGTCCTCACAGTCGCCAGGCCCAGCAGCGGCACCCGGTACTATCAGGATTCGTTCCAGCCCGGCTACGCGGCGGGAGGGGCGGGGGTGTTCACACTCAATAATGGAATGGTGAACATCCTGTGCGGCATGGAAGCCGGCATCAACGGCGACGCCACCATGACGGTCAACGGCGGCACGATGATGGCCAATGGCTGGTTTACCTTTGGCCGCGGCGGGACCTCCGGCACCGGCACGTTCAACCTGAACGGCGGCACGGTCTATGTGCTGAAAAACGGCGGGCACGGGAGCGAAGGTCGGGCTGAGACTGCTGCAGAATGGCACCAGCGGCATAGCCAACATCACCGGCGGCACGCTTTACTGCTCGACGATTTCCCTTGGCAATGCCAACAGTGCGGGCACGGCGACCCTCGATATCAGCGGGGGGACGATTTACCTCGGGGACGGTGGCGTTGTTTGCGGCGCCAACAACGCCGGGCAGGTCAAAACGATCAACGTTTCGGGCGGGACTTTCCAAACAGTGAACCTGGGGCCGAACAGCACAGGCCAGGACGGGCTGAGTTCCGTCCTTACGCGGCGGCACGAATTGGACCTGGAGCTCCGCCAATTTGCCGACTGTTAACCTCACGACCTCGCCCGGGTCGGGCAGTGGTTACGTTCGCTCCGGAAGATACTCGCACCATCACCCTGAACAGCGCTTGGGACGGGCCGGGCAGGATGATCATCGCGGGGCCGGGCACGGTGGTGTTTGGGCGCCACCAACACCTACACCGGCGGCACGACGGTCACCGGCGGCACGCTGCAGTTGAATGCCAACGAACCCGCCTCGCTTTATCAGCGGCATCGTCGTCAACAGCGGCGCCACACTGGCGCTCTCGTCGGCCCAACTTGAGTCACCGATTGCGGCGGCGACGCTTCAATAGTGGCAGCGCGCTGAACCTTAACAATGGCGCCCAGATCATTGACAGCACGCTCACCATTCCCAGCGGCGTTACACTGAGATTCAACGCCGGGAATGTGACGCAAGTCTTCACCAACAATGTTGCGCGGCGTCGGGCGACGTGTCCGTAAATCTGGGGGGCAACGGCCTGGAGGTGGTGACGCGGCAATCTCGCGCATTCCGGCAGCACAACCGTCAGCACCGGAACTTTGGCGATTGGGGGCACGCTCAACAGCAGCAGCGCAGTGGTCGTCACCAACACCGGCACGCTGGCCGGCAATGGCCTGATCGGCGCGCCCATCACCATTGCCTCCACCAACGGCCCCACCGCGGCTCATTTGCGGATGGGCCTCAGTCCGCTCAATATCCCCGACACGCTGACGGTGAGCAATTTGACGTTGGGCGCCGGCAGCGAACTGGACATCAAGCTGGGCGCGGCCACGACCGTCGGCAGCGGCGTGAACGATTTACTGGTCGTCAAAGGGCGACCTGACGATCGACCCCAATGCTTTCCTGAACATCGTGCCGCATGGAGCCATTGACGGCGGGCACGTATGTGGTGGCCACCTACAGCGGCACGTTGACGGGCCAGTTCACTAATACCGTGGGCGGCCTGACGCGCTACGGGTTCGGCATTGATTACAGCACAACCGGGCAGATCAAGGTGAACGGTCAGCGGCAGCAACGCCAACCTGGTTTGGTACGGCGCCACCAACGACGTGGCGATCAACAACTGGGACGTGCTCACCACTGCCAACTGGCTCAATGGCGCCGCCAGCGACACTTTCCAGCGAAGGCGATGCGGTCACGTTCGACGACACGGCAACCAACTTCAACGTGGTTCTCGCCAGCACGCTGTATCCGGCTTCCATTACGTTCAATAACAACTCCAATTATTCGGTGACGGGCACGGGCAGCGGCAGAATCACCGGCGGCACCGGGATTACCAAGAATGGCGACGGCACTTTGCTGATGGCGAGCGGGCTTGCGGGAGGCAACGACTTTACCGGTCCCGTTCAAATCAACGGCGGCATTTTCAAGATGAACGGCGCAACTGAGCATGGGCGCGACCAATGGCGCCACCATCGTGGCGGCAGGGGCGACGCTGGACCTCAACGGCCGGACTCCCAATGCCGAGCCCTTCGTGCTAACGGGCGCCGGCTTCGGTGGAACCAACGGCGCGATCAACAATTCCTCGGGCGCAGCGGTGGACCTCAAGCGGCGGGCCCGCGGAGGATTACGCTGACCGGTGACACCACCTTCAACGCGAGCAACAACCGGTGGGACATGGGCATCAACTCGCTGGGCGCCGGGGGCGGTTATTTCATTGGCAACGGCCATGCGCTCACGAAGATTGGCACCAGGGACATCTGGATGCACGAACTGGGGGACATTGGTGTGGGCGATATCTTCGTGAACGAGGGCACTCTCGGGTTCCAATACACCATCGGCATGGGAGACCCGTCGAAGACGATCAGCGTGGCGCCGGGCGCGACCTTTGGCATCTGGCAGGCGGCGAGTGTCCTGAGCAAGCAGGTGGCCCTGACTAACGCCACGCTGTACAGCGACGGCGGCGCGGGCACGAGCAACGTGCTCAGCGGCACCATCACGCTCTACGGCACGAATACCATCCAGGCGAACAACTACCCGTTTGACATACTGAGCCCTATCGAGGGAGCGGGTGCCTTCCAGAAGACCGGTAACGGGCAGCTCTACCTCTCAGCGGCCAACACTTACTCTGGCGTCACAATGATCAATGCGGGCACCTTGGGGTTTGGGCCGGGCGGCTCCATCGCCAACTCGCCGCTCCTTTATCTTGCCGGAGGCGCGGTTCTGGATAGCAGCCTCCGGGCGGGCGGTCTCGCTTTGGCCAGCGGGCAGACCCTGGCCGGGTCGGGGTCCGTTACGGGCAATGCGTCCGCGGGGATCGGCGCGAGGATTGCACCTGGCACCACCATCGCGGCCGGCACGCTGACTTTTAACAATGACCTGGCGTTAAACGGCGCGACCAACGTCTTCAAGCTTAGCGGCGATCCTTATACCACCGGGAATGGGGTCAATGACTACATCTCCGTATTGGGCAACTTGAACCTCGCTGGCGTCTCCACTATCCAGATCAATCCGATCGGAATTCTGAGTTCGGATGCGCCCTATTATATCATGCAATATGGCGGACCGGCTCCCAGCGCCGCCAACCTCCAGGTTGTCTCGAGCAGTGCCCGCTATACCGTGAGCCTGGTGGACCCGGCCAGTATCCCTGGCAGCATTGCGGTCAACATCACTGGAAACCCCGGTTTCTTGCTCTGGAAGGGGGGGGCAGCCTCCAATCCGAATATCTGGAACAACACGGCGACCAATTGGCTGAACCTGAGTACGGGCCTGCGCGACGCCTATGTTGCCGGCGACAGTGTCACCTTCGACGACACCGCGTCCGTGAACGCAATCAACGTTGCCACCACTGTGGTTGGTTCGATGTCCCTCTCCAACAATACAACGGCCTACACCCTGTCCGGCAGTGGTTTGATCAGCGCCGCCCTGGACATGGAAGGCACAGGTTCCATGAGGTTGGCCCTGACCAATCCGCCCGCCTTTTCGTCTATTACTAGCCAACGCGGGCACGCTGATCTACGATGTGCAGGCCCCGGGAAGCTACACCAACTCCGCTCCAATCACCGGTTTGTCGGGCACCATCGCCAAGGCCGGTACCAACACCCTGTTCCTGGGCGCGGACAATTCTTACTTCACGGGCACGATCGTTGTTTCCGACGGCGTTCTGCAATACACCAATACCGCTGCTCTCGGCTATTACACCTCGCCGCTGTATTCGACCAACAAGGGCTCATTGGACTTGAACCATATCAATACCGGCTTGAAGAACATCGTCATTGCCGGCGACGGTTTCAATGGCCAGGGGGCGGTCGTGAACAACGGTGCCGGCATTGCCAACGAGGGCGTTCACAATTTGACGCTCGTCGGGGACGCCTCCATCGGCGGCTCGAACCGCTTTGACATTTACGGCCTCGCCGGCGGGGGCACCTTGCAAGGAAACGGCTTCAAGCTAACCGAGGTTGGCCCCAGTGCGAACATCATCAACGCCATTGGCGAAACTTACCTCGGAGACATTCACATCGTCGCCGGCCGGCTGGGCTTCCAGGGCCCCGTCAACATGGGCGATCCCCTCAAGACATTGACTATCGAGTCGAATGCCACGCTCACCTTGTATTCCGCCACCAACACCGCCGACCCCAATGGTGCGGAGGCTAAAGTCATGGTCCTCAACGGCGGCGCTATTATAGATTCCGGCGGGGCGAGCAATAACTTCAACGGCCCGATCACTCTCGTCGGCACCAGCAACCTTTTCGGGCTGCGCAGCGATCTGCATCTCTGGGATGGCATCAAAGGCGACGGGGAGCTCGTGGTGGGCAAGAGCCCGGTGGGCGGCGGCAGCGGGACTTTGTGGATGGATGGCAACAACACTTACACCGGGCCGACGACCATCAAACTGGCCACAAGATTGTGGTCGGGGCCAATTCATCTCTGGGCGCCAGTTCGCTGATCCAGATTGACAGCGGCGGCACGCTGGACGCTTCCGCATTGGCTTCGTTTAACTTGGGGGCCGGGCAGACGCTCATAGGGGCGGGAGCGACCATCGGCGATGTCGTGCTCGGCAGCGGCGCCACGCTCATGGCGGGCTTCCCGGATGCCAATACCTACACGCTGACGATGAATGGGAGCCTTACCCTGCAATCCGGCAGCACGAACATCGTCATCGTCAACAAGACCAGCACGGTCGCCAATGACACGGTAGCGGGCCTGACCCTGGTCACCATGGGCGGCACGCTCGTCATCACCAACATCGGCAACCCGCTGGACGGCGGCGATGCCATCCAACTGTTCAGCACTACGAGCGGTTTGTACAACGGCAGCTTCGCCAGTATCATTCCGGCCACTCCTGGTGGCGGGTTGGTCTGGGACACCAGCACCCTGAACAGCGACGGCATGTTGCGCGTGTTGCGCACCGGGCCGCCTACCAACCCGACGAACATCACATTCTCCGTGGTGAGATAATCAATTGACTGTGTCGTGGCCGGACAGCTACATCGGCTGGACGTTGCAAGGGCAGACCAATGATCCCGGCGTCGGCCTCAGCACCAACTGGCATGATGTGCCTGACTCGGCGGCGACCAATCTGTTCGTCATGCCGATTGATCCTGCTAACGGCTCGGTCTATTACCGCATGGTTCTCAAATAAGTTACGAGAGAAGAGCATTATAGTGAACACAGAAACCAAATGTTCAGGATCGGCGCGGGGCGTGAACACGCCGCGTCGTGCCTTCACGCTCATCGAATTGCTGGTGGTCATCGCCATCATCGCCATCCTGGCCGCATTGCTCCTGCCCGCGCTGGCCAAGGCCAAAGCCTCCGCGCTGCGGACGCAATGCCTCAGCCAGCAAAAGCAGATCGGCCTGGCGGTTCAAATGTATGCCAATGACTTCCAGGACTATGTGGTTTACCCCAACTGGGGGTCGTACAACCCGGGTTGGCTTTATACGCCAAATCCGCCGGGAAGCGGACCGCCTGCCTGGCCGGCAGCACGCCCACTCGACCCCAACGCCGGTTACTTCGGCGGTTTGCTCGCCGACTACATCAGCAAGAACTGGCTGATTTACCGGTGTCCTGCCGATCCTACCAACGGCCCGACCTGGGCCTCGCGCCCCGAGCGGTTATCAACCTATGCGATGAATGGCGCCGCGCTCGGTTACCGCCCGACACCGCCACTGGGGCAAAAGACTCACCACCTGCGGGAATTCAATTCTCAGGCTTACATGATGTGGGAACCGGACGATACGATTGCGACGTACAATGACGCAGCCAGCAAGCCCGACCCGAATGAGGGGCCGAGCAAGCGCCACCGGATCGGCTGCATCATAACCTGCTACGACGGCCATTCCCAACTGCTCAAATTCCTCACGTTCATGCAACAGGTCAATATGAAGCCGGGCTTTGGCTGGTGTGATCCGGATAGCCCCACCGGAGACGGTGTCGGCTGCGGATTGCGGTGATTTGCCGCAGCATTTGCTTTCCTCGACGTTCTACGCGCTAGGGCAACGTGGTGAAGCTCCCATGTCCGAGGCCCGAAGTCCGAAGGAAAGCTGACATCCGACATCTGGAGAAGTCCTTCCGCTGCCGTGGAGCGCCTCCAATTCCAGAGCTGGGAAGGTCGGCGAACCCGAGGCTGCTCATAAGAACAACTCTGCTTCTCCTGGGGGGGCTCTCAGCCGCGTTGGCCAATGATTCCTCCTACATCTCGGTGCGGCCCTTTTGCGCGCGAGCCGACGGGGCGCAGGCGTGCAGAGCTGTCGTCAAGGTCTTTGACGATGCCGGAGTGCCCGCCTCGGGACAGACAGTCGTGTTGGCTTCAAGCCGCGGGTCAGCGGACACGATCGGCCCGTCGAATCCACAGACGACAGATGCGAGCGGGCAGGCATCTTTTACGATCCGTTCGAGCGTTCGCGGGGCCGCAACGCTTACCGCCATCTGCAACGGTCAGGTCATCACCAAGGGGGTCATCCAGGATGGCGCGGTGGGCATCTGGAGCTTCGAGGGCCACGCCCGGGACCTGTCAGGCAAGAACAATAATGGTACGCTCCAGGGCGGCACGGGATTCGTCAGCGGCAAGCACGGGTTGGCCATTTCCCTCGACGGTGCCAGCCAATATGTCAGTGTTCCTCACAACAACAGTTTGAATAACCGCCATGCGTGGACGATTGACGCGTGGATTTACCCGGATGCGATCCCGACCAACCGGTCGGTGATTCTCCAGAAGTCCTCGTCCAGCGGCGGCGACTTCTACCTGAGCGTATCGAATAAGATCGTGCGGACCCGATGTGCCACGCGGGGTGGGGCGGATGAAGTGAACAAGTACGCGATTGAAACCCCCAACAACGTCCTCAGCGCCGGCAAGTGGCAGCACTTGGTCGGGGTCTGGGCCGGTTGCGATTCCGACCCGGTGTGGGATGACGGGACGCTGAGGATCTTTGTGGATGGCGTGGAGAAGAAATCCTACGACATCTCGCGCTACCTTTGCCGGAACCAGTCGCAGCCGCTGAACATCGGGCGGGACCCCGCCGGCGGGAGTTACTTCAAGGGCAAGCTTGACGAAGTGAAGCTTTACAACCGGCCACTCTATCCGCCGGAAATACAGCGCAGTTTCACTTTCGCCACTACGGTGAGTTTCTTCCTGGAACCGCCCACGAGGCTCAGCGCCTCCACCGCTCAGCCCGAATGCGTCCGGCTCTCCTGGCCGTTAAGCACCAACGTCAACGTGACCAGCTATCGGGTCTATCGCTCGACGTCGGCGGGTGTCTTGCCGGTGCCCGGAAACCGCGTGGACGAGGTGCCCTATACCGTCGGCGCCTGTTACGACTGGGACGTGGATTATGGCGTGAGGTATTACTACGTAGTGACGGCCTGCTCGATTACGAACGAGAGCGCGGCTTCGAGCGAGGTGAGCGCGGTGCCGGTCAAAGCGGCGTCGGCTCCGCGGTGGTATGGCGGCGATACGCATGTTCACAGCATCTACAGCCAGGACGTGATGTATCACCCGCCGACTGAGCTGGCGAACAAGGCCAAGGCCAGAGGCTTTGATTTTCTCTTTCTCACCGATCACAACTCGATTGCGGGAAGGCACGAGCTTCACACGAACTCAACCCCCGCGTTTCTGGGCCTGGCGGGCGAGGAGGTTTCACTGAGCACTTCCGGCGACAACGATCATTTCAACGCGTTCTTCATCCAGCAGTATGTTCCCGGCTTTGGTGACGAGGCGGCGTTGCACGACCAGGTGAGGGCCCAGGGGGGATTCGCGATGCCTAACCATTGCGGGTATTACACCGAAACGACCAACATTGACGGCTTGGAAGTGGTTCGGGGTGGGAATGTGGACTGGAACGCCGTCAAGGCCTGGGATTGGTATCTGAAGCAGGGCTACAAGATCATGGGCCGGGGTTCGACCGACAGTCATGGGGATGCCGGCAGAGTGGTCACGCTCCTCTGGCTGGACCGGCTTTGCTGGAAAGAGATGTATGGCGCTTTCAGGTATGGCCGCGCCTGCGCGGTGACTGGTCCGGGCATCCAATGCATGCTCAAGGTCAACGGCAAGATGATCGGCGACACGCTTGCCATCGCCGCCAATCGGCCCCTTAGCCTGGCGATGACCGCCAGTTCCGATGCGGCCATCACGAATATGCAGTTGGTGAAGTTCGGCTCGGTGGTCTGGTCCGCTGTCCCCAACGCCACGAGCGTGAGCCGAACCTACAGCGATGTCTCTGGCCCGACCAGCACCTATTACCGGCTGCTGGTCCAGGACGCTGCCGGCAAGACCGCCCTGGGCGGCGCTGTCTATGTGGAGTTCGCGGCGGCCACAGCTCCCACCATCAACCTGCAGCGCGCGGGCAACACGCCGGTCATCACCTTTACCGGCACTCTCCTGTCCTCGACGAATGTCGCCGGGCCGTACCTGCCGGTGACGGGCGCGGGTTCACCCTACCCGGTGCCGCAAGTCGGTCCGCAGCGGTTCTTCCGGACGCAAGGGTCGCTCTAACCTCTGGCACCGCACGTCAATGCTGATGTCTTCTCGTTTCAGACGTCTTCTTCGCCGGCTCGCCGCCGCTGGCTGCCTTTTGGCTGGCGCAGCACTCGCCCAGTCGCCGGTCACTCTGACGGTGGACACCCAGTCGCCGGGCTACGCGATTCCGGCTGATTTCAGTGGACTGAGTTTCGAGACAAAGACTCTCCTGCCGGACAGCCACGGCGGCCACCTGTTCAGCGGCACGAATACTCCTCTCATTACCCTGTTCCAGAACCTCGGTCTCAAGAGCCTGCGCATCGGCGGCGACACGGTGGACATGCCGACCGTGGCGATTCCCGGCAATGCCGACATAGATAACCTGTTCGCCTTCGCCCAGGCCGCCGGGGTGAAGGTGATCTATTCCTTGCGCTTGCTCAACGGCAGCACAAATGCCGATGCCAGCCTGGCCCAGTACATTTGGACCCATTACCGGGCGCTGCTCGACAGTTTCGCCATCGGCAACGAGCCGGATTGGAATTCCTACCATCAGTCCGACCCGAAGATAACCGATTACACGAGCTACCTGGCCGACTGGCGGGTTTTTGCCGCCGCGATCACCAATGTCGTGCCCGGGGCGACCTTCAGCGGCCCGGACACGGGCGGCAACCTGGTCACCGGGCCGCCGGACAATGGGCCGGGACCAACCTGGACAACCAGCTTCGCGTCGGCGGAAAAGGGTTCGGGCCTGATCGCGTTCATCACCCAGCACGATTACGTCGGCGGCAACGCCAGCGGCCTGACCCCCCCGCAAGGCATTGATGCGATGTTGTCGGCGAGTTGGGATGCCGGCTCGAACCAGACGCTGTACGCGGCTATGGCCGCCCCCGTTTTGCAGACCGGGTTTGCCTACCGATTCACGGAGGCGAATGACTTCACCGGCGGGGTGACCAATGCCAGCAACGCCTTCGCCTCCGCCCTCTGGGCGCTGGGTTTTATGCACTGGTGGGCGGCCCACGGCGCCGGGGGCGTCAACTTCCATAACAAACGTTGGATTCCAACCGATACCATCGTGCCGGGTGCGAGCGGCCAATTGGACATTTATCCGAAGGGTTACGGCCTCAAGGCCTTTGACGTTGGCGGGCACGGCTATGTCGAACCGGTCACGGTCAGCAACATGGACGGGCTGAATCTGACGGCCTACGCCGTCGGCAGCGGGCCGGACCTGTATGTCACCATCATCAACAAAGAGCACGGCGCGGGCGCCAGGGATGCGGCGGTGACGATCCTGCCCCAGGGCTTTTCCGGCGGCAGCGCGAGCGTCATGTTCCTGACTGCGAGCGGCGATGTCGCCGCAACCAATGGCATGACGCTGGGCGGCCAGGCTATTACCAACAATGCCCCGTGGCTCGGACAATGGTTGATCCTGGATCCCCTCGCCAGCGGCCAATTAAGGCTGAGCGTCAGTGCGGCCTCGGCAGCGATCTTGCGAATCCATGCTACCGGCCTGGTCTGCTGGAGAATGGGTCCCGACCAAGTGCGGTTGAGCTGGGGTGCGGGAACGCTGCAAAGCGCCACTAATGTGACCGGCCCTTACAATGACCTTTTGGGAGCGACCCCTCCCTTTACTATTCAGGCCACCGGTGCACAGTGTTTCTATCGTCTGAGATTTCGTTAGTCGTATGATTGAGTCATTTAGCCTCACCCGCCGGCGCTTCCTCCGGCAAACCGCTACCGCCCTCGGCGCCGCCCTGGCCGTCCCGGAGTTGGTGCCCGCCTCAGCCCTGGGCCGCGAGGGCGCCCTGCCGCCCAGCGAACGGATCACGATGGGTTTTATCGGGGTTGGCCATCAGGGCACGGGCCATCTGCTGGGCGGCGCCTGGACTTATGTCGCGGGCGGTTACGCCGGCCGCAGCGATGTCCAGGTCCTGGCGGTGTGCGATGTCTGGCGCGACCGCCGCGAGAGCGCGTGCGAGAAGGTCAACGCGCATTACACCGAGGTCTATGGCAAGGACGGCTGCAAGGCCTGCGTGGCCTACAACGATTTTCGCCATGTGCTGGACCGGCACGACATTGATGCCGTTCTGATCGCCACCCCGGCCCACTGGCACGCGACCATGGCCGTCATGGCCGCCAAGGCCGGCAAGGACATGTATTGCGAGAAGCCGAGTGCGGTCACCATCCAGGAAGCCAAGGCGATGCTGGCCGCGGTGCGGCGTTATGGCCGGGTTTATCAGGCCGGCACCCAGCAGCGCAGTGAGTACGGCGGCAAGTTCCGTATGGCCTGCGAATTCGTGCGCAGCGGCCGCATCGGCAAGCTCCAGACCATTTATGCGTACCGGGATGGGGGCGGTGTTTTCTGGCCCAAACGCTTCCAGCCGGGCAAGCCGGTGCCCGCCGAACTGGACTGGGACCTCTACCTCGGGCCGATGCCGTGGTTTCCTTACGATGGCAACACCCGCGCGCACCGCTTTGATATCGGCCAGCTCAACTGGGGTCAGCACCACTACGATATTGTCCAGTGGGCCGCGGGCGCCGACAGCACTGGGCCGGTCGAGCTCTTCATGGACGGCGACCGCTCGGCTTACAAGTATGCCAATGGCGTAACGGTCTATGGCAAACCGTATCCTGGAGAGAAGGTCGGCGGCGACGGCGGTGCCTGCTTTGTCGGCACCGCCGGGCGGATCGCGGTGGACCGTGACGCGCTGGTGTCCGACCCGCCGGATATCGTCCGCGAGCCGCTCCGGCCCAACGAGGTGCACCTCTACCGCGACACCGGGCACTCCAACAACTTCCTCGAATGCGTCCGCACGCGCAAGAAGCCCATCTGCGACGCCGACATCGCTTACCGGTCGGCGAGCGCGCTGTTGCTGGGTGGAATAGTTAAGCAAGTGCTCCGGCCCCTCAAATGGGACCCCCAGGCCGAACACTTCCCGCATGACGAGGAAGCCAACCGCTTTCTCTCCATTGCCAAGCGCCCGCCCTGGAGGGTCTGAGTAAGTCTAAGGTCTAAAGTCTGAAGTCTTGAGTCTAGTGCCTGCACATTACTGCTGATGAAACGAATCTCTGCAATGCGCTCATCCCGTTCCCCCTCACCCTTACCCTCTCCCTCAGGGAGAGGGAACACCGACGCCGGTCTCGCGAAGTATCTGCGGTGCCCGGATTCGGTGAGCACCTGCCGGCGCTTCTCCCTCTCCCTGAGGGAGAGGGCTGGGGTGAGGGGGAACAGGCGCCGCGCTCACATAGCTCTTTTCGCCAGCGCACTCTGCCTTCTGCTGGCCGGGCTCCAGCCTGCCTTGGCCGCCGTTGAGACCAACTCGGAAGCGCAGTGCATCCAGGTGCTGAAATCAAGCGCCTCGCCTATGGAGAAGGACGCCGCGTGCGTGCGGCTAAAGCACATCGGCACCGCTCGCTCAGTGCCGGCCTTGGCCGATCTTCTGACCGACCCACAGCTCTCCGACTCCGCCCGCTACGTGCTGGAGGCAATGTCGGCGCCCGCCGCCGAGCGCAGCCTCATCGCCGCGCTGCGGAAGACCTCGGGCTCGCTCAAGGTCGGCATCATTGACTCCCTTGGCGTGCGCCGCGAGAAGGCCGCGGTGTCGGCTTTGATCAAGGCGCTGAAAGACCCGGATCCCGACGTTGCCTCAGCCGCCGCGGCGGCTCTGGGCGAGATTGCCAATAAGAAGGCGTTAACCGCCTTGCAGGCTGCCTCAACTGGCCCGGCCGGCTCCGTCCACGATGCCGTTGTGGACGCCATGTTGGGCTGCGCCAACCGGCTGCTGGCGGCGGGCGATCGAGCGAAGGCCCTTGCTCTATTCCAGAAGCTCTACGCTACTCAGCGGGAGCCTTCCGTCCAGGTCGCCGCCTATCGCGGCCTGTTGCTGGCTTCGGGCAAGCAGACTCTTGCGCTTACTATCGAAGCCATCGCCGGGCCGGAAGGCGCCGCCCAGACTGCCGCGCTGCAGTTGGTACACGACCTCGACGCGCCGGGCGCGACTGCGGCATTCGCCCAACTGTTGCCCCGGGCGCCTGCCCGCGTGCAAGTGTCTCTGGTGGAAAACCTGGCGCAGCGCAATGACCCCGCCGCCGCGCCTGCGGTGACCGCGTTGGCGAACAGTCCGGCTCCGACAGTGCGCCTGGCGGTGGTTCGCGCGCTCGGGAACCTGGGGGACGCGACCGTGGTCCCATTGCTCGCCGAAGCTGCCGCTTCCGCCGCTCCCGCCGAGCGCGCGTTGCGGGATGCCGCGCGTGACTCGCTCGCCCAACTGAACCGCGGCGAGCCCGACCGGGAGCTGATTCGCTTGCTGCCCACCGCCCAGCCTGCCGTGCAGTTGGAAATGGGCCGCGCGCTGGGTGCCCGCGGGGACCACCCTGCGGTGCCGAAGTTGCTGGCGTTAGCAGGGCAGGGGGCCGACTCGACGCGCCAGGCGGCGCTGCTGGCCTTGGGCCAATTGGTGGACCAGGCGGAAGTGGGCTCGCTGGCGCGGATTCTCCTCGAAGCGCCGACCGACACGGCTCGCGCGCAGGCCGCCGAGGCGCTCAACACAGCCTGCCGGCACGTTCAGTTTCTGCACGGACACTTCGAGGTGGAGCCGCTGATAACGGCCCTGGCGAGCGCTAACGCCGAGGCGCGTATTGCCCTGTTGCCGGTCTGCGCCGCATTTAACGATCCGCAGGTCCGCGTGGCCCTGCGCGCCGGCGTCGCCGACTCGAACCCGCAGGTTCACACCGCCGCTGTCCGCGCTCTTTGCGACACCACCGATGCCGAGCTGTTGCCGGACCTGGTCAAGCTGGGCTGCGGCGCGCCGGAGAATAACCTGCGCACCCTGGCGATTGGCGCGTGCGTGCGGCTCATGACCCAGGAAGAAACCGTCAAGCTGCCCAACGCGCAGCGAGCCGAGACGTTTAAGACCCTCCTTGCCGCCGCTCCCAACGTCGAGCAGAAGCGGTTGCTGCTGGCCGGCCTGGCGGAGATTCCCAATGCCGAGGCGCTCGAGCTGGCCGAAGGTCTGCTCGCCGACACCGCTGTTCAAAACGAAGCGGCCCATGCCTTGATCAAGATCGTTGCCGCGATGCCCGGTTCCAGCGAGACGGTTGCCGCTTTGAAACGGCTCCTGGCAGTTGTTCAGGATGCGGACACACGTCAGGCGGCTGAAGCTGTGCTGAACCAGAGTGACGCCGGGGCCGGCTACATCACTTCCTGGCAAGTCGCCGGGCCGTATCGGCAGGAGGGCAAGAACTACTCGGCCCTGTTCGACATGCCCTTCCCGCCGGAACTGCCCGGGTCGCAACGGGTGCGGTGGCGGACCCTGGCTCCCGGCACCGACCCCAAGCGGCCCTGGGTGATGGACCTGCGCAAGGCCCTCGGCGGCCTGGAATGCGTCGCTTACTCCCGCACCCGCGTCCACTGCGACCACGCGCAAGCCGCCCGGCTGGAAATCGGCAGCGACGACGGAGTCAAGATTTGGCTCGACGGCAAGCTGGTCCACGCGCGTAACGTCGCCCGCGCGTTGCGGCCCGGGTCCGACAAGGTCAATGTCACGCTGCCGCCCGGCTGGAATGACTTGCTGCTCAAGGTCACCCAGCATAACCAGGGCTGGGCCTTCTGCGCGCGCTTCGTCGCGCTGGATGGTTTGCCCGTGGGAGGACTGCAATTCGACCCCGGCCCGCAATCTGCCCCGGTTGGCAAGCTCACCAGCGGCGTGCCGGCTCCGGCGGCGCTGGGGCCAAAGGACCCCACCTTCAAGAAAGTGCAGATCACCGACAAGTTCTGGGCTGAGGGTGCCAGCTATGCCGACTTCAACCGCGACGGCCAAATGGACATCGTCTCCGGCCCGTTCTGGTACGAGGGACCTGATTTCAAGAAGCGCCACGAGATCTGGCCCGCCACCGCCAGCTTCAAGCGCAAACGCCCCGACGGCACCGAAGAGAACTTTCCGGGCTTCGAGGGCGCGCTCGGCGTCAAGAATGCCTATTCGGAGTGTTTCCTTACTTTCACCTGGGATTTCAACAATGACGGCTGGCCCGACGTGTTGGTGATCGGCTTTCCGGGCAAGGCCGCTTATTGGTATGAGAATCCTAAAGGCGCGCCGGGTCCCTGGCCGCGCCACGAGGTCTTTGACGAGGTGGGCGACGAGTCGCCGGACTTTGCGGACGTGACCGGGGACGGGAAACCGGAGATTCTCTGTTGCGCCCGCGGCTGTATGGGCTACCTGGAGGCGGACTGGAAGAACCCGGCGGCGCTCTGGACGTTCCACCCCATCACGCCCAACACCCCCAAGGGCGCTTACCAGAAATTCACCCACGGCATTGGCTGCGGCGATATCAATGGCGATGGCCGGACCGACATCATCGAGAAGGATGGCTGGTGGGAACAGCCGGCCTCCCGCCAGGGCGACCCGCTCTGGACCAAGCACCCATTCCACTTCGCCGATGAGGGCGCGCAGATGCTCGTGTATGATGTCAACGGCGACGGCCTTAACGATGTCATCACCTCCCTCAATGCCCACGGTTACGGCCTGGCGTGGTACGAGCAGGCGCGCACCAACGGTGCCATCACCTTCCGCCAGCACCTGATCCTTAACCCCGATGGCGCGCCCGACCGCTACGGCGTCAGTTTCACCCAACCCCACTCCCTGGCCCTCGCCGATATAAACGGGGACGGGCTAATGGACATCGTGACCGGCAAACGCTTCTGGGCCCACGGCAAGAATGGCGGCGACCCGGAGTCCGACGGCTACCCGGCGGTGCTGTATTGGTTCCAACTCAAGCGCGGCGCCGACGGCCAGGCCGAGTATATCCCCCATCTCATTGACGACGACTCAGGCGTCGGCACCCAGGTCACCGCCGGCTTCATAAGCAACCAGGCGCTTCCGGACATAGTGGTCGGCAACAAGAAGGGCCTGTTTGTCTTTGAGCGCGAGACCAGGAAGACCGCCACACCCCAGTAGAGGCATCGCCTGGGCTGCAGCTCGACGCCGAGCAGCCCAGCCTCTTCCTCCCCCCACTCTTACTCTGCCGCCGAGCCGGTTTGCCGTGCGAAGATGCGGCGGATGACCTCTTCGATAGGGACTTCCTGGATGTCAATATCGCTGACCGGCAGTTCGTCCAGCAAGGCCTTGCAGACGGGGATCACTCGGTCGCGCTTGACCTTGAGTTGGATGCTTCCCGGGCTTTGCGCCACAACCTCCCCATATTTGCCCAGGTGCTCGCTGGAGCAATTGGCCGCGGCCTGCGCATTGAATGGTAATGAGCTTGGAATCGGCAAAGCGGTCCACTACGTCGCTCAGCCGGCCATCGAAGAAGATCGCGCCGTGATCAATGATAATGACCCGCTCGCACAGCTCCTGGATGTCGGTCATGTAATGGCTGGTGAGCAGAATAGTGGTCTTCTGCTTGGCGTTGTGCTCGCGCAGAAACTCGCGCACGACCTTCTGCGAGACGACATCCAGCCCGATGGTCGGCTCGTCCAGGAAGAGCACTTTCGGCTGGTGCAGCAAGCGAGGCGATTAATTCCATCTTCGTGCGTTCGCCCAGCGAAAGCTCGCGCACGCTGACGTCGAGCTTGTCGCGCACGGCGAGCAATTCGCTCATCTCGGCGACGCGCCGCTCCTGCAGTGGCAGGGGGGATGCCGTAGATCCTGGCGTTCAAGCTCCAGCGATTCCCGCGCCGGCAGATCCCACCAAAGCTGGTTCTTCTGGCCCAGCAACAGTGCGAACTGCCGCCGATAGCCATCGTGCCGCTCCCAGGGCACGTACCCGAGCACGCGGGCTGAGCCGCTGGTGGGATACAGCAGGCCCGAGAGCATCTTCAGGGTGGTGGTTTTGCCCGCGCCGTTCGGGCCGAGAAAACCGACCAGTTCTCCCGGTTGAATGGCGAAGCTGACATCCTTGACCGCCAACGTCTGCTCGTACTGGCGGCGGAACAGGCCCCGCGATGGCGCCCGCAAAGCCCGGCTGTTTCTTGTAAGTGCGGAAGCCTTGGTCAGACCGCTGACTTCGATGGCAGGCGTGGTCATCGACAGGCTGTGCGTGACCTCAAGTCGGTGGACGAAGCGGCATGACGTCACCCGGGTCGAAATCCCCGCCTGAGGGAACTTCAGCGCATGAGCTGCTTTTCCAGGTAGCTGACTACCTGCCGGACGTTCGCATCCACCTCCATGCGGTCTTTTACCAGCCGGCAGGCGTGCAGCACGGTCCCGTGGTCGCGACCGCCAAAGGCGTCGCCGATCGCGCTCAACGAAGTCTCGGTCATCTGGCGCGACAGGAACATGGCGATCTGGCGCGGGAAGGCGATGCTCTCGGGCCGGCGCTTGCTGGTCATGTCCGCCAGGCGAATATCGAAGTGCTCGGCGACTTTCCTTTGGATGACCTCGATGTTGATCGCGTAGCGGCCTTCCTCGTTGAGGATCTCGCGCAGCAGGCCCTCGACCATTTCGAGGCTGAGCTTCTTGCCCGTCAGCGCGCGCGTACGAAGCGACGCGGATCAGGGCGCCTTCCAGCCGGCGGATGTTGGTGCGAATCCGGTTGGCGAGGAAGTTCATGATGTCTTCCGGGAGCTGCACGCCCATGATCTGCGCCTTCTTCTTGCAGAATCGCCAGGCGCATCTCGACGTCCGGCGGCTGCAGGTCCGTGACCAGTCCCCACTCAAACCGCGAAACCAGCCGTTGCTCGAGGTTCTGGATCTCGCTGGCCGGCCGGTCGCAGGTCAGCACGATTTGCTTGTGCCCCTCGTGCAGCGCGTTGAACGTGTGGAAGAACTCCTCCTGAATCCGCTCTTTGCCGGCCAGAAACTGGATGTCGTCAATGAGCAGCACGTCCGTCTGCCGGTATTTCTTGCGAAAGCGGGCAAGCTGGTTGTTCTGGATGCCGTCAATGTATTCGTTGGTAAACCGCTCCGAAGAAAGGTAGGCCACCCGCGCGCCCTTCTTGTGCGTCGCGACATGGTGCCCGATGGCGTGGAGCAGATGCGTCTTGCCCAGGCCGACTCCGCCGTAGAGGAACAGCGGGTTATACGATTTGCCGGGCGCCTGCGCCACCGCCAGCGCGGCGGCGTACGCGAAATTGTTGTTGTTGCCGACCACGAACGTGTCGAACGTGTTCTTCGGGTTAACACTCAGCTCATGGCTGGGCGAAGCCCGCTCGGCGGCTGGCTCCGCCAGCTTCTTCTTGGCTTGCACCGGCTGAGCCACCGGCGCCGCAGGACTGCCGCCGGAGCCCACCTTGAATTTAACCTGCAGTTGCCGACCGGACGCGAGCGCGATCACGTCCTGCAGCAGCCCCATGTAATTGTCCTTGAGCCAGACCTCACAAAAGTCATTGGCCACTTCCAACGTGATGCTGTTGTTTTCCTGCGAACAGGCCCGCAACGGTGCGAACCAAAGATTGTAGGTGTCCCCACTGAGCATGGAACGCAAATGGTCCTGTGCCGCAGTCCAAATCTTTTCTGCGGAAGATTGCATGTCGGTGTCCCAAAAAGCCCGATTCTCGGGCATTTTATTCACTTAGCCATTTTCCGCGCTTCTAAACGACAGGCCTCGGCCATCTGCTCGCAACACCAGACTCACGCCATGCCAATAAAATCGATGCTTCATACCGAGGTTTCCATTCTGCTCAAATTCCATATTGAATGTAACATGCTGCGAATAAATAACTTAGAACCATAGCCCCAGCGGGCTTCCCGCACTAGCTTTTCGCAGCCCAACGCATCGGGCCACACCTGCTCGCCCCGGGCGATGTTTTTAGGCAAATCGGCCCAGGCTTGCGAGGACAACATATTAACTCTTATTAACGAGTTATTCACAGCACAGTTTCAGCCAATAAAATCAGGCGTTTTCCGCCTCCGGCAGCGTTGCGAACGCTCAAACCGCCTGCTCGCCGGTCTCTTCGGTGCGAATCCGAATCGCGTTGTCTATGGAACTGACGAAGACCTTTCCGTCGCCGATCTTGCCGGTCTTGGCCGCCTTGACGATCGCTTCCACAGCCGGTGCGGCCTGGCTGTCGCTCAGCACGACCTCGATCTTGATCTTCGGCAGGAAATCCACGGTGTATTCGCTGCCGCGATAAATCTCCGTGTGGCCCTTTTGCCGGCCAAAGCCCTTGACCTCCGAAACAGTCATGCCTTCGACACCCAGACCGGACAGGGCTTCCTTGACGTCCTCCAGCTTGAACGGTTTGATGATGGCCTCGATCTTTTTCATGTCATGGTTCCACTTTGCGCAAAGCGATACTAACAACCGGGGTCGGCCTGTAAACAGGAATGTGGCAAAAACCCGCCTTTTTCTTTCCCGTAGCCTCACCAATCTTAGCCCGCGCCACGCCTTGCCGAGGGCTGCTACAGCTTAGGCTTATTGTGAAGTCAATACCGGTTAATACCTTTGTATTGCGGCTTGACAAAAATTAGCGACTATGATGGAATCACAGCAGCATACGCCTTTAGACTTTTGCGGGCAGTTACGGTTTGTTCTTTCTCAGCCCGATGCTGATTTCGGTCTTGGTCCCGGGTACAGGCCTCGGCCGATGTTCTCCTGAATCCTACTTATGTACTAATTCGAAATTCCCCGGGCTCTTCGGTCACCCCCTGACTGACTAGCCCGGTTTTTTTGTCTGCCCCAGCGCTCGGCCTTGCGCGCCGATGCGGCGGAACCCCTTGGGGCTATTCCTTGTCGCTCAGCTTCGCCACTCGCCGGTAGCCCCTGATCGGCCTGCCGTCATCCACCGTGACGTCGAAATCCTCTCCGCGGCGGAAGCAGTCCTGCGCGGCCTGCACGGTCCGAGCCATAAGCCGGTGGTATTCCTGCGACTCCTCGTTCTGGCCGGCCTGGTCCAGGTGGCCGAACAGTGGCGGTCTCACATAGGTGGCAAAGTATCCACTTGGGAGCACGATGGCCCTGGCGATCTTTGGCTGCGGCCCGTAAATGGAAGGCCGCGGATGCTCCTGCGCATATTGCTTCAGTGCGCGTGACAGGGCCAACTGCTCCGGCCACGGCACGTGGTGAGCGCGATCCGAGGTCCAGAACCAGAAATACCGCGCGCCCATGTCATACGCCGTCGTGAAGGCGTCCGGCGCAATCGCCGGGTCGCACTGGCCGTAGATGGCCGTTCCCCAGAACTTGCCGAAAGGCCGCGCCCCTCCGCGCAGAAAGGCATAATACCAGCGCAACATCTCGCGCGCGGTGTACTCGTGTTTCTCGCCGCCCAATTTCGCCATCAGCTCATCGAACTGCTGCAATTGGTATCGCCCCTCATGCACGATGCCCGACCCGCCGCCCTTCATCTCGTAAAAGGCGGTGTCATATTGCGTCTCCCAGGCCGGCAATTCCACTTGCGCCAGCCGCATGTCGCCCAGGTTGACTCCCGCGCCGCTCAACTGCTGTTCGAGCCAGTAGCGGCCGTAGTAGGGATGCTCCGACTCAAAGGTCACCCGCGTCCGGTCCTCGATCAGGGTTGCCGCGTCGGAGAAATGCTTCACCACACCAGCGGCGAATTTGTCCCAGGTCAAAACCGAGGCCGGTTCGTCCATGAACATCGCGGAGCCGAGGTAGTTGGCCCGGTAAAGGTCCACCGGGTAGCGCAGCGCCGGTTTCCCCTGCGCGCTCCGAACGTAGAACACCGGTTCCGCTCGCACCCATTGCTCCTGCTCGGGGGCGACGGTGAACAGGTTCATCCCCGCCTCGATCATAGTCCGGTAATCTGCCCCCACGAAGTTGGTGTAAGTGTAATCTCGCGGAAGCTCCGTTTGCGGCAACCGATGGCCCTCTACGTCCTTGAAATGGCGGCCCGTGCCGACCAGCACCTCCCGGTCGAGCGCCAACTGCTTCACGTCCCCCCACGCCGTCCACGCCTCGTCGCGCGACACCTTGTGCAGGCTCAGCACCTGGCCGAGGAACACGCACGTTTCCGGAGCGCCGTCTGCCCGGCGACTCGCCTGCGCCGGGCTCGGCACGAAGTACTTCTCGAAATCCACCCAGGCCGGCAGCAACGCCGCGCCCGAATGAATCTCCACATATTCGAGGGCCTCGCTGGTCTCGGGAATCCGCAATTGATAGCGGGCGAAGTGGAGTTGGCCGTGCCCGGCCAGTGGGTCCGCCAAAGTCAGGCCGCGCACCAGGCACAAGGGCGCCGGCTTATCGTCTGCACTGAGGCGAATCTCAAGCTGCCACCATTGACCCTCACCCGACGCTCCCCGGCCCCGGCCAGTGACCCGTTGCTTCGGCCCATAAATGAAATCCACCGCGGCGAACGGCGGGGCCGCCTCGGTCCCTGTGCTCAGGACCCGGAAACTCAACCGCGTGCCCGGCGCCGGGGCGGCAGATGTTCCCCAAAGCGGCAGCAGGCAGCAAAGGCCGAAAACCAGGCAAACGGGCCGCGTCAGTTTCATCCGCAAGGTTTGCCACGCCTTAATCCCAGAAGCCAGCGAATCCACTTCGTGCTTTGCCATCTGCCATCTGCCATTTGCCTACTTCAAACGGTGGTCCCGGCCAGAACCGCCCGCGCCGCCCGGGAGCATCTCATTTTTTGCACACCGCAGGCTGCTTCGCGACGGCACCAGCCTCCTCGTGCGCACCGTTCCCCCTCACCCCGGCCCTCTCCCTCAGGGAGAGGGAGACCTGCCGGCAGCGTGTCGGCGAATCTGAGCCATCCCGTATATTCGAGCGTTGGCGTGGGTGGCTCCCTCTCCCTGAGGGAGAGGGCCGGGGTGAGGGGGAACGGTGCGCACGGTCGGCAGAGGGTTATACAGGGTTTCCGGTTGGCCCTCACAAAAGCTGGTGTGCTCCCGCGCCGCCCCGCGCTGAGAAATCCGCATTGCCAGCCCGGGTGTCGCCGCGCGATGATCGGCGCCGATGAACGCTAAACCTCTTACCGGTACTCGCACAGATCAAAGCCAAGCCCGGCAACGAAAACGCTGTGCGCCAGGAACTCCTCTCCCTGGTCGTCCCGAGCCGCAAAGATGCCGGGTGCCTGAATTATGACTTGCACCAGGCGCAGGATGATCCCGCCTTGTTCCTCTTCCACGAGAATTGGGCCAGCAAAGCCCATCTCGACCAGCACCTGCGAAAGCCCGACCTCCAGGCCGTGCTGGCCCGCGTGGGGCAAATGATCGCCGAACCCCCTCAGATCACGCTCTGGGATAGGATTCCCTGAGTAACAGCGAAGGCGCGAAGCCGCGAAGCTTCTTCTCCGCTCTCAACTCTCGCCCCGCCGCCAGTGTCTCCTGAGACTCATCTCCTGGCCAGTTGGATCATCGCCGCCAAGGCCACGAATAACCCGCGCGATTGCCGGCTCGTGACCTTGGCGGGCATCCTGCCGGACACTGACGGCATCGGGCTGATCGTGGATATCGCCGTCAGGCACCTGACGGGCAAGCAGTTGCATCTATACGGCCATTACCACCATTACCTGTTGCACGGAGCGTTGGGCTGCCTCCTGATCACCGCCCTCGTCACCTGCTTTGCCCGCCAACGTTTGCGCGTGGCTCTGCTGGCCGTGCTGGTTTTCCACCTCCACCTGCTCTGCGACTTCGTCGGCTCCCGCGGCCCCGCGCCCGAAGACCTCTGGCCGATCTTCTACTTCGGCCCCTTCGACAAAGACCCGATGTGGGTCTGGAAAGGCCAGTGGCGGCTGGATAATTGGTTCAACCGCTACCTGACCGTAGGGTTATTCTTCTGGGCGTTGTGGTTGCCGGTGCGGCTTGGCTATTCCGTGGTGGGCGTGTTCAGCCGCCGCGCGGACCGCGTCTTTATCACCGTGCTGCGCAAGTGGCACGATGCCTGGGCGCGGCAGAGACGTCCCCAGATCCCGTGAGTGGAGGGAGGAAATCCGAGACCCGAAATCCGAAGGCCGAAAGAAGGCCGAAATCCGAAATCCGAAACGAACTGCGCCCCGGCTGAGGGCGGATCGTTTTGACCCGCAGCACCACGCCTTCCAAGGGTAACCCCTCGACGGAGCCGCTCCTACAGACGACCGATCGGTCTATTCGGGTTTCGGATTTCGGCCTTCTTTCGGGTTTCGACCTTCGGCCTTCGGATTTCCGAGGCTATCTGCGTTACGCCCGCGGACTCACCCGCAACCCGTACTTCTCCGGCGCGCTCGCAAACGACAAAATGCCCTTCTCCGACGTCACCCCGACATAGGGATCATTCGTAATCAGGATATTCCCATCTATGTCGAGATAATCGCACAGCTCGGCCAGGTTCGCGGCGGCGCTGATCAGGATGCTGCTCTCGATCATGCAGCCCAGCATCGTCTTTAATCCCGCCTTGCGAGCGGCCTGCAGTGCCTCATAACCGGCGCTGACACCGCCCGTCTTCACGAGCTTCACGTTTGCCCCGTGGAAACACTCCGCCACCTGCGGGATATCCTTGGCCAGGTGATACGATTCGTCGGCGAAAATCGGCAGTGGCGAGCGTTGCTTCAGCCAGACCCAGTCCTTCAACGGCGTCGCGGCCGGCATCGGCTGCTCGACGAACTGGATATTCCCGTCTTTCGCCAGCCATTCGATCATCTCCAGCGCCTGTTCCTTGGTTTTCCAGCCCTCGTTGGCGTCCACCCGCAATGTCCGGGTAGGAGCCACCTCGCGCAACGCCGCCATGTTCTCTTTGTCGCCGGCCACGCCGACCTTGACCTTCAGCACCGGGAACCGCTCCGCCTCCAGCACCTTCTTGCGGATCATGTCCGGCTTATCAATGCCGATGGTGAACGAGGTCACATGATGGTTCTCGCGGAAGCCCAGCTCCAGGAAGTCATACACCGGCTTGCGGGCGCGTTTGGCCGCGCCGTCCAGCAGCGCCAGGTTCAGCGCGCACTTGGCCGACATGTCGTGCGGCGAAAGCGTGTCCAGATACACCATGCTGCCTTCGACGTCGTTAAACGAGAGCCCGCGCGCATCCACTTTCTTGAAGAACTCCTCCACCGTGTCCAACGATTCTTTGTAACGCCCCGTCGGCGCTGCCTCCCCCAGGCCGACTGTGCCGTCCGCGCCGGTCAATTCGGCGACGATGGTCCTGGAGAGGTTGCTGCCGGTGCCCCGGGCGATAGTCCACGTGTGGGCAAGCTGTAATTCTAGACGCTTGAAGTTGAGTTTCACGGCGCAAACCAAACCCTAAATCGGGCCAGGAAGCAATGCTGTTGTTTGGTCGGGGGACTGCATAATTGGCATTGCATTTCGGGCCGTTCGAGGCAATTTGAACCCGGCATGACACCCGAACAACCATCCAGCCCGGAGAACGTGACGCCCGAGCAGTCTGGGGCGCCTCAGCCCCCCCGACGCGGCCGACGCGGCGGTCGCGGACGCCGAGGCGGCAGGCGCCGAATGCCTCGAACCGCAACCGAGCAGCCGCCACCGCCCACCGACGCCGTCGCCGAACCGTTCGAACCGGCTACCGAAGCCGTGGCCGAGCCTGTCGAATCCGCCGCCGAACCCGTGGCCGCGCCCGTCGAACCAGTCGCCGAACCCGTGGTCGAGCCGGTCCACCCCGTCGCCCCACCCGTCCCGTCCCGGCCAGCGCCTCCCCCGCCGCCGCCACGCCAGCCGCAACCTGCGGCCCCGATGGCTATCCAGCAGGCAATCGAAGAGGTCAACCATATCATTGGGTCCCTCCAGGCCACGCTCAACGACATGGAGGAGGTGCTCGAAACCCTCGAACTCGCCGAGCGCCAAAAGACCGCCGACGAGCAGGAAATCGAAACCCTCCGTCGTGGCCTGCGGCAATTGCATCGCCCCCGGGAAGGCGACCACCACCATCCGCGGCACTGATCCCCGCGCCCCGAACTCCGGCCCAACCCCGGATCTGCCCTAGGGTTTCGCTAGAGTAATTGGCTTGGTACATCGTTAGTACCTCGTTAGTACATCGTGAGGTACATGGTGAGTACGTCGGGAATACAAGTAGGCAACCATAGATTCCAGCGCCATAATGGCTAGCTGCGGCTTGGTTACTAGGCGAAGGGCCGCCACCGGCATTGGCGGGATGGACTGGAGGCTGGCCGCTTCACCGCCCGTACGGCGGCAGACGGGAGGGGAATCTGCGGTTACCCTTCCTCGCGAAGCGTATGGAGTGCGCGGAGCTTGCTCCCGCTTTTGAACCGGGTCGAGCGCCGAAAAGCGGGAGCAAGCTCCGCGCACTCCATACGCTCCGCGCAGTTCGATTGCCTCTGTGCCGCCTTCGCCTTATCGCGGGAAGGCGCCCATGCCAATGCCTCGAAGGCTCGCGGTCCCCTCGTTAAGCGGGGGGAACGACTGCGGTGGTTTGCACCGGGCGATCTTGCCAGCCGTTGACCTGTTGCTGGGTGCGGACGAAGATCCGCTGACGTGCCGGCGGCAGGCCGTACCTGGCCACATACAATTGCGTAATGTCGCTGAAGCCCGCGACCGGTGGAGGCAGCAAGCCCAGGAAGACGAAGCGCTTGGCAAAACTGGTTCCGGCGCTGGCCGGGGCCGTCGCCCAAACGAGCATGTGCCGCGGCGGTTCGCTGGGCACGCTGAGCTTGATGGCCATCACGCCGTCAGTGGTGGTAATGCTGAGATCCCCTACGGGGTTATCAGCGAACTGAGGGAAATTGGGCGGGTCGTCCAACTGGTCTTCGCCGACAAAGGCGAGGTTGGTATTGATTTTGACGAAGAGCTGGCAGCCGGTGAGCGGGCCTGACTTGCCGAGCCGGCTCCGGCTCTGATTCTCCGAGGCGGAGGAGGTCCAGGCGGCTCGCTGTTTATCGGTGAGGATGCGCCAGCGGGCCGAAATTCGCCCAAACCGCGAGCGCACCTGGAGTTGCGCCGGAGTGCGAGGGTCCCTGGGAACGACATACGGCCGCCGAAACTGGCCGAAGCGGTTGGTAAAGGTGATAAAGGTGCCGAGATGGCCGCTTTGCGGGACGTCAATAATCTTCATAGTTCTCTCCGGGCCAGCGTGCCTCTGAGACCTGCTGGCCTCCGCCTGCCCGCCACCGGGAATTCCTGTGGCGCTCGCGCCGACCCGACGCTCCATGAAACCTCGAAAACCTGCCGCCGCGCAACATATTTCCAACGCCCCTCCCATCCTCGGCGGCCCCCTCGGTCCCCTCAACTCCTCCGGCTCTCCAGCGCTCGGGGACTGCTTGGATCGGGCTGATCCGCCGGCGCGGTCCAGAGGACTTCCAGGGGCTGGGTGCTGGCCAGTAATTCGCTGACGCTCATGAGAACGGCACCCGCTTCGCTCAGCCGGTGCAACACCTCGACCAGCGCCGCGTCGCGCACGCCAAACTGGTTGCGGTAGCCGTCATTCACAATGAACACCACCCGCCCGCGCCCATCCAGCCCGACGCCGGCCACGATCACCTGGGAGCCTTCGAGCATCGCGCCCTGGGGCCCGACAAAAGCCGTTCCATTGTAAAACCGGGCGATCTGTCCTCCGCCGAGAAAACCCAGGCTGCCCTTTTCGGTGACGAAGATCCCCTTGAACGCCGGGTCGGCAAGGTCCGCGACCTCGCTCAGGCTGATGAACCAGCATTCGCAGGGGCCGAGCTTGCCCTCGTTCGAATTGCCGAACCACTCCGCCATTCGGCCATAGACCAGCACCGAGAACCAATCATACTGGAGGGCGGGTTGAGCCAGGATTTCCCTCACCCACAGATTGGGCAAAGGCGCGGCCACCTCCACTCGTATGCGTGCCGGCTTGGGCGGCGCGATTGTCGGCGGGCTCGCGGCAACCGGGATCGCTGGCTGGAGCGCGGCCAGTTCGGGACCGGGCTCGCGGACTGCAAGCGCCGGCGCTTGCTTTAAAGCCGTTGGCGCCGCCGGGGCACTGTGCGTCGGAGTTTGAGCGGCGTGGCCGGGGGCGGCGGCCGCCGGCTGAGGCTCAGCGGCCTGGCCAGGCGGCGGCGTGGCCTTTCCCAGCCGATTGATGGCCGTGTGATTGAACACCGCCGTCAATTCCGCCGCGCTCAGCCGCAGCAGATTCAGCGGCTGGTGCAGGTGGATCGTCTTTTGGCGGCCCTCCTCGTCCGTGACGGTAACGCTGTTTTCCTCCTTCCAGGCGAGGTACTGCTCGCCGCCATCCGGGGTCTTCTGCTTGAACACCAGGTTCGGGGGTATCAATTTGACGATGATCTCCCGGTGCAACAGGCCGCAATGGTCTTGGTCCTGCAACAACTCCAGCGAATGGTCGTTCAGGTGGTGCCGGTGGTTGTCCGGCCTGCCGGCGACCATCACCGGGAATTGGATGTCGAAGCCCGTGGACGAAGCGGGGTTCGGCAGAACAATTACTTCCTTGCCAGTGCTCGCCACCGTCTCGGGGACATAGCGTTCGTTGAGGATCTGCTCCAGCCGCGCGGCGTCGTTGCGGCCCTTCTCGAAACTGCACAGTTCGCCGTCCAGTTCGACCCAGTCGCGCAGGGCGCCGGTGGCTAAGGCGTGCGGTTTGCGCAGCAACCCCTGTTGCTGAAGACTGTTGAAGCCGGCCACGGTCAGCCCGATCGAAGCCAGCGTCTCGCGCCCTCGCAGGCAATGAATATGGACCTGCTCGCGCTTGTCCACCTCCACCCGGAAGTGCAACGGCGCCGCCTCCCCGGGGGTAGCGGACTCCACGACTGACCCCGGCGAAGGCGCGTGGGCCCGTTTCCTCGCCAATTCCTGCGTCTCCCTTTCCAGCAGCAGCCAATCATTGAAGAGCTGCTCCAGTTTCGCGCACCCGGCCGGGTCGTTGAGCGCGACGGTCTGGCCGAGGACTTTGACATGGTCGGAGCCAATCTCGAGGCCGGTCGGCTCGCCCGGGAGTTTACCCCGGACAGACCATTTATAGTGGTCCAATTGGCTCCAGCTCTTGGTTGGCAACAATTCAATGGTTTCTCCCGCCAGCGTCAGTCGGAACACCTCCATGTTCGCCAGGTGAGCGCCGCCCGCAGAATGGGCGCTGCACTTATCCACCTTGATTCCCGCCGGTTTGCCGGTGCCGGGGCTCCGCTGGGATGGGCTCCATCGCTGGTCCGGCGAGTGCAGGGCAGGGGGCGTGGGTGCAAGATAGGCTGCCTGGCTCGACCGGTTACCGAAGCCCGGCTGATTCTCCGCTGCGGGTGAGTTTGCCCAGTTCATGCGAACGGAGGTTAGACGACAGGTGAGTACCCGCCGGCTGATACGTTATTCTATCCGTTGCCCGCCTCCGAGGCAAGTGATTTGTTATGCAACGCGCGCGGGAAACAGGGTTCTTTCATCTGAAAAGGCCACACGTCCCCCGCAGCGTAGGGACGCTTTGCGTTTCACAGCCTTGGACCCAAGTCGGCGCGCCGGAGCGGTCAATCTCACGGCGCCAAAGCTTTGGCCGTCGGCCGCCCGGCCTTGGTGCAGAGCAATGGCTCATAGGCCGGGCTGAGGGGCGACAAGGGCGTCGCCAGTTTAGCTGCTGTTCATAGGGGTCGGGTGATGAGTTGGACCTTTTGGGTGTTGGTCAGCCTGCGCCGCCAGCCCGGGAAAGTGCGCGCCTTGGTTTGGCCTCGGTGTTGTTGCAGTTCAAAGAGTCCCAAGAGCAGGTTCCTCAAAGTGCTCATGACAAAAGCACCCGCGCGCTTGCTAATTCTGGAAGCGTCTTCGCCCAGGCTGACATCCCGACGGTAGTGGGCGCCGTTTTCACTCGCACCCCAGTGGTCCCGGATGGATTGCAGCAACTGCCGGGCGCTGTATTGCTTGGGGGCGGCGCTGGTGCAGTAAAAGCTGTATTCTTCGGAGGGCTTGATCACTTTGCCGGCCCGCAGTTCCTGGCGCTCCCGCCACACCGCCAGGAACTGCCAGCAACCGCACAGGCCGGCTTCTTCGGGACTGAGGCTGGTCCTTTGAAGGCGCCAGCGCACCAAGCGCCCGTGCTCCTTGAGCCAACCGGTGTCGTATTCAGAGGGAAAAAAAACGTTGGGGCAGCCGGATTTGTGCCCGCTCCAAGATGCCGTCTTGATTGCCTTTGAGGCCGAAGAGGTAATCGGCTCCCAGTTCCTGGGTCACGAACTGGGTGCTCTTCTGCTGGCAATGCAGGGCATCGGCCGTGATGAGGCTGCCTTCCAGCGCCCCTTTGGGCAGCTTGCGTAGCAACGGCTGGAGGGCGGGGATTTCGTTGCTCTTTTCCTCAATGGGCTCCTGCGCCACCGTCAGGCGCAAACGGTGGCTGACGGCCGAGAGCAATTGCAACGGTTTACCCTCGGTGCGGGCGCTGCCGCGCAGACATTTGCCATCGACGGCCAGGGACTGCAGAATCGAAATCTCTTGAGCCATCATCCACTGGCCCATGCGCAGATCAAATTCGGCGGCGTCGAGCCCGTTCATCACGCGGAAGAAGGTGCTGTCGCTGGGGGCGCGGTAACGGTCGGTTTTGGGATCGCGCCGACAGCCCAACGCCCGCAATTGGCGTTGGGTCAGTTTACGACACTCATCTTCTAAAGCCTCGTAGCCGCCAGCTCCCATGAGCATGGCTGCGGCCGCGCAAGCCAGCACGAAGGGTTGCCGATGTCTTAATCCGTGGCCACGTCGCGGGTCCTTGAACTGTTCAAAGACTTCCAGCAGCGAACCCAGGTGGGTGGCTTGCAGCGGGCAAGGCCCACTGACTTTTTCCTCATGCTCCGCCAAGTCGGCCGGCAGCCGTCCCTGCCGCAAAATGCCCAGCGCGCGGGGACGCAGTTCTCGCAGGTAGAGCTGTTTGGGCTGGCCGTGCTCCTGGTAATAGTCCCGGCTGGAGCGGCCATAGCCGGCGGTCAGCCCCACCGCCGCAAAACCGCAAGCCCGGTAACAGGTCCCCCGGTACTGGCTCTCATCCACGTAGCTCTCCACCAGAACCACCGGATGCCCCCACTGCTCCTGCCAGTCCGCGTTAAGTCGCTTCAGACACAACGCCAGGACCCGCGAGGCCAGATTCGGATAGCGCTGGCGCTCGGGTAAAACCAAAAACCGGCTGTTGTTCACCACAAAGCACAGCCGGCGTGCCCGCTGCCGCGGCGTCCAGCGGATCTGACACTCGCGAGCTTTGGTGTGCGGCGCGGCCCCACTGAACACCAGCAGCGCTATCCATTGCCCGTCGACTTCCGCCACATAGCGCAGGCTTTGCCCGCCCACCCGGGCGCTGTGCAGATAATGCTGGCTCTCCAGCAGGGTATCGTAGCGCTCGCGTTCCTCCGGGCCGATCAGCCGGACGCTCACTTGGCGCAGGTAATCCCATTCCGGCGCGGTTTTCTCTTTCGTCATGCGCCTGGTTTATCAGGAGCAAAAACCAATGTCTAGTGGGGGCTTGATAATATTAAGGACCCCAATTGCTTACGCACCGCAGATGAAATGCCCCTGCGCGGGAAACCCGAAGCCCGAAGGCTGAAGGCCGAAAGAAGGCCGAAATCCGAAACCCGAAGGCCGAAAGCAGAGGTCCGAAGACGCTGCCCACCCGGTTGGGTAACGCCACATTGGCCGAGACTCGGTTCGGATTTCGGCCTTCGGGTTTCGCGCTTCCGCCCCTCCTGGATCATTACTCACTCCCAAATCCGCCTTTCGTCGCTGCCCTGACTTCTGTTTGCGCCTCTGTCTGGCACCTGTTATCCTGCCTCCATGTTCCGGTGGCCAGTTTCCAGTCTCTATCTTCGCGCCTTCGCGTCTTCGCTGTTCTTTTCCCTGCTCCTCGGCTCGACCGCTCTCGCCCTCGATCCCAACGACATTCCCACCAATGCCCCGGACGACGCCATCATGGCCCGCCCGGCGGAGTTGCAGGAGATGCAGGACTGGGCCAGCGAGGTCTTTACTGGCCATCGGCCTCCGGGCCATGAACCGGCGGTGCGCGTCGAACTCCGGCGCCAGGATTACAACTCGCTGTGCTTCGGCCAGTCGTGCATGGAGACGCCCATCAAGATCGGACGCCGCAAGTTCAAGCACGGCCTCGGCACCCATGCCAACAGCGAGATCGTCCTTCACCTGCCGCCGGACTCGGAGAGATTCCTGGCCTTCGCCGGCATTGACAATAACCCTGACACCGGCGGCGTGCGCGGCTCGGTGCGGTTCAGCGTGGAGGTCGCCGGCAAGCAGGTCTTCCGCACGCGGACCCTGCGCGGCACCAACGCTCCGGTGTCGGTGAATGTCGCGCTGCCCAAAGGCACCCGGGAGCTGACGCTCAAGGTGGATGCCACCCCTGACGGCCCGGATTACGACCAGGCCGATTGGGCCAACCCCCGCGTCATCACCGCCAACGGCAAGTCCTGGTGGGCCGATGAAGACCGCCAGCCGTTCACCGCTACGCAAATCCCCTTCTCGTTCCGCTACGGCGGCGCGGCCTCACCCACCTTCCTCAACAGATGGTCGCGCTCTTCCGAAACGGTGGACAGCTTGTCCCGCACCATCCACCTCGTCACCTGGACCGACCCCGACACCAAACTGCGCGTCCGCGCGACCGTCTCCGCGTTCAAGCGCTACCCGGCAGTCGAGTGGGTGCTCGAATTCGAGAACCTGGGCACACAAGACACACCTGTCCTCGCCAATGTGCAGGCCCTCGACGTCCAACTCCGCACCGGCTACTTCCGCAAGCCCGTCGTGCTGCACCACCTCAACGGCGATGTCTGCGGCGAGCGCTCCTTTCTCCCGCTCGAGACTGACGCTCGAAACGGGCAAGCCCGTGACGCTGGCCCCGGAAGGCGGGCGCTCCTCCAACGGCGCGTTCCCGTTCTTCAATGTGCAGTACGGCAACGAAGGCATGATCACGGCCATCGGCTGGTCGGGCGAGTGGCGGGCTTCGCTCGAACGCTCCGAGGCCGGGCCGGCCACCCTGCGCGCCGGCATGGAGAACGTCTCCCTGAAACTGCGCCCCGGCGAGAAAATCCGCACGCCGCGCATCCTCGTCATGCCGTGGAAAGGCGGCCTGCTGGCCGCGCACAACCGTTTCCGGCGCCTCATGCTGTTCGAGTACGCGCCGCGGCGCAATGAGCGTCCGCCGCAGTTGCCCATCGCGTTGCAATGCTACGACCGCTACAACGCGACGCGGCCCGACTGGGGGACCGAGGCCACCCAGATCCGCGTCGTCAAGGACGCTTACAACGCCGGCTGCGACGCGCACTGGCTCGATGCCGCCTGGTTCGAGGGCGGGTTCCCCAACGGCGTCGGCAACTGGTTCTGCCCGCCCGGGCGCTTCCCCAACGGCCTCAAGCCGATCAGCGACGCCTGCCACGCGTTGGGCCTCAAGTTCATCGTCTGGTTCGAGCCCGAGCGCGTCGCGCCCGGCACGCAAATCGCCCGCGAACACCCCGAGTTCGTCTTTGGCGGCGACAACGGCGGCCTGTTCAAGCTCAACGATCCCACCGCCCGCCGCTGGCTGGCCGACCTGCTCTCGCGCCGCATCACCGAGTACGGCATTGATACCTACCGCAACGACTTCAACATTGATCCCCTCGGCTACTGGCGCCAGGCCGACGCCCCGGACCGGCAGGGCATGACGGAAATCCAGTATGTCGAAGGGCTCTATTCGCTCTGGGACGAACTGCTCGCCGGGCACCCCGCGTCTGTGCATTGACAACTGCGCCAGCGGCGGCCGGCGGATTGACCTCGAAACCTGCCACCGCTCCGTGCCGCTCTGGCACAGCGATACCGGCTGCTCCCCCGGCCACGCCGATTGGAACCAGTCCCAGATTTGCGGCCTGAGCCTCTACGTGCCGCTCTTCGGCGCCTGCTCCTGGACCACCGACGCCTACGACCTCCGCAGCGCCGCCACCGCTGGCCTGATCTGCCAGTTCCCGGTGCTCGACGATCACTTCTCCTTCAAAGCCGCCCGCGCCGCCCTGGAGGAAATCAAGGAGAACCAGAAATACTGGTATGGCGATTTCTATCCCTTGACCTCGTGCGCGCCCGGCCCCGGCGCGCTCATCGCCTGGCAGCTCCACCGCAGCGACCTGAATGCCGGCATCGTCCTCGCCTTCCGCCACAGCAATTGCCCTTACCCCGTGCTGCAAACCGCCCTGCACGGCCTCAACCCCCGCGACTCCTACGCCGTGGATTTCATTGACGAAACCCGGACCAGCCGCCAGCGCACCTTCACCGGCCGCCAGCTCATGAACAACCTCGAACTGCGCATGTCCAAACGCGGCACCAGCCTCCTGGTCCGCTATCGCCACCAACACCCCACCCTCCTATCGCCGAAATAACGGGCCGCCCGAGGCCTCCCCGCCCGGAGCCACACTGCTCACGCAATACACGGGCCTTGCGCGTCTGCCTTTTACCCTCCGATCCAATCCGTGTAGCTCCGCTCGGTGTGGATTGAATTGATGGTGCAGTCGCCTCACGTTCCGAGCCTGGCCCAGTAATCTTGGAGTCTCGGCGCGGTCTGGTAATCTTGGAGTTTGCTCTTGACCTCTCATGCCCGCCCTCTACAATTCCTCTCGCTATGGATGCTTGGACTTTTCGCCTCGATATTGCCCCGCCCAATATCAGGGCAACCCTGCCCGAAAACCAAGCCAATATCGTATTACCAGGTCAAAACGACCTGTCAATCAATGGTTTGGCGTCGGCGTGCGTATGTCTAAGAGCCTGTTTAAAAAGTGAGATCTTCGACTGAATGATGGCGGATCGTGCATTTTGCAATTGTACAAGGATTCGCTTTCCCCTATTAACATTGGGATGCGATATACATCCGATCTCACTTCGTCCGAATGGGACCTCATTTCCTACTGTTTCCCCAAAGCCTCGACCTTTGGCCGACCCCGACAATACTCTTACTTGGAACTCTTCAACGGGATTCTTTACGTCAACAAAACGGGTTGCCAATGGCGCAATGTGCCAAAGGATTTGCCACCGTGGGCCAGTGTCTACCACTACTATCGCACGTGGAAACGCAACGGTTTGTTGCCGCAGATCCATGATCATTTACGCGAATTGGTCCGACTTGAATCCGGCAAAAAGTCCAAGCCAACGGCGGCCATTCTCGACAGTCAAACCATCAAGAGCAGTGAGAGCAGCGGCGAACGCGGTTTTGACGCCGGCAAGAAGATTAACGGGCGTAAGCGACATCTCCTGGTCGATACGATGGGGCTGATATTGATGGTGATGGTGCTGCCCGCCAACGTGCAGGATCGCGATGGCGCGCGCCAATTGCTACAACGTTGCTTGGGGATTTACAAAGCGCTTCGGCTCATCTGGGCCGATGGTGGCTATGCTGGACAGTTGATTGCCTGGGTGAAAGGGCACTTGGGTTGCCTGCTTGAAATTGTCAAACGCACTGACAATGTCCGTGGCTTCAAAGTCCTGCCACGGCGCTGGGTGGTGGAACGAACCTTTGGATGGTTCGGGCGCTATCGCCGGCTGAGCCGCGATTATGAACGACTCGCTACGAGCGGTGAAGTCATGGTGTACCTCGCCATGACTCGTCTCATGCTACGCCGCTTGACTAAATGACTTACTTTTTAAACAGGCTCTAAGATAACCGCATTCGTGCTTGCGCTCGTGGTGTCAATCCTCGCGCTTGCCACAATTCCGGCCTTTATCCGCGCCCGGAACACGTCAGCGTCGAATGCCTGCGTGATGCACCTGCGCCAGATTGCAGGAGCGAAAGAACAGTGGGCCGCGGAGAATCACAAGACCACCAACGACACGCCGTCGTGGGACGACATAAAGCCGTATCTCTCGCATGAGGAGGTGCCGAGGTGTCCAGATGGTGGCACCTATACGCTGGGGCGGGTTGGCAGCCTGCCGAGATGTTCCCTCGGACCGGCGTTCGTCGGCGGAAAGTCTCACGAGATCACGCAATGACGCCGAACCCGCTCCCTCCAGCCAACAGCCGCCGGCCCTTCTGCTTCCGACGGGTGGAGCCGATTCGCTGCTCCTTGGCTTCGTCGAGGCTTGGCTCCCCGGCGGCTGTGGCTGAGGGAGGTCGTTCGGCAGCAAGGCGAGTATGAAACTGAAGGGAGCACTAATCGGCGTGGGCGCTGGTGCCTTCATCTGTGTGCTGGGGGTTCTTGATTTGCGCCACGTCCGGGAAGCTTGGGAGCGCACGACCTTCCACCCGGATTACGAGATGAACGGGGCTGGCGCGCTGATACTCCTCGGACTGCTCACCATGGTCGCATTTGCTATAGCTGGGCTTGTTGGTAGGTTGCGCGGGAGGGCGAAGCAATGAACCGGCCGAACCACAGCGTGGTCGCGCCGAGATAAATCCGGGGCGTGAGGATAGAGCTGACGGCTCTTGAAACTCGTCAATGTTACCCAGTGGGTGTGAGGCAGACTCAAGTCCCACCCGACCAAAGGCTAGCCACCAGGTCGGCAGCCGAACCGAAGGGCGATCGCTGAGAGGCGGTGTCCGAAGCAGAGGGAAGGCGAGAACGCAGGCCGCGTTATTGAGCTCCGAAAAATGTATAGTTGTGGTCCAAGGATAAGTCCGGGCAACCGGACCCAAAGCCGACGGTGTCCAGCGCCGGAAGGCAGCAGTCCTGTGCGCGCCAAGGCAAGCGGACGGGACACCACCGGGGTCTGAGAGCGGGGCATGGATTCAAGCGGGTAAACCGGGAACTCGGGAGAGCCTCCCGTCTCCTTGGGAGCAATGGCCGGAGCAAGGGTGACCGGCGCAAACAACACCCTGGCGTTTGGTGGCCGACGCGGCCAGCAGACGAGCCGACCCTGGCGCAAGCCGGGAGGGACACAAAAGACAGTGCGTCAACCCAAGGTACCGGAAGGGAAGCGACAAGCGAACCGACCGGGATGGACGAAGGCAGTCGTAGCAACGCACAGTACCGCGGAGCAGGGGGAAACCTTTGCTCGGAGGCGTGGGGAACCGAGGCCCAAGGGACCCACGATAAAAGCCGCAAGGCAGCGGGAAGGCAATGCCGGGCATGGCGTTCGTGCCAAGGAAAGGCAGGAGGGACTTTGAGCCCGCTAACTGTCTCAACGGAACTGGCACGGAGTGCGCAAGAATCCGAGCGCGGAGAGACCGCACTCGGACGGGCAGCAACAGCCATGTCGCCTTGTGGGCTCGTCCCCTGCAAGGTTAATGGTCCGGACCGGATCATTACTGACGAACCGTATGAGTGAATTGCTCACGTACGGGTCCGTGGGGGGCGGCGGGAGCAATCCCGCCCCCTACCCGGCAGCCGACCGGGACCAGCCGTTCAGGTCGCTTGCAGGTACGTGCGCCAGTGGCGGCTGGCCCCCGCGGCTCACGCTGATCGTCGGGCATTCAATGAGACATCTGCAATCGAGGGAACCTGGATATGAGAACTTTCTTTGCATGGATTGCTTGGGTGGTGTTCGCTTCCGCGTCCTACTCCTGCGACGCGCAGGGGACAATTACGCTCGGATTTGATGATCTGCCAACGGCAGTCCCGGTTGGCAATCAATACGGGCAATTGGGGGTTCACTTTGCTTCCGGAGATGCTGGTGTCTTCCCGGGCTTATCCAACGGTGACCTGGGAAGCTGGGGCCTGGAAGGCACCGCCGGGTCGTATTTCGATGGCTTCAACGGACACCCCGGCGACTCAACAACGGTGACGTTTGAGACCCCGATTACGATATTCAGCATAGACGCATCACGGGCCAACGGCAGTCAGGATATGACCTATTTCAGCCTGAAAGCATACTATAGGGGTTCCGTCGTTTCGTCCGTCGGGCCCACGTTTTTTGGTTCGGTCAATCAGTGGAGCACATTCTCGGTTTCTGCGGCCGCAATTGACAGCATCCAGTTCAGTGCGATCGGAATGGGAGGAAGTCCTCCACTCCGCTACCTGGGCGTTTTCGGGATTGATAACGTGAGATTCACTATGGTCCCTGAGCCCTCGATGCTGGCATTGTTGATGGCGAGCGCGTTCCCGATCTTGCTCGCGATGAGAGGGCACAATCGCAAATCGTTGCCGAACCCAGTCGCTGATCTATCGGTTCATCCAGCTCGTGACGGACTTTCGGAATCCAATGAATGGCGCGCTGGTCGTTGCACTGCTCTCATATCTCTTGGCGCTCTTCCTGCCAGCACTTGCGCGGACGGGGCACACCCACCCCTTGTGAATGCCCACAGCATTCAGCGGGTGAGAGCCGGCCGTTCAAGTCAGCCTGTGCCCGCCACTGATGCGGATTGGCGGGGGGCTTGAGTGAAGAGCGCGGTCTGGACTTTCGGCACGGGATGATAGATGGTGTTTTGAAGCAGAGCTGTTAAGCAACTTGTATCCGCTATGAGAATTACTCGCCTCAGCATCGTGATTGCGACCGGTCTGTGCGCGATGATGGGTGCGGGCATAATTGCATCATCCGCTCCGTGGTTGGCGCGGGAAAGCATCTTTGAGTTCACGGCCAGGGAGCCAAAGGACAGGAATCCTTCCGAACCCGGCGCTCCACCGATTGACGGCTCCGGGACGCCAGCCAGCGATTCGGGAGCGAGCGAGCAGCCGCCATCGGTGAGCTGATGTGTCGGACCCCTGAGCTCTGAAAAGGTGCTCTGCCTCTGTTTAGCGCACAAACGGAATTAGCGCCTTCACGCGGGCCTGGGCGCTTCTTATTACCACCACCACGGCTATGGTATGACTCCCTATCCTCCTCTGGAGGAGAGGGGCGGGGAGAGGAGGCAGCACGTTTCGAAGCCGGCCAAGCCTGCCGGACCTCCAGTGCATAAGCGAGCCCCTCACCCTGACCTCCGCAGGCGGGGAGAGGCAAGCGCCCGGCAAGGCGCGGTGCTTTCGGCGTGCTTTCGGGGTTGCCGAACGCTCCTGAAGCGCCCATGCTTGCCCTGAAAACAGATGGATTATGAAACTGTGTCGCAGAGAATTCATTAGAGCGGCCGGAGCGGTGGCCGCAGTGGGGACGGGGATTGGGTTGGGAGGGCGCGAAGCCCACGCGGCCGACACCGCCGAACCGGCGAAAATGGCTCGTCTTTTCCCCGGCTGCTGCGCTTATACCTTCCGGAAATACCTCGCCAAGAAGCAGATGACGATGGAAGACTTCATCCGTAAAGGGGTGGAATTACGCACCGTCGGCCTGGACATGACCGTTTATTGGTTCACGTCCACTCACCCTGAATACCTTGCGGGCCTGCGCCACCTGGCGTTCCAGTGTGGGATACCGTTTTCCGGTGTGGGCTGCGGCTCTTCGATGGTCCAGGCCAGCGAGGAAAAGCGCGCCGCCACCCTCGCCGAAATCAAGCAATGGATTGACGTAACCGACCAGTTGGGAGCCCCCCACTTGCGGGTGTTTGGCGGCAAGCTGCCGCCCGGGGCCAAACTGAGCCAGGGGGTTGATTGGGTTGTCGAGACGATGAAGCCGGCCTGCGAATACGCGGGGAAGAAGGGCATCACTCTGGGCATCGAAGACCATGCCGGCATCACCCAGGAGGCCGAGACCTGCTTGGAGATCATGCACCGGGTCGCTTCGCCCTTTGCGGGCATCAACCTCGACATCACGCACTTCACCCCCACCGCGACGCTCGACGGCTACGCGCAAATCGAGATGTGCATCCCCTACGCCACCCATGTCCATATCCGCGATCATTTTGACGATGGCCAGCCGATAGACATGGACCGGGTTTGGCGGATGTTTGCCAAGGGCGGCTACCAAGGGTACATCTCGCTGGAGTCGGGGGGAGAGAAAGATCCGATGGCGGTGATTCCCAAACAGATGGCCCAGATCGAGCAACTTTGCCGCAAGTACTCGACGGTCGGCTGATTGCCTTTGATCTTCTGTTTGGGTTGGCCTCTGAATGGGCGAACTCGGTTATGACCAAATCGCCCGTCCAGAGCCCGGAGCGTTTGAATTGGGATGCCGCTTCGGAGGATTACGGGCGGTATCGTCCCGGCTATCCAAAGTCGTTTTTTTCCCTGCTCCGCCATTTAGGCATCGGCCATGTTGGGCAGCGTATCCTGGACGTAGGGGCCGGTACGGGAGCTTTGGCCGTCCCCCTGGCACTGCAAGGCGCGCGGGTGACAGCCGTGGATCTCTCCGAGGGTCAAATCCAGGCCGCGCGGGAGGCGGCTCGCCGGCGAAAGGTCAGGATCACGTTCAAGATCGCCCCCGCTGAGAGGACCGGTCTGCCGGCCCACGCCTTCGACGTCGTGACCGCCAGTATGTGCTGGCGGTATTTTGATCAGGCCCGCATGGCCCGCGAAGTCTTGCGGCTGCTGCGGCCGCAGGGGCGTCTGCTGATCGCATCGTTGCTTTGGCTCCCGAAGGCCGGCGAGATTGAGCGGAAGACCGACGCCCTGATCGCGGCCTACAACCCGCGCGCGCAAGCCGGGAACCGGCGCACGGAGATGGAGTTGGCGCCCCGCTGGGCGGCCAACCGATTTCAGTTGCAGAGTTATCATCATTTCACCACCGACCTCTTCTTCACTCACGCCTCCTGGCGCGGCCGGATTCGGGCCAGCAAATGGATTGGCGCCGGGCTCCCTTCGGCGAAGGCCGCTGCCTTTGACCGGGAACTGCAAGCCTTGCTGGAACGTATCGCGCCGCCCCGCTTTCCCATTCGTCACCGGATTCGCCTGCAGGTCTTTGAACCCGGTGATTAGCCATGTTGAATGACTTTGTCTATGCGCTTTTCCTTCTACAGATGCAAAGACAAGGCCTCGCCTGCCCTTGGTTCTGATGCTGAGTAATACCTTACTCCAGACTTGACTACTCGGGGCCAATTGATAAAAACCAAGCAGATGAATAACCTCGTCTTCTAACTTTGACCTGATGGCGACGGGTTTGTCTTAGTCATACGATTACGCAGGCTGGTGAGAAGCGGGTGGTAATTCGATCAAAGGGAATGGAAACATTATGAATATGCTCGCACAGGCAGTCGTTCTCGATGGTCCCCAATCCAGCTCGCGTTTGATGGCTGGCAAATGCATTGTGCTGGCGGGGTTGGCCATTTGCACATTCATGTCGTTCTCCCCGCGCGCCTGTGGCGCTTCGGGTGCAATCGTGGACATCGCCCCGGGTAGCCAAGTGGTCAATGGAAGTCCTGGGCCGGGCCAGTACCTGGGGTTTCAACGAGGAGCACGGCAATGGAATGGTTGGATGGACATTCAATCTGCAGGAGCCGCTCACGGTGACCGCGGTGGGTTGGTATGACGATGGCGAAGATGGGCTTTCGCGGCCATTCCAAGTCGGCTTATGGCAGGACCTCAGCGGCTATTTTGCTCCCGGCTCGAGCCCGCCGCAGTTGCTGGGAAGCGCGGAGGCAGGCATAACAATCCCAGGCGGCACAAGCGCCTCCCTGCTTGACTCGTGGAGGATTGTGCCTCTTACGACACCCTTGACTCTGGCCCCCGGCAATTATGAACTCGCGGGACTGGACACCGCCGTAACAACAGACCTGATCAAGTATGTTCTCGCCGATCCTCCAAATCCTATTCCGCCGACCGCTCCTGGGATGGCAATCGTGCAGTTCTTCTATGCGCCCATCGCTCCCTCCCCAACGTTTCAGATGACAGATAGTGACCAATTCTATTTAGCGGACGGTCTTGAATTGGGGCCAATGCTGTTCACATCAATTCCGGAACCGTCCGCGCTCGTGCTCGTCGGGTTGGCTGGGGCGATGGTGCTTCTGATCCGGAATTGCCCGCGGCATCGAAGAAATCACTTACTGGCCGGAGCATGGGTTGGGTCACGGCCAGCCGCAGGTTCTGGCAGTAGTGCCGGCCGGTGACCACCCGCGCGGTGGCCGTAAAGTCGGTGAACAGCGCCCGTGCCGGCTCTTCGAGGCTGAAGATGCCCGGTTCCTCGCGTTGCCGGGCTTTGCGGATGCGCTGCGCGGCGGTGGGATGCGTGGCGAACCAGCCGGCGGTTTCGTTGAGGAGCGTTTGGCGGGCCTGGTCGTGGAAGTCCGCCGGGGCGCGCCGCTCCAGTTGGTCGAGAAAGTCAGGTACGTTGTCGGGCGACAGATGCCGTTTGTTCCAGAGGTGCCGGAGAGCGTCGCAGGCCAGATGTTCCAACACCGCCTGTTCCCGCAAGCGGAGCAGGAGGCTCTCCAGCCCCGCCGAGCCGGCCACGACCATCGCGCAGGCATCCGCATGGTACTCCATCTGGCGAGACAGGAAACAGCTTGCCGCGTGGCCGGCCAGCATGAGCAGCGCGAGCACCTTTCGCGAAAGCCACACGGCCAAATGAATGCACGCGACGATCAGAGATAGTCGCCAGTCCTCAACCGAGTCACTCCACTCGGCCAGGGCCTCGTCCCAAGTGTCGCGCTCATACACTACGCGGGAGAACCACCGGTTCACGCCGTCAATGACGTAGCCGAGGCGCATGGCCAACGCCTGGGTGCAGTGGCCCAGTTCGTGAGCGATCACCGCGGCAAACTGCCGGGTGTTCAGGCCCGCCACTAGGGGCAGGCCGACCGTCAAGACCAGGTTGTTGCCAAAGAAGCTCAGCGCCCCGCGCCGCAAACCCGCGCTCGCGTTGAGGTCGCAGTCCAGATAAATGCGCCCTGGCACTCGAACGCGCAGCAGGTCGCACAAATGCGCGATGAACTGATAGAGCCGCGGGTGCTGTGCGGGATTCAGTTCGACGGGTTTCGCGCGTTTAGGGACGTAGAGCCAGCAGCGGTTTGAACATGACGGGCATGGCACCTTGGCCCTGCCGCCTCCGCGGGAAACTCGATGTGTTGCCCGCAGTGCTCGCAGGACGCGAGGCAAGACGTCTCATCGCTCATCTCGAAGCTGATTGAACCTGCGCGGCTGCGCCGCTGCAAGGCGAAACACGCGGCGCCCGCAGCCAGGGGTGCTTCTTGGCACTACCACTGCGCCCTGCCGGGCGTTTCCCTCTCCCCGCTTGCGGGGCCAGGGAGAGGGGTTCGTGTATGTCAGTGGCGGTCCGCTGGGTCTCATCGGCTTCGAAACGTGGGGCCTCCTCTCCCCGCCTCTCTCCTCCGGAGGAGGGTATGTGTTTAACGAAGTCTTCGACCTCAAACCGACCAGTCGGTTCAGGGGTATTGCCAGTTTGAGTGGCGATTTACGAATGACGATTTACGATTTACGAGTTGGATGCGGCTGAAGGAGAGTGGGCTTATGCTGCCCTCATGCAAACCACTCCAGTTAATGTTCGTGACCTCCTCGAGGGCCATGTCGGGCTCCAACTCGAATCACTCGACCGGCTCTACCTCAACGGCTATGTAGCCCAACTCCAGCATGGTGCCGGGCTGGTCCGTTTTCTCTCGGTACATCGCGGGCATCCCATCGCCTCGCCCGCTCTGCTGGGCCAGATTACCGGTCAGTTCGTCGCGCAAGTCAAAGCCTTCGCTCAGCGCCAGGATATCCCGCTCTTTACTTTCGGGCGCAAGGAAAGCAAAGACCAGCGGGCCCACCAAATGCGCCAGCAACGACCCGTGCGCGACGCCGTCGTGTTCATCGGCCTGGCCCAAGAGAAAGCCTATGCCTTCAGTGCCCGCCGCCTGCCCGGCAGTGGGGTGCGGTTCGAATTCACGCGCAACAAATCGGTCCTTCCCAACTACTACTATTTCTACTTGGATGACGCCGACTGGGGCGAGTCGTTCCTGAAAGTGTGCAGCTATGCCCCGTGGGGCCTGAAGCTCTATCTCAACGGCCACGAGTGGCTCAAGCGTCAACTGGCCAAAGAAGGCATCGGCTTTGAGGCGCTGGACAACGGAATATTGAGCTGCGACAACCCGCAGCGCCTGCAGGCGCTGGCCGACCAACTGGGCCCTCAGTCAGATCCAAGCGTTCCTCCAGAAGTGGCTCCAACGCCTGCCCTTACCCCTGTCGGTCGCGGATCGGGCCGCCGGTTACGATTATCGCCTCTCGGTCTGGCAAATGGAGTGCAGCCTCACCCAGATTGTCGACCGGCCCTTGGCCGGCCGGCAGTTCTTCGAGGAAGTCATCCGCGACAATCTGGACCTGGGCCGCCCCGACCGGGTGCAGTTGATTTTCCCGCGCAAGATTGTCCGCACCACCCCCGGCAGTTTTCGCACGCGGGTCTTGCGGGAAGGGGTGCATCCGAGCCTGCACGTCAGCTACAAGCATTTTGATCTCAAACAATACTTCAAGGAAGGCCGCGGACTGCGCACCGAAGGCACCTTCCACGACCCGAAGGATTTCGGGGTCAACAAGGGGATCGAAAACCTGCCCTATCTCAAAGAACTGGGCCGCCAGATCAATCGGCGCCTGCTGGAAGTCGAGCGCGTCAGCCAGAACTGTGGCTTGAGCGCCGAGAGCATCCAACGGGTGGTGCAACCGACCGTAACCAAAGACGGTCAACGAGCGCCGGGCTTGAAGTTTGGCGACCCCCGGGTGATGGCGCTGATGCTGGTGCTCTGCCAGTTCAGCGGCCTGATTCAAGGCGTGCGCAATCGCGACCTGCGCCGACAGGTGGCCACCCTCTTGGGGCTGAGCCAGCGACCAGTACCGTGCAGGCCAAGCCAGCTACGATCTGCGCCGCTTGGTCCGCAAAGGGCTGCTGTGCCGAGCGCGCAAAAGCCAGCGCTACTACCTCAGTCCCTACGGCTGGAGGCTGGCGCGCTTATACGCCCGGTTGGAAGCACGCGTCTTTCGTCCCGCAGTGACGGCGATGAATGGGCCACCCTCGGCACTGCCCCACAAGCTCCGCCAAGCCCTCGCGGTCGTTAATGCTCAGTGCAATCAACTCATCCGCCAGGCCTTTCCCCCAGCTCAACGGACCTAAGAAAACTCGGCTCATTCGTCCACCATTGGTTTGATATGAAACAGTTAGCGGAGTGCGCCCGTCCCCGGGCGCAGCAACAACCGTCGGCTCCAGCGCGCCTGAAGTCCCTGAGCCGTGCTTGAATTCCACACTGCTGCGCCTGGGGACGGGCGCACTCCGCTAAACACATGCTCTGGAGGAGAGGGAGTTACGGCGTGGCCGGGGCGGTAGTGAAAAGATGCGCCTCGCAGCCCGGGGGGCGATGGCGGCGGCACAGTCGAGCTATACCCCGCAGGGACAAAATCAGTTGCCTCGCGCCACCCGAGCGGCAATGCTCCTCGCAAGACTATGGCCCTGTGGGCACGCCTTTTCCGTCGAAAGGTCACAGCGCGCGAAATACGGCTGTTGCTTTATTTGCTCGTGTTGCTGGGCGTTGTGGCCTGGAAGTTCATGCCCCGTCCCTGGCACCCGGCCATCAGACTTGAGACTCCCCATTATGTGATCTACTCCTCGGCGACCCGCGCCCAGACACAGGATACGTCCCAGGCGCTGGAACAGCTCTATATCGCGTACTCGAACCGCTTCGGCAGCCTGGAAGGATTTCAGCGTGACGCTCCCAACCTCAAGGTCAAGCTGTTCAAGGATCGGCCCGAAATGCGCCAGATCAATCCCGGCCTCGGCTGGGCGGAGGCATTTTATCGCGCGCCCTATTGCCTCGCCTATTATTCGGCCAACGAGATCAATCCCTACCACTGGATGTTGCATGAGTCCGTTCATCAGCTCAATCACGAGGTCGCACACCTGGCCTTGGAGAAGTGGTTGAACGAAGGATTGGCTGAGTACTTCTCGACCAGCCGGTTTATCTCGAATCGGCTCGCGGTGGGAAGAATTGACGTCAATACCTATCCGGTGTGGTGGATGGAACTGATTGCCACCGGCCCCGACCTGGCGGATAACCTCAAAAACGGCAGCGTGATCCTCTTGCGCGCAATCATCACCAACCACGGCGGCCCCAGCATGAACAGCCGCTTCAACTTGTATTATCTGCATTGGTGGACGCTGACCCATTTTATCTTCGAGAGCCCCCAATACCGCGACCACGCCCTGGCTCTGGTGCGGCGGGGTGGAGGGTTGGAGGCTTTCGAGCAAACCATCGGCCCGTTGGACAAAGTGCAAGGCGAATGGCACGCCTACGTGCGCCGCCTCAAGAGGGCCATTGAAACTCGCGATGTCAGGTACTTCAAATACGGACTGCTCCCGGAATTGACCAATGCTACCCCAAACCGTGAGGCGTCGTCCGAGGCGTCCCAGCCGAGATAGCTGTTTTCGGGATTGGCTGTTTCAACTGTGCAAGTCGAAGGCTGACGGCTCACCTGGGGGGCAAGGCGGCCACCGAACGAGTACCAGAACAGCCATTTCTGGCGGTCGAAGTCGGCATGGGACCTTTAAGTGGAGGTCACAGCCCCAGCCAGTGCCGAACACCCGCCTCGACCAAAGCCAACTGCGCTGGCGTCAACCGGCCCAGGAAACGTTCGGCTTTGACGGCGGGGATTGTAACCGGGTTCTGAACCAGAAACGCGCCGCCTCTTAAGAATGGTACCGGTACCGCGACCTCAAATCTTGACCCTCGTAAAGCTTGCGTATGGGGGACTATGGTAATCAGAGAACGATCCGTATCGGCGAAGGGCTTGTTGAGGATCACGGCCGGTCGCACCTTGCCAGCCAAACCAAGGTCCACCAACCAAACCTCACCGCGATTGGGCATCAGCTTCCTCCTGATCCAGCCGGGCGAATGTTTGGTCGGCAACGGCTGTGAGCTCCCCATCCGTGAGCGGGCCGTAGAGTGCAGGCGTGACGGCGTGCGCGAGTTCGTTCCAGACTAGACGCTGCTCGACAGGATCGAGATTCTTGAATTCGTTCACCAATCTGGCGGCTACATCAGTCATGTTTGTACATTAGACGTTCGTCTTCGCCCTGCAAGAGCAAATCGGCTGCTTGGAACCGGGGCGGTCCTACATAATGACACCTTCGTCCAGGCGGTGATTTCGCAGATCGCCGCTCATTTCGAAGCGTCGCCCTTGGGCGGCCGCCCCGGAGCAAGGCGGAACACGCGGTGCGCCCAAGGCCGGGGTGGATTCACGAAGACGCAAAAGCGTCGCAGCCAACGTAAGGAGGCTCATTCTTAAGGAGCAAAGAGATCAGAGCCTCCTTACGTCGGCTGCTACACTTTCTTGAATCCGCCTTGGCCCGAGGCGATCTTCCCGAAATCCAGGTTGATCAAACGCGACCGCCGGGGCACTCTGCGAGGAGGCTGAGCAAGCGCATGAAAAAGATCACCAGACGGCGGTTCATGGCACAGACGGCAATTGGGGGCGCGGCGTTATTCCTGGCGAAGCACGTCCACGCTGCCGGAGGCGAAAACACTATCGAGGTTCTCCTGGACGAGCCTATTGGGACGATTGCTCCCGAGCTTTATGGGCATTTCACCGAGCATATCGGCGGGGTGATCTACGATGGCATCTGGGTGGGCGAAGGATCGAGCATTCCCAACGTCGGCGGCATCCGGTTGGCGCTGGTCGAGCAGATGAGGCGGCTCAATCCCCCGGTTGTGCGTTGGCCGGGCGGCTGCTTTGCGGACAGCTACAACTGGCGCGACGGCATTGGCCCGCGAGCCCAGCGGCCACGCCGCACCAACTTCTGGATCAACGACGCGTTCCTCCAGAGCGCTCCGGACGGCCCGGCGAAATACGAGCCGAATCAATTCGGCACGCACGAGTTCATGCACTTCTGCAAACTCATCGGGGCCCAGCCGTATCTGGCCGCCAATCTGCGCAGCAATACCGCGCGCGATTTCGATGAGTGGGTCGAGTATTGCAATGCGCCGGCCGGCAAGACCACGCTCGCCGAGCAGCGCGCGGCCAACGGTGATCCCGATCCGTTCCGCGTCCGATTCTGGGGCGTGGGCAATGAGTCGTGGGGCTGCGGTGGCAATTTCACGCCGGAAGAGTATGCCGCCGAATTCCGTCGTTTCACCGCCTGGGTGCCGAACTATGGGTTGCCCTTGTCTTTCATCGGTTCCGGCCCGAACGGCGGAGACCTGGATTGGACGCGCGGGTTCTTTACCCGGCTGACGGCGCGAGATCGCGGCCTGGTAAACCTCCTCTACGGCTGGGCACTGCACTATTACTGCGGCACCGCCGGGCGCGGGGACGCCATCCAGTTCACTGTGGACGATTGGTATGAGCTGCTGGGGAAAGCCGTCAAAATGGAGAAGCTGATTACCGACCAATGGGCCGCTATGGGCGAAGTGGACACCCGGCATCACGTGAAGCTCGTGGTGGACGAATGGGGCGCCTGGCACCGGGCGGGCACCGAGGTGGCCCCCACGTACCTGTTCGGCCAGACCTCAACCATGCGCGATGCGCTCATCGCCGGGCTGACGCTGGACATCTTCAACCGTCATGCCGACAAGGTCGCGATGGCCAACGTCGCCCAGCTCATCAATAACCTGCATTCCCTGTTCCTGGCACGGGAAGATCAATTCTGCGTCACGCCCAACTTCCACGTCTTCGACATGTACCAGGCCCACTATCATGGCCGGTCCCTGCGCACGGTATTCAACGTCGCCCAAGCCGAGGCCGCCCCGGGCAAAGGGGCCGCCTTGCCGGTGCTGGCGGGCTCTGCGTCGTTGCACGACCGCCAGCTCGTGCTCACGGTCGTCAATACGCACGCCGCGGAAGCGCGCGAGGCGGAAATCCGGCTGCGGGGAGCGGTTATGCAGTCGGCCAGCGGGCGGGTGCTTGCCGCCGAAGACATCCATGCGCACAACTCCTTCGCGCATCCCGATGCCGTCCAGCCACGGGACATTGCGGTTCGGGCAACCGGTCCTTTCCTGACGCATACGTTTCCTCCGGCTTCCGTGACGCGCCTGTTGGTCCAGTTGGCGTAAATGAGTGGGGGCGGCTCCCGGGGCTTCCAAGCCACCCTCAGGCCCCACTGCCGTTGAATTAAGCGATTTCTCGCGCGCTGTGGCGGCTTCTCCCTCTCCTCCTCAGGAGGAGAGGGGTGGGGAGAGGAGGCCCTTTGCACCCAGCCCTCTTAATTCAACGGCAGTGCCCTCAGGCCCTCAGCCCATCAGGCCGGGTGTATCTGGACACTACCACCATACGGCGCCAGGCATTGCCCTCTCCCCGCTTGCGGGGAGAGGGACAGGGAGAGGGGTTCGTACGCTCGAAAACCAGCGGATTGTGCCGGGTTCACGTTACGGGGCCTCCTCTCCCCCACCCTCTCCTCCAGAGGAGGAGAGGGAGCCACGTCGAAGTCATGGTGGTAGTGGCATGCACCCCCATCAGGCTCCCCCCTTTGCTTAAGATTTGCCGAGCGGGCGGGAAAAGGGCAGCTTTAGGTAAATCAGGGGCGCTGGCTCCATGCAGCCGGCGCCCGAGCGAGCCACAGATATAAAGAGAAAGAGACGTTATGGCCCAGGCAATCATGGACCCCGAGCAGGTGCGGCGCTTCGCCGAGGAACTCAAGCGGTTCAACACCGATTTGAAGGACAAGATGGTATCGTTGCAGGCCCGCTTTGCGGCGTTGGGCGATACCTGGCAGGACCAGGAGCACGTGAAGTTCGCCGATGAATTCAAGCAGACCATGAAAGCGCTGAAGAAGTTCGTCGAGGTTTCCAACCAGCACACACCTTACCTGCTGCGAAAGGCCCAGCGCATCGAGGAGTATCTGAACCAGCGTTAACGCCATGCCGGATCGCGCCCATGTCACCTCAGTTGATGCGCTGGAGGCCTTCCGGTCCCACCTGATTGTCTATCTGACCAAGGCGCGCGCGACGCTGGAGGAGGTCAGCACCGATGTCCAGCGGACGCGCGGCTGGCTGGGAGGCGAGCAGCGCATGCGTTGGGAGAACGAGCTGCGCCGCCGGACCCAGGCCATGCAGGAAGCGCAGCAGGCGCTATTCAGCGCCAAGCTCTCCAGTTTCCGCGAGGCCGGTTCCGTCGAGCAATTGCTCGTTCAGCGGGCCAAACGCGCGCTGGAGGAGGCCGACGCCAAGCTGCGGGTGGTGAAACAGTGGGACCGGGTGTTCGACAACCGGGCGGACCCGCTGGTGAAGCAGATGGAGAAGCTGCATACGGTGCTGACGCAGGACATGGTCCAGGCCGTTGCTTTCCTGGCCCAGGCGATCAATACCCTGCACGCTTATGCCGAGATCATCCCAACCCCGGCCGCGGGGCCGGCTCCGGCCGCCAGCGGCAGCGGCCAACCGGAGGGCAAGCCATGAAGGCCAGCGGCTCCAGGCTGGGGGGCCTGACCAAAGAACTGCGCGCTCAGTGGCAGGATACCAAGGCCTATTGGAAAGACGCCAAAGCCCAGGAATTCGAGCACCGCTACATGGAAGAACTCCTGACGAGCGTGGACCGGACGGTTACGGTCATCGAACAACTGGACAAGCTGGTAACCAAAGTCAGGAAGGACTGTGAGTAGCAACCTGGGAGTCGGCAAAACGCTCGAACTGCTGGAACGGCTTAAAGGCACGGTCCGCGAGTTCACGGCGCGGGCGGAAAAGCTCAATGCCGACCACCACGCCCGGATCGCGCGCGAACAGCGCCTCCGCGAAGCCGCCAATGAAAAGCAGGCGAAGGAGGTGGCTGCGGCCAGCCGTGACGCGGAGGCGGCGTTTGCCGCCGCGACGGAGGCCGCCGAAGCGAGGCACCAGGCGCGCAAGACCTGGATCGGCAAGGCTTACCAAACCAGCAAGGACCAGTGCTTGCAGGGCATCGAAACGGACACCGGCACTCGCAAATACGATCTCCAGAAAAGGATGCTCCAGGCGGAGCGTGACCGGGACGCAGGCTGGGCCACGGCGGGGACCACTCTCGAAGAGTTCCGGACCAATGCGGCGGCGGAGCAGGCAACGCTGACGTCCTGCGAGGCGGTTGCCTATAATTCGTTCAAGGGCTATCGGGCCTTCACCCGCCTCCTGTCCGACGCTTACCAAAAGGCCGCCGCCCCCGAGGCTTCGAAGGATGAGAATCAACTGCTGGCGGAACTGCGGGACTTGCTGGGCAGGACCACTGGCGACCTCGACCATTTCCGCAAGTTCTGGTTGTTGCGCCTTTTCAAGTACCTGCCCGCTCTGGGTGCTGCTCGTGCTGTGCGAGGTCCCGCTGATCCTGCACCAGTTCGGTCTTAACCCGCAGGCGTATTGGAAAGCGGGTTTCTGTGTGGCGGGAAGCCTGGTCGTCGTGGTGCTCTTGCGTTACATCGCCGCCCGGCAAGCTAAGCCGCTCGCCGCGACCATTGCCGGTGCGCTGGGCAAGGCCCGCCTCCTGCATGACACCTGCCTCCAACGGGCCGAGGCGCATTACCAACACGAACTGGAGCGCATCAAGAACGAGTTCGAGAGCACCACCGGCACGGTGGATCGGCAGTTGAAGCAGCTCCTGGCCGAGGCGGGAGAGCGGCGGGTGGCTTGTCGTATGGGGTCCGACGAGAAGGCGTCCCGGGCTTTGGCGAAGAATGACCAGCAGCGCCAGGCGAGGCTCGGACGGCTCGAACGGCAGCACACCGACGCCGCTCGGCCACTTGAAGCGGGCCATCGAGACGCGGGGAAGGCCGAAGTGGAAGCCAGCGCGAAGCGCGAAGCGCGGTTTAACGCGGATTACCAGGCCCAGTGGCAGACGCTGGAGGCCGAGTGGAAGAGCGCGATTCAGCCCATCTACGAGGCGATTAAGTCCGCGAACGACCTGGCGGGGAACCTGTTCCCTGCCTGGGCGCCGCCCCTGCTGGAGAGCTGGACACCCTCGGCGCAGTTCGCGGGGGCGGCACAATTCGCGCGCTTGGACGTGGACGTGGAAAAGCTCGCCGAGACCGCCATCGCAGATAAGCGGCTGGCCTTGCCCGGCCCGGCCCAGTTCTCCGTGCCGCTCTGCCTGGCCTACCCGGAGCAGGGCTCGATCCTGTTCGAGACCGCGGACCGCGGGCACGACGAAGCCATCGGCGCCCTTAACAACGTCATCCTCCGGCTGCTGGCCACCACGCCGCCCGGGCCGGCTGAACTTCACCATCCTTGACCCCGTGGGCCTGGGCCAGAACTTCGCCGGCATCATGCACCTGGCCGACTACGAGGAGCAGATCATCAACAGCCGCATCTGGACGCAGTCCGGGCCAGATCGAGCAGAAGCTGGCCGACCTGAACGAGCACATGGAGAAGGTCATCCAGATGTACCTGCGCAACGAGTATGCCACCATCGCGGAATACAACGAGCAGGCGGGCGTGATTGCGGAGAAGTACTACTTCCTGGTCGTGGCGGATTTCCCGGCGAATTTCACCGAGACCGCCGCCAAGCGCCTGCTGAGCATCGCCGCCAGCGGGGCCCGCTGCGGCGTGTATATGCTCATTCATCTGGGACCAGCGCCAGCCGTTGCCGCCGGAGTTCATCCCCGATGAGCTGAGGGCCAGCAGCGTTTGCCTGAGCGGCAAAGGCAACCAGTTCCTGCTGGGCGGCAAACCGATCCCGGGGACCAACCTGTTGCTCGATGCCCCGCCGCCGCCGGAGTTCGCCATCGAGTTCGTCAACAAGGTCGGCCGTGAGCAGCCGCGATTCCAGCCGCGTCGAGGTGCCCTTCGCCCACGTCGCCCCGCCCGAGGCCGAGATTTGGACCGAGGAAACCGCCAGCGAACTGCGCGTCCCGGTCGGGCGCACCGGCGCGACCAAGTTCCAATACCTGGCCATCGGCAAGGGCACCTGCCAGCACGCGCTCATTGCCGGCAAGACCGGTTCGGGCAAGTCCACCCTGTTCCACGTCATCATTACCAACCTGGCGCTGTGGTGCAGCCCGGAGCAGGTCGAGTTCTACCTGGTGGACTTCAAGAAGGGCGTCGAGTTCAAGTGCTACGCCTCTCATCGCCTGCCTCACGCGCGCGTGGTGGCGATCGAGAGCGACCGCGAATTCGGCCTGAGCGTGCTTGCAGCGGGTGGATGACGAACTGAAGCATCGCGGCGACCTGTTCCGCCAACTCGGCGTGCAGGACGTCGCCGGCTACAAGCGGGCCGGCGGCACCGAGCCCATCCCGCGCTCGCTGCTGATCATTGACGAGTTCCAGGAGTTCTTCGTCGAGGACGACCGCATTTCGCAGACGGCCTCGCTGCTGCTGGACCGGATCGTGCGGCAAGGTCGCGCTTTCGGCATCCACGTGCTGCTCGGCTCCCAGACGCTGGGCGGCGCTTACACCGTCGCGCGCACCACCCTCGGCCAGATGGTCATCCGCATCGCCCTCCAGTGCAACGAGGCCGACGCCTACCTGATCATGGACGAGAACAACCCCGCGCCGCGCCTGCTCTCGCGGCCCGGCGAAGGCATCTACAACGACATGGCGGGCATGATCGAAGGCAACAGCCCGTTCCAGGTGGTCTGGCTGCCGGACCAGGTGAGGGAAACGTATCTGGCCAAGGTGCGGGCCAGGGCGGACCAGGAGGAAGTCCGAAGTCCGAAGTCCGAAGTCCGAAGTGCGGACTGGCGATGGCGGGCCGCGGTATCCCGGGCCGATTGTGTTCGAGGGCAACGCGCCGGCGGATGTGCGCGAGAATGCGCTGCTTGCGGACGCTTGCTGGCGGCGCCTTCGATCCAGCCGACTGCGGCTGGCCGCATCTGGCTCGGCGCGCCCAACTCCATCAAGGGGCCGACCGAGGCGATGTTCCAGCGTCAGAGCGGCAACAACCTGCTGCTGGTCGGCCAGCGCGAGGAGGCCATGCTGGCGATGCTGTCGGTCGGCCTGGTCTCGCTGGCCGCGCAGTATCCGCTGGGCGCCGCGCGCTTCATTCTGTGCGACGGCACCGCGCCCGGCACCTCCCAACGCGAGTACATCGAGCGGGTCATCCAGGCCATTCCCCACCCGATCACGCTGGCCAAAGCCGGGCAACCTGGGCGACATCATGAAGGAGCTCGCGGCGGAGATGAAGCAGCGCGCTGAAGCGCCGGATGCCGAGTCGCTCCCGCCGATATTCCTGTTCATCCACGGCCTGCAAAAGAACAGCAAGCTGCGCTACGAGGAGGATTTCGGCTTCTCCAGCACCGACGCCGAGACCGAAGTCCAAACCGCCGATGGTGCTGAACAACCTCATTTGCGAAGGCACGCGGCTCGGCTTCCATGTGATCGCCACCTGCGACACCTACAACAACGTGAACCGCTACCTCAGCCGGAAGGCGTTCAGCGAATTCGAGATGCGCGTCCTCTTCCAGATGAGCGCCAACGATTCAGCCAGCCTCATTGACAACCCCAAGGCCAGCCTGCTCGGCCTCCATCGGGCCTTGTTCTTCAACGCCCAGGAAGGCTACCTCGAAACCTTCCGCCCCTACGCGCTGCCCGGTCGGGAATGGATCGAGCAAGCCGCCCACAGCCTCGCGCGTCTGCTCACCGGCAAACCCTCCGGGCCCGCGCCCACGAGGTGACCCTGCCAACGCCAGAACACTAGCGCAATTCCTCCACTTCCGGCAGGAGCCCGCGCGGGATCAGGTGAACGATGCGCTTGTGAGACTCGCAGATGCGGATCAAGTCAGCCTTGTCTTTGGCCTTCTTGGAGGCGCGGCGCTCCGGGTCAGCCAAGGCCCACAGCTTGCCTCGCACCAGGTCCTCCAGCGACGCGACCGGCAGACGGACATCAAAGACCTCCCCCATCACGGCGCGAGAGGGGAACTCGCGATAACGCTCGTCGAGGGTAACCTGGATGCGCAGGCGGCTGCCCGGCAGTTGGGCGTTGAGCGAGTGCGGATGTTCCTCGACCTTAAACCCGCGGTTGCGCAGCGCCTGCGCGGTCTGGGAATGACCGGCTACCGCGAAATCAGCATCCAAGGTCACGACGGGTTCGACGTAATGGTTGACGGCGAGACCGCCGATCAGGCAAAAGGGCTCGGCGGCAGCTTGCAGCGCCTCGGCCACCAATCGAAAGTCATTATCGTGGCCGGTCAATCCCGCCAGGAACCGTTCCGAAGTCATGCCACTCCTATACCACACACCCAGCCGCTCATGACAGCCTGAACTTCAAGGCCGTACCGGCAATCGGAAACGAGCCAGGTCGAAACACACCACCTGTAGTGTGGACCTTCCTGGCGCGAGCACCAGATATAGTGCTCTTTTGGGCATTTCTGGCTTAAAGGGCTCCAGATTGCAGCCGTTGGCCTCGCGGACGGGTTTCGGGACAGGGATGCGAATGGCGCTGAGAAGAGGTCAGAAGCGACGCCGGGCAGAGTGTCAACCGCCGCAGGGGCGCAACTCACGTTATCGGCCCCTGGGAGCGCCGGCATCCCTGCCGGCGTGCTCTCGCGGGACACTTTGGGGTTTACCTCAAATCGGGCGAGGTTGTGCCGGCAGGGATGCCGGCGCTCCCAGGGGCCAAGGCCGATAACGTGAGTTGCGCCCCCGCCGCAGTAGCCCAAACTTTTGTTGCTGCATTCGCTCCCGCCCGAGCGCACCATCGCGCGACCCTTCGTCATGGGCGGCACAAACGCACAGCTACCTGTTTGCAAGGTGTCCCTTTCGGGCCGCCACGCTCCAACGCACCCTGCGTCAACCCTTTCACCCCCGCACCCATAACTCATGGCCATCAAGAAATCCGACCTCTACTCCTTCCTCTGGGCCTTGTGCGATGAACTCCGCGGCGGCATGGATGCCAGCCTCACCGACATCGCCAAATACAAGGAACCGGATCGTGCGGACCACGTCATCCAGAATTGGATGCGGAATCGCAACACGGTGGAGTTCTTGGGGGTTTGGGAGCGCTTGCATAATGCTGATTTCAAACCCCTCGAATTCGAGGGGTTTAGAAACCGCGCCGGGCTCAACAGCTTTGTTTTGACGCCGAGGCAATGGATAGACGTCACTGGTGCCATGAGCCTGGCGCAGGGGGAACGGCTCAAGCGGCTGAATCAGATTGCCATCCGCCAGATGCAGACCCTCACCGCGCACACGGCGATGCGGCAGCTTGGCCGGCCGGCGAATAAACGCCGAACGCTACGCCCACCGGGTCCTGGCCCAGGAGGGCGAGGGTGCGGTTGACCTTGGCCGCTTTGATTATCATACGATCTGCTGGGCGTCTGCCCGCGGGCGCGGCCTTGGCACAGCCTCGGCAGCGACGCATCAGCGTGGCAAACATTTCGGGGCGAAGGCACGAGCGGGCCGGGAAGAACTCAACGGGCTTTCACGGCCAAATCTGGCTGCGTGGTGAGCGGAGCAGCCAGCCAGGAGGGCCGTTTAACGCCAAAACTGAGCGATGCGGGCGGCCCAGAGCGTCCGGATTTGCTACAGAGGTGGCCCGCCCGCATTCGCTCAAGTGATTTCGTTATGCTGCATTCTTTTCACCAAACACCCGGAACTGTCTTCAAAAACGGGTGTCAATTCGCTCGCAGTCGATAGAACTGCGCCGGACTCGGGTTGGTAACGGCGGTGGATACCCAACCGGCATTCGTGGTCCAAGGGGTTGATACGGTGCTCCAGCCACCCGTTAACGCGCCGACGCTCTCCAACAGGCACATGCTGCCGTTATTCGTCCACGTCAGATGCAGCACTTCCGCCCCCGCCGAGCGCTGCGCGTTCGCGACCCGCAGCGGCGGAGGCGTGGATGTGGCACAAAAATCATCCGCCCAGATTTCTCCTTCGGGAATTGGGCTATAACCCTCCGGATTACACAAAACCGCAAATGTGAACGTGCTGGACGCTGTCATACTCGGCGAAAAGTCGGCCAAACTAATCGTGTCGAGCCGTGTCCAGCCCGGAGAGGACTCATAATACCAGGCTTCAATTCGTTGACTGGCGGAATGATAAACCAAGCGCAGCACGCAATCCACGGCTGTCGCGGCAACGCTGGCTCGGTCGAACCCACTCCAGGGCCACTGCGCCACTTTGATTGAATCGTCATCCCCACGGTGTCTCGACAGGCGATAGCCCCTTGGTACCGAGGTAAGGCTCGCAGTATCCAGAGCGGCAAACTGCAACTGTCCGTAGCCCGTGGTGGGCTGGTGCACAGAGTTATGGCCCTTGATTTGAACCATCCAGTCCTCAGCCGCGGTCGGCGTCCCGTGCCAGATGATGTAGGCATTCTGTTCTGCGGGCGTTGAGATCGGGAGAAGAAAGCTGACGTGGCCGTTCGCGCCCACCACGACCAATTGGCCCTGGCTGGTCGTTTGAACCGGCCAATTGGCTGTGGAGATGCCCGATGAGAAATCATCGCAGCCTTGCCACGCGGCGCCGATAGACCGGTTAGCGGCGAGTAGTAGGAACAGAGCGGCCAAATGAATTGCTTTCTGCGAGATACAAGTTCTGAGGTTCAAAGTCTTCATGATTCTCCTGTTTAGTTTGTTGTTTTAGATTACCGCCTGTGCACGATGCTGGCGGCATAACGCTGCGCCTCACCTACCGCCGCCGGGGAGGCGGGTGGAGCGCAGAAATGATGATCGAATCCGTTAAGACTGGTGAACGGAAAGGGCAGGCGGCGGTTAGGCGCAGGCGCTTCGTTATGCATTTTCCATTGCCCTCCGGCTCGCTCGCCAGTGGTCGAACTCCGTCATCCCAACGGCGAACACTCCGGCGCAAGCGCCTACCCAGGGAAGCGGCTCGCGGCCGAACGACGACAACCACAGGAAGAGCACAATTGCCCCGAGGCACCCGGCCCATCCGACCAGGCGGCGCCACCAGCAAACAGGGGTGTGCGGGCGTATGGAGAGCGACCCTGAAAGCACGGCCAGTGCCAAGCCGAGGAAGAACAACCACCGGATACCCAGGCACATCAGAATTGCACCGACGGCAAGCAAGGCCAGACCAGTGAGTAGCTTTGCGTCTGAGGCTTTCATGGCTGAGTCATGCATAACACTGCTGCTCAGGCACGGCGCGGAGAGGGCGTCCGGCATGAAACAGAACCCCAACCGCGCCGTTGCCTGAAGCAGCCTCGTTCGGCGTTATACGTGTGGCATCACTCCTCAACGAAGCCTCCTGTAAGGGTATCCGTTGGGTCGGCCAACTCCGCACTGAGCGCCTGCTGAATCCGTTGAATTGTAAGCTTCGGGTCAACTCCATGGCTCCGGTGATAAGCATCCGCAAGATGGCGCGTGACATCCGCAAGGGCCACGCCCCAATGTTCCTGGATCTTCCCATTCGTCGGGGACGAATAGGCTGACATGCAGGGCCTCATTTGCTACCCAGGCTCGCAGAAGCTCCCGGCTCTTCGGATCATCAAGAGCTTCCTTTGGTATGATGCATTCACGCTTCGCGCTCATAGGTTGGCAGGTCCGGAGTCGCCTTATTCGGCGGTTACTGGTCTTTGGGGTAAATTGCCTCAGAGTAATCAAAAGTCATATCATCCCTCTGACCCTCAGGCAGCAGGTAGAATTCGATATCCCCAATGCCACCGATGCCGGCAAATGTGCTTCGCGCATGGAAATGGGACGCGTTTTCGTCGCGTAAATGCGCTAAGGCGCAGATGAACTTGTCCAACTCGGACCTCTTCACTCCAAGAGTAATGCTGTACCAGCCTGTCTTGAAATCCTCGATTGATGTCTGCATAGGATTACTCTGCCGAACACCGCGGCTCAGGCACGGCGCGCCCACGACCTCGGATATGGAAGAGTGACCTGATCGCGCCGTTGCCTGAAGCCGGATTGTTCGGCCGTGAATGCATCAAGCTTGGCCGATGGACTTTATAAGGTCTCGGGCGGCCCTGTAGTCCTCGTCGTGCAGAACCCACAGCTCGGTGGCGAAGGGCATACCAACCTCGGCTTGGGAAACGGCTTGATTGCGCACTTCCCACTCAATGCCTTCCGAATCCAGTAGGCTTTGTGCCAAACCAATCCGTGCCGGGTCAGTTGAAGAAAAGAGGTACTTCATAAATGCCCTTTGATGCAGCCGAACTATTTGTTTAGACGGAAAGAATTCGGCCTAAGCGCGTATTGGCCGACAAACGCGGAATTGCCTGCCTCTGCCCTGAACATGGTGGCAGACTACGCAAATGGAGCAGGGTGCGCAAGGCAAAAATGGAGCGCTTGCCCGGGCAAGGGCCGGCCAGGCAAAGAGTTGGGACGTGGTCATTCCCAACCCCAAGCTCAAGCTGATGGACCAGGTGCGAGAGGTGCTGCGGGTCAAGCACTACGCCATCCGCACCGAACAGGCTTACTGTGAGTGGATCCGGCGCTAGTGTGGTGTTCACGAAATGAGTGGACACAATCCACACAGAAGGCAACAAAGATAACGAAGGCAAAGTCTTTGTTTCCTTCGTTACCTTCTGTATAATGCGGCCCACCTATTTGCTGAACGCCACACTAGGTGCGTTTTCACCGGATGCGCTCGCGGGAGGAGTTGTTCCCCGGGACGGACAAAGTGGAGTTGTTCCTGAGCGATCTGGCCGTGAACGGCCACGTGGCGGCTTCGACGCAGAACCAGGCGTTGAGGGGAGTTGAGGGTTGAAGGTTGAGAGTTGAGGGTTAGCGCAGTTCGAGGGGTTTCTTCAATCCACTGAGCATGCGGCTTTGCTTCTCGGCAGCCGAGTAAAGTCCCTGATAGTGGCGATGGGTTTAAACCCTCAACCCTCAACCTTCAACCCTCAACTTGGGAGCCGACGTCCGCACCATCCAGGAGTTGCTGGGGCATAATGACGTCTCGACGACGATGATTTACACGCATGTGATCCGTCAGGGGGGGCACGGGGCCAAAAGTCCGCTGGACTGCCTGTAGGGGAAGGTAGAATGAAGAATGCAGAAGTTACTCGGCCCGAATGGTTTACAGCATTCTCCTGCTGAAGCATCTCCGCCCGAAATGGCTTCATGCCGGGTCAGATTTCGGATTTCGGATTTAGTTCCCCCTCCAGATCGTGTTACCGAAAAGATGCGCCCGACCGCAGGTGCTTGCCGCCGCGATTCCAGCTCCCATTAAAGCGCCTGATGCTCCGGGGCTGTGGAAGCTGGCGATTGTGGCGGCCCGGGGGCTGTTATTGGGCGATTGCGCGGGGGTTCTATGGTACCAGGGTATGTCCATCGTATGTCCAGGGTACACCCAGGGTTGGGCCGGGGTGGAAAGGGGGCACTCGGCGCCTTTCTCAGTATTGCGAATGCTTATTCTGGGTGCAGGTGGGAAGGCAGAAGGCACCCGCCGCCGCTGGGCTCTGGCGCGGCAAGGAATGAGGAATGCGGAAGGGCCGGTCCAAAGCCTCCTGCATCGAGCACCGGGAATCGAGTATCGAGCACGGAGCATCAGAGCCACCCTAGGCTACCCCGAGTATAGGGGTGTTGAGACCCTCCGCCCGGACACTCTCGGCCTCGAAGGGGATGGGCCTCCTCTCGATCCTCAACTGCGCGTCAGTTGCAGCCCGGTTTCCGAGAGGCTGAAGTCCACGAAGCGGGCGCGAGCGTTCGGAGGGTGCTGCGTCAGGAGCTGCTTGATTCGGGCCGCGGCGGTTTCGTCCTTGCCGAAGAGCAGCAGGTAACCGCCGCCGCCGGCGCCCAGCAGCTTGGCTGCGCCGAGATAGTCGTGGATGTGCTCAAGGATTTGCCGCACTTCAGGCGGGTTGGTGCCGGCGTCCAGGCGCTGGTTGAGGGCCCAGCTATTGCGGATGGCGGCCAGCAGCATCTCGTAATCGCATTTCTGAATGGCCGTGGCGGCGAAATCGGCATTGGCGCCGATGTCCGCAATGATGCCCAGGTGCGAGGGAGAGTTGAGGAAGAGGCCGCGGACGATTTCGGCGAGGATGTTCTTGGCGAGGCGGGTGAGGCCGGTGTAGTAAAGCAGGATCGAGCGGTTGGCGTAATCGTGGTCGAAGAGATGATGCGGCAACCAGCCAATAGCGGGCTTTTGCGCGAGGCCGGGCGCGGTTTCGATGAGCTTGATGCCGCGGAAGATTGCGCCGGCCTGGTCCTGCCAGCCGCCGCCCGTCGTGAGCATCTGCTCCAGCGCCAAGGTGCGGGTGAACAGGGCGTTCCGGTCCCAATTCAGCCCGCACAGATCTCCCAGCGCCGCCAGGACCGTTGCCGCGAGGATGCTGCTGGTGCCCAGGCCCGAGCCTTTCGGCACGGCGGCGAGCAGGGAGATTTCAATGCCGCGCGCCGAACTCGCGGAGCTGCTGTTCCAGCGAAGCAAAGCCGCCCTGCGCGTGGAAGCGCGGGAGGAAGCCGGCGAGCGCGAACGCCGCCTTCGCCAGCCCGAAGGGGCTGTCCGGTCGGGCAAAGGTGTCCAGCTCGGCATAGGTGCGCACGCGTTCCTCGACGCCGAGATCAATCGACCGCATCACCAGTTCGGGGCGCTCGGAGAGTCTGGCGAATACCTGGATGGGCGGCTGGCCGTTGAGGTCGGCCGCCACGTTGAGCACCTTGCCGCCGTGCTCGATGCAGTAGGGGGGCGTATCGGTCCAGCCGCCCGCCAGGTCGAACCGGATCGGGCTGCGCGCCCAGACAATCTGGTCGTCCATGACGTTGCGGCGCGGGCTGGCGGGAGAGAGCCGGGCCTCGTGGGCGATCATCTCGCGGAGGCGGGCGAACGCGCCGGCCTCGAAGGCTTCCCAGCCTGGTTCGCGGCGATGCCGCAGGACAGCGGAGCGGAACATCTGGTCGTGGACCAACTGCATCGGATCGTCGTGATCGCCGAAGGGCAGGTTCGGCAGAGCTGCCACCGCCGCCCGCAAACGCGCGCGCGGTCGCCTCGAGGTCGAGCCGGAAGAACACGCTCCAGCGGAAGTTCTTGAGCATCGGCGCCAGGCAGGCATCGCGCAGCCGGGCGCGTTGCTCGTGGAGACGGCGCAGGTTGGCCCGCTCGGGGATTTGCTGCGCGGAGAGCCGAGGCAGCTCGCGCCAGCGGTGCGCGAAGGCGGCCTCCGCGCCCGGCTCCGGGGCAAAGAGCCATTGCACGAATGCCGGGTCGAGCGCCCGCGCGTCCAGGACCGGAAAGAGCGGACACGAATGGATGTCGGCCTTGGCATCCAGGCCGCATTCCTCCGGCTTGAGGCCGCGCGCGCTGAACCACTCCAGCGCCGGCTGACCCAGCCAGCGCGTGGCCGCGTCGCTCAGTCCGACCGGCGAAGGTGTCGTTGAAGCCATAAGCGCGCACGCAGAACTGGCTTTCGCCCACCGGGCACGAAGTCGAGGCAAACGCCGGGCTGCAGGCGCAGGGTCCAATCATTCTCCGGCACGCCGGTAAGCACATGCTGGGAGGCGAGCTGCCAGCCCGACGGCACGACGCTGTTCTCGACCCACAGCGAGTGATTGCCTTCGCGGCGCAGCGTCACATCGAAGCGCGAGTTCTGCGTTACCTGGTCTGGCTGCTGGCGCGCGCCGGCGCGGCCGATCTTGGATTCATCGAGCACAAGGTTCTGCAACGCGGCGACCGATTCGATCATCTGCTCGCTGGTGCCGAAGTGATAGAACTCCGCCTCGGGCAACGGCACGACGGCGGAGGTGAGCCCATTGACCGCGGGGTCACGAAGCGTCGGGGCTTTACCCAGCGCGAGACCGAATTCGGCGTAAAGCTCATAGCGGCGCGCGTTGCCGCCGGCAAACCCGCTCGCTTCCCAACCGCAATGCTCCATCAGGACGCGCACCGCCCGTTCGCTCAGCAGCCACATGCCGGTGTCCACCAGGCACAGGTAATCCTGCGCCAGTTCGCGGATCTTCGATGCGGCGGGCTTCTGCAGGAAGAAGGCGAGTTCGGTCGGGTGGCCGCGCGGCGAAACGAACACGCCGAAGTGCTTCGCCTTCTCCGGTGCCACCCACATGCCGAGACCCAGCACGTCCACGTCGGGGAAGGGTGGCAGCTCGCGGGAGAAGCGCAGCAGCACGTCGCCGCTGGTAATCAGGGCTGCCGTGCGCGGCCCGGCGTGGTTCAGCACGCGTTGGTAGTCGGGTAATTGCAGGTCCAGCAGCGACTGGTCGAGGCGCTGGCCGCGCGACCAGCGGAACACAGGGATCGGCATGAGCAGTTTACCCGTCGGCGCATAAGCGGGCAGGCGACGGCTCAGCCCACCCGCGTGCAGGATGAGCTTGCGGCTGCTGCGGAGCCAATCGCTGAACGACTGTGCGGCGGCGGTCGCACGCCAGGCTTGGGCCAGGAGGTTGGCCGTGCCGCCACCTGAGCCCAGCGGCTGGCCGGACGGATCGCAGGCGGCGAACCATTCGGGCTGCCGCCGACCCACCAGCGATTCGAACTCCGCCACCATGGGCGGCGGGAGAGTAAGCAGGTGCTGGATGGGAACTTCGGTGCCGAACATAGCTCTGGCCCGGAGGATGGAAGATAAGTGCCCACCCTGTCGAGCCGATTTGCCTTGCCGGAGGTAACGGACTGCCAGCCGTCTCCTTTGCTCGCGGGGCCTCCGGACCTCCTGTAGGGGATTGGACTACAACGGCCTCCGTAATCAAGCCGATAGACTGGAGCACCAACTTCTGTGAATAATACGCTTCGAAGAAAAGGGACGTCTTATGAGCGCTAACGTCAAGTCGGGACAAGCCGCCAGCAGGAGAACACTATTGCGCAACGTTCCCACGGGCCTTTATGTGGTATCAGCCGAGGCCTGGACCGGGAATGCAGACGAGGCTTTAGACTTCAAGACCATGAGCCGGGCCATTGGCTTTGTCGAGCAAGCCGGTCTGAGGCAGATGGAGTTGGCTTTCGAGTCCTCCGACCCGTCCCGGCGAACCGAGGTGCCGCTGGAGATCTTAAGTTGGGGGCCCTCGGTCAGCCAACGAGGGAACCTGCCCGCCCGAGACGCGGCCTGACATCTCACCAAGGCCGTTTGACGAGCGCTGACTGGCGACGCGCGACGCTGCTGGGGACGGATGGGGCGCAGACCGTGGTATTCGGGGGTGTCTAGCGCCTGGGAAAGCGGCGTCGCGCTTCGCTTGCCAGATGGTTAAAAGGGACTAATCTTCCGCCATGAAGTACATTCGTTGGCTCGGCGTGCTCTTCTTGCTTCTGGCGGGTTGCGCCGCCCCATCCTCCGGTCAGACGACCGAAGCCGAGCGCAAGCAGTTCGAGGCGGTTAAAGCCCAGGCGGATCAAGGCGACGGGGAGGCTCAACTGCGCCTGGCGAACCTTTACGTTAACGGCATGGGTGTCACCCGCGATCCGAGGAAGGCTGTGAAGTGGCTGCGTAAGGCGGCGGAGCAGGGTGTAGCCCGCGCCCAATGTCTGCTGGCCCTGGATTACGCCAACGGCGAGGGTGTCAAGATGGACAAGATCGAAGGCGCACGCTGGATGCGCCGGGCTGCCGACCAGGGGTTGGCCGAAGCCCAATTCGATCTCGGGCTGTGCTACGCCAAGGGTGAGGGTGTGGACCGGGATCCGGTTACGGCGGTGGCGTGGTATCGCAAAGCCGCCGGCCAGGGCCTGCGGGATGCCGAATACGAACTGGGCAACTGTTACCTGGAAGGCGATGGTGTGCCCAAGGACATCCCGGAGGGCGTGAAGTGGACGCGGAAGGCGGCCGAGGAGGGGTTTGCCGCGGCCCAGAATACGCTTGGGCTTTGTTACTTGAAGGGCCGAGGCGTGCCTCAGGATTACGTGGAGGCCTACAAATGGTTCAACCTCGCGGCGGCCCAGGGCGGCCAACTGGCCGACGATGCCAAAGTGAACCTGGCCATGGCGGAGAGGTTCCTGAAGCCGGAGCAGGTAGCCGAGGCGCAGCGGTTGGCGCGCGAGTTCCAGGCGCAGAAGGGCTCCGCGGCAGGCAATGCGGCTGCGACGCCTCCGGGGGCTTCCAAAACCGGCTTCGTGAATGTGACTGCGCCGGATAACTCGTGTGAGATTTTCGTTGATGGCGCATTTGCCGGCAACACGCCTGCCAGGGTGAAGCTCGCCGAGGGCACGCACGTTATTGAGGTTAAAAAGCCCGGCTTCAAGGAATACCGCCGCGAGATCACAATTACTGGAGGCTCTGATCTCACTTTGCGGGCGGTGCTGGAAAAGCAGTAGCTCCTGAGCCGCTCGACCCAGCCGGCCTTAGCTTGGACTTGCCGTCGGGCGTTGTTGGATTACAATGCGCCCCCGAATCCAGGCATGGCCAAAAAGATTTCCAACGATTCGCCCCCGGCTCAAGCGCGCCCGCTTTCGCTGCTCTCGGTCGTCATCCCGGCGCGTGACGAGGAGGGCTGTATCTGCTCAACGGTCGAACATCTGCACCTGGAATTGCGCTTGCACAATATCCCCCACGAGCTGGTGGTGGTGGATGATGGCAGCAAGGATCGCACGTGGGCCTTGCTCGCTGACCTGCAAACCCGGTTGCCCGAGTTGGCGCCGGTCAAGAACGATGGACTGCACGGTTTTGGCCGGGCGGTTATCTGCGGCCTGGACCACATGAAAGGCGACGCGGCGGTCATCATGATGGCCGATGAATCCGATGACTGCCGGGATGTCGTCCGTTACTGGCAGGAGTTGAACCGGGGCTGGGACTGCGTTTTTGGCAGCCGTTTCATGAAAGGTGGCGGCGTGATTGACTATCCGAAGATTAAGCTCTTCATCAACCGCCTGGCGAACTTCTTCCTCAAGACTCTCTTTGCCATCCGTCTCAACGACACCACCAACGCCTTCAAGGCCTACCGTCGCGAGGTCATCGAAGGCTGCCGCCCCCTCATCGCGCCGCACTTCAATCTCACCGTCGAGCTGCCGCTCAAAGCCATTGTCCGGGGATTCTCCTGGACCGTCATGCCCATCACCTGGCGCAATCGCCGCACCGGCGAGGCCAAGCTCAAGCTGCGCGAGATGGGCAGCCGCTACCTGTTCATCTGCCTCTACGTCTGGCTCGAAAAATACTTCAGCCGGGGCGATTACCGGAAAACGAAGTGAGTCCGCACGGTCTCCGCAAGCCCGATGGCGCGCCTTTTAGCCTATAAGCTGTCCCTCCTCAATAATTGTTGACCCACCTACCGTTATGAAAGTCCCCTTGTTAGATCTCAAGGCCCAGTACGCCACCATTAAGGCGGAAGTTGACGCCGCCGTTGACGAAGTGATGCAATCGCAGCACTTCATCCTGGGGCCGCAAGTGCAGCGGTGCGAACAGGCCATTGCAAAGTATTCAGGCTGCGCTTACGGCGTCGGCGTTTCCTCCGGGACCGATGCGCTGCTGGTCTGCCTGATGGCGGAAGAGATCGGTCCGGGTGACGAAGTCATCACTACGCCCTACACCTTTTTCGCCACCGCCGGCTCGATTGCCCGGGTGGGAGCCAAACCGGTCTTTGTGGACATTGACCCGGGCACCTACAACCTGGCGGCGGCGCAGATCGAGTCGAAGATAACCCCGCGAACCCGCGCGATCATCCCCGTCCACCTTTACGGCCAGATGGCCGACATGGACGCCGTGATGCAGGTTGCCCGCAGACACAATCTGGTGGTCATTGAAGATGCCGCCCAGGCCATCGGCGCCGAATACCAGGGGCGTCGTGCCGGCTCGATCGGCGATTACGGATGCTTTTCGTTCTTCCCCTCCAAGAACCTGGGCGCCGCCGGCGACGGGGGCATGGTGGTGACTCAGGACGCCCAGCGGGCTGAGAAGCTGACGCGTTTGCGCGGGCATGGCGCTCATCCCAAATACTACCACTCGTTGATCGGCGGCAACTTCCGCCTCGACACCCTCCAGGCTGCGGTGGTGCTGGTCAAACTACATCACCTGGATGAGTGGACCGCGGCCCGCCAGCGGAACGCCGAGCGGTATCGGCTTCTGTTTAGCGAGACAGGACTTCAAACCGTCGGCAGCTCGGGCTACGGCAGCCTTCAAAGCGGTGCGCACACCCTGTTCCTGCCCGAGGTGGCGACTAACCGGCACATCTTCAACCAGTACGTGATTCGGACCGCGCGCAGGGACCAATTGAGGGCTGCGCTCAAGGCACAGGGCATTGGCAACGAGGTTTATTACCCGGTGCCGCTTCACCTGCAGGAGTGCTTTGCTTACCTCGGGCACCGCCCCGGTGCATTCCCCCAGAGCGAAAGTGCCAGCAAAGAAACCCTGGCGCTGCCCGTTTACCCCGAACTGAGCGAGGTGCAAGCCCGGCACGTCGTGCAGTGCGTTGCTGAATGCCTTTCGGCTGCGGCCTGAACGAAGGCCGAACCGGGGCCGGTGCGACTGCGCAGCCAGGCAGCCCGGCCCCTTCCGTAATCCCACGGAAGCGGCTTCCGTAATCAGGCGAATTGTTGCGTGACCGCGCGGCGGCAACAATGCCGCCCATGCAAGGTCGAGCTCGATTCGCCTGGCGCGAGGGAACAGGGCACGCGGGTGAGCCGCCGCTGGCGCGGCGGAGGGTAGCGGAGCTAACCTCCATCCCAGAACCAGCCTCGCCCTGCACTGCGGGCAACGGCCATGAGCCGGCCACCCACTCGGGTTCAGTTCCATCAGCGTGGGTTGCCACGCAGGAATCGAACGGCCTGTTGGAAGGCTTCTGCCCCGAACCGCCTCAAGAAGAAGAGATTGCCTGGCACTGTGACGGGCTCATGCTCTTCGTGCGGTTGGCGGAGATCAAGTGGGTGTGTGCCGCCGGGGAGGGCGTCGAGGTGCGCGTCGGGCGGAAGACGCACCGCCTCCGAACTACCTTAGCCGCGATGGCTGCCAAACTGCCGCCCGGCAGATTCCTGTCTCTCGGTTCCTCGGCGCTGGTCAACCTCGCCCTGCTCGAACCCAACCGCTCGAACTAGCCCCAGTTTCCGAGTTCTTTCAAGCGTGCTTCGGAGTTGGTTGATAGACAGGCCCCTCACCCTGCCACACAGGCAGCACGGGCCGGAGGCGAATCCTTTTGTGGACCACACCAATGGCGTGTCGGTGCCCGAGATTGGATTGGCCAGGGGTGCCAAGCCGTTAAAGAAGCGAACAAGCCCGCCTCAGGCCATACTCCAGCCGCCCTCAGGCCATAAGCAAGCAGGGGGAGAGCAAGGGGAGAGCAGGGGGAGAGCAGGGGGAAACCTCTCCCCTTGCTCTCCCCCTGCTCTCCCCTTGCTCTCCCCCTGCTCCAAGCAGGCCACTTCCTGGCTTGCGGGGAGCCGTCCAACGGCTTCTTAGCCGGGCAAAACGCTCCTCATTACCTGGCCACCAGCAATGGACCGCCCCCCCAGGTCGTCCGTGCCTACCGGAGCCGGTGTGTGATCGAAGAAACCTTTCGCCAGATCAAAGACCGCCACCTGGGCGCTGGGTAGCTGCGGCACCACTGGACGGACAGCAAGATCCAGGTCCTCGGATTGTATGGCACGATTGCCGTGCTCTGGCGGGCACGGCGGTGGCGGCGAGTCCACCAAGCCGGTTTGCCCTTATCCCTGAGCGGTTTACTGGAAAAGTTGAGCCAAATGCCATGGAAATGGGTGGTGCTCAGCCGAATACCATACCGATCTTTCAGTTCGCCTTCTTTTACAATAACTTGCTGGAGTTCACGGCCTGCAGCCCCCTGACCGTGAACGGTCCGGTTCATGCCAACGGCGACATTTATGTCGGCTCCATCCTCCCTCTGGTTTTCAATGGGCGGGTCAGCTTGACGGGCTCGGTTATCGTCACAAATAAGGCCACAGTGCTTCTCTTGGTCAGCAACTCAACCGTCACCGTGACCCTCAAGACCTCGCCCTTCATTACCATCCCGCCTCAAGCCTGCGCTGTAATCGCCGGGCAGGACGCGGCCTTTAGCGTCTCGGCCATTGGCGACCAGCCATTAAGCTGCCAGCGGCAAGTCAACGGGGGCAATATCGCGAGCGCGACGAATAGCAGCTTCACTGTGACCAGCGCCAGCCTCGGCGATCAAGGCGACTATCAGGTTGTCATCACCAACCCGGCGGGCATGCTCACGAGCCCGGCGGCAGCGTTGTCCGTCTATACCGCCGCCGCGCCCATCTTGGGTGCCCCCGCTTTCTTCTCAGGGGGCGACTCCTTCCGGTTGAGCCTTACCGGCGTGCCCGGGTTTAACTACATCGTGGAGGCCTCTACGAACCTGGTGGATTGGGTGCCGCTTGCCACGAACACCTCACCTTTCGTTTTCCGGGACGGCGAGGCAGCCAACGTGCCGGTGCGGTATTACCGCGCGATCTATTTGCCCTGATCCAGCTCTGTCGAAGCAGACTCGGGTCCAGCCTTCAGACCAGGGCGAGATCACCATTTCTCGCCGCGGATAAAGCCGGCGCTGTAGCGCGTGCGCGCCGGCTGTTGTTCGCCCGGCTGGCCGAGCGAAATCGCCGCAACGGGAATGATCGAAGCCGGCAGGGACAGCAGGCTTCTGACCTGCTTGATAAGCGGTTCGCCGGGATAGATCCCCACCCAGCAGGCACCCAACCCCAGTGCGTGGGCCGCCAGCAACAGGTTCTCGGTGGCCGCTGAGCAGTCCTGTAACAAATAGCCGACATTCCGTTCGAAGGCAGCCTCCAGGTCGCCGCATACCACGATGGCCATCGCCGCCGCCGAGAGCATCGCCGCGCCCGGGTGGAGCGTCGCCAGCTTCGAGAGGGTTTCTCGGTTTCGGATGGTGACGAACCGCCAGGGGTCTTTGGTCATGGCGGAGGGCGCGGCCATGGCCGCCTTCAGGAGTTGTGTCACTGCGGATTCACTCACCTCGTCGGGCGAATAGACCCGGATGCTCCGCCGGCCGAAGATGAAGTCCAACTGTGAGTCTGTGATCGTGCTCATGTGAATAAGGTTAAAGGTTAAATCAGCGGGCCAGTGTTTAACGTCTCCGCCCTTAATTATCAATCCCGCACGCTCAGTCGGGTTGCAGCGGCCGCTCGCTTGGGTTCGCCACAATTTCTGAGGGGGGTGGCTGCTGACAACCTTTTGCCTGTGCACGCCTCCGATTCAGGTTGCTGGTGAGTCCATTCCCCCTCACCCCAACCCTCTCCCCAGGGAGAGGGAGAAGCCTCGGCCGCCCAAGGGCAAGGCGAAGCAATCGTGCCTTTTCAGCGACGGGCGGCGGGGCTCCCTCTCCTTGGGGAGAGGGTTGGGGTGAGGGGGAATGGGGTGTACGAATGAGCGGGCGTTATGGAAAACCAGCCTGGGGTGTACAGAAATTGAGATGCGCCCAGCTCGCTTCTCGCGCCGCTTCGGGTGTTGACGCCAGGCCCGCCAAGCGCCATAGTTGAACGTTCGTTTAAAACAAACGTTTAATTAAATGGCCCGACACGCTAAACTGGACCCGCAGACGCGCATCCTCGACGCCGCCGAGAACGCCATTGCCGAATTCGGCTTCGCCGGGGCCTCGCTGCGGCACATTGTGCTGGAAGCTGGGGTGAACGTGGCGACGGCCTATTACTATTTCCGCTCGAAGCGGGGGTTGATGGAGGCGGTGCTCAAACGCCGCTTCGGCCCGCTGCGGGAGGAGCACCTGGCATTGCTGCGGCGCTTCGAGGCCGAGGCCAAGGGGCGGCCGCTGCCGGTGGAGAAGATCCTCGAGGCGATGCTGCTGCCCCCGCTGTGCCTGGCCGCGAAGGCCCCCGCCAAACAGCAGGCAATCACACGCCTGATCGGCCGCATCGTGACGGAGCCAAACCCGCAGATTCAGGAGACTGCTGCGCGCGCAGACGGGCCGAGGTGCGGGCCGCGTTCCTCAAGGCGCTGCAGCGCAGCCTGCCTCGGGCGTCCCTGGCTGGCTTGCATTGGCGCATGGAGTTTATCTGGGGCGCGCTGGCGTTCATGTTGTGCAATCCGCGCAGGATCGAGATCGAAACCCACGGCGCCTGCAACCCGGCGAACACGGACAAAATGCTGGCGGAGATGATCCGAGTTCTTCTCGCCCGGCTTCCGCGCCCTGGCGCGGGACTAGCGCAGACCCGAACCATCCCTTATGAGCACTGGGTTTCACCAAACCGGCGTCCCGGCCACGCCGGGCCGCCCGCCGCTCCACCTGGTGGATTTCTTCTGCCGTGCGCCGGAGGCTAAAAGTGTCTCGCTCATCGGCGACTTCAATGGCTGGGACCCCGCCGCCCATCCGATGACCCGGATGCCCGACGGCGGCTGGGTCATCCGGCTGGAGCTTGCCCCACGGCCACCACCAGTACGTTTTCCTCGTGGACGGGAAGCCCACGCTCGACCCCAATGCGATGGGGAAGGTCCGTAACGACCACGATGAAACGGTTTCCCTCATCGCGATCAGTTGATTTTCCCAATGCGCCAATCTATATTTCTTATGAATCAAAAGCCTGGTTCTCTCGTTCGGTGTCTCCTCCACAATTCTCGTGGCTGCTCCAGCCTTCTCTGAGCGCCTGCTCGCCGCCCAAACGCGTTATGCTCCCGACCCCCAAGGTCACGGTCAGCCAGCCCCAGTTCGCCACGGTCACCAACTGGGACGAATACCCCGGCCACCTGGAGGCAGTCGAGATGGTGGAAATCCGGCCCCGCGTCGCCGGCTACATTGACTCGATCCACTTCCAGGACGGCGCGGAGGTGAAGGCCGGCGACCTGCTCTTCGTGATTGATCCGCGGCCTTACCAGGCCGACCTGGAGCAGGCCCAGGCCCGGCGCCAGCAGGCCGAGACCCATCTCGAGCTGGCGCAGAACGACCTCAAGCGCGCCGAGAGCCTGCAAGGGCACCAAGGCGATTTCCGAAGAGGAATACGACAGCCGGAGCAAAGCGGTCCGCGAAGCCGAAGCCGCGCTGGCCGCCGCCAAGGCCAGCGAAGCCACCGCCCGCCTCAACCTGGACTATACCCAAATCAAGGCCCCCATCAGCGGCAAGATCGGGCGCCGCCTGCTGACCGCCGGCAACTTCGTTCAGCTTCAAGGCAACGGCGGCTCGGCCACGGTGCTGGCGACCATGGTCTCGCTGGACCCCATTTATGCCTACTTCGACGTCGAGGAAGCGCGCCTACCACAAATACCGCAGCCGAGCGCAAACGCGGCGGAGGCCAGGGGCGAGACACTGCCTTGCGAACTGGCGCTTGGTCAATGAAGAGGGCTTCGTGCACCGGGGCCACGTGGACTTCTTCGACAACCAGGTCAATCCGCAGACCGGCACGATCCGGTTGCGCGCCGTCTTCGACAATCGAGGACCGCGCCCTGGTGCCGGGCATGTTCGCCAATGTGCGCGTCCTGGCCGGGCCGCCGCGAGCAGGCGCTGCTCGTCCCGGACGTGGCGGTCCAGTCCGACCAGGGCTACAAGTTCGTCTATGTCGCTAGCGGGGAGGACAAGGTGCGAGGCGCGCTACATCAGCAGCGGCCGGGCGCACGGGCCGCTGCGCGAGGTGCTCAAGGGCCTGACGCCGGAAGACCGGGTGATCGTCAACGGCCTGATGATGCTGCGGCCCGGCGTAAAGGTCGAGGTCCAGGCTGGCCGAGCCCGAAGCCCGGACGGCAAGAAGGCGACTGCCGAACGGGAGCCGAAGCCCGAAACCAAGCCCCAAACTTGAACCGGGAACTCGCGCTGTGAAATTCTCCCACTTCTTCATCCGCCGACCGATCTTTGCGTCGGTGCTGTCCATCCTGATCGTGCTGCTGGGGGCGATCGCGCTGTTTACGCTGCCGATCGCCCAGTATCCCGAGATCACGCCCCCGACCATCTTCGTCATGGCCAGCTATCCCGGCGCCAGCGCGGAGACCGTCGCCAACACGGTGGCCACGCCGCTGGAGGAGCAAATCAACGGCGTCGAGAACATGCTCTACATGTCGGCCCAGTGCAGCAGCGACGGCGCAGATGCGGCTGTCGGTGACGTTCAAAGTGGGCACGGACCCGAACACCGCCCAGGTGCTGGTGCAGAACCGGGTGGACGGCGCGTTGCCGAAGATGCCGGCAGGAAGTGCGCTCGCTGGGCGTGATTACGCGCAAGCGCTCGCCCACCATCGCCATGCTGGTGAGCCTGGTCTCGCCCTCGGGCAAGTATGACCCGGTGTATCTGAGCAACTACGCCTATCTGCACGTGCGGGACGTGCTGGCGCGGCTGCCGGGCGTGGGCGACTCGATCATCTTCGGCGCGCGCGATTACTGCATGCGCATCTGGATTGATCCGAACAAGGCTTCCGCGCGCAGTCTCACCGCGAGCGACATCGTGGCGGCCATCCGCCGGCAGAACGTGGAGGTGGCGGCGGGGCTTTTTGGCCAGTCGCCCCAGCCTCCCAACAACCTGTTCCAACTGGCGGTGCTCACCAAGGGGCGGCTGACCACGCCGGAGGAATTCGGAGACATCGTCCTGAAGGCGGATGCCGACGGGCAGATCACCCGGCTGCGGGACGTGGCGCGCATCGAGTTGGCGGCCAACGATTACAGCATTGACAGCCGGCTCGACGGCAAACCCGTCGGCGGCCATGGCGCTGTTCCAGCAGCCGGGCTCGAACGCCATCGAAACCGCCAACGCCATCGAGGCCGCGATGAAGGAGCTGAAGAAGGACTTCCCCGAGGGACTGGATTACCGCATCGCGTTCGACACCTCGGCGTTCATCCGCGAGTCCATCGCGGCGGTGATTCATACGCTGATCGTCGCGATCCTCCTCGTGATCTTCGTCGTCGTGCTCTTCCTCCAGAACTGGCGGGCGTCACTCATCCCGCTGGTGTCGGTGCCGGTGTCGCTCATTGGCACCTTCGCGGCCATGACCGCCTTCGGCTTCTCGATCAACAACCTGTCCCTGTTCGGGCTGGTGCTGGCAATCGGCATCGTCGTGGATGACGCCATCGTGGTGGTCGAGAACGTCGAGCGGCATATTGCCGAGGGGTTGTCCCCGGTGGCGGCGACGCACAAGGCGATGGACGAAGTGAGCGGCGCGGTGGTGGCCATTGCGCTGGTGCTGAGCGCGGTTTTCATTCCCACCGCGTTCGTCAGCGGCATCACCGGCAAGTTCTACCAGCAGTTTGCGCTGACCATTGCCGTCTCGACGCTGATTTCGGCGTTCAACTCGCTCACCCTCAGCCCCGCCCTGTGCGCGTTGCTGCTCCAGCCCCATCATGCGCCCAAGGACTTCATTGGCCGGGTGATGCACGGCTCGGTGGCCTGGCTGTTCCGGGGCGTTCAACCGCGTGTTCGAGGGCGGTCGAGCCGGCTATGTCCGGGTGCTGGGCGGGGTGCTGCGGCATTGCGGCGTCGCGCTGGTGGTCTATGCGGGCCTGCTGGCGCTGACGTGGTTCGGCTTCGGCAAGGTGCCCATCGGGTTCATTCCCGCCCAGGACAAGGGCAACATGTTCTGCTACCTGCAACTGCCGGATGGCGCATCGCTGCAGCGCACCGAGGCGGTCAGCCAGAAGGTGGTGCAGGTGCTGACCAACACGCCCGGCGTGGCCGCCGTGTCGGAGTTCGCCGGTTTGTCGCTGGTCTCCCTGGGCAACAGCGCCAACGCCTCCAGCATGTTCATCCGCTTGAGCCCCTTCGAGGAGCGAGTGAAGGAAGGGCCTGACCGCGGAGGTCATTATGGCCGACGCGCGGAAGCGGATAGCCAAGGCCAACATCCAGGAAGCCTACGTGGCGGTGGCCGGCGCGCCGCCGGTGGACGGCTTGGGCACCCTGGGCGGGTTCAAGTGCAGGTCGAGGACCGCGCCAATCTCGGCTACCGCGGCGCTGCAGGCGGCCACCGCTCAACTGCTGGGCGCCGCCATTGCCCAGACCAACGAGATCTCGCAGGCGCTCTCCACCTTCCGCGCCGGCGTGCCGCAGGTGTACCTGGACGTGGACCGCGCCAAGGCTGAATCCATGCACGTGCCGCTCGACTCCATCTGGGACACGCTCTCGATCTATCTCGGCTCGCTGTACGTCAATGACTTTACCCTCTATGGCCGGCCCTACCACGTGACGGCGCAGGCCGACGCGCCCTTCCGGGCCAAGCCCAGCGACGTGTATGAACCTCAAGACCCGCAACGCCAGCGGCGAAATGGTGCCGCTGGGCACGCTGGTGAAGGTCAAGGACATCAACGCACCCGTCCTGGCGGGCCACTATAACATGTATCCCACCGCCGAAATCCTCGGCAACACCGCCCCGGGGGTCAGTTCCAGCGACGCCATCCGGCTCATGGGGGATCTGGCCGACCGGGTCCTGCCCCGCGGCATGAGGATCGAATGGACGGAGCTGAGCCTGCTGCAAATGCTGGCCGGCAATACCGCCGCCTACATCTTCCCGCTCTGCGTGCTGATGATGTTCCTGGTGCTGGCGGCGCAATACGAGAGCTGGTCGTTGCCGCTGGCGATCGTCCTCATCGTGCCGATGTGCCTGCTCTTTGCGATCTTCGGCGTCTGGCTGCGCGGGTCTGGACAATAACCTGTTCACCCAGATCGGGCTGGTGGTGCTCATGGGCCTGGCCTGCAAGAACGCCATCCTCATCGTCGAGTTCGCCAAGCAGTTGCAGGACGGCGGGCGAAACCGCACCGAGGCGGCCATGGAGGCCTCGCGCTTGCGGCTGCGTCCGATCCTGATGACCTCCTTCGCGTTCACCTTCGGCGTCATCCCGCTCATGCTCTCGCACGGCGCGGGGGCCGAAATGCGCGTGTCCATCGGCACCGCGGTGTTCTTCGGCATGTTGGGCGTCACCTTCTTCGGCGTGGTGCTGACGCCGGTGTTCTATGTCGTGATTCGCCGCGTGCTGGAGCACAAGCAGGGAATGAAGAAGGCAGAATGAGGAATGAAGAATGAAGGATGAATGGTGAACGGAGGATTATGATTCAAGATTTTACAAAGCAGGCGGAACACGGCAGAGGGCAGCGATCGTCCTTCTGCATTCATCATGTATTCTGCATTCTGCATTCTGCATTCTGCATTCTCCTGAACGGCTGCGCGGTCGGGCCGAATTACCATCCGCCCAAAACCGAGGTCAGCGCCGCCTTCGCCAACGGAAGCCAGACCAACCTGGCTGCCGGCGCCCACTGCGGTCACCTGGTGGCGTGGCTTCAACGACGGCATCCTGAACAGCCTGGTGGATCGCGCGGTCGCCACTAACCAGGACCTGCGCATCGCCACCGCCAACGTGCTCGAAGCCCGCGCCCTGCGCATGGGCTCGGTCGCCGACCTGTTCCCGGTCGCGAATGCTGGCGCCGGCTGGACCAAATCCCTCTCCAGCCAGGATTCTATCGCCTTCTCCGCTGACCCGCTCGCAGCGCGAGTTGAGCCTCTACAACGCGGGCTTCGATGCCACCTGGGAAGTGGATTTCTTCGGCCACGTCCGCCGGTCGGTCCAGGCCAGCAGCGCCGACCTGGCCGCCACCGTCGCGAACCGCCAGGACGTGATGGTCACCCTGATCTCCGAGGTGGCGCGCAACTACTTTGAGCTGCGCGGCGCCCAGAACCAACTGGCGGTCGCCCGCGGCAACGTGGAGAATGAGCGCGAGACCCTGGATTTGACGACTCGCGAAGCTCAAGGCCGGGCGCGCCACCGAGCTCGACACCGCCCGCGCCCGCGCCCAACTCGAATCCACGCTGGCCTTGATCCCGCCGCTGGAAGCCGCCGTCAAGCACTCCATCCATCGGTTGGGCGTCCTCACCGGGCAGCCGCCCACCGCCCTGGAAGCGGAGCTGGCTCCGCCCGCCCCCATCCCGGCCCTGCCGCCGTTGGTCAACATCGGCAACCCGGCTGAACTGCTGCGCCGCCGGCCCGACATCCGTTCCGCCGAAAGCTCCCTGGCCGCCGCCACCGCGCGCATCGGCGTCGAGACCGCAGACCTTTTCCCGCGCGTTACCTTTAACGGCAACCTCGGCCTGCAAGCCAGCGAGGTCTCCGGCTTGTTCAAGAACGGCGCCGATACCTACGCCTTCGGCCCCAGCATCACCTGGGCCGCGCTGGACTTCGGCCACGTCCGCGCCCGCATCAAGGCCGCCCATGCGCAAGCCGATGCCCAGCTTGCCTTCTACGAGAAGGTCGTCCTCACCGCGCTGGAGGAAACCGAGAATGCCCTGGTTGACTTCGGGCGCGAGCAGGTCCGCCGTGATTACCTGCAGGCCTCCGACCGTTCGGCGACTCAGGCCATGAAGCTGGCCCGCCAGCGCTACGAAGGCGGCATTGCGGATTTCCTCCCCGTCCTCGATGCCCAGCGCACCCAACTCTCCATCCAGGCCCAACTGGCCCAGAGCGAAACCCGCACCGCCACCAGCCTGGTCGCCATCTACAAAGCCCTGGGAGGCGGCTGGGAAATCGAGCAACCCACCACCCAGACCGCTTCCCGGCGCTGAACGCTCCGGGAAGAGACATCGTGCGTCACGGGTCTGGTGGTGGATTCAGGCCAGGAATCTGGCTCCTTGGCTGTTTTCACTGAAATGGGTGGCATAGCGTTGCCTGCCGCCCGCCCACACCTCCGTTGCCCCACCAGGGCCCGCGGGAGGGTCGGGTACGGGGCTGGAGGAATAGGAGGCAGAGGCTCGGGGATTTGGGGTGCCAAGCTAGGCTCGGAGGGGGCGCCAAGACGCGGGGAACGGGCCAAAGGCGAGAGCCGAGGCACCGGTTGGCCCGCATATTCACGCTCCGATTGGAATACCCACAGCCTACGGGGTAGGGTAGGGGGCTTTCGCGAGCGTTCCGCTGTGGATCCTCCCGGGCATGTCGTTCGGCTGGGATGGCGGGCTCAGGTTTGGTGGCATTAATCATTCCAATACTTACGCCGGCGAAGACTGATATCGTTAGGTTATCTAATTGCTGTGATCCCATCTATTTTATTGACCCTCCCCCCAGCAACCTCCAGACTGTTCATAATGACTATTACATGTCTAGTGCCGAGCAACATTTGGCTGCTATGAGCAACGTGCAAGCGCTCGATCTGATCTACGTGTTCGCCTTTTGCCTGGGCGGGCTGGGGTTTGCGCTGGGCCCGTTCGTGATCGTGCATTTGCTGGCGGCGCGCAAGACGCGCAACTACGCTAACAAGACCGAGCAGTTCATCGAGTGCGGCATGGACCCCATCGGCGACGCGTGGATTCGCTACAGCGCGGTGTATTACCTATATGCGCTGGTGTTCGTCGCGTTTGCGGTGGACGTGCTTTACCTGATCCCGGTGGCGCTGGTCTATAACCGCATCAAGGAATTCGCCGTGCGGGACTTTGTCGAGATGTTCCTCTTCGTGGGCATTCTCTCGCTGGTAATCGTGTACGCCTGGAAGAAAGGCATTTTTGAATGGAAACGCCGCAAGATAATGCCCAAGTCCTGAAGGACTGCGCGCCTTACGTTAAGTTCGCGAAGCTGGACGAGCTGCTGGCGCTCGGGCGCGCCAACTCGCTCTGGCCGCTGACCTTCGGGCTGGCCTGCTGCGCCATCGAGATGATGGCGGCGGGCGCGTCGCGCTTCGACCTCTCGCGCTTCGGCGCCGAGGTGTTCCGTCCCTCCCCGCGCCAGGCGGACTTGATGATCGTCGCCGGCACCATCAACAAGAAGATGGCCGCGGCCGTCAAAACGCTCTACGACCAGATGCCCGAGCCCAAATGGGTGATCGCCATGGGCAACTGCGCGATTTCAGGCGGGCCGTTCGTCTTCCCCGGCCAATATGCGGTGGTCGAAGGGGTGGATAAGCTGTTCCCGGTGGATGTGTACATCCCGGGCTGCCCGCCGCGCCCGGAGGCGCTGATCGAGGGCCTGCTGAAGCTGGAAGAGAAGCTCACCGGCAAACGACGCTGGCCGGTGGTGAAGCCGGAATGAGCGGATGATGGAATGTTGGAATGTTGGAATGTTGGAATGTCGAAGTCCGATGATGGGTTTCTGGACCGATGAGTAATAGCGTTCCCCAGGTAAAAGCTTGATAGTCCGCAACCGGCGGCAGCGGCTCCGGCTAAGCCTGCCGCGGCGGCCGCTGCGCAGCCACCTGCTGCGGTTCCGGCGGCGCCAGCGCCCGCCCCGGTGTTTCCCAACCCGCTGGCGCATTTGCCATTCCCTTTCAAAGGCGTGGATTACGCCGCCAAGGGCTATCACTGCGAGGCGACTGTTGCGCCGGACCAGGTCGTGGCCGTGGCCGAAGCGCTCGACAAAGAGGGGCTGTCCCTGGACACGATCACCGGCGTGGACTGGCTGGCCGAGGGGCAGATGGAAGTGGTCTATGACTACTTCCATCCCGCCAAGGCGCTGCGCGTGGTCGTGCGCACCCGCATTCCGCGCGACAACCCGGAGATTGCCCACCATCTACAAGGTCTTCCCCGGCGCCAACTGGCATGAGCGCGAGACGCATGACTTCTTCGGCATCCGGTTCCTCGGGCATCCGAACCTGACGCCCTTCCTGCTGCCGGAGGACGCCGACTTCCACCCGCTTCGGAAGGACTTCGCCGCGTGATCAGTCAAAGACGACCATCGTCTCCAGCCGACGGCGCGCCGAGCGAGACGTTTGTCACTCAACCTGGGCCCGCAGCACCCCGCCACCCACGGCGTGCTTGCGCGTCAAGATGACCATGGACGGCGAATACATCGTCCGCGCCGAGCCGGTCTGCGGCTACATCCACCGGATGCAGGAAAAGATGGGCGAGAACCGCACCTACGCGCAGTTCCTGCCCAACACGAGCCGCATTGATTACCTGTCGGCGATGACCTACACCCACGGCTTCGTGGGTGCGGTGGAACGGGCGGCCAAGCTTCAGGTCCCGCCGCGGGCCGAGTATATCCGCGTCATCACCTCCGAGCTGAACCGCATCTCCAGCCACCTGGTCTGGTGGGGCGCGTTCCTGCTCGACCTCGGCGGCTTCACGCCGCTGCTCTATGCCTTCGATGACCGTGAGAAGATCCTCGACCTGCTGGAAGGCATCACCGGGTCGCGGCTGACCTACAGCTATTTCCGCATCGGCGGGCTCTACAACGACGTGGACGACGCCTTCATCAAGGGCACCCGCGCTTTCGTCGCCCAGATGCGTCCGCGGCTGAAGATGTATCGCGACCTGGTCACCGATAACATCATCCTGCGCAAGCGGCTGATCGAGCATCGGCCCCATCAGCCAGGAGATGTGCCGCAAGTACGGCGCCACCGGCCCGGTCATCCGCGGTTCGGGCGTCCCTTACGACGTGCGGCGAGTCGAGCCGTATTCCGCCTATCCCGAGTTCGATTTCGTCATCCCCACCTTCGAGGAAGGCGATTCCATGGCGCGCTACCTGGTGCGCATGGAGGAGATGGCCCAGAGCCTGCGCATCATCGAGCAGGCGCTCGACAAGCTGCCCGCCGGCCCGGTCATGGCCGAGAAGGTGCCGCGCGTGCTGAAACTGCCCGCCGGTGACTACTGTTACGCGGTCGAGGCCGCCCGCGGCCGGTTTGCCGTGCGCATCGTCAGCGACGGCAAGGAAATCCCTTACCGGGTCAAGCTGCGCACGCCGTCGCTCTCCAACCTCAGCCTGTTCGAGGAAGCCAGCGCGGGCATGCTGCTGCCCGACGCCCTGGCGCTGATGGGCAGCCTGGACCTGGTCATCCCGGACATTGACCGGTAAGCAGCATTACTTGCCGTGGTTAGAACAATAAATGTGCAAGAATTCGCAAGTCACGTGGAGTGGCAGCCGCCGCGTTGCGTATCTTGCCTGCCGATGCGGCCGATCCGTTTTCAGACTGGCATGTTGCCACGCTGAGCCGCAGCCATACTTAGCGCTGCCGCGACATGCGGTGATGACGAGTACGGGCCTGACGAGGATTGGCAGAATCCAATGCCCGCCCTCACGCCTTCTTGAGAGTGATCTGCAGGCCTGAAGGCTGCGCGGTTCTCGTGCCCGTGGGCTCGCCCTAGGGAGAGGGCCGGGGTGAGGGGGAACACGATTACTCCAACGCGGAGGCGCCGGATACATGCCGAGAGCGGTGCGATTCTGAGCATGATTCACTCCATCTGGAACTTCATTTGCTCCCTGTGGCCCGAGCCACTGCGGCTGGTGCTGTTCCTGGTCGGCATCATGGCCTTTGTCGGCCTGAACGCCGCCTACCTGGTCTGGGTCGAGCGCAAGGGCGCCGCCCGGTTCCAGCGCCGCCCCGGCCCGACGGAAGTCGGTTGGCGCGGGCTTGCTGCAGCCCATCGCCGACGCCGCCAAGCTGCATGTCCAAGCAGCTGATCGTCCCCGCGGGCGCGGACACGCACCTTGTTCCGCGTCGCCCCGCTGCTGATGATGTCGCCGGCCCTGATGAGCCTGGCGGTCATCCCCTGGGGCCAGACCTGGCCGCCCGGAACATCAACGTCGGGCCTGCTGATGATCTTCGCCTTCGGCTCGATCAACGTCATGGCGATCATGCTCGGCGGCTGGTCCTCGCGGAACAAATACGCGATCATCTCCGCCGCCCGCGTGGTCTCGCAGAACGTCGCTTACGAAATCCCCATGCTGCTGGTGGTCATCACCATGATCATGGTCACCGGCACGATGAACCTGAACGAGATCGTCGTGCAGCAAGGCCGGCGGGTTCTGGCACTGGAACATCTTCAGAGTCTGGGTCAATCCGCTGATGCCGGTGACCTTCCTCATCTTCTACACCTGCATGCTGGCGGAGACCAACCGCGCGCCCTTCGACATGGCCGAGGCCGAGAGCGAGCTGGTCGCCGGCGCTTACACCGAATATGCCGGGATGGGGTTCGGCGTATTCTTCATGGCCGAGTATGCCAACATCCTGCTCGGCTGCGCCCTGGCCACGGCGCTGTTCCTGGGCGGCTGGCAGAGCCCCATTCGGCATCCTGCCCGGGGCGTGTCTGGTTCCTCGCTGAAGATGTACTTCCTGATCTTCTCCGTGGTCTGGATCCGCTGGACGTTCCCGCGCACCCAGTTCTACGGCCTGCTCAACCTCTCCTGGAAGATCCTCATCCCGGTCTCGCTGTTCACGCTGATCCTCTCCAGCGCCATGATGAAGCTGATCCACGCATGAAGAAGTCGCTCAAAGAATTTGCCACCGGCTTCAACAGCCTGGTCACCGGCATGCGGATCACCATCGGCCAGTTCTTCAAGCCGACCGTCACCGTGCAGTATCCGCACGAGTCCCTGAAGATGCCGACGCGGTTCCGGGGCCACATCGAGCTGGTGCGCGACCCGGAGACGGGCAAAGCCAAGTGTTTCGCCTGCAAACTGTGCGAGCGCGCCTGCCCCAGCGACTGCATCACCGTCGAAGGCGCCAAGCTGGAAGGCGCCAAGAAGAAGTTCGTGACCAAGTACGTCCTCGACTTCACCAAGTGCAGCCTGTGCGGCTCCTGCGTCGAGGCCTGCCGCGACGGCGCCATCCGCTATTCCCACGAGTACAACCTGGCCAGCACCAACAAGGAAGACTACATCATGGACCTGTTCAAGCGCCTGGAAGCACGAGAGCCAGGAAGCCGACGAAGCTCGAGCAGGCGTCCCAGCCTGCGAGTCCCCGAGCGTCTCGCCCGGTGTTAGCCGCCGTCTCCACCACCCAGCAAAGCCGGCAGACCCCATGCCGCCCAAGGCCATCGAGCCCAAGCCCGAAGCCCCCGAAACCGGAGGTGAAATGACGTCCGTTCCCCGCCTCCCAGATGATCGTCGGCGCGATCTTCCTGCTTTGCGTTGCGACCACGGTTGTGGGCGCGCTCATCGCCGCGCTGACCGCGCGCATCATCCGGAGCGTGTGCGGCCTGGCGATCTGCTGCATCGGCCTGGCCGGGCTTTACTATTTCCTCCACAGCCCGTTCCTGGCCCTGATGGAAATCCTCATCTACGTCGGCGCGGTCTGCGTCACCATCATCTTTGCGGTCATGCTGGCCGAGCCGGACGAGCCGGCCCGCGAGGAGAAGCGCGGGGCCACGTTCCTATGGGGCGGCGTGGCGTTGCTGGTGAGCGCGGCGATCTTCTGGGGCCTCTGGCACCTGGGCGCGCAGCAGGACTGGACCGCTCCGGCCACCCGCGTCAACGACGGCTCCGTCAGCCGCGATCGGCAGGTCGCTGCTCACCACTTACAGCCTGGCCTTTGAGCTGATCTCGCTCGCGCTCCTGGTCGCCATCATCGGCGCCCTGGCCATCGCCCGCACTGGAAGAACCAAACCATGAACTCCCACTCCTCTGCCGGATCGCCCGGACCTCTACTTCACCGTCGCCGCCTTGCTGCTGGCCATCGGCATCTTCGGCCTGCTGCGGCGCCGCACGCTCATCGGCATGCTCATCTCCGGCGAGCTGATCTTCTCCGGCGCCTCGCTCAACCTGATGGCCTTCAACCGCTTCAAGGCGCCCGACCCCGCCGTCGGCCAGATCTTCGTGCTGTTCATCATGGGGCTGGCGGCGGCGGAAATCGCCATCGCCCTGAGCATCATCATCGCGGTCTATCGCAACTACCGCTCCGTCAAAACCCAGGAGCTTTCTGAACTGAACGGCTAGGCTCAATGGAACACGTTCACGATATCAGGCTCCTGCTGGCGATCCTTGCCCCGCTGCTGGGCGCGGGCCTCGTCATGGCTCACCGGCAAGCGGCCCAACCTGCGCGAAACCTGCTCCTTCCTCGCCGCCGCGACGCTGTTCGTCCTCACCGCTTCGATGATCCCGGACGTCCACGCCGGCAAACAGCTTGTACTTCTGCGTCGTTCCACCTGCTGCCGGGGCTGAGCGTCGCGCTGCGGGCTGACGCGCTCTCGATGGTCTTCGCGCTGTGCCGCCTCGTTCCTGTGGGTGTGCACGGTGTTCTACTCGGCCGGGCTATATGCGCGGCCTCAAGGAGCACGAGCAGACGCGCTTCAACACCTGCTTCGCCCTGGCCTTGTTCGGCGCCATCGGCTGCGCCTTCTCCGACAACCTGCTGACCCTGTATCTGTTCTACGAGATCGTCAGCATCTGCACCTATCCGCTGGTCGCGCACCACCAGGACGAGGAAAGCTACGAGAGCGGCAAGAAATACCTCACCTACCTGACCGGCACCGCCAAAGGGCTGGTGCTGCCGGCGATGGTCCTGATCTACGTCCTGACCGGGCAACCTCGACTTCGCCAACAACATCAACACCGGCATCCTGCCCCCCGGACGTCAACCGCTGGGTGGTGACCGTCCTCTACGCCTGCTGCATTCTCGGCTTCGCCAAGAACGGCGTGATGCCCTTCCACAACTGGCTGCCCGAGCGCCATGGTCGCGCCCACGCCGGTCAGCGCCCTGCTCCACGCCGTCGCGGTCGTCAAGGTCGGCGTGTTCTCCACCGTCCGGGTGATGCTCTACGTCTTCGGCGTGGACACGATGCAGCGCGCTGAACCTCGGCCTCCCACCGCCTACTTCGTCTCGATCACCATCATCGTCGCCTCCATCGTCGCGCTGAGCAAAGACAACCTGAAGGCGCGGCTGGCCTACTCCACCGTCAGCCAGCTCTCCTACATCATTCTCGGCGTGGCGCTGATGACGCGGCCCGGCATCGAGGGCGGCCTGATCCACATCGCCAACCACGCCTTCGCCAAGATCACGCTGTTCTTCTGCGCCGGCGCGATCTACGTCGCCACCCACAAGAAGAACATCTCCGAGATGAGCGGCCTGGGGCGCGCGATGCCCTTCACGTTCGGCGCTTTTGCCCTGGCCTCGCTGAGCATGATCGGCGCGCCGCCCGTGGCCGGTTTCGTCACCAAGTGGTATCTGCTCAACGGCGCCTTTGACGCCGGGTCGGTCGGCATCATCATCGTGCTGCTGATCAGCACGCTGCTCAACGCCGCCTATTTCGCTCCCGTGGTCTATAGCGGCTTCTTCGGCAAACCTTCCACGGCCGACGCCGAACACAAGTTCCGCGAGGCCCACCCGGCGATGGTCGTGCCGCTCGCCATCACCGCCGTCATTTCGGTGCTCATCGGCCTCTACCCCGGTTTCTTCATGCAGCTTCGTCCACGCCGATCCTGCCATGAAACTTGCCAAGCTCATCGAGTTCCTGCGCAACCGGCTGAAGGCCGTCAAGCTGGTCGGCATTGCGCGTGCTGGTGCTGGTCGCCGCGCTCGATATCCTCTTCGTGAGCAACGAGCACGCCCACACGACGCTCGAGCATATCCCGCTGTTCTGGTCCATATTCGGCTTCGTCGGCTGCGTCCTGATCATCATCCTTTCCAAGTGGTATGGCCACCTGGGCATCATGACCCGCGAGGATTACTACGAGGATAGCCGCCCAGAGCAGGAGGACGCCATGAATACCGGTCAGGATTCAGGTGGCTTCGCATGGTCGAGCCGTTACCCTCACCCCTACCCTCGGAGAGGGAGCTGGACGCGTTACATCGAGCACATCCGGCAGCCTAGGCAGCGCTCCTCTCCGGGGAGGGTGAGGTAGACGCTCTTCCCTGCGGGATGCCATGAATAACTTCTGGCTCCATCCCTCGCTGATCCTGATCCTGGGCAGCCCTGCTGCTGCCGCTGGTGCCGGCGCGCCTGAAGCGGGGCTACCTGCTGCTCATCCCGATCCTGCTCTTCGCGCGCATCCTGACCATGACCCACGGCGAATTTGGCGAGGTGCATATCCTGAACTGGACGCTGGTCTTTGGCCGGGTGGACGCGGCTCAGCTCCGTCTTCGGCTACATCATGAGCCTGATGTGCATCATCGGCACGCTCTACGGCTTGCACGTGAAGGACGACGTGGCAGCACATCGCCTCGTGGTTCTACGTCGCCGGCTCGGTCGGCGCCATCTACGCGGGCGACTTCATCACCCTGTTCCTGTTCTGGGAGATGATGGCCTTCTCCTCGGTGTTCCTGATCTGGTTCCGGGGCCGGCGCGAATCGCTGTTCGCGGGCTACCGCTACCTGCTGGTGCACACCGCCGGCGGCGTGGTCCTGCTCGGGCGGCATCGTCTGGCATTGCAACGCACCGGGCAGTTGGCCTTGACGCGCGTTCAACCAGCTGGACGTCCACCACCCGACCCCGGCCACCTACCTCATCATGATCGGCTTCATCCTGAACGCCGCCGTGCCGCCGCTGCACGCCTGGCTGCCGGACGCTTACGGCGAGGCCACCTTCAACGGCTCGGTCTTCCTCTGCGCCTTCACCACCAAGACCGCCGTCTATGCCCTGTGCCGCGGGTTCGCGGGCATGGAGATCCTCGTCGTGCTCGGCGTCATCATGGCCCTCTACGGCGTCGTGTATGCGGTGCTGGAGAACGACTGCCGCCGCCTGCTCGCCTACCACATCATCAGCCAGGTCGGCTACATGGTGGCGGGCGTCGGGCTCGGCACCCAGATGGCCATCAACGGCGCCTGCGCCCACGCCTTCGCCCACATCCTTTACAAGGGCCTCCTGTTCATGGGCTGCGGCTCGGTGCTGCTACATGACCGGCGAGAGCAAGTTCACCGAGCTGGGCGGGCTGTGGAAGAAGATGCCGTGGACGTTCGTCTTCACCCTGATCGGCGGCTTGTCCATCTCCGCCTTCCCGCTCTTCAGCGGGTTCGTCAGCAAGTCGATGATCATCAGCGCCGGCATGGAGGAGCACAAATACTGGGTCGGCATGCTGCTGCTGCTCGCCTCCGCGGGAACGTTCCTGCACACCGGGCTGAAGGTGCCTTACTTCATCTGGTTCGGGAAGAACAAGCCCAGCAAGGAAGCCTGGGACCGCGCCGCCGAGCCGCCGTGGAACATGAACGTGGCGATGATCGTTGCCGCCGCGCTCTGCATCTTCATCGGCTGCTACACGCCTTACCTCTACAAGATGCTGCCGTATCCGACGGTGGCCGCGGCGTATCATCCTTACACCGCCTACCACATCTTCGAGACCTGCAGATTCTGCTCTTCACCGGCCTGGGCTTCTTCCTGCTGCTCAAGAAACTGGTGCCGGACCCGACCATCAGCCTGGACCTGGACTGGTTCTACCGCAAAGGCTGGCGCGTCTTCCTCTGGGTGGCCCGCAAGCCGGTTCAGGCCGCCGATACCTTTGTCGGCGAACTCTATCGCGTGGCCGGGCTGGTCCCGCTCATGGTGAGCGCCCGCGTGGCGGCCCTGTTTGATAACGAGGTCATTGACGGGCGGTGGATGGCTTTGCTGAAAGCATCCGCGGCATCGGGCGCCGGCTCCGCTATCGCCCAGCGCGGCCAGATGCAGCAGAACCTCGCGTTCGCCTTCGCCGTCGCCGCCGTCCTGATCCTCGCGTTCCTCTGGTATTCGAACGCTCTCGCACGATGACCTTCCTCCAGCCCCAACGAACAGCTCTGCCTTGCTGAGCGTGCTGATTTTCAGCCCGCTGCTGGCGTGCCGCGGTCGCCGCGTTCATCCGCAACGAGCGCTTGCTGCGCTGGTGGACGCTCGGCGTTCACCTGCGCCCTGGCCATCTTTTCGCTGCAGCTCTGGTGGCGGTTCGACCCGCAGCACCTCGAACTTCCAGCTTACCGAGTTTGCGGAATGGATTCCGACCCTGAAGATCAACTACTACCTCGGCATTGATGGCATCAGCCTGCTGCTGGTCCTGCTGACGACCCTCATCATGCCGCTGTGCGTGCTGGCGTCCTGGCGCTACATCCAGACCCGGGTGAGGGAGTTCATGATCTGCCTGCTGATCATGGAGACGGCCATGGTCGGCGTGTTCTGCGCGCTGGACTTCGTCCTGTTCTTCATCTTCTGGGAAGCGATGCTGATTCCGATGGCCCTGCTGATCGGCGTCTGGGGCGGGCCCGCGCAAGATTTACGCGGCCCTCAAGTTCTTCATCTACACCATGGCCGGCTCGGTCCTGCTGCTGGTCGCGATCATTGCCCTGCGCCTCAAGGTCGGCAGCTTCAGCATCCCGGACATGATGGGGCACGACTATTCGCACACCTTCCAGTTCTGGATCTTCCTGGCCTTCTTCATCTCGTTCGCCATCAAGGTGCCGATGTTCCCCTTCCACACCTGGCTGCCCGCCGCCCACGTGGAAGCCCCCACCGCCGGCAGCGTCCTCCTCGCCAGCGTCCTGCTGAAGATGGGCACCTACGGTTTCCTGCGGTTCTCCCTGCCGATCACGCCCTATGCGACGCACCTCTTCACGCCGTATATCCTCTGGCTTTCGGTCGCCGCTATCCTCTACGGCGGCCTGACCGCCCTGGCGCAGACCGATCTCAAGAAGCTGGTCGCCTATTCCAGCGTCGCGCACATGGGCTTTGCCACGCTGGGCATCTTCGCCCTCAACCAATTCGGCATCGAGGGCGCGCTGCTGGTGATGATCAACCACGGCGTCACCACCGGGGCGCTGTTCATCGTCGTCGGCATCATCTACGAGCGGCTGCACACGCGCGAGCTGGCGAAGGCTGCCGGCATCGGCAGGGCTATGCCCGATCTTCGCCCTGTTTGCGGGCGTGTTCGCGCTCTCCTCCCTGGCCTTCCCCGGCACGAACAGCTTCATCGGCGAATTCCTCGTGCTGAGCGGCGGGTTCAAGCTCTACACCGAGCACCAAACCTTCATCTTCGGTATGATCTGCGTCATGCCGGGCGTCGTGCTCGCCGCGGCCTACATGCTCCGCATGTTGCAGAAGGTCGCTTACGGCGGCACGCGCAACCCGGACCATTCGCGCGTCCTGGACCTGGGCCTGCGCGAGATCGTCACCCTCGCCCCGCTGCTGGTCTTCGTCTTCTGGATCGGCCTCCATCCCGCGCCCTTTACCCGCGTCCTCGACGCCAGCGTGAAGCATTTGATTGAACAAACGCGGCAGGTTGTACCCGCCAGTAATTATGCCATCGTGCACTGAAATCCGAAGGCCGAAGGCCGAAGGCCGAAAGAAGGCCGAAATCCGAAGGCCGAAGGCCGAAGCGGGACGCGCGACGGCTAGCGGAGCGCGCTTCGTTCGGCCTTCGGATTTCGGCCTTCTTTCGGCCTTCGGATTTCGGCCTTCGGACTTCCCCCGCCCGCCGCAGCGTGTTTCTCCATGACTTCCTCTCCCTTCACAGCCTTCCTCCCCGAACTCGTGCTGCTCGTCGGCGCGCTGGTGGTGTTTGTGGTCACCCTGGGTGAAGCGCGCGTCCAGCAGGCCCGTGCTGCGGCGCTGATTACCTCCGTGGCGCCATCATCGCCTGCGTGTTCTGCCTGGGGCAGGAAGCGACACTCTTTCAGCGGCGCCTACCGCGTGGACCAGTTCTCCCAGGTGCTCAAGCTGGTCTTTGCCTGCGGCTTCACGCTCATCCTGCTCCTGAGCGGCAACCTCGAGGACATCCGCGACGACATTAAGCCCGAGTATTTCCTGTTCCTGACCCTCAGCGTGTCCGGGCTCGTCATGCTGGTGAGCTGCGTGGACATCATCACGCTCGTCATCGCCCTGGAAGTCTCGGCCTTCCCGCTCTACTTCATGGTGGCGATGCGCCGGGAGCGCGCGGGGCAGAGAAGCCAGATGGAGTCGGCGATCAAATACATCATGTTCGGCGTCGCCGCCAACGGCATGATGTTCTTCGGCATGAGCTACCTCTTCGGCCTGACCGGCACGACTTCCCTGACCGAACTGCTCCCCCGGCTCCAGCCGGTGATCCATTCCCCGCTGGCCATTGCCGGCCTGGCGCTGACCTTCTGCGGCTTTTACTACAAGCTGGCGGTATTCCCCTTCCACTTCTGGACGCCTGATGTCTATCAGGGCGCCTCCAATGAGACCGCGAGCCTGGTTGCCTCCCTGCCCAAGATCGGCGCCGTCGCCGTCCTCGTTCGCTTCGTCTCCCTGGCCACGCCGGACAACCATGTCATCGCCTTCATGCTGGCCTTGCTCGCGACAGCGTCCATGTTCTACGGCAACCTCATCGCGCTGATGCAGAAGGACTTCAAGCGCCTGCTGGGGTTCTCGGGCATCGCCCACGCGGGCTATGCCCTGATCGGGTTCGTCGCCCTCGACCAGTTTGGCTACACCGCCGCCCTCTACTACATCATCGGCTATATGCGTGATGATCCTGGCGTGCTTTGTGGTGATCTGCAAAGTCTCCCGCGACGGCACTAACGTCGCCATCGCGGACCTTGCCGGTCTGCACCGCCGCTCGCCGCTGCTGGCGCTGACGCTGGTCGTCGGGGTGTTCGCCCTGGCGGGCATCCCGCCGTTTGTAGGTTTCATGGGCAAGCTGACGCTGCTCTCCGCCGCGCTGGCCAAAGGCTACATCGCCCTGGCCGTCATCGCGGTGATCAACGCCGCGATTGCGGTTTACTACTACCTCTGCGTCGTCCGCGAAGCCGTCTTCCGCGATCCCGGCGACCGCCCGCCGATCCGGCTCAACTGGGCCACTCGCCTCGCCTGTGTCGTGCTCATTGGCAGCATCATCGCCCTCGGTGTCGCTCCAGCCCGGGTTTTAAGCACCCTCTCGAACTCGGTAGCCCATCTCAACCCGCCCACCCCCGCCTCGGCCCTCGTCAAGGCCACGCCTTAGTCTGCCCTCAGCGCGTAACTGATTGTGGTTGCGCCATTTCCAATACATTCGCCGGTTCTTCCCTATCTCGCTGCAATGGCCGTGCTCGCCCTGCCCGCGCGCCGACACCCCCTCACCACCTCCGTCACCACCCCGGCCCCTTCCCCTACTCTCTGATCGTCCATCGAATGGCGCTTAGATAAGGGTCAATAAGACCAGTGGCCACACGCCAGCCTCGCCGCAGCCTCACCGGAGCCTCACCGTAGGTCCCTCTAGCCCCGGGCTAGAGGGTCCTACGGTGAGGCTCCCGTGAGGCTCCCGTGAGGCTCCCGGGCGGTGCCGGGGGCCGTGGGGTGCGCCAGTGTCGCGGGGACAGAATTCTACAAGTCTGGGGCGCGGAAACGGGCGGACAGGTTCCAGATTGGGCCTGAAGCTGCTGGGCTGGGCAAGGCTGCCCCAGGGCCGGAACCCGATGCCCCTATGGAAGCGCCTGCCGCTGAGTGTTTTACGCTTTATCTAAGTGCCATTCGGCACTACCCAGAACCGTCCACGCTCTTGCCGAGGCCACGCCCCAGGCAGGGCAGGGGCACCGGAGAGGCTTCAGACCGGGCGTGGGGCGGCTGGGGCGGACGAAGCTACCCCAGGACAGTCACGGGCAAGCTCTGCGGTCCCGCCGAAGATTCAGGGCGAGCTTGACATGGCGGCTGTTTGGCTTCAAACGGGAGGGAGCAAATGCAAAATGCTTTCGATACTGTGAGGCAGAGATTCTGCCGGACTCAATCCTGGGCATTGGTGCTGCTCTGGGCTATGACCTGGCCGGCCCTGGCCGAGAACCGGACACCAACCCGACCTGCGCATTCACCGCTCCACTTTGCCGATTACGACGCCGAGCCGCGGCTGGCTAACGGGCATGTGGACTGCGACACCCTTGTCTCCCGGCTCAAGGAGTTGCACGTTACCACCTACTACTGGCTGATCTACCACGCTCCAACCGACTGGGAGGACCTGAAGCCGTTCCTGCCCAAGGCCGCCGCGGCAAATATCCAGGTCTGGGTTTACGTGGTCCCGCCGACCGAGAGCGCCCCGCTGGAAGGAAACAGCTATCCAGAGCCGTTTCGGCTCGACTACGGGCGCTGGGCGGAAGGCATCGCCCGGCTCTCGCTCCAGCATACCAACCTGACCGGCTGGGTCATTGACGACTTCTACGCCAACCATGCGTTCTTCACGCCAGCCTACGTGCGTGACTTCCAACACCGGGCAAAAAGCATCAATCCCAAGCTGGTGTTTCTGCCGCTGATGTATTTCGGCGAAATCCGCCGCCCCTTTGTCGAGAATTACCGTGAGGTCATTGACGGGGTCGTGGTGGCTTACCCGCAAGGCCGCGATGACATTGACCAGGCTTGGGCCATCCTGAATGACGCCGCCACAGTGATTCCCGGCGAGCTGAGCTACCCGTGGAGCACTCCGTCGCAGGCGGGGGACTTTATCCAGGCCAGTCAATCAGCCTCGATTCAGCCAGGGAAAGAGCACCGGCTCCGCTTCAGCGAGCGGGACGACTTCACGGCAGATACCGCCGGGTATCATTCCAAGCAAGTGCTGGTCAACGATAAGGTCGTTTGGGAAGAAGACGTTGCCGGCGGCAGAAACGCCTGGCGGGAGGTCACGGTAGATGTGACTCCTGCCGTTCAGGGGGCGACGAACCTCACCCTTGCGTTCCGCCTGTTGGACAAGAAGGGCGTCAGCAACTTCGGCGTCCGCTGGCAGGTGAAGGATTTGCAGGCGGATGGGCTGAAACTCGCCGCCGACCTCGACCACCCCAAGCAATGGCAGGTCTCTCAGCGCGGGGCCTTCGAGGCCGGTTTCGGGAACCAGCTCAAACCGCCCGGACATCGCTTCCATTTGCCGTTCATCGTCATGACGGCGGGCGACGCACCCGAGTTCCGCCTGCGGCACGGGGACCCTGCGAGCCCCGAGCGCATCGCCCAGTGGCTGCGGTTCTGTTTGGAGGCCTGGCGGGAGGGGAAGTGCGACGGTGTGGTCACTTACTGCCTGGACAAGAGCGCGGGCAGCCGGGCATTTGACCTTGCCCGCGATTTGTTCGGCCAATACCGGTCAGCGAAGTAGGTGTTGCCCAGCTTGGACCGCCTCAGAAGCGCCCGTTTGGCAGGGCTGCATCAAGCTCGCCCGGAGCGCGAGCCGTCCCGGCTCGCAGCAACCACCGGCGCTCCCGGATTCCCTGGTTTTATGGGCATTGCTCGCGTTCCTGCGCGCTGCGAGCCGGGACGGCTCGCGGTCCGCATGGGAGCTTGATGCAGCCTTGCCCCTTTGGGAGAGCGAGCAATAATGCCTTGCCCGCCCCGGGGATTCATGCGATAGAAGCTTAGGACCGTATGGTCACGCGATGAGCGACGCAGTTTCTCAACAGCCAAATCCCAAATTTGCGTGGCGCGAACTGGCTCACAAGGGCCTGCCCAAGCGCTCGGCGGCGGAACGCGTGGCGGATTTCCTGGAGATCTACGGCCTCTACGACGAGCAGACCGCCCGCGAGCAGGCCAGCCGATGTATCCAGTGCCCCAACCCAAGCTGCGTCACCGGTTGTCCCTTGTGCAACCCGATCCCGCAATGGATGTTGCTGACCGCGGAAGGGCGCTTCCTCGAGGCCGCCGCGGTGCTGGGGACGGCCACCAACATGGCCGAGGTTTGCGCCCGCGTCTGCCCCACTGACCGGCTATGCGAAGGCTCGTGCATCCTGAACGGCGTATCCGAGCCGGTGTCCATTGGAGCCATCGAACAATTCCTCTCCGAATACGCCTTTGCCCACGGACAAGTTGACACCAGCACCGCGCCTCCCAACGGACAGCGCGTGGCGGTCGTCGGGTCCGGAGCCGGCGGTTTGGCCTGCGCTGATGAGCTGGCGCGGCGCGGGTATGCCGTGACCATTTTCGATTCCTCCCTGGTGCCCGGCGGCCTCCTCGTGAACGGCACGCCGGCGTTCAAGGTGGAGCACTCGGTCGTTCAGCGGCGGATTGAGATTCTTCGCAAGCGCGGCGTGACCTTCCGCCTGGGAGTTAAGTTGGAGGAGAACCTCTCCTTCAGAGAGTTGCGCTCCGGGTTCGATGCCGTATTCCTCGGCTTCGACTCCCGCCGGGCCCGGACGCTGGAGATTCCCGGCGCAGACCTCCGGGGCGTCATCCAGGCCCTGCCCTTCATTCTGCAGAAAACCACCCCTTTGCCGCTGGACCTGCCTCCGATTGAGGTCACGGGCAAGCGCGTATTGGTTATAGGCGCGGGCGATACGGCGATGGATTGTCTGCGTGCCGCCATCCGCTACGGCGCTCGCGAAGCCGTCTGTGTCTATCGGCGGGACGAAGGCGACATGCCGTGCGGCCGCCACGAATATGAGAATGCCCGCGAAGAGGGCGCCCGGTTTGTATTCCAGGCTGCGCCGGCCGCAGTGCTGGGCGACGGCCAACGCCAGGTTACCGGCCTGCGGGTCGTCCGCACCGAGCTCGGGCTGATGGAATCCCCCGGCTCGCGCCCGTTCCTGGTGCGGCCCGGCTCGGAGTTTAACGTGCCGGCGGACTTGATCGTGACGGCTGTAGGCTTCGAACCCTTGCCCTGCCCGCACTCGGGCGATTTCAGCGACCTTGCCGTCAACGACTGGGGCGGGATCATCGTGGACAGCAACCAAATGACCAGCATTCCCGGGGTATTTGCCGGCGGCGACATCGTACACGGCCCCGGCCTTTTACTGCATGCGGTCCGCGACGCCCGCCGGGCTGCGGCGCAGATCCACACGTACCTCTCCGCCCGGCGGTCGTAACCGGGTCTTCTTCTCGGCCCCCGTTCGTCGGTGCCCATAACCAGCGCGCTCCACCCAGGGTCTGAACCGGGCCGATCTCCGGTGGTGTGCGATGGCGCCCGAGCGAGCAGGGGAAGAGTGGCCCGGATTCTGCTTCCATGATACTGGTCGGCGATGTCTTTGGGCACCACGGCCAGTAGAAACGCACCGAAAGTTAGCGAATGAGACCGGGTTTTAATGCTGAGTTGAGGTTAAGTTCAGAGGCGTCAGACGAAGGTGGTCACGGCGCCTGTCTCACGGTGTCTGATCTTTTGGCGGTGGTGTCTCAATCCCATACACCGCGCTCATCAAGATGAGAATAATCTGCAAGCCAAGATCTGAACACGGCCTTACCCTGGTAGATGTCGTCATGGCCATTGCCCTGCTGGGGGTAATGGCCAGCGGCATCTTCGGCTCCTTCCGGTACGGTTTCTTCGCCCTCCAGTTGGTGCGGGAGAACCAACGGGCGACGCAGATTCTGCTCGAAAAGGTGGAAACCCTCCGCCTGTATAGCTGGGACCAGGTCAACACGCCCGGCTTCATCCCGACCAATCTCCCCACCGAGTATTACGACCCGCAGGCGCCCACGGGGCAAACAAGGGGTTGCCTACTACGGGACGGTTACTCCTCCCGCCAACGTCCCCTTCACCACCAGCTACAGCACCAACTTGCGCAAGATCACGGTCACCCTGACCTGGACCACCCGCGGCATCCCGCACACGCGCAGCCTGACCACCTATATCGCCAAAGACGGCCTCCAGAATTATGTCTATTAGGTTCCCATCGCAGGGCCCGGCAGGCGTGGACGCTGGTCGAAATGATGGTGGCCGTGGGCGTTTTCTCCCTCTGCGGCATTGGCCTGATGGGGATCTATCTGTTCAGCGTCAAGAGCATGGCCTCCATGTACAATTACTGCCTGCTCGATCAATACAACCGGCAGGCCATGGACCAGCTCACCCGCGAAATCCGCCAGGCAACCAAGGTTCTGAATTACACCACCAACAGCATCACCATCCTGGCCGCGAGCGACGACGGGTCCACATCCATCGTCACCTACTAAGTTCAGCCCGAGCACCCAGAAAATGCTGCGCACCTCCTCGGACGGGACCTCCGAAGTCCTGCTCAACAACTGCAGCCTGCTCAGCTTCCAACTGTTCACGCGCTGCCCCAGCAACGGGGTGTTCGGCAGCTTTCCGGTGGCGGTCAATAACTGGTCGAATACCGTCAAAGTCCTCCAGTTGACCTGGAAAACCTCGATGACCCTGCCCAGCGGCATCGTGAACAGCGAGAATGTCCAGACCGCCCGCATCGTCATCCGCAAACAACAGAACAGCTAAGAGATTTATGAGAATCAGACTGTCACAGAAGGTTAAACAAATGGCCAGCGCCCTGCTGGTCACCATGGTCCTCGGCGGCATCCTTTGCCGTTCGTCATGTACTACCTGTCACTGGTCGAGCAGCAGAATACCCTCAGCGTCCGCTCCCAGGCCTGGAACCTCGCCATCGCCGTCACCGAAGCCGGCATCGAGGAAGGGCTCCAGGCGATCAACAGCGGCAACGGCAACCTCCAATCGGCTGAGTGGACGTATGACGGCACGTACTATTGCCGCAGCAATAACATGGCCGATGGCAATTCATACGAGGTCTGGATCAAAGGCCCCAACACCCAGTTCCCGGAGATCACCTCCCGCTCCTACATCAATCTGCCGGCGCTCGCCGCCGCCCCGTCCTTGACGATGTTCGCCGCCGTTGGCGTCGACGGCAGCGGTTCCACGACTGTGAGCCGCGCCGTGAGGGTGACGTGCAGCAAGAACCCAACGACGCTTGTTCACGGCCGCCATGGTGTCCAAACATGCCATTGACCTGAAGGGCAACGGCGTCGCGGCCGACAGCTTCGATTCGTCGAATCCGGCCAAGAGCACCAACGGCAAGTACGACGCCAGCAAGTACACGGGGGACTTTGGCGACGTGGCCACCGTTGATTCGCTCATCGTCGGCGTTCAAAACGCCAACATCTATGGGAAGCTGCACACCGGGCCTGACCGGCGGCTATTCCATGGGCCCCCAGGGCGGGGTCGGCACCCACGCCTGGCAGAGCGGCCAATGGCGGCGGCATGCAGCCGGGCTATTTTCTCCAGGACGCAAACTTCACTTTCCCGGACACCACCCTGCCCAATACTACCGGCTACCTGACGCCGCAGCCAGGCGATGTCGTTGTCACGACGCTACCCGGTCACGAGCAATCTCACCACCACGGCCACCTTTCCCAACCCGGTGCCCTGGGGCGGTGTAATCACCAACATTGGCGACTATGACGACCGTATCCACGCTCCCCGACCCGGCCCCGGCGGGTCTGATCACAAAAGCACCTTGGTCACGTCCCGTGCTCCCAGCCAAGTCCTGTACCAGCTGGCACCACCACGAACACGACCGTTACCACCACCCAAACCTATCCTGCGGATGGAACCTACATCGGCAGCGTCACCACGAACCCGGGCAAAAACAAAAGCTACCCCACTACGTACACCTACACAGCGATCACCGGTTACACCTATCCGACTTACACTTACAGCTATCCGATCAATATCACCTACAGTTACGACCTGTACCAAACCAACACCGTCGTTACGACCAACCACTACGACAACGTTCTTTATGCCAATACCAAGTACGTCTCCAGCGCGTTGACCGGCAGTACCATCGTCCTTGGCCCGAACGTGACGCTGGTCGCTGCCCAACGGCTTGACCGGGGGCGAGAACCTGTTCTTCGACTACACCGACAATCTCAACCCGGGGCTGACGATCTATGCCGGCGGCACCTCGGCCTCGATCAGCGGCAATCAATACATCAACCCCAGCGGGTTTGCCGGCAGCCTCATCGTCTATTGCGCCCCCACGGTCACATCCTTTACGCTGAACGGCAACGGCCAATTCACCGGGGTTCTGGTTGCCCCCAACGCCGATCTCGCCATGCATGGCGGCGGCAACAGCGACCAGGACTTCTGCGGCTCGCTCATGGTCAATTCCGTGGGCTTGAACGGGCATTTCAAGTTCCATTGGGACGAGGCTTTGGGCCGCATGAATTCCGACTAATAACGCCCGCTACCTGGTCAAATCCTGGGACGAGATTCCCTAACACCCAAGACGCCGATCCTCGCCGCCGCGGGTCATCCTGACTCGCCGCACGGTGTCAGCGGGGCCGTGGAATTGGGCTCGGCCGCTTTTCGAGTCGGACACCCACTTGCCCCTCACGAACTTCTCCCTGGGGAGGGAATCTGAGGGCAAACATCCAACATCCAACCTCCAACATCCAATAGCCTCAGGTTGGGAAGTTTGCCGGATGTTCCATCGCGGAAGGCGTATCTCGAGACCGCCACCATGAAGTGAGAGCACCCGGTTGAGCTGGACCGCGAGCCGTCCCCGGCTCGCAGCGACTTGGTGCGCGGGGAGAGCTGTGAGGAACCTGATGCCCGCTTCTAATTGGTGGCCGCTGCGAGCCCGGGACGGCTCGCGGTCCGGTGGCGGTGTCGGGATGCGCCCCATCGCGGATATTCGAGGCTGGAGGTTGGATGTTCCCGAGGTTTGTGGAGTGGGCTGGGAGGCTCACCACCTCTCCACCGGCTGAGGATGTCTCGGCCAGGCTTTCGCCAGACGGGCGGAAGGCAGCTTACCTGGGAACATCGTGAGGGGAAACAGGCCTCCCGTCGTGATCTGGGCTCGGGAGCCGGGAAACTACTGAGCCGCGATGACGTTCCATCGGCCCCGGATCAGTTTCCGGACCTGGGGAGTGGCCGGGGGCAGGCGGCGGTAGTCGAGGAAGTTCACATCGAAGGCCCACCTGCGATTGGGGGCGTTGTAGTAGGTGCCCGTTTGCACCCAGTAGTTGGTCGCGAACTGGCTGGGAAACATGACCACCATCGAGCCGTTGTAGGTAAAGGTGTAGCCGCTCCAGTTCTCGAGGAAACGGGGGAAGTTCTCCACGCCGCCGCTGTAATGCAGCGTGCCGACGGTGTTTGTCGGTTGGACAATGCCGGCCAGGAAGGCGGCGTTGACCGTGGTGTTCGCGGGGGTCCGCGCCGAGAGGGAATTGTTGCCGTAGGCGTCCGACCACTTGGATGAAAGCACGGTGATGGCATCGCCGACCAGGGAGGCCGGTTTTGTATTGACGGTATTGGTGGAGCCGGGTGTCGTGTCGGGCGCATTGAAGTTCCCTTTGACATACAGCGGAAGCTGGGTGGCCACGGTCAGGCCACTGGGAGGCAGGGTCTGCCCGTTGGACACCCGCGCCACGGTCAGCATGTTCGGGTTGGCGCGTTGGTCCTGGATATAAATGGAGTTCGATCTGGTGGCCCTTCACCGAACTGGCCAATTGGTTGAGGTATCCGCCGCCGCCCGCGGCCCGCATCCAGTTAGTCAAGGCGCCCACGTTGACATCGGTCGTCACGGTATATTTTCGTTCGCGCGCGTCGTAAAATGAGCCATTGGTTTGTATAAACGAATAGCCGGTGTTGCCATTAGTGGCGACCATATCCGGGGCCACCGCGGCGAACCCGTCCCAGGCCCCCGCGTTCACGGTCACATTGGTCGCGGTGGTGGTAATGATCAGGTCGCACTGGTTATAGTATCGTGCGGCGCCTATCGGTGAGTTGGCGTCCTCGCCCCGGGGGGCGGTTCGGTGATTCGCTTCACGACCGACGGGCTGTTGTTGGTCGAGATAGGCAGCGTCAGGGAACTCGAACCGGGCACGGGCGGGATGTCATAGGTCGGAGCGTTGCCGCCGCCGCCGGTCGGGTCGTAAGGGGCGCGGTTCGTATAGATTCTGCCCGCCGCATCAACGCTCTCCGCGAACTCCAGGGTGGAGGGTGGCGCGCTGTAGAGGTTGCCGTTGCTGTGGACCTTGCCGGTAACTTTCATCGGGGCGCCGGGATTGATTTCCAGGTCCATGGTGTAGAAGATGGCGAACTGGAAGACGGGGATGCAGGCGAGCTGAAAGTCCTGCTCGACCGCCGCGGCCATGTTGTAGCGGGTCCCAGTGGCCGCGCGTTGCCGCGCACGGCGCAACTGTAGGCCAACCCATACAAGCCGGCGAATTGGGAGTCGAGGTTGGTCATTACCATTGTGGACGAGCTGGAAACCCACGTCGAGTTGGGCTGGCCCGGCCCCATCGGTAAACAGGTAGGCAGAGGCCCAGTCGTTGGTCGGAATGAAACTGCCATAGTAGCCCGTTCTGGCGGGGTCGAAGCTCTGATTAAAGAAATCGCGGGCCATGTAGCCGAGCACACCTCCGTAGCGGCTTCGGCGGCTGCCACGGCGCGAGTTATAAGTGTTGTTGCGGTCGTTCAGAACGGTCGCTGGTGGAGCTCCAATTGGCGGTGCTTGAATAGATGAGAATGCTCGGCCGCGGCCAATACCATCACGAGCAGATAGGGCGTAGCCGTTTCGGGATTGAGGTTTGCCGGTGAGAGTGAATCTGCATAGGCGGTGCGCAGCGTGTGAACGCTACTCGATAGTTCGGCGGGTGATCCGGGTTTGCAGATGGTAGTAGTCGTAGAAGGCACCGACGCCCGCGCTGCGCGACGGGAAACTCCCACTGGTAAAAGTCCAGGACCATCCTGATTACGCGGTTGTTCTGGTCGTTGGTCAGGGTATGACCGGCGTAATCTTCGGCGATGAAGGCGATGCGGTTGGTGAGGTACGGGGCGAGCACCTCCACCTGTCCGCCGCCGCTGGTCGTCCGGATGAGGCAATGGCTGGCCGGATCGAGATAATAGCGGATGAAAACATTGGTGTCCGTGGTGGGATAAATCTGGAGAGCGTTGCCCTGACGAAGGCCGTTGAGCACGATATTCGTGAATCGGTCGCTGTCTCCGTTGCCCGACATAGAGGATCTTGCCGGAACGGACATCATCCCGGACGTAGTTGAGCACCTTGCGGGCGCTGTCGCTGGCGCTGAGGCGGGTGGACGTGATGTTGAACATCCGCATGCCGAAGAGTTGTGAATAGACCACGCCGATGACGACCAACGAGAAGAGGCCCATGGCGGTCATGATTTCCGCCAACGTAAAGGCCGGCGCGGCGGGCTCGGGCGGGCGCGGGAGGCGAGGCGGATGGGGAGAGGCGGCTTCATTGATCAGCGGTGCGGAGGGTAACGACAGTGTTGGTAAACGGCCCCCGGCTTCTCCGGCCATTGGCCAGGCTCCAAACACAGTCGGCGCGCAGTTGCCGCAAGGGCGGGTCCTGGGAAACCAGGGCAATGCTGATGTAGTTGGTCGCCAGGACCGGCTGGCCTGACACCGGCACGTCCAGAATATCCATCTGCGTATAATTGGTGACGCCCAGTTCATCCACGGGCGGCCAGGACTTGGGGTCCCACTTGGCCGCGCGGGCTTGCTCGACGCCCTGCATCGCCAGCGACTGTGCGGCCAGGGAATAGGCGCTCCACTCCGCGCGGTCGGCGGTGAGCACGTAGCCGAAGATCACGCCGCCAAACGATAAAGCCGCCACCGCAATGGCGACAACCACTTCAGCGAGTGTAAACCCAGTGGAGGACTGGGGCTGATCGCTAGCCCGGGGACTGACACATCTCATACAACAACCGCGCGGTTTACCTTAAGCAACCGAGGTGCCAGCGCCCCGGAGGGTTCGCCCTTCTCTCAAAAACCGCTGGGGCAACGGGGGAAACGGAGGGTTAGGGCCGGGGCGGCGTCTTGAGATGGGACAATGACCTCGCTTTTCGAACCATTCCCGGGCAGTTACAAGCCTCCTCCCGCTCGAAAACCGTAGGAAAGGCGAGGACTACCCGATTCCGCTGCCTTCATCCACAGGCATTCGTCAGTGACTGGCACCGCCCGCGCAGAGCGAACGTGAGCACTTTGACGGCTACCTCAAACGGAAGGAACGGCTTGCCGATGAGATCATGCCCCCCGCTGAGGGTTGACTGCGCGCGTGCGTTGAAATCGCTTTGGCAGGTCACAAAGACAACGGGAGTTGCCCGGTTGGGTCCGGTATTGTGAATGCGAGAGCAGAGCTCAAATCCGTCCATTCCGGGCATCTGCACATCCAGAAGAATCACGTCGTAACGCCGCTGGTTGACCAGGGCTAACGCCGCCGCGCCGTCCTGTGCCAGGTCAGGCGCGCTGACTCCTCTTTTGAGCGCGCAGGAGACAGCGTGGCGGCTGATCCGATCGTCATCCACCGCCAGAAGCCGGAGGGGAGCATTGGTCTCAAGTTCGGCCTTCAAGCCTCGAACGCATAGTTCCTCCAGAAGATCCACGCTGCTGGCAATGGTCCTCAAAGCGGAAGCGGTCATAGCATCTCCTTGCTCGGTTAGTTGCCGGACCAGCCCTTCCAGCGCGGAAGCCAATTGCCGCACGGGAGAGGATTCCGAAAGTCCCGCCCGCTCTTTCAGGGCATGAATCTGGGCCCCAAGGTCGTCCAGCGCCTTGCGTCCGGCGGCTGTGTTCGGCGCCCGGCCAACTTCCTGAAGAATCCTTCGCAGCGCCACGAATTCTTCCGATACTCCGGCAAAGACCTCGGTAACCGGATCGGACTCCAGGTGGCATGTGTTTCCCCGCGCTTCGCGGGCAACAACCGTGGAATCCGCAGACCAGAGGCCCAACCGCGGAACTCGTGCCGGCGCAAGCGGACCGACCCGGAATTCCTCAAGGAACTTTGAAAGCGCTGCCTCCTCCGCCACGGTCCGGGTCTGGCTGTTCATGTCGGCGGCGCAGAGAGGGGCGGTTTTGCGGCAGGCTAGCCCCCCCACCAGGACGAGCGTAGCGGCAAGCGCAAATCCCAAGCTGTAGTTTTCCAACCGCATCGAGACGAGCTGCGTCTGGGCAGCCACGTCGTCTTGGCCGCCGGAAACCGGTGCGGAAGCGGCCACAGTGAGGTCCTGCGGCATGGCGTCTGGGATCGCCAACTGTTGCCGATAGAGTTCCTGTGTCTCCCTGCCCACTTCCCGGAATCTCTCCCGCTCCACGAATCCTACCACCGGCGGGGAGTCCTGAAGGTCGGGAGAAACTGGAGCGACCACACGGCTGGCGGCGGCGCACTCAAGTCCGCAGAGAAGGAAAACCAGTCGAACCAGCCCAGAGTTCATCGGCGTAGGTCCCGGGTGGCTAGTGATTAGCCGCGAGCGTAGTCTGGTTGGGGGCCACAGTAGCCCACTGGCTGCGAATCACCTTCTGCAGGCCCGGAGTCAGGGGCGGCAGCTTCGCGGGGTCGTTGAAGTTGACGTCGAAGGCCCAGTCGCGCTTCGGGGGCGCATAGACATTATCTTTGCCCCAGACGTTGGTGGCGTACTGGCTCGGGAACATCTTCACCATCGAACCGTTATAGGTGAAGGCATTGGCCGACCCCCAAGTCTCGAGGAAACGTGGGAAATTCTCCATGCCGCCGCTGTAATGGTCCTTGGTGGTCTCCACCGCACCCGCCAGGATCGCAGCGTTCACCGTGGTCGGTGCCGCCACGCGCGAAGCCACGGGACTGGTGCTGTTGGCATCCGACCAATGAGTCGAGAGAATCGTGATGGCGTCCCCCACCAGCGAAGCCGGCAGGGTTGTGGACGTGTCGGCGGTTCCCAGGTTCGCCGAGTTCGTCTGGTTGTAGTGGCCCAGCACGTAGAGCGGGGAGCCGGTGGCGACGGTGAGCCCGCGCGACGGCAACTGCTGGCCGTTGACCACGCGGACCGCCCCGAGGATACCCGCGTTTAGGCTGCGCCGGTCGCAGACGTAAACGGAGGACACATCCCTCCCCCCGAGTGCCGAGCGCAGACTTGAATTAGTGGCGCTCCAGGAAGTCAGCGCCCCAATGTTGATATCAATGGGCTGGACAGTCTTTTCTTCGCGCGCATCCCAAAAGCTGTTGGTGGTTAACACAATCTTTGCCACGTCGTCGTCGGGGACTTTAGTCGCAAAGCCGTTGAAGTTGCCACTGGTGGCGGTGATCTTGTCGTTGGATACGACTAGGACCAGGTCCGACAAGTTGTAGTATCGCTGCCGGCCCATGGGTGAGCTGGGGTCTTCGGACGGCGACGGCGGTTCAATGATCTCACGTATCGCCGTCGGGGTGTTCGTGGTGCCGATGGGCAGGGTCAGGGGCGATTCGTGGGAGCTCTTGGGCACCTGGTAGATCACCGAGCCGACCGGCGCCGTGCGGGTATCCAGCGGGGCCCGCTGAAACAGGATATTGCCCACCGCCGTTACCGAGGATTGGAACTGCAGGATGTTGTCCGGCTCCACGTAGAGGGTCTTGTTGCAGTGGACCCGGCCCGTGACGGTGAAAGGGCTGGCCGCAACTGATCTCCATGTCTCCCGAGCTGTACATGGCGAATTGGAAAACGGGGACACGGGCCAATTGAATTTGCTGGAGCACTCCCCCAACGACGTCGAGTGAGGGGTTTTCCCGTGCGTTGGAAACCACCGTGTAAGTCGTAGCATACCCGCGCAGGCCGGCGAAAGCCGAGCTCAGGACGATGTAGCTCGTCCCGCTCCCGGGCTGCACGAAGGTCCGGCCCGCATTGCCGGCCGCGTCGGTGAATGACCACTCGCTCCAGGACGCGGAATCGGCCGCGCCGGGTGCCGCTTGACGGTAGAGGTTCAGGTTGTCCATCACCAGCCTCTCTCCCCCCGCCAGAAAATCATGCGAGATTTCGCTCACTGCTTTCTCTGTGGCGGCTTCGGCCGCCGCCACCGACCGGGCGTATTGGTTCGCACGGTGCGTCAACTTGACGCTGGTGGCTGCCCACGTCAGCGTGCCGGCCAAGGTGGCCAGGGCAACCGCGGTCATTACCATGGTCAATACCAGGGCGCTGGCCGTCTTGCTGGAGTCTCGAGATAGGAAGAACGTCTGCATAATTGCTATAGTGTGCGTCGTGCCACTGAGGTTTCTAGCTTGTAGGAGTCGGCCGTCGGAAGCTCGGGTTGTGACTGCAGCACCTCAAGGCACAGGTGGATTACCCGGTTGTTCTCGTTATTGGTCAGCACATTCCCCCGCAGGTCCTCGGCGCGGAAGATCAAAGTATTGGTAATTGAGTGGGCCAGGATCCGGGTGGGGCCTGCCGCGCTCGCGGTTCGGCGGAAGGTCTGGTCGGTCGGGTTGACGAAATAGATGACAAAATCGGTTGTGTTCGTCGTCGGGTAGATCAGGACGCTGCTACCCGTCTGCGGCTCGCCGTCCAAGTGCCCCACGAAAACGCCATCCGTGACGTTGCCCACCCAGACTGCGCTGCAATTGCGAACGTCATCGGCCAGGGCGCCGACGGCTTTGCGGGCCTCGTCCGTGGCGCCGAGCTTGGCCTGGGTGAGCTGGAGCATCCTCAGACCAAACAGATTCGCGCAGAGAATGCCACCCAGTAAGAGCAAAAATGCCACCACGGCAATGAGCAGTTCCGGCAGGGTGAAGGCGGCTTCGGTTGCCGCGAGCGCGCGGCGCTGCGGGCGGACAATTGGAGCGTGGACTATCATTGATCAGGAGCCCGGCAGGTTTCGATGGTGTTGGTGATCAACTGGTCGCCGTTGAAGCGCCAGATGCAATCAACGCGAATCTGTTTCAGCGGCGGGGTCGCGGAGATTTGGAAGATCTGGGTCACATTTGTGGCATACGTCAGGCCGGAGCCGGACCCCGCCCGGTCCAACACTACAACCTCATCGGGGAAATTCGTCGCCACGAGTTCGTCCACCGGCGGGTAAACCGCAGTATCCCATTTGGCGCCGCGTGTCTCCTCCAGCCGTTCCATCGCCCTCGCGTTGGCTGCGAGCGACAGCGCGGACTTCTCCGCCGAAGTGACGGCGAATAAGTACCCGCTGACGATGCTCCCCACCGCTACCCCCGAGATCGCCATGGCCACGAGCACCTCCACCAGCGTCATGCCCGCCCCGGCCCGCCTCAAGGACCGTCTGGATCTCTGACTTAGCTTTTTCATGTTCTTCCGTCTTCCACCCGATGCCCGGTCCACCAAGATGACCGGTCATCGTAAACCTGTGCATGACTTTACCCGAACGGCTGTTTGCCACAATCGGGGCAAACCGCGATTATCGGCCCAGTGGAACTGCGGAAGGAAACCCCGGGGATTCCCCGGGGCGAAAGCCCTGGCGATTGACGCCCGACTTGGAAGCCAGGTGCTACGCCGATTGAGGATAAGTTGCCAGGCTTGGCGCTAAGCCCCCTTAGGCTTCTTTGATGCTCGATCCGCCTCCTTGAATGGCGTTGGCGATTCGGGCGGTGTGCGCCGTTTCGATCTTCTCGGCGATCAGGGTGGGCGACTCTTCGACGGAAAACAGGGAGCGATCTACCATGTGCACCGTGGTGGCTTTGGATTCAATCTCAATGAACAGGATTTGCTCGCTGTTGATGAGGATTTCGCCGCCCTTGTTGATCCGGTTGAGCTTAAGCAGAGGCATAACGGCTCGCACTATGCCAGCCCGCGCGCATCATTCAAGCCCCTTTGGCGCTCAGTTCCGGGAAGCGTTTGGCGCGGAGTTGCAATTCATCCAGGAACGCCTGCAGCAGCGCGGAGCTTTTCCCGCGCCAGAGCACCCCCAGGACAACCGGCGCGAAATCGGGCAATGGTATCAGCCGGACGTTGGGCAAGGTCCTCCCTTTGGGGACCTGCACTGAAACACCGATGCCGAAGCCGTTCGCCACGTAGGTCTCGATCAAATCAAGCGAGCTGACTTCTATGCTTGGGAACCAATCAACGCCCAGGCGGGCGAGCCCCTGTTGGAAATTCTTGCAGATCGCCTCCGCCGCCGGCAAACAGATGAGCGGCTCCTCAATCTTGTCCCGCCGCCAGAGCTGGTCAGGGGCGTTCACCCGGCTGCCCTTTTCGACCAGCAGCACCAGCGGCAGCTCGATCAGAGCGACCGAGTGCAGCCCGGGCGCCGGCTTCTTCTCGATGGCCGTCACCGCCAGGTCCAGCTCTTCCTTCTGCAAGAGGTTCTCGAAGTCCTGCGGGTAACCCTCGCGCAGCGAGATCTTCAGATTGGGGAAACGCTTCCGCACGTCCTGGCACACTTCCGGCAGGTGATCGCGCAGCACGATGGTGGACGCGCCGATGCGGATTTGGCGCGCCTTGCCCCCCTGCAACTCGCTGGCGATCAGATCCAGGTTGGCGAAGAAGGGCTGGATAAACTTGTAGAGTTTCTCCCCCGCGGGTGTTAGCGCAAACGGCCGCCGCTGAAACAACGTCACCCCCAGGTATTCCTCTAACTGCGCCACCTGCCCGCTCACCGCCGGCTGCTGAATGCCGTAGGGAATGTTACGCACGGCCTCGGTAATGCCCCCGTGCCGGGCGACAAAGTAAAACAGCTCCAGGTGATGAATGTTCACAATTGGCTCACCCCCGGCAGCTTGCGCCTAGCCGCCAGCCCCGGCAACTCCTAAATCCAACCCAAAGAGAGTTGGCACTGCGAGCCCGGTGTGATAGTGTAAAGCCGTAAGCTCGTGAGACTGCCCGGCGCGGGGCGGCAGCTTTGAACAACCCAGGAAAATCATAAGTGCAGCAGGCGGGACCCATGCTGATCCGCACGGAGCCGCGGCATCAAACGTTAACTCCAACTCCTTTAGCCCACATACCGTTGATCCTATGAAAAAGCCCACATCGTTACTCCTTTGTTGCACGGCGGCGGCGATCTGCACTGCCGCCATGCCTGCTCGTGCCGGTTACATCATGCCACGAGTTCCGCCGAGTCCGATTCAGGCAGCCGCCCGAGTCGCCAACCAACTACCCCCGACATCCGAAGGCTGGGCCAGCCGGTGCACCGTGACCACCGTGAAGGACCACGGCCCCGGCTCACTGCGCCAGGCTATCGCCGGGGCAGGCCCAGGCTGCAGAATACACTTCGCGCTGCCGCTGCCGGCGACCATCGTCTTGTCCAGCACATTGGTCATCACCCAGGATGTGGCTGTAGTGGGCCCCGGCCCGGGCCAATTGACGGTCATGCGCAGCAGCGCCAGCAATACGCCGGATTTCCGGATATTCGACGTGGAAGCCGGCGTCGTCACCCTTGCCGGCATGACGATTCAGAACGGCAGCGCCTACAGCGGGTCCAATCTCCATGACAACCTGGGCGGCGGCATCCTCAACTACGGCTTGCTGACGGTGAGCAATTGCGTTGTCACCGGGAACAACGCCCTGACCACGGATTGGGGCACGAATGCCTCGCCCAGCCTCTCGGTCGGTTTCGGCGCGGGCGTCTTCAGTGCCCCCGGCAGCCAGCTTGCGCTCGTCAACTCGACCATTAGCGACAACTATGCTACCGGCGCCGGAGGCGGTCTGTTCACCTGGTACGCGGACAACCTGGTCGCGATGGGTTCCACCCTCAGCGGCAACTCGGCCAACGTGCAGGGCGGCGGCCTCAACTTCCAGGGCCTGGTGGGCACGCTGCAAAACTCCACGATTAGCAGCAACTCGACGCCGCCCGAGGCCCCCGGCAGCGGTCTCCTGCTGATTACCTTCCCGGGCGAGAGCGCGACTCTGACGCTGACAGCCTGCACGGTCGCCGGGAATTTCGGCTCGACCAACGGCGCCTGCACTCTCGCCGCACTATCTGGGAACGCCGGGCTGACGAACAAACTGCTCTCCACGCTGATCGCCGACAACGAAGGGCCAAACTTCTTCCTGGATGGCAATCCGGTGCTGGAATCCTTCGGACATAACCTGGACAGTGACGGCACCAGTGGACTCGCGAACGGCGTCAACGGTGACCTCGTTGGCAGCCTGGCGAGTCCCATTGATGCGAGGTTGGGACCCTTGCAGGACAATGGCGGCCCCACGTTCACCATGGAGCTATTGCCGGGCAGCCCGGCGATTGATGCCGGCGCCTGCACGGACGCCAACGGCAGCCCCTTGCTCGTTGACCAGCGCGGCCTTCCTCGTCCGCAGGGCGCCGGCTGTGACATCGGAGCCTATGAAAGCCAGCCCTTGACCCTGATCTGCCCGCCGGACGTGGTGGTCGAATTCATCAATGAAACCGGGGCGGTAGCTACTTTCGGCGTCACCGTAACCAACGCTTGCCCGGACGTGACGACGGTCCTGACCCCGCCGTCCGGCAGCGTGTTTCCGATCGGGGTGACTCCAGTCCTGGCTCAGGCGATGGATAGTTGCAGCAACAGCGCCCAGTGCGGCTTCACCGTGACTGTCCTCGGAGCGCAGGGTGTCAAATCTAACGTGCTGGCCGAGCTCAAGCTTTTGCGGGCCGGCGTCACTAACGCCTTCGACCGCTGGGAACTGGATCGAGCGATTGTGGACGTAGCCGCTTCCCTGGGCCTTTATACCCCACACCTGCGGCTCTGGCTGGACCAAACGCATATCAGCCGAACGAGCGGGGGGCTCGTGTTCTTTTACGAGAAAGACGCCGTCAAGGAGCTGCAGAAGATTCTCAGTAGTCGGAAGAGTCAAATTCCGGCCGCGACGGCGCAGGATATTATTGACCGGCTGATCAGGTGCGATCGTTTGTTGGCCGTCGTCAGCATCCAGGATGCGGCTGCAGCCGGCCTGAGACCCGGCAAGGTTGCGCTAGCCCTGGCGATGGTCGCCAAAGCGGACGGCGAGGCAGCAGCCGGCCATTACACGAGCGCCATCGAACACTATCGCATCGCCTGGCGCCAGGCGCTCTCGTTGCATCTCCGGGTGCGGCTTAACCCGGATCGCACCGCACAGGTCGAATTTGCCGGCAATGAAAGCAAATCTTATTTGATAGAGGCGTCCTCAGACATGGTTCACTGGGCACCCGTGGGCACCTGTACCGAGGATGCCGATGGAAATGTTGCGTTCACCGATCCGCACCCGTCCGCCGGGGCAGTTCGGTTCTACCGCGCGGTGGAGCAATAGCTTCACCACGCCGGCTTGACGCGCGGCGGCGGTCGGGGTCAATCTAGGACCGATGGGTGACGGCATGTGTCAACAACCGCCGGTCGCGCACGCTGGGCAGCCGGAGCCGCTGGCGTGGTTCGCCGGCATGGTTGACCACTGCTACGATTACGCCGAAGCCGCCCGGGCGAACGGGCGGCCGATAGTGGGCATCATGTGTGAATTCACGCCGCGCGAGATCATTCTCGCGGCGGGCGGCGTGCCGGTGTGCTTGTGCGGCGGATCGGCGGCGACAATCCCAGCGGCGGAACAGCATTTGCCGGCCAATCTTTGTCCGCTCATCAAGTCCACCTTCGGCTACCACGTCACGGGCAAGAATCCCTTCCTCGAAGTGGGCTGACCTGGTCGTGGCGGAAACCACCTGCGACGGCAAGAAGAAGATGTTCGAGTTGCTGGGCGCAACCAAACCAATGTATGTGCTGGAATTGCCGCAGAAGGCCGAGGACCCCGACGCCTTCGAACACTGGGTCCTCGAAATGCGCAAGTTCCAACAGCACCTGGCAGCGCGGTTCTCGGTGGATGTCACCGAGGACAAGCTTGTCCAAGCCATCCAATTGATGAATCGCGAGCGCCACCTCCGCCGCCAATTGGCGGACCTCATGATGGCCGAGCCGCCGCCAATCACCGGCCGCCAATTGCTCGACTTCAAGAGCCTTATCTCCGGCATCGAAGCGGACCTGAACCAATACGAGCGGGCGCTCCAGTTGTATGGCCACCCCACTCCCAGCGTCCCAGTCACGCATCACGCGTCACGCATTACGCCTCCCTCCCCCGTCCGGGTGCTGCTCACTGGCGTTCCGCTGGTGCACGGCGCCGAGCGCGTGCTCGAATTGATCGAGGCCTGCGGTGCGGTGGTGGTCTGCATGGAGAATTGCACCGGCCTCAAGCCCATTCTGGAAGACGTGGATTTGGACGGCGAGCCTGACCCGATCCGGGCCATCGCCATCAAGTATTACCACCTCCCCTGTTCTGTCATGACCCCCAACCCGCGGCGCTTCGAATCCCTGCGCGAGCTGGCGGCAAAGTTCCGGCCGCAATGCGTCATCGAACTGGTTTGGCAGGCCTGTCTCACTTACGACGTCGAGGCCTGCCAGGTGCGCAAGCTGGTTGAAGAGGAGTTGCGCCTGCCCTACCTGAAGATCACGACCGATTACTCGCCCTCGGACTCCGCCCGCATCACCTCCCGTGTCGAGGCGTTGGTCGAGACCGTGCGGGGCGCCTGAGCCCCGGGTGGATTCTGACACTACCACCACGATTTGGGTGTGTCGCCCTCTCCTCTTTGGAGGAGAGGGGAATGCCTGGCACCGGGTGGTGGTGGTGTCCAGTTTCACCCCACGGCCCGGCAGCGACACTTTGAGGCTCGCGCTTGCCCGCGGCAAATGGTACTCCCCTTTCCAGCATTATGATTTGCGCGGGTATAGACGCGGGGTCGCGGGCGACCAAGGTGGTGCTGTTCGATTCCGAGCAGGCGCGCATCCTCGGCTCGGGTCTCGCCGATCAGGGCGTGGAGCAGCAGCGGCTGGCGGCTGAGTTGTTCGAGCGCACCTGCGGCGAGGCGCAAATGGACCGATCCGCCGTCGGCCCCGTTGTCGCTACCGGTTACGGCCGCAACACCATAAAGTTTGCGGATACCACCATTACGGAGATCACCTGTCACGCGCGGGGTGTGCATCATCTGGCGCCGGAAGCTCGCACCATCATCGAAATCGGCGGCCAGGACAGCAAGTTCATCACCCTCGAGGACGGTGGCCGCGTGCGGGATTTCGCCATGAATGACCGTTGCGCCGCCGGCAGCGGTCGTTTCCTCGAGGTCGTGGCCGCGCGGCTTGGGCGTGGATTTATCCACTCTCGGCGAGTTGAGCCGGGACAGCCGTCAGGCCGCCCTCATCAGCAGCATGTGTGTGGTCTTTGCTGAAACGGAGATCATCGGCCTGCTCGCCGAAGGCGTCGCGCCAGCCGACATTGCCGCCGGTGTGCAGAATGCCATCGCCCAGCGCGTCGCGACGCTGGCCGGCAGAACGGTGGCACCCCCCGTTTGCTTCACGGGCGGGGTTGCCCTGCAATCGGGCATGGTTCGCGCCCTGGAAGCCGCCTTGTCCTGCACCGTCCGTGTCTCCCCTCTCCCGCAATACACCGGCGCACTCGGCGCGGCCATCCTCGCCAGCCGCCAGGCCGGTGCCCGGCCGCTGCTATAGTGTCCACGGCTTGCGCATCGGGCGCGAGAGCATCTGGTTGGCCTCGGCGTCATTCTCAAAGCGCTCGGCTTGGGGATCCCACTTCAGCTTCCGGCCCAGGCGGATCGAGATGTTGGCCATGTGGCACACGGTTGCAACGCGGTGGCCGATATCTACCGGGAAATACGGGTCCTTGCGGCTCTTGACGCACTTGAGAAAGTCGTCGTGCTCGCCCGCGGGGTTGGTGTAGAGATGGATTTCATTGGGGCCGATCACCGAGTTGAGGATGTCCGGGGAACTGGCCTCCACTTTGCCGCGCCAGCCGCGGTTGCCCACCCATCCGTCGCTGCCGATGAACTTGATGCTCGGGTTGCCGGGCACGCAGGTCATGGTTACCCCATTGGCATACCGGTAGGTTACGTCGTAATCCTTCACCGTGTTGAATAGACCGCCCTCCCAATGGGTGCCTTTGCCCTCGACTTCAATCGGGCCGGTGCGTTCGGTGTCATTAGCCCACTGGGCAGTGTCGAACAGGTGCGCGCCCCAGTCGGTGATGATGCCGCCGGAGTAATCCCAAATCCATCGGAAGTTGAAGTGCACGCGGTCCTTGGTATAGGGCGCCTCGGGTGCCGGGCCTAACCACATCTCATAATCCAGCTCGGAAGGCACGGGCTGCGGCGTGGGATCGCCGGGGAAGGTCGGCTGCCTGGGAAGGATGACCTCGATCTTCTGGAGCTTGCCGATGCGGCCATTGCGCACCAGTTCCGCCATCCGGTGGTACATGGGCAGCGACCGATCTTCCGTGCTGGTCTGGAAAACACGGCCATGCTTGCGGATGGTCTCGATCAGGACCTTGCCCTCGGCAATGGTGAGCGTGGGCTTTTCGCACTGCACGTCCTTGCCCGCCCGGGCGGCCATTACACTGATCAATGTGTGCCAATGGTCGGGCGTGGAGATCATCACGGCGTCAATGTCGGGCCGCGCCAGCACCTCGCGGAAATCCTTGGTCATGGCGCAGTCCTCGTTGTCATACGCGGAATCCACCATCGCTTTGGCCTTGCGCATTCGCCAGCCGTCCACGTCGCAGACCATCCGCACCCGGGCGGCGGGCAGCTTGAGATATTTGTCCAGGTTCCAGCCCACGCCATGATCCGCCGACACCAATGAAGCCGATGGTGATCTTGCGGCTGGGGGCGTCAGCCCCCAACACCGAAGCCGGGATGAGATAAGGCAGCGCCACGCCGGCTGTGGCCCCCCGAACAAACTGACGCCTGGAGATTCGTTTCATGCTCGTCGCCGATGTTGTTGTCTTTCCGAGCGCAGCCTAGCAGGAGCGCCAACGTTGCGGCTACAGGAATTCGCAAGTCCCTGCCCCGGGGCGCTTCGCGACAGGTACCACCAAGCGTCAGGTTCCCAAATCAGAAATCCGAAATCCGAAGGCCGAAAAGCCTGCTCTCGCCCCTCGGCTAGCGCTGATTGAGCCGCTGCCGGCTGGCTCACAGGCCCAGGCGCGGGGATGGGGCAGGTTCGCCTTTCGGATTTCGGGCTTCGGGTTTCCCGCCTGTGGCTGCCCGAAATGGTGGTACTGAACAAGAAGCGCCCTACCCCAGGAAAGCGGCATGCACCGCTTTCATCGCCTGCTCGCCTTTGGCGAGGTCAACCACCACCGAGATCTTGATCTCGCTGGTGGAGATCATCTCGATGTTGATCCCTTCGCGGGCGAGCGTGTCGAACATCTTGCCGGCAACGCCCGTGTGGCTCTTCATGCCGACCCCGACGATGGACAGCTTGCCGATCTTGTCCGTGGCGATGACCTTGCCGAAGCCAATCTCGGCTTTGAGGCCGTCAATGACTTTCTGGGCCTTGAGCAGGTCGGGCTTATCAACGGTGAACGACAGGTCGGTGGCGGGAGTGCCGCTGCCGTGGCTGATGTTCTGCACGATCATGTCCACGTTCACGTTCGCGTCGCCGATCGCCTTGAAGATGCGCGCGGCCACGCCGGGTTTGTCCGGCACGGCCACCAGCGTCACTTTGGCCTGGTTCTTGTCGAGCGAGACGCCGCGCACGACGACGTCTTCCATATTCCTGGTTTCTTCTTTCACAATGGTTCCTGGGTTTTCGTTAAGGCTGGAGCGGACTTCAAAGACGACGCCAAACTTCTTGGCGAATTCGACCGAGCGCGATTGCATGACCTTCGCGCCGAGGCTGGCCAGCTCGAGCATCTCGTCGTAGGAGATTTCGTCCAGCTTCTTCGCGGCGGGCACAATGCGCGGATCGGCCGTATAAACGCCGTCCACGTCGGTGTAAATCTGGCACAGGTCGGCCTTGAGCGCGGCGGCCAGCGCAATGGCCGTCAGGTCCGAGCCGCCGCGGCCCAGCGTGGTGACCTGGCCCTCGTTGGTCTGGCCCTGGAAGCCGGCGACGATGACCACGTTGCCCTGGTTCAGCAGTTCGTGGATCTTCTTCGGCGTGATGTTTTGGATGCGCGCCTTGGTATGGACGCCGTCGGTCACGATGCCCGCCTGCGCGCCGGTCAGCGAAGCGGCGGGAATTCCCAACGAGTGCAGCGCGATGGCGGTCAGCGCGATCGTCGTCTGCTCGCCCGTAGCCAGCAGCACGTCCATCTCGCGCTCGTTGGGCAGGGGCATGATTTCCTTGGCCAGCTTGATCAGGTTGTCCGTCACCCCGCTCATGGCGGAGACGACGACCACGACCTGGTCGCCCTTGGCGCGGTATTTGGCCACGCGGGCCGCGACGTTCTTGATGCGGTCGGTGTTGCCGACCGACGTGCCGCCGTATTTCTGAACGATTAACATAAGTCCTCTACCCGGATCATCACGGGCGCGCTCTTGACCACGGCCAGTTTGGCGATCTTCTTCAGGGCGCGAGCGACTGCCCCGTTGGGCGCGTCGTGCAGCATCAGGATCAGCGGCACGCTCGCGCCTTCGTGGCCCTCGGGCTGGATCACCGAGGAAATGCCAATCCGGGCCTGGCCGAAGATGGCCGAGATCTGGGCCAGCACCCCAGGTTGGTCCACGACGGTCAGCCGGACAAAGTAGCGCGAGACCACGTCGTCAATCGGCACCACAGCGCCATTGCGCTCGTGCGGCACGAACGGCGGCACGCGATGCTTGGTGCCGAACTTGAGGTCCAGCGCCGCGTCCGCCAGGTCGCTCAGCACGGCGCTCGCGGTGGCATCCTTGCCCGCGCCGCGGCCATAAAACAGGGTGTCGCCCACGACGTCTCCGCGCACGAAGACGGCGTTGAAGACATGGTTCACGCTGGCCAGAACGTGCGCATTCGGCACCAGCGTCGGATACACCGAAACCTGAATCCGACGCGAGACCGCTGCACGGCTCTCTCGCCCCTCGCCCTCGGCCCTCGACCTTCTTGATGATCCCCAGCAGCTTGATCGTGTAGCCGAGTTGGCTGGCAAACTGGATGTCGGTGCGCGTAATCGAGCGGATGCCCTCGACGTGGATCTCCTTGGGGTTGACCCAGAAGCCGTGCGCCAGCGAGGCCAGGATGCCGATCTTGTGCTGCGCGTCGTAGCCGTCAACGTCGAGCGACGGCTCGGCCTCGGCGTAGCCCTGCGCCTGCGCTTCCTTGAGCACCGCCGCAAAGTCCGCCCCTTCGAGCTTCATCCGGGTGAGGATGTAATTGCAGGTGCCGTTGACGATGCCGTAGAGGTGGGTGATGCGGTTCCCGACGAAGCCTTCGCGCAGGGATTTGATGATGGGAATGCCGCCGCACACGCTGGCCTCGTAGTAAAGGTTCGTCCCGTGTTGCCGCGCCGCGGCGAACAGCTCCTCGCCGTGCGCCGAAAGCAGGGCCTTGTTGGCGGTGACCACCGGCTTTGCCGAGGCGCAGTGCGGCCAGGATCATCGTGCGGGCGAAGGTGGTTCCGCCGGCCAACTCCGCCACGACATCCACCTGCGGGTCGTTGACGACGCTCTGCCAGTCGGTCGTCATGGTGGACTTCGGAATCGTGTAGGGGCGGGGCTCGTCGAACGCTTTCACCGCCACTTTGCGGACGTTGACCTTCACGCCGATGCGTGAGGCCATAAGCTCGCCGTTGAGCTGAAGCGCGTGAAACACGCCGCTGCCCACGGTGCCGCCACCGATCATTCCTAAGTTAACCTGCTGCATACGGTTATTGGGCGCCCAGCTTGCCGTAGTTTGTGCCCCGGGACAATCAATTTCGGCGGGCATGGCCAGCGAAGGGGGTGTCCGGCGTCAGCCGTGCGTGGCGCCGCAACGAGGGACTGAATGGATGAATTCAAAAAGCGCCAGAGGACTGGCGCAGTCCAAGACGCTTCGCGCACTTCCCGGATCGCGGCCTGCATGGCGAAGCTTTTGGACTGCGCCAGTCCTCTGGCGCTTTGGTATCGCCTGTCATCGTAACCAGGCACCAGTCCGCGCAGCGGCGAGGCCATGCTCCCCTCAGCTCGGCGCCCTCTGTTGCCCTGATTAAGCTCCGTTCAGCCTTTGACGTACGTATTCAGTGTGACCTCCGCCCTTTGCCTTTGACGGCAGCCTGCCCCCATCTCCAGTTACGGATTTCGGGCAGGAAAGGGGTCAAGCCTGCAGGTCGCAATTGCCTTGACGGCATTCCCCTGCCAGTGGCAAAGTCGCGACATGCCGCGACAGTTGCGCAGCCAATACCCGGGCGCGATGTATCATCCTCCTTCGCCCGGCTTCGGCGGGACAAGCGTGATGAGCCGCGGCTGGTGTCTGAGCAGCCGGGAATTCAAGCGGAAGCGGCTGGAGGAGATGGAGGGCTAAGTGGGTGAACACCCTTATGGTCAACGGCGCCTGGAGACGGCAGAGGCGAAGGGCGAGCGCATTATCGCTGAGGAACTGGGCCGCCTGTGCTGGCAAGAAACGGATTGGGTGTCGCGCCGCAAGCACGACCCGGCCAAACTGGCCATCGCGCAGCGCCTGCGCAAGGAGACCACGCTCTCGGTAAAGCAGATCGCCATCCGCCTTCACCTGGGCACAACTCGAAGCGCCGGTGTCTGCCGGCTGACCGCTTCGGCGGAGCGGGCGGCATCTAATCCCCTCCAAACCTCTCTCGGAATTTGAAAGCAAGCACAGACAGGGCGAGGTGCAGGCTTGACCCGAATGGCACTTAAATAGTGCCTAAAACTCTCCTGCGCAGGGGTTTGCGTCGGTGGGTATCCGGCATGGTTTGAAAGAGGATTTGGCGTGATAGCTTCTCCATGTGCGCGAGAGTTTTCGTGAGTCTGCGGCGGTTTTCGATGGCCTTGCCGAGAGCGCGGAACTGTTGGGCGCTTAGGGCGACAGTGACGGTTTTCTGCGCTCGCTTTCGAGTCCACTGATAGCCCGAACGGGGCGGCCGAAGCCTGGAGCGATCCAGGACCGATCCCTGGCTGATGTAACCGATGCCGGCGAGGCTGCGGGCCAAGCGCTGGTATTGCCGTGGGAGCGGGATGCCCGGCGGAGCTTTTCTCTTTCTCATAAGGGTCATTTTAGGGTTGTTGTCAATAGATACAAGTATATATACTTGTCTATGCCCAATACTCCTTTCTTCCCCGCCTGGCGCTCCCGCTTGGCCCCCATGGGCCAGCGTGTTGAGCGGCTCCGTCGCCAAAGTCTGATGCATTTGGACCGGCTCTTCGGCTCGTTTATGCCAGCCTGGCTGCTCTCTCAAGCGGACGAGGGCCCCAATAGTCGCGAGCACATTTACTCGGTCCGCCGCACGTTCTTTGGCTTCCTCTACCAGGTGCTCAATCCCGACTGCCCGTGCCGGGAAGTCGTGCGCCAGATCCAATCTCTCCTGGCTCTGGTGAGCGCGCGCTGGGTCAGCCCGGATACCGGGGCTTATTGCGTGGCGCGGGGCCGGCTGCCCCTGGACATTCTGGCCCGTTTGCGTTGCGCCGTGGCGGCGCAGGCCGGCAAAGCCGAAGATCTCTGGAAAGGATTCCTCGTCAAGGTGATCGATGGCACCGGAATCAGCATGCCCGACACCCTTAAAAACCAACGCGCCTACCCCCAATCACGGGAGCAAAAACCCGGCTGTGGTTTCCCCTTTATGAAGATCGTGGGCATATTCAGTCTCTCCACGGGTGCCCTCCTCGATTATGCCCGTGGCAACAAGCATCAGCACGAATTGCGCCTGCTGCACCGCTTGCTCGACACCTTCAAGCCAGGTGATTTGGCCCTGGCAGATCGTGGGTTCAGTTGCTACACGCTGCTGGCGCTTTTGTGGCGCAAAGGCATTCCCGCCCTGTTCCGGTTGCACCACGCCCGAAGTGCGGATTTGCGTCGTGGAAAACGGCTGGGTAAAAGCGACCGCTTGGTGATCTGGCGCAAACCGAACAACTGGGAGCGCCGCTACCTGCCGCAGCGTTTATGGAAGCGCATCGCCCCGGAACTCACGGTCCGCATCTTGCGCTTCAGCTTGCGCCGTGCGGGCTTTCGCACCCGGTCAGTCACGCTGGTCACCACGCTGGTGGACCCCCAGCTCTATCCGGCGCAGGAATTGGCCCTGCTCTATGCCCAACGCTGGGAGATAGAACTGTGGTTCCGCGACATCAAAACCTCCATGGGCATGGAAGTGCTGCGTTGCCAGAGCCCGAAAATGATCCACAAGGAATTGGAAATGTTCTTCATTGCTTACAACCTCATCCGCTGCCTCATGCTGCAGGCCAGCCGGCAATATCACGTGGAGCGCCGCCGGCTCAGTTTCAAAGGCACAGTGGATAGTGCGCGTCAGTTCGCTATGGCAGTGGCTGAGGCTCGTTCCCGTAAGAAGCAAAAACAACTCATCGATAAGCTCCTCCAGACCATTGCGGTCGATCTAGTGCCGAACCGTCCCGGCCGCCGTGAACCCAGGGCCGTGAAACGTCGCCCCAAGCCATGTGCATGGCTGACAAAGCCTCGCCATCTCTTCAAAGATTCCCAGCACCGCAATCGCTATTGGAAAAGCAACCCAAGAAAAGCAAAGGGCTAATTTAAGTGCCATTCAGGCTTGACCCCTTTTCGGGGCATACAGGAATACAGATTGGCGCTGATGAGTTGCCAGGCCCCCTCAAGGGTGCGAAGGTTGATGTGCTTACGGACACCGAGATGTATCAAGTCGGGCTTCGTGGCACGACAGTGCGGCAGAAACTGCTTGACGATATGGACGGTATGGCCGCAGGCATCAAACAAGCACTAGCCTCGATTTCCACGGAAATGGAATCAGCTAACGCTTGAGGCGTTTCGGGCAGTCGGTTTAGGCGAACTGGATGACCAATCGCTTGCCTCCAAACCAGGGCATGGGCGTTGGTTTTTCGGCCAAGCGCGAGGAAACCAGGAAGGGGTTATGGGCTCGCTTATCCAACCTTACGATCACGTCCTGTTCCCCGATGATGACGGTGGCCGACACATCGAGCAAATTGCGGAAGATCTTTTTGGCCTGCGCCCGCTCGTACTCGCGTCCGATTTGATCGGCCATGAGGCGGTAAAGCGAGCTGGCCATGAGGGTAATTTGGAGATCAAAGTCCACCTTGAGCCCGACCATCGAGGAGAGAGCATCGAGATGAAAGAACTGGACGGCCTCCGAGATGCCATTCTCAATGAGCATGCGGTGGGCGTAACGGGTCACCAGCGCCGGGCAACTCAGTTCCAGTTGGTTGGTCAGCAGGATGGTGGGGTCCTCATGGCCCAACTCCGTAACGGTGACTTGGCGCAGCAGGCCCTTGTAACCTTTGAGTTGGATGCGCTCATCCAAAACCTTGGGCGTGCGGAAGGTGCGGGTCAAAGCCGGCAGCGTGATCCGTTGCCAGGCCGAGGGGGGCTGGCTGAAGATTTGGCCGAGCATCTTTTTGGAGCGGCGGCGCAGGGTGATGAAGCGGATGTCCTGGCGGTTGAGCCGGTCCAACTGCCGATAGGTGGTCAAACGCGAGTCGAAAACCAGTTCGGCGGGCAAGCGACCGGTGCGACGTTTCCAGAACTTAACGAAGCTTAAAATCTCGTCGGGCTGTTGGGCCTTGGTCAGGGCGGCGTTGGCATAGCAAAGCACTCGCTCGGTGGCGTCGCGGGCCAGGAAGACCAGGATGCCCTTTTGACTGCGGCTGCGGCTGGAAACATAGTGCTTTTCCAGGGGTTCGGCCCCGGTGTTGGCCGGCACGGTGTGGAAGTCCAGGTCGAAGGAATCACCCCGGCGCAGTCCCGCTTGGGTGAGGTGTGCAAACCAGGTTGCCATCAGGCGGGTGTTGGTTTGCTGGCCGATGCCCGAGCTATAAGCGGCCAAGTAGGAGCGTTTGGGGATGACATTCAAACCGGCGAACAGGGCCAAGCCCTGATCAAAGACCAAGTCCATGACATGACTCTTGCGTTCTTTGCCGATCAGCTTGAGACCCAGGAGGCTGCGCAAGGCTTGGTGGGCGGGAATCATCTGAGAACCCGGCAAGTGAGCTCGGCGGGCGACCCACTCGAGGTCCAGGCCCCGCATCAAGGGGACGAACAGGAACAAGCCCCCCAAGCGAGTGCGGAAGGAGCGAGGCTCCAGATCCAATTGGCGGACGTTGGCCACAGCGGCCGGTTCCGGTTTGAGGGTGAGGGGCCGTTCGTCGTCCCGGCGGCGGGGCAGGCGGGCGAAGCCCTCTTCGCGCATGAGCACGGCCAGAGCATTGACGCTGATGACCTGGCCGGCCTGGGCCAGTTCGCGCTGGATGTCATAGATGGAGAGGTTCTGCTTGCGCAGGGCCACGGCCAGTTCGCGCACGCGGTCGCGAGACGGGGCGTGGTGGGGGCCGGGCTTAGTACCCTAATTCATAAGTCCGCGCACGTATTTTTTGTTAAGCCGCCATCCCTAATTCCGTGGGTTTTGGGGTAGCTAACTTGGTTAGGAGTTGATTGAGGTCCTCGCGCGTAAACTTCCACTCGAAGGGCCGTCCGATCGTTTCGAAATGGCGTTCGAATTGCCAAAGGGCGTGGGCGACTTCATCCAGGGATTTGAAATCGTTTGGCGTGAGCACTTTTCGCTGGATGATGGAAAAGTAAACTTCGACCTGATTGAGCCAACTGCCGTGAACGGGTCCATGGACCAAATGCAGACGGGGGTAACGTTGTTGGAACCGTTGGACACTGGCCGTTCCGCGATGAGAGGAACCATTGTCCACAATCCAGAACACGCGGCGGGCTTGGGCATAGGGAGGCTGATTCATCACCCGGTCGACCAAGCGATCAAAAGCCACAATGCCGCTTTGCGGTTCGCAGTGGCCGAAAAGCTTGGCCCGATGAACATCCAAGGCGGCCAGGTAAGTAAGCGCTCCGCGCCGCTCGTACTCGTGTTCGACCTTCATCGGTTGGCCGGGTTGGGGTGCCTGGGTAGGATGGATGCGAGCACGGGCTTGGATGCTGGTCTTTTCATCGGCCGAAATGACGAACTCGTCTGCTTGCAAGGGTTGGCCCTGCCAGACGCGCTGGTAGAGGTCCAGCAAGCGTGCGGCTTTGGCAGCGAACTGCGGGTCACGGGGAAAAATCCAACAACGGTGAAACCAAGGTCGGATGGCATCTTCATGCAGCCAGCGCCAAAGAGTGCTATCGCTGATTTTGGCCACCAACCCGGATTGACAGACCTGCTCGTTCAACTCGGCGAGGCTCCAGCGGGAGAGTGGCAAGCCGAACTGGCTGGGCAACTCGCAGGCCAAGGCCTTAACCTGCACGACCAGTTCTGGGGGGAAAAGCCCGGGGGCGACCCGGGCGGGGCAGTTCTTCCAGTCCGCGTAAGCGCTCGTAGAAGAAGCGTTTGCGCCATTGACTGACGACTTCACGCCGTGTGTCCAGCCGAGCCGCAATGAGGTCGTTGGGCAGGTTTTGGGCGGCCAGAAGGACGATTCTGGCGCGGAACACCTGAAAGTAAGGCAACGTATATTTGGCTGATCTATGTCGGAGTTCTCGCTCCTCATCTTGGGTGAGAACGATAGAGAATGGGCTATTTCGTGGCATATTATCCGCACATTTCCGTGCTGCGACAAGATACCACTATCCAGTTGGTATGGCCAGTTAAAATACGTTATTGTATTTAAGAAAACAAGTACTTAGGGTGTTGGAAAAAGCCGGCGCGTTTGTTAGGATCATGGCGGAACTGGTAGCACAGGACGCGGAAGGCATTGGGGGAGTAACCGAAGCGGCGAGCGGCTTGCGGTCCGGGCAGTTGTTCGACAAAGAAGGCGCGGAGGGCCTCATACTGACGGTGGTGGGCGGATTCCGGGGCGAGGAAGAAGCGGGCATCTGGCGAGACAGTTATCTCATTTCGAGTATTGATAGCCACATATTAATATTGCCACAGTATTTCATTGATGTCAATAGGTAGTGGGCGATGGAGGTGGCAACCACAATCTATTGCGGCACTGAACGCATTAATGAGCGATGTCGAAGGCTCCGGTGTGCTGGCCAGCATAGGGCGTTATTTTGATAATAACACATACACTGTGATATTATACGTATTCTATATTGCTAACGTCACGCTGCCGCATGGTGCCGGATCTTCTGCGAGTGAGAGCCGTGACGGTAACCAGCCCGAGTCCATGCGGAGCCCCAGGGGCTTGTGCGCTGGCCCAGCGTGGAATCGCAGGGAAATGGCTGGTGGCCTGAGAAACGAACCGCGGCCGAAGGGAGACGCGCGGGGTCGGTCCCCGGTCATCCAGTTCGCCTAAACCGACTGCCCGAAACGCCTCAAGCGTTAGCTGATTCCGATACCGTGGAAATCGAGGCTAGACGCAGAGCCGAATCACACGTTCAAATTCGCCTTCACGGACAATGATTGGACTCCTCTTCAAAGCACAATTGATGATCTCAACGCCGCAATAAGGGCGAAGTACGGCTCGGATCCCTTGCCAACTCCTCCTCGTTTCCCATTTACTTCGGATCATTTCGTTCCATTCTCGTTGCAGTGAGCACCCGCGTTGATTTTTGGTGGGCTGGTGGAGTGCGGCTCGAAACCCTTCTGAAGAAACTCGAGTCGTACCTGAGCACGCGACGCCTTTCTCTAACGGGACAGAATGGTCGTAACCCGTGCCACCCCCCTCCACTCGGTGCAAAGCCTTATCAATTATGGTGGAGCGCAGAAACAACCCCTAGGGTTGTGGAATCGTACCGAACCTTGGCTTCTGCAGCCCATAACCAATCCGGCTTTCCGACGGTTGTCGTGGCAATTCTTCGATTCCGGCGACAGGGTATGGTTTAGGTGCAACATCTCCCGAAACCCTGAAGAAGAAGCGGCTGATCCGGATCCCCAATGGAAGTACGTTATTGACGGCAAGCTGGTCAAAGTCCACATCACGCTCGATGAAGAGTTAGGTGCGCGTTCCTTCAGCCAGGAGGAGGCCCGCCGTTTTCTCCAGAAATACCAGCAGCTTAAGGACCTTTTTCATCTCCTGGATGCGGACGTCGTCCGCGCCTGGGCCGACAGCTATTGGGGAGGCTTTGAGACGGAGAAAGCCGATCCGAACCTCGACCATCAAGTGTTCCGCTTCGCAAAAAACGGGCGGCAGTTCCTCCTAGGTCCCCTCGAAGAAGGACGTGTCCCCCGGCCCGACGAAACGCCCGAGCAGATGAGGATCGTCCGTGGTTGAATGAGCACTCGTGTCGAATGTCGGTGGTTCAATGGCCTTGAGATCGAGCCGCCGCTAGGGCGACTGGAGGCACATCTCTTTGCCACGCCTTCACCCTCCGCTCGGCTGCCAGCACCTCCGCCTCGGGAAGGAGATATACGTGGGCCTTTACTGAAGGGGATCCGGCTGATTTGCAGACTCGTATTGACGCACTCAACCACGAAGTGGCGAGATTCTGGACGGAGCAAGGCCGCTCTGGTACTCTCTATAGCTTTTCGCTGGCAGATGTGCACGTAGTACCATGGGAACAGGAACATTCGCTTACCTCAAGTGGTCTGCTGGAGTTCCCACGGTGGAATTCCTGGCGCACTTCGCGGCTGTTATCCCAAGCCTCGGATACCGGTTCGAGGGGAGCAAGGTTTACGGTGGCAGCATTTATGGCGCAGACACGGGCACGAGCTTCGATGATCCGGCTCTGGGATTGCCGCCCGGGCCGCTAGGGCTGGACGCCATGGGAGCAACCGTGCTCGACGAAACCGGGCGCCATGCCTTCCAGTTGAGCCTTTCGTTGGAGAGCGGCCAGGCCGAATTGTTTGTAGGCGGGAGGATTCGGGTGGCTACATTGCGGATGGCAGGCCACATGCATCCTGCGTACTTCCGGAACGATCTGCAATTCATCCTCAAGCAATATGCATTGCTCAAGCGCCTGCATTCCAGACTCTCCCCTGATGTGACCTGGGCGATTGACTACCGTCAGGACACTTGTGAAGCGGGGCCAGACTATGAGACTTTATCAAAATCCGCCTGCTGGTTTTCGCGGCAAGGACCACAAAAACTGATCAAGCCGCTGGAGGAGAGGCGCAGCCCGTTACGGCAAGAAAACAAGGGCGATTATGACGACTTCGAACCCAATCCCGAAACCGGACAACCGAATTGGGCTCTGCTCAGAACTGGGTGCCCTCACGGGATCTGACGCCCAAACGCAACAGGGAAAGCACCAAACTCCCGATAGATGGGAGCACGACCGATGGACTCAATCAACGGGGTCTCGATGGGGTCCAGATCGTAGAATGGTCGTCGCTTTGGTCGGAGCACCGCAAGGCGGGGCTACCGTGACGAGGCCTTCCGAACCGATTTGGACTTGGACGACTTCCTCAAGACTCTTGCTTAAGCAGACAGGTTGGCAAGTGTGCTCCTCGACTAAAGCCATTATCAAACATAGCCTAACATCATCTCTCCAATGAAACGTAATCCAATACTACTGGTCCTTCTCGGCGGCCTTTGCCTCGGCGGCGCGTTGTGCGCGCGCGGGCAAACGTTCTCGGTGATAAAAAGCTTCGGTGTGCCGGCGGGCGTTACCGGGTGCAACCCCGCCTGCGAGCTGGTGCGGGACGCGGCGGGCACTCTGTATGGAACCACCACCGGCGGCGAGGGGCGCGGCACCGTGTTCAAGCTGCGGTCGGACGGCGGCGGCTTCCAGGTGCTGAGGATGTTCACCAATACGATGGACGGCACCGCGCTTCGGGGCGTGCTGGTGTTAAGCGGCTCGACCCTTTACGGCACAGCCGGCGGCGGCGGGGGCGGCGGGCGGGGGACACTGTTCAGCCTGGGCGTGGATGGCAGCGCGTTCACGGTGTTGAAGAACTTTGCCAGCACCGACCCCGGCTCGCCCGACGGCGGCCTGGTTCTCGGCGGCAACACGCTCTTCGGCGTATTCACGAGCAGCTTCCTCGGTGGAGGAGGCATCTTTCGCATCCAAACCGACGGCACGGACTACAGCGTCCTGAAGGAGTTCACTTATCACGACACGGCTCTTCCGCACGGTCGTCTCCTCTTGGGCGGCGATACGCTTTACGGGGCCCTGTCTCCCAGCTTCGTCGGATCGGCGGGCGTGTTCAGCGTGCGCACCAACGGCTCCGATTACACTGTCCTGCGCTCATTTGGCATCCGCGACGGGGACCCTTCAGCCGGGCTAACGCTCGACGGGGGAACGCTCTATGGGGTGACCTCCGGCGGGGGGAGCTTTTCCGATGGGACAGTGTTCAAGATGTCAACCAACGGCAGCGGCTACACGGTGCTCAAGGAATTCGCCTGGTCGCTCATGGGCGGCGAGTCGTGGCCTTCCGGGCCACTGGCCACCGATGGCAGCCGGCTTTATGGCGTCACGCGCTACGGAGGGCAGGCCGGGGCGGGCGCCCTCTTCGCGCTCAAAACCGATGGCAGCGGCTATAGCCAACTCGGCTATTTCAACACCGCGTTGGGCGATTACCCCCAGGCCGGTCTGCTGCTCAGCGGGGGAATGCTCTATGGAACAGCCTGGCAGGCTGGGAACCTGGCCTATGGAACCGTGTTCAGGCTCAGCACCAGCGGAGGCGGGCTGTCGGTCCTGAAGAACTTCGGTTATTCGGATGCGGCCAACCCGTATGGGATCCTGTTGCCGCAAGGCGATGCGCTTTATGGGACCACTTACCAGGGCGGCGCTTCGGGGCGCGGCACCGTTTTCAAGGTCAACCGGGATGGGAACGGCTACAAGGTCCTCAGGAGTTTTGCCATTTCGGATGGCATGAACCCGATGGCGGGCCTGGTCTCGATTGGCGACGTGCTGTATGGGACCACCAGCGGCGGCGGGAGCCTCGGCTGGGGAGCGGTATTCAGCATGAACAGCGATGGCAGCGCTTACACGGTCCTCCGGAGCTTTGCCGGGAATGGGGATGGGAGCTACCCCTACGGCCCTTTGCTGGCGCTGGATGGGTACCTGTATGGCACCACCTACTCGGGCGGCGCATCAAACCGCGGCACAGTTTTCCGGCTGACCGCCGCCGGCGCAGACTATTCCATCCTCAACAGCTTCGCGGGCGGCACCGATGGTACTTACCCCTATTCCGGGCTCATTGCCGTTGACGGCGCCTTATACGGGACGACTTCCGGTGGCGGAGTCTCGAATTCCGGGACCATCTTCCGCCTGAACCCGGACGGCTCGGACTACGCCGTGCTGAAGCAGTTTGCGGGTGGGAGCGACGGAGCGTCGCCTCGCTCGGCGCTGGTTTCCGACGGCGCCTTCCTCTACGGCACCACCTACAGCGGCGGCGCCTCCGGGTCCGGCGCCGTCTTCGCCATCAGCACCAACGGCACCGGATACACGACCCTGAAAAACCTCACCGCCGCCGCGGCGGTTCCCAGGGCCAGCCTGGTCCTCAACGGGAGGACCCTCTACGGCATCACTTCCACCGGCGGGCGCGGCAATGGAGCCATCTTCTCGCTCAAAACGGATGGAACCGAGTTCACGATCTTGAAGACCCTCTCCGCCACCGACGGCTCCGCCGGCTATTCCGGTCTGGCACTGCTGGGGAACACGCTCTACGGCACAACCTCAAATGGGGGCGATCTCCAGGACGGAATTGTCTTCGCCCTGACTCTCCAGCCGCGCTGGACTCCCATCGCCCGGGCAGAGGGCGCGGGCGCGCCCTTCCGTGCTTTGCTCTCGGGGGTAGCGGGTTCGCCGGTGGTCATTGAAGCGAGCCAGGATTTGACCCATTGGCTCCCGTTGCAGACCAACGTCCTGGGAGCGGACCCGCTGGTCTTCACCGACGCCGAGTCTCCCGGCCTCGGAAGGCGATTCTATCGCGCCTCTGCGCCGCCCTAAAGACCGGACAGCAAGGAGCACGGGGCGCTTGGAGCGGGTTTGGAAAATGTAGCAGCCGACGTAAGGAGGCTCTGATCAATGGCAGAATCGCTAGCTCACAGAGAGATTAGAGACTCATTTGACACTCCTTACGTGGGCTACGTTTTTAGGTATTCTTCAGCCTCAGAACTCCTGACTCGCCGCAGGATCTTGGAGCGGCGTGGAATTTGCCTGAGCCGGTTTTCGAGTCGGGTGGTTGCTTTCCCCTCACCCCGGCCCTCTCCCTTGGGGAGAGGGAGGACCATCGGCCATGCTGCGACAAATCGGAGCGTCCGGGCATCCCCCGCGACGGTCGGCGGGGCACCCTCTCCCTAAGGGAGAGGGCCGGGGTGAGGGGGAACTGGGCTCACCTTGTTTCCACGGGATCAGGATGTCGGAGCCTGTCCTGGTTCCTTCAGAGCGACCTGGACTTGCGACCTTTCGCGGTGGTCTGCCCCCATCTCCAGTTACGGATTTCGGGCATGTCCTGGCCGTATTTGTGGATGTAATCCTTGTGGTCAATGAGCTTGTCGCGGAGGGCTTGCTTGACGTAGGCGGCGCGCGTGCCCAGGCCCGGCACGCGGTCGATCACGTCGCCGACCAGGTGGAAGCGGTCGAGGTCGTTGAGGACCACCATATCGAAGGGCGTGGTGGTCGTGCCTTCTTCCTTGTAGCCGCGCACGTGCAAATTCTGGTGGTTGGTGCGCCGGTAGGTCAGCCGATGGATCAGCCAGGGATAACCGTGGTAGGCGAAGATGATCGGCTTGTCGGCCGGTGAACAGCGCGTCGAAGTCGCGGTCGCTTAAGCCGTGCGGGTGCTCGGTCTGGGGTTCGAGGGTCATCAGGTCCACGACGTTGACGACGCGGATCTTCAGCTCCGGCAGGTGCTGGCGGAGCATTGCCACCGCCGCCAGCGTTTCAAGCGTGGGCACATCGCCGGCGCAGGCCATGACGACATCGGGTTCGTGACCCTCGTCGTTGCTGGCCCAGGGCCAGATGCCGAGGCCGGCGGTGCAGTGCTTGATCGCGGCATCCATATCCAGCCATTGGAGCGCGGGCTGTTTGCCGGCGACGATGACATTGATGTAGCTGCGGCTGCGCAGGCAATGGTCGGTGACGGACAACAGGGTGTTGGCGTCCGGCGGCAGATAGACGCGGATGATCTCGGCTTTCTTGTTCACCACGTGGTCAATGAAGCCGGGGTCCTGGTGGCTGAAGCCGTTGTGGTCCTGGCGCCAGACGTGCGAGGTCAGCAGGTAGTTGAGCGAGGCAATGGGCCGGCGCCAGGGGATGTGTCGCGTGACTTTGAGCCACTTGGCGTGCTGGTTGAACATCGAGTCCACGATGTGGATGAAGGCTTCGTAGCAGGAAAAGAAGCCGTGCCGGCCCGTGAGCAGGTAGCCTTCCAGCCAGCCCTGGCACAAGTGCTCACTGAGGACTTCCATCACGCGCCCATCCGGTGAGAGATGGTCGTCAGTCTTCAGTATCTCGCCGGTGAAGACCCGATCAGTTGCCTCGAAGCAGGCGCTCAGACGGTTGGAGGCGGTTTCATCCGGCCCGAACACGCGAAAGTTCCTCGGGTCGGCGTTGAGCTTGAGGACGTCGCGCAGGAATGCGCCCATAATACGCGTGGCCTCGGCGGTGGCCGAGCCGGGACCGGGCACGGCGACGGCGTAGTCGCGGAAGTCAGGCAGCTTCAGGTCGCGCAGCAGCAGGCCGCCGTTGGCATTAGGATTAGCGCCCATGCGGCGGTCACCTTTGGGAGCGAGTTCGGCCAACTCGAGGATGAGCTTGCCGCTCCGGTCGAAGAGTTCCTGTGGCTTATAGCTCTTCATCCAGGTCTCCAGCAGCTTCAGATGGCCGGGCTTCTCGGCCAACTCGGCAAACGGCACCTGGTGCGAGCGCCAGGAGCCTTCGGTGGGCTTGCCATCTACTTCCTTGGGGCCGGTCCAGCCTTTGGGAGTGCGCAGAATGATCATCGGCCAGGCCGGGCGCTGGCGGAAGCCTTTGGCGCGCGCGTCCTTCTGGATGCGCTGGATCTCCTCGATCACCTGGTCGAGCGTGCCGGCCATGAGCTGGTGCATCTTCTCCGGCTCGTGCCCTTCGACGAGGTAGGGTTTGTAGCCGTAACCCGCGGAACAAATCCTCCAGTTCCTTCGTGGCTGATGCGGGCCAGCACGGTCGGGTTGGCGATCTTGTAGCCGTTGAGGTGCAGGATCGGCAGCACCGCGCCGTCGTGGACCGGGTTGAGGAACTTGTTCGAGTGCCAACTGGTGGCCAGCGGCCCGGTCTCCGCCTCGCCGTCGCCGACGACGCAGGCGACGAGCAGGTCGGGGTTGTCGAAAGCCGCGCCGTAGGCATGGGCCAGCGAGTAGCCCAGTTCGCCGCCCTCATGAATTGAACCGGGGGTTTCAGGCGCCACGTGGCTGGGGATGCCGCCGGGGAAAGAGAACTGGGTAAACAGCCGCTTCATGCCCGCTTCGTCCTGCGAGATGCCGGGATACAGCTCGCTGTAAGTGCCTTCCAGGTAAGTGTTGGCGACGGCGGCGGGGCCACCGTGGCCGGGGCCGGCCATGAAGATGGCGTTGAGGTCATACTTCTTGATGACGCGGTTGAGGTGGACGTAGAGGAAGTTCAAGCCGGGCGTGGTGCCCCAGTGGCCGAGCAGCCGAGGTTTCACGTGCTCGAGCTTCAACGGCTGTTTGAGCAGCGGGTTGTCGTAGAGATAAATCTGGCCGACCGACAGGTAGTTGGCGGCGCGCCAGTAGGCGTTCATTTTGTTGAGTAGATCGGGAGAGAGAGGTTTGGTCATAAGATGGTGTGTGGTTTAATGGTTAAGATGTGAGGCGTGATGCGTGATGCGTGATGCGTGAAACGTGAAGGGCGAGTCATGGGTGGCGGATGGCAAGTGGCAAATGGCAAATGACAGATGGCAGATGGCAAACGGCAGACGTGACGGCGCGCGACGGTTTGCCATCTGACATTTGCCATCTGCCATTCGGTATTCGCCATCAGCCCTTTCTTCCCCTGGCGCCATCCGGCGCTTTGGGCGAAATCCCCAGCACCCGGCACACAGTCCTGGCCATAGTCACTTCCTCATCGGTGCGGATGACCCGAACGGTAACGGGGCTGCCGCGGGTGGAAATGACTGGCGCGGAGGCGCGGTTCTTATTCGAGTCCAGCCGAACGCCCAGGAATTGGAGGCCGTCGCAAATCCGAGCGCGGACGGGGGCGGCGTGTTCGCCGATGCCGCCCGTGAAAACGAGCGTGTCGAGCCCGCCGAGAGCGGCGGCAAAAGAGCCAATCCATTTCTTCGCCTGGTAACAGAACAGCGCAACGGCCTCCGCTGCGCGCACGTCTTTGGCTTCTCGGGCAAGCAGGTCGCGCATGTCGGGGCTGATTTCGGACACGCCGAGCAACCCGGACTGGTGGTGGACCATATTCGTGAAACTGCTTGCCGGTCATGCGCTCGGTGCGCGCCAGGTACCAGACTAATCCGGGATCAAGGTCGCCCGCGCGGCTGCTCATGGGTATGCCGGATGCGGGAGTGAAACCCATGCTGGTATCTATGCTTTTGCCATTGCGAACGGCAGCAAGGCTGGCGCCGTTGCCCAGGTGGGCCAGGACCAGGCGTCCTCGGGCGGCTTTAGCGCCCGCCAACCGCTTCAACTCCGCCATCAGATAACTATAGGAGAGCCCATGAAAGCCGAAGCGCTGCACGCCTTTGGCATCGAACCGCCTCGGGATGGAAAGGAGCTTGGCCACGCGCGGCATGTCCCGGTGAAACGCCGTGTCAAAGCACGCCACCTGCGGCACGCGCGGGTGACGGCGATGAAACACCTCCATGAGCTGAATGCCCGAGGGCATGTGCTCGGGATCGTAAGGGACTGATGCTGCGCAATTCAGCGACCAGTTCCCGCGTAATGCGCTGGGCGTGGCTCAGCTTCAGCCCGCCGTGGACCACCCGATGTCCAATCCCGAGCACGTTGGCAAACCCGGCGTGATCCTCCAGCCAGCCTATCAGCACCTCTCCCGCCTTGCGGTGATCGGACGCGGAGACGACCCGGGGGCCGCTCTTGTGCGCGCCTTCATGGATGGTGAGAGTGGGCTTGGGCAGGCCGATGCGTTCGATGCTGCCGGCGAGCAACCGCGTCGTCGGGCGAGTCGGCCCGGTAAAGGGCGAACTTGATGCTCGAAGAGCCGCCGTTAACCGTCAGGACGAACCGATCTGACTCCCCTGCCAGGTTGCGCGGGGAAACTTGGCTTTGTTCGACCGCTTGGGCATGTTACGCCTTGTTCGATCAGCAACGCCGTGCGGACGGCGGCCAGTTCTTTGCGTTTCGCAGCGCTTACTTTGGGGTAGCCCAATTCGAGCGAGTCCAGAGCATCCACGATCACCTCCGCCACGACCAGGCGGGCGAACCATTTGTGATCGGCGGGGATCACATACCAGGGCGCACAGTCGGTGGCGGTGTGACGGATCATGTCCTCGTAGGCGTCCGCGTAAGCCCCCCACGTTCTGGCGTTCGTGCAGGTCATCGAGCGAGAACTTCCAGTGCTTGTCGGGCTGTTCGAGGCGACTCAGCAGCCGCTCCCGTTGTTCCTGCTTGGAGAGATGGAGGAAGAACTTGCGCACGATCACCCCGTTGCGTGTGAGGTAGCGCTCCAGGCCATTGATATCCTCGAATCGTTCGTGCCAAATGTCTTTGGTGACCAGCGACGGGCGGCAGCTTCTGGTGGGCCAGCAACTCGGGATGCACCCGCACCACCAGCGTTTCCTCATAGTACGAGCGGTTGAAAATGCCGATGCGCCCGCGTTCCGGCAGGCGGCAGTTCGGTGCGCCACAGGAAGTCATGGTCCAACTCCTCCGCCGACGGCGCCTTGAAAGAGAACACTTCGCAACCCTGCGGGATTGACGCCCGACATGACATGCTTGATGGTCCCGTCCTTGCCGGCGGCGTCCATGGCCTGGAAGATCAGCAGCACGCGCCCACTGGTTCTGGGCATAGAGCTTGGCCTGTAGTTCCGCTTAGCCGGGCGACGCCTTTCTCCAGCCATTCCTGCGCATGGTCCTTGGACTTGAGCTTCCACGTGTCCGCAGGATTGATGTCGGACAAGCGGAACTTTTTATTCTCGGCAACTCGATAGCGCTTGATCAACTCCGTTCGTTTCATAGCTTCCTTGATGGTTTCACCAGGCCGGCCGGGCCTAAGGCCCTTGGTCAGCGAGCAAGCCAGTTTAACTCTCAAAACGCCCGCTTCCAAGCGCGAATTGCGTTGGACGTTCCAGGCGGGCGCGTTTTGTACCACCATTTCGGGCAGCCACGGGCCGGAAACCCGAAGCCCGAAATCCGAAGGCCGAAAGAAGGCCGAAGTCCGAAACCCGAAGGCCGAAAGAAGGCCGAAGTCCGAAACCCGAAAGGCGAATCTGCTCCATCCGCGCGCCTGGGCCTGCGACCCAGCCGGACGCGGCTCAATCAGCGCTAGCGGAGGCGGTTTTTCGGACTTCGGGTTTCGGATTTCGGATTTGGGAGCCTCGCGGTTGGTGTTACTATCGAGAAGCGTCCGTTCCAGGCAGGCACAGTCGGACACTGCCGACGACCCGCGAGCCGGCTTCAGAGGACCGAAATGTGTCAGCCGCCCCCTCCAGTCCGACACCGGCCCCGTATGCCCAGACCTCAGTGAAAGGCCAGTTTCGCGCCAAAAACGCTCGCAAGGAGAACTCCCGTCCTTTGAAGAGCGGACCCGTTGTTCCCACTTGGTCGCCATGGCCCAGAACCGGGGAATGAACCTGCGATAGTCAGTGCTGGAAAGAGGGGGCCTTTTAGCGAGGTCTGAAGCAGGGCCGACAGCAGGCAACGGGATGGAAGCAGCGCTGCACAAGTGCCCGGCAATCCCAGACTTGTGCATTCCAGAGGGAAAGTTATGGAGATAGGTTGTTCTGGTAACCCCCCCGGATGTCTGATGCTCAGCCACTCTGGGGTCTGTCTTGCGCTGCGACCACGTAGTGACTACCTGGTCACTACCTGGTCACAGTGGGATAGAGGGGCGCGTGCCGGCGAGGAGCGGCTGGGAAGAGGATGCCCCGAACCCTCTCCAAAACACGGGAGACTGCTTGCGATTGCCCCTCCCGATCCCCTACAGAGAATGCCGATTAGGGGCGGGTACCGGCTACCAACCCCTGCTTCCCGCCAGTGGCCAAAGTCCAATTCTTAAGCTGTCTCCCGCTTTTTTGGGAAAAGCCCGCGCACGGGCGCAACTCACGTTATCGGCCCCTGGGAGCGCCGGCATCCCTGCCGGCACCTTGCAACATCGCCCGATTTGAGGTAAATCCCAAAGTGTCCCGCGAGAGCAGGCCGGCAGGGATGCCGGCGCTCCCAGGAGCCGATAACGTGAGTTGCGCCCCCCCCCGCGCACAGGCTTCGCGGTTAGGGTCTGCATCACGTGGAAAAGCGGGAGTTCTGCTTGCGCAGGCTTTTGGTGCGAAACTGGCTTTTTGCTAAGGTCTGATGCCTGATGCCATTAGCGGGCGCCTTGGCGGTCTGTCGCCGGCCAAGGGGTCAGGTCCCCCTACGCATGGGCTTCGAATGGGTTACGCATGGGCGACGTATGGATCCCGCCCTTTCCCTCCCACCTTCCCGCTTCCCCACCGCGACCTCTCGTATTCCATATACACGGTGCTGGCGCGAAAGAGTCTCAATGTCCTTGTGAGCCTAAGGTCTCGTGCTTGATTCATGGCAGCCCCGGCCACGCCGTTTGTGCTCCGCAGACGTCGGGCGGCAGAGAACGCGGGAGACATCCGTGACGATTCGCCAGGTGGGCGGTCCAATCAACCAGTGCCCGGGGCTGCCTCGATCTCGACATCCCGGCGCAACGAGTCAGGGATGCGGCGCCGAAACGTTCGCATTTGGGTGAGTGCGAAGACCGCGGCGAGGCGTCGCTGCCGAGCTTGATCGCCGCTCTGGCTGTTGCCGATGGCAAGCGAATTGAACATTGCTAAAGCGCCCGAGTCTGCTTATAGAGTGGGCCAGTCGAATTCGTCTCGAAGAAACCATGGCAGGGCATTCTGAATCAAGGCTCCGGCCACCGCGGGTGGCGTCAAGATACCACCGACTGGCACTGGCACTGGGGCTGACGGTCTTATGCGCGGGCGCCCTCAAGCTGCACGCGGCGCTTCAGTTCGATGCCTTTCTCGGATACGATTGGATCGTCCCGGAGGCAAGCTGGTTCCCGGTGGTGTGCGAGATCAAGAATGACGGGCCGCCGTTCGTCGGCACCGTGGAAGTGGAGGCGGATCGTTTCAACCAGGGCCAGATACGGCGCGCGGTGATGGAGTTGCCGACCGGGACACTCAAGCGCATCGTGATCCCGGTGTTTTCCACCCCCGGCAGCTTTGGCGGCTGGGACGTGCGCTTGCTGGACGAGCGCGGCAAGGTGCGGGCCGAGCAGACCGGGACTTGCAGGCGCGGAAGCGGTGATTCGTCCATCACACCGCTCGTGGGCGCCCTGGTGCGGACGCCGGGCGGGACGCCGGTGCTTCGGCCGATGCTGCCATCTGATCAGGATTGCAGCCGGCGGCGGCGCGGCTGCTGCCGTCCATTTTCCCGGACAACCCGGTAGTGTTGGAGGGGTTGCCATTGCCTGTATCTGAGTTCCGAGAGCGGCGCTGGACCTCAAGGTGGGCCAGGTCAACGCACTCCTCGCCTGGCTCAACGGCGGCGGCCACCTCATCGTGGGCATCGAGCAGGTTTCTGACGTCACAGCAACGCCGTGGTTGCGGAACGTGCTGCCGTGCGAACTGAATGACATGCAGGCCGTGCAAAGCCATCCCGAACTCGAAGACTGGCTGCGGAGCGCGACCTGGCCGACGAGCCTGGCAGCCTCGGCTCAGAGTCAACTGCGGGCGTACGGACAGGGCCGGTCCACGCCGCGCCCGGAGGCAAGCGCGACCAGCCCGTTCAGCGATTTGCCGGATGATCCGGCCTTTGACACGGCCAGCCTGCAGGTGGCCTCCGGGCAAATGCGGGACGGGCAGGTGGTGGTGGCGACGGGAGACAAGCCGTTGATCGTCACCGCCAACCGGGGACTGCGGTCGGGTGACCTTGCTGATGTTCAGCCCCGAGCGCGAGCCGTTCAGATCGTGGAAGAACCTGCCGGTATTCTGGGCAAAGCTGGCCGAGGTGCCGGGTGCCTGGTACGTCTCGAAGGATGTTCATCGGTCGGGGGGCGGCAGCAGCGACGGCATTTTCGGGGCAATGCTTGACAGCCGTCAGGTCCACAAGCTGCCGGTGACGTGGCTCTTGCTCCTGCTGATCGTCTATCTGGTGGTCATCGGCCCCCTGGACCAACACTGGCTCAAACGCATCGGCCGGCCTATGCTCACGTGGATTACATTTCCCTGCTACGTAGTCCTTTTCTCCCTGCTGATCTATTTCATTGGCTACAAGCTGCGCGCCGGGGAGTCTGAATGGAACGAGTTGCACCTGGTGGATGTATTGCTCAACGGCGACCAGGCGGAACTGCACGGACAGACCTACGCGTCGGTCTATTCGCCCGCCAACCAGCGCTATACCCTGGAAAGCCGGCAGGAGTATGCGACGTTGCGAAGCGAATTTGCTCCCTATAGCGGGGTGCAACCCGGCGAAAAGGCGACTTTCCTGCAAGAGGGCGATGGGTCTTTCAAAGCGGACATCTTCGTGCCGGTCTGGACCAGTCAGCTTCTGGTCAGCGACTGGTGGCAACCCGCGCCAGTGCCGCTGAGCGTGACTGTAGTTCCCCAGGGCGGGCAATGGCAGGTGAAGGTCCAGAACGAGACGGAGCAGGCCCTGTCCGACGCCCACATTGTCATAGACGATTACATCATGACGCTGGGAGAGCTGCCGGCGCGCGCGACCAAGACCTTTACCGTCTCCAAGGTGCAGGCCGTTTCCCTCGACGATTTCGTCCTCCGCTACGGCGGCATGTTCCAGAGAGCGGTGCAAGCGCGGCGGAGCACCTTTGGCGGTAATACGAGCGGGCGAATTGACGACCTCAGCAATGCCAGCATCGCCGCCTCTTTTCTATCGCACCTGGCCGCGGCGGAGGGTTCGATGCGGCATTTCATCGAGCCGCCCGGATTGGATTTGTCCTCCGTCGTCGAGCACGGGGACGCTGTGCTGCTGGCCTGGGCCAGCAACTACTCCCCCGTGAAAACGCTTGCGGCAGTTCACCCCTCGCCGCAGCCATAAGAATACGCTGTGGCGCGTGGCTGCGCCGGTCGAGAGTCCAAAGTCTAGAGTCTTCAGTGCAGACTAATCTATGAACGAACCCCCCATCCCCGCCGTTCAAACGTTCGGCCTGACGCGCATGTATGGCAGCATCGCGGCGGTGTATCAAACTGGACCTCACAGTGAACAAGGGCGACCTGTTCGGTTTCATCGGCTCTAACGGCGCCGGTAAGACCACCACGCTCCGCATCCTGGCGACCTTCCTGGCGCCCTCCGCAGGCACGGCGCAGATTCTTGGCCGGGACGTAGTGCGCGAGGCGGACGCCGTGCGGCATGTCATTGGTTACATGCCCGATTTCTTTGGCGTGTATAAGGACATGGAGGTGACCGAGTACCTGGACTTCTTCGGCGCGTGCTACAAGATTCCGACGGCTCAGCGCGAGAAGACGGTGAACGACGTGTTGGAACTGGTGGGGCTGACCGAGAAGAAAGGGGCGCTGATCGGCGCGCTGAGCCGGGGCATGCAGCAGCGGCTGGGCCTGGCGCGGGTGTTGATCCATGACCCGCAACTGCTGTTGCTGGACGAACCCGCCAGCGGCTTGGACCCGCGCGCGCGCATTGAAATGATGGCCGTCCTGCAAGAGCTTCAGCGCCTGGGCAAGACTATCATCATCTCCTCGCATATCCTGAGTGAGTTGCAGAGCTTGTGCAACCGGGTCGGTATCATCGAAAAGGGCCGATTGATCTATAGCGGCCCGGTGCAAGGTGTGCGCGATCAGGTGTCGCAAGCCCGGGTCGTCTGGGTCCGTGTTTCCAGCGATCAAACCCAGGCCATGGACCTCCTCAAGGCGCGCAAGGAGATTGCGGAGGTGGCCGCCACGGATGGCGAGATCAAGGTGACGCTCGCTGGTGCCGACATCGAGCACAGCGTCGTGGCCGACATCCTGGTGCATGGTGGTGCCAAAATCATCGAGTTGCGCGAAGACGAGATTGGACTGGAAGAGGTTTTCATGCGCGTGACGCGCGGGGAAACGCAGTAGGGGACGTGGTGGCGGGTGACCGGCGATGGGGGCATCGTCACCAAGCCTGGGTGGCGCTGGCAGGTCCTGATAGCCATTAGCCGATTGCAGATAGCCAATAGCCGATGCCCAATAGCCAATTACCCTTCGCATGACTTTTTTGCCCATCGTGGAACGCGAGCTGCGAGTGGCGGCGCGGCGACGGGGCACTTATTGGACGCGGTGGCTGGCCGCGCTGGGGACGTTGATGGTTTTGCTGCTGCTGCTGACGGCCAACCGCAGGGCGTCCACGGCAGAAATGAGCAAGAGCATCTTCATCGCCCTCGGGGTCCTCGCACTGGGGTTCTGCTTGCTGGCCGGCATCTTCCTGACTGCGGACTGCCTGAGCGAGGAGAAGCGGGAAGGGACGCTGGGGCTGCTGTTTTTGACGGATCTGCGGGGTTATGACGTGGTGCTGGGCAAACTCATAGCGACCTCGGTGCATTCGGTCTATGGGCTGTTGGCGATGTTCCCGGTACTGGCTTTGCCGCTGCTGATGGGCGGAGTCACGGTGGGGGAGGTCTGGCGGGTGGTCTTGGCCCTCGTGGCAACGTTGCTGCTCTCTTTGGGAATGGGAATGTTTGCTTCAGCAGTCGTGCGCGAGGCGCGCGAGGCGATGGCCGGCACGTTCCTGGGCATGCTCCTGCTGGCCGGGGCGCTTCCGGCATTGTGGTGGGCGGGTGATGCGTTCCTGCGCACCAGCCCACCCACGGCGATCTTGTGGCCCAGTCCCCCCAGCACGTTCGGTGCTGCGTTAGATTCAAATTACCGCACCAGTAGCGGCCCGCACCAGTTTTGGTGCTCGCTCCAGACTGTCTCCGGCCTCGGCGTGGGTCTGCTGGTCCTGGCGGCTGTGCTGCTGCCGCAGGCCCGGGAGGAAAAGGCGAGAGGCGGCAGGGGCGCTTGTGGAGGGAAGCACAAACCTAAAATCAGCGGCCCTGCCTGCTCCTTCCAGCTAACCGCGCACCCTCACCACCCCTGGGATGCCAATCCATACCTGTGGCTTGCCAGCCGTTTCAGGCCCTCCGACATCGTCTCCGGGGCCCTGCTGGGACTGCTTGTTCTGTTCTGGTTTGGTTTCCTGCTGGCGAGCATGGTCAGCCGGGACAGCAAGCTGCCGTTTATAGTGTGCCTGTTTACCGCCTACGCGCTCCACCAGGTCGCCAAGTACCTGGTCGCCGTGGAAGCGACGCGGCAGTTGATCGAGGACCGGCGAAGTGGCGCGCTGGAGTTGCTGCTCGTGACGCCGCTGGGAGAAGACCAGATCCTCTTCGGTCAGAGACGGGCGCTGCAAGTACAGTTCTCGGGGCCTGAAGGTAGTCCTATTGCTCGTCAATGTTTGCATGTGTCTGGTGGTGCTCCTTTGTGCCAAACAACTGTCTATGAACCCCGACGACCAGGCCCTGTTCCTGGAACTCTTCCTGGGAGGCGTTCTAGTGCTCTTCGTTGATTTCAAGGCGCTCCAGACAGTGGGGACGTGGATGGCGTTGCGCGCGCGCAAGCATCAGCGGGCGGTGCTCGGTACGCTGGCGCGGGTGATGCTGGCACCCTGGGCGGCGGCCTTCTTATGGGTATTCCTCAACGTGAGCCGCGCGGTTAGTCCTTCGGAAGGCGAACTGGGGCTGATCTTTGGGCTTTGGTTCCTCGCCGGCATAATCAATGACCTGGTCTTTGCCGCCAAGGCCCGCGCCGGGCTTGGTCAGGGGCTGCGCTACTGGGTGACTGAGACACAGACGCCTGCAGACTGGAAGCGGTTCCTGGCGGCTGAGCCTTCGAGCATAGCAGCACAAAACGCATGACAGTCCTTCCCGTCATCGTCCGTGAGCTGCGCGCCTCGGCGCGGCAACCGTTCACCTATTATCTGCGGGTGCTGGGGGCGGCGGCCCTCTTGCTGGCGAGCGTGCTCTTCGGGATGCACTTCGGGTTCGACCCCGCCATGGGGCGCCTGCTGTTTTCGGCCCTCCATTGCACGCTCCTGGGTGCGATTTGGGTGCTGGTGCCGATGTTGACGGCGGATTGTATCAGCCGGGAACGGCGCGAAGGAACCTTGGGGCTGCTCTTTCTGACGCCACTGAAAGGGACTGACGTAGTGGTCGCCAAGGGCCTGGCGCACGGATTGCGGGCTTTCACGTTATGGCTGGCGGTGCTGCCGGTGTTGACGATTCCATTCCTGCTGGGCGGAGTCACCTGGACTGACGCCTTGTTGTCGGTCCTGATCAACGCCAGCGCGATGTGTTGGGCGCTGGCGGCTGGTCTGTTGGCCTCGGCCTGGAGCAAGGCCTGGCTGCGAGCCCTGCTGTTGGCCGCCATCCTGGCGTGCTTCTTCCTGCTGGTGCTTTGGCTCGGCACCGGCTGGCTTCTGTTTCTAAGTTACACACCCCCGGCACGCACGCGCTACCCCACGCACTGGAACGAGTTCGCGGTGGGTGCGGGTTTCATGTTCCTGACCAATGCCGGGGGGAACTGGTCTGCTATCATCCGCTGGGCCGGCTTGCGGCAAATGTTCTGGACTCTCGGGGAAACGTCCGGCTTCTCCCTGCTCGCGCTCCTCGCTGCCCTGCTGGTCGCCGGCGCCAAGACCCGCCGCTCGTGGCAGGAGGGACCTCCGTCCCGGCAACAGGTCTGGCTGGAACGGACATTCTGCACCCCGGTCTTGTGGGTGTCGCTGCTCCGACGCTGGATGCGGCGGAGGCTGGAACGTAATCCCGTCGGCTGGCTGGAACAGCGCACCTGGAGCGGGCGGCTGGTGACCTGGGGCTGGTTCGCCGTCCTGGTCTCGATCTATAGCATGGTATTGACTGACCACCACTTCTTTGAGGGTGCTAATGGGCTGCATGTGATGCTGGCTTTTCTGCTGGCCGGTAGCATGGCGCTGAGCGCCGCCGGCAGCTTCCGCCGTGAACGGGAAAACGGCGTGCTGGAACTGCTGCTGGTTTCGCCACTGGGCGAGAATCAGATCATCGCCGGGCGATTGGGTGGGTTGTGGACTCAGTTCTTCCCGGCGGCAATTCTGCTGCTGGCGGTGTGGGCGTACTGTTCAACGTTCGTGCCCCATGGCGGAGACGCCGGGGCCTTCCTGTTCTTCATGGTCACCTTTGTGACGACGCCGATATTAGGGCTCTACTTTTCCCTGCGCTGCCGCAATTTCCTTGCCGCCTTCTTATGGACAGCCGCCGTGGGATTCTTGCTGCCGCTGATTCTGCCGGAGGTGCTCAAGGCGGTGTGGGTTTGGAGCGGATATGGCGACCCCAATGTGGACGTCTCATGGGAGATGCACCCGTCCGTGGCGGGGGCGATCTGCCAAGCCCTTCTGGCCGTTTGGTGCTGGAACCTGCTCTATCGCCGGCTCAAGAAACGGGCTTTTCCTCTGGACCGGACTGCGATTTCCTGACGTGCGACGATGATCTTCTTGCCGATTGTTGCCCGGGAACTGCGCATCGCCGCGCGGCGGCCCGGCACCTATTGGGTGCGTTGGGCTGCGGCGCTGACAATCATTGTCGTCGGCACCTGGTATTTTCTCATGTACCTCTGAGCCGCCGGCACACGAAATCGCGCGAGGCTTATTCGGGATACTGACCGGTAGCGCGGTGCTGTTCTGCCTTGTGAGCGGAGTCTGGTTCACCGCCGACTGTTTGAGCGAAGAAAAGCGTGAGGGCACCCTGGGTCTTCTGTTTCTGACCGACCTGAAGGGATACGATGTTGTGCTCGGCAAGCTGGCGGCCACTTCCCTGAACGGCTTTTACGCCGTGTTAGCGCTGGTTCCGGTTCTGGCCCTGCCGCTGCTGTTGGGAGGGGTGACACTTGGTGAATTTGGGCGTATGGCCCTGGTGGTGGTCAACACCCTGTTCTTTTCACTGACCCTTGGCATGTGTGTTTCGGCCATTAGCCGCTCGTCCCGCAAGGCGATGGCTGCGACCCTCCTGCTCCTTCTCTTCTTTGCCGCCCTCCTGCCGGCGTTGGGAGAATGGCGGGGACTCAGTTCAGGCCGGCCACATGCGGGTTGGAGCTGGCTGATGGCGAGCCCGGCGTTCAGCTATTTCCGGGCGCTCGACGTGTATTACAGTGCCCGCCCGGACCTGTTCTGGTGGTCGGTGGGGACCATACATGGGCTGGGTTGGATGTCGCTGCTGCTGGCGGGGGTGGTGGCACGACGGACCTGGCAGGATCGGCCCGCCGGCGCGCGCATGGTGCGGTGGCGCGAACGCTGGCATGGCTGGACTTACGGCAACCCGTCTGAACGAGGAGAGTTTCGAACACGGCTACTGGAACGTAGCGCCTATTACTGGCTGGCCGCACGAGCACGATTAAGGCCGGCCTATCTTTGGACGGTGCTTGGCCTGGTGGCGTGCGGGTGGGTCTGGGGGTTGGCCAAGTGGCATCGCGATTGGCTGAACGAGGGCATGTACGTCCTGACCGGATTGCTGTTGAACCTGCTGCTTAAGGTCTGGTTCGGCCTGGAAGCCGGGCGTCAACTGGCCGATGACCGCAGGCAGGGAGCGCTGGAGCTGCTGCTGGCCACGCCGCTAACGGTGGGGGACATTCTGCACGGCCAATTGCTGGCGTTGAAACGCCAATTCCTGGGGCCACTCATGGTTGTTCTCGCAGTGTGCTTCCTTTTCACAATGGCGGGCTCGACGGACCCGACGCTGCAGGAAAGCCCGGGCGACCGCTCCTTATGGGTTCTGTTCTGGACTGCGGGCATGGTGATGCTGGCCGCCGATTTGGCCGCGCTCTACTGGGTGGGAATGTGGCAGGCTCTCACCGCAAAGAACCCCACGCGCGCCGCCGCCGGAAGCCTCGCCCGCATCCTCCTTCTGCCCTGGGTGGCGCTGGCGCTGGGCGTCCTGTTCCTGACGCTCTTTTGGCCCAACGGGGAGGGTGATTCAGTGTTGAAGGTATTCCTGGGCGCCTGGGTTGGCGCGGGCTTGGCCGCGGACATCGGCTTTGGCGCCTGGGCGCGGCACAACCTGCTTTCCGAGTTCCGCGTCGCCGCGACCCGGAGATATGAACGCGGCCCCGGACCCTGGAGACGGTTGGCGGGCTCCAGCGCACAGTGAACTATAGGGGCTTGGCATCTTCGACCGGATTGTGGGGCAACGGCTCAGGCAGGATGCTCAGCTTCCGGCTGGACATCCTGATGCCGCTCATGGTCCGCAGTTCCCAATCCGGGCTGTGCCACTCAATGGTGGCCGTTCCCGCGGTCCGCGTATAGATGACCGGAATCTTTCGCCGGGCAAGGCGCTCGTGGAGTTTTGGGCTCGCCCGCTCATTGGAAGGGAACTCCGAATCGGCCACAATGATGAGGCGCGGCTGGATGGCGTCGAGGAGGGTATCGCTGAGAGCTTCCGGTTTCACTGGCAGGCCGGTCACCACAATATCGGCGTGCAAGTCAGGCGTCCGCTCCAGCAGCGCTTCCTGCCCGGGGCGGCCCAGGTCCGAAAGCAGCAGAACCTTCTGCCCGCCGATCACGGCGGACAACACCAAAGGTCCATCGTCGGCCTGCGAGAAGCGGTCGTCGCCTTCCGGATGGAGCACCGTCCAGCAACCGACGCGGTCATTGCGGCTCACGGTGCGAAGCCTGTCAGGCGCGGCCGCGTAGTCCTTGAGGATGCGCCGATAGACGGGCGAACGGAACCGGACGGGGCTCACACATAGTTTCCCGACTTTGAAGAGATTGGCGACCACCTCCGCACCGCCGATGTGGCGCAAATCGCCGTGAGTGAGGACCAGGGCAGGGAGGCCATTGACGCCTCGAGCGCGAAGGAAGGGTTTCGTAACGGATTGCACAGAATTGGTGGCCCCGCAGTCTATCAGCAGGTCGTTCGCGCCGCCCGGCGCATCGAAATGGATCGCCATGCCGCCATTGACCGGCAGCACGGTCAGGCGGGTGAGAGTGCACGACTCCCAGTATTGCCAGGCCCAGAGGCACAGCCCAAGCGCCAAGGCGGAGGTTTTCCAGACGCGCCATTTGGGTTGGAAAAGCCAGCCGGTCAGAACTGCCAGCAGAATCGCATAATACAACCCTGTCGTGTAGGGGCTTGGCGCCGGGACGTAGAAGTAAGCGCCCGGCCATTGGGCGAACCACCGGCTGCTCACGCGGATGCATTCCATCAGGAACCAGCCGGCATGGTTGAACAGTCCGGCGGCGGCGGGAAACCAGCCGGCCAACAGCAGGCTGGCGAGGTTGCTGATCAGCACTAATGCGCAAGCGGGCACGGCGAGCACATTGGCCGGGGTGCTCACGGGCGTCACGATGTTAAAGTAATAGGCCACCAGCGGCAGGGAGCCGATCCAGGCCGCGAAGGAGGTGAGCGAAAGGTCTCCAACATACTCTGCCGGACCTGTCAGCATACGCCGCCAGCGCGGGCGCAATTCCTCGGGCAGCAAGGGATCGGGCGCGGTCAGGCGGCGTCCCCACTCGCGCAAGGCGGGGAGGATTAGAATGATGCAAAGGACGACGAAGAAGGAGAGCTGGAAGCCGGCCTGGAAGAGCTGCCGCGGCTCCCAGACCAGGATGATGAGTGCCGCGGTAAAGAGCGAGTTGATCAAGTCGCTTGGGCGGCGCAGGACCCAGCCGACGATTACCACGCTCAGCATGACCGTGGCGCGAATCGCCGAGGCCGGCCAACCGGTCAGCCCGGTGTAGAACCATATCAGCGGCAGGAGCACCAGCCCGCACACCTCTCGGGGGATGCCCACCGCGCGGAACAAATAGAAGAAGATGCCGAAGATGATCGCCATGCGCAGCCCGTCCACGGCGAATATGTGATACGTGGCAGCCTGAACAAAGGGCTCGGAGACCTCCTCCGTGAGGGCGGTCTTCCAGCCCAGCGTGAGCGCCCATTCCAGGCGCAGCGATTCGTCCTCGAAGGGCAGGCCGAGCGCCAGCGCCTGGCGGCCCCATTCCCGAAACCGGTCAGCCACCGGCGGCTTTGACGGTGGAGACACCACTCGCCAGTCCTTCTCGGAGGAGGCCTGCAACTGGTAGAATATTCCTTGCTGCTTGAGGTAGGCCCGGTAATCAAACATGCCTTCGGCAGTCGCCACCCTTGGCCGCGCGACGACGCCTGTGATCTCTACCGCCTGCCCGACGAAGAAGTTCGTGGAAAGCAGGCCCTGTGTGGTCACCGCCTAGCCGGCCAGCCACCGGCTGCCAGGGCTGGTGCTTGCGGCGCAGGGCCGTCACCTCAATCCGCGCCATCGTGCGCCACGACTCCTCCTGGTTGCGCTCATAGACGCGCTGGGTGGGCGTCTCGCGCAGTTTGCCCCGCACCGTGAGGATTTCAGGCTCTTCGCCCAGCACCCGGCGCAGGTCGTGCGGTGAAAGGATGGCCGTGCGAAGCGTATGATTGGTCCAGCCCGTCAGGAAGATCAAGGCCCCCAGCCCGATCAGCCGTCCGCGTGGCCAAGCCAGGGTCAACGCCGCCAGGCTGAGGGAGACGATCAACAGAAGCAGCGGCGGAACCGGGATGAGGCAAGCGACCAGGATTCCACCGACATAGACCAACGCCACTGGCACGAGTGGTCGTTTCATCGAATGGCGAGAGATTAACAGGTGACCCCGTCGCCCGGCGATAGAAAAAGCGATTAAGTCGGAGCTCCATCCAACTGAAGCGCGCCTCGAGTCCCACCGAACCGACTATCAAACCGGGCACGCTTGGTAATCAGGCCCGCCTTTTCCGCAACCGCCCGATCCCCCACAAGCACACCAACGCCAGAGCGGCCCCGCACGTATCGAGCGAGACGTCCCACAGGGAGCCCTCGCGGGATGGGACGAAGGCCTGGTGGAATTCATCGCTGGCGGCGTAAAGCGCCACCACCACCAGCACCAGGGCAGCCTGTGACCAGCGCCAGGGTGGAGATTCCGAGCCGGGCGACCTGCGCCAGGCCCGCCAGAGCAGCAAGGCCAATATGGCGTATTCCGTCAGGTGACCGCATTTGCGAACGGCCAGGACAATGTTGTGGAGTGCCTCCGCCGAGATATGCGGCCAGAGCCAGTGCACGAGCGGGGCGACCATGCGTGAGGAATGCTGGAAAGAGAGCCGGTCAGTGGAGGCGGAGAAGATAACCGCCATCCAGACCAGCACCGGCAGCCAATACCTGAAGAACGACCGCGCGTTAAGCACGGCCCATGGGAACAGAGGGGCGCGGGTCGCCGCAACTGCAAATATCCGGGCGGGGACGCGTCTCAATTTCTATACACGCCAAGCTGGTTCTCCATAACGCCCGCTCGTCCGTCCGCCCCCCGTTCCCCCTCACCCTCTCCCCAAGGGGAGGGAGCAGGTTCAGCAAAAGCACGGGCTTTTCAACGGCCGCTGAGGACAGGTGCGAGGGCGCCCTCGTAGCTTCCAAGCCACTGAGCCGGTAGCCCCGCGATTCCCGAGCCTGAGCCAAATTCGCTCCCGACTACCCCCAGGCCGCCCCGAAGCACCCTCCAGGCGTATTACTGGCCAACCGGTAGCCAACTGGTAAGCAACCGGTCCGATGTGGATCGGAACCACATCGGACCGGTTGCTTACCAGTTGGCTACCGGTTGCCTACCTCTTGGCCAGTCCCGGGCTTGCGGTTGGCCTGAGCCAGGCCGGCAGCGGGGCTGTGCGGCACTCCCGATTCAATCGCCGATCAGAGGTGCTACGGGGAGTGTCCGGTGTGGCGATGGCGCGGTGATCGAGGGGGGACGGAGGTGTTGCGGGGGTATCAGCGTGTGGCCAAGGGTAGCACGGCTGCAGAAGACAGCAAAGAACTCTGTTCGGCGAAGCCAATCGGTTGTGTGCGGAAGCCGCAAAATGCATGGGCCATCCCGAGTGGAACCTTGCAAATTGCGAGGAGGCCACCGCCAAGGCCCTCTGGACAACCGAGGTTCACAGCCGCAAATAGCCGTGACTCAGCAGGTTACAGTTCCATTGGTCCTGCTTGGCTTCCTTTAAGCTGGATAGCACGTGACTCAATGAAAGGCTTTTGTGAAAGCGAGTCCGAAGTTGTTAGCGGCTGTGCTTCTGGGCGCTCTCGGGGTGGGCGCCGGCAGCGCCCGGGAGAACCGACGCAGGCAACCCCGCCCGCCTCACACAGGAAGGAGAATGAAGCAACATGAATAGATTCGACACAAGCGACATGAAGGTTCCTACAGTCAAATGGTTGTTCCGCTGCACGATAATCTGGGAGAGAATTATCGTGACAATTTGGGCGAATCCCTCTCAAGCGCGAGATTCTGTGTCAGACGGGCCACAATTCCCGCTGATGTGCGCCGCCGGGATGAGGCGCAACGGCATCTGGGAGGTCGCGCAGGGCTACTTCGGGCTCCGGCGGGAGGGGCCAGCGCGTGCATAACTCGTTGCGGTTTGGCTGCTTGAGAAGTGACCAGCCGCGATGTTCAGACCGCTGCAAGATCGCGACGGATGCCCCTTTACTATGGCGAACGATCCTGGAACAGCCTGAAGTTGAGGAGTTTCCTCCAAGCGGTCAACGCAACTGGCTTCACGCCTACGACTTACGCGACTTCAGGTTCGGATCTGAGCAATGGTGTCACGACGGAGCGTGAGGAGAACCCCCCTCTTACTTCAGTGATTTCCCTGCAGCGGAACAAAATGGTCTGTGGACGCGCCGTTCGCGGTGGAAGTGCGCACGCGTCGCCAACCCTCCAAGAAGATTCGTTATGTTAAGCTGGCCCTTGGCGTTCTTAATCATTGCCGTTTTGGCAGGCTTGCTCGGCTTCACCGGAATCGCCGGACCCGGCGCTTACGTGGCTGAGGCGGTCTTTGCGTTGTTCCTGGCCCTGTTCCTGGCATCCATGGCCTTCAATTGGAGGCGAGCTTCGAAGCACAGGTTCCCGCGGAAGGGCAACCGAGAGGAACACTATGGAGAACATCCCAGCGGAGCTTGAACATCCCGGCCGGGAGCGTTGCGCCGTAACCGGCCTAGCTTCCGGGTCGCATTTCGGCTATCTTGGCTGCAATGCAGCCCAGGAGCACTCAACGTTCAATGCGTCTGCTCATAATTGACGACGAGGAAAGCATCCGCCGAACCACCGCGGTCGTGCTCGAGGGGCTGGGCCACGAAGCGGTGGGCGCGGAAAGCCGCGCGGCCGCATTGAAGCAACTCGAAGGGAACCGCTTCGACCTGGCCTTCCTGGATTTGAAACTGGACGGCGAGAGCGGTTTGGATCTGCTGCCCGAGATGTTGAAGCTGGACCCGCGGCTCGAAGTGGTCGTTTTCACGGCCTATGCTTCCATCGAGACCGCTGTCGAAGCTATGCGCCGGGGCGCGGCGGACTATATTCCGAAGCCCTTTACGCCGGAGCAAATCCGGCGGGTGCTGAATCGCGTGTTGGAAGCGCGCAGACTTCGAGAGCGGGTAGCCGATCTTGAATCGCGCCTCTCCGCCGACACTCCCGCCACGGAGTTGACTTCCTCGGAACCGGCGATGCAAAAGGTGTTCGACCTGGCTTCCAAGGCCGCCGCGACGCCCGCGACCATCCTTTTGCTCGGCGAGAGCGGCACTGGCAAGACTGTGCTGGCGCGTGCCCTCCACGCCAACAGCCCGCAGCACGACCACGCCTTTGTCACCGTCAACTGCCCGAGCCTGTCGCGCGAATTGCTCGAGAGCGAACTCTTTGGCCATGTGAAGGGCGCCTTTACCGGCGCGGTCGGTGACACCCAGGGCAAGGTCGCGCTGGCGGACTGCGGCACGCTCTTTCTGGATGAGATCGGCGAGCTGCCGCTTGAAGTTCAGCCGAAGCTGCTCCGGTTGCTGCAGGAAAAGGAATACGAGCGCGTGGGCGAATCCAAAACCCGCCGGGCTAATGTCCGGGTTATCTCGGCGACCAATCGCGATTTGGAGAAGGCCGTCCAGGAGGGCCGGTTCCGTGAGGACCTGTTCTATCGCCTGAACGTTGTCTCGATTCGCGTGCCCTCGTTGCGCGAGCGGCCCCGAGACCTGCCGAACATCGCGCTGAGCTACCTGCGCTTCTTCGCGCGGCAATGCGGCAAGGGGCTCAAAGGTTTTTCCGCGGAGGCCGAACAAGCGTTGGCGCGCTATTCCTGGCCGGGCAATCTGCGCGAATTGCGCAATGTGGTTGAACGCGCGGTTATCCTTGCTGGCGGCGAGGAAATCGGCCTGGCGGATTTGCCGGAGAAGTTTGCCCAGCCCGCTCAGTTCGCGCAACCGCAGGGTGTCCAGATCGGTGCCAGGGTTTCCCTCGAGCGACTGGAAGGCGAGCACATCGCCCGCGTGATTCAGCAGGCCGCCACGATGGAGGAAGCGGCCCAGATCCTGGGCATTGACCCGGCGACGCTGTATCGCAAGCGGAAGAAACTGGCCCAATGAAGCGCCCCTATGCTGCGGACGCGTCTGTTTCTGAACCTGCTGCCGTTTGTGGTGATACTGCTGGTCACCGGCGTTTATGCCATCGTGCTCTTTTCGCGCCTGGCGGCGAGCGTGGATACCAGCGTCTCGGAACATTATCGCAGCGTTGTGGCAGCGCAACAGATGGACCTGGCGCTGGCGGGGATTGACCGGGAGGCCTGGGCCGGCACCGCCACCGCGACGACCCAACGGACCCCGGCCCTCGCCGAAGCTCAAAAGCAATTTGAAGCGAACCTCGCTCTGCAGCTCAAGAGCAGGTCGCTTCCGGGCGAGCGCGAGCTGAACGGGCGGCTGGCGGCCCGATACCAGGCCCTCACCCAGGCGGTGGCCGCCCTCGATTCGGCCCGTACCGCCACCGCCAAGCACCGAGTGTACGACCGGGACATCGTTCCGGCTCTGCTCGACCTCAAAGGCATGTTGGAAAGAGTCCTCAAGCTGAACCAAGAGGCGATCCTGGCCACCCGGGGGAACGTCCACAAGACGACTCGGCAGGTGACGCGCCTGATGGTGATCGGCATGGTCATCGCCCTGGTCATCTCGGCCTACGCCTGTTATCAGCTCAGCCGGTCGGTCCTGCAGCCGATTCAATTGGTCACCCGCGCCACTCGCGAACTCGGTGAAGGCAATCTGACGCAACCTGTGCCTGTCCTCTCGCGCGACGAACTGGGCGAATTGGCGCTCGCCTTCAACAAGATGGCCGCCCAGCTCCAGGAATATCGCCAAAGCGCTTCGGCAGAAATCGTCCGGCTCCATCGCACGATGGAAACCACGCTGGCGTCGTTCCCAGACCCGATTTTCGTGTTGAACAAGGAAGGCCAAATCGAGCTGATGAATCCTGCTGCGGCAGAGATGGCCGCTGCCCTCCAGGTCACCAACCAGTTGCCGCCGCGCTTGCGCGCGATCGCCCAACAGACGCTCGCCAAGGGCGAAAACTTTCTCCCGCACAGCTTCGACGCCGTGCTCTCTTACCGCCTCAACGGCGCGGAGCGGTTCTTTCTACCGCGCATCCTGACGATGCGGAACAAGGAGGACGTGCTGTTCGGCGTCGCGGTGGTGTTATACGATGTCACCCGCTTCCGGCTCCTGGACGCGGCCAAGACGCACCTGGTCGGCACGGTCAGCCACGAATTGAAAACCCCGCTCACCAGCGTCCGCATGGTCCTGCACATCCTGCTCGAAAAGACCCTTGGCGCGCTCACCCCGAAGCAGCAGGACCTGCTGGAAACCGCCCGCACCGACACCGAACGGCTGTTGCGCATCCTCAACGACCTGCTGGACCTCGCCCGGCTCGAGGCGGGCGGCGCCGAATTGCACCGGGAAAAGGTCGCACCCGCCGAACTGTTGCAGGCCGTGGTGGATGAAACTGCCGACAAGGCCGCCGCCAAACGACTGAGATTCAGTAGCGCGGTCGAGCCGGACCTGCCCCCGGTCCTGGTGGACCGCCAGCGGATCGGCTATGCTTTCACCAACCTCGTCACCAACGCCATCAAGCACTCCCCGGCGGGCGGAGAAATCCGTCTGCGCGCCGCCCGCGGCGAGGACAGCAGCGTTCTGTTCAGCGTCACCGACGAAGGTCCGGGCATCCCGCACGAATACCAGGCGCGGATCTTCGATCGCTTCTTCCGTGTGCCGGGCCAGGTCAAAAGCGGCGCGGGGCTGGGGTTGTCCATCGCCCGCGAGATCACCCTGGCCCACGGCGGCCGGATCGGCGTGAACAGCGCACCCGGTCGAGGGGACGACGTTCTACCTCGTCCTCAAAGGTGGCGATGACGCGGCGTGAACGAATTTGGCAGGATGCGGCACCCCCATTTCTTCGGGCTTCAAAACTCCCCCCTCGCCTCTGGCATTTTGCATGAATCCCTGCGCGCCGGCTCGTAAAATGCAATGTGCCCCGCAGTGAGCAGGCGGGCGGAAGCGCTCAAACCGGCGGGTTCGAGGCTCATTAAGCCGGGTTTAAGGATGGCATGGCCTTGGCTACTAGTGTCACACCGATCAAGACGGTCGAGGCGCGGATGCTCCGCGCGTAACCAATATAACAAAGGATCATTATGCGAAATAAGAACATGATCATCGCGTTGGTGGCCGGGGGTCTTGCCTTGGCGACCACGAATTTGATGGCCCGGAATACCGGGGAGGGGAGTAACACCCCGTCAGGGCAACCGAGCCAGTCCCAATCAAGTCAATCGAAACAGTCGGGACAGTACCAAGCCGCCCAGCCGGGCTGGCGTTCTCAAGCAAACCGGCCGGGCTACGCCGGGACCGGGGCGTCGAACCTCAAGGCCAGCGCCCTCATTGGCATGTCAGTTCAGAGCGAAACAGGCGAGCGCGTGGGCACGGTGAAGGATGTGGTTATCAATCTCCGGAGGCACTCCGCGCCTTTCGCCATCGTCGAGCACGGTGGGACCTTCGGCATCGGGGGGAACCGGGTCGCGGTTCCGCTGACCGACCTCAGCTATTCCGGCGAGACGAAGGAACTCACCCTGAACGCCACCAAGGCTCAATTCGACGCGGCAACCTCTACGCCGACCGGCGGGTGGCTGGCGTTTACCGGCCAGGATTGGGAGAAGGGTGTTGACCAGTATTATGGCCAACCTTCCACCATCGCCGGGTCACGGTTCGAACGCCAGGAAATGTCTGGCATGAACGAAGGGCGCCAGCAGGTTCGGAATCCAGCGTCGCAGACCAAAGGCGCGACCGGGCTCGAGCAGCAACCTGGTTCCTCCACGCCAGGCACGATGAGCACGCCGTCCGCGTCTTCGGAGCAGGCCCTCATGACCAGGATCAATAGCCTGGTTCGTCAGGACCAGGGAAGCCGGCAGGGCGATGTCCAGGTGAAGATCACCAAGGGGGTTGTCACGCTCAGCGGCAACGTGCCCAACGAGTCGCAGAAGCAGTTGATGGAGCAACAAATCAAGGCATTGCCTGGAGTTGAGCGGGTCGAGAACCACCTCACTATCGAGAAGTAATAACGTGAGGCAGCATAGGCGGGCGGGTAACCGCCCGCTTATCGCGGCTCGAAAGGCGGCGTGCGCCGCCTGATCACATAGCCGCAACGGCGTATCCCAACCCTTTTACCCGCAGCGAGGCGGCTCTGTCACTTGGCCGTCGCCTTCGTCTTCACCGCTTCTTTCGGTACTTCAAAGTCAAACCGGCTCTCCTTCCCGCGCGGGCCCTGGACGACAACGCTGACCCGCTGGCCTGCGTGCCCGGAGAGGAACTGGACGAAGTCCGGGTAGGAACCAGGCAAACCCTGAGCCTCCGCCGGCGAGTGGGCGCGAACCATTGGCCCGGGTCCGGATGGCTTGCCGGAGGGCGGCGCCGCGGGGGCGCCTTCGGCCCAGGCCACTACCGGGAGCGAGGGGTCCATCTGAACCACCGCCGGCCCGGGAATCGCGAAACCCACGCTCTCCGCATCGGCCTTGCGCCACGACACTACCCCAATCGCCTCGCCTTGGGCGTTCAGGACCGGCCCGCCGCTATCGCCCGGGGAAATAGGGCAGGAAAGCTGATAGTAGCGCACGCCATCCACCGTGCGAATCTGACTGATGAGCCCCTCCCCAATGCTGAAATCATAGCCCCTGGGCGAGCCGATGATATATACCCGCGACCCGATTCTTGGCGTTGCGGCCTTCAGCTTGAGCCTGGGGCGGCGATCTGTGTCGAGTTTGATCAGCGCCAGGTCAAGCGCTTCGTTCTTGTCCACAACGCCAAGCACCTTCACACGTTGGCCGTCTGCGAAACGCGCCTCGACCCGCCGCGCGTCGTAAACCACGTGCCACGCGGTGACCGCCAGGCCATTCCCCAGGGCCAGGAAGCCGCTCCCGACGAAGCGCCGGCCGGCAGCGTTCTCGACGTCGAGCGAGATAACGGACGGCGACACGGCGGAGTAGATGTCTTCGGGCTTTAGCTCCGCGCGGATGGAAAGAGACGAGGCCGCCAAGGCGATAACGCACGCTGCGGCGCTGAGAATCGTATTGTGAATCATTAACTGTCGTTGCACTGCCGCGGACGCCGCCCCAGGCGCCGCCAATTCACCCAACTACCCCCTTTCTACCACTGTGGAGGGACGCAAGTCAATGCCTCCCTTTTCCCGGCTTCAACCCCCGGCTCAGATTGCCCGGAGGGCGAGCCCTTCCCCGGCCCGCAGCGCCCGCGAACGTTGTGGCGCCAGCCTTTAATTACCGGTCAGCCTTCCCAGACTGGTTCAGACCGGTCCGTGAGGCAGGGCCGAACGCCACAGTCTCGCGATAACCCGAGAGCCCAGCCGCGCTCAAGGTCCGCACACAGAAGAAGAGCTTCTTCCCCGGACTTGCCTGGAGCGACACCCGGGTGGTGTTGGCGGCCACTTTTGCGACAGGCGTGAAGTCCGTATTGTTGGTGGAGCATTCAACCTGAAAGCCGGTTTCGTAGGCCGATTTGTCCTGCCAGGAAAGTTCCACCCGGTTGGTGCCCAACGCCCTGGCCTCCAGGCGATCCGGTGGCGGTGCCGTGAAGCCGGCGCGTTCCAGGCCGCGCTGGATGACCGGGCTGGCCAGCATCCGGGACCAGGTCGAACCCGTGCGGTGATTCTCTACCATTAGCACAATTGGTCCTTGGTCTATCCCCAGCAGGTCCTCGGCGAACCAGTGGGCGCGGACGTTATAGGCATCGCGAAATCCTTCAGTCGTCCATAGCCTGGCGCCGTAGGTATCATAAAGATGGCGCAAAGCGCCCAGGCAAACCTCGGGCGCAAAGGGAAGCGAACCGGCGGCGGCGGTCGGCGCGATGGTTCCATCGTCGAACCCGGCGGGCGCCCCCCGTGCGCGGTAGCCGGCGTACCACACGCCGTCAATGGTTCTCTCTGGCCCGTCGCAAGCGGTAAAGCCCCACTCATTGGTGCCGTAATTGGGATACTTCAAGGGATTCTGGATGCCGTAGTGGCGTTGGGCCAGGGTCGCCAGCCGCGAGTTCTCGAAGTAGCTGCTGCGCCTTCGCCTCATATAGGCATCGGCAATCCCCCGGAAATCAATCCAGACATGCGAATACTGATGTGTGAATAGCGGCGGCTGAGCAACCAGGCCCTGGCCATAGCAATCCCGCCATTGGTAACCACTGGTCCAGCCGTCCCACAAATCCGCCGGCAGCGTGTTGCTGGCGCAGCCCAGTCCCAGCAAATAGAGACCCAGCCCCTCGTTGTAGCCTACCCACCGGGCCGGGCCGTGACCCCTCTCCGGGCTCCACTCCATGTTGACTACCGGCTCATGGGGCTGGAGCATGAACCGCCAGTCAATCCGATCAAACAATGCCGCCGAAAGCTGCCGTATCTGCCCCTCAACCTGGTTCGTTGGATTTGTGAAGAACTGGCCGCAATCAATCACCCCCATCATCAACAGGGCGGTATCCATCGAGGATAACTCGCTGCCAGGCGCCCGCAGCCCGGTATCCATATCCAGGAAATGATAATACCAGCCGTGGTAGCCGGCGCAGCCCGTAGGGGCGGCTCCCTCCGGCAGGCTCCACAAGGTTTGCATTGTCCGCAAAACACGCTGGGCGCCATCGGTCCGCTTAATCCAGCCTCGCTCGATTGCGACGTTGATCGCGCTCAGGCCGAAGCCCACCGCGGCGATGCTGCACGGTGAACCCTGCCTCGAACGGTCTCGGATCAAGCCATTCTGCGGGTTGGCCTCGTTCCAGAAATACTGAAAGGTCTGCCTCTCCACATAGTCCAGAAAGGCATCATCGCTCTTGAAGCTCCGTGGTCCCGCCTCCGGCAGCGGTGTTCCCTGCGCCTGCTGGCTCATCCAAGCCAGGCTTAGCCCCAAAACGACGATAAGCAGACTCATCTAGATTATAATGTTTCCAACCCTTCGCGCTGAGGCAAGCGGCTTCCGGCTTCTCGCCTCGGCGACAAGCAATTCGGCTGAAATAAGAGTCCGGCTCGCCCAGTCCATCCGTGCCTTGCGGTGCCTCCTCCCTGCGCGAGGCCGCCTGGCCCGGCCAGGTCAACATCCAAGACCCAACGTCCAGTTAATGCTCCGATGGAGACTATTGGCTTCTAGCTGGTTGTCAGTCCCCGAAGCTGATCCCCAGGGCCCGGGCGGTTTGGACGATGTCGCCATTGGGCGGGACCGAGCGGAGGCGGCCTACGGCTTCGGAGAGCTTGACCGCGACCGTGTCGGGCGGGCGCAGGGCGACCATGTGGCCGTACTGCTGGTCGGCAATCATTTGGACGGCGCGCGCGCCAAACCGCGTGCACAGCAGCCGGTCGAAAGACGTCGGCGCTCCGCCCCGCTGCAAATGGCCCAGGACGCACACGCGCGTTTCCTTGCCGGTGCGTTTCCCGATTTCCGCGGCGACCACGGCTCCCAGGCCGCCCAGCCGCGCTTCCCGGTTCTTCTCGGCGCTGCCGGCGGTCACATAGTCCTTCCCATGCTCGCGGGCGCCTTCAGCCGCCACGACGAGGGTGAAGTGTTTGCCCTCGCGCTCGCGCTCGGCCACCTTGGCGCACAGGCTGTCGTAGCGGAAGGGAATCTCCGGAATAAGGATCACGTCGCCGCCGCCCGAGATGCCGGCGGTCACCGCGATCCAGCCGGTGTAGCGGCCCATAACTTCGAGCACCATCACCCGGTCGTGGCTTTGGGCCGTCGTGCGCAAGCGGTCCAGCGCGTCAGTGGCGCACGCGACAGCCGAGTCGAAACCGAACGTCATGAGCGTGGCCTCAAGGTCATTATCAATCGTCTTGGGCACACCAATGATGGGGACGCCATGTTCGAAAAGCTGCTGGGCCGTGCTCAGTGACCCGTCGCCGCCCACGACCACCAGGGCGCGCAAGCCGAGCTTCTGGATGTTGGCTTTGGCCTGGTCGAGAATCTCACTCGGGATGCGGTTGCTGTCGCCGTGGCCGGTCTTGGCCGCAAACCGGCCCTTGTTCGAGGTGCCTAGGACGGTGCCGCCGACGAAGAGCAGCGCGTCCATTTCCTTGTAATCCAGCGCCCGGTAGCGCACCGGCTCCAGCAGTCCCTCGAAGCCGTCCAGGAAGCCGAGGGTGTCCCAGCCCCGTTTAGTTGCGCACTTGACGACTGCCCGGATCACCGTGTTCAGCCCAGGACAATCGCCGCCGCCCGTTAAGATGCCGATGCGTTCACGCATGATGGGAGAGTAAGGCCTTGAACCGAGAGGCTAAAGCCCAAAGTTGTCGAAATGCGCTTTACGCAAGCCGGTTGGGGCCTATGATGGGCCCATGGAACAGAAACCGGTGATTGCGGCGCAGGCTGTGTCCAAAAGGTTTGGCGACCTGCGCGCTGTTGATCGAGTCTCCTTCCAAATCCCCGAGGGGGAGCTGTTCGGGCTGCTCGGCCCCAACGGCGCCGGCAAGACTACTACCATCTCGATGATCTGCGGCCTGCTCAAACCGGATGAAGGCTCGGTTGAGATCGGCGGTTTTAATCTCTGGGAGGACCCACGACGTGCCAAGGGCCTGCTGGGATTGGTCCCGCAGGAACTGGCGCTGTATGAGGAGTTCAGCGCGCGGGAGAACCTGATGTTCTGGGGCGGGCTCTATGGGATCGCCCGCTCTGACTTAAAGCGCAGCAGTGATGAGCTGCTGGAGCGCGTCGGCCTGGCCGAGCGCGCGAAGGAGCCGGTATCCCGGTTCTCGGGCGGCATGAAGCGCCGCTTGAACCTGGCGATCGGCCTGGTGCACCGCCCCAAGGCGCTGTTGCTGGACGAACCGACTGTCGGCATTGACCCGCAGGCGCGCAATAACATCCTGGAGATCATCCGGGACATCGCCCGCCAGGGGACCACCATCCTCTTCACCACCCACCACCTCGAGGAAGCGGAAAAGCTCTGCGACCGCATTGCGATCATGGACCACGGCCAAATCCTGCAAACCGGTTCAGTGGCTGAACTGGCGAAGGTAGTGGGCGACCGCGACCTGGTCACCATCCGTGGGAAGTTCTCCGCGCCACAACTCCAGCAGGCGCTCGAACGCGAGCCGGTGACGTTTCTCAGCGTCGCGGACAAGATGGCCACAATGAGCCTCCTGCGCGAGGACTACGGCTTGTCGGCGTTGATCAATCAACTGGGCCGGGCCGGGGTGGAAGTGGCCGACGTTTCCATCCAGAAGCCGACGCTGGAAAGCGTTTTCCTCAAGCTGACGGGAAGGGAGCTGCGGGATTGAAGACGATTCTCCGGCTCGTCCTGAACGACCTGAAGCGCGACTGGAAGCGCCCGTGGATGATCTTCCTGTACGCCGCGCTGCCACTCGTGATGGCGATTCTCATGGCCGCCGTCTTCAGTGGCAAGGGCGGTTCCTCTGCGATGCCCACGATTCATGTGGCGCTGCTGGACCAGGACAACGACATGCTCGGCAGAGCACTGCGATCGCTGTCGGGCCAGGGCGAGGCCGCCCGGAATTTGCGCCTCCAAGTCGTGGATTCAAGGGAGGAGGGCGTGCGGTTGCTGGAGGATCGCAAGGCCTCCGCGTTCATCGTGTTGCCGGAACACATGACGGAGTATCTGCTGACGGGCCGCACCAATGCCATCGAGCTGTATGAGAATCCCGCCGAGCAGGTGCTGCCCAAGGTGGTGCGGCAAGGCGCGTCCCTGCTGGCGGCGGGTTTGTCGGGCCTGGCGGAGGTGTTGGGGCGGCCGCTGACCCGGTTGCGCGAGCTGTTTCGCCAGGGCGCGTTCCCGGCCCAGGCGGAGGTCACCGGCACCGCCTCCACATCCTGGGAAGGATTGCGCAACGTCCGCGGCTACCTGTTTCCACCCCTGGTCAAGTTCGAGACCGTTGCCGCCGCGGACTTTCACATCACGCTCACCAATTCACCGCCAACCGCCGCCACGCCATGAGCGAAGTGCTGCCATTCGTGCTGCCGGGGATGATGTTTTTCTGGGTGATGTTCCTCGGGCAGGGTCCTTTGCAGGAAGTGATCCATGAAAAGGAGAGCCGCATTCTGCCTCGCATCCTGGCGTCCCCGGTCACGAGTTCCCAATTCATCCTCGCGAAGATCGTGCGTTGCTTCCTGCTCTGCGGGTTGGTCTTGCTGGCCCTCATGGTGGTGACGGCGATGCTCTTTGGCCTCCACTGGGGCAACCCCTTGCGGATGGCGGGCGCCGTGGTCGCGTGCGCGTTTGCCATCACCGGCCTGCTCGCGCTGATTTACTCGCTGGCCAGGACCCGCGAGCAGGCGAATATGATGTCGTCGGTCATCTTGCTGGTCCTGGCGATGCTCGGCGGCAACATGTTCCCGTTCGAGAACCTCCCGCCGATTATGCAGGCCGTGGGCCGGGCCATTCCCAACCGCTGGGGCGTGGTGGTCCTGCAAGGCTTGCTCCACGCCAAACCGCTCGCCGAACTGTTGGTGCCGCTGACCGGTCTGCTGGCCGTTGGGGTGCTTGGAAGTGTGGCCGCCTTTTTCCTGTTTCAGCGGCAGCTTGCGCGGGGAGGGAACCGATGAACGTCCTTCGCCTCGCCCTGGGAGACCTCAAGCGCTTCATGAAGGACTGGCAGGCGGCCCTTTGGCTGCTCGCGATGCCTCTCATCTTCGCTTACATCTTCGGCAGCGCGATGCGCGGTGGCGGTCCGCGGGCGACCTGGATTCCGGTCATTGATCTGGATCGCAGCGGGCTTTCCGCCCTGTTCGTCGAGCAACTCAGGCAGCCGGATTATTGGATCGAGATGAAGGAGCCGGAAGCCCAGGCCGACCTCAAGGCCAAATGGCCTTATGGCGTTGTGATCCCCGCCGGCTTCGGGCAATCCATTCTCGCGGGCAAGCCGGTCAAAGCCACGCTGGTCAAGGGAGAGGTCGCGCCGGACAAGCTGCTGGAGGTGCAATCCTGTCTCGCGCACGCCATCGTGCGTTACACCACGGGGCTGGTGGTGGCGGACATCAGCGGCAAGACCTGGAATGACGAGACGAAGACCGCATTGGAGAAGGCGCTGAAACGCCCGCAGCTTCTCACCCTTTCGCGCCGCTCGGCGCGCACGCTGAAGCCGCCGCCCACCGGGTTCTACCAGAGCCTGCCGGGCATGCTGGTCATGTTCGTCCTCCAAATGATCATCACTTACGGCGGCGTGAGCCTGGTGCATGACCGCGTCGGAGGCCGGCTGCCGCGGCTTTTCGCCTCACCTCTCAGCCGATTCGAGGTCTATTCCGGGAAGGTGCTCTCCCGGGTCTTGCTCGGCGTTCTCCAGGCCGCGCTGTTATTGCTCGGCGGCTCGCTGCTGTTTCATGTTCCACTGGGCGATCACCCGCTGTTCCTGGCGCCGGTGGTGGTGGCGTTGGCGGTGTTTGCCGGTGCTCTCAGCGTTCTCGCAGGCCTGGTGTTCCAGACGGAAAAGCAAGTCATCCTGGGGGGCATCTTCTGCGCCATGATTCTCAGCGCCCTGGGTGGGTGCTGGTGGCCGATTGAGATCGTGCCGGATGCCTTCAAGACGATTGCCGCCTGCACCCCGAGCTATTGGGCCATGCACGGCCTCCAGAGCATCCTTTACTTTGGCAAGTCCGCGCAGGTGCTGGCCTTGGAATGCCCGATCCTGCTTGGGTTTGCTGTTGCGTGCGGTTTGCTCGCGGTGCTGTTATTGAAACTGCTCTCGCTTCGGCGGGTGAAGGCGCCCGTGCATGCCTCAAAGGGCAGCTCGGTTGCTCCAGCCACCTGAACCCGAGAAGCGCCGGCTGGATCTACCGCAAAGAACGCAGAGAGCACAAAGAGAGGCGAGGTCACTCGTTCCCATGTATTTCCGGCTCCCCCGCCGGACGAGCGCCTGATTGTGTGCCGGGGATGCGAAAGGCCCGCTTCTCCCTGCGCTCTCTGCGTTCTTTGCGGTTAAACACCTGCCGGCCATTTCCCCCCAACCAGGGAATTCCTTTGGCCTGCTTAGGAATCTCCCAGTCGCGCATCTACCCCCCACCATTCATTCTTGCTGCCGGACCGTCCGGACCGCTTGAAGCCGTGGTGGCTTTGAACGGATAAAGATTTCCGGAAGGCCGGCGGAGCCGCGCCTCGTAAGCGCGGCACGCGCCAGCGCGGGAACGAGTTTCACGCGCTCGGGAAGCAGACTATGGCAAGAAGACTGAACATCATAAGTGTTTTGCAACAGGAGCGGAGCCTGTTCCAGATCACCTGCCGTTATCCCCGCCCCCGGATTCCGGTCCGGCTCACCTTGCCGGAGAGGCCCTCAAAGGCAATGACGGCGCCAAAGTTCACTATCCCCATAGACGAGCGGCTTGTCCCGGAGAGCGCGCGCCCGGTCAGCATCACTCTCCTTCCGTAACGAAGAATAAATGCTTCTGCGGCCAGGCGTTGAGGGCCTTGAACCGCAGTGCCCCGCCAGCGCAATCGCAAGCGACTTCTCCTCCAAACGCGCCTGGACGCCCTCCCTCGAAGAAGAGCCGCCCGCCCTTCACGCCATCAGGCATCGGCAAGGTCATCGCCGCCTCGCCGTGGACCCAGATTTCCATGACCGCCCCGCCGGGAACCTGTCTCTCGCGCAGCACCGGCGTCCAGGCGGCCAGGACCACCGGCTGGTCGGCGAACACGTGTTCGCGCCCGTCAATCACAATGCTCCGACAGTTGTGGCCGGCAAATGCCATCAGCTTCCCAGCGTCATCCAGCCGGAACGCCATCGTCAGCTCGCCCTCAAAGCTCACGCGATGGCCGTTGACCGGAAAGTCGCGCAGCGCCAGTGTCGCTGGGGGCAGCGGATTCCGCGCCAGAATCTCCTTGTCCTGCTGCGGGTCCCGGTGGAACCCGCCCGGCCAGCTTTCCTCGTGGGTCCGATAGTGTGCCGCGACACTGGTCGCGCCATTGGGGAACCGGCACGCGACGTAGGGAGAGGTGCGCGAGACGACACCCGGGTTGTCATTCGCGGCTGAGTCGGGCGCGCTGGCAGGGTAGGCCCCGAGCGCGAGCAGAATCTCAAACCACGTCCGCGCTTCGGCCCCGAGCGAGGCGGATTGGTCGTCGCGCGGGCGAAAGCCCAGGAAGGTCGCGCTCCCCTTGCCAGGCAGACGCCGATGAATTCCCAAGACCCGCTGGCCGTTCCGGGCGACCACTTCGGTTCCGGTGTCCGGTTCGACCGGATAAGTCAGGTCAACCAGGAACTCCGTCAGAACGGTCTGCGGCGGCACCTTCCCGAGCGCGCCGGAGAACTCAACGGTCCGGCCGTCGGCAACCTGGCCTTCGACGCCAAACTGCAGCGCTCGCACCCCAAAGAGCTTCTGCCATCGGGCTAACACGGGCTGGCCCGCGAGGTCGAACCGGGGAGGCGGTCCCGACCAGATCAGCTTGCCGCCGCTCCCGGCAAACCGCTCCAAAAAGTCCACCAGCTCCGGCGGCGGCAACGGCTCAAACAGCACCGCCAGCGTGCCGAACTTGCGCCCGGCCATTTCGATCTGCCCATCCGCTCCCACGCGGGCGCGTTGGAGCAGCTTGCGCGGCGTGACGTAGTTGGCGTAACCGTATTCAACCATCCAGGAACCGAACCGCTCCTCGCACGCCACCAGCGAGAGCGGATAGAGCATCAACACATCCGTATCTCGATGCTGCGAATCCTGCACCGCCTGGAACCAGGGATTCGCCGAAGCCCCAAAAGCGTCGCACACCGCCTGGTGCCGGCGCTGCACCTCGTGCGGCATCCCCCACGCCGCCGCGTACGCATACGGGACGCGATTCAGAATGCCTGTCGAGCACGCCAGCGCGATGCCGAAGTAATCCCGGTCCGACCATCCGCCCTCCGCGTGGTCGTTGCCGCCGCCGGTGAGGAAATCATTCCAGGCGAAGTAATCGTCGCAGGCCGACGCAGCCTGCTGCACGGTGTTCGACCAGAGGAAATCCGGCGTGTATTCGTATTTGCGCGGCTCGGTGGGCAGCCCGCCCGCTTCCCAGAAGTCGCAGGTGGGGCTTTCCGCCCACGTCGCGTGCGCCCGCGCCTCCAGTTCGTGCCCATAGGTCTTCTCGGCGAACTCCTTGGCGCCGGCGAACAGCCCCACCACCGTTTCATCCAGCAACTCGAAGTAGCGCCGCCGGAGCAGGAAGGTCTTGTGAATCGCATCCGCCCTGTCCCCCAGCACGTGCTGCGCCGGCAGGCGCGCTTCCAGCGTCGGCAGAAACCCGTGCTGCCCATAGGCGAAATAGACCAGGATACTTCTCGAAGTCCTTGAACTCCGCTCCGTAAAGCGCGGCGAACTTCGCCGCCATGCTGGACGTCAGATAGCGGAAGGTGAACTGCCCCTCGTCGTGGTGGCTGCCGTAGCCCCAATCCTGCTGGATGTGCATCTCATCGGCGTAGAGGCCGTTCAGCGGCACGCCCGCGGCGTGATACTGCTCCACCAATCCCTGGAGGAACGGCTGCGCTTTCGGGCTGAAGTAGTCCATCTCCGGCGTGGCGTAGCTCACCACCACCAGGACGCGGTCCAGCCGGCCCGACCTCGGTTTCGCCCTGCCCCCGCACGGTCAACCGGCGGGCATGGGTGTTGGGCTCGGCCGATTCGTCCACGTCCGATCTCCGGCGGGCGACTTCAACTCCACGTATTCCCGCCGGCGTCCACGCGGTAGAAGTTGGTGCCGCCGATCCGATGCTCGCGGAAGGCGAACAGCCGCACGCCCGTCCGGCGCAGTTCAATGGTCCCCTTGTTATTGGTCCAGCGGCGCTGCTCCCAAAGCGAAACGGTGAACTTCCCGGTCGCCGGGTCGCGAAAGCCTTCGCGATACTGCACCCACCGTCCCGACTCGCCGGTCTTGCGCTGGTAGCCGCGTCCGATCTCCAAAGGGCTCAGCACGCTCAGCTCCAGCCCAAGTCCGTATTGCTTGAGAGTCTGGCTGATCTTGGCCAGGCGCTGAATGTAGGCCTCGGTATCCGGCAACAACTGCCTCGGCTTGCCGCCCTGGCCCTTGCGGGTACTGGGACCAGAACTCGTCGAAGGCAAGACTGATCGTGCGCGCCCCCTGCGCCTTGGCCCCTTCGCAAACCTTGCGCAGCGTCGTGAGGTTGGGCGTCGGGCTCAGGCTCAGGTCCACCTCTTTGTCCGGGTCCTGCAGGTCCTCCAATTGCTGGTCGCTGACCAGGATAATCGCGGGCTTGGGCAACCGGAATTGCCACGGCCCGGGAAACGTCAGCGCCGTCTCCGGCAGGTGCCGCGTCTCCGCCCCGAAAAGCCGTTGGCCCGGGGGCACCGCCGAAATCATGATGCCGGCTCCGGCCAATCGGCGGATGAATTCGCGGCGCGAGTGAGCAGAGATAAGTCGCAGCATGACGCGAAATGTCTCAACCCTCCCCCACCATTGCAAGGCTCCGCGCACTGAATTCACTTACGTGACATACCCTGGCCTGCGCGGTCCAACCGTCATGGTGCCGCCGCATTTTCAAAGCGCCCGGAAGGGATTTTCGTTGATCGAGGTGCTCTGCGTCATGGCCATCATCGCCATTCTCGCGAGCCTGATGCTTCCGGCCCTGGCCAAGGGCCTGCGCAAGGCGCGGGGGATCGCGGGGCATCTGGGCAGCCGCGACGGTATCCAAATGAGGATTAACGAGGTCGTCACCAACTACACCCATTACCGCCTCGCTCACCCCAACCACGCCAAACTGAGCCGGAGGGAATTTGTCCACCAACTGAACCTCAGTCCGACCGCCGAGACCTGGCTGAGCCTGAAGTCAGTGGAATACAAGCCTTTTGCTGGCACGGACCATGTCGAGCAACCGGCGATTGTAGTTTACCCATCCGAGGGCGGCGGAAGTGGAGAGCACACGATCGTCTTTACCATTCACGATTTATTCCCGCCGTGAAGTCCTTGAGCCTCAAGCCGGGCTTTGGTATGGTTCCGATACCCGCTCAAATGTGGGCGAGTGAACCAGCGCCTCAGAGGGCGGTGCCTGAAGCAACATGAAAATCAGTTCTATTCCAAAGTCGGGCCGGAAAGGCTCGGTCGTCTATCTCAACACCCGCCACGGCAAGGTCGCGCGCGCGTACGTGCGCCCCGGCAATCCCCAAACCAGCGACCAACAGCGCGGGCGCGGCGACTTCGGCGCCGTCTCTCGCCGCTGGCGCACTCTAACCCCCGAACAGCGGGCCACGTGGTCCATTGCCGTGGCCAACAAATACTTCGTAACCGAAGGGGGCCGGCGGGTGCGCTGTCGCGGTTACAACTTCTTTGTGAACGTGAACATGCGCCGAGCCCAGCTCGGCCTGTCCCAGTTCGATCTCCCACCCGCCGAGCCTGTCTTCAGCCCCAACCCCGTGGCCGAGTTGGTGATTACCAACAGCGGGGGCAAGATCACGCTCAAGCTGCGCGTCCCCAGCCCGCCCGCCCAGTACACGCTGGTACAAGGCGCCAGGCCGGTCCGGAGTGGGGTCCGCTGCGTGCAGAAGTTCCCCTTCCTCGGCCTGCTGCCAGCCCCGATAGATGGCTGGTCCGACATCACCGATCTCTACGTCGCCCGATATGGTGTGCCAAAACCCAACCAGGCCATCTGGATTCGCACCTGTCAGCACATTGACGGTTGGACTGATGCCCCCAAAGTGGTCCACGCCCGCGTCCGTGCTTGCCCCACCGAAGCCTAGTGGCGGAGGCGGACCCCAGCCGCATAGCGACGCTCTCGGCTACGTCCAGAAGGTCTCCACCCCGAACAGTGGAGGGGCGTAGCCGCGAAAACCCGAAATCCGAAGCTCGAAACCCAACACAAACCCCAATCCCGAATGGCCCAATGCGCGAAACTCCTTGCTGGGCAGCGACTTAGGTCATCCGGGAAGCCAGGCCACTCCTCCCGCAGCCCTCGCCATTCTAGCGGTCCATTCCCGCGTAAGCCTCGTAGCCCCCCGGTAGCCTGGCCATCACCACGCCGTAACCTCCCCGTAGTACCTCCGTATGGCCAACGGAGGGACACTACGGGGAGGTTACGGCGTGGTGATGGCCAGGCTACCGGGGGGCGGCGGTGGGTTTGCGGAAATCTGAGCGGGCGGTGGAGGGTTCTGACCGCCGGCTATCTCCTGCCAGTTCTGCGGCTCGGCTTCAGGCGACCGCCTCACGCCGAATGCTCCGGGTTGTAACCCGGTAAGGCTCCAGTCCGTGAGATTTACTCGCTATGCCCAGTCCAACTACGATATCGCAATGAACCCGAACAACCTGTACAAGGTCATAGTCCCCGCCGCCGCGCTTGCGCTGGCGTTGCTCATGTCTGACGGGCTGGCCAACGCTGCCGATACGGCCACCTATGCCGGTTTGCCACCTGACCAATTTCTGAAGAACTGGCTTATCCTAGCGCCGGTGCCCGTGGCCGGCGAAGGCCAGGGCGCGCCGGATGAGGCGGCGCAGAAACAGGCCTTTGCCGAGGATTGGTTCGCCGGCCAGGGCGGCGCGGGCAGCGTTCAGCCTCGGGCTGGGATGAAGCAGGCAATCGGCGGCATAAATTTCGAGTGGCGCTTGGTGGAATCCAGGGCCGACACCGTTGACCTTAAGGCCGCCAGCGGCGGGGGTGATTTTGCCATCGCCTACGCGTGGGCGGAGATTGACCTGCCGGAGCGGACCAGGTGCCTGCTGGGCATCGGCAGCGACGATGCGGTTAAGGTCTGGTTGAACGGACAGCTTGGTACACGAGCATTGGACCGGCCGCGCCACTCGACCGGATGACGACGTTGTCCCGGCGGAGTTCCAGCGCGGCAAGAACCGGCTCCTGCTCAAGGTCCAGAACATGCAAGCGGACTGGAGCTTTGCGTGCCGGCGCATGGGGCCGGAGGCCCAGTCCAGCGAAGCTGCTCCGGTTGGTCCGGAGCGGCTCGGATACGGAAGCGATCAAGAAGCTGTTGGACCAGGGGTTCGACGTGAATAGCCGTGGCCCAGTCCGGCATCACTGCGTGGCTGGCGGCGCGTTTGCACGGCGATACGCCGATGGCTGAGTTCCTGGCCAGTCACGGGGCCGATACCAATGTCGCGCCGCCGGCGCTGGCCAGTGCGGCCGACGCGGTCCTCAAGCCGCTGTTTAAGGACGAGGCGCCGGGCCTGGCCATGCTCGTGGCGAAGGATGGCAAAATCCTGTTCGAAAAGGGCTACGGATTTGCCGATGTCGAGCATCACGTGCCGGTGACGCCGCAAACGCAATTCCGCATCGGCTCGATCACCAAACAGTTCACCGCCGCCGCCATTCTGAAGCTCCAGGAGCAGGGCAAGCTCAGCGTGCAGGACAAGCTGTCGAAGTATATTCCCGATTTCCCGAGAGGCGACGAGGTGACGCTGCATCATCTGCTCACGCCACACTTCGGGGATTCATAGCTATACGGCAAAACCGGGTTTCCTGGATTCGGTGACGAACGCCATCACCACCGAAGAACTCATCGCCTCGTTCAAGCACGACCCCTACGACTTTCGATCCCGGCCAGAAATGGGCCTATGACAACTCCGGTTTTCTCTTGCTGGGTTACATCATCGAGAAGGTGTCCGGCCAATCCTACGGCGACTTTCTGCGCGCGACCTTCTTCGCGCCGCTCGGCATGACGAACACGGGCGTCTATCGCAAGGGCCTGCACCTCGCGCACGAGGCCCTTGGCTACCAGTACCGGCTCCGGCAAGTTCACGCGCGCGCTGGATTGGGACATGTCGTGGGCCGGCGGCGCCGGCGCGCTCTACTCCACGGTCGAGGACCTGTTCCGCTGGAACGAGGGGGTTTTCAACGGCAAGGTGCTCACGCAGGCCAGCCTGAAGGCCGCCTTCACCCCGGTTAAGACTGAGGAGAACAAAGCCGAAAACTCGCCCGATGGCTATGGCTGCGGCTGGGGGCTGACGACCCTGCGCGGCACGCGGGAAATCTCTCATGGCGGCGGCCTGAACGGCTTCAGCAGCTATTTGTTGCGGCTGCCCGCCGAGAACTTCACAGTGGTGGCCCTGGCCAACGCCCTGCCTTCGGGCCCCGGAGTTGATCCGGGCCGCCCTCGCGCATGAGACGGTCGAGTTTTGCCTCGGCGAGAAGCTGCCGCCGCGCGTGGTCCCCAAGGCCGACCGGAATGTATCCCCGGCGGCGCTCGACTCGCTGGTGGGCCGCTACGATTATGGCGCGGCGATCATGACCGTCGAAAGGGAGGGTTCGCGCTTGTTCGCTCAGCTCTCAGGCCAGCCCCGGTATGAAATCTTCCCCGAGTCCGAGACCAATTTCTTTTGGAAGGTGGTCGAGGCCCGCGTCACTTTCGTCAAGGGTTCCGACGGCAAGGTGATTAAAGCCATTCACCACCAGAACGGGATGACCCTCCATGCGGCCCGGCTCGCGGACCTGAGTGTAATCAAAGTGGACCCGGCGACTTATGACGCTTTCGTCGGCAAATACGATTATGGCGAGGGGAAATTCATCCTGACCGTGACGCGCGAGGGCGACCGGCTCTACGCCCAGCTCACCGGGCAGCCCAAGTTCGAGATCTTCCCCAGTTCCCCGACTGACTTCTTTTGGAAAGTGGTCAACGCCCGGGTCACGTTCGTAAAAGACGCCGCCGGCAAGACCATCAAAGCCATCCACCACCAGGGCGGGAACACGATCGAGGCGCCGAAGATCGAATAAGGCCGGATCTTGAGCAGACGGATTCAGGCTCAGCGAAACCAATAGTTGCATCAACCCGTAGCACGGCGCGTTTTGTGGGTTCAGATGAACAAGACCCGCCATGCTTAACAGCCACTTGCATATCTCTACCATCTGGTGCATATACTCAGCCAGGATCCATGAGCCCGGCAGACAAAAAGCAACGTTATGAATGAAGAAAGCAAGTGCCCGGTAACGGGCAGAGCGCACAAACACATTGCCGGCGGCGGCACGTCGAACCAGGACTGGTGGCCGAACCAGTTGAAGCTCGAACTCCTGCACCAGCATTCCTCCAAGTCCAATCCGATGGGCGAGGACTTCAACTACGCCAAGGAGTTCAAGAGCCTCGACCTGGCGGCGGTGAAGAAGGATCTCGCGGCGCTGATGACCGACTCGCAGGACTGGTGGCCGGCGGACTTCGGCCACTACGGCCCGTTGTTCATTCGCATGGCGTGGCACAGCGCCGGCACCTACCGCACCGGCGACGGCCGCGGCGGCGGCGGCCGGGGCCAGCAGCGCTTCGCGCCGCTCAACAGTTGGCCGGACAACGTCAGCCTGGACAAGGCGCGCCGGCTGCTCTGGCCGATCAAGCAGAAGTATGGCCGGAAGATTTCCTGGGCCGACCTGATGATCCTCGCCGGCAACGTCGCCCTCGAAACGATGGGCTTCAAGACCTTCGGTTTCGGCGGCGGGCGCGAGGACGTCTGGGAGCCGGATCAGGACGTCTACTGGGGCGCCGAGAAGACCTGGCTGGACGTGACAAGCGCTACTCCGGCGACCGGGATCTCGAGAATCCGCTCGCCGCCGTGCAGATGGGGCTGATCTACGTCAACCCGGAAGGCCCGAACGGCAACCCCGATCCGATCGCCGCGGCGCGGGATATCCGCGAGACCTTCGCCCGCATGGCGATGAACGACGAGGAGACCGTGGCGCTCATCGCCGGCGGCCACACCTTCGGCAAGACCCACGGCGCCGGCCCGGCGTCCCATGTGGGGCCCGAGCCGGAAGCGGCCGGCCTCGAGGAGCAGGGCCTGGGCTGGAAGAGCAGCTTCGGCACCGGCAAAGGCGGCGACACGATCACCAGCGGCCTGGAAGTCACCTGGACCACGACGCCGACGAAGTGGAGCAACAACTTCTTCGAGAACCTGTTCGGCTACGAATGGGAACTGACGAAGAGCCCGGCCGGCGCGCATCAGTGGATGCCGAAGGGCGGCGCCGGCGCCGGCACGGTGCCGGATGCCCACGACCCGTCGAAGCGCATCGCGCCGACCATGCTGACCACGGACCTCTCCCTGCGGTTCGACCCGGCCTACGAGAAGATCTCGCGGCGCTTCATGGAGCATCCGGATCAGTTCGCCGACGCGTTCGCCCGGGCGTGGTTCAAGCTGACGCACCGCGACATGGGCCCGCGCGCGCGCTATCTCGGCCCGGAGGTTCCCGCCGAAGAACTCATCTGGCAGGACCCCATTCCCGCGGTCAATCACAAATTGATCGATGCGAAGGACATCGCCTCGCTCAAGGGCAAGATCCTGGCGTCCGGCCTGTCCGTCTCGGAACTGGTTTCGACCGCCTGGGCGTCGGCGTCCACCTTCCGCGGCTCCGACAAGCGCGGCGGCGCGAACGGCGCCCGCATCCGCCTGGCGCCGCAGAAGGATTGGGAAGTCAACCAGCCGGCCCAACTGGCGAAGGTGCTCAAGACCCTGGAGGGCATCCAGAGCGCGTTCAACAGCGCGCAGTCCGGCGGCAAGAAGGTCTCGCTGGCTGACCTGATCGTTCTGGCCGGTTGCGCGGGCGTCGAGCAAGCGGCGAAGAATGCCGGCCACAAGGTGACGGTTCCCTTCACGCCGGGACGCATGGACGCCTCGCAGGAGCAGACCGATGTGGAGTCCTTCGCCGTGCTCGAACCCATCGCGGACGGCTTCCGCAATTACCTCAAGGGCAAATACACGCATCCCGGCCGAAGCGCTGCTGGTCGACAAGGCGCAATTGCTGACCCTGACCGCGCCCGAAATGACGGTGCTCGTCGGCGGCATGCGCGTCCTGAAGACCAACTTCGGAGGCACGCAGCACGGCGTCTTCACCAAGCGGCCGGAGGCGCTGACCAACGACTTCTTCGTGAACCTGCTCGACATGGGCACGGAGTGGAAGCCGGTCTCGAAAGACGCGGACGTGTTCGAAGGCCGCGATCGCAAGACGGGCGAAGCTCAAGTGGACCGGCACGCGTGTCGACCTCGTCTTCGGTTCGAACTCCCAACTCCGCGCCCTGGCGGAAGTCTATGGAAGCTGCCGACGCGCAGAAGAAGTTCGTCCACGACTTCGTCGCGGCCTGGAACAAGGTGATGAACCTGGATCGCTTCGACCTGGAGCGCAACAGCATTCCCGGATGATCCCGATTGAACGGCATTTCCCCGGCATGGAGGATTTCCCGGACGATTTCCGCCCGCTGGAAGAGTGGTCTTCGTTGAAGAATTCCCGCGTGGCCTTCACGTGATTCTGCTCCCGGATAGCGCTGGGATGAATGGGCCGAGGTTCCAACGGCCTCCCTACCCGGCCACCTGGGCTCATCTTTACGGGCGCGGGCGCGTCTTTTACACGAACATGGGGCACCGCGAGGACATCCGGACCAAACCGGTTTTCAAGGAACTGCTCTTCGGCGGCGTTCATGGGGCCACCGGCAGTCCGCGGGCGCGGGTTCGCCCCAACCTCCAAAAGGCCGCGCCCGGGTCGTCGCAGAACCCTTCGCCCGCCTGAGCGGCGGTCGGTGGGGACGTTCGGTGGGGAGACCCGCGCCGCGGAAACGGCGATCAGGAACGGGCGGCAACGCCAGGGCAGGGGGCACAGTGCCGTGAGAGCTGCCAGCGCGGTCCCTCGGCTAAGTCGTCGAGCACCTGCCTGGCCATGTGCCGTGAGGCAAGATTCTACGGCCCAATCCGCCCTCAGTTGTCGCTGACCGTGAGCATGTACTTCCAAACATTTGCGAACTCAGGCAGAACCGTTGAGCCGTGTGGCGATTTGGCAGGGATGTCGTTTATGAGAATCGGGCAGTGGCTGTGAATTGGTTCGCCCGGCTTAACGGCCAGGGTCTTCCGGCTTCGAGAGGTGCATGAGCAGCAGGCAATTGGCGATTTGGTGCTGCACGTTGAAGGGATCTTTCTGTCGCCAGGAATGCGAAAAACCGGGAGGGCGGCGTAGCGCTCGGGTTGGCCTGCCACGGCGCGGGTTGGTGAAGGTCATCCATGTAATCTTGCGGACCCGAGAAGATCAACACCCGGTCCACGCTGAACCTCTTGCCGATGTACGCCGCGTGTCCAGACCCCTGTGAATGCCCGCCGACGATGATATGGCTCCATACTGGCTGGCCGTCTTTCACAAACTGGTCCCATCCACCCTCGGTGTCGTGCTTCTCCAGGTAGGTCAGCAGCTTTTCAAAACGATTCAAGATCGAGTTGGCCGGGGTCACCCTGATCTTATCGCTCACCGCCGCCCCGGTGACAATGGCCTCGCGATACCGGCCAAAGGTCGTGGGGTCGAGGCTGTGAGCGCAGGCGACGGCAACGACTTTGTTCTCATAATCGAGGCTGATCGCGTGATAACCCCAACCCGCCACGATGCTGTCCATTTTCTCGCTGCCGGTCGCTTTGCCACCCGTGCCCACGAGGAACAAGTACAACCGGTGGCAATCGGCCGCCTGCGGATCATACAGGGCAATGTGCGGGCCTTGGACGCTCTCGATGGCCGGATCCGTTTGCCCCGGTTCGACGCGCAGTACTTTTACCTCAGCGTGGAGACCTGGGGTTCCCCAAACCAATACCATCAGTGCAATGGATAGGCTTCGGAACAACGCCTGCCCACGCCAATAACCTCGCGCCCTCGACTTCAATTTCATGCCTGGAATCTCTGCTTCGCAGTTAAATGACCATGCACTTCCCAGGCTCGTTCAACGACTCTTCTTGCGCCCCCGTCATCACCGCGCGTCCAGGCAGACCAGGTCATCCTGACTGCGGCAATAGATTCTGCCGTTGGCCAGCACGGGCACCGCCCAGGTCTGTTTGGCGGCGCCACCCGGATAGCTCGAGCGCACGGTCAGCGCCTGCACAAAGGCCAGCTCCTTGTAGCCCTCGGGCGTCGCCTCGGCCAGGCCAAGCTGGCCGCGTTCGCTGTAAATAATCAGTTTGCCGTCCGCCACCATCAGCGAGCCCTTGCCGTATTTCTTCTCCCCCCACTGAACCGTGCCGGTGGCGAAGTCCAGGCACTTGAGCGTGCTTTCGTCGAAGCCATAAAGGCAGCCTTTCCACAGCACGCAGGAATTGGCGTGGTTGCGCATGTTTTTATTCTTCCACAGTTCCCTGGGCGGTGTGACGCCCAGGTCATAGACAGCGCAACCGACGTTATAGCCTGAGGAGAGAAAGAGCTTCGAGCCTTCGACAATCGGCGTGGCGGCGTTAATGTCGTAGCTGGTCTTCCAGGGACAACGCCACAATTCTGTGCCGTCCTTGACCCTTCGGCCAACGGCGCCGGCTGCGCTAAAGACCGCCACGCAACGTTCGCCTTTCAGGTCGAAGGCGATCGGCGAGGAATAAGATGCACGCTCGCTCCCGGACTTCCAGACCAGTTGGCCGGTCTCGCGGTTCAGCGCCACGACGGCTGCGTCCGGCCCGCCGGGTTCGACAACCACCAGGCCCCCCTCGACCAGCGGCGACAGGGCGTAGCCCCACGTGGGCGGCTTGGCGCGGTAGTCCCGGATGAAATCCTTGGCCCATTTGACCTGGCCGTTGGCGGCGTCCAGGCAAAAGAGCTGTCCTTGGCGGCTGGTGGTATAGACCCGGTTGCCGGCGACGGTCGGGGTGCTGCGGACCCCGTTGTAGCCGTTGGGGTCTTTGGCGGGACATGGATAGGTATGTTTCCAAACCTCTTTGCCGGTGGCGGCATCGAGGCAATAGACGCTATCCTGATCGGCGGTATTGCCCAGCACGTAGAGCCGGCCCTGGCTGACGGCGACGCTGCCGTAGCCGGCGCCGACCTCAGCCTGCCAGAGCGTTTTGAGGCCGTCCTTGGGCCAGGCCGCCGACCAGCCGGTCTCGGCTGAAACGCCGTTGCGCTCAGGACCACGCCACTGAGGCCAATCCAGCGCCTGAGTTGCCGGCGCCAAGGCGAGCGACAGCCCGACCGCCAGCAGCACGGGGGCGCCCGACAACACCGACCGAGACCGAATATGATTAGGTTTCATAGCCTGCTTACTGATTAGCATGGGCAGACTCAATGTGGCTAGAATGATCTTTGGCAGACTTCCGACCAGGCGGCCCAAGCCAGTCAAAAGTCGGGCGTCCCGATACTCGTCCCGTTCGCAGTGGCAGCGCGGTAATCGCCAGGGCAGGGGCCGTCCGGTGGCGAGCCACCTCTGAGCTATGCCCGGTCTCAAATACGCGGGCGGGCCGGACCTGCCGCGGCGGTGGAGAGCTTTAGCAGTGCGCCACGCACTTGAGCGCGGAGTGATTTCTCCCAATACGCATTCAAAGCCGGCGCGAGGTTCTCGGGCAAGGGTTGGGTCGGCGCCGACCGTAGGGCCTGGGCACAATCCTTGAGCAGCCCGGCCTCGGCGGAGGGAAGCGCAGCGGCGAGGGCGTTTACCTCTTCGGAGGGCATGTCGCGCAAGGTCTTCATCATATTGGATACGGCGCGGGCCAGGCCGGAGTTGCCTTGCAGCAGCAGGCGGCAGTCGTGCCGAAAGTCAGCGGCGCTGAGGCGGACGAGGCCCCCGATGGCGAACGTTCTGGCAGCGGGCGAATTCATCCTGGCGAGCACCTCGGCGATCAGCAGGCAGCCGACAGGGCCGGTGTCTTCGGATTGATAAAGCCGCTTTAGCTCGGCATCGGCGTAAATGCCTTGATGGGCGAGCACGAAGACCGATTCGCGGGCGATGGTCCAGGGCCAGGAGTATTTCGGGAAGAACTCATTGCAATAGCGGAAACCGAAGGCGGCGAAGAACGCGGAGAGGCTGTTTTGGGCTAGCGCGCGGTCGGTTTCGTCCGCTGGAATGCTGAAGCGCTCGGCCTGCCGGTTGGTGCTCATCACCCGGTCGAGCGGAGCCAGAACGGTTGTGCCCAGGAGCTTGCTCACGGCGGCGATGGCACGCTGGCGCTGAACGGGGGGCAGATTGGTGGCCACCTTGTCGAACAGGCGCGAGCGGGCGACTTCGGCAGCCGCGAAGCTCACCAGCGAGCTGAGCGGATAGCCGGGAATAAAAGCATTCGACAAGCCCGCGGTGGCGGCATCCAACCTCCGCCGCTCCTGGTCAAAGGCCCCTTCGGCAAGGTGAACTTCCAGCGACCCGGCCGAATCGCTGAGCATTAACTCCTTCAACCGGCCCGTCGGAACCTCGACGCGCAGCACCAGGTTTGAACTTAGCAGCGCCAACGTCTTGCCCTCGGTGCGCGTTACAAGGTTGGTGGCATCAAGGAAATGCAGAAAGGCAACGGGAGCCAGATCCAGGCTCAACCGAAAAGTGGGAGTGGCGGCCTCCTTGTGGTCCTTGTCCGGCTTCGAGTTGAAGCCCAGACCCACTCCGGCGTGGAACCGATGCTCGGGGTCGGTCGAATTGGAGTTGAAGGCGATACTGCCTTCCGAGCAGAAATTGGGTTTGCTGGCGAACAGCTTGGTCCCACTTCGAGGGGCGAACAGGCCAATCGTTTGCCTGCCCAGCAGCAGGGTGTAATCCAGGGTGCCGGCGCCGTCAGGGTCCTTTATAGCCAGTACCGCCCCTTGGCGGGGAGAGATGATTAGGTCGCCCCGCATGTTGAGGTAAATGGAGGGCCTTCTCAGGGTCCAGGTGAGTTCGAGGTCCTGCCGGCGCGTGTTGAATCCTGAAAGCCAGTCGCAGAACCGAAGCAATACCTGCTGTTCGGCGGAGAACGGCTCGCTCAGTTTCGGCGCGGCCTCGTACTCGTGCACCTTGAGGGCCAGCTTGACGCTGGTCGCTTTGGTCAAACCCGAGGTAACCGGCTCCGGCTTGATCTCATAGTCAAGAAACCTGGCGGAGCGCAGCAGCTTCTCCTCGGCCTGAGCGACCTTGGAGCGCGTGATGGCCATGCCGCGCTCGAGCCCGAGAAAATGCAGGAGTTCCCCGCGCGTGTTCTTTTGGTTGCCGGTCACCTCGATTTCCGAAACGGCGCCGCGCGGACCCTCGTCGAGGACTTGCACCAGCAATTCGGCAGTGGCCGTCTTCGGATCCAGCTTCACGCTCGAACTGATTCTCGGGAAGAAAAAGCCACGCTCGGCCAGGCAATCTTTCACTGCCTCCTTGATGTTTTCGGCCGACGCATCTCCGAATGCCCCGGGTTGCCCCGACGGCCACAAAGGCTCTTCCTCCGCGGGTTTGTGCTTGGCGGCCAAAGCCTCCCGGGGGTCATGGCGGTCCAGCTTGAAGACCTCTCGCGCCTGGAGAAGCGCCTTCGCCAGCTTATTCTCGCCGTCGCCCGCACCGGAAGACTTGACGTTCTCGGCCAGCTTCGACGGCACTTCCGGCGGCTGGGTGAGCCGGGCCCGGATCGCGGCAGCGAGCCGGGATTTGGTGCCCGTCACCTGCACCTTGCCGCAGCGGTAGCGGGTTCCCTCAGTGACGCTGACGCGGACGCGACCCATCGCCGGGTCAAGCGCGGCGGTGACCTTCACATCTGGAAAGCCGTTCGCCTCGTAGCCAGTGAGGATCTTCTCCCGGAGCGTCTTTAGGAACGCGTCCAGCGGCGCCTGGGTATGGGAAGCGAGCAGGAATGTCGCGTTTTGAGCCAGGGCGTTGCGGAGCGCTTCCGGGGCAAACGTGGTGACGCCCTCGAATTCGATTTGATCCAAATCTCCTCTCTCGCCCAACAGCGCCGCCGCGTTCGCGGCGTGGAGATTGGCGACTCCCAGAATCGAAGCAGCCGCAACGGTGACCAGGCCGAGAAGCCGCAGCGTCGTGAACCCTTGGGCCGCAGCGCTGCGCAGGGCGGCACGCCGCCGGACCCGACCTGTTGGCTTCCGCTGGGTCTGCCAGACACCGCCCGCACTCACGCTCTCCTTCATGGGTCCTTTCATAGCCAAGGTCGGTCTGAGAGGCAAGGAGGAAGCACAGGCGAATCGTCGAATGCAACCCCGCCGCCAGCGTCTAAATCTTGGAAGCGATTGGCGGTGTGCGGATGTTTCGCGGATGGGCTTTTCGGAACTGCGGCATAACACCACGTCCCAAGACGCCAGAGAAAATGAAACGAATACTTCTTCTGCTCAGCACATTGGCCGTCTGCGCCGGCACGGTTATCCCGGCGCACGCGCAAATTCCGGTCCCGCCGCCGGCGCCTGCAGTGCAACTGCTCTCCAGCGCCGAACTGGATCAAATGCTGGCGCCGATCGCGCTTTACCCCGACCCGCTGCTGGCCGAAATGCTGCCGGCGGCGACATTGCCCTCCCAAATCGTGCTGGCCGACCGTTACGTCAGCGGTGGGGGCGACCCGAACCTGATTGACGAGCAATCCTGGGACCCCAGCGTCAAGGCGCTCACACGATACCCAACGGTGCTCAAGTGGATGGACGATAACCTGGCATGGACAACCGCGCTTGGGCAGGCGTTCCAGTATCAGCAGCAGGACGTGATGAATTCCATTCAGCGGCTGCGCTCGCAGGCCATGGCCCTGGGCAACCTGCAAAGCACGCCCCAGCAGAATGTCGCCGTTGACAACGGGCTTATCGAAATCCTGCCGCCCAACCCGCAGGTGATCTATGTGCCGGTTTATCAGCCGAACGTGGTCTATTACCAAAGATTCTACGGCACGCCTTTCATCTCCTTCGGGGTCGGTCTGAGGATCGGCGCGTGGCTCAACCACGACTTTGACTGGCGCGACCACCACATCATCGTCTGGCACCACAACGAGCCGCGCCCGCCTGACTGGTGGTCGCGCCGCCCCGCCCAGCGTCCTCGCCCGGAGGCCGCCCACGCGGCTGTCTGGCAACCGCGCCGCCGTGAAGCGCCCGGCGGCAGGAATATAGACCGCGGCTGGAATGCACGCCCGGCGCCGAGCACGGTGACCGTCATCGGGGCCCAACACGGGCCTACGGAACATCACCAAACCCGGGCGGCGCCTGCCCAGCGCTCTGAAGTGATTGTAGTCCAGCATCCGGCCGAGACGGCTCATGCACGGCCTGCTAACGGCGCATTCATCGGGGTCCAGAGCGCCCGCGAGACCCGGCAATTTAGCAACCGCGGCCAGGAAAGCCGCCGGGCGGCTGAACCCCACAGAGCGGACCGGCGATGAAATCAGCCCGTTGGGCCCGCTGGTCGCGCAAGCCCGCTTCGAAGGCTACCGGCACAAGACCAAAATCCTGACTGAGGAACAATCCCCCTACCACGGTTACTACTTCAAGATTCTCACCCGTTAGGGCAAGCATGCTTTGGGCGGCAAGTGACAACTACATCATCAACGGCCACATGATCGCCGGGTTCGCCCTTGTCGCGTGGCCCGCCGAGTGGGGCAACACCGGGATCATGACGTTCATTATCAACCAGCAAGGCAGCGTCTATCAGAAGAACCTTGGCCCCAAGACCGCCTCAATCGCTGCGGCCATGACCGCCTACGATCCCGATCAGACCTGGACAGTGGTAAGGGACGAATAGTTCGCAAGGCTGCGGGAGGATGGAAGACCCAAAGTGTGGTCTAAAGCATTTTCCGCTTGTCGTTCCAGGGATTTGGGCGGATAACGGTGGCATGGCGCAAGGCAATCACCTCCTACCCGCCACGGATTGGCGAGTCACTGTGGAATTCTGGCTCCGCCGCCAGCACCTGATTGCTGCCCGCCAGGACCCAATCCAGGATGTGTCACCCACTGTTCTGGAAAGCGGGCCTCATAATCCAACAACCAAACCTCCTAAACTTAAAGCGTGATATGCATCGCAAACTGATTAAATTCCCGGGCAGATTCAATAGATTCGGCGCTGTAGCTGGCGCAATCGGCGTGTTGTTATGCCGTGCGGCGTTGGGTCAAACCATTCCCAACCCCAGCTTCGAGATTGACACCTTCACGGTCTCTCCAGGCTATATCAGCTCGAACGCGCCGATCACCGGCTGGACCGGCACTCCGCCAGAGCGGGTGGGACTCAATTCGGCGTCGGGGCCGTTCGCCGACAACGGGACCATTCCCGACGGTAACAATGTCGCGTTCCTCCAGGCAAACTCCACTGACCCGGGAACCGTATCTACGCTCAGCACCACGATCAGTGGCCTGACCGTGGGAACGACGTACAAGGTCACCTTTCGGGCCAACGCCCGCGGAGGCAACACCCCTAACGTGAAGATCTATATAGACGGCACCGCCGTGCTAATGCCCGGCGTGGACGGATTCTCCACGGCCGCCGTCACCGGGAGCAAAGGGTATTGGCACGTGGCCTTTGAGTTCACGGCGTTTGCGGAATCACAAACCCTGTCCCTGGTCAACGACGCCACTGGCGACCAGACGGTGCTGGTGGATGATTTCAAGATCGCCCCCACTTCCGGGAGGTGGACGGTGGACGCCTGGAATTATGATGGCGACTCGGGCGTGGATTCTCAATATCTTTACACCCACGCGTATAACTTTGGAAGCAGTGCGAACACCACCATCAATGGCGTGACCTTCACCGGCGTGGCGGGCGGAAATCCCTCCGTGTCGGGCAAGTTCACGACCGATTTCCTGCTGAATGTGTCTGCGGGTGACGCCAACAACCTCACCGGCTGGCGGCGACGGCAGCTGCGGTGCTGGCCGCCAACTTCATCTATGGCGGGCCCGGCGGGAATGTTCCGGCCGACTCTTACCAAACGATCGCGCTTCAAGGGCTGACTCCGGGCACGGAGTACGTGATGACCGTTTACTCGGTAGCATGGGATAATCCAACCGTTGGTCATTCGCTGGGCTACCTTCAACGTGGGCGACGATTATTTGACGGTCAATCAAGACCAGTACTACGACAACGCCGGTATCCGGATCTCCTATCGCTACACGGCGGATGCGAGCGGAACGATGACGTTCCAGTATGCCCCGCTCGTCCCGGCGAATGTGAGCTTCCATACGTACGGCTTCAGTAATCGGAAAGCCGTCTCCGCCAACGAAGCGCCCACCATCAATGCCCAGCCGAAGAGTGTCATCGTCTCTCCGGATGTCGCGGTGAGTTTCAATGTCGCGGCAGTCGGCGTTCCGCCGCCGACCTATCAATGGCGGCTCGAAGGCTGCGGTGATTGACGGCGCAACGGATAGCGCACTGTCCTTTTATTCGGTGACCCCGGCCGACGCCGGCGCCTACGATGTGGTCGTTTCCAATGTGGCTGGCGTCGTAACCAGTGCCGTTGCGCGGCTAACGGTTGGCCTGCCCATTACTCAATTCCAGCTTCGAGTTGGACGGTTTCTATACATTTCCGGGGTATGTGAGTGGCAACGCGCCGATTACGGGCTGGGCTTCCTTGCCCCGTCACGGCATTAATCCGGTTTTGGGCAATCCCGCCGGTGGCGCCACTCCCTTTGCCGACAACGGCACCATTCCACAGGGCAGCCAGGTTGCCTTCATGCAAGGCGACGGTACCAACAGCCAGGTAGTGAGCGGATTCACCGTGGGCGCGCAGTACTGCGTGCATTATTACGAGAACGCCCGAACTGTAGTGACGATGCCGGCGATGGAAGTCAAAGTCGGCGGCAGCACCGTTTTGCCCGCCCATTCTGTGTCGCCCGTTGGTGGAGCAAATCCTTACTACGAGGTTTTCAGTGATGTGTTTGCGGCATCCGCCACGGACTTGGAACTGGCATTTGTGAAGAGCAGCCCACAAGGCGGCGATTGCACGGCGCTCATTGACAACGTTGCCATCCTCCCGGTGGCTGCGGGCACCCCTCCTTCGATCACACTGCAACCCAAACCGGCGACAGTATATCTCGGAAGCGCAGCCAGCTTTGCGGGCCACGCGATCGGGAGCCTGCCGATCCATTACCAGTGGTGTCTCGACGGCGTTCCGGTGGCCGGCGCGACCAGCAATCTGCTGGCTCTGGCCGCGGTGAAACTTGCTGACGAAGGCGGTTACACTTTGGTCGTCACCAACAACTACGGCGCGGTGACCAGCTCGATAGCCCCGCTAGCGCTGCTGGAGACGATTCCGTCGCTCCATAACACGGGCGTTGATGCTTCCGGTACCGTCCTGGCGGGCGGCGCGATAGATCCGTTCTGGACGCTGCAAGTCAATCCGGACGGCGGTTCAACCACCGCCTATGTGGGCAATGATGGGTTTCCGGGCGCCTGGCTGGCGAGCAGCGCAACCTCGAAGTGGATCGGCCCGCGTGCCAGTCTCAGCGACACCGGCATCCCGCAAGGTGATTATCACTATCGCACCACGGTGGACCTGACCGGGCGCGACACCAACACCGTGATCATCATCGGCCGGTGGGCATCGGACAACTGGGGTGGACCGGTGAGCGTCAATGGCACGGTTGTGAACGTGCCGGGGAGTTTCAACTTCAACAGTTGGGCGAGCTTTCACGCTCGCCAGCACAAACGCGACCTTCCTGCCGGGCACTAACACCATTGACTTTGTGGTCAATAACGCCGCAGCCGGAGCGACCGGTCTGCGGGTTGAGTTCACTCTGGCCAGCGCACGCACGCTGCCGGGCGTTCCCGCCGGCATCAGCAAAGACCCGCAGGGCGCCACCCTTGCTGAAGGGGACAGTGTTGTCCTCACGGTCGCCGCCACGGGAACGCTGCCGGTCATCTACCAGTGGAAGAAGAATGACGTGGACCTGCCCGGCAAGACCGATGCGACGCTGACCTTGACCGCGGTGACCACGAACGATTCCGGCATCTACCGGGCTGGCGTGTCCAACGCCTGGGGAAGCGCCGTCAGCGCCGGCGCGGCAGTGGTCGTCGCCTACCGTCCGATCCCGGGTGTCTTCGGCACCGGCCTGGATGCGAACGGCGCGCTGCTGCCGGATGGCGCGGTGGATCCGCACTACGTCCTCTCGACCAGTCGCGGACCTGAACTTCCCCGGCCCCGACGCCTTGGTGATCAGCAATGCCTGGCCGATCCAGGCCGGCGTGTGGGTGGTGAATGGCCCGAATTCGCGCTGGATCGGGCCGTCCTCGGCGCAACAGCAGAACGTGGATCCGACCCAGGGCAATGTGCCGGGTCTTTATACTTACCAGACAGCGTTCGATCTGACCGGTTACGACCTCAGCAAAGTCCATTTGACGGGGGGTATAGCCGCGGATAACGCCATCACGAATGTCCTGATCAATGGCGTGAGTACGGGTCTCACTGCAAGTGGTTTCAATACGCTGGCGCCCTTCACGCTCCCTGGCACCATGCTGCAGGCAGGCAACAACACAGTGGACATCATCGTCAGCAATGACGAGAACACCACGGGCGATCCCTCGGCGCCCAATCCCACGGGTCTGCGCATGGATTTGAAGGGCTACCTGAACATCCTGTCCACGCCAGCCGACCCTGCAGATTAGCGCGTGACGGCAGCAACGTAACGATCTCCTGGTCGCCGACGGCCGCGGGCCAACAGCTCGAATCCGCTCCGACTCCGAACGGACCTTGGAACGTGATCACGGGTGCGGCCAATCCTTACCCCACCACAGTCGGGGCTACGAACACGTTCTACCGCGTTACGCAGTGACGCCGTAGTTCCGGGCATTCACCGGACTTGGGGCGCGCGAGCGTCCCCGGTCCGCAGTCGTTGGCCGTCAAGTAGCGCCCAGCCCCGCCGTTGCGGGGCTGGGCTGCCATTAAGCCGTGTCCGGGGTGCAAGCCCTCGCTCCAGGAAAATGTTAGTTGCGCCCCAGGTGCGCCAGGTAGCATCGCGGGTGATAGGGGTTAGGCAGGGACGCCTCGCTGGGCCGTAAGTGTCCTAGCCGGGGCGGACGCCTCGGAGAGGCGTCCCTACCAACCACTGCGCGAATGCGCCCCGTTGCGCCCGGACAGCGGAATAATCCTTGATTGTCCGCGACCTTTCCCGCAGGATGTCGCCTGGACATGCCGATGATTGACGTGCCGCTCTCTCCATGTTTTCGGGTCGCATCCGACTCTCGGGCACGTTGGCTGCCCGTGGGCGTTGGCAGGCTCGCCACGCTTCTCTTCCTCCTGTTTGCCGCCGCGCCGGTCCTCCGGGCGGACAGCGTGGTGGTGTTCAACGAGATCATGTACCACCCGGGCACCAATGCTGCCGGCGACGAGTGGTTGGAATTGCACAACCAGATGGCGGTGGACGTGGACCTGTCCGGTTGGTCCATTGCCAACGGCGTGGGCTTACACTTTTCCCGGAGGGTACCGTAATCCCCGGCGGTGGTTATGTGGTCATCGCAGCCTCACCAGGGGAATTGAGCGCCGCCACCGGGTTGACCAATATCCTGGGCCCCTACACCGGCCAACTCTCCAACTCCGGTGAGAAGCTGGAGCTTTACAACCGCAACCAGCGCCTGATGGACAGCGTGAATTACGGCACAGACGGTGATTGGCCAGTCGGCCCAGACGGTTCCGGCGTCTCGCTGGCCAAGCAGGACGAGGATTCGGCCAGCGGGGCGGCCTCGAATTGGACCGTCAGTCCGCTGGTGGGGGGCTCGCCAGGCCGTCGCAATTTCCCGACGTCGCCATTCGAGGTCACCAACTCCAGCCCGGTGGTCTTGAACTCCAGTTGGAAATACGAGGCCTCAGGCGTCGATCTCGGTTCGGCCTGGCGCCAACCGGGCTTTGATGACAGCGCCTGGCCCGCTGCCCCGGCTCCATTTCAGGCGGGCACCTTGCCACCAATCCTGGGCGACCCGGAAGCTTTACCGACCGTTTTCAGCACCGGCGTGGGGCCGGACGGAACCGTTTTGGCGCCGGGTTCCGCCGACCCGCATTATCGACTGACTCTGTCCGCCCAGAGCACACCGCCACCGCCGGCCATACCGGCCACGGTAATTCAGAATCACCCCGCCTGGCTCGCGAACGACACCCAATCGAGCTGGATCGGCCCCGTGAACCCGGGCACGGCCAATGTGAACGCCGGCGACTACAACTACGAGACCACTTTCAGCCTTGCCGGTTTCAGCCTCCCCACGGTCGCGCTCACGCTGAATGTCGGCGCTGACAACGAGCTCACCAACGTCCTGCTCAACGGCGTTTCGCGGCCCATCACGTTCGCCGGATTCGCCTCCCTGAGCGGCAGTTTCACGCTCACCAACGGCTTCGTCCCTGGCACCAACACTCTCGACTTTTTCACTGTCAATGATGCCGGGCCGGGCGCCAACCCCGGCGGTTTTCGGGCCAAGCTCACCGGCACCGCCCGCCAGGCCATGACGCCCAACACCACCCTGGCCGCCGGACTGACCAATTACTACTTCAGATCAACGTTCACCCTGTCCGGCGCACCTCAACTCGCGGCATCCAACTCAAGACGGTCATTGCTGACGGGGCGGTCTTTTACCTGAACGGCGTGGAGGCGCTCCGGCTGAACCTGCCCGCCGGCCCGATCACGGCGGCCACCTTCGCGCTGACGAATGTTGCCAATCCCGCTTACTTTGGGGCCGTATCCTTTTGCCGAGTTCAGCGCTGGTCTCCGGCACCAACGTCCTCGCGGTCGAAGTCCACCCTGCCGCTGCCGGGCACGAACCATATCTTCTTTGCCGCCAACCTGGCGCTCTCGGTCACGAATATTCTCGTGCCCCCGCCCACGCTCCTCGCCTTCAATGAAGTGCTCCGCCGCCAACAACACCAACTTCTGGCTCGAACTCATCAACTACGGCGCGACCAATGTCGAACCTTGCCGGGTGTGTGCTGGCCCGTCGGGGCACGGGGCCTGACACCAATTACGTCTTCCCTTCGCAGACGGTGGCGCCCGGAGGCCTGGTGCAGGTCACCCAGGCGACCCTCGGCTTTGGGGTGTCCGCCGGAGACCGCCTGTTCCTCTATGGTCCGAACTACTCGAATGTGCTCGATGCCGTGGTCGTTGCTGGCGCGCCTCGAGCCCGCTGGCCGGACGGACGAGGCGCCTGGAGTTGTCCCGCCACCCTCACGCCGGGGGCCTCCAATTCAGTCGTCTTCCAGCGGGACGTGGTCATCAATGAGATCATGTATCACGCTCCGCCGTTGCCAGCGGTGCCGGCGTCGTACGGAAGCATTCCGCTTATCAGCATCACAAACATCTGGAAATACAGCGCGCTGGGCATTGATCTGGGAACCGCTTGGAGCGTTCCCGGCTACGACGACAGCGACTGGCCGGCTGCCCCCGCGCTCTTCTATAACACAACATCGGTCCTGCCGGCGCCTAAGAACACGCAGTTGCCACTCAGACCACGGGCGGGGGTGCCGATCATCACCTATTACTTCCGCACTCCTTTCGTGTTCAACGGCGCAGACCAACAGCGGCCAATTGACGCTGCATCCGATCGTGGACGATGGGGCGGTTTACTACTTGAACGGCCTGGAAATCTATCGGCAGAACATGCCTGGTGGCACCATTCGCTACACCAATCTCACTAGTGTCGGCGTCGCCACGCCGGCCTACAGCGGGCCTTTTACCGTTTCCGTGACCAACCTACTGCCGGGCACGAATGTCTTCGCGGTCGAGGTGCATCAGTTTACGACCAATCCCATTGCCGCCGACATGGCGTTCGGTGTGGAAGTCGGTTTCCAGGGGCAATACAGCCCGGCGCAACCGGTGCAGGATTCGCCCGAGGGCTGGGTGGAGTTCTTTAATCGCGGCAGTAACACCGTGGACCTGACCGGCTGGGCTGTCAGCGGCGGCATCGGATTCAGTTTTGCTCCCGGGACGACTCTCCCGGCGGGGGGCTACCTGGTCCTGGCCAAGGACGTTGGCTATATGCAATCGAACTATCCCGGCGTTTCCGTGGTGGGTCCATTTACGGGGAAACTCTCCCATCATGACGATGCGATCATACTGACGGATGCTGCGGGAAACGTGGCCAACCAGGTTCACTATTTCGACGGAGGACGCTGGCCCGGTTATGCGGACGGCGGCGGGTCGAGCCTCGAACTGCGCGACCCGTGGGCGGACAACTCCCAGCCCGAAGCCTGGTCCGCCAGCGACGAATCCAGCCGGTCAAGCTGGAGCAATTACACCTATCAGGCCGTCTCCGCGAATATCCTCGGCCCGACGCTCTGGAACGAACTCCAGCTCGGTCTTCTTGATGCGGGCGAGTGTCTTCTCGACGACCTGCATGTGGTTGAATCGCCGAACACCGCCCCGGTCGAGTTGCTGCAAAACGGCTCCTTTGAAACCGGGTTGGCGGCCTGGCGCGCGTTGGGCGATCATAGCCACAGCCGGGTCGAGACGGACCCGGATAACCCCGGCGGACACGTGCTGCATCTCGTGGCCACCGGCGGCACGGAGCACCTGCACAACCACCTGGAGACGACCTACGCCAACGGGCGCAGCATCACGGATGGCAAGACTTACCAGGTCTCGTTCCGGGCCAAATGGCTCGCGGGGAATAACCGTTTGAACACGCGGCTTTACTTTAATCGCGTGGCCAAGACGACCGTCCTGCCCATGCCGTCCCATCATGGCACTCCGGGCGGGCCGAACTCCACGCTTGACCGCCCACTTGGGGCCAACTTTTGCCGCGTTCGGCCACAGCCCGATCGTCCCACAGCCTAACCAGGCCATTACCATAAACGCGAGCGCGAGCGACCCGGCTGGGGTTCAAGCACTCACCGTTTGGTGGTCGGTCAACGGCGGCGCCTGGCAGCAAGCGCCGATGGCTCTCGCTCCGGCGGCGGGTCCGCCCGGTTATGCCAATTATGCCACCTTGATCCCCGGCCAAACCGCCGGCGCCCTGGTTCAGTTCTATGTCCAAGCCACCGACAACCTGGGGGTTTCCACCACCTTCCCCGCCCGCGGTCCTGACTCGCGTGCCCTGTTCAAAGTGGATGATGGCACCGCCTTGATGGCCCAACTCCATCGGATGCGTCTGCTGATGACGCCGGCGGATACCGCGCTGCTGCTCGCGGACACCAATGTCATGAGCAACGATCTCCTCGGCCTGACCGTCATCTATGACGAGCGCCAGGTTTTTTATGACGTTGGCGTCCATCTCCAGAGCAGCGAGCGGGGCCGTGACGACCCCAGCCGCCAGGGCTTCACGGTGAAGATGCATCCCGAGCAACCTTTCCGCGGCTTCCTGGAGACGGTTACGATGGATCGCTCCGGCGGCTACTCCGGCCTCGGCGGCACGCACGACGAGATCCTGCTTTGGCACGCCATCAACCACGCCGGCGGGTTGCTCGGGTTCGAGTGCGACCTCGTCCAGGTCTTTGCCCCCAACCCGCAATTGAACAGCACTGCCATGTTGCGCCTTTCCGGTTTCGACGGGAACTACTTCGACGAGCAGTTTCCCGAACAATGGCAAGGGGAACCTCTACAAACTCGAGCTCATTTACTATCCCACCACCACTCTCACGGGCGACCCGCAGGCCCCGAAACTCCCGCAGCCGGATGACGTGCTCAACATGGACCTCCAGGACTGGGGCAACGACCCGGAGAATTACCGCTGGGTGTTCCTCGAGGAGAACAACGCGGACATTGATGATTACAGTCAGCTCATGACCTTCAGCAAGGCCTTCAGCCTCACCGGCCCCGCGCTGCAGACCCAGACCGCGCAACTGCTGGACTCAGACGAGTGGATGCGCACGCTGGCCTTCAAGGCCTTTACCGGGGACGTCGATACATTCACCGTCGGCCTTAACCACAATTTCATGGTCTATTTCCGCCAGGACGATGGCAAGGCGCTCGGCCTGCTTTGGGACGAGGACTTTTCGTTTGCCGCGCCGGTGAACACGGCTTTTCCCGGCGCCTCCTCCCCGGGGATGTATCACATCATTACTCTGCCGGACAACTACCGCCGTTACTACAACCACCTGCTCGACCTCATGACTACGACGGTCAATAGCGCCCACCTTAGCCCTTGGGCCAAACGGTATGCCGGATTGCTCGGGCAGGATTGGAGCGGCGTGGTCAACTATCTCCAGCAACGCGCCGATTTTATCCGTGCTGCCAATGCCTCTGACCACGGCGTTCGCGATTACGAACAATGGCGGCAGAGGGTTCGCCACCGCCGGCAGCCCGGTCTCCCTGGGCGGCACCGCTCCGCTCACGGTCAAAGACATCTTCATTAACGGCGTCTCCTACCCACTCACTTGGCTTAGCCTCACCAACTGGACCTTGACCGTGCCGTTGTTCAATTACAGTAATTACCTGGCCGTCCAGGGTTTTGATAACTACAGCGCCCTGGTTACGAACGCTTCCGTCTCCATCGTCGTGACCAACCTGGGCGCACCCGCTCCGCGCCCGGTGGTTATCAATGAATGGATGGCCAAGAACAACGGACCCGGCGGCTTTGCGGATCCGGTTAATGGCACGTTCGACGACTGGTTCGAGCTCTACAACCCGAACAGTGCCGCGGCGGACATCTCCGGTTTCTATCTCACGGACGACCTCTCGAATCCTACGCAATCGCAGGTTCCGGCCGGCACCGTTATCCCGCCCTACGGCTTCCTATTGGTTTGGGCGGACAAGAACACCTCGTTAAACGGGTCCGGCGCCAACGGTGATATTCACGTCAACTTCAAGCTCCCGCAGAGCGGCATGACCCTTGGCTTCTTCGCGTCCAACGGCACGCTGCAGGATACCGTGACTTTCGGCGCGCAATTGGAGAATGTGAGCCAGGGGCTCTTTCCCGACGGCAATACCAATGCGATTTACTTCTTCACCAATTGGTCGCCGCGCGCCAGTAATCGCCTGGGCTCGCCGCCTTCGCCTCAGCTTGGAGCGTTTAATCGTCCAGACCGGCGGCACGTTTGCCTTTCAGGCCAGCGCAATTCCCGGCCGCACCTACCGCGTAGAGTTCAAGGACCAATTGGGCGCGCCCAAGTGGACCACCCTGGGGACCGACATAACCGCGACCGGGTCGCAGATCTTGGTGACCGGTAACCTGGTCGGCACGACGCAGCGGTTTTACCGAGTGATGCTGGTCCCATAAACAGCCATATCCATCCCGTGACCCGAGATTCATGGATGAGAGTCGGTTTTCACCCTCTTCTGCCGCCAGTGTATCATAAATGTGTTTAAACGGCAAGCCTCTGGCGCATGATGAAAATGCTCACGGCACCGACAGGGCTCTGATTGCTCACGCGTCCGACCACTTCGCCAGCACACGGCCAATTCCATCCCGGATCAACGCGCGGGCGTCGAGTCGCGCCGTACCGCGCATCAGAAGCTGATTATACTTCGAGCAGGGACATCTCGGATTGTGCTGGAACGTGGAGATTCTTGTCCGCCTGCACGGCTTCGTCGGGGCGAGGCGGACAAGATGTCCGCGCTCCCATTCGCCCTGCTCATCCGCGCCTGCAAAATCTAACCTGACTATCGCAACTTGGGTCTGATTTCTACGGTTGCTGAGCGCGACGCAGTCCACTCCTCTCGGATGACATCGCCATCCCAAACCTCTCACGGCGACTTCAAGCAACGCAACCACCCAATCCTGCCACC
>CAVXLO010000002.1:0-51893 GCA_963762555.1 uncultured Verrucomicrobiae bacterium
AGTCTCGCTGGACGGAGCTTCACGAGGCTCAAGAGCGGGCCATCCCACTTATTCTGGACGCCCGGCGAGACGTGATCATCGCCGCCTCCACCGCCACTGGAAAGACCGAAGCCGCCTTCTTTCCGATCCTCACCCGGTTGGCAGGCATTGAGACTGGAGGAATGGTGATCTACATCAGCCCGCTGAAAGCTTTGATCAATGACCAGTGGCAAAGGCTGGCGACGTTGACCGAGCGGCTGAATATCCCCCTGACGCCTTGGCATGGGGACATCAGCCAGAGCCAGAAGACCCGGTTCCTGAACAAACCCGAGGGCTGCCTGTTGATCACGCCTGAATCGCTGGAGGCTATCCTCATTCGCCACGGGCACGGTTTGGGCGGCCTGCTGGCAGGCCTCCAATACGTGGTGGTGGACGAGTTACATGCCTTCATGGGTACTGAGCGGGGCAAGCAGTTGCAGTCTCTCCTGCACCGCGTCGAGAATGCCGTGGGGCGCTGCGTCTGCCGGGTGGGGCTTTCCGCTACCTTGGGCGACATGCAAGGGGCTGCCAATTTCCTGCGGCCCGGCAAGGGGGGCGATGTGGATTTGGTGGATACCAAGGAAGGAGGCCAAGAGTTGCGTGTGCTGGTGAAGGGGGTGGTTGAGCCGGATGCCCCGCCCCGCCTGAAGCCGGACTCGGATGAAACGCCCGATAGCCCCGCGGCGCTGGTGGTGGTTAAGCACCTTTTCGAGGTGCTCCGGGGAAGCAACAACCTTGTGTTTCCCAACAGCCGCAGCCAAGTGGAGTTTTACTCCGACCGCCTCCGGCGGCGCTGCGAGGACGAGCGCGTGCCCAATGAGTTCTGGCCTCACCATGGCAATCTGTCCAAGGAGATTCGGGAGGAGACGGAAGCCGCCCTTAAGCAGCGAGAGCGGCCCGCCTCGGCCATTTGTACCTCCACTCTGGAGCTGGGCATCGACATCGGCTCGGTCAAGAGCGTCGTTCAGATCGGCCCGCCGCCCTCCGTCGCCAGCCTACGCCAGCGGCTGGGTCGCTCAGGCCGACTCAAGGGCGAGCCCGCCATCCTGCGTTGCTTTGCCATCGACCGGCAGCTCACCGCAAAGTCCGGGCTGTCAGACCAACTCCGCGAGGGCATGGTGCAGACCGTGGCCATGATCCGGCTGCTGGTTGCGGGCTGGTACGAGCCCTTGAGTGTGAAGGGACTGCATGCCTCCACCCTGGTGCAGCAATTACTTTCCGTCATGGCCCAGCACGGCGGCCTCGGGGCGGGTCAGGCTTGGGCGCTGCTTTGCGAGAACGGTCCTTTCGCCGGTGTCTCCAAGTGCCACTTTCTCTCACTGCTCCAAAGGCTCGGAGAGGAGCAAGTGATCTTTCAGGACGGCACGGGGCTCCTGCTCTTGGCACCCAACGGGGAGCGCATCACTCAGCACTACAGCTTTTATGCCGCGTTCAGCTCTGATGAAGAATACCGCATTGTCACCTCGGGGCGCACCCTTGGCTCCATGCCGGTGAACCGGCCTCTGGTGCCGGGCAGCTTCGTGATCTTCGCAGGCCGGCGCTGGCGGGTGCTTTCTGTCTCTCAGGAGGAGCTTATCATCGAGGTCACAAAAGCAACCGCGGGTAGTCTGCCGGGATTCACGGGTGGCATGGCCGCCGTCCTCCATAACCGGGTGCGAGAGGAGATGCGTGAAGTCCTGCGAACCATTACCCCTATTCCTTTTCTCGACGAATCCGGCCAAACCCTGCTCCGGGAGGCGCGAGAGAATTACGCACGGCTGGACTTGGAGAATCAGTGGTTACGTCAGGTCGGTAGCCAGACCCAGATCCTCTTTTGGAAGGGCGACCGAGTTCAGGACACTCTCCTTCTCCTGCTGCTAGCTCAAGGATTCAGGGGCTTGAACGAGGGTCTTTGCGTTAGCCTAGAAAGCACCACCTCGGAGGAGGTGCGGCAGGCCTTGCAGAAGATTGCCGATGCCGGTCCCGTGGAGCCCGAAGCGCTGTCCCGCTCGGTGAAGAACAAGTTCCGGGAGAAGTGGGATCACCTGTTGCCAGAGGACCTGCTGGATGCCAGTTTCGCTTCGTCGTACCTGGATCTGCCTGGAGTGCGGAAGGTTTTGGAAGTGCTGAAGTGAACGGAATAGGGGTTTCAACCCTGGGGTAGGGAACCAACGGGGAGTAAGCCTCGAAGGAACGGCTGAGCGAGAGGGATTCAGCCGTCCGTTCGCGACTCGCCATCACGGTCGCGACGAGCGACAGTGACCGAATTCTGATAGAGGCGATTTGTGCCTTCGTGGTCGGGTTGGCTGCTGTGTGGTTGTTAATGCCTTTCCTGGGGAGCCGACGTCGGCTGGCGACCGGTTGCAAGACGCTGCCGGTATTGGCGGGCTTCAGCCTCCTCGCATTTCTTCCCACGTGGCTGGAGAAAGAGGGCGGCTGGATCAATCTCCGGCCTTTTCTGGCCATCGTGCTGGCGTTGGCCAGCCTGGTCGTCGTGCTGGCGCTGACCTTGAGCAGTCTCTGTGTGCGCCAGGGATTTGGGCGAATCCGCTTCCTGTTTTGGGTGGTGGCCTGGACGCTGCTGGCCTGGGACGCCATCGCGGCGCCATTCGTCATCTACGGCTCTTTCCGTAGCGAGATTGATTGGGGGGCCAGCGTCCTTGCTCTCCTGTACATTTGGGCCCTCACCCTGGCGCTGCTGCTGCCGCTGGTGCTGCTTTCCTTCTTCCAGCCCCTGTATCAGTCGCGCTTCATGGCCTTTCTCCAGCCGCAGCCGCCCCGGCTGCCATCTCAGCCAACCGTGCCCCCCAAGGTCTCGCAAGTCGCGTAGCCCTGCTTGACGGCGGCCCCGGTTGACCGGCTGACACGGCCAATACAGCCTCCTTGAATTGCTGAAAGGAATCCGTTCCGATTCCAGGGGCGTTGCTCCACCGGCCACAGCTCAGACGGCCCTCCCATTGATGGTGTGCCGACGTAAGCAGGCTCAGATCAACAGGTTCCGAGAGAACGGGTGGAGTTTGAGCAGAGCCGCCTTACGTCGGCTGCCACAAGCACTTACGCCGACTTTATCCCCGGTCCAGCCTGCGCGGGGCTGGTGCTTGCCAGTCATTCCTCTATCGCCTGTCTTGCCAATTGACCAGGTAGTGACCATGTAGTCACCAGGTAGTGACCAGGTAGTAACCATGTAGTAGCCTTACTACCTGGTGACTACATGGTCACTACCTGGTCACTACCTGGTGACTACATGGTCCCAGCGGGAGAGAGGGGAGTGGGGCTCAAGTGCGAGAGTCGGGGGAGAGGCGCGGGGGAGCGCCTGGGTGCTAAACCGGTGGTGGCGCGGTTCAGGTGTGCCCTCTGCGCCCTCGCGGCGGCGATCCTGCTTGCGCGACGGATCATCTGCAATAGCATCCGGGCGTGAGTGACCTGGCGCGCCACGTCGAGCAGAATATCCACAGCCGGCGGCTTTTCCAGCCCGGGCAGCGAATCCTTGTAGCGGTGTCGGGCGGGGTGGATTCGGTCGTGCTCCTGCATTTGTTGCACGAGCTGTCGCTGAAGCGGCATTGGAGGCTGACGGTGGCGCACTTCAATCATCGGCTCCGGGGACGGAGCAGCGAGGCGGATGAGCGTCTAGTGCGCCGTATGGCGGAGAGGTTGGAGCTGCCGGCGGTTGTCGAGGGGGCGGACGTGCGGGGGGCTGCCCGTGCCCAGAAGGTCTCGCTGGAAATGGCGGCGCGGAGGTTGCGGCATGAGTTCCTGGCCCGCGCGGCTCGGCGTCGGGACATTACGGCCATTGCGCTGGCGCATCATGCGGACGACCAGGTTGAGCTTTTCTTCCTGCGGCTGTTGCGCGGGAGCGGCGGCGAGGGGCTGGGGGGGATGAAATGGCGAAGTCCGTCGCCGAGTGACGCGGAGATCCGACTCGTTCGTCCGTTGTTGGATCAGTCCAAGGCCGCACTTTCGCAATATGCGGCTGAGCACAGGGTTCCGTATCGGGAGGATGCGACGAATGCTCTCGCGGAGTTCGAGAGGAACCGCATCCGGCATGGTCTCCTGCCATTACTCCGCAGGGAATACCAGCCGGCTCTGGACAAGATTATCCCGCGGGTGATGGAGATCGTTGGCGCAGAGGCGGAGTTTGTGGGTGAGGCGGCGCGGGACTGGATTCGGGAGGGGGGAAGTCCGAAGTCCGAAGTCCGAAGTCCGAAGGAAGGCCGAAGGGCGAAATCCGAAGCAGGCGGGGCGAGGCAGCCTGGTTTTGAGAGATTACCAGTGGCGGTGCAGCGGCGATGCGTGCAACTCCAACTGATTGAGCAGGGCATCGTCCCGGAGTTTGAATTAATCGAGGAACTGCGCAGAAATGCGGAGCGTGCGGTGGCGATCGGCTTGGGGGAGGCAAGCGAGGGATGGGAAGGATGGCAGCCATCGAAACACGCCCAGGGGACAGGCGAGACGGCTGTCCTGCGTTACGCCGTCCGTGACCGGTCTGGGATGGTGCGTTTGCAGAGCGGGGAGTCGCAGGCTTTCAGGCCAGGCGCCGCAGAACTGAACTTGCAGGGCAGGGGAGGGGAAGGCCTGTTCGATGGTGTGAGAATCCGCTGGCGGATCAGGTCAAAGAAATGGGCTGGGCGACCTCGGAGCAGGGTTGGACAAGAGTATTTTGACGCGGACAAGGTGGGTTCGGCTATCCGGTTGCGGCACTGGCGACCTGGGGACCGCTTTCAGCCCATCGGCATGGCGGGACCGGTCAAGTTGCAGGATTTCTTCACCAATCAGAAGGTTCCGCGGGACCAGCGCCGCTGGCTCACGGTCGCAGTGACGGGGCAGGGCGAAGTGTTTTGGGTGGAGGGGATGCGGATTTCGGAACGGTTCAAGCTGACACCCCACACAAATCGCTGCTTGCAATGGTGCTGGAAGCGGCCTTAATTGCAGAGGTTGCGGCATAGCAGCAATCGATGCTAAGTTTGCCACAGTTGATAGAATCACGATGCCTGACGATAAAAGACATAGCGACGACGGCAAGAACCCCCCGAAAGGCGGAGAGTTTCAGCGTGCCGCCTCGGACCTTGGTAGTGTGGATTGCAATCCTGGCGGGGATTACGTTGCTGATGCTGTTCAAAGACCGCATGGAACAGCCGGGCGACCTGCTCACCCAACCCGTCTTCCAGCAGCTGGTGGAGTCCAATCTGATTGCCCAGGCGACGATCAATTACAACTCGCAGAACTCGGATTTGAGAGAGGTTAGCGGCAAGTACTGGAAGACGCCGGAACACAAGGTGGAAGCGCCTTTCCGGGCCAAGGTGCGGCTCCTTCCCGACCTGGAGAAGAAGCTTCTGAGCCAATGCCGCAATGTGGATGTCGCGCGAGCCGAACACGATGCTGTTGAGCTTCCTGGTGAGCGTGCTGCCGATCATCGTCATTGCCGCGCTTGATCTGGTTCTTCTTCATCCGCCAGATCAAGATGGCGGGCAAAGGCGCGCTGAGCTTCGGCAAGAGCAAGGCGCGGTTGCTGGCCAAGGAGCGGAACAAAACGACCTTCAAGGACGTGGCCGGCATTGAGGAGGCCATTCGAGGAAGTCTCCGAACTGGTGGAGTTCCTCAAGGACCCGAAGAAGTTCCAGCGGCTGGGCGGGCGCATTCCCAAAGGGCGTGTTGATGATTGGGCCGCCGGGCACGGGCAAGACGCTGTTGGCCAAGGCCATCGCGGGCGAAGCGGACGCCGCGTTCTTCAGCATCAGCGGCTCGGATTTCGTGGAGATGTTCGTCGGCGTCGGCGCCAGCCGCGTGCGCGACATGTTTGAGCAGGCGCGCCGGAACACGCCCTGCCTGGTGTTCATTGACGAAATTGACGCGGTCGGGCCGCAGCCGCGGGCACGGCTTGGGCGGCGGCAACGACGAGCGCGAGCAGACGCTCAATGCGTTGCTGGTCGAGATGGACGGCTTCGATACGCAGGAAGGCATCATCATCATCGCCGCGACGAACCGGCCCGATGTGCTGGACCCGGCGCTGCTGCGCCCGGGCCGCTTTGATCGCCAGGTCACGGTCAACCTGCCGGACGTGCGCGGGCGCGAGGGCATTTTGAAGGTTCACGCCAAGAACGTGAAGCTGGCGCCCTGCGGTGGACTTGTCGGTCATCGCGCGCGGCACGCCGGGCTATTCCGGCGCGGAGCTGGCCAACCTGTTGAACGAAGCCGCGCTGCTGGCCGCCAGCACGAACAAGAAGGCGGTGGGCATGGAGGAACTGGAAGAGGCGCGCGACAAGGTTCGCTGGGGCCGCGAGCGCCGCAGCCTGGCCATGACCGACGAGGACAAGAAGTTCACGGCCTGGCACGAGGCCGGCCATGCGCTGGTCAACGTCGATGCTGCAGCACACGCATCCGCTGCACAAGGTCACGATCATTCCGCGCGGCCAGTCGCTCGGCTCGACCATGTCGTTGCCCAAGACGGATGTGCTGAACCGCCGCCGCAAGGAAATGCTGGACATGATTGCCGTGACGATGGCGCGGGCGCATCGCCGAGGAGATCGTCTCGGGCGACATCTCCAGCGGCGCGGCCGGGGACATCCAGCAGGCGACGAACATGGCCCGGGCGATGGTCATGCAATGGGGCATGAGCGACCGGCTGGGCATGGTGCAGTACGGCGACGATGACGAGTATGTCTTCCTCGGCCGCGAAATGGCCCGCGCCAAGGTCTATAGCGAGTTCACCGCGCAGGAAATTGACGGCGAGGTCAAGCGCATCATTGACAACGCCTACAAGACCGCCAAGGACATCCTTACGATCAATCGCGACAAGCTGGAGCTGATTGCCAAGTCGCTGCTCGAATACGAGACGCTCGACGGGCAACAGGTGGCGGAGATTGTGCGCACCGGCAAGTTTACCCCGCCGCCCGCCGCGCCGGAGGTTGAGCCGCCGCGCGGCGCGCCCGCCGGGACGCCGCTGCCCGAGACGCCGACCAAGCCCGCTCCGCCGAAGTTGCCCGGCCTGGGCACGCCTGCGCCGGCTACGGCTTGACCGGCCTCCCCCACCAAACAGGCTACCTGGCCTGTGCGGGTCCGGCTGTTTGTCGGTGGGAATTCCCCATTCGACATTTGAACTTCGCCTCTTTACCGTAGGCGCATGATTATAGCGCCCTCACTTCTGGCGGCGAATTTCGGCCGGCTCGCCCGGGAGACAAAGCGAGTCAGCGCCTCGGGCGCCGATTGGCTGCACCTGGACATCATGGATGGGCATTTCGTGCCGAACATCTCGTTCGGTCCCGCAGTCGTGCGCACGGTCCGCCCGCTTACCGAAGCTGTTCTTCGACGTGCATCTGATGTGCTCGAAGCCGGAGATCCTGCTGGAGCCCTTCGCCGAGGCGGGCGCGAACCAGATGAACATCCACGTGGAACTGGGCGAGGCAGTGACTCCGCTGATCTGGAAGATCAAGTCGCTGGGCAGCAAGGTGGGGCTGGCGATCAATCCGCCCACCTCCATTACCATGGTGCAGCCCTATCTGGAGCAGATTGACGAGCTGCTGATCATGACGGTGAATCCCGGGTTTTGGCGGGCAGTCATTCATTCACGAAATGCTGCCCAAAATCCAGCAGGCCGATGCCTGGCGACGCGAAAAGGGGTTCGGCTACCACATCGGCGTGGATGGCGGAGTGGATTTCAAGACCGTCCGCCGAATGCGCCCATGCCGGGGCGGATGCGTTCATCAGCGGCACGACTCTTTTCGGCCGGCGCAGTCTCCGCGCCGGCGGTAAAGAAAATGCGCAAGGCCGTCGAGGCGGCCCGCATTAAAGGCTCGGAATCCCGAGTCCGGCGATCAGAAGCAGTTACCTCTAATTCATGAGCATCAAATTCGGGACGGACGGCTGGCGGGCGGTTATCGCCGAAGAATTCACCTTTGCCAATGTCGAGCGCGTTGCCCAGGCGACTGCCGAATACTGGAGCACAAACCCTGTCGCCGGCACCGAGCGCAAGGTCATCGTCGGCTACGACCGGCGGTTCCTCTCCGACGCCTTCGCCCGGCGCTCCGCTGAGGTATTCGCGGGCAACGGCTTCGAGGTCGTCCTCACGCCTTGTCCAACGCCCACGCCCTCGGTCTCCTATGCGGTAAAGGCCCAGCGTGCGATTGGCGGCGTGATGATCACGGCCAGCCATAATCCGCCGGTCTTTAATGGCTTCAAGCTCAAGTCGCACTTCGGCGGCTCCTCGGAGCCTGCCACCTGCCAGGCGGTGGAGAAGCTGCTCGACCGCACTCCGGTCAAGACCATGCCTTTGGCCGAGGCCCTCAAGGCGAGGCGGGTCAGGATCAAGGACGTGCGGCCCGCCCACTTCGCCGCCCTCAAGCGGTTGGTGGACTTCAAGCTGATCGCCAAGTCCAGGCTGCGGTTCGCTCACGAAGCGCTGTTTGGCGTCGGCGCCGGCTGCTTCGAGGAAATTGCTGGCGGGCACCACGTGCCGGGTGACGACCCTGAACGGCCAGCATGACGTGCTCTTCGGCGGCATCAATCCGGAGCCGATTCAACAGAACTACGCCTCCAGCGCTGCCTACCTCAAGACTCATCCGCACGACATCTGCCTGGTCACCGACGGCGATGCTGACCGCGTGGGCGGCATGGATGGCCGCGGGAATTATCTCACCACGCACCAGCTCATTTGCCTGTTGCTGCATCATTTCATCGTCAACCGGAAGGGCAGGGGACGGGTCGTCAAGGCGCTGACGACGACCTCGATGGTGGACAAGATGTGCGCGGGCTACGGGCTGGAACTGACCGAGACGGGCGTCGGCTTCAAGTACATCGCCGCCGAAATGATCAAGGGCGGCGTGCTGCTCGGCGCGGAAGAGAGCGGCGGTATCGGCTTCCCGCATCACATCCCCGAGCGCGATGGCATCGCGGCGGGTTTGATGCTGCTGGAATTGCTGGCCACGGAGCGGGTTTCGGTGAACAAGCTCCTTGCCAACCTGGTCAGGCAATTCGGGCCCCATAACTATGGGCGCATTGACAGCCATTTCCCGCTCGACAAGCGCGCGGCGCTAATGGAATTCCTGACAAAGAATCCACCCGCCAGATTGCTGCGCTCTCCGCTGGCGGAAATGAAGACTTACGACGGCGTGAAGTTTATCGCCCAGGATACATCGTGGCTCATGCTGCGCGGCTCGGGCACCGAACCGATCCTGCGCATCTACGCGGAAGCAAAGTCTCAGGCCGACGTGCGGAAGCTGTTGAGCATGGGCGTGAAGCTGACGCGGCAGGTTTAGTCCAGGACAACACGCAGCGCCAACGTCCCTGTCGGCATCTCGCGGCGCGGGGACTGCGCCGGCGGGAATGGCGGCGCATTGGGGGCAATCCGCCCGCGGCTGCTGGAATTTCCTTTGCTTCGAGCGTTTACCCGCTATCTTGCTGGAAGCTGAAGCCCGCCGTTCCAGCAAACTCAGATAGGCATTTGATCACGAATGGTGTAGTTTCCGCTTCCCGGCTGGAACCTGCCGGGTTTGGCTTGTAGTTATTGAAGATGGACGCAGCGCACATAAGAAATTTCAGCATCATCGCCCATATTGATCATGGGAAGACGACGCTTTCCGACCGGCTGCTGCATCGCACCGGCACCATTTCCACGCGCGAGATGGAGGACCAATTGCTCGATTCGATGGACTTGGAGAAGGAGCGCGGCATCACGATCAAGGCCCATCCGGTCACCATGCTTTACGAGGCCAAGAACGGCGAGACTTACGAGCTGAACCTGATTGACACGCCCGGCCATGTGGATTTCTCCTACGAGGTCTCGCGCAGCTTGAGCGCCTGCGAAGGGGCGCTGCTCATCGTCGATGCCGCCCAGGGCGTCGAGGCCCAGACCGTCGCCAATGTGCACCTGGCGATGAAGCAGAACCTCACCATCATCCCCGTCATCAACAAGATCGACCTGCCGCACGCCAACGTGCCGCAGGCGAAGCAGCAGTTGGAGGACATCCTCGCCATTCCCGGCCGAGTCGGCCATCCTTGGCCAGCGCCAAGGAGGGCATCGGCATCGAGGAAATTCTCGAAGCCATCGTGGAGCGGATTCCGGCGCCCAAACCGACCGGCGCGCCCTCGTTGCAGGCGCTGGGGTTCGATTCCTATTTCGACACCTACAAAGGCGTGGTGACCCACGTGCGCGTTTTCAACGGCGAGCTGAAGCCGGGGATGCAAGTCAAACTGCTCCATTCCGGCAAGAATGTCGAGATCAAGGAAGTCGGCAGCTTCAATCCCAAGCCCTACTCGCGCGAGAGGCTCGAGGTCGGCGAGACCGGCTACATCACGGCCAATATCAAGAGCCCGCAGGAAGTGAAGATGGGCGACACCATCACCGACGCGCGCCACCCGTCGCCGGCGCTGCCGGGCTTCAAGGAAATTCATCCGATGGTGTTCAGCGGGATTTATCCGATCAACACGGCCGACTACGAGCACCTCAAGGCCAACCTGGCGCAAGCTGCAGTTGAACGACTCGGCCTTTGTTTATCAGCCCGAAACCTCCGTGGCGCTGGGCTTCGGCTTCCGCTGCGGATTCCTCGGCCTGCTGCATCTGGAGATCGTCCAGGAGCGGCTGCGCCGCGAATACGGCATGGACATCATCGCCACCTATCCCGAGCGTCATCTATCGCGTGACGCTGACCGACGGCACGATGAAGGAGATGGATAACCCGGCGTTTCTGCCCGAGCCGACTTACATCGAGCAAGATCGCGGAGCCGATGGTCAAGGCCTTCGTGATTTGCCCGAACGAAAACATCGGCGACATGATGGCGCTGATCTCCGAAAAGCGCGGCACGGTGGACCACACCGAAACGCTGGATACGCGCCGCGTCATGCTGACCGGCCTGCTGCCGCTGAACGAAATCCTCATTGATTTCCATGACCGCATCAAGAGCATCACCCGCGGCTACGGTTCGATGGATTACGAACACGCCGGCTACCGGGAATCGGACATGGTCAAGCTCGACATGCTCGTGAACGGCGAGGCCGTGGATGCGTTTTCGTGCATCGTGCATCGCGACAAAGCGGAGGGCAGGGGACGTGCCCTCGCCGCCAAGCTCAAGGAAGTCATCCCTCGCCAGCAATACGCCGTCGCCATCCAAGCCGCCATCGGCGGCAAAGTCGTCGCCCGCGAAACCGTCAGCGCGCTCCGCAAGGACGTGACCGCCAAGTGTTACGGCGGCGACATCACGCGCAAGCGCAAGCTCCTGGAAAAGCAGAAGGAAGGCAAGAAACGCATGAAGTCCTTCGGCTCCGTGAACATCCCGCAGGAAGCCTTCATCGAAGTGTTGAAAGCATAGCATGGCCAAAGCTCAAAACCGGGAAGCCAAACCGCAACCGGCGCAACCGCCAGCGTCGGCGCCTTCTGAGCCCGACGCCCCTCACTCGTCGCTCCCAGTCATCCTCCGCTGGTTTCTGTCCAAGACGGTTCGCCAGGCTCGGCGCGATGCGCAAGCACGTCCTGAAGATTCTCAACCACCAGCGCGATATCCTTTCCCCCAAGCCATCGAGGCCGGTCGAGACGGCGATGCGCCAGTTGCCAGACAAGCGGTCGCCGAGGGCGCCGACAAGCCGGCCCTGGAGAAGCAGATGGAGAACCTCGAGAAGGCCGCCAACAAATGGCTCAAGCCCTATCCCAACGCCGCCTGGCGCGAGAACGTCGAAGTCTTGCTGGTGGCCCTGACGGTGGCTATGGGCATCCGCACCTTCTTTCTCCAGCCGTTCAAGATCCCACCGGCTCGATGCAGCCCACCCTGTTCGGCGTCACCTCAGAGAACCTGATCAACGAACCCAATGTCAAAATCCCCACCGGCTTGACCCGAGTCCGCCAGTGGTTCGCGGGCGACTTCCTACATCCACATGGTGGCGGACAACGACGGGCAGTTGCAAACGGTCGAACGCCCGTTCCGCATCCTCATCTTCAACATCTGGCAAAAGCTTGTGGTCGGCGGCAAGACCTACGTCATCTGGTTTCCGCCGGATTATGGCGCGCCCGCCCGAGGGACCCTCGAAGCGCGTGCCGGGCTGCACTACGGCCAGCACCTTCCACAAGGGCGAGGACATTGTGAAGCTCCGGGTCAGCGCCGGAGACCATTTGTTCGTGGACCGGATGACCTATAACTTCCGCCCGCCCGAAGCGCGGGGAAATCATCGTGTTCGAAACCAAAGGCATTGACAGCCTGCCGCAGGACCAGTTCTACATCAAACGCCTCGTTGCTCTCGGCGGCGAGCGGGTCCAGCTCGGCAATGACCGTCACCTGATCATCAACGGCAAGCGACTCAATGCCTCAACGCCGCATTTCTGAGAACGTCTATTCCTTCAATCCCAATGAGCCGCCTCGCCACAGCCACTATTCTGGCCACGTGGATTTCCCTTATCTGGCCCCATACTTCCAGGATAAGCCTGATGGCGTCGTAGTCGCCCCCGACCACTACATGGTCATGGGCGACAACACCATGGACAGCTTGGACTCGCGAGCCTGGGGCGACTTTCCCGCCAAGAACGTCATCGGCAAGTCATTCTTTGTTTATTGGCCCATAACCGACCGCTTCGGCTGGGGCAATCCGTAGGCACCGACCAGCACAACGACGATCTCCGGCCCAGTCACCGAATGGGCTCCAAATGACCACTGAATGCACGGGATGCAGCAATTGGTACCCACTCATAGAAAGACGCACAATGTCTGTTATATTCAGTACAGGGCCAGATCATTTCGGGGTAACTTACTCGTGTGGACTGTATTTGGTTAGCTCTGGGTCGCCTGCGTGCCAGGTCGCGTCCTGCCCCACCGACCCTGCCTTTGCGGTTTGCCATCCGCCGTCGGCTATCGGCGAATGGCGTTTGGCGATTCCGCCTCGGTAGGCCTCGCTAGGGTTGGCCGTTCGACTGCCGGCCGCAATGCCCGGCGTGGGCTCGTGCCTTCTTGAACACCTTCACGTATTCGGCCACTGTCCGGTCCCAGGAAAAGTCCGCCGCCATGGCCTTGCTGCGGAAACGACGGAACAGCTCTGGCTCCTCGTATAGCGCCAGCGCCTTGCGGATACCCTTGGCCAATGCGGGTGCGGAATACTCCGTGAATTTGATTCCGTTGGCGTTCGCGGCATCCTCTCTGAGATCAATCACGGTGTCATCCAGGCCGCCAGTGGCGCGGACGATGGGAATGGTGCCGTAGCGCAGGCCATACATCTGGTTGAGGCCGCACGGCTCGAAGCGAGACGGCATCAGGAAGAAATCGCAGCCGGCCTCGATACGGTGCGATAATCCCTCGTCGAAACCTATCCGCACTCGCCACCTGCGATGGATGCCTACGCGCAAGCTCCCGGTAAGCCCGCTCGAATCCCGGCGACCCATTGCCGACCGCGACAAACTGCAGCCTCGGGACCCAGCATCTCCTCCAGCGCGCCGAGCATGATCTCGACGCCTTTCTGTTCCGCCAGCCGGCCGACGTTGCCGAACAGCGGCATGCTGGCGTCAACCGGCAAGCCGAACTCGCGTCTGCAATGCGAGCTTATTGGCCGGCTTGCCGCTCAAGGTTTCCTGCGCGAGTAGGGATGTTTGAGATAAGGGTCGCTTATCGTATTCCAATCTTCGTAATCCACACCGTTCAGGATGCCGACGAGCGAGCTGTTGCGCTGGCGCAGCAAGCCGTCCAGGCCGCAGCCCATTTCTTCGGTGGTGATCTCGCGCGCATACCGCGGGCTGACGGTCGTGATGACATCCGCATACACGATGCCAGCCTTCAGGCAGCTCATCTGGCCATAGAATTCCACCCCGGCCGGCAGTGAAATAATCCCAGGGCAGATTGGTGAGCCCATACTTGGCCGGCTGGAAACAAGCCCTGGTAAGCCAGGTTATGAATAGTCAGGCAAATCCCCGGCGTGGTCCCCTGCCCCGCCAGCTTCCGCTGATGCTGAAGCAGCAACGCCGGCATGACTTGCTTGCCAGTCGTGCACGTGCAGCACCTCCGGCTTCCAGTCCAGGTGCAGCGCCAGGTGGGCAGCCGCCTTGGAAAAGATAGATGAACCGCTCTGCATTGTCCGGGTAATCGGCTCCTCCCTCCTGATAAAGCCCGGCGCGCCCATAGAGTGCCGGCTGGTCCACAAAATACACCGTCAGCCCCTGGATCGGTTCCAAGGCTCCAGACCTGCGCCGCTGACCTGCCGCGCGCCCAGCGGGAACTCCAGCGGCAAGTCCACAGCCGCTTGCATTCGCGGGAACCGCTCCCGAATGCCGGCGTACAGCGGCGTGACAACTCCCACCCGATGGCCCGCGCGCGCCAGCGTCTTGGCCAGCGCGCCGACCATGTCCGCCAGCCCGCCCGTCTTCGAGTAGGGATGGACTTCGCTGCTCGCGAGCAGAATTCTCATCACGTCGGTAAATCCGCTCTGTCCTAAGGTAAGGTTGCAGGTGCCGCCGGCAATCACCAGGCTGCCGTCCTCCTGCTGATACGTTTCCACCACGCGCCACAAACAACCGAGCCAGCGCCGTCCCGCTCCCGTTAGCAAGTGATGCGGGAACTTGTTCTCCGCCCGTCCGCCTTGAACCGCAGGCTCATCCGCCGCGCCTGGAAATCCTCGCAATTCGACACGCTCGAAACCTCCAGGTAACTCCCCTGCCCTGGCGCCCACACTTCCAGGTCGTAGGTCTTCGCGCTCGCGAAGCCCATGTCGCCCGTGCAAAGCAGCACCACGCGATAGTGCAAGCCCAGCGTTCTGCAGCACTCGCTCGGCATGCCCGACCATCTTCTCATGCTCCGCGTAACCGTCCTCCGGCTTCACGATCTGGATCAGCTCCACTTTGTCGAACTGATGCACGCGGATCATCCCGCGCGTCCCGACGCCCGCCGCGCCCGCCTCCCCGCGAAAGCACGGCGTGTAAGCGCAGTAACGAATCGGCAACTCGCTCTCCTTAAGAATCTCCTCCCGGTGAATATTGGCCACCGGCGTCTCGGCCGTCGGGATGAGATACAGCTTGCCCAGCGTGCTCGCGTCCAGCCCTTCCTGCACCGCGTAATACTGGTCGGCGAACTTCGGGAACTGCCCCACGCCTTCCAGGCATTGCGGCCCCACCATGAACGGCGGCGAAACCTCCGTATAGCCGTGCTCGCTCGTGTGCAAGTCCAGCATGAACTGGATCAACGCCCGCTCCAGCTTCGCGCCCCAGTTCGTGTAGAGCACGAACCCGCTGCCCGACAGCTTGACCGCCCGCGTGAAATCCACCAGCCCCAGCGCCTCGCACAGCTCCACGTGCGACTTCGGCTTGAAACGCAAACGCCGGCTTCTCGCCCTGCACGCGCACCACCGGGTTATCCTCCGCGCTCTTTGCCGACCGGCACCGACTCGTGCGGCAAATTCGGCAGTCGCAGCATCACCTGGTTCCGCGCCGATTCCGCCTCGCCGCCTGCTGATCCAGCTCCGCGATGCGGTCGCCCAAGTCGCCGGTTTCCTTCTTCTTCGCCTCGGCCTCGGCGAGCTTCTTCTGCCCCATCAGCGCGCCGATCTCCTTGGACACGCGCTTGCGCTGGGCCTTGAGCGCCTCGACCTCGCCCAGCAGCTTGCGTCGCTGCTCGTCCAACTGCAGCAACTCGTCCATGCGCGCCTCATCTCCTGCCCCGCGCGTCGCCAGCCGCTGGCGCACAAAATCCGGGCCGCTCGCGAATCAGTTTGATATCCAGCATCGGCGCATTATAAGTGTGACGCCCCTTTCGGGCAAGGCGTAAGGGCGCAGATACAAGCAAAGTGCTCATGGCAAGCTAAAGCCGCATGCGAACTGCGCGAAGCGTTTGGAGTGCGTGGAGCTTGCTCCCGCTTTTCCGCCTCGCGGGTTGTGATGAGCGCTGAAAAAAGGCCATGTATAAGGGATGTAAAGTTTCGTTAGATAAGGGATGGACGAGGGACCGGCGCTCTCGCAATACCGGAGCATCCCGGAGCAAAGCACTAGCAAGACGCCCTGTGCGAGCCTTCCACCGCCGCTCCCGCGCCCTGCAAGCAAAGGCTGGGAGGAATGAGGACTACGGTCCGCCGCAACTGTTCGCGACGCGGGATTGGCGCGCACTTCAGGCTGTCGTAGCGCAGGCGGGGGTCGAAAGCGGGAGCAAGCTCCACGCACTCCAAACCTTCGCGCACGGTTGCGGCCTTGCGTGGTGCGCCTTTGGGTTAAGCTATCCCATAACGAATGAACAATGCCCCCTCCCCTGCCCCGCTTGGCCATGTCGCCTCGCTCCATTTGCACCCGGCCGAGTCCGGAGCGCCTTTACAGTCCGTTGAGATTCTTGAACTGTCGAGGGCAAGGGCATCTACGGTGACGCTCGCTACTTCGGCCGTCTGAGCCGCGACACCGGCCAGCCCACTCGGCGGCAAGTCAGCGTGATCGAGCGTGAACAAATCGCCGAACACGCCGCCGCCCTCGGCCTGCCCGCCATCGCCCCAGGCGCCGTCCGCTCGAACATCGAGACCACGGGCATCAATCTCATCTCCCTGCTCGGCTGCGAGGTGGAAATCGGCAGCGCCCTCCTGCGTTTCTACGCGCCGCGCGACCCCTGCGCGAAGATGGATGCCCTCTGCCAGGGCTTGCGCGCCCTGATGATGAACAACCGCCAGGGCGTGCTGGCCGAGGTCGTCCGCTCCGGCAGGATCCGGGTTGGTGACTTCATCCGGCTGCCGTCGTTCGCAGGGCGCGGGCTGAAATCCGAAGGCCGAAATCCGAAGGCCGAAAGAAATCCGAAATCCGAAATCCGAACAAGACTTGACCCCGTGCCTTGTCGCCCTCGCGTAGCAGCAGCGGATTCGGGTTTCGGGCTTCGGACTTCTTTCGGCCTTCGGACTTCGGACTTCGGATTTGCGCGCCCCACCCTCCCCTCCCTGTCCTCTTGCATTTTCTTCTCGCATACCCCCCTGCCCTTCTGCTGTCATATAGACCAATGAACAATTCTTCATTCTCCTCCGGCATCAGCCGCCGCCGCTTCCTCGCCGCCACCAGCCTTGCGCTGGCTGCGCCCACCATTCATTCCCGCCAGTGCCTTGGGCCGCGAGGGCAAGACCGCCCCTTCGGGCCGCATCTCATGGGTGTCGTCGGTTGGGGCATGATGGGCCCCGGCAACACCGACGCCTTCCTGAGCCTTAACGACGTGCAGGTCGTCGCCGCCTGCGACCTGGACAAGCACCACCTCCAGCAGGCGCTGGACAAGATCAACGGCCATTACAAGAACCAGGACTGCAAGTCCTACCACGATTACCGCGAAATGATGGCGCGCAAGGACATTGACGCCGTCATGCTGGCCGTGCCGGACCACTGGCACGCGCTGGTGGCCGTCGAGGCCGCGAAGCAACAAGAAGGACATCTACGGCGAGAAGCCGCTGGCCCGCACCATCGCCGAGCAGCAGGCCATCGTCAAAGCCGTCGAGAAGAACAAGTGCATCTGGCAGACCGGCTCCTGGCAGCGCTCGCAGGCCCCGTTCCGCAAAGCCGCCGAGATCGTCCGCAACGGCCTGATCGGCAAAGTCACCCACGTCGAGGTGGGCCTGCCCAGCGGCCATCATGATTTCGCCGGACTGCTCCCGCCTGCTGGCGAAATTCCCGGCGCCCAAGACCCCGAGATCTGGCCAAGTCGTGCCGGCAGCCCGATGGAACCTCGCGGTAACGCCGCCTCCGACTGATCTCGACTTCTGGATCGGCCCCTCGAAGATGGAGCCCTACATCGAAGCTCGCGTCCACATGAACTGGCGCTGGAACTACAACACCGGCGGCGGCCAGTTGCTCGACTGGATCGGCCACCACTGCGACATCGCCCACTGGGGCCTGGGCTTCGACAACGCCGGCCCCTCCGAGATTCGAAGGCCACGGCGAATTCCCGCCCGCCGACGCCATCTGGAACACCTGCACCAAGTACCGCATCGAGCTGCAAGTACCCCGAGGACATCACGCATGATCATCGCCGGCGGCTACGACGACATCCGCAGCGGCGCCAAATGGATCGGCACCGACGGCTGGGTCTGGGTGGACCGCGGCGGCTATCGACGCCTCCAATCCCGATTGGTTCGTGAAGATCCCCGAGGACAGGTACAAGGTCAAGCTCTACCGATCGGACGAACACCATCGCAACTTCATTGACTGCGTCAAGTCCCGCCAGCCGACCATCACGCCGGTCGAGACGGCCACCACTCCGCCATCCCCGGCCATCTCGGCCTCATCTCGATGCTGGTCGGCCGCAAGATCCACTGGGACTCGGCGAAAGAGCACATTCTGGGCGACCCCGAGGCCAGCAAGCTGCTGACCCGGCCGTATCGCAAGCCCTGGAAGATGGTCTGATCCCGAGGCGCTTTGGGCTGCGGCAATTCGAGGGGCGTGGCAAGCCTGCGCCCCTGAAATCCGAAGGCCGAAACCCGAACGCCGAAAGAAGGCCGAAATCCGAAAGCCGAAAGCGGCTTGATTCACCGCCTGCTCCAGCGCGGCGCGGCGCATTGGATTTCGGGCTTCGGATTTCGGCCATCTTCCGGCCTTCGACCTTCGGGTTTCGGCCTTCGTCGAGCCGATTCTGCTTTACTTCGGCGGCAGGAAGCAGTGCTATGAGCCGAACTGGAAATTGAACCGCTTGACTCGACTATGAAAAGACTCTTCTCTCCGAACCCCATCCTCCCCCTGGCGCTAGTCACCCTCCTCGCCCTTACCGGCTGTAACAAGGAGCAAGGCCCCTCGGGAGAGGCAAAGAAATCTCTCGCCGCCGCCACTCCCTCCGCCGAGCGCACCAGCTTCGCCGAGGTCACCTCACAGCTCGATCCCGGCGGTGACCTCTATCTCTACGTCAGCACCGAGCAATGGCTCGCCGGCCTTTCCACCAAAGCCGCCGCCTGGCGCGGCGTCCTTGGCGCCATTCCCAACATCAAGCCCGAGGACCGTGAGAACCTGAGCAAGGCCCTCGACATCGCCACCAACCTCATCCAGCAAAGCGGCCTCGAGCAGGTCAGCGGCCTGGGCATGAGTTCCATCGCGCGCGAAACCAACTTCTACCACTCCAAAATTTTCCTGCACCACTACCCGGGCAAGGAGCCAGGCTTTCTCTGGACCATGTTCGGCCAGAAGCCGCACGCCCTGGACGGCCTTGACCTGCTGCCCACCACCACCGCCTTCGCTATCTTCTCCGATTTCGACGCGCCCACCCTCTGGTCGGTCCTCCAAAAGCAGGTGACCCAATCCGGCCTCCCGCAAGCCGACGAAATGCTCAAGAAGCTGCCACAGGCCTTCGAGCAGGCTACCGGCCTCAAGTGGGATAACGTCCTCGCCTCGCTCGGCGGCCAATTCGCCTTCGCCGTCACACTCGATGACACCAAGGTCATCCCCATCCCCATTCCCGGCGAAGGTGACCCGCTCCAAATCCCCGAGCCCGCCTTGCTGCTGGTGGCGAAAGTCAAAGACGATACCGTCTTCAACCGCATTGACCAGGCCCTCGAGCAAAACGCCGGCGAGCAAATCGTCAAGACCGACAAGCCCGGCCTCAAGATGCGCACCTGGCCGTTGCCCCTGCCCTTGCCCATCCAGCTTCGCCCCACCGTCGCCGCCGCCGATGGCTATCTGATCATCGCCACCACCGACGCCATCATCCAGGAAATGCTCGCGGTCAAAGCCGGCCAGAAGCCCGGCCTCAAATCCACCCAGGAATTCCAGCACCTGGCCAAAGACGTGCCGGTCCAGGGCAACAGCTTCGCCTTCGTGAGCCGCCGCTTCGGCGAGACCGTGGCCAAAATCCAGCAAACCGCCATCCAAATGCGCGCCAACGCCTCACCCTCCCAAACCGCCTGGCTCGAATCTTTCTTTGCCGCTCGCACCCCCGCCACCTGCTACGCGGTCGGCGCCAACACCGACCAAGGCTGGCTCGTCGTCGCCAACGGCAACCAGCACGCCGCCAAGTTGCTCGCCGTTTCCGCCGCTGTGCCCGCAGGCATGATCGCAGCCATTGCGATTCCAAACTTCGTTAAAGCGCGCGCGACCGCCCAGAAGAACGCCTGTATTAACAACCTCCGTCAGATTGACGGCGCCAAACAGCAATGGGCATTGGAGAACAAGAAAACTGCCGACAACGTACCCACACGCAAGGACCTGCTTCCCTATCTCCGGGATCACAAGTTCCCCGTCTGCCCCGCCGGGGGCACCTACACCATCAATCGCGTTGCTGACTCGCCCGAGTGCTCCCACCCAGGCCACAAGCTGCCCGAATAACAAGGTTATAGCGAGGCTGCCGCCCTCTGCGGGTTCCGGCACCCTCTTGCAGCCGCAACCACGGGCCTGACCGGGCGTGACGCCCTGCCGGCTCCCAGGCTTGGACGCCCGTGCTGTTTCCTGCTACCGAACGGACCGCCACGCCGACCGGGCAGCCTCCAATCGCCCCTTAAGCGGTTGACTGCCACGTCGCAATCCCCGTGTAATCCCCCTGTAATCCCCCTGTATTCCCCCTGTATAGCCCTCCTGGAGCCGGAATTGGCAGCAGGCGTCGCCCAGCTTGACTACCTGGCGGAGACGATTGCACTGACTCGCTGCGGCGAGTCCCGCCAGCCATCAATCTGCTGCACCGTCTCGATGAAGACGCGCGAGTGGATCGGTGGCGCACCGAACCTCGCAACATAAAGTTCCGTGATATTGCTCAGGCCGCGACTCGGCATCGGCAACAGGCCAAGAAACACGAAATGATCCACAAACGTGGTTCCGGGGCTGTGCGGCCTGGTGGCGGAGATCAGGATGTCCTGTTCAGGATCGCCGACAACTCGAAGTCTGAGGGCCAAGGCATTCTGAGTTCCGGTAGCCGTGAACTGCCGGACGGGGTTCTTCCGAAACCGTGCGAGCTCCGGCGGGTCGCTAACCATCGGCAGCTCAATCTCAGCGAGGTTGCAGTTGATCTGCACACAGAGGAGATAGCCCGAGAGCCGGTACGTTTGACCAAGGCGGACGCGCGGGGGCGCATCCTCGGCGCGGAGGTTCCACGCCAGACGCTGCTCATCCGTCAGTTTGCCCCAGAGGAAACGGGCCTTTGCGAACGCCAGTCGCCGTTGCGTCTGCGCGGGAGTCTGTGGATCGCGTGGGACAATAAACTGCCGTTCGACCTGCCCATAACGAGATGCATATCTAACTACCGGCCCACGCTTGCCGCTCTTCTGAACGTCAATTACTCTCATCTTAATCGCCGGGCTGGTCAGCGCTCTACGCTCGTGAACCACTACGCGCCAGCCCTGCGCCACATGGGACCACAGAACAGCCTTCGGGCGCAACTTCGTTCTATGGTGCCGTCAGCGACCCAGACAGCACGTACCGAGCCATCCGCATTAGCTTGACCGAGCGCTCTCGCTCGCCTACGGTTAGGTCCACTATGGAAAGGGCCAACCGCCAATTTCCAGTGCGTCCGCCCCTCGCAGTGCAGCAGGAGAGTATTCTCAATAACTGAATCCATCGGCGTGACCGCCCTGGTGGTCGTGCTCGAGGAAGCCAACCACAGACGCCTGGCCTTCAAAGTGGCCATTGTCCTGTACCTGCTTGCGGTGTTGGACATGGGCATCAACGTCTGCGTGTCCGGCGTGGTGGGATGGAAGACGTAGCTCTTCCAAACACACTCTCAGTGCCGGGTTCCGAAGACGTCGCGAATAGCTTCGAGATACCCGTAGCCATATTCCTTTTCGGGCTCAAGCACGCTGCCTTCGGGCCATTCGTTCCAAGCGTTGACGGTGATGATCTTCGGCTCCGTTGGCGCGGCCAGCAGGCGCGCTTTAATGATCTTGCAGGCCTCGCGGAAGGCAGCGGGTGAATTGCCAACCATGACCGGATTCACCACGTGCGGCGCGGGCTTGTCCCATTTGGCCTCTGGGGCGGCGCGGGGCGAGTTGTCCCAGTTAATGGTGGCGTTTGGGAAATAGGGCACCGGGTAGTTCGTGATGGCGCCGGCGTAGAACTTGAGATAGACGTCGCGGCCCCAGGTGTAGTCGGAAATCGGGAAGGTGCCGTAATTGAGCGCCCCATAATGGACCCAAGTGTATCCGCTGAGGCTGTCGAGCGCCAGATCGGTGCACAGCTTCGGCCAGTCGGCAGGCGTCTGGCCGCCCGGGAGATTCGGGCGGCCCCAGAGAACCGCATTGATATGCAAGCCGGGCAGCCCGGCGGCCTTGGCTTTCTCGCGGAACCGATCCAGCGCGGCGCGCGAGGCCTTGACCGAGCCAAAGCTCTCCAGGAACCGGCTCATTTCGTAAATCGAGAAGTAAGGCTTGCCGTCAATCTTCCAATAGCTCGGATGCTTGAAATATCGGGCAATGACCAGGTCCGTGATCTTGTCCCACGTGGCGGGCGTGACCTTGCCGGGGTAAAGCAGCTTAATCTTATCCGCCGGGTTGTAGCCTTGGATGTCGAACCAGTCATGGTTGGCCCACATAAGGGCGAACTTGATGCGGCGGTTGTTCGTGGCCTGGAAGAAGCCACGGTCCAGTGCGCGCCTGCAGATACGGACCGTCGTTGTAGTAATACCAGTCGAAGATGAACACATTGACGCCGTAGTTGGCAGCCGCATCAATCTTCTGGGCCATGACCTTGGGGTCGGATTCGTCGGTGTAGCCCCACAGCGGCACTTTGGGCTGCTTATGGCCCGGGAAACGCGGCTTGGCCTTTCTGATCAGGTCCCACTCCGTGAAACCGGGATACTTGGCCTTGTCCCACCGCGGGTCGGGGTGTTCGCAAGGATAGTAGTAGGCGGCGACGGTGATGTCGGGCGCCGAAGCAGTGGCAGCGATCAGCGGTGCCTTCCAGAGCAAGGCCGCGACAAAAAGCAGGAAGAAGAAGCGCATACAGGCGGCGAAAAACCTAAGCCGCTCCTTGTGCCGAGTAAAGGCTTCGTTCACATCCGGTCAGTTTGTCCCGTCGGCTAGGGGTTCATCGAGCGTATGTTTCCCCCTGCGCAGTGCCTTCCGAGTGCCGGACGGCAGAATGGCAGTTGCTTTGACGCCTTTGGGCACCATCACCTGCAGGCGGAACATCGCACCCTCCTTGCGCCAATGGCTCTCGACGCGTCCGCGAGGCGTATCCACAACCGCTTCGGCGCTGGTCAGCGGGCCGGGATTCGGCGCGATGAGAATCTCCCGCCAGCCGATGCTGTTGGTCGCCTGCCGGATGCCGCCAACGTATCCGTAATACCATTCCATCACGTGGCCCAACATGCAGTGGTCGAGCGATTGCACGCCGTCCATCATCGCATCCCAGGTTTCCGGCAGCGAGGTCAGGCCCTTGGCCAGAATGCCTCCGTAGCTGCCCAGGCCGGTGCGCGAATACACCCGGTGCAGAACATCCGAGCGCCCTGCCTCGGCCAGCGCGCGGATGAAATAGACGTGGCCGACGTCGCCGGGCGTTTGTTGCCAGCCGCGCTTTTCCAGGTCGGCTATGATGTCCTGGACCAGCAGTTCGCGATCAGCCGCTGGCACCAGGTCAGCGCACAACGCCATCGCGTTGGCGCATTGCGGGCTGCCGTTGTTGCGCAGCTTGTGGGTGACCGGGTCCTGGAAGTGTCGCTGGAAGTCGGCGGCGATCTGAGCGTGCAGATCGCGATACTTCTTCGCGTCCGCTCTGCTTGCCCAGCGCCTTCGCCGCGCGTGAAACCGCTTGGGCGCAAAGACCCCAGGTGGCCGTGGCGGAAAGCTCCGTCGGCGTGAACCGTGATGGCCCCGGCGGCTTGCCGTGGCCGTAGTCATACCAGTCGCCCAGCCCGGCGGGCGCGATGCCGTCCTTGGCCTCGATCCCGACGTAGTCCGTGAAGCGGCGCATCATGTCGTAGTTGTCCCTGAGGATCTGCCGGTCGCCGAACCACACATAATGATTGCCACGGCACCAGCACCGCCGCCGCGCCCCATTCCACCGTCCAATTGAACGCGCCGGGAAAGCGCCCCGCCGGATAGCTCGGCGCCACCGTCAACACTCGCCCGCTCGGCTCCTGCGCGTCGCGGATGTCGCGGGCGATCTTGCTGAACCACTCGCGGCCCGCGTAGCGGTAGAGGAAACTCGGCTCCAGCAGGTAGGAGCACTCCAGCCAGCCGAGCTTCTCCCGGTGCGGGCAGTCGGTCATCACCCAGCTCATGTTGGCCCGCATAGCCGAGTCAATCAGCGCGTGCGTGCGGTTGTAGAGATCGCTGGAGCAATGGAAGCTCCCGGTCTCGGCCAGGCCGGCGCGCACCGGCACCAACTCCATGCGGCGGATCACCGGCAGCTTCTCCGGGTTGGCCTTCCCTTCCGGCACCGCACCGCTCACCTCAACGAATTGCATGCCCGAGGTAGAAGAACACCCATTGATGCACGAATGCCTGGCCATCGGTGATGAGATCGCTGCCGACAACATAGTTCGCCGAACAGCCGGTCCTGCGCATTCTTGTGCTCGCCACAGCGGAATCGGATGCGGTCACCGGCCTTGCCGCTAGCCACTTCAACCCGCAACTGGGCGGCTGTATTCTGCGGAAAGCTATACAGGAAGACCCCCGGCGCCGGCTGCTTCACCGACACAGCCTGTTCGGGCTCAAACGCCTTGATGCCCGGCCAGGTCGTCGGCTCTAGTTTGCTCGACGGCGCGGCCGCCAGGCGCGCTGGCAGCCATGTATGGTCATCAAAGCCCGGGCGATCCCACCCCGGCTGCTGTTTGCGCGCATCAAAATCCTCCCCCGCATAGATGTGAGAAAACACCACTGGCCCATCGGTCGCGCGCCAGGTGCCATCGGTGCCAATTTTCGTGCCGGAAGGTTCGCAGCGAATCTCGGCGCAGAGCAGGAACGGCTCATCGGCCTTTCGTTGCGGGCCGTGCTTGTTGTAGCGGCCTTTGGGCGGGTTGGGGTTGTTCCAAAAGGAATTGCCCAGCATGACGCCCACGCAATTGGTCCCCTGCCCCACCAGCGCCGTGATGTCGAACTCGCGGTAATAAATCGTCTTCTCGTATTGGGACCAGGGCTCGTTCATGCCCACGTCGGCCAACGGCTTCCCGTTGACGCGGGCGTCAAAGTCGCCCAGCCCAATGATCCGCAGCCGGGCATGGCTCGGCTTGGGCTCCAGCACGAACTCCTTCCGGAACACCGGGCAGGCGAAGTTGGTGGCCACCCCCGGCGGCGGTGCGATCCACTGCGCTCGCACAAACTCGGCTGGCGTGGCGGCCGCTGCAGCGAGGAGCAGACTGCCGCAGCCGATCAAGAGGCGGGCCAGCGTTCTATTCGTTCTCATTGTGCCAAGCCGTAGCCGATTGTTCAGAGCGTCCTGCGGCAAGGTCGCACCGAACGGCGCGAAGCGTTTGGAGTGCGTGGAGCTTGCTCCCGCTTTTGAGTGTTGCCGGGTGGGCGAAAGCGGGAGCAAGCTCCACGCACTCCAAACGCTTCGCGCCAAGGTTCATCCACAAAAGCGGTTGGTTATATCTTCCAACCCTTCCGGTAAGAGCGCCGAAGGTATTGATCGAGCTCCGGCAGATTAGTGCAACGCGCTTTGGTGCCGTCCCATTCGACCTTGGTGCCGGCGCCGGCCCGCGCAGCGAGATTGCCCAGCAGCAGGAACTCCGTGATCGCAGCCGCATATTCGAAGGGCGCGCAAGTCTGCTCCCCCGCCTTGCAGCACTCGAAGAAATGGGTGATCGGGGTGCCCTTGATTCTCGGGATGCGTGGCAGCGGAGTGGGAAAAGCCCGCTGCGCCTCCTCCGGCAGGATGCGGGGCCGCCGGCCATAGCATCCTGTGTGCATGATACCCTTGGTGCCGATATAGAACGTTCCACCGTCATAGCCTTCTCTGAAATCGCAGTCGTACTTCTTCTCGAACTCAGCCAGCATCGGCGGGTAATTGGGCAGGCTAATCCGGCCGCCGCGTTCGACGGGCTGACCGGTGAGTTTCAATTTGCCCCCGTCGTACCAATGGACCTTGAGCGCCGGCATGAGGCCCCGCGCCGCAATGTTCCACCGGATAACGCTGGCTTCAGGGTATTTCTCCCCGTTGCCCCCCACGCTGCCAAGACATTCAATGCTTGCAGGGTGCCCCGGGGCGAGGGCCCAGAATACGCCGTCCAGGTTATGGCAGCCCCAATCCCCCAGGCCGCCCGTCCCGAAGTCGCGATAATACCGCCAGTATGCCGGATGCAATCCCTCCTGGTAATTGCGATAGGGCGCCGGCCCGAGCCATTCATTCCAGTGCAACCCTGCCGGCACTGGCTTGGAAGGTGGCCGAGGACCGCTTCCACCGTTCACGAAGCCGCTCCAGCTATGGGTCTCCAGCACATCCCCGATGGCCCCGGCCCAGATGTATTCGCAGAGCAGCCGATAGCCATCTTCGCAGTGGCCCTGGTTCCCCATCATCGTCGTCACGTTGTAGCGGCGGGCGGCATGTGCCAGCGCTCGCGCCTCGAACACATCATGGCACAGCGGCTTCTCGCAATAGACATGCTTGCCGTGGTCAATGGCCAGCATCGAGGCTGGGGCATGGTTATGATCGGGCGTGGCGACGAACACCGCGTCAATCTCCTTATGCATCGCGTCGAACATCCGCCGGTAATCACAGAATATCCTCGGCTGAGCGCCCCGCGCGGAAGCCTTCTGCGCGGCGGCAGTGAGGCGTCCTTCATCCACATCTACGATAGCTACGAGGTTCTCGCCCAGCGCACCGTCCAGGCTCACCTCGCCGCGTCCGCCACAGCCGATGACCGCGGTGCGAAGCTTCGCCTCGGGCGCCACGCCGGCAAAAAGCAAGGCTGGATCCAACGCTTGCACGGTTCCCACTGTGAGGGCGGCGTGTTTTAGAAACGTTCGGCGACTGGTTTTCATAGGCACTGGCATCGTCACGGGGCGAAACGATAGCTGTTTGTCGAACCATAGAAAAGCCTGGTTTTTGGCCCCGGTCGGCAATATGGTCATGGTCATGAACGCGCTCGAAACTACCGGGGTCGTGGACGCGCAACATCAGTTGCGGCTGGATAAGCCGCTGCCCATTGCCGGACAAAGTCGCGTCAGAGTGATTGTGCTTGTGCCGGAGGAAGCGGACATCTCCGAGACTACCTGGACGGAAACCGCCGCGACCAGCCCCGCCTTCGATTTCCTAAAGGATGCCGCCGAGGACATTTACACCGCCGCCGATGGCAAACCGTTTCATGACCAGGGGTTGAGTTGTCCTTGTCCGGGAGTTGGGTAAGTTGTCCCTGGCCTGGCAAGTCGAAGTCGATCAATAGCTGGCCGTGCTTTTCGGACCAAACATCTCCTAAAGGAGTCCGGGCTGTGGCGTACTTGTTCGTGGACACACTGGGCGGTGCGCGAAGGCAGGATGCCTTTTGTTTGGCGTGGGCGTTACCCCGGATGCCAGCTAGAACTCTCGCTCTTTAAGCCGGCCGGGTCGCGGCACGGGATAGGTGCCTTCCGCGGCGATTTGGATCGGGGCGGACGAATCCATCGTCAGCTTGTCTACGCCGGGGGCGAACTCGTGCGCGTCGTTGAGCATCTCGTCGAAGGCAACCGACTGGCCGGTATGCACCGCTTTGCGGCCCATCAAGACCACCAGGGACGCTTCGGTGCCGCGTTTGACTTCGTTGTAGGGTTTGTCCTGACGGATAGCGCCAACCAGGTGGTCCCACTCGAGCTGGTAGGGATTGGGCTCGGGCTGCGGGAAAGCCCAGGTCATGTCGGCCCGGGTCAGGCTTTGCCCTTTGAATATGCGGCACTTGGCCGGGGTGTGCATGAAGGTCGAGATCACGGCCGAGCCTTTAGTGCCGTGCGCGTAGCTGGCAAACTCTTCGCGGCAGCCGGGCATGTAGCGGGAGCTGAGGAAGAACCTGGCACCATCCGAGAAAGTGTATTCGACCGAATAGTGGTCGAAGTTTTGGTCCACTTCCCCGCTGCGGTAGCAGCGCGAGCCCATGCCGTCCGCGCGAACGGGCCAAGCGCCCTTCATCCAACAACATTCGTCCACATTATGCGCGACGAAGTCATGGAACACGCCGCCGCTGGCCCACATGAAACCAAGGTAGCGTTGGATCTGGTAGAGCAGTTCGGTCATGTCATTTGGCTTGGGGCCGGTGAAGCCCGCCGGGCTTACCAACCGGTAGCTTCGCAGTGTGGTGATGTCGCCGATCTGGCCTTGCTGGATGCGGCCTAACAGTTCCCAGCGCGCTTTGCAGTGGCGGCACATCAGGCCCACGCCGACCTTCAGGTTCTTCTTCCCGGCTTCTTCCGCAAGTTGCAGCATCTTGCGCGTGGTCGGCCCGTCCACGGATACCGGCTTTTCCATGAAGACGTTGAGGCCCTTCGCGATGGCGTAAGCGAAGTGGACCCAGCGAAAGGCGACGGGCGTGGTGAGGATGACAACGTCGCCGGGCTTCAGACAATCCATCGCCTTCTGGTAGGCATCGAAGCCGAGGAACCTTCGATCGGGAGGCACCTCGACTTGGGCAGGCTTGAAGCCCATGAGCCACTGATCCGCCGACCCGGCGGTTTTGGTCGCGGCACTGTTCAGCGCGTCGTAGCTGCGATTGAGCTTCTCGGCAAAAACGTCGGCCATCGCGACGAGCTTGATGGGGCCGCTGGTGGTGGCGAGGGCGTTGGCGGCGGCGCCGCTGCCGCGGCCACCACAGCCGACCAGGGCCACGTGGATGGTGTTGTCCTCCGCGGTGTAGCCGGGGCGGGCGATGGCAGCGGTCAGAGCCGCGCCGGCGACGGCCTTGGTTGAGGTCTTGAGGAACTCGCGGCGGGTGGTGCTATTCGATACGGCGTTGTCGGTCGTTTTCATCATACCTAACGGTCAGGGTCCCGCCGCGTGAGGGCACGCGGCCTACAACGGTTCCACGGCCGCGTGCCCTCGCGCGGCGCGAGCAATCCTGACACTCAGTAGAGCTCAGGCTGACTTCTTCTGCGATTCCTTCGCCCAGGCATCCTTTAGCGTGATGGTCCGGTTGAAGACCAGCTTGCCGGAAGCGCTGTCCTGGTCGAGCGTGAAATAGCCGAGGCGCTCGAACTGGTAGCGGACCTCGGGTTTAGCATCTTGCAGGCCTGGCTCGCATTTAGCCGAAACCACTTCCAGGGAATGCGGGTTGAGATGTTGCTTGAAGTCGCCGCCCGCATCGGGCTCGGGCACAGTGAAGAGCCGGTCGTAAAGCCGCACTTCGGCGTCAATCGCATGGGCCGCGCTGACCCAATGGACGGTGCCCTTTACCTTCCGGCTGGCGGTCGGGCCGCCGGTCTTGCTGCCAAGGTCGGCAGTGCAGCGCAATTCCATCACCTGGCCGGCGGCATCTTTGACCACCTCGTCGCACTTGATGATGTAGAGCGTACTTGAGCCGCACTTCGCCGCCCGGTCGCAGGCGGAAGTATTTGGGCGGCGGCGTTTCCATGAAGTCGTCCCGCTCGATGTAAAGCTCGCGGCTGAAAGGCAGCTTGCGCTTGCCGGCGTCTGGGTCCTCGGGATTGTTGACGGCCTCCAGTTCCTCGACGTGGCCCTCGGGATAGTTCGTGATGACAACTTTGAGGGGCCGCAGCACCGCCAGGCGCCGCTGGGCACGCCGGTTGAGGTCTTCGCGAATGCAATACTCGAGCACCGAGACATCCGTGACCCCGTTGTACTTAGTGATGCCGATGTTGTAGGCAAAGTCGCGCAGCGCCTCGGGGGTAACGCCGCGACGGCGCAAGCCGCTGATGGTCGGCATGCGTGGGTCGTCCCAGCCGGAGACGTGCTTCTCCGTGACAAGCTGCATGAGCTTGCGCTTGCTCATCACCGTGTAGCCAAGGCTCAAGCGGGCGAATTCGTACTGATGCGGCAGGGGCCGGGGCAGATCTAGCCCTTCGAGAATCCAATCGTACAGCGGGCGATGGACCTCGAACTCCAGCGTGCAGATCGAATGCGTGATGCCTTCGATGTAATCACTCAGGCAGTGGGCGAAGTCGTACATCGGGTAGATGCACCACTTGTCGCCGGTGTGATGGTGTTCGGAGTGGCGAATGCGGTAGAGGACCGGGTCGCGCATCCAGATGTTCGGCGCGGCCATGTCAATCTTCGCCCGCAGGGTGCGTGTGCCGTCCGGGAACTCGCCGTTCTTCATCCGGATAAACAGGTCGAGGTTCTCCTCGATGGAGCGCGTGCGGAAGGGGCTCTCCTTGCCCGGGCGGTCGGGGGAACCGCGGTATGAATCGGTGTCCTCGGGAGAGAGATCGTCCACGTAGGCGACGCCCTTTTTGATGAGCTGCAAAGCGTATTCGTAGGTCTGATCGAAGTAATCGCTGGCGTAGAAGGGTTCCAGCGGGCCGTCCGAAGTCCCCGTGATCGGAGCCAGGTAGAAGTCGGCTTTGCCGTTAACCGTCTGAGCTTCAGCCAGCTTGCCCTTGGGCTTGAACCCGAGCCGGTCGTCCGCCCAGGCGCTGATAAGCCATTTCACATCCTCGGTGATGGAATCCACGTACTCGACGTCCTCCTTGGTCGGGTTCGTGTCGTCCATGCGGAGGTTGCAAATGCCGCCAAATTCACGCGCGATGCCGAAGTTCAGGCAGATGGATTTGGCGTGGCCAATATGCAGATAGCCATTGGGCTCGGGCGGGAAGCGGGTGTGGATTTGCGGGTATTTCTTCTCAGAGACGTGAGCGGCGACGATGTCACGAATAAAATCAGAGGGAACCGGCGCGGAGCTGCGCGCGCTGGCGGCTTCAGAAGGTTGGTTTGCCATAATTATTGAATACGGCGCGAAAAGTAACAAGACGGCCTGATAATGTCCAATGTCCAGCGACGGTGCGGCGGAAGCCACCTTGCCCGTCCCACAAGAGTGTGACCGGTTGCGCTCCCCCCTAACATGCATCTGCACCCTGGTGGAGCCCCGCTCAGATTGGCAAGGCCCGTTCCCCCTCACCCCAACCCTCTCCCTCGGGGAGAGGGAGTCGCCACCTCCAGCGCGCGAGCGGTTCAAGCGCTTCGGATTCGGCGACCGACGAGCGTGCGTCCTCCCTCTCCCTAAGGGTTGGGGTGAGGGGGAGGAGGTTTGGGCAGTGTCGCAATTGCCACTCTCGCGAAAGTCCTGAGAGGAGCGCCCTCTGACATTCCGACGTGCGAGAAAGTGCCTGCCATGAGTCGTATCTGCCATTCGTACCCGTTTGGGTTTGACGCCACGCGGCCGACGGGTGAGGTTTGGTGTAGGAGCAGTTGCATTTTGACCCGGGAGCGAAGATGGGAAGCGCAAGACGTTGGGAATCTATGAGGCGGAAGCTATTGGTGGGCGGATTGGCCTTCCTGCTTGGGTGGCCTCTGCGGGCCGCGTCGCCGCAGGATCGGGCGAAGCTGGTCTCTGCGGACACGGGCTTCGCCTTTAGCCTGCTGAAAGGACTCGCCCGAGAGCAGACGGGGAAGAACGTCTTTATCTCGCCCTACAGCATTTCGGCGGTGCTGGAGATGGTGTGCAATGGCGCCGCCGGGAGCACCCGCGAGCAGATGGCGAGCGTGCTGGGGACAAGCGGCATGGAGGCCGGCAACCTCAACCAGGCCTACAAGGAGCTGGACCAGTCAATCCGCAGCGCGGAGACCAATGTGACGTTGAACATCGCCAATTCGATCTGGTATTCCGCAGGCATCGAATTGAAGCTGCTGTTTGCCGCCGCAAACAAGGATTTCTACGGGGCGACGCTGGACCCGCTCGATTTCAGCAACCCGCGCGCGTCGGGCATCGTGAACGCCTGGGCTGACGAGAATACGCATGGGCGAATCAAGAACATCGTGCCTAACCGGCTGCCCGGCGACACCCGGATGCTGCTCGCCAATGCCATCTACTTCAAGGGCGCCTGGGAGGGGAAGTTCGATCCGAAGCTCACCAAGGAACGCGCTTTCCACCTGACCGGCGGCGGCCAGAAAGAGGTGCCGATGATGCAGCAACATGGCGAGTTCCAGTATCAAGAAAGCAATGGCTGCCAGGCGATGCGGCTGCCGTATGCCGGCAAGCGTCTGGGAATGTACATCCTGTTGCCCGAGACCAACTCCAGCGTGGCGCAGTTGCTCGGCACGCTGAGCGGCGCGGCCTGGCAGGATAAGCTTCTACCCCAAATGCGGAGCCGCGAGGGGAGTATCGTCATGCCCAGGTTCAAATTGGAGTACGGGGCGGGGTTGAAGAAGCCCCTTCAGGCGATGGGGATGAGACTCCCATTTACCCCCAGCGCCGACTTCTCGGCCATGTCCACCAGTCCGCTCTATTTGAGCGCCGTCGAACACAAGAGCTTCGTCGAGGTGAATGAGCAGGGAACCGAGGCGGCGGCGGCGACGGTCGGAATCATGAGCCTGGCGGTCATGCGCCCAATCACCCCGCCCTTCGAGATGGTCGTGGACCGCCCGTTCCTGGTTATGATCGCGGACAACCTGACCAGGGCCATTTTGTTCATCGGCACGGTGTATGAGCCGGGGAGCGCGGGCAGGTAATTGGAGCTTGTTAGGGGTGGGGTCCCACCTGTAAGAAAGCGGGGTGACGAGTGAGCGTAAGTTTCGCATCGGTGTGCTCGGGTCGGGCAAAGGCTCCAACTTCGTGGCCATTGCCGATGCCTGTCGGGCGGGCACGGTGCCGGCGGAAATGGCACTGGTGTTGAGCGACGTGGCGGAGGCTGGGATTCTTGAGCGGGCGCGCGAGCGGGGTATCCCAGCACGCTTCGCGCCTCCGGGCAAGTTCCGCACGAAGCTCGACGAGGAGGCTGAACGAGCCTACCTCGAGGCCCTGCGGGCGGCCCGGGTGGACTTGGTGGCGCTGGCCGGGTTCATGCGGGTGCTTAAAGGCGAGTTTCTTCAGGCCTTCGCGGGGAGGATTATCAACATCCACCCGTCGTTGCTGCCCTCCTTTCCCGGGCTGGAGGCCTGGAAACAGGCGCTGGCGCATGGGGTCAAAGTGACCGGCTGCACCGTCCATTTCGTGGATGCCGGCGTGGACTCCGGCCCGATCATCGGCCAGCAGACCGTGCCAGTGCTGGATGACGACACATCCGAGACTCTCCACCAGCGGATTCAAGCCGCCGAGCATGAGTTGTATCCCCGGTGCGTTGCGGCCATCGCTTCCGGCAGAGTCGCCACCCAGGGCCGCCGTGTGCTTTGGCAGGGGTGCCTGAAAGAATAGTTGGCTGATTTCCAAAGTGATGAATTGCCTAGACTTTTGCGCAATGTATTGTATAGTGCATATACAACATAACTAAACTATGCTCTCACCTTCTCTCCAACAGGAACGCGCCCACCTCCTCGAAGAAATGGCTCATATCGACCGCATGATCCGCGGCCATGTCAGTGAGCAGACCTATCGGGTCCAGCGCGGCGAGCGCACCGTGACTCAAGGCCCTTATCATCTCCTGCAGCGCCGTGAAAACGGCGGAACAACTGTCAACGGGTGGGAACTGATGAATTGGATTTCATCGTCCAGGCCGTTGAAGGCCACGACCGCTTCCAAACGCTGGCCCAGCGCTACGCCGCCCTGACCGAACAGATGACCTGGGACCAGCAGGGGGCCGAGATTAAAAAAAAGTTCCGGCGCTTCTGGCGGCCTACTTCCCGCAAACGGCCCTCTGCCTGAATCGGCTGGAGACTCAGGGCATCGGCGACTTTGCCGCCCTGGAACGGAACCTGTTGGCGGCCCTCAAGCACGACGGGGCCCGTTGGCTGGAGCAGTTGCTCAACGACCCAACGTTACCTGGCCAGCACCAGCAATGTCTGCCCGATGAGGAGAATTACGGACCGCGCCCCAAAGCGGTGCTGCTGACCCTGGGCTGGATCACCTTGCGCCGCCCCTATCTGTATAGCGCCTCTCGCGGGGAGGGCCGCTTTCCTTTGGACAGCGCTTTGGGATTGGTGGACAGCTACTCGCCAGAGGTCCTGCGCTGGGTCTGTCGTGCTGCCGCTCTGGCGGGCAGTTACCAAGCCGCCAGCCAGGACCTGCTGACCTATGCCGGTTTAGAGATCAATGCTCGCCAAATCCAGCGCTTGGTCAGGCAAGTCGCCCCGGCCATGAATCGCTGGCGAGCGGCTCAAGCGCCGGTCTGCAACCCCATGGCTGGAGACATTATGTGTGTGGGCACCGACGGAACCGGTGCGCCCATGCGTCGGCGCGAGGTCCGGGGGCGCAAAGGCAAGAATGGCGGCCGAGCCCGCACCCGCGAGGTCAAGGTCGGTACGGTCTTCACGCACCGTAAACCGGACCAGTCTGACCAACGGCCCGAACGGGATTATGCCTCGACCACTTACCTGGCGGCCATCGTTACGGCTGATCAGTTCGGTCCCCTCTTACGCGCCGAAGCCATTCGCCGCGGTATGGCCAAGGCCAAGGTCGTGGTCTTCCTGGGGGACGGCGCTGTTTGGGTGTGGAAGTTGGCACGCCTGAATTTTCCGCAGGCCGTCTGTATCCTGGATTACTATCACGCCTGTGAGCATTTGAACCTCCTGAGCGCCACCCTTTACGGGGAGGGCTCCCCTTTGGCCAAGCGACGCTTTCGCCAGTGGCGCAAAGCGCTGCTGAAGGATAAACTCGCTCAGGTTATCGCTCAGGCTAACGCCGACCTGCCGACCAAAGCCCAAACCCGTAAATCGGCCAAAAAGCAAATCGCTTACTTTGAACGCAACCACTCCAAGATGCTCTATCAGACGTTTCGAGCCGCCGGCTATTTCATCGGCTCGGGCGTGGTGGAGGCTGGCTGCAAAACGGTGGTAGGGCAGCGCCTCAAGCAATCCGGCATGCTCTGGAGCCGTCAAGGCGCCTCTCATCTGCTGGCTGTGCGCTGCGCGCTGCTGAGCGGTTGGTTCGAGGACTTCTGGAAACACTACAACCGGGCCGCTCAAGGACTTGCCTTCGCCGCATGACCAATCCAAACCGTTTTCCCAACGGGTTTGCCCTGCACCCCTTTGGCAGGGGCGTTGAAGAAAAAGGTCGCTTTCCGGCCTGAAACATGGCACATAAGGCGGCTCGCACGAGTAAAGGCATAGCGGAGAGCACTTCGCGTCCTCGTGCCGGATAGTCAAGTTACAGCATGAACAAGAAACAGGTACTGCGGTTTGGGCTGCCCAAGGGCAGTCTGCAAGAGGCCACCATCGAGAAGATGGGCAAGGCCGGGTTTAACATTTCGGTCAGCAGCCGGTCGTATATCCCCTACGTGGATGACGAAGAGCTCGAAATCCGTCTGATCCGGGCGCAGGAGATCAGCCGTTACGTCGAGCATGGCTATTTGGATTGCGGCATCACCGGCTACGACTGGATCCAGGAGAACGGCTCCAAGGTCCACGAGGTGGGCGAGTTTCAATTCAGCAAAGCCACGCGCCAGGCCGCACGGTGGGTCCTGGCCGTGCCTGAGAACTCGCCGATCAAGTCAGTGAAAGACTTGAAGGGAAAACGCATCGCGACCGAGGTCGTCAACCTGACGAAGAAGTACCTGCGCCAGCACAAGGTCCAGGCCGAAGTGGAGTTTTCCTGGGGCGCCACCGAGATGAAGGCGCACGAACTGGTGGATGCGATCGTGGACATCACCGAGACGGGCTCATCCCTGCGCGCGAACAAGTTGCGCATCGTGGACACGCTGCTGACTTCGACGCCCCGGCTGATCTCGAGCCAAGCGGCGTGGAAGGATACCTGGAAGCGGCAGAAGATCGAGAACCTGGCGCTGCTGCTCAAGGGCGCGTTGGACGCGGAGACCAAGGTTGGGCTGAAGATGAATATCGCCAAGAAGAACCTCGAGCAACTGCTCCAAACCCTGCCGGCGCTGCGCAACCCAACCATCTCCCACCTCAGCCAGGAAGGCTGGGTGGCGGTGGAGACAATCATAGACGAACACATCGTCCGCGAGCTGATCCCGGCGCTGAAAGCCGCCGGGGCGGAGGGCATCATCGAGTACCCCCTCAACAAAGTGGTCTATTGAGCGCGGTTAGGGCGCCGCGCTGGCGGTGCGCCGCCTGGGCGGGGTCGCGGAGAAACTGCAGACCGTCCATGTGGGAGCCATCGGGTCGGCGGATGCGGACGCAGAACGCCCAGCCGGCATTGAGCTGGGTGACCTTTAGCAGGAGGGGATTCCAACCCTGGTCCAGGGTGATGTTGATCTTGTCCGAGCCGGGCTGGAGGCCGCGGAAGGTGTTGTTGGTGTGGACAACCTGGTGGTTGAGCCAGACCTTGACCCCGTCATCGGTGCCCACCTCGAGCCGCGCGGGCCGGCGCTCGTCGGAGCGGACCCAAGTGCGCGCGTAAGCCACGCGCTGGTTGCCGCCGAAGGTCTGGAGCAGGTCCATAATCCAGGGCCGCTTGGCATCCGAGCCAAGCGACATGGTCGTCCACTTCACGCCCCGTGCGTTTGGTTTCTCCGGGGGGAAGACGATGTCGAACAGGTCCTTGTATTCCTTGCCCTCCTGCATAAAGGGGCCCGCAGCCTCCCAGGCGATAATGTAGTCGGCTCCATCCTCCAAGTCCTTGAGGGCATCTTTCGCGACCTTCTGCGCCTCCGTGTCGGTCGTTGTGGCCACGACCTTCGTCAAGGCCGCCTTGGCCTCTTCGGCCTGCGCGTAGGGTAGAGCGGACGCTATTTTGGTGGTGGCTTTGGCTGCCTCGAGTTGGACCGTGGCGTCGTTCAGCATCGGTTCGGCCAGCTTGAGCGCCTCCAGGTCTGGAATCTCGGCCAGGCCGGAGAGCACCAGGCGTTTCTGCTCGTCACTGAGTGCCACCGCCAGGATGGCCTTGAAGGGTGCGATCCGCTCCTCGACGGGGAGCTTGATGGTTTCCTCCTGTGTCGTCAGCCGCACGCAGGCGCGGGTGGCCAAGATGCGGAAATTGGCTTCCGGCGCCTCGCAAGCGATCTTCAGCACGTCGGGCACAAGCTCGGCATCGAGGGTGTCACACAACGCGCGGACGGCGGCAGCGTGAACCGCCGGGTCCCGGGCGGCTACCGCCGCGCGGAAGGCGGTGCAGATACTGGGATCAACCAGCCCGCTGCACACGGGCAGCAGCGCAATACGCGTGGCCGGGGAGCCGGTGCCCAGCGCGTCGGCCACGGGAGCAACGTTCACCCGGCCATGGCGCACTTGAATCTGATGGCAGGCGGAGTTGAGAGCATCGGCGGCGGCGGCGCGGGCGGCGTCGTCCTTCGCCTCGGCCACAAACTGCACCATTAAGCCCAGTTGAGAATCCTCAACCAGCCCGGCCAAGGCCTGAAGCGCGGCTTTGCTGGCCGAAGGCGACCCCTGCCGCGCCAACCGGACCAGTTCGGGCACAGCGGTCTTATCGCTGCGGTCGCCGAGCGCGCGGGCGAATTCGGCCTGCACTTCGGGCTTGGCGTTGGGCAGGAGGCGCAGCAGCGTTTGGGTGGGGTTGCCGCGGCGCAGGTCCACCAGGGCCAGCCGGGCGGCCTCCTGTTCCTTGCCGCTCGAAGTGGCTGCGGCAACTCCCAGCAGCGGGACCATGGAGTCATCGCCCAGAATGCCCAGAGCGTTAATGGCCGCCAGGCGCACCTGGGGCGAAGGGCTTTTCAGCATTGTGGAAATGGCGGATGCCGCCGAGACATCGCCTCTCTGGCATAAGCCTTCAATCAGGGAAGCCTGAACCGGAGGTTCGACCTCGCGCAGCATTGCGGCAAAGGTCTTGGTTGCGTCCGGAGCATCCACCTCGCGCACCAATTGCAGCGCGGCAATCTGAATGGTTCCGTCCTTGCCGAGGATGGCATGGGTCATCAGGGGCAACGCGCGTTTGCTAGAGGCCAGGATCATGCCGCGATAGGCGGCGGTGCGGATGCGCTCCGTCTTCTCGGTGTCATAGAGCGCCTGGAAGGCTGCCAGCGCCTTCGAAAGGCTGCCGTCGGCCAGCAGGCGTTGCGCGCAACGCAAGCGGGCATCCGCGATTGCTTTGTGGACTGGGGCGGCAGAGTTGGCGCTGGCGGACTGCAGGGCTTTGAGGGCTTTCGAGCCGCCGATATAGCCCAGGGCGGTGGCCGCGGCGGACGCTACCTGATCATCGTGATCCGTCAGGAGCTGCGAGAGCGGGCGCACGGCCCGTGTCTCGCGGCGGAAGGCAAGAGAGTTGATTATGCCCACCTTGGTCAGGCCCGTGGTCTTGCCCAGAGCGGCCAGCAGAGCCTTGCCTGCCTTGCTCGACTGCATGGATTCGAGAGCGTAGCGGGCAGAGTGGGACAGTTCCTCATTGGTCAGGAGCGCCGCCAGTGCCGGCACGGAGCGGTTGGTGCCGATGCGCTTCAGCCGGGCGCACGCGGCGTCCTTGTCGGTAGGCGAACTGCCGGATTGCAGGACGGCGATGAGTTGTTGCTCTTCGTTCGTCGTGGCCGCCGGTGATGCGGGTTGAAATGCCGGCAGGAAAATGGCCAGGGCGAGAGTCAAGGGAAGGAAACGTTTCATGATTAGGTATGGTTCAGTGAGGGGATGCCAGAGGGCAGATGGCAAATGGCAGATGGGGAATCGCCGATAGCCAATAGCCGATGGCCGATAACAGAGAACATGTGGCAGCTCGTCAGAGAGTATGTGGGGGTTCGTAAATCGTATATCGTAAATCGTAAATCCCTCAGATCCACCACGGGGGACGTTTGGCGATGGAGAGCATGCGGTTGGCCTCGTCGTCTTTGATGAACTGCTCGGCCTTGGGGTCCCACTTGAGAGGGCGGTTCAACTGTTTGACCACGCCGCCGAGCAGTAGGGCGCTGGCGGCTCGGTGAGCGATGTCCGCGTCGCAGATGGGCTTTTTGCGGGTGCGGATGCAGTCCAGGAAATTGTCCGCGTGGCGGGTGCTGCGGTAGAGATGCACCTCGTCGGGGCGCAGCGGCTCCCGCACAATGTCGGGCGGGTCGGACACCAGGGCGTCGCGGTCCACGGCGATGCGGCCTTCGGTGCCGACGAAGCAGGCGCCGCCGACGCCGCCCACCGGTTCGCCCGGGTAGGGTTTGCCATAGACGACCACGCCGCTGGCATACTTGTAACAGGAGCGGCCATCTTCCATGAACAGTTCGACGGGGCCAGTGGCATCCGCTGCCGCACCCCACTGGACGATGTCGTAGTGGTGCTGGCCCCAGTTGAGTTCGCCGATGTCAAAGCGGTGGGCGCTGCTGTCGCCGTCGTAGGGAAACCAGGGGGCGGGGCCCAGGTAAAGGTCCCAGTCCAGGCCCTCGGGCACCGGTTTGCCCGGGATGAAGCGCCGGGGCCAGAAGACGCCCCCGCCGTCGCGATAGGCATAGATAGACTGGAGCTTACCGATGCGCCCGCTGCGGACGAATTCGCAGGCCCGCCGGAACTTGCCGCCATACTCGCTGCGCTGCTGGGTGCCGGCTTGATAGATGCGCCCGTAGCGCCGCACCGCGGAGAGCATTGCCTGGCTCTCACGGACGGTCACGGCGCGATGGCTTTTCGCAATAAAGGTCTTTGCCGGCTTCGGCAGCCATCGCGGCCATCGTGGCGTGCCAATGGGCCGGGGTGGCGATGAGCACGGCGTCAATGTCCGCGCGGTCGAGCAGATCGCGGAAATCATTATAGGGCTGGCACGAATTGTAGTTACCCTTGCCATAGACCTCGGCGTAGTGGTCGTTCACCTTCTTACAGGCATTCTCGCGGCGGTCGCGCCAGACATCGCAGACCGCCAGCACCTGGACATCCTTGCGCCCCGCATAGCCCCCCGCGACATACGTCCAGGCGCCTCCCAGCAGGTGGCCGCTCCCCTGCCCTCCCACACCGATGAAGCCCATCCGGATGCGTTCGCTGGGGGACATGGCGCCGCCTGGCGTCCAAGGGCCGAGGCGGGAACTATCGCCGGCGCGGCCAAGGCAGCGCTGAGGGCGGTGGTGGTTTGCCGCAAGAACCGGCGGCGGGTGAGCTTGGATACGGAGTTCATAGTCAAAACCGGTGCAATTATACCGAGCGCAGATTATGGCGTCGGATTCCAGATGTCCAGAGATTGAAGCCGTAGTTGTCGGCGCTGGGCGCGTCGGCTTCCGACCGTGGGCAACGCGACGCAATATCAGCATTGATTATGGACCAGGACGCGGCCCGAAGCGCCTCAATCCGGTAGTTCCCTGGAGTACCTGGTACCACCCTGGTGTTACCCTGGTACCATAGAAACGATGCTCACTGTCCAAAAAGGAGACTCCGCCTGCCGCTGTCCCGCCACGTGCTGTCCGGTAGAATCAACATTCCTAATAGATGGCTGGGAAAGGCCGACCCAACCCGGCCCAACGTCTTAAAACCAGGACATGCCTTGCGGTGGCAGGCGTCATGGCTTAGTTTTGGGCAATGAGAAACACTTTTTTGGCCCTCGCCGCCTTGCTGACGCTCGCACTGTCGGTGCCGAGCGGAGTTGCAGCCCAAACGAACGACGCCTCGGCTGAACTCAAAGCACTGGTGACGAAGATTCAGACCCAGTTGCGCGCGGGCAAGCAGACCGAGGCGGACCTGGAGCCTGAATTGAAGCAATTCGACACCTTGCTGGCCGAACACAAAGGGGAGAAGACGGACGCGGTCGCGCAGATCCTGCTCATGAAAGCCATGCTTTACAAACAGGTCCTGCACGATACAGCCAAAGCCGACGCGGCAGAGGCCCAGCTCCTGCGCGAGTTTCCCGACTCCAAGCCCGCCAAAATGATGAAGCAGGAAGCGGAAGCCGAGAAGGTCCGCAAAGGTTTGGCGGTGGGAGCCAAGTTCCCCGAGTTCAATGTGAAGGACTTAGCCGGCAAGCCGCTCTCACCGGCCAATGACAAAGGCCACGTGGTGCTGATTGACTTCTGGGCAACCTGGTGCCCGCCCTGCCGCGCCGAACTGCCCAACGTCATCAAGACCTACAAAGCATACCATCCGAAGGGCTTCGACATCATCGGCGTCAGCCTGGATGACAACCGGGGGAAACTAACGAGTTTCACTAAAGAGCAGGGCATGACCTGGCCGCAGTATTTTGACGGGAAAGGCTGGCAGAACGAACTGGCCGTGAAGTACGGCGTCAACAGCATCCCGACGACCTACTTGCTCGATGGGAAAGGTGTCATCATCGGCAAGGACTTGCGCGGCGAGGAACTCGATCAGGCCGTTGCCAAGGCGGTGGGCAAGTAGCCGCGCGGGCAACGTTAATGTGGCGGGCTGTCGGTGTCGGGCCAGGGCCAGTGACAAACTCCTGCGTAACCCCTTGTAGGAGACGACGTAAGGAGTCTCTCACTAAAGCCAGTCTGGTCCTTGCGTAAGCTGTTGCTCAGAGACTCCTTACGTCGTCTCCTACAACGTTTTGGGCCGCACTTTGTCACTGGCCGTGGGTGTCGGGCACGTCACTTTCGAAGGGTCGCAGGAAGTCATCCACTTTCTGACGGCCTTCACTGAGAATGCGCACCTGGGTCCAATCCTTTCCGGGCGCACCGGCGCACACCGAGCGGAACTCGTCGGCCAGTGCCTTGCGTGACGCCGGCCAGGGCCAGGCGCCGTTTTGCTTCGAGCACTCTTTGCGCAAGGCCTGCCAACGGTCCAGGCAGGCATACCAGACCGGGAGGCGGCCCATGCGGACGCGCAGCAGTTTGTCGGCATCAGGGTCGCGCCGGGCGGCATCTTCGGCTTGCTGCCAAAGGCGTTCGGCGGCGGCCAGAGGCTCGAAGCGCAGGAACGGCGCGTGCGTGGGGACGTAGCAGCGCAGGTTGAAGCCTTTGGAGGCGCCATACATCAACTCGAGGTAACGCTCAATGAGGTCCCCTGCCCTGTTGCCGTAATAGCCGCGGAGGAACTCTTTGATCAGCGCACGGTCGTCCTGTTGCGGGTTCCAGAGCAGTTGCGCCAGCACCCACGAGCGCAATTCCGCCATCTCGGCCCCCGGCCCGGCGTAAGCGCCTTCCTCGAACACGCCTTTGACGCCGTATTGCTGGAACAGACGTATGTTCGGCCCGAGCGTGAACCAGTTCGGATGCGGCAGCACGTAGTGGGCGAAGTCGGTGACGTAGTCCCAGACGTAGAGACGGTGGCAAATCTCCGACCAGCGCGTCAGGTCGGCCAGGAACGAGGCGTTGGAGGGGTCATTCAGCGGCTCGCGGAAATTGCACTCAATCGAGCACAGCCGCACGATGACGTTCGGGCGCGGGCGGAGGGTCTTGGGCGGTTTGCGCGTGTATTGATAGGCGAAGGTATCCACTGCCACATTCGGGAACTCCGGCTCGATCTTCTCCGCGATGTAATTCACAAAGGCCAGCATGCTGCCGGACGGGCTGCCCTCGGCGTCGTCTATGGCCTTGCATTGGGGACACTGGCAGGCGCCCTGGCAGTCGTTCTGGGTGACTGAGATGATCCTGGCGTCCGGGGCCTCGCGCAGCCATTCCTTGACGCGCTGGACAACGAAATCGCGCAGTTCCGGGTTGGAGAGGCAGAGCTGCGCGTTCTGGTGCGTGCGCTTGCCGTTGATCAGGCTGTACCATTCGGGATGAGTGGCGAAATACTTGTCGGGCGGCACCAGCGGATAGAAGGTGTGGCAGAAGCCCTTGTATTGGATGCAGCCGCCCCACTCGGCGGGGATCACGGACGTCTGGCCGTTCGCATAGTTGCGGACCTTCCACAGCGGATCGAAGGCCGTGGACCAATAAGGATCGCGATACTCAAAGGCAGGCCGGCTCCGCACATCCAAATTGGGAACGCGCAGGCTCGGGTGGTGCGGAATGGTCGTGGCCCACGGGCTCCACCAGCGAACGCCGCATTGGTCTTCCAGGAAATGATACACCGCGTAAAGCGTCCCCCGTGGCCGCCCGCCCGCCAGCAGGAGGCGGTTGCCCTTCACGCGCATCACCAGTTCCTCCTCGCCCAGCTTATCCAGCGCCACCTCCGGGAACAGCGCCTGCGCCGCCGAGCCCGGGCCGACGATAATGGCCCGCTCCGGCACAGTCGCGTCGCCGCCCTGCTGAATCCGGAATGGCGCCCCGGTGATCTTCTCCAACGTGGCCGCCAGCTCGCGGACAGCGTTGGACTCTGCCAGCGTCGCGTCCGGCTGCTGCACGATGACGCAGCGGGCCTTGCCTCCCTTGGCGATGGTGAACGCCGCCTGCGCGGGTAGGACGAGAAGGAGAAGGCAGGCCAATGCGAGCCATGTGGTGTTTGGGGTGAAGCTAAGAAGCAACGAACGCGGTTTCATGCCGCCCAGCTTCGCATCGTGCGGTAAAGTGGCAATCCAAAACGGCTGACGGGGGGCATCTCACTTTTTGTGAACCGCAGGTTGCTTCGGGACGGCCCTGCCTCGGCCTCAGATCCGTTCCCCCTCACCCCGGCCCTCTCCCTTAGGGAGAGGGAGAACGGCCGGCAGCGTGTTGGGGAACCTGAGCCGTCCGGTATGTTCGAGCGTTGGCGCAGGTGGCTCCCTCTCCCCAAGGGAGAGGGCCGGGGTGAGGGGGAACGGGGCTCACGGTCGGCAGAGGGCTACATAGGGTTTCCCGTTGGGGTTTCCCGTTAGCCCTCACAAAAGGTGAGATGCTTCCCGTGCGGCGGGGGAGACAGGAAGCAGGTTGCCAACGGAGGGGCGTCTGGCTAGACTGGCCGGCGTGTTGGGGCTAACGGCACGCCGCGAAGATCAGAGTCGCCTCGGGTTCCTGCTCGTGTTTCTTGGGTTGTGTGCGCAGTTGGGCGTCGGGCTGGGGGTCGTTTGCGGCGAAGATCGGTCAAGCCTGCCTTACGTTGTGTGGGAGGTGGGCGAGGGTCTGGAGCAGAATCCGGTCACGGCAGTGGTGCAAACGCGGGAGGGGTATTTGTGGCTGGGAACCTACACGGGCCTGATGCGCTTCGATGGGGTGCATGTCACGGTGTTCGATTCCGGCAACAGCCCGGGACTGAGGAACAGCCGTATCACCAGTTTGTATGAGGCGCCGGACGGAGTGCTTTGGATTGGCCACGAGTCGGGGGAGGTGACGCGATACGCTAAGGGTGAGTTCCGGCCTGCCGGCCCGGTCCCAGGCTGGCCGGGCGGCGCGGTCGAGGCCATCAGCACGGACGAGAACGGGGACTTGTGGCTGCTAAATGACACCGGCATCCTGGTACGGATGAGCGACGGCCACGCCCTGCCGCCTCCGGGTGGCGGATCGGCCAGCCGCAAAGTCGGCCTGAGCCGGGAACGGAACGGCAGGCTCTGGTTGGCGGGGAACGGAAGAGCTGCGATCCTGTCGCACGGCGAGTTGGCTCCCTTTAGTTTCGATGATCCCGGTGGCACCAACTTCTACGAGCGCGTTGTGCCGGCTCAGGATGGCGGGCTGTGGGTGCTGGCGAGCGGGCGGCTGAGAAAATGGCGGGACGGGCACTGGGTAATGGACCTCGGGGAATGCCCCGGGGAAGCGGGGTTTGTCACCGAATTGCTGGAAACGCGCTCGGGCAAGCTATTGGTCGGCACGGTGCGGGATGGACTGTACCTGGTGACCCCGGGCGCTGATCCGTTGCACTTCGCGCGGGCCAATGGGCTGTCGCATGATTGGGTTCGCGCGCTGTGCGAGGATCATGAGGGCAACATTTGGATCGGCACCGGGGCCGGGCTCAACGCGCTGCGCCCGCGCAAGGTGCAGATGCTCGATCCGCCGGACGGCTGGCAGGGCCGAGCGGTGCTGTCGTTTGCGGTGGGGCGGGCGGGCGACGCATGGATCGGCACCGAGGGCGCCGGTTTATACCATCGGTTCGGCGATCGCTGGACGTGTTACACGGAGACCAATGGCCTGGCCAACTTGTTCGTCTGGTCAGTCCTGGAGACCCGAGCGGGCGAGTTGTTTGTCGGCACGTGGGGGGGAGGTTTGATGGTCCGGAGCGGAGACCGGTTTGAAGCGCGAGGCGACCTGAGCCGGGTGACCGCGCCGGTGGTCGCGCTTTATGAAGGCCGGCAGGGAGAATTGTGGATTGGAACCACGATCGGCTTGTACCGCTACGCGGGGGGCAAACTGACGTGGTTTGCGGGGAAGGACAAACTCGTGTCGCCGGATGTGCGGGCGATTACGGAATCGGCGGACGGCGCGCTTTGGTTCGGGATGTTGGGCGGCGGGCTGGCGAGATTGCAGGACGGCACGCTCAAGCAGTTCCGGAAGCAGGACGGCCTGAGCAGCGATTTCGTCCTGGCGCTTTATGCCGAGCCAAATGGCACGCTCTGGATCGGGACTTCGGACAACGGCCTGTGCCGGCTGCGGCAGGGCAAGTTTGCCACCATCAGCAGCCGGCAAGGACTGCCGGCCGGCATTGTCAGCCAGATTGCGGACGACGGCGCCGGCAATCTGTGGCTGGGGTCGCACCACGGCATCCTGCGCGTGAGCAAGGCGGACTTGAATCGCTGCGCCGACGGGGAGGCGGAATCCGTGCGTTGCCTGAGCTATGGGAAAGCCGAAGGACTGGCGTCGCAGAAGTGCTCCGGGGGCTTTCAACCAGGCGTTTGCCAGACCGCCGATGGACGGCTGTGGTTTCCGACCGCGAAGGGTCTGGCGATTATTGATCCGCGCAGTTTCACTACGAACACGGTGGCGCCGCCAGTGGTGATTGAGGAACTGCTCGTCGAGGGCCGGCCCGTCAAGCTCCCGGCCGGCCAGGGCGCGGATGACGCAAGCAGCCTTGGGGCCGCGGTGCGGATTCCCGCTGGAAAACAGCGGTTTGAACTGCAGTACACCGGGCTGAGCTTCACCGCCCCGGATAAGGTGCAATTCAAGTATAGGCTGGAAGGACTCGAGAAGGAATGGGTCGAGGCGGGGACGAAGCGCCTTGTCCAGTACAGCTACCTGCCGCCCGGCCCCTATACCTTCCGGGTCACGGCCTGCAACAACGACGATGTTTGGAACCCGGAGGGCGCTTCCTTATCATTCACAGTCTTGCCGGAGGTCTGGCAGACCTGGTGGTTTAAAGCCCTCATGCTGTTGGCAGGAGGGGGCGCCGTCGCGGCGGGGGCAATGTGGATGGCACGCCAGCGCGTGCAGCGGCGCCTGGGGCAATTGGAGCGGCAACGCGCGCTGGAACGGGAACGCGCTCGCATAGCGCGTGACATCCACGATGACCTGGGAGCGAGCCTGACGCGGATTAGTTTGCTGAGTCAAAGCGCCCGGGCCGAGCTGAACGACGGGCAGCCGGCTGCGACCGACGTGGATCAAATCTACGCGACGGCGCGCGAGCTGACGCGCGCGATGGATGAGATCGTCTGGGCCGTCAATCCGAAGCATGACACGCTTGACAGCCTGGTAGCCTATCTGGGGCGCTTCGCGCAAAACTTCCTGAGCACGGCGGGCATCCGCTGCCGCCTCGATTTGCCGCTGCGACTGCCGGCCTGGCCCCTGACGGCTGAGATCCGGCACAACACTTTCCTGGCCTTCAAAGAGGCCCTCAACAACGTGGTGCGGCACGCCCACTCCTCCGAAGTCCGCATTTCCCTGGAATTGGGGCGGGAGGGCTTCACCCTGGTGGTCGCCGACAACGGCTGCGGATTCGCGTGGGGCCCAAACACGGGCCAAAGCGGGTTCGGCACCGCCGGGTCCGGGAACGGCGGCGGCAACGGGTTGGTCAACATGCAGAAACGGCTCGAGGAGATCGGCGGCTCGCCTGCGGATGGGATACCGCACCGGGGGAAGGAACGCGGGCCAGCCTGGTGATACGGGTCAATGTATGAGTGTCATCAAAAGACAGGACATTCCAAGGCTCGACCAACAGTGTATAGGATAGGCATGGCGATAGCGGTATCCATTATCGAAGACGATGCTCAAACGCGAAACATATTCGCGAAGTGGATCGCCGGTGCGCCCGGGTTCCGCCTGGCCGGGGATTGGGGCGACGCGGAAAAAGCGCTCAAGGCGCTGCCCGCCAGAAAGCCCGACGTCGTGTTGATGGACATCAACCTGCCTGGCATGAACGGAGTGGAAGCGGTGAAGCAACTAAAGCCGCTGCTGCCCGGCACGCAGTTCCTTATGCTGACCGTCTATGAAGACGGCGATCACATCTATAACGCGTTGGCCGCCGGCGCCACCGGCTACCTGCTCAAGCAAACGCCCCGGGCCGAGTTGCTCGGCGCGGTCGAGGAAGTGCATCGGGGCGGCTCGCCGATGACCAGTAACATTGCCCGCAAGGTCGTCCAGTTCTTCAAGCAACCCCTCGCCCGTGGCGGCCAGCCGGAGCTCTCACCCCGGGAACAGGAAGTGCTGGAGTTGCTGGCGCGCGGTTACCTCTATAAGGAAATCGCCGACCAACTCAACATCAGCGGGCCCACTGTCAATACCTACATCCGCCGGATGTACGAGAAGCTGCACGTCCGCTCCCGCGCCCAGGCGGTCGCCAAATACGCGCACCTGGCCGAGACACCGTCGAGACCGCCGGCCCCGACCAGGCTGTGAAGGACCGGGTCTGCCGCTAAGGGTAGGACTGGAGCCCGGCCGCGTGTTGGGCGATCCAGAATACATCCTTGTCGCCCCCCAAAACCTGGTTCAACGGCAAGGGCTCTCCCGGCCGCAGTACGGGCATCGTGCGGTTATCGTGCCACTTGTGGATTTCGGAATGCCCGTCGGCAAATGAGAAACCGGCCGCTCGGCCGTGATAGCTGGCCGGGTAGTCAATGATGTTGTACAGCGAGTCTGGATTTTGCGCAAACCAGCCGTCGTTGATGCCGTCCTCGCGCTCGTCCAGGAAGACGTACATGTTCACCGGCGACTTAATCTGCTCCATCTTGCCGCAGAGGGTATAGCGGCTGGGGGTCGTCCAGGTGCGCGAATTCTCGCCGACATAACAATTCATCGAGAGGCTGCGCACGCGCGGCAGGTGGTTGCCCGGATCTTTGGACATATCGGCGGGACACTTAAACGCCGCGGCATTCTTGATGTACGGCCCGAGCAAAGCGCCGTAGTTGCCGCGGGCCGGATCCGGGTGGATCAAATAGTCAATGTTGGTGTTATCTGTGGTGTGGTTGGCGTTATCCAGCCATCCAGTTACCCAACTGGGATGGTTGGCATCTTTGCCGGTGGTGCCGCCATCCATATTGGGGACCAGGCGCCCTCCAAAATCATCCGAGTACAGTATCCACGCCAACACCATTTGACGTGTGTTGTTCATGCAGTAGATGCCTTGGGCCTTCTGCTTGGACCTCGTCAGCGCCGGCAGGAGCAGGGCCGCCAGGATGGCGATAATCGCGATGACCACCAGCAACTCGATCAGGGTAAAGGCGCGACCGTAAGCGCCGGCCCGATTCCAGATGCAGTTTTCGGTCCCCGGCACCCGCGCTTTGGAAGAGCTTTGTTTCATAGGAATCTGCTATTCTTGATGCTTTTTACACGTGTTAACCTTCCTTGGCAACTGTGCGTTTGGCCGCACACGGTTCGCCCGGGCTCATTTCGGTCGTTCATGTTGCGCTCTGTTTCCAGCAGGATGGCCAAGCATAAGCCCCTGCCGCCTCCCATTTCATGTCGTCAAAAAGCACGACAGCCGGGCGCAGGCGGGTGCGGCACCGATTCACCCTTCCCGGCATCGCCCCCGGGAGACCGCCGCCCGCGCCACGCCCGGCCCGCAACCAGGCTTAATCATCTATGTCATGTGTTTTAATGACATGCCATGTTCTGCGTTCCTGCTAGCATCTCTGGCAGTTGACGGTTTGCCGTTATGAAGACCCAACAGACACCAAACTGAACACGGGCGACCAATGGCCGAAACCCCCATCCACTCCATACCCTGCATAATCCCAATACAAACAAAGCTATGAAGATACATCGAATCAAGGAATGCTGCGGCTTTCGCAGTCGCCACTTTGCTGCTGGGCGGCGCTAGTCTGGCCTCAGCCCAGACGACCAACATAAACCTCCAGGATTTACTGCCGACGCAAGCGGAACCGGCATTGAGTGGGGGCCAGCAGGGACATCGGTGGCCTGGGATGGGGGCGTTGGCAATCCGGCCGGTTCTTTGCTGCTGACCATGGACTTCGGCAGTTCGTCAGATACGCCGGCGACCGCCTATATCTGTCTTAACGGAGGTAATCCGTGGTACACTTCGCCAGGCACCATCAGCTTTTCCCAGTATAAGTCGTGACAATTCGACATCCTGTGGGACAACACGTCGGACATCACAATTGACCAATTCAATGATCTTTCAACCTGGCCCACGGACCTCACGAACAGCCTGGGGCAGCCGGTATTTAGTCCTGGGCAGGAGCCGGTTATCTCAGTGGAAGCATCCCGGGGTTTGATATTCAGTTGTGTGGCGGTCCTGCCGGCCAGATGGGGCCGTCCATCATCATAACGAATATACCCACCGGAGCTTCCAACGGCTGGGCGCATATTACGATCCCCATTGATCCGGCCCAGGCCCAACTGGACGGGGCGAATGGCATTGTGTTCCACAAATGGATCAATCAGCAATGGGGGATTTTGAACGATGCTACCGCCAGAATGTGGATTGATAATATCATGCTTGAAGGGAGCGCCGCTCCGCCGCCTCCGCCAACGGTAAGCCTCTCTCCAGCTCATGCCGGCCTGAATCTCTTCGCCGGCACCTCGGGCGGCACCGATCGCGAGAGCATCCGCACGGTCAATGCGCTCGGCGCCAACTACTCCTGGGTGGGCCCGGCAGCACCCCGGTCAGCTATTCTTTCACGATTACCAACTATCCGAGCCCCGCCACGCCTTACTTCATGATCCACCAGCTTCTGGTGCCCGTGCCCTACGATCGCACCGCCGGCACGAATGGGACCGTGGGAGGCGAAGCAGCCCCCGATTGGAACGAACCCACCTGCATCTTCATGGACTTCGAGGAGGACGAGGACGGCTCGGGTGATTGGCGTTTCCGATACAAGACCAATTCCCCCTATAGCAATGGCGCCAACAACAGCTATTATGATGATGTGCAGGCGGAATTGAGAGATTATGCCGGAGTTCGTGGCACCTGGACACTGACCTTCGTCAACGACACGAATGTGACCATGACCAGCCCTACCGGCGTCTCGACCAATTTCGTATTTTCTGCTGACAAAGTATCCTGGTTTGCGGACAACAGCGGCACCGCCTTGCCGATGTATTATTACCTCGGCGCTCGTGGGAACGGCGCTGGTGGCGGCTTGGGTGCCGTGCTATCCCAAACTGCCATTGAAGGCTCGGTTGACCCCCTCGAGGATAACTTCCTGGCCGATACCGCTTTGGATACCAATAAATGGGAGGTAATTGCCCAATACAGCCCGAGCGTTCAATTCGTGCCCGCTGCGCCGGCTCCGGTTTATTGGGTTAACTGGACTCTTCCGGCCAACGGCTTCGCACTCGTAAGCAGCCCGACCTTAACCGGGCCCTGGAGCGACGCGACGTCGCCTTTGCTCTCATACGCGGGCGTGATAAAACCCTCGTTACCGCCAACAGCTTGCCGGGCGCGGATGGGGGCTACTTCCGTCTGGTCAAGCGGACTGCGAGCCAACTTCAGGTGTTGCTGCCGGGTGAAACCAACGCGCCAGGCACAGTCACCGGCAAGATCGGCACGCCAGACCCACAACCGTTGGGGAATTGGTTGATCTAACAATCAATGCCTGCGATTCGGATCTGGCACATCGTTACTTCGGTCCGCGACAGCGTAGCGATTACCAGCGATGATACCACCGCATGGACGCCTCCAAACGCCACCCTGGCGAATGGCACCGTTACCATCACCGGTAATTTCTTCTTCGGTTCTCCGGGGACCTGGACAGTTACGGCAACCGATGTCACCCCGGATAGCACCCTCTCCCCCGGGACAAGCAGTCCAGTCACGGTGCAATGAGGACATTCTAACTGATGAGGTTTACTGGGGCGCCGGAGGTACCGGCGCCCCTTTTGTTGGCGAGCGTGCCCTCACCATGCGATGTTCGTCCTTAAGCCATGCCACTCAACCGGTTCTTTCGCCTCCTCCGCCTCTCCGCTGCCATCGCTTGTGTAGTGGCTGTTCCAGCGCTGGTCCACGCGCAGGCGCCGCTGCCCGTCTATACCGATCACCTCGTCAATGGCTTCCAGGATTGGGGCTGGGCGCCGCACGATTATGCAAATACGTCGCCGGTGTATGCCGGAAGCAATTCAGTAGCCGTCAGCATGTCCGCTGGCTGGCAAGGCTTCCAGATCTACCACGCGGATCTGAATAGCGGCCTCTATAGCGGCATCAGCCTGTGGCTCAACGGCGGCGCCGGAGGCGGGCAGAACCTCCGTGTCTATGGCCTGCTCCACATCGGCACGAGCCCTAACGCCAACGCGGGGCAATACTATCCGCTCGGCACCCTGCCTGCCGGCGCCTGGCGCCAGTTCATTGTCCCCTTGAGCGCGCTCGGCGTGGCCGACCGCACCAACTTCACCGGCTTTGTCATTCAAAACGCCTCTGGCGCGGCCCTGCCCACCTTTTATCTGGACGAGATGCGGCTCGTCGCGGCCCCAGCGCCCGCGCTCGTTCACCTTAGCCTCAACGCCACCCAGGCTGTCCGCTCGGCGGACGCCCGCTGGTTTGCGGTCAACACCGCCATCTGGGACACTCATTTCGACAGCTCGGCGACCATCGCGCTGCTTCAGGAGATGGGCACGCGGGTGCTGCGCGGCCCCGGCGGCTCGCTCTCGGATGAGTATCACTGGTCCACCGACACCAACCTTACGAACTCCTGGCGGTGGGCGACGTCGTTTGCGGACTTCGTGCATGTCGCCACGAACATCGGCGCGCAAGCCGTCATCACTGTGAATTACGGCACCGGCTCCACCAACGAAGCCGCCGCCTGGGTCGCCTACGCCAACGGCGTCACCACCAATAGCCTGTCCCTGGGCGCCGACCAATTCGGCATCAATTGGCAGACGGTGGGCTATTGGGCCTCGCTGCGCGCAGCGGCACGGCTCGCCCATGATGACGGCAAGAACTTCCTCCGCACTCTCGCTCCGCCCCGCTCGGCTTCAAATACTGGGAGATCGGCAATGAATGCTACGGCACCTGGGAAACCGACAGCAACGCCGTGCCCCATGATCCTTTAATGTACGCGATGCGAGCCCGGGATTACATCAGCTT
>CAVXLO010000003.1:0-15260 GCA_963762555.1 uncultured Verrucomicrobiae bacterium
ACCCGGGCGGCCCGCTTTCTTCTAACTACGTTCCAGGCATCCTGCGCAAGATAGACGGAGATGAGTGCGGTGATGGCAGCCAGCGGCCAGTCCCGAAGCCAGAAGCACAGACCCCACAGGCATGGCACCACAACAAGCAGAATAGGAAACCAGTTTATGGAGTGTTTCAACGGCCACGAGGATGAGCCATGAGGAGCAGCGCGTCAACGGCGCCCGAAGGCGGAACCAGCCTGAACGCGCTCCACCTCATTGGCTCAAACCGCTGGTTCGGCCATGCTGTCATGCTCCCGCCTGCCGGGTTCGTTCATCAGGCCTTGATATGAATCAGGTCGTCGTTCGCGGACGGCGACCAGAATCATGCAGCATGGGCTGAGTTCGCGCGCCTCGTTGGTCTCCTCGGTAGTGACCTGCGGAGGGGCGTTTTACCACTGGTCAGAGCCGGTGACGAATCCCGTGGCTCCCCCTAGCGCCACGTTGGTCCACACCCCAGTCAAATGGTTCCAGGCTGCCGCGGTGCCGCTGTTATTCACCACGACAAAATTGCCGGCTGACGCGGCTATGTCGCCGAAAGCGTTGCCCAGAGTCACGGTTGTCCAGGTCCCGGTTGCTTCGTTCCAGGCGGCGGCATTGCCGCCGGAATTTGCCACGACAAAACTGCCGCCGGATGCCGCCAGACCTCCATAGGCGCTCCCCAGAGCCACTTGGCTCCATATCCTGGTAGTGCTCCTCCACGCCGCCGCTTTGCCGCCATTATTCGCCACGACAAAATTGCCCTTGGACCCCGCCAACCCGGCGAAGCCGTTTCCGAGATCCACTTGGGTCCAGGTCTTGGCCGTCATGCTCCATACCGCCGCTTTGCCGGCGTTGTTGGCGAAGGCAATATTACCGCCGGAGCCAATTAAGCCCGAGCTTGTTCCCCCGAGCGAGACCTGCGACCAGGCCGTAGTCGCGCTATCCCATACGGCCGCCGTGCCGGTGGTGTTGCACACACCGACATTCTTGCTTTCGGGCCCCGCGCCCGTTTGGGCAAAGGAAGTCGCGTGCAGGCCGTCCAGCAGGTCGGCGTTCAGGTTTGGGACCAGCAGTCCCACTGCGGAGATATTTCCCTCGGTTACTGCTCCCGTGGCGAGTTTTGACGTGGTGACGGCACCATTGGCGATTTTGGGGGTGGTAACCGCGTCGCTGACAATCACGGTCGCGCCTTGAGCGCCGACCACTTCACCTGACAGGTTGCCCAAGAAGCCGGCGGCGTTCCCAGCGATGTTACCAGTGATCTTGCCGGCGCTGACCGACGTGATCCAAATGGGGTCGGCGTACCGGTTCGTGGTGTAAACACCGTTGAGGACCGCGTTTGCCGTGATCGCATTCCCGGCGGTATCACAACCCAACGCATGAAGCGTATAGGGAGCCGGCGAGACATGCTGGCGTGGCAACAAGGGGATGACTGCGCCGTCGCCGTTCGTCCGCACCCCAAGCTGGAGCCAGCGATCCGAACTGAGGAAGGCGCTCGGGCCGAAATCCAACATAACTGTGAACAGCCCGCCGCTGACCGGCGTGGCAGTGTTGGTGACCCAGCCGCCGACCTGAGTTCCTCCATCACTGGAGGTGAACAGGGCAAACACCAAATCGTAGCAGCCGTTGGCGGGCTGGGCGCCATCATTCAGTCGGCCTTGATACGTGAACGCCGAACTCTGGGCAAAGGCCGGGCTGGCCGCCAGCCACCAACCGCAAAGTGCGGCTCCGGCGAGCAGCATGATTCTTGATTTCATAGGTCGGTTAAAATCCTGCGTGGCGGGGGTTACCCACCGCAGCCCGATTCTTAGGAAGCACCTGAAGGACCGTCAAGCTCACTTATTCTCCTTACGCCAGTTGACGTAATCCGTGTACAGCCGCGTGGAGTCGGGATGGCCGGCAAACGCGTGGCTGCCGGGCTTGTTCATCAGGCCCTGATATTGATAAATCAGGGTGTTGTCCGCGAAGGGCGAGACCGCCGCCAGTTGCTCTTTGACGCGCGCGAACGGCGCGGGAATCAGAGGGCTGTCCGGCTTGTTCGGCGGGCCTTCCCAGGCAAAGACTTCGACATCCGCCCAGAGGGCGCGCTGGGGGACGCGGTCGTGCGCCCGGCGCAGTTTCTCGAAGGCGACCGCGCTTTGGGCCGGGGTCATCCGCAGGCAGCCGACTTCGTCCTGGTAGGCGATGACGTCCACGTCAAGCTGTTCGAGCTGCCGGACGAACCGGTCGTCGCACACCGCCCGGTTGGTGCCGTAGGGGGCGATGAGGGTCTTCGACTTGGGCATCAGGCGGCGCGCCTCGCGGGTGCAGGCGTTGACATAGGCGATGAACTCATCGGTGAAGTAAGGCCCGAGGGCGGCTTCGTTCGGCCAATACCAGCCGTGGAAGCTGGGGTGATGGCCGTATTGCTGCGCGATCTCGCCCATCATCTGGAAGCGCGCCCGCACGCGCGCCGGGTCACGCAGGCATTGGTCATCCCAGGGGCCGAACCAATCGCTGCTCAGGAAGAACTTCACGTGGCGCTTGTCCGCTGCCGACAGCAGCGCCTCGATGGGGTTCTCGCAAGCCATCTTAAGCTTGGGCAACAGGGGGGTGTCGTAAAACGCCTTGCCGTCCTTGCCGATGGCCAGCAAGACCAGGTATTCCATCCCGATTTCGGCGACTTCCTTGACGGCCAGTCCCCACTGCCGGGCCGAGTATTTCAGGCAGGCGTCATTCCAGTAGAAGTGCCGGCGATCATCCCACCAGATGCTGATCCAACTGCCCTTGATGGGCTTGATTTTGCTCGACCCGTCCGGCGGCCGCGGCGCGCCCCGGGCGACACCCAAAGAAACCGCCGCGAGCCCGGTGCCCAGCAAACGCAGAAAAGCTGATCTGTTCACAGTCCTGGTAGATATTACAAGGCGGAAGGCAAGTCAACCAAATGGGCGCCACAAATGTCGTAACCCGAGGATGTTGCAAAATCAAACCGGGAGAGCCGCCAGGGTGCCTTCAGAACCCGAAAAGCCAGGCACCAGCGGCCCGCGCGGAACGTAGAGGCGCCGAGGTGGCGGCGGGCAGCACAAGTGATGGAGTCGCAACAGGTTACACGACTCGCCGGGGGTCTTCCCTGTTTTCGGTGGCGTGGCCGTGCTCGCCCCGGAGAGATACTGATAGCCCCGTGCCCACGCCGGAACCCCACCGGGACCTCGCCGTAGCACCTCTGATCGCCGATCAGAGGTGCTACGGCGAGGTCCCGGTGAGGCCCGCGGGAGGTTCTGGTGCGATGTTGGAGGAACAGGAGGCCAGAGGCGCGGCTTTTTGGGGCGCCAAGCCGGGTTCGGGTAGGTCACCGAGATGTGGAAAACAGGCCAAGGACCATAGCCGGGGCACCGGCTGATACCAGATGAACCACGGCCTGCTTCACTTGTCCCGGATGAACTCGTAGATGTTGAGGTAGTGGCCGCCGGGGTGATTCCAGGAGTAATCGCAGCGCATGCCGTTCGTCATCAGCTCGCGCCAATGGTCGGCGTAGCAATACCACATGCCGATGGCGCGGTGCAGGGCGGATTCAAGGCCGGGCACGTTGAAGTCGTTGAAGACGTAGCCGTTGCGCTCGTGGTAGGGGCGGTGGGCGTGGTTGGCGTCGAACACGGTGTCGGCCAGGCCGCCGGTGGCGCGCACGATGGGCACGGTGCCGTACTCTGAGTGCGATCATCTGGGTGAGGCCGCAGGGCTCGAACAGGCTCGGCACCACGATCATCTCCGCCCCGGCATAGATCAGGTGGGACAGTTCCTCGTTGAAGCTCAGCTCGATGTGGCAGTCGGGGTTGTCGTTATAATGCTGCTTGAGTCGCCAGAAGTGCTGCCCGATAGCGCCGTCGGGGCTGGTGCCCAGCAGCACGAATTGCGTCCCGTGCTGCAGGCAGTAATGGATGGCGTGGGTGATGAGCGGCACGCCCTTCTGGGTGTCCAGCCGGCCGACGTAGCAGACGATGGGCTTGTAGCTCGTCCCGCAGCCAGAACCGCTGCCGCAGCGCCTTCTTGTTCTCGTATTTGTCATCGAGGGTGTTGAGGCTGTATGGACGGGGGATGTGGCGGTCCATCTCCGGGTTCCAGACCTCGTAATCCAGGCCGTTGAGGATGCCGCCGATTTTGCCGCGGTGGACGTGGAGGGTGTGGCCCAGGCCGAAGTTCTGGGCGGTGTTCAGGACCTCCCAGGCGTAGTGCGGGCGAAACCGTCGTGACGAAGTTGGAATACACGATGCCGCCTTTCATCAGGTTGATGGCAGCGGGGTTGGCATTGTCCTGGAGGCGGTCGCGGGTGGAAGAAGTAGGCGTGCCGGTTGAGGCCGGTCGCGCGCAGGATGTGCTCCCCGGTGACGCCCTGGTGCTGGAGGTTGTGCAGCGTGTAGCACACCCGCGGATGGGTCATGCCCACGTGCTGGTAAACCTCGTAGAGCAGCACGGGCACCAGGCCGGTCTGCCAGTCGTGGCAGTGGATGATGTCCGGGTGCTTGTTGCTCTTGAGCATGAACTCCAGCGCCGCCTTGGAGAAGAAGGCAAAGCGCTGGTCGTCGTCGTTCTGCCCGTAAAACGCGTGGCGGTGGAAGAAGTTGTGCGTGGGAATGCGGCTCGATGAAGAAGCATTTGCGGCCATGCACGAAGCCGAAATAGACGCTGCAATGGACGGCGTGCTCATACCACGGCACCCAGAGGTCTTTGAACGCGAGCTGGAGGTCGTAGATCTGGTCGTAGCGCAGGCAGTCGTACTTGGGCAGGATGACCTCGACGGAGTTGCCCGCGCATCTCCAGTTCGCGGCTCAGGCCGAACACGACATCGCCCAGCCCCCCCACCTTGGCCACGGGCGCGCACTCCGAAGCGACCATCACGATATACATGGATTTATTACAGGGTTACAGAGGTGCATGAGTTACATGAGTTACACCAGTTACATCGGTTATATCAGTTGCATGCGAGACCTGCCCCACCGGCCTTTGCAACCATGTAACCATGTAACCATGCAACTCATGCAACTCATGTCACTTGCTTAGCCTTTCCGTGGGTTACGTTTTGCGCAGTTGGTTCATGGCGGTATCCAGCAGGTAATAGGCCTGCTCCAGGCCATCAAACGAGCGATGGACCCAGCGGCTGCCCCAGTAGAAGTTGCAACTGGTTTCGGCCTGCAAGCAGGTGATCGAACGCGCGGGTGATCAGATGCCGGACCTCGTCCGGGTTGGCGAGCGCCGCCTGGCGCTGGTCGAAGGCGCGTTTGACTTGCCAGTAGTACTCGCTCGCGCGGCGCACTTCGTCCCAGCCTTTCTTCTGCAAGAGCGAGCCGGTCCATTGGGTGAAGTCGCCGCCCCAATGGTGCTCGGTGTTCCACGCGCCGGGATGAACCTCGACCTCTTCCTGCGGCGGAAACTTCTCCAGGTATTGGCTGATGTGGATGGGCGTGAAACCGCAGTGTGCCGGCCCGGAAGCGGTCCAGGATGGGCCGGTAGAAGAAGCCCCAAAAGCCGCTCTCGACCTTGGTCGTGCGGAACCAGCCGCCGTTCTCGCCGTCGGTCCAGGTGGTCACGAGCGCGGGAAAGTCGCAATGCTTGGTCCGCTCATACATCTCGTGCTGGAACCAGCCGGGGTCCAGGCCGGAGAGTTGGGCATTGGACAATTCGCGGTCGCGCGGCACCACAATGATTTCCGCGCCGTCGTAGCGGGCGCGGTAGGGCCGGTAGCGGAGTTCCTCCCAGCGCATCTTGCGCTTGGGCTTGATGTAGATGGAATCCACCAGGACATATTTATACCCGTGGCGGCTGAGCAGCGGGATCATCTCCATGCAGAAGCCCATCTCGGGCGGCCAGAAGCCCGCGAAGCTTTCCCGCCCGAGCAGATGCCGCCCCAGGCCCAGCCACCACTCGGTTTGCGCTTCCCAGTCCGCTTGGGGCACCAGCGGGTACACGGGGTGATACAGGCCGCTGCCCACGAATTCGATGTTCGAGCGGCGATAGCGGTCCAGGAAGTCCGCCACGTTTACCGTATCCCCGAAAGTCTGCCGCACGCCCGAGTCTTCGAACTGCTTGAGGAGCGTGCCCGAAAAGCTCAGGTGCAGCCGAGCCACGTCCTCGTAGCCTTCCAACATGCGCGTGGGCCGGTCGTAGCACCAAAGAATCTGCCGCGCCTCCCAGGTTGCTTCCGAGTTGTGCAAGGCCAGCAGGTTCCCCAGAGGTTGATGCATGTGCAGCCCCAGAGCATGATATACGTCCGCCATAAAGTGACCCTGTGATTATTCCGGCAAAGCTACAAGCTGAGCCCGGAACTTCAAGCCTTTGGCGCCGGCGATGGCGTCTTTTCCGGGGCGGGCTCCGGGCTGGAGGTGGCTTTGTCGGCGGCTTTATCCGCTGACCGCTCAGGCCGGAAGACCAGGATGCTCAGCGGAGGGAGGATGAAGCTGGCGGAGGCCGGCTGGCCGTGTAAGGACTGTTTGGTGGCGGTCACGCCGCCCAGGTTGCCCATGTTGCTGCCGCCATAGGCCGCGCATCGCTGTTCAGCACCTCGCGCCACGCACCTGGCCGGGGCAGGCCGACGCGGTACTGCAGGCGCGGCACTGGCGTCAGATTCGCGATCACTACCAGTTGATGGAAGTGCTCGGCGTCCTGGCGCAGAAAGGACAGCACGCTGTTCTCGTGGTCCGAGCAATCAATCCAATGAAAGCCGTCCAGGTCGTAGTCCGCCTTCCAGAGAGCCGGCTCCGCCGAGTAGAGCTTGTTCAGGTCCTCGACGAACTGCTGCAGGCCGCGATGGTACGGTCCGGCCTTCAGCAGCCACCACTCCAGCTCGCCATTCGCATTCCACTCGCTGGCTCTGGCCGAACTCGCCGCCCATGAACAGCAGCTTCTTGCCCGGAAACAGCCATTGGTAAGCCGAGCAGCGTCCGCAGGTTGGCGAACCGCTGCCAGTCGTCGCCGGGCATCCGGCCCAGCAAGGAGCGTTTGCCATGCACCACTTCATCGTGCGACAGCGGCAGGACGAAGTTCTCGTGGTGATGATAGAGCATCGCGAACGTGAGATCGTTCTGGTGGTATTTGCGATGAATCGGGTCGCGGCTGAAATAGCCGAGCGTGTCGTGCATCCAACCCATGTTCCACTTGAACGAGAAACCCAGCCCGCCCAGATAAGGCGGGCGCGTCACCTGCGGCCAGGCGGTGGATTCCTCGGCAACGGTCATCACGCCGGGGAATTCGGTGTGCGTGAGGTGATTGAACTGGCGCAGGAACTCGATCGCTTCCAGGTTCTCGCGCCCGCCGTATTGGTTGGGAATCCACTCGCCCGGCCTGGCGCGAGTAATCCAGGTAGAGCATCGAGGCCACGGCGTCCACGCGCAGGCCGTCCACGTGGAAGCGGTCGCACCAGAACAGGGCGTTGGCCAGCAGGAAATTGACGACCTCGTGCCGGCCGTAGTTGAAGATCAGCGTGCCCCAGTCCTGGTGCGCGCCTTTGCGCGGGTCTGCGTGCTCGTAAAGCGCGGTGCCGTCGAACCGGGCCAGCGCCCAGTCGTCGCGCGGGAAATGCGCCGGCACCCAGTCAATGATCACGCCGATGCCGGCCTCGTGCAGGGCGTTGACCAGGAACTGGAAATCGTCGGGCGTGCCGTAGCGGCTCGTCGGCGCGTAGAAGCCGGTGACCTGGTAACCCCACGACGGATAAAACGCGTGTTCCGCCACCGGCATGAACTCCACGTGCGTGAAGCCCATCTTCTTGACGTATTCGATCAGCGGCTCCGCCAGGCTCGCGGTAGCCCGGAGATTCCGTCGCCGGACTTCTTCCGCCAGGAACCGAGGTGGACCTCGTAGATGCTCAACGGCGACTCGCAGCGGGTCGCGCTCGCCGCCGCTGCGTCAGCCAGGCCTCGTCGGTCCAGTGCGAACTTGCCGTTGTTCCAGACGATGGCGGCGTTCTTGGGCGGAGCCTCGAAGAAGAACCCAAACGGGTCGGTCTTCAGAACGATTCTCCCGTGCGCGTTGCAGACTTCGAATTTGTAGTGCGCCCCTTCGCCCACGCCGGGAATGAAGATCTCCCACACGCCGGATCGGCCCAGCGGGCGCATCTGGTGGCAGCGCCCGTCCCATTGGTTGAAATCGCCGACGACGCTGATGCGCTGGGCGTTGGGCGCCCAAACGGCAAAGCTGGCGCCCGCGACGCCGTCAATCGTCGCGCAATTGCGCGCCCAGCTTCTCGTAAATGCGCCGCTCGTCGCCCTTGCCGAACAGGAAAAGGTCGGCCTCGCCCAGCGTCGGCAGGAAGGAATAGGCATCGCGCGTGCGGCGCACCCGGCCCTGCCGATCGGTAATGACCAGGTCATAAGCATAGACCTTGTCCGCCTCCCGCGTGACCCCCTCGAACACGCCGGCCTTGTGCAGCGAGGTGAGCTCGAACGCGGGCTTGGCTTTTTCGTGGGTGGGCTGGACTTCGACTTTGGCGGCATCCGGCAGCAGCGCCCGCACCACCAGACCGCCGCCCTCGGCCAGTGGGTGCATCCCCAACAAGTCATGGGGCGTGCGGTGTTTGACCTCGACAAGTCTCTGGAGTTCAGCCTGGGTTAACAACATGGTCCGCACAATGTACCAGAAGCCAGCGGATTTGCATGGGAAAAAGCCGCGTCGAGGCGAAAAGGGGCCTTTCGCCAGGCTTCGGGTGGCTTGGGATGGCTTCGCCCGGTACTTCTGCGTTCCGCATTTTGCCTTCTGCCCTCGCTTCGGCTCCGCGCCCTCGGATGCGTGGTTTTCACACATCCGGCCCGTGTTGGCTAGATGTTGGAGAGGTGTTCGATAGGTACCCATACTTTGAGCACCGCGACCCCGACAACCTGAACCCCGTCTGGCACAACTTCCTGGGCCTGCTCCGTGCCATAGACGGAGGCAACGCCGGACTGAACACGTGATGCAGCACCCGTCAGTTGACGGACACATTCATTTTCTGGATGCAGCCTCCGCGTCCTCAAGCTTCTTCATGTATTTGGCCGGGTCCTTCTCGAAATCCGCTTTCTCGCTGGCGTCGCATACCTTGATCTGCTGGCCTTGATACACAAACGTGACCGGCTTGCCCTCCATGGAGAGCTTCATACCACAGACCAGGCAGGTGTCCAGCGGGTAGGGTTTGGCATTGGCTGCGGGCTCTTCTTTGGAACAACCGGCGAGCGTCATCGCCAGAAAGAATCCGGCAAGGACCGTTGCAAGGATAACGTTCGTTTTCTTCATACTCGGAGATGTATCAGCTAATGATAATGCACATTGCCACGCCTTGGAAGCCCACAAAACGCGACATTATCATGGACTGATATCCGCCGAGGCTGCCAAAACGCCTTACTGCCAAGCGCCCCGGGGGTAGATTCCCGGACCCATTTTCCCAGGGTAGCTCGCAGCTCGCGGCCCTGGGCTGGAGGGCACAATCTCGTTGGGATTGAGGCAGGTGGCGGAAAAGCCCCAAAGGGGGTCCAACCGGAGGTTGGTCCAGCGCTGTTGCCGGTGGCGCGGGCAGCAATTCTCATTATGGCGCCCAGCTCGCGTTCTGGGAGCGCCGGCATCCCTGCCGGCAATTCTCCCGCGGTGCCAAGCTGCCGGCAGGGATGCCGGCGCTCCCAGGAAATCATCCCTGCTCTCGCCATAGTGAGAATTGCTGTGGCGCGGGCACTGGACGTTGCGGCGGTGCTGGTCATATTGCCCCCATGCCGCTCCCGATGCGTCTGCCGCCAGTCCCAAGCGCCGGTTTTGCCCCCTCCCAAGCATGCAGGCGGTCTCCCTCGACTGGGCGAATATCCACGGATTTCTATTGCCGGCCCTCGGCGAATGTGGGAACGAAAGAACGATGAAAGTCGGACGCAATGATCCTTGTCCTTGCGGCAGCGGCAAGAAATACAAGAAATGCTGCCTGCCAAAGGACGAACTGATCCCTATGGCTCCGCCGCCTGTAGCTGAGCCCCCCGAGCCCATCGCAGTTCCGGTCGAGGATGAATGGCAGGAAGCGGAAACATTGGATGAAGTCGAAGCCGAAGAACCGGGGAATATCGCCGATGAGCCCGAACCGCCGCCCTTGCATAAATACCCGCGCCCGGAACAGAAGCTGCCAGACCTGCCGCCGGAACAGGAGAAGATCATCGAGGATTGGTGGAACGGAAACCACACCGGGTTATCGAAAGCGGGATGCCGACCAGATGATCCAGCGCGTGGAAACGGCGCTGACGGAGTTCCCCAGCCTGTTCGTGCATTTAGCATTGGACGAAGAATTCCTGTTTGAGCTGGGTGGCGAATTGGGACGGCGTAGCAGGATGGCGGATTACATCGCGCTTCTGCAGCGATTGCGCCGCGAGCAACGGCAAATGTACTCCTTTTCTTACGGAGCCTTTGATTCGGATGTGATTGCTGAATTGGTCGTCACCGGGCAAGTGGAGCAAATCCCGGCTTATCTGGACCTCTTCAAAGAGTATCCAGATGCGCAGCCAGACTACTGCCACATGATTTGCAGCCTGCTGGCGTGGCGCGGCCTTGCCGAACCGCTTTACCTTTTGTGCGAGGCAGTCGCCGGCCCCATGATGACCTCTTCGGAAGTGATCGGCGGCAATTTCGCCCTGGATTGGTTGCTTCGACGTGAAGAAATCCCGTTCTATGAAGGCGGGGACGATTCGCCCGGCGCGCTGGAAAGGACCGCAGACGCGATAAGCCGGTTGGGGGAGCGAGTCCACTACCCCCTCAAGCCGAATACGGGCTGGCTCCGCGCCGGACTGAAGGCTTGTCTGGAGCCCCCGCGGGCCGGGCTACGCGGCACCCTCAGCGACCTGGCTCAGAGCCGGATGGGGTTGAATTTCGTGTCGCATTTACGCCGCGCTCGGCGGGTTCCCTGGGTCCAAGGGTTTCATTTGAACGACCTGTTGCAGGATTACCTCTGCTGGTGTCGCCGGGAGAGAATACCCTGGCTGCGGCTCCAGAAGAAGGATATCGAGGCCTTTGCCGTTTATCGTTCGAAGCAGTTCTTTTGCGTCAGTGGCGTGACCGTGCTCGCGATACTTCAAGGCATGGTTTGGTTTGCCGAGTATCTGGGAATCGCCACCGCGATATCCGCCCCCGAAGCGGAACGGATCAAGCAAGATTGTCGGCAGCTTTTCGAGGCCGGTCGTGGAGCGGTGGATTCAACCGATCCCGCCTACCGCATTTGCCCTACATTTGAGCAGTTAACCGTGGTTACAGCGTGAAGGGGTCGTGAGGCACGGATGACCTCCGACTTATTGTTAAACCGCCCACTGGCGACAAACCGGGTGAAGCCCCGCTGCGGCAAGAGGCAGTCGGCGGGCGCCGTTGGCCACGCGCTGAAATTTGGAACTGACAACCGCCCCCGAATGCGCTTTATTCCCCGCGCCTTTATGCCAAAGCGCACTGATATCCATTCGGTTCTGATCATTGGCGCCGGCCCGATCATCATCGGGCAGGCGTGCGAGTTCGATTATTCGGGCACGCAGGCCTGCAAGGCGCTCAAGGAAGAGGGCTACCGCGTCATCCTGGTGAACTCCAATCCGGCCACCATCATGACCGACCCCGAGTTCGCCGACCGCACCTACCTCGAGCCCATCACCCCGGAGTGCATCGAGAAGATCATCGCGCGGGAAGTCGAGGAAATGAAGCGCCTCAAGGCCAACGGCAAGCTGGTGCTTGCTGCCGACGCTCGGCGGCCAAACCGCGCTCAACACCGCGATGGCCCTTTTCCGCCGCGGGACGCTCGACAAGTACGGCATCGAGATGATCGGCGCCAATGCCCAGGCCATCGAGCGCGGTGAGGACCGCCAGGTGTTCAAGGATCTGATGCTCTCCATCGGCCTGGACGTGCCGATCAGCGGCACGGCCCACAATGCCGAGGAGGCGCGCCAGGTCGCCGAGAAGATTGGCCGCTTCCCGCTCATCATCCGCCCGGCGTTTACCCTCGGCGGCACCGGCGGCGGCATCGCCTATAACCGCGAGGAATTCGACGAGATGGCCAAGCGCGGCCTCGAACTCTCCCCCGTGTCCGAGATTCTCATCGAGGAATCGCTGCTCGGGCTGGAAGGAATTCGAGATGGAGGTCATGCGCGACCGCAAGGACAACTGCGTGGTCATCTGCTCCATCGAGAACTTCGACCCGATGGGCGTCCATACCGGCGATTCCATCACCGTGGCGCCCATCCAGACGCTCACGGACAAGGAATTCCAGATCATGCGCGACGCCTCGTTCGCCGTGATTCGCGCGGTCGGCGTCGAGACCGGCGGGTCCAACATCCAGTTCGCGGTGAACCCGGACAACGGGCGCATGGTGATCATCGAGATGAACCCGCGCGTCTCGCGCTCCTCGGCCTTGGCCTCCAAGGCGACCGGCTTCCCCATCGCCAAGATCGCCGCCAAGCTCGCCGTCGGTTACCTGCTCGACGAGATCAGGAACGACATCACCCGCGAGACGCCGGCCAGCTTCGAGCCGACCATTGACTACGTCGTCACCAAGGTGCCCGCGCTTCGCCTTCGAGAAGTTCCCCCAGGCCGACCCGACGCTCAACACGCAGATGAAGAGCGTCGGCGAGGCGATGGCCATTGGCCGCACGTTCAAGGAATCGCTGCAGAAGGCCCTGCGCTCGCTGGAGATCGGGCGCTACGGCCTGGGCGGCGACGGCAGACCCTGGCGCATCGGCGAAAAGGTCTATGGCGACCGCGACATCCTGCCCCGCGAAATCATCGCCCCTCGGCTCAGCGTGCCCAACGCCGAGCGCATCTTCTTCCTCCGCCACGCCCTGCGCGCCGGGTTCACCCTCGAGGAGCTGTTCCAGCTTACCAGGATCGACCGCTGGTTCCTGACGCAGATCAAGGAGATCGTGGATTTCGAGGAGGAACTGGCGGCAGCGAGGTAGGCGAATTTAGCCTTTGCCCGGTCGTCAATAAGCCTTACCCTTGGACTACATGAAACACTCGGGCAAGGCCAGGAAGGCAGCCTTCAAGCTGATTCTGTTGTCGCTGATCGTGCTGGTCGTGGTGTGGGCGCTGGGGTTTTTACCGCGGCGGCGGTTGCGATTATCGCGGCGGTCGCGGTGGCGATTACCCCCGTCCTGTCGTGGTGTGGGTGCTGTTCGCGATCTTTACGCTCTATTTCTTCCGGGACCCCAACCCGCGGGTGCCGGCCGGCGCCAACCTGGTCCTGGCCCCGGCGCATGGCAAAGTGGACGTGATCGGGACGGCACGGAGCCGGATTTCATGGGCGGGGAATGCCAGCGCGTTTCCATCTTCCTCTCGGTGTTTGATGTGCATGTGCAGAACGCGCCGGTGAGCGGCAAGGTGGCCTGGTTCAAATACACCACCGGCCAGTTCCTCAACGCGCTCAAGGCCGAGTCGGCCATTTACAACGAGAACGTGCTGCTGGGCTTCGAGGCCAGCGAGCCGCGCGGGGAAAAGGTCGGCGTGCGGCTCATTGCCGGGGTGATCGCGCGGCGCATCGTGCCCTTTGTCCAGCTGGGCGAAGAGGTCAACCGCGGCGACCGCATCGGCCTGATCCAATTCGGCTCGCGGGCGGACGTGTATCTGCCCCTCACTGCGAAGATCAAAGTCAAGCTGGGTGACCGCGTCGTCAGTGGGGAAACCGTGCTGGCGGTGTTCGAGTGATTCGACTTAGCACGTGAGCGACTAGGCTATGGAAACCCCAACACCCAATCCCCCCTCCAATGGCGCGGACGAGCCGAAACTGAAGATCTATTTCCTGCCGAATCTGCTGACGGCCGGCAACCTGTTCTGCGGGTTCGTGGCGCTGACCAAGATCGTCGAAGCCAACATTGCCGGCGGCGATTATCGGCAAATCAAAGTGGCGCTGGGGTTCATTCTGCTGGCTTGCATCTTCGACCTGTTTGATGGCCGGGTAGCGCGCATGGGCGGTGTGGAGAGCCCGTTCGGCCGGGAGTTCGATTCGCTGGCGGACCTGATCTCGTTCGGTGTGGCGCCGGCTTTCCTGGTGCATCGCGTCGTCCTCCGGGACGTGTTCGAGGGGCACCGGAGTGGGGCTGGTTCATTGCCTCGATTTACTGCTGTGCGGCGCGTTTCGGCTGGCGCGCTTCAACTGCCTGTCGGCAATGCACCAGCGCGCAAAGGATTTTCTGGGCTTTCCCATTCCCTCGGCCGCGGGGCTGGTGGCCTCGCTGACCCTGTTCATGATCTGGTGGGACGAGAAGGAATTCGCCACCGGCAGGTGGCGGTACTGCCTGCCGGTCCTGCTGCTGTTTCTGTCGTGGATGATGGTGAGCAACGTGAGGTATCCGAGCTTCAAGACGCTGGATTTGCGGGCGACCCGGACCTTTACGAAGACGCTGGTGGCGATCCTGTTCCTCGGCAGCATCCTGATCTTCCGCGAGAAGATATTCGTGTTCGTGCTGCCGGCTTTTTTCACGGCGTATCTGGTCTACGGGTTCATTCGTCCGCGCATTCCCGCAAGATCCGGCGCGAGATTGAAGAGGAGGAAACGAGGACGACGAGGAACCCGGCGGTTGAAGCGCACCGAAAACCGGCATGGCACTCGCACTTTCTCCCCTCCTCGCCGCCGGGCTGACCGGTTTCATCAGCGGCTTATTGCTCTCGATCCCCGTTGGCCCCATCAACCTGACCATTCTCAACGAGGGCGCCCGGCGCGGGTTCAAGTGGGCCGTCCTCATCGGCCTGGGGGCCACCGCGATGGAGATCATTTACTGCTTTATCGCCTTCACCGGCTTTGCCTCCTTCTTCACCGAAGGCTACATCAAAGCCTATTATGGAACTCTGCAGCTTCGTCTTCCTGCTGTTCCTCGGCATTAAGTTCCTTGCTGGCCCGCTCGGTGCATGAGCCCCCGGTGCATCTGGGCGCCGCCGCCGACCGCCTCGAAGCGCGCCTGGGTGAGCGGTTGCATCCGCATTCGGCCTTCATGACCGGCCTGGTGCGCGTCATGGGCAACGTGGGCGTGCTGGTCTTCTGGATCATCCTCGCCGCTCAACTTCTAATCTCGCGCGAATGGGTCTCGCCCGACTGGCCGGGCAAGCTGGCCTGTGTTGCCTGGGTGGCCCTCGGCACCGGGCTTATGGTTCATCGGCCTAAGCTGGTCTGAATCCCTCGGCCACGGCAAATTCAGCGAAAAAACCCTCCCTGCGCATGGAACATTATCTCCGGCCTCGGCCTGCTCGTCCTTGCGCTCATCCACGGCGGCACCATCGTCTGGCAGATGCACAACCACCACTGAGGGCCGCGGCGT
>CAVXLO010000004.1:0-81570 GCA_963762555.1 uncultured Verrucomicrobiae bacterium
CCGAATGTCCGGTCGCTGATGTTCCAGGAGCACGAAGGGGCCTACCTCGTGGGCGCCATCGCCGCCATGACGAGCAAATCCGGCAAGATTGGGTTTGTGGGCGGCATGGATATTCCCCTGATCCGCCGCTTCGAGATGGGCTACGAGGCCGGGGCCAAAAAGATCAATCCGCAGATTACCGTCATGGCCAACTATGTTGGGGTGACCAGCGCCGCTTGGAACAATCCGCCCAAGGGGAAGGAACTGGGCTTAGCCCAATACGAAGCGGGCGCTGATGTGATCTTCGCCGCCGCCGGCGCTTCCGGTCTGGGCGTGTTTGACGCGGCGGAGGACGAGAAGAAGTTCGCCATCGGGGTGGATTCCAACCAGGATTGGACCAAGCCGGGGTTAATCCTCACGAGCATGTTGAAGCGGGTGGACGAGGCGGTATTCGCAACGATCGAGGAAGCCAAGGCCGGTAAGTTCGCCAGCGGGATAAAATGGTTCGGGCTGGCCAACCAGGGAGTGGATTATTCCTTCGACCAATACAACGCGAAGATTCTAACCGAGCCGGTGCGCAAGCGAGCGGACGAGCTCAAAGCCGAGATCATCGCCGGGAAGATCACCGTGCCGGATTACTATAAGAAGTAGCGGGCTTTACACCTTCAGGACCGCCTTGGTTTCCTCCATGAGGCTTTCCAGTTCGGGCCGGATTTCCTCCTTGGTCTTCCGATCCATGCGGTCAATGAAGAGGATGCCGTGCAGGTGATCGGTCTCGTGCTGGACCACGCGGGCGAGCAAGCCCCCGCAACGGAACTGGAACGTCTTGCCCTCCAGGTTTAGCGCCTTCACGTCCACCACATCCGGGCGGGTGATGTCCGCGTAGATCTCCGGAAAGCTCAGGCAGCCTTCCGGGCCGGTTGCCGGCGGGCCGATCGGCGTGATCTCGGGATTGATCAACACCAGCGGCATGAACTCGCTGATGTCCGCCGGTTGCCCCTTCAATTCGAGTGAAGAGGGCCGGTCGGTCACCCCGCGCACGTCAATGACAGTTAGTTGCAGCGCGAGGCCGACCTGCTGCGCGGCCAGCCCAATGCCTTTGTACCAGGTACATGGTCTCCAGCATATCCGCCGCCAGCTTCTTGATAACGGGCGTAATCCCATCCACCCGCGCGCCCTTCTGGCGAAGGACAGGGGTGCCATATTTAACAACAATCAGAGGCATACTCAAACCGGCCAATTGCGCAGTAGCTTCACCAGATCCATTATAGCCGGACTTTGGCCGGTGCGCACATAGAAACCACTGGTGACCACACCCGTCAGCAGGCAGCGGTCAGTCGGCAAGCCGAGCAGCTTGCCCAGGCAGAACCCGGAATTGAAATGGTCGCCCGCGCCGGTGGTGATCTTCGGCTTGGGAGTGAACGGGCCCTGGACAGTGGCCGTGCCATCGGGGCCCGAGGCCAGCGCGTAGGCGGTCGGGTGCACGATGACCGTGTCCACGCGGACGCGTTGGTGGATCGCCTGGCAGAGTTTCATCAGGCCTTCGGGCGAATGGTCGCCGGTGCTCAGGTCGAATTGCTTCCCGATCTCGATGCCCTCCTTTTCGTTCAGGCCCAGCACGACGTCGAAGTGCTCCTGGAAGGCGGCGACCAACTGCAAGGCGCGGAGGATGTCCCCCCGGGTGCGCTTCTCGGGGTCGGCGAGGTCAATGAAGAGCTTGCGGCGCGGGCCTTTCAGGCTGGGGCAAATCTCCTTGAGCACCGCTTCCCAGATGTCGCTCATACACGTGAGCATGGTCCAGTTGACAAACCCGACCAGGTCGGCGCTGCCGAATTTCGTCCTAAACCGGTCCTGCCCGAACCGCGCTTTGATGTTCTCCCAGTTCATCTGCTTGAGCGACTCGTGCTTGCCAAGCATGATCTTGCCGTCCTCGAACTCCAGCGCGTCCGTGTAGCCGGGCTCGGCGATCGAATGCACGTCCGCCCGCTTGGCGAACTCCGCAAAGACCGGATGCAGATTCGGGTAGCCGAGGATGCCCAGGTAAGTCACCTGCAGGCCGAAGCTGGCGAGCGCGTTGGCCATGATGGGCCCATTGCCGCCGAGTTTGGTTAGCTGGCTGACCAATTCGATGTTAGTGCTCCGCCCGGCGGCGGCGGCGAGCCGCTCGGCCAATTGGGCGATGGTCGGCAGGCGCACATACTTTTCGGCGCTCTCGCGCTTGTCCACAACGTGCAGGATGTCATCAACAAAGCCATCCAGGCCGACAAAGGCAGTCATCCGGCTGACACTGTCAGCCGCGGCGAGGAGTTGGGCGGCGGTTTGTTCGCGCATGGGAGGAGTGGAATGGTGGAATGGTGGAATAATGGAATGATGGAATGATGGAATAGTTGGAACGATGGAATATTGGAATGATGGGAATGTGGTTAGGTTTAGGCGGCGTCGCTTTCTCTGATTGGCAGAATGTTAAACTTGCTTTCCATCACGCTTAAATACCAAATCCGTGCTGCCAGTAAAGCCTATCCTCCAGTCTCCCCCAATTCCCCACTATTCCACCCTTCCAACATTCCACCCTTCCATCATTCCATCATTCCACCCTTCCACCCTTCCCTCACTCCCCCACTCCCAGTATCTGCAAGATGCGTTCAAGTTCGGCGTCGCTGAAAAAGGCGATTTCCAAAGCCCCTCGGCCGTGACCGTAGCGCAAATGCACCTTGGTCCCGAGCCGCTCGCGCAGTTGGTCCTCCACGCTGGCAACGTGGGCGTCACGCTGCACCGGGGTTAAGGGATTGGTCGTGGTTGTGGCGCCCGCTTCTCTGGCCTGCAGCCGAGCCACCAGCGCCTCGGTCTGGCGGACATTGAGCCCCTCTTTGAGGATGCGCTCGACGGCCAGCCTCTGGTGCTGCTCGGTGGCCAGGCCCAGGATGACTTTCGCGTGCCCTACGGAAAGCCGGCCTTCGCGGATGCTGGCCTGAATCGAAGGCGCCAGCTTCAAGAGGCGCAGCGCGTTGGCGACGACCGCTCGGCTCTTGCCGACCTTCGTCCCCACTTCCTCCTGTTTGAGCTGGAAGTGCTCGACCAATTGTGCGTAGCCGTGGGCTTCCTCGATCGGGTTAAGATTCTCACGCTGCAAGTTCTCGATCAGCGCCAGTTCGAGGACTGCCCGGTCGTCAGCCTGCCGCACGATCACCGGAACCTCCGGCAGACCCAACAGTTGCGCCGCCCGCCAGCGCCGTTCACCCGCGATGAGCTCCAGGTGCCCGTCGCGCTCGCGGACAATCAGCGGCTGAACGATGCCCTGCTCCTTGATTGAATCGGCAAGTTCGCGCAGCGTCTCGGGCGGGAAATCCTTGCGGGGCTGCAAAGGGCAGGGGCGCACGCGGTCCAGCGCGACTCGCTGCACCCGTTCACGGGAATCGGTCTCCGGTGCGGCCCCCGGCACTATGGTTGAGACTGGCGCCGACCCTGGCGGCTTAGCAATCGGGCTGTCGCCCAACAGCGCCCCCAGGCCACGGCCCAAAGCTGGCTTTGCCATGCGAGCAGAATGGCCAAGGCCCGCCAGCTTGTCAATTCAGTCCGCGCCCAGCCACGAGCGTAGGGCCCATCTCGACAACGCCACGAAGCGCCGGGTCCCCAAATCCGAAATCCGAAGCCCGAAGGCCGAAAGAAGGCCGAAGTCCGAAAAGCCTCCCTGCCAACGCTGATTGAGCCGCTGTCGGCTGGGTCGCGGGCCCAGGCGCGGGGATGGAGCAGGTTCCCCTTTCGGGTTTCGGACTTCGGCCTTCTTTCAGACCTCAGCAAAAGGCCAGTTTCGCACCAAAGACATGCGCAAGTGGAACTCCCGCTTTCCCACGTGATGCAGACCCTAACCGCTAAGCCTGTGCACGGGTTTCTCCCAAAAAAGCGGGAGACTGCTTGCGAATTGGCCTTTGGCCACTGGCGGGAAGCAGGGGTTGGTAGCGGGTACCCGCCCCTGATCGGCATTGTTGGTTGGGGATCGGGAGGGGCAATCGCAAGCAGTCTCCCGTTTTTTGAAGGGGGTTCGGGGCATTTTCTTCCCAGACGCTCCTGACCGGCACGCGCCCCTCTATTCCGCTGCGACCAGGTAGTGACCATGTAGTCACCAGGTAGTGACCAGGTAGTGACCAGGTAGTAGAGCTACTACCTGGTCACTACCTGGTCACTACCTGGTGACTACATGGTCACTACCTGGTCGCAGTGCAAGACAGACCCCGGAGTGGTCGAGCATCGGACATCCGGGGGTTACCAGAACAACCTATCTCCACAACTTTGCCTATGGATGGCACAAGTCTTTGATTTCTTGGCACTTGTGCAGCGTTGCTTCCATCCCGTTGCCTGTTGTCGGCCTTCCTTCAGGCCTCGCTAAAGGGCCCCTTTTTTCCGGCACTGACTATCGCAGGTTCATTTCCCGGTTCTGGGCCATGGCGGCCAAGTGGGAGCAACAGGTTCCCTCTTCAAAAGACGGGAGTTCTCCTTGCGAACGCTTTTGGCGCGAAACTGGCCTTTCACTGAGGTCTGTCTTTCGGCCTTCGGATTTCGGGCTTCGGGTTTCTGGCCTGTGGCTGCCTAAAATGGTGGGACTAACACGATGCGCCCACGAGCGTTTGGATGGCTTGCGGGCTGGCGCACGATCCCGGGATTCGGTAGCATTGGCCGCGAGAACACATGAAAAGAGCCCTGAATTGGAGGCGACGCGCGAGCGTGGCGGGCCTGGCCGCGCTCGGCGCGGTAATGCTCGGTACCCGCTCCGCGCCGGCGCTGGAGATCGTAAAGCTGCGGGCGATGGCGACTGCCGATAGCGTAAGAATCGAGGTGGTGCCGAAGGCCGGGGAGGACTTCGCCGACGCGGAGTTTACAGCGAGAATCACGCGTACCGGCAACGACCGGCTCCTGTGGCGAGGTTCCCTGGGGCGCCTCGCGCCGGGCGCTGCCAAGGGGGCCGCGTTTATCAAGACCCTGTCTGGTCTGAAGCCCGATCTGTGGTCGCCCGCTTCACCTGTTCTCTACAACCTCACCGTCAGCGCCACAAAGGACGGAACCGCCCTGGCCCCCAGGACTGTCCGCATCGGCTTCCGTTCGTTCGAGATCAAGGATGGCCAATTCCGCCTCAATGGCCGCCCGGTGTTCCTGCGCGGGATTGCGATCAACCCGCCAGGCCGAAGCATTCCGCCTGAGGTCGGCGAGTCGCGCGCCTTCGCCGAGGCCTATGTGCGCTACTTGAAATCCCAGAACGTGAACATTTTCCGCCTGAGCACCGATGGGTCCCAGGTCTGGTTCGATGTGTGCGACGAACTGGGCATGATGATGTACGCCGGCCATTACGGACTCGCCTCCGGGAGCGGAGGAGGGCAAACGCGCTGCGCCGAAGGATGCCGATCGCTGCATCGCCGCCTACCGGAAGCTCTTTGAGACCTACGTCTCGCATCCGTGCATTGTGATGTACCTGATGGCAAACGAACTGCCGGTCTCAGGGGCGCGCGGCAAGGCGTTCAGCGATCTGTTGACTCGCGCCCATGCGGCCTTGAAGAAGTGGGACCCGACCCGCCCATACATAGGCAACGCGGGCTACGGTGAAGGCCGCGAGGGGGATGTCTGCGACGTGCACCGCTACTGGGGCTGGTATTACAACTCCTTCCTCACCTACTACAACCTGCGGGACAAGCTTTACCCCACGCCCCTCTTTGGTGATCCAGCCAAAAACCAGCCGCTGACGTTTACCGAATGTGTGGGCTCCTTCACCGGCTGGGCGGGCCAATTCAACATCATCCGCAGCAAGCAACTCGCGGCGCAATTGGGCTGGATCGGCCATTCCGCCCGCCCGCGCGAGGACGCGTTGGCTTACCAGGCATTCATGGTCAAGCAGGCCACCGAGTCCTTCCGCCGGATGCGACCCCTGAACCCGCGCTTGGCCGGCATCATGCCCTTCACGACCCTGTTCTACAACTGGTCGGGCATCTCCTCCTTCGACCAGATGAAGCCCAAGCCGGCGATGGAGCAAATGGGCCTTTCCTACCAGCCCGTCCTGTTGAGCTGGGAACTGTGGACGCCCCAAGTCTATGCCGGCACAAAGCTCCGGGCGTTTGCCCATGTGATCAACGATGCCGACGACGGCAGCGCGCTGACCAATGCCGCGCTGGTGTATGAGCTTCGGGCAAAGAACGGCAGCGCGTGCTGTGAGGAACGGCTTGACCTGCCCCCAATCCCCTATTTCGGCACTTGGAGCAAGGCCGTGACTCTCGATTTGCCCGCTGGCCTGCCCACGGGGGAATACGTCGTATCCGGCCGCGTCGTCGTTGCCTCCCGTTCGGTCTCCACCAATGAGACGGGCGTGTTTATCGCGGGCTCCGATTGGAAGAAAACAGCCGCCGCGCCTGATGCAGCCGTGGCTTTATACGATCCTTCCGGCAAGACCGTGGCGGCGCTCGGAAAGATCGGCATCCCCTTCAAGCGCGTTTCCGGTCTGTCTCCCTGGCCGGCGCAGATGACTGCGCTGGTAATCGGCGAAGGCGCCTGCGACAAGTTGCCTGACGCGGAAAGGCAGGAGCTGCGCCGGTTCATTCATAACGGCGGGCGTGTCTTGTGCCTTGGGCCGGCGGACGGCGCGTCGGCAGGAGGGTGGCTTCCGGAAGAAATCACCGCCCTCACTGCTTCCGCCAACGATACCGTCTACCCCCCCGCCGCGCGCCCGTTTCGCGAGCAGATGAACGTGAACCCGGAGCGGCCCGATCACCCCGTGTTCCGCGGGTTGGACCGCCGTCGCCTGGGCCTCTGGTCCGATTATACGGGCTGGGACGAAACCAAGCCCGGCTTCCCGCAGGTCTATCCCGTCACCGCCGGCTTTAAGCTGGTGAAGCAGGACGCGCTCGCGCACACCGCGATCCTGGCTGACTACGACCGCGGGCTGGAGGGGATCGCCCTGTGCGAAATGTTTGACGGCACCGGCTCGGTCCTCCTGTCCGGCTTCGACCTGGTGAACCGCGCCGGGCTGGACCCGGCGGCCGACCGGCTGCTGGCAAACCTCGTCGCTTATACGGCCTCGAAGGACAACCACCCCGTGCATCCATTGATCGAATCGCCGATCCATTGGGGGGACTACCCGACCGAGCATGGCGTGGTGTGCGGCACGCTGAACAGCCTCCTGGTGAATGCTGAGTGGCTTGCGCCGCCGACGAATCCGTCCGCGACACCGCTGCGGCCCAACACCGGTTCCTGGAACATGGACCCCGGCTCTCAATTCGTCCCGCACGGTCGCAACCCGTTCGGGCCCTACATGTATAGCACGGGCTGCAGCCTCCGCGACCTCGATCGCGAATCGAAGATCGGCTCGGGCGAATTCTGGGCCACCATCCCGCCGGGCCGGAAACTCGTCCTCACCAAGGTCAACAACCCTACGGCCAGGCCCAGCCAGTTCACCATCGCGGTCAACGGAAAAACCGTCAGCGGACCGATGACCATCGCTGCCGGCCAAACGCTTGATCTGCGCTCGCCCTTACCCGCGGACACAACCGACGTCTCCGTGCGCTACGCCGGCACCAAGACGCTGGTGCTGCTGGAAACCCGCTTCGAGTAGCAACACGGGCCTCCGCCTGAACCTTGCACGCATTCGGCAGGATATGCGACGCAAGGCAAGGACACACCGCGTTCCCCCTCACCCCAGCCCTCTCCTTCAGGGAGAGGGAGAACCGGCGTCAGTCAATGGGGGGAGCCTGCGCGAGTGGTTCTTTCGAGAGCTGGACTTGGCGGCTCCCTCTCCCTGAGGGAGAGGGCTGGGGTGAGGGGGAACCGGTTGTCCGTTCGAGCTCCCAACATACACCCTGAATAGTGCGCGGAACCGGCAGCGAAAGCGGCAATTCTCACTTTGGCCCTGGCTATCCCCGCCGGGTGGGGGCACCCGGCCTACAAGCGGGCGGTTTTGTGGTGGGCGTAGGCCGGGTGCCCTCACCCGGCGTCCCCGTTTCGGCCAAAGTGAGAATTGCTGCAGCGAGAAGGGTTGAACTGGCGCGGGGTTCAGGCTAGAGGTTTAGGAGATGGTAACAAACACAAAGAAGCCCGAGAAGATTTCTCCCCTGGCGGGAAAGCCGGCGCCGAAACAAATGCTGGTGGACCTCGCGCGGCTGGAACACGAGTATTATCACCGCCAGCCCGAACCGGGCAACCGTAACCAGATGGTCAGCTTCGGCACCTCCGGCCACCGGGGCACATCCCTGCGCGGCACGTTCACCGAGGCGCATATCCTCGCGATCACCCAGGCGATCTGCGATTACCGGCGCAGCCAGGGCATTGACGGCCCGCTCTACATGGGCAAGGACACCCACGCGCTATCGGCCCCCGCGCAGCGCACCGCGCTGGAAGTGCTCGCCGCCAACAACGTCGAGACGATCATCCAGAGCAATGATGGAGTGACGCCCACACCGGTCATCTCGCGCGCCATCCTCGTCCATAACCGCGGCCGGAAGGAGCGCCTGGCCGACGGCATCGTCATCACTCCCTCGCATAACCCGCCGGAGGACGGCGGCTTCAAGTACAACCCGCCCCATGGCGGCCCGGCGGAAACCGCCGTGACGAAGTGGGTCCAGCAGCGGGCGAACGAGCTGCTGGGCGAGGACAATGTGGATGTGAAGCGCGTTCCCTACGAAACCGCTCTCGAAGCGGCGACGACCCACGAGGAGGATCTTCGTCCTGCCTTACGTAAAGGATTTGGTGAACGTCATTGATATGGAGGCCATCCGGGCCGCCGGTCTCAAACTGGGGGTGGACCCGCTGGGCGGCGCCTCGCTGCCGTACTGGGAACCCATCAACTCCATCTACGGCCTGGAGCATCGCCGTCGTCAACCCGACGCTCGATCCGACCTTCTCGTTTATGACCGTGGATCACGATGGCAAGATCCGCATGGACTGCTCCAGCCCTTACGCGATGGCGGGCCTGGTCCGGTTGAAGGACCAATACCGCGTGGCGTTCGGCAACGACCCGGATTCCGACCGGCACGGCATCGTGACGCCCTCGGCCGGGTTGATGAACCCCAATCATTATCTGGCGGTGGCGATCGGTTACCTGCTCACCCACCGGCCTCGCTGGGGCGCGCACGCCGCCGTGGGCAAGACGCTGGTCAGCAGCAGCATGATTGACCGGGTGGTCGCCAAGCTGGGCCGGCGCTTGGCCGAGGTCCCGGTGGGCTTCAAGTATTTCGCGCCCGGGTTGCTCGATAGCTCCTACTGCTTCGGCGGGGAGGAGAGCGCCGGGGCAAGCTTTCTGCGCCTGGACGGCACGGTTTGGACGACGGACAAGGACGGCACCAATGATGGACCTGCTGGCGGCGGAGATCACCGCGCGCACCGGCAAGGACCCGTGCGAGCACTTTCAAGCCCTCGTGAGCGAATTCGGGAGGCCGTATTACACGCGCATTGATGCGCCCGCCACGCCCGAGCAGAAGGCGCGCCTGGAGAAGCTGTCGCCCGAGGCGGTCAAGGAATCAGAGCTCGGCTGGTGAACCCATCACCGCCAAGCTCACGCGCGCTCCGGGCAACGACGAGCCGATCGGCGGCTTGAAGGTCGTAGCGGCCAGCGGCTGGTTCGCCGCCCGGCCTTCCGGGACGGAAAGCCTTTACAAGGTTTATGCGGAGAGCTTCCGTGACGAGAAGCATCTGGAGGCCATCGTGAGCGAGGCGCAGAGCATGGTCAGACGAGCGTTGGATGGGTCCGTGAAAGCGGGCTGACCTGGGGCAGAAATCCGAAGGCCGAAACCCGAAGGCCGAAAGAAGGCCGAAATCCGAATTCCGAAGAAGCGTCTGGCCGAAGGGTGGCTGCGAGGCTTGAGTTTCCTTGGCCCAAAAGGCCGGCGTCCAAATGATCTTTCGGCCTTCGGCCTTCGGATTTCGGCCTTCTTTCGGCCTTCGGGTTTCGGCCTTCGGGTTTAATCCCTCCCTCCGTGCCCGGGCGCGCCTCAAACCTCCTTTTGACAGCGCCCGTCCGTCGGCCCTAGATTGAAACCAGGAAAGGCAAGCAGTACGATTATGACACCGACACAAATGTTCCACGACCTGGGCCAGAGCCTCTGGCTCGACAACATCACGCGCGACCTCCTTTCCAGCGGCACCCTGCGGCGCTACATCGAGGAGTTCTCGGTTACCGGTCTGACATCAAACCCAACGATCTTCGACCACGCCCTCAAGAACAGCACCGCCTACGACGACTCCATCCGCGACAAGCTGCGCCAGGGCAAATCCGGCGAGGACTTGTTCTTCGAGTTGGCCCTGGAAGATCTCACCCACGCCGCTGACCTGTTCTGGCCGGTCCACGACCGCACTAATAGCGTGGACGGTTGGGTTTCGCTGGAAGTATCACCCCTTCTGGCCCACGACACTGCGAGCACGCTGGCGGAGGCCCAAGATCTGCACGCCCGGGCGGCGCGCCCGAATCTATTCATCAAAATCCCCGGGACCCGCGAGGGCTTGCCGGCCATTGAGGAAGCCATATTTGCCGGCGTGCCGGTCAATGTGACGCTCCTGTTTTCGCGCGAGCAGTACCTGGCGGCGGCCGAAGCGTTCCTGCGCGGTATCGAACGGCGCATCGCCGCCGGCCTCAAGCCTGACGTGGACTCCGTCGCTTCGCTGTTCATCAGCCGCTGGGACGTCGCCGTGGCGGACAAGGTGCCCGCCGCGCTGACCAACCAACTTGGAATCGCCATCGCTAAACGCACCTACAAAGCCTATGGGGAGTTGCTGAGCTCGCCCCGTTGGCAACGCGCTTACAACTACGGCGCCCGGCCTCAGCGCCTGCTGTGGGCCAGCACCGGCACCAAGGATCCCAAAGCCTCCGACCTGCTCTACCTTGAAGCGCTGGCTGCGCCCTTCACCGTTAACACGATGCCCGAGGGGACGTTGAAGGCCCTTGCTGATCATGGCAAGGTCGGCCCGCTCATGGCGCCGGATGGCGGAGACTGCGAGACGGTGCTGGCTAAGTTTGCCAAGGCCGGCATTGATGTGGACACGCTGGCCGCCCGCCTCCAGACCGAGGGCGCCGAGTCGTTCTCCAAGTCCTGGAAGGACCTGCTGGAAGTCATTGGCTCGAAGACCGAGGCACTCAAGAAGGCCGCCTGACAACTTTTATGACAGAAACAACCAATCCCCTGACTCAACGCAGGGCCTGGAAGGCCCTTGCCGCGCACTACCAAACCGCACGCCAGTGGCATCTGCGCGACCTCTTCCGGGATGACCCCAAACGCGGCGAGCGAATGACCGCCGAAGCCGACGGCCTCTTCCTGGACTACTCCAAGAACCGCGTCACCAACGACACCCTCAAGCTGCTCGTGCAACTGGCCGAGGAATCCGGCCTGCGCGAGCGCATTGACGCGATGTTCCGCGGGGACAAGATCAACCTCACCGAGAACCGCGCCGTCCTCCACGTCGCCCTGCGCGCGCCCAGGGACGCGTCCATCCTCGTGGACGGCAAGAACGTGGTGCCCGAGGTGCATGCGGTGCTGGACAAGATGGCCGATTTCACCCAACGCGTCCGCGGCGGCGCGTGGAAAGGCCATACCGGCAAGCCCATCCGCAATGTCATCAACATCGGCATCGGCGGCTCGGACCTCGGCCCGGTCATGGCCTACGAAGCCCTCAAGCATTACAGCGAGCGGAGCATGACCTTTCGGTTCGTTTCCAACGTTGACGGGATTGATCTTCGTCGAGGCGACCCGCGACCTCGATCCGGCGGAGACGCTGTTCATCGTTTCGTCCAAGACCTTCACGACCCTGGAGACCATGACCAATGCCGAGAGCGCGCGCGAGTGGTTGGTCAAGGGATTGGGCGGGGACAAGCAGGCCGTCGCGAAGCATTTCGTCGCGGTTTCGACCAACGCGGAGAAGGTCGCCGAGTTCGGCATGAGACCGGGCCAATATGTTCGCCTTCTGGGATTGGGTGGGTGGCCGTTATTCCATGTGCTCGGCGATTGGGCTCTCCACGATGCTCGCCATCGGCCCGGAGAACTTTCGCGCGATGCTCGACGGCTTCCACCAAATGGACGAGCACTTCCGCACCGCGCCGTTCGAGCGGAACCTGCCGGTGCTCATGGCCCTGCTGGCGATATGGTACAACGACTTCTTCGGCGCGCAGACCGCCGCGGTGCTGCCCTACGAGCAATACCTGAAACGCTTCCCGGCCTACCTCCAGCAGTTGACGATGGAGAGCAACGGCAAGCACGTCACGCTGGAGGGAGCGGCGGTGGACTACGACACCAGCCCCGTTTATTGGGGCGAACCGGGCACCAACGGCCAGCATTCGTTCTACCAGTTGATCCACCAGGGCACGCGGCTCATCCCGTGCGACTTCATCGCTTTCGGCCAGGCGCTCACCCCGCTGGGCCGCCACCACGACCTCCTGCTGGCTAACGTCTTCGCGCAAGGCGAGGCGCTGGCGTTCGGCCTGACGCCCGACCAGGTCAAGGCCGAGGGCGTCCCCGATTGGCTTGTGCCGCACCGGACGTTCGAGGGCAACCGCCCGTCCAACACCCTCCTCGCCGAACGGCTCACCCCGGCCACGCTGGGCAAGTTCGTCGCTCTCTACGAGCACAACGTCTTCACGCAAGGCGCCATCTGGAACATCGGCTCCTTCGATCAGTGGGGCGTGCAACTGGGCAAGGTGCTGGCCCAGCGCATTGTTCCCGAGTTGGAGGGCAAAGACGAGCCATCGCTCAACCATGACACCTCCACAAACAACCTCATCCGCCGTTACCGGAAGATGAAGCGTGATGCGTGATCCGTGACCCCACGTTTCACGCATCACGAATCGCGCATCACACCTCATGGAAATCCGCATATTCCCCGACCCCGCCACCGTTGCCGCCGAGGCGGCCAAAGTCATCGCCCGGGAGGGCAGGGGAGCGGTGGCGGCGCGGGGGCGCTTCACCCTGGCTGTCAGCGGCGGCCACACCCCCTGGCAAATGTTGCGCGTGCTTGCGCGGGAAGATCTCCCGTGGCATAGTCTGTACGTGGCGCAGGTGGATGAGCGCGTGGCTCCGGCGGGAGACCCGGACCGAAACCTCACCCATTTGCGCGATTCCTTTCTGTCCCTCGCCCCTATTCCCTCGCAAAACATTTGCGCCATGCCCGTGGATTCCCCCGAACTCACCGCTGCCGCCAGACAGTACGCCCTCAAGCTACGCGAGATCGCCGGCGAGCCCGCCCGTGCTCGACCTCGTGCACCTGGGCCTCGGCCCGGACGGCCACACTGCTTCGCTGGTGCCCGGCGACCCCGTGCTCTTCGAGGTTGAGGCAGATGTGGCCCTCACACAGCCCTACCAGGGACGCCGCCGGATGACATTCACTTACCCGATTCTCGCTCGTGCCCGCCGCATCCTGTGGGTGGTGACGGGCAGTGACAAGTCCGGCGCGTTGCGGCGCCTGCGCGATGGCGACGTGACCATCCCCGCCGGTTTTGTTCGCCGGGACCAGGCCTTGGTGCTCGCCGACCGCGCGGCAACACAAAGCCTGTGACCGCAGTCAGCAATCTCTGGCAAACCCGGAGGCTTGGAATCCAGAACGGCTCGAAGCCAACCTATTCAGCGCACCATTTGTCGCGCACCAGACTTAACCCGGCAGTCGTGCGTAGTGGAACATCTCTTTTCCCCTCACCCCGGCCCCACTGCCGTTGAATTAGGCTCATACTCTTAGAATACCGCTTTCCTGACCCGTCTTTGAAAATGATAAGACCGGTGGAACGAGGGTCTGCGACGTCTAGGCACTTTGCGATTCGGACGCACCGCCACCGGACTGCCCTTAAAGAGTTTCATCAACTTACAGATGACTATTGGAACTGGAACGTCCCGGTACAACAAGTCCAGCACCTGGTCCTTCAAAGCATGATAGGAGTTGGAGTGGTTGACTTGCCGGGGCTGGGTTTCGGGCGTGCTTTGCTCTCTGAGGGCGGCCTGCGTGGGCTCGCTGAGCACACTCTCCAAATTGGCCAGCAGCACCGCTGCCTGAGTATCCTGTCGGATGGCCTCTAGGGTTCGTCCGCTGAAGTTCTCCAGTTCCAGCCGGCCCTTGAGCATCAGGTGAAAGGTCTCGTGTCCCCAGCGCCAATGATACACCGTCAAGAATTCCTCCGTGGGATACAGGGCCTCGTCCCGCAACGAGGTGGCCAGCACTTCCAATTCCCCGCTCGGCAGACGCAGGCTCACAAAACGCACCTTCAGCTTCAAGGGCAACCCCAGCCGTTGGCACTCGGCCTTCTGGTCGGGTGGAGCGAAAAGCCACACCACTCTGCTTTGATTGGCTTTGTTGACCCGAAACAGCTCTTGGGCCGCCAGAAAAGAACCGGTCGAACAGCGCCCAATAAAATGCCGGCCCCGCTGCGCCACCGAAGCCAGGTAGAGGTAACCGGTGAAACCGCGATCATTGATCTCCACATCGCCCGGCTGCAAGTGTTCCAACTGTTGCAGCGCCAAAACCACCTCGCCCACCGTGCTCGGTTCCAACCGTGCGTCCAGGCCAATGCGGTTGAGCAAATCATAAATCACCGACAAGCGAGCCTCCGGATAGCGGGTGCCAGTGCTCCCGTGTTGGTTGGAAGCTTCTTTCCAGCCAAAGGTTTGGCCCAGTTCCTGGCTCTCCGGCAGCCGCACCAAGGAACTATCGACGCCGATGAGCCGGTGTCCCCGCCAGCGTTGGATGGGGTGCTCCGGGCCATAGACCGTGGGCAGGACGCACTCTCGGTTCAATTCGGTGAAGGCGCTTTCCTTGAGCTTGGCTCGGGCATGGGTCACCGCTCCGCTGGTCAGCGGCTCGAAGATCTCGCCTTGGGCCAGCTCGTCGAGGAATTCGTGTAAGTGGCGTTGGATCAACTTGAGGGTCTGTTGCAACAGAAAAAGCATTAACAGGGGAAAAGTCAGTTGGCGTTGGCGGGTGAAATCTTGAGGTCGCACTCGATGGCGAGCCAAGAAGTTCTGGTCGCGCAGCTTGGCGCGCAGAGTTTCGATGAGCGTGGTGAGATAATCGGGAATGTCGTGGATAATCGTTTGCATCCCCAGGTTAATGGGGGTACCAGCGCAAAAGTACAACCTAAATCATTGTTTATCAGCATGTTATGAATGCACGCAAATACTATGTCACCCAACTTCAGCGGCAGTGCACCCCGGCCCTCTCCCCGAGGGAGAGGGAGAAGCGCACGCCGTCTCGCGATGAATCAGAGCGATCGAGTTCACACCTCGGCGCACGAGAGTGCTCCCTCTCCCTGGGGAGAGGGCCGGGGTGAGGGGGAATGGATCGCACTCTAACCCCACGTGCCGCGCGAATGCCAGAACTGCCATACGTCGTGGGTCCCGCGGCAGGCCTAAAGGGAACCCTTCTGCCCCGAGAGCAACGGGGACTACGCGGATGCGAGCCAACCCCTTAACACCCGCGCGCTCTCCTGCACCGCCTTGAGCAGTGCGGGCCGCGTCCTGGACTTTCCTCCGTCGCTCCAGTCGAATTCGATGTGCAGTGAGATTGGCGCCCGATAGCCCATTTGCTTCAGCAGCTTGAAGTAGCCCGTCGCGGCGATGTCCCCTTGCCCAAAGGGCACCCAGCGTCCCCCACGCGTGACGTCCTTCACGTAGGCCACCTTGAAGTGCGATTTCAGCCTCTCGAAGTGCCGGCGCCAATCATCCCCGTGCACCACCAGCGCGTGGCCGATGTCAAAGGCCACGCCGATCTGCGCCGGGTCGAAGTCCTTCACAATGTCGTACATCTCGGACAGGTCGCCGCCGACGTAGCTGCGCCCTGCCGGAGAGTGGTTCTGCATGAGCGCGCCGATGCCTATCTCCTTATTCAGTGCGGCCAGGTCCTTGAACTGCGCCCGGATTTCGCGCACCTGCTTGCCCGGCGGCGCGTCTCGTTCCTCGGGGATGAAACCAATGCGATAGAACTGCACGCCGAGCTTCTTCGCCGCGCGCAGAATGTCCTCGGTGTGGGGCGAGGAAACACTTGTGATGGCCGTCGTCAGCAACGGCAACTGGAGGCCCCGCTTACGCAAGGCCTCGGCGTATTGGGGCAACTCCGCCGTGACGTGCTCCGGCAGAATCTCGCCGCCCGGCCGCACCGGGCAGTCTATCGCCTCAATCCCCGCCTCAGCAGTGACGGCCGCCGCCTCATCAAAGTTCAGCTTCAGCGCCTGATAGACCTTGCTGAAGACGACAATAGCCGGAGCGGATTTCGCCTCGGCCAGAGCTGGAAGAGCACTGCTGCCGCACAGCGCGGCGGTCGAGGAAGCGGCCAAGGTCTTCGCTATGAAATCACGGCGGGAAAGCTTGTTCATATCGCAAGTGCCGTGTGGTAACGTGTGCCGTCTTACAGAGGATCCAGCTTCACGTAATCCAGGCCGAACATGTAGTTCTTAATCGCCTTGTCGTTCGCCCCTACGATCTCCACTGTCAGTTTGTGCTCGCCGGCGGTCAGCTCGTGTTCGCCCATTGACAGCAGGCCGCTGGGCGCCACGGATTTGTGGTAGAGGTCAATCGGGTCGCCCAGCTTCTGGCCGTCCAAATACAGTTGCACGATGCCGTAGTCGGGCGCTTTGGTCAGTTGCATGCCCACCCGGTATTTGCCGGCAGCCTTCACCGGCAAAGCCAGTTCCAGTCTTGTCGCCGGGCTTGGCCTCAATCCACCACAGGTGTGCGTCGTTGCTCCATTGGCCCGGGAACCCGGTCATGTCCTGCTCCTGCGTGGTGCCGCCGGTCTTGCCGAGAATCTTCAGCTTCTCGCCCTCGATCGCGCCTTTGATCTTGAAGGTCTCGATCGGCGTCCAGTAGCCGACGCGCTCGCTCAGCGGCGCGGCGCGATACGGGTCATTGCCACCCGGCGCCAAATACCAGTAGGCCACGCGCGGCATAGAGCGTGGGGCGCGTGTTGGGATAGTACTTCTCGATGCAGCCCTCGAAGGACTTCTGGAAGGGCACGTTGTCGCCAATCTGCCAGCGGTTCACCGAAACCTGGCCGCGGTTGTTCCCGTCGTTGTGCGTCTGGTCGTGGAACGCGTTCTGGAACAGCGTCGGGTTGCACCAGGCGTAGCCGAAGTAATCCTCCGACCCCGTGCCGAACGTGGACGGGAACTTCTCCCCATCCACGAAGAACTTTTCGTCGCCTTCCCCCCACCAGCCGCCGCGCGGATTCCACACGTGCAGCATCACGCCGACAAGCGGCCCGTCGCCCTCCGTCTTGAGGAACGGCCAATCAATCTCGCGCTCAGGTTCCCGCGGCAGGAAGGCATCCCGATGCCACTTGGCGTGAAAGCGCGCCAGTTGCGCCGATCGGCTGCGCCAAGGGCGCATGGACCACCTCGAAGGTCACCTTGCGCGGCTGTCTTGCCGTCGTTGACCAGTTGCACGCGCGCCTCCTTCTCGAAGGGCATATACCAGTTGCAATACCACCAGCCGTCTTCGTCCACACCCAGCGGCAGGGAACGGTAATGATTGACCCCCGGTGCCGTGCCGAAGAAGTCGCCCAATGGCGCCCACACGCTCGGGCTCGCCTCGCCGTCCCACTTGATCTGCAAAGCCAGCTCGCGCAGCACGTCGATGTCCGCCGGGGAAGGCGGCAGGTCGAGCTTGACGCGGATGCCGGTAATGGCCTGCGCGCCTTTGAGCCGGACCACGTTGACGGTCTTGCCGGCGGGTGCCTTCACCACCTTGCTCCACGACTTCTCGCCGGCGTGCTGTTCGCCCGCGCCGAAGCCGCAATGGCTCAGTATCGCATTCGCCTCATCCAGCGCCGCCAGGTCGGCTGCCGGCAAATCGCGCTTGAAGGTCGGCACCTGCGTGCCTTGGGGAAACGTCCCGTAGGTGAATTGGTAGTAGGCGCCCCAGCCCGGATCGGCGACGATCTTGCACGACTTCTGGTAAGGGATGGGCGTGTAATTGTTCCAGCCCGTGCCGACCTCGTGCACGATCGCCGACCGCGTGAACGGCTCGTTCTTCTTGTTGAAGTAGCCGATGAACGGCAGGTCCACCGCCGGCTCGCTCGCGCCATCCAGGTAAATGCGCACATGCCCCTCCTTCGGCGCAGCCGACCAAATCCGCCAGATGCAGCCCGGCCCTTCCATCTCGGCAAAGACCAGTTTGCCATCCTCCTTGCGGATGATGCCGTCATTGTCGCCGTTGGCATCCCAGCCGACATATTTGCCGCTCGCGGCGTCGTAGCGGCTGCGCCGGTCATAGCTGGACCACTGGGCGCATTGCTCGCCCGGCGCCGGCACTGTGGCCAGATGCTCCAAGTCGGTCAGCCGCTTCACCAGGTCCACGTAACTCAATTCCTGCCCTGCCGCCCAAACCGAGCCGCAGACCAAGACCATGCCGACGGTGACAGCACCAAGAAGGGGTTTGTTCCTGTATCGCATAAGTTGATACTCCAATACCCCCTCCGCGCGGGGTTGAAAAGCCGATTCTTGCGCGAGGCCAGGGAAGCGGCGAGGGAAAGCGATTTGCCTGGCTGATTGTTAGACGCTACGGTCTAACGATATGAAAACGGTTACGGCCCGCGAGTTCTACCACAGTCCCGGATTGATTGATGGCCTGGCCGAGGGCAAGCAACTGCTGGTCACGGCGAGTGGCAAGCCCAAGTTTGTCGTCACGAGGAGCCGGCGACCGAAAATGACGCGTCGGCTGGCGGAAGTGAGGGCCGTCGGCACTATTGCCCGCCGAAAGTTCGATGGAGCCGCTTTTCTCCGGTCGCTCAAAAAATGAGAAGCCCTACTTCAACTCCTGCCCGCCCTGCGCGATGTTGCTCTTGTCGAACACCCGCGACCCCAGCGTAATCTCCTTCGGCACCGCCTCGCCCTTCAGAATCTTCAACGCCGTATCAATCGCCTCCGCACCACCGGTCGGATACTGGAACGTCGCGTCCAGCACCCCTTGTTTCACGTAAATGACCCCTTCCTGCGGCAACGCGTCTATGCCCACGAACAACATCTCCTTCTCGCGCCCCGCCGCCTTGGCCGCCAGGTACGCCCCGTGCGCGCCGGGATCGTTGTGCGCATACACGCAATCAATGTGGTTGAACCGCGACAACGCCGACTCCATCTCCTGCCGTGCCTCCGGCTCCAGCCATTTCATGTCCGCCTCGAAGATCACGTCAATCGGCTTTCCGGCAATGGCCTCGCGGAAACCGCTGTGCCGGTCCTGGCCCGGCGTGGACGTCATCAGCCCCTCCAACTCGACCACCTTGGCCCGTTGGCCCGCCGGGAGCTTTTCCGCCATCTTCTTGACGATCCATTCGCCCGCCGCGCGGCCAATCTTCTTGTTATCCGCCCCGATGAAACACGTGTAATTCGTCCCCAGCAGCCGCCGGTCCAGCACGATCACCGGGATGCCCGCCTGCATCGCCCGCGCCACCGGTTCCGTCAGCGGCTGGGCCTCCTTCGGGCTGATGATAATCAAATCCACCCCGGCGCTCACAAACTCCTCGACATGCGCCCGCTGCTGCAGCGTGTCGTTCTGCGCATCCTTGAAGACCACCTTCAACTCGGGGTGCTTGTCCGCCGCCGCTTTGATCTGGGCGTTCATCTCCACGCGCCACGGCTCGCCCAGGTTGCACTGGCTCATGCCGATGGTGTAGGTCTTTTTGGCCGCTTTGCCCCCGCCCGATTCAGACTGCCCGCCTGGTTCAGACTTGCCGCACCCGCTCAATAGCAGCATCGCCGCCAGCAAACCCACGGTGAGAGAACCCACGAAAGAAAGATGCTTGTTTCGCATATCGTGCTTCTTGAATACCGGCTCCCCGCTCGCTTGCAAAGCCGATTCTTGGCTGATTCCAGGGCCACTTCATGAAAAGGGGCGGGGACGGCCTCGTCCCCGTGACACGGCCCAATTCAGCAGCCGGATGGGGACGAGACCGTCCCCGCCCCTTTTCATGAAGTGGCCCCGGGCTGATTCAGAGACACTGCAGTTCTCCTGCCCAATGTTGCATGTGTGCGACCGCACCCTCGCGTACAACCGGCATATAACGGGAATACAACCGAAGTCCCAACGGAAATATAACCGAACAACAACCGGCTGCCCTGCCACCTCCCAGCCCGGGCCGGGCCAACCTCAGGCCGTTCCCCCGCGCCGGACCGGCCACGCGAATGCCCCTCGGCAGCCCGGCCTTCAGGCCACTCACGACCTCCGCCGCCTCTGCGCAAGAACAGCGACCACGATGATCGCGCCGGTGAGCATCAATCGGCTCGCTTCCGGCACCGCATTGATGCTGAGGATCTTATCCAGGTAACCAATCGTCAGCGTGCCCAGCAGCGTCAGGCCCATGCCGCCGCGCCCGCCCGTGAGCGAAGTGCCGCCAATGACGACGATGGCGATGGCCGTCAATTCGTAACCTGTTCCCGCTTCCGGGTCCCCCTGTTGCTCCTGGGCGGCCTGGCAGATGCCGGCCACGGCCGCCAGCGCTCCGCTGGCCGCATACGCCAGCACTTTGGTCAGCTTGACTGGCACGCCCGACAAGCGGGCCGCCTCCTCGTTGCCGCCGATGGCGTACAGATACCGCCCCCAGCAATGACGCGACAGAACGATCCACGCCAGCACGGCGCACACCAGGAAGATCACGCTCACCATCGAGACGTAGCCGCCCAGGATCCGGTTATCAATGGACCCGAAGATGTGCGGCAACTGCACCCAGGTGTAGCTGCCGTCGGGTTTCATGACCGCCGTCGAGACCTTCATGCCGCCCGAGACGGTCTTGGCCAGGCCGCGCGCGAAGACCATCATCGCCAGCGTCGCGATGAACGGCTGAATGCCAAACCAGGCGGTCAGGCCGCCGGACACCGCACCGGCTGGCCGTCCCCAGCAGCAGACAGACGGGAATCGCCAGCCACGGCGTCCAACCCCAGTGTATGCTCATCAGCGAAAAGCTGACTGCCGCAAACGCCAGAACGCTGCCGACTGCCAAATCAATCCCCCCGCTGATGATCACCAGCGTCATGCCCGCACGCGAGGATGCCATACACCGACGCCTGCCGCAGCGCGTCCCGATGCGTGCCGCTCTTGAAGAACGCTCCGTCCGCGTTGAACAGGCAGCCAATCAGCAGGACAAACCCCAGCGCCACCAGCGCCCGCGTAGCCGGAATGCTCCAGAGCCGCGCCAGGGGATGCTGCGCGTTCTGGAGCGTGCCCGTCCCTCGGGTCGGCTTGCCCCCGGGAGGCTGGCTGGGTGTCGGTTGTGTGTCAGCCATACTGGTTGCGGTGAGGAGAGGGGAGAGGATGTCCGTCGCGTCCGAGACCCCGCCTCAATGCACGACTTGGCCGTGCCATTCGTCAGTGCCGCGGAACCACTTGAGGAGATAAGCCTTCTGCGGCACCCATTCGGCGTGGCCGTCACAGAAGACCACGTTCCCCCCGTCCGCGCCGTGATTGTCGCCGGGGTCCGGGTAATCCTCGTTCTTGCGGGTGCGGTCCACCCCGTGTAGTCCTCGTCGTCCGCGTCGTAAATAATCCAGATGTCCGACGGCCCGGCATGTTGGCCAAGGAAGTTGTATTTCGGAAATCCGCCCGCGGCGTTGTTCAGCCGGTAGGTATAGCCGGCCACAACCGATTGTGTCTTGCGGATCATGGCTCCCTTGGTCCCGGACGCCGAGCGCGCATTAAGCCAGCCGGCCACTTCGTAGCTGTGGCCGTTGGTGCCATTCTTGCCGCCGGCGTTGTTGAGCAAATCGGTCACGTATCGGTTGTTCCCGTGCAGGCGCTCCTGGTAGGGCTTCACCCCCGAGTCGTTGGGGGTGACGGGATCGGGAGTAAGGGTCGTGACCGGCCGCCAATCGGTGGTCCCCATGCGCACGTTGTTCCGCGTCGTGGGACAAATGAAGGATTTGACGTTGGAGACGTAGGAGGGAAACAGCCAGTTCATATCGTCATCCGAGAAGTTGGCGGTCCCGCTCAAGGCGTTCTTGCTGTCCTCGTCGGCGTAGATCTGGCTGCCCAGGCCCATCTGCTTGCTGTTGTTAAGGCAGGCGGTGCGCTGCGCCTTGACCTTCGCCTTGGAAAGCGCCGGAAGCAGCAACGCCGCCAGGATCGCGATGATGGCGATAACGACAAGCAGCTCGATTAAGGTAAAACCGATTTGCGCCTGGCGCAGCCGCTTTGGACCGGATGAGTTCATGCAATCGCAACTAACATTGATGGCGGACAAGGGGGCATTTATCACGCCCGGAGGCCGATTGCAATCCTGGTTATGGCGTCGGACCGGGAGCATCTCACCTTTTGTGAGGGCCAACGGGAAACCCTATGTAGCCCCCTGCCAACCGTGCGCCCCGTTCCCCCTCACCCCGGCCCTCTCCCTCAGGGAGAGGGAGCCACCTACGCCAACGCTCGAACATACCGGACGGCTCGGATTCGCCGACACACTGCCGGCCGTTCTCCCTCTCCCTAAGGGAGAGGGCCGGGGTGAGGGGGAACGGATCTGACGCCGAGACAGGCGCCGTCGCGAACCAGCCTCCGATCTAGAGAAAGTGAGATGCTCCCCGTCGGACCGCCAGCCTGGAGCGCCTGAGGGTCAACGGAGGTGGAGCTGCGGCGCGAGACTCGGGGCAAATGGGTTGGCGCCGGCCTCGGCCGATTTCAATTTGCCCAGCCATTCCTCGATCAGGGCAAGCACTCCGGAAACCTCCAGTCCCGCGTGGTCCTTTGGGAAAGCCCGCAGATTGCCCCGTGCCAGCGCGAACAGAGCGGCCGCGGGGCCCAGTCGGTTCTTCTGGAGGTGAACGAACGCCCCCGCCAATTGGATCAGGCCCTTGTAGAACTGGGCATTCACTCCCTGGCGCTGCGGGCGCCACAGGGCTTCCAGCACCTCGTGCGCTTCGAAGTACTGCTGCCGGTTAAAGCACTCGAAGTATTGCAGGTAGTGCGGGTCGTAGGCTCTCTCGTTCATGGGTGGCGGGCCGCCTCTCAAGGTTGGATGTTCACCATCGGATTCTGGAGGCAATTACCGCGTATTCGCAAGCGCAGGTTTTGCGACGTGCCGCGCGAAGCGTTTGGAGTGCGTGGAGCTTGCTCCCGCTATCGCCCCGCGAGAATGGTTCGAAGGCGGGAGCAAGCTCCGCGCACTCCAAACGCTTCGCGCATTTTGGTTGCGGCTCTTGGGGGGAGCATCTCAGCTTCTGTGAGGGCCAACGGGAAACTCTATGTAGCCCCCTGCCAACCGTGAGCCCCGTTCCCCCTCACCCCGGCCCTCTCCCTCAGGGAGAGGGAGCCACCTACGCCAACACTCGAACATACCGGACGGCTCGGATTCGCCGACACACTGCCGGCCGTTCTCCCTCTCCCTAAGGGAGAGGGCCGGGGTGAGGGGGAACGGATCTGACGCCGAGACAGGCGCCGTCGCGAACCAGCCTCCGATGTACAGAAAGTGAGATGCTCCCGGCTCTGGGGGATGCCCGTTTTTCACCTTCCGCAAGCCGGGGACATCAGCTAGAACTTGGTGCCATTATGCGCAAGCTCCTTCAACCCATCCTCGCGGTGGCGCTGGGGCTTGCTGTGGGATTGGCCATCACTTGGGCGGCGGGGGAGAATCCGTGGCATGTCTTCCTGATCCTGTGCCGAGGGGCGTTTGGCTCGGGCTATGACTTCGGCATGACGCTCTTTTACTCGACCCCGCTCATCTTCACCGGCCTTTCCGTAGCCGTGGCCTTCCAGGCCGGCTTGTTCAACATCGGCGCCGAAGGACAGCTCATCGTCGGGGCGCTGGGAGCGGCGGCGGTGGGTGCGGTTTGGCCCGGAGTGCCCTCACCGCTGGCGCCGGTGCTGGCGGGTCTGGCGGCAGTGCTGGGCGGAGCGCTCTGGGGCGCGATCCCAGGCTGGCTGCGCGCCCGGCGCGGCAGCCACGAGGTCATCAACACGATCATGCTCAATTTCGTGGCGGCGGGCCTGGCCAGCTATGTCGCCCTCTACCTGCTCAAGAACCCGGACTCGCAGAATCCGGAGACGCGGCCCGTCGGCCCCGGCTACCTGATTCACCAGTTCGGCGTTTTCGGCGGCGCGCCCGGTGAGCCTGGCATTGCCGCTGGCGCTGGTGGCGGCGGTGGCGGTGTGGGTGTTCCTGTGGCGGACGGTGCTGGGGTTTGAACTGCGGGCAGTAGGGCAGAGTGAATCGGCAGCGCGGGCGGCCGGCATTGATGCCGGCCGAATCAGGATTATTGCGATGGCCCTGGCCGGCGGGCTGGCCGGGTTGGTCGGTGTCGGGGAGGTATTGGGGAATGCCGGCAAGTTCAGGGTAGGGTTTTCGCCCGAGTACGGCTTCATCGGCATCGCCGTGGCGCTGCTGGGCCGGAACCAGCCTGCCGGTGTGGTGGCTGCCGCGCTGCTCTTCGGTGCTCTGCACAAAGGCGCTGCTTCGCTGGACCTGGAGACCGAGCATGTAACCCAGGAATTGTCACTCGTCCTGCAGGCGCTGATTCTCCTGTCGGTCTCGGCGGATGGGCTGTGGGGCTGGGTGAAGGGGCGGGAACGGGCAGTGGAAGGAGGCAAGGGTTAAATGGGAAACATCCAACATCCAACATCCGACATCCAACATCCAATGCTCCCCATGTCGGCCCTCACTGGATGTTGGATGTTGGATGTTGGATGTTGGATGTTCCCCATTTTCAGGAAGGGCAGGAGCACCCCAGCATGATTGGCGGATTGCTGGAATCCACCCTTCGGGTCTCGACGCCGCTGATCTTCGCGGCGCTCGGCGGGCTGTGCAGCGAGCGCTCCGGGGTCATCAACATCGCACTCGAAGGCATGATGCTGATGGGCGCTTTCGGCGCGGCGGTGGGCACATACACCACCCACTCACCTTGGCTGGGTTCGCTCGTTGGAATGGGCGCGGGGATGGTGCTCGCGGCCATTTATGGGCTGTTCGTCATTCGCCTGCGCGCCAACCAGATCGTCGCGGGCACGGCCATCAATATGCTGGCGCTGGGCCTCACGCCGTTCCTTTGCAAAATCCTCTATGATGTAACGGGCCAGACGCCGGCCATCCCGGCCTCGGAGCGCTTTCAGTCCGCGCCGCTGTATTTGAGTTGGGTCGTGGTGGGGCTGTGCTGGTTCTGGCTGAAGTACACCCGGAGCGGGCTTTGGGTCAGCTTCGCGGGCGAGCATCCGGAGGCACTGGATGCGGCGGGCATCCGGGTCAATCGCGTCCGGTGGGCGGCGGTGTTGGTGAGCGGGGCGCTGGCGGGCATGGGCGGGGCGTCGCTCTCGATATTCCTGGCCTCGTCGTTCTCGCGGAATATGACGGCTGGACGCGGTTTCATCGCCTTGGCGGCGCTCATCTTCGGCAAGTGGAAGCCGGTGCCGGCGGCCATTGCCTGCCTGCTGTTTGGCTTTGCCGAGGCGTCAGAGATACGGCTGCAGGGCGTGAGCCTGTGGGGCGGCAAGCCTATCCCGGTGGAATTCATCCAGATCCTGCCGTATCTGGTTACCATTCTCGTGTTGGCAGGCTTTGTGGGCCGCTCGCGAGCGCCCAAGGCCCTGGGTACCGTCTTCCGAAGGGCATAATGGGGGAACCTTGACCGGCATCAAAGAGGCCCGGTGGCTCCTGAGCTATGATCAACGTCAAGATGACGCATACTGAAGCGATCAAGTCTCCCGGCCCGGAGCGGCTGGCGGAACCAGGCGGCTCGGCCAGCCCGGGCTTTGCCAGCAAGCGGCTGGCCCGCGAATGGCGGACGATGGCTGCAATGATCGGTTGTTACTGCCGCGGCCACCACCGGACCAGCAATACGCTTTGCCGCGAGTGCCAGGGGCTGCTGGATTACGCCACCGCCCGGCTGGAGCGGTGCCGTTTTGGGGCGGAGAAACCGGTCTGTGCCCAATGCCCGGTCCATTGCTACCAGCCTGCCCGGCGGGAACAAGTTCGAGCGGTGATGCGCTATGCCGGTCCGCGCATGGTCTGGCAGCATCCGATCCTGAGCCTGCGCCACTGGCTGGATGGGCGAGAGAGCAGAAGGCAGAATGAAGAATGAAGAATGCAGAATGAAGAATGCGGAATTCTGCATTCTTCATTCTGCCTTCTGCCTTCTGCCTTCTGCCTTCTGTCCCTCCTGGTCCGGTCCGGAGCGCCGTTGACTTCTCGCGGTTGAGTTTGTTGACTGTAGGGAGAATGATCGTCGGTCGCACTGTAAGGGTCCTGGGCGCGGCGACGCTTGCCCTGCTCGTGCTTTTGTGCGACCCGGCCAGCACGCACGCGAAGCCCGCTGTCCCGAAACAACAAAACCTGGATGAGTGGCGCAGCCTCACTGCGCCCACCGCCGCGGCACCCCGAGTGTTCGTTAGAGGCAACCGGATACGCTTCTACTTCCCGACGCCGACTAATGTGGTCGAGTTCAGCGCGCGCTGGGACCGGCATCGCATCCCGAGCGACGGGTATCGTGTCAATTCGGGGTTGCTGCGGTGGGACCAAAAGCTGCCGCACATGCCGGCAGGGGAGCGCGGGTGGCGCGAGGCGACGGTCATCGCCGGGGCGGAGTGGGGCCGGCTCACCACCAACCTGGTCGAAGCGTTGACCCCGGCCGCGCCAGAGCACGGAATCTATTACGAAGGGTTTCTGGCCGACCGCCTCTTGTATCGCGACGCGAAGGGCACACCCCGCTTCGGCTCGATTGACACGCAGTCCAAAGGGATCGTCCTGGATCGCTGCCTTTCATTCGAGGAAACCCTGGTGGCCCTGGCTCAGCACGTCGAGCGGAGTTTGGTGGAGAGACACCCCGGGGATACGCTTTTCCTGCTGCTGGCGCCCAACGCCAAGCGCTTCCCGCAGGCGCTGCTGCTCGACCGCCAGCAACGGCGGTGCATCTGGCTGTCGCCCGCCGCCTTGTATGACAACACCGAGCGGGGGCTTACGCTGGCAACCACCGCGCAGGGCCTCAGCTCGCTCCTGTTGGAAAGCCATGTTCTGGCCTTGATCAAGAATCCGATTTCCAGCTTGGCCCGCCTGGCGGACTTGGGGGTCGAGTCGGTCGTCCGCTTCGTCCGGATGCCGTTCCCCAGACCAACCACGGAGTATCCGCCCTTGAACCATGGTCAGGGAATGGACCTCGCACAATGGGAGAAGTGGCTGGATCGTTACACCGGCACGCACCAGGAGGATGGGTCGCTCAACCTGCTGGTAGATGGCGAAGAATTCTTCCCGCGGTTGGAGCGGGCCATCGCGGCGGCCACCAACCACATCCATTTCGACGTGTATATCTTCGACAAGGACGACGTGGCGGTTGGGATAGCCGACGAGTTGAAGCGGCGATCCAGCCAAATCGAGGTGAAGGTGATTCTGGACCGCCTAGGCACCATCGGCGGCGGTGCGGTGCCCCCAGGCACACCGTTGCCGGACGATTTCGTGGCCCCTACTTCCATGTACTCCTACCTGCGGCAAAACTCCCGCGTCCACGTGCACCCGTTTCTCAATCCGTGGTTCTCGACGGACCACTCGAAGGTGTACCTCGTGGATGGCACCCAGGCATGGATGGGGGGCATGAACCTTGGGCGCGAATACCGCTACGAGTGGCACGATGTGATGGTTGAGCTGCACGGGCCCGTGGTGGCGTCGCTGGAAGACGAATTCCGGCGGGAGTGGGCCCACGAGAGCCTGTTTGGCGACCTTGGGTATCTTGTTGCACTAGCACGTGGGTCACACGAAACGGGACCTCCGCAACACTCGGACCGGTGGATCAAAGTGCGTCTGCTGCCCACCAAGACAGCTTGGAAACCGTTCAGCGCCGCGGTGCAGGGGGCTATCGCCAGGTCACGAAGCTATGTTTACTTGGAGAACCCGTACCTGTTCGACAAGCGGGTGATCGTTGCGCTCGCCCGCGCCCGCAACCGGGGGGTGGACGTGCGGGTGGTGCTGCCGCGCGTGAACGACCTGAAGTCCGGTGGCAGGAGCAACCTCGTGCTTGCCAACTACCTCCTGGAGCATGGTGTCCGGGTCTATTTCTATCCCGGCATGACTCATGTCAAAGCACTGATGGCTGATGGCTGGGCGTGCCTGGGCTCGGGCAACCTGAACCACCTCAGTCTCCGGGTTTGCCAGGAGCACAATGTCGCCAGTTCCGACCCCAGCTTCGCCGCCCAGATGAAGAGCAAGCTGTTCGAAGAGGATTTCAACCGCTCCTACGAGCTGAAGGAACCCGTCTCTATCGAGTGGGTGGATTTCCTGGCGGACTTGCTTTTAGAGGGGTTCTAATTCCCGCCGGTGAACCTGGGAGCGAGGGTTAACGAGAACGAGATCAATGTGAGGAGGCCGACGCAGAGACACAGGAGGGCGGTTTGGGCAATGATCCGGCGCGCCGGCGGGGCGAAGCGCCGGAAGTTGGACCAGGCAAAGCTTTGGACCAGGCACAGCAGGAAAAGCAGGTCGGCGGCCACCAGCCATCCGATCTGGCTCTCTGTGATGCGGGGAAAGGACATCGGCGGGCTCAACCAGTAGGTTGCAATCTCGGGAGCCCACCTTAACACCATCATGCAGACCGCGCAGGCGGCGGCGACAATGCCCATCGCCACGAGAATCGCCCGCAGAGTATTGCCGGAAGCCGAGGCCGCATGCACTGCGATGCTGGTCGCCAGCAAAGAGCCGAGCAGCCAGCACAGCGCTATGGGGATAGCCCCCAGGGAAACCTTGGGAAGGATCTGACCCAGAATCGCTGTCCCGGCCACGGCCAGGGCGATGGGCAGCAGCAAGCCCAGTCCGAGCCCGGTGGAGAGGGTCGCCAGCATTTTGGCCGACCATTGCCGGAGCGCGGAGGGCGGCAAGGTCAGGTGCCATTCGGCCAGTTCCCAGCCCCTTTCTTCTCCGACCGAGACCGCCCCGGCGACCAAAGGAAGGATCACCATAAAGATCATATAATCAAAGCCCACTATCAGCGAACCCAGGCCCTCGTTGCGCGGCAACAGACAAAAGCCAGCCACGGCGATCAGCGCGAACAGGCCGGCCAGCATGAAGCTGACTTGCTGCAGGCGGAATTCCTTCTTGAGCAAGGTGGCGAACGGCCCGCGGAAACGCGAAGATAGTTTAGCCAGTGGCCTCCCGAGAACTTTCTCCACGCTGGCCGGCAGGCTGAGCTCATGGGAAACAGCGTCCCGGGCCTCCAGCCGTTTGAATTTTGCATAGCCCAGCCAATAAACGACTCCGCAGTAAAGGAAGAGCAGAATGACGGCGCTGGTGGCGGAGGCGTCCTCCCCGGCACCGAACAGGTGCTCGCTCACCAGGGCATCCACCACGCCGATCAGAGCGGGCACCACCGCTGCCAACGCCATGCCGGCGATCCCGTTCCGTACGACCAGGGTCCAATAGGGGGCGCCGCAGAAGGCGCAAAGCGCCGCCAGGATTATTCCGACCTGCGTTCCACGGCCAGACGCCGGACAATATGCTGCCATGCAAGCCAACAACACCGCCAGGCTCGCACCTATGGCTGCCCCCAGGACGAGCATTTTATCCCGCCACAGGACGGATCGGGCGATGGGCTGCGAGAGCAACAGGGGGAGCGTGCGGTGCTGGAACTCGCAGCCGAACGACGCAGCCCCCAAGAACCACGCACGCCAGGCCAAAACCCACATAGCCAAGTACCTCGGCGTCGCGGCGCCAAATGACGTACGATACGACAATCAGCATCACGGCGCTGGCAACTATCGGCAGCAAGCCTCGCGTTTCTTTGATCAGCCTCGCATTCATAGCGCCTCCTGTTACTTCAATGCCGCGACGAAAGATCTCTTCCAGGGTCAGGGCTTTCCGTCGTCAGCTCTTCCGGGGCCAGGGATTGGAGCCGCCGCAGGATCTCCTCCGAATGGCCGTTGACGGTAAGCTCCAACTCGCGGCCTTCGCGGCGAACGTGCTTCGACTTCCGGGAAATCCACCGCCGGCGCGGCGGCGGCAAAGCGCGCGCGGATTTTCTTGTAGCGGGAACGGGCTTCGTCCGCCCCAGCGTCATGTCCTCCCGCCCGTTCTCGATGATCGTGAACTCGTCAATCAGCCCCTCGAACTCACTGATCAGGTGCGTGGAGACGAACACAGTGCGGTTGCCGGGATCGGCTTCCTGGTAGGCGCCGATGACCGTCTGGATGAATTCACGGCGCACGATGGGGTCGAGGCCCGAGGTAGGCTCGTCCAGCACCAGCAGTTCCGGCTCGGCACAGATCGCGCCGGTGAGGGCCAACTGGGTTTTCTGGCCGCGGGAGAGCGCGCTCGCCTTCCTGGCTTCCTCCAGCCGGAATTGGCCGAGCAGTTCCCGCTCGGTTTGACGGTTCCAACTGGGCCGGAACGACGCCAGGTAATCGAGGAAGTTGCGCACGGTCATCCACGGGTAAAACGCCACGTAATCCGGCACGTAGGCCAGCCGCGACTTGACCGCCACCTCCTCCTTGGCCGGGTCCAGGCCGAAGACGCGAACAGTCCCGGATACTGGGCCGCAGCAGGTTCAGGAGGCATTTGATGGTGGTGGTTTTGCCGGCGCCGTTGCGGCCGAAGAAGCCGTAACACTGGCCGCGCGCGCACCCGCAGGCTGAGGTCGTTGACGGCTTCGGTGCGCCCATACTTGTGGACCAGATGGGCGATTTCAATGACGGAGGGTTCTGGGTTCATAATTACTCCTTCGCTTTGGCCTCATGGGCCTTGTTTGACTGCTCAAATAGTTCCAGCCGTTCCTTGACCAGGGCCAGAAATTCCTTCTCCTCGACTCGCAAGTGGTGGGCCTGCACGATCGCCGCGTCAATGTGCTCGGCCAGCATCTTGAGCCGCACGTCTTTCCGGAACGGGGAATGGTTCTCCTTGAGGAAGCATCCCCGCCCGGCCAGGGTCTCGATGACGCCCTGGGCTTCCAACTCCGTGTAGGCCTTGGCCACTGTGTTCCGGTTGACGCGCAATTGCTCCGCCAGCGGCCGGATGGAAGGCAGCGGCTCGCCCGTCCGCAACGCTCCCGAAGCCGCCGCCGCCTTGACCTGGTCCACCACCTGCAGGTAAACCGGCTTGCCCGATTTGAAATTGAGTTGAATCAACATATGCCGGCCTATGGTTATGTACTGTCATAGGACAGTATGACAGTGGCGCCAGGTTGTCAACATACTTTTTTCAACTATTTTTGGGCCGCGCGCGGCTCGGTTCTTCAGGAAATAGCTCCTGAGATGGACGGCTTACCGTGGGGCGGAAGGCATGGGTTAGCGACCGGTCTCGTTCCCCCTCACCCCGGCCCTCTCCCTCGGGGAGAGGGAGCCCCCGGGGCCAGCTCTTGAAGCCCCCGGCGCGCCGGATTCATCGGCCGGCTGGCGAGGATTCTCCCTCTCCCTGAGGGAGAGGGCAGGGGTGAGGGGGAACAGGGCGCACGCCATGCCGACGTTAGACCCGTTCCGAACCTCGCCTAAGAAGTTCGCTGGCGTATTGAAGGCGTCGGCGAACAGACGCCTCGGTCGCAGCGGGTGTTAAGGAGAGCGGGCGGGGAGGGGTCTGGAGACTTCGATGCCCCCGTATAGCCACGAGCACTTTTCGGCTCGGCAGCCAGGGGCATTGGTCCTATTCTCTCTCGCCATTCCGGGATTCGGATTGAGATTGCACATATACTATGGCCGGCCTGTTTTCCTCGGCGACCCTCGAACAAATCCGCGCTGCCAGCGACATCGTGGAGGTGATCGGGTCGTACCTGCCGCTGAAGCGCGCCGGGGCGAACTTCGTCGCCCTCTGCCCGTTTCACAAGGAGAAGACCCCCAGCTTCAACGTCAATCCCCACCGCCAGATCTTCCATTGCTTCGGCTGCCACAAGGGCGGCGACGTGTTTGCCTTCGTCAAGGAATACGAGAACATGGATTTCCCGGAGGCGGTGCGGCGGCTGGCCGACCGGGCCAAGATCCCGCTGGAGTATGAGAAGAACCCCGGCGAGCAACAGACGCGGCATCTCAAGGAGCGGCTGCTGCAAATTCACGAACAGATCGCGCAGCGCTGGCAAAACGCCCTGGCCAATGAAGCGTCGGGCCAGATTGCGCGCGAGTATCTCGCCCGCCGCGGCGTGTCCGAAGAAGCGGTGAAGCTCTTTCGCCTGGGCTCCGCGCCGGAATTGTGGGACGACACAGTGAACTGGGCCAAGAGCAAAGGGCACGACCTGGCGTTGGTCGAGCAGGCGGGGCTCATTCTGCGCCGGCAGGAGGGAGAGGGCTACTACGACCGTTTCCGTGGACGGCTGATGTTCCCCATCTGCGACGAGCAGGGGCGGGTGATTGGTTTCAGCGGTCGGATTCTGTCCGGTGACGAGAAGACGGCCAAGTACGTCAACTCGCCTGAGACGCCGATCTTCACCAAGAGCAAGGTGTTCTTCGGCCTGGACAAGTCCAAGCGGGCGGTGCTGGATGCTGGATATGCGATCGTGTGCGAAGGGCAGCTTGACCTGATCGCCTGCTTCATGGCCGGCGTGCAGAACGTCGTCGCACCGCAGGGCACAGCGTTCACTGCCGACCATGCTCGTATTCTCAAACGTTATGTCGAGGAGGTCGTGCTTTGCTTCGATTCGGATGAGGCGGGGCAGAATGCTGCCGTCCGTTCGCTGGACAATCTGCTGGCGTCGGGTCTCGCGGTGCGGGTGGCGGTGGTTCCTGCGCCTCATGACCCGGATAGCTTCATCAAGGCGTCGGGGGGCGCCGCTTTCAAGCAATTGATCGAGCACGCGGAAGGCTTCTTCGATTATTACCTGAAGCGGCTTGTGCGCCACTAACGAGGTGGCGACGGACAAGGGGCGGCTGGCCGTCTTGCGCGCCATGGCCGAGGCGGTGCACAAGACCGGCAACAGCGTGTTGGTGGATAAGCACGCTCAGAAGACGGCGTTGCGCCTGGGCGTCACACCGGACGCCGTGCGCGTGGAATTCAAAAAGCTATCGCGGGCAAAGAGCCCGTCCCCCGAGCCAGTCGAACCCCCGCCAGAGACAATTCCCGAGCCGCAGCGCCCTTCGACAGCCGAACACTGGTTGCTCAAGCTGCTGCTGCGGCACGATGAACTGGTCGGCTGGGCCGTCGCCAACGTGGACCCCGGTTGGGTGCGGCACCCGTTGGCGAAACAAATCGTTGCCCGGCTGCTGGCGGCTCATGCAAACCAAACCTGGACCAGCCTGGCGGCCTTTCTCGATGAATGCGAAGCGCCCGAAATGCGCAGCCTGATTACCGAGATCACCGCCGAGCCGCGCCCGATCCCGAATCCGACGCAGCAACTCGCTGACCTGGCGCTGCGCCTGCGGAACCAGTCCATTGAGCGGCAAATGGCGGCTCTGGTGCAGCGTGCCAGCCAACCGGAAATCGGCGAGGCCGAGCGACTCGATCTGCTGCGGGAGCAGCAGGAATTGCGAAAGCTCAAGGCGACCCCGATCGCCGCCGAGCTGCCATGATTCCAACCTGCTCATCCTCCGAGTCGAGGGCACTGGCAGGTTTTGCCGGTGTGGCGTGGTGTTCGCAGTCTTCAGGGATTTTCCCTGCCCCAGCCTGAAGTTCTATTCTGGGAGCATCTCACTTTTTGTGAGGGCCAACGGGAAACGGTATCTAACCCTCTGGCGAGCGTGAGATCTGTTCCCCCTCACCCCGGCCCTCTCCCTCAGGGAGAGGGAGAACGGCCAGCAGCGTGTCGGCGAATCTGAGCCGTCCGGTATGTTCGAGCGTTGGCGTGGGTGGCTCCCTCTCCCTGAGGGAGAGGGCCGGGGTGAGGGGGAACGGGGCCTACGCCGAGGCAGGGCCGTCGCGAAGCAGCCTGCGGTGTGCAAAAAGTGAGATGCTCCCTTCAATGCCTCGGTGTGCATTGCGGGCTTGCCTTTCAGGGGAGAATCTGCTAGTAGGAGGTCATGAGCACTCGGAAGACCCGAATGCCGGTTGCAGACCCCAAAGGCTTTACGCTCATCGAATTGCTCGTGGTGATCGCGATCATCGCCATCCTCGCCGCGCTGCTCTTGCCGGCGTTGGCCAAGGCCAAGGCGAAGGCCAACCGGATAAGCTGTGCCACGAACATGAAAAACTGGGGATATGCGACGATCATGTACGAGGGCGACTTCAGCGACAAGTTCCCCCTCTTTGGCAACGATTCCACCGATTACACCCAGCCGTTCTGGTTCGAGATCCTGGCACCGTACGTTGCCAAGCAGGTAAGAAACGGCAGTGGGCAGTTCAATACGGACCCCATCTTCTATGACGCCCTGCGCCGGTGCCCGGGCGGGAGCATCGGTCCGGCGCCTCTCTCCGGAGGCACCCCGTCGGGCACGAACTGGAACTGCTATATCGGCTGTAATTTCGGCGCGTATGGAAGGCCGGTGACGGTAGGAACCTACACTGGCATCTCCGGCCCGTTCTATTATGGGAATTACCTGCCGCCATTATCCACGTCGCGAATCAAGCGCCCGGCCCAGGCCATGATCTTCATGGACACGATCACCCATTACGTTTATTCCCCGCTGCAATATCCGTTCTCTGACGACGTGGACCACGATAACCAAAAGGATACCTGGCCGAATTATGGGGTCGCCTACAACTGGGGCCGTCCGACCGTCCACAACGGCGGCGCGAACATAACCGCCGCGGACGGGCACGTGGAGCGCGTCCCATTCCGCGTCCTGTGGAGGGTGACGGCAGGCAACCAGATGGTGAGTCCATTCTGGTACATGGAATAGGCCGGCTTGCCATCCGGTCCCCCGCCGGGTATAGTTTTCTTGATTTTGGAAGGGCGGAGAATCGCTTTCTCCGGAGCGATCCGGGGGAGGAGGAAAGTCCGAACACCAGAGGGCGCGATGCCGCGTAACCGGGCGGGGCCGACGCAAGAAGGCCGACTGCTGGATACACGCGGGAGGCGACGCCGCGAGGCGTCCCGACGGATAGTGCCACAGAGAATTAAACCGCCCTGGCCTCGGCAACGAGGTCAGGGTAAGGGTGAAAAGGTGGGGTAAGAGCCCACCGCTCCAAGCGCAAGCGCGGAGGCACGGAAAACCCCATCGGGTGCAAGGCCAAATAGGGGACCCCGGAGCGGCCCGCTCCAGGTTCCGCAATGCGGAACGGGTTCCGGGTATTGGCTGCTAAGACAAATGATTCTCTCCGCTCGCAAGAGCGCAGACAAAATTCGGCTTACAGCCCTTCCAAAATCATTGCCTCGGGGACAGGGGCGGCAACGAGGAGAATTGGGGAACATCCAACATCCAACATCCACTGAAGGCCATTCCGGCCATCACTGGATGTTGGATGTTGGATGTTGGATGTTGGATGTTCCCCTTCCCCCCAGTATCCGCCATTCTCCCGCTGAGAGATCCCCCAGTTGAACTTCACCAATCCTCACCCGCACCAACCGCAACGTGGGATGCCCGATGGCTGCTGTCATGCGGCGCACCTGGCGGTTCTTGCCCTCGACCAGTTCCAAGCCAATCCAGCAGGTCGGCACGCTCTTGCGGAAACGGATCGGTGGATTGCGCGCAGGCAGGTCCGGCTGTGGCTCCAGCACCCAGGCGTGGCAGGGCAGCGTTGAGCGTCCCTGAATGAGCACCCCTTTCCCCAGCCGAGTCAGCGCTTCGGGCGCGGGGACACGTTCGACCTGCGCCCAGTATTCGCGCGCGTGGGCGTGGCGCGGGTGCAGCAGCTTCTCGTTCAGCCGCGCTTCGTCGCTGAGCAGCAGCAAGCCCTCGGAGTCGGCATCGAGCCGGCCAATCGGATAGACACCCTTCGGAAAGCCGAACTCGGCCAGGGTGCGATTGGGCGAGCCGTCGGGCGTGAACCGGGAGAGGACACCGTAGGGTTTGTGGAAGGCGATGAGCATGCCGGGCAATGGGTGAGTGTATGCGCTGGAGCGGTTTTACCCCCGAGAAATAGAGGAACAATAGAGGAACAATAGAGGACCAATAGAGGAACAATCGAGGGAAGGGTACGACCTCCTCCAGGGATGCTCCAACCTTTCATCGGGCAGTGACCTTACCTTGGCGCCACCGGCCTCAGGGCCGGACCTGAACGCGGTAAACCTGGAACCCCTTGGCCAGGTTGGTTGTGGTATAGGCCATCGGGCTGCCGGAGGCTTGCAGCCAATCCGTGACCGGGATCCACGCCTGCAGGTTGGTTGAGGCGGGCGGCGAGATCAACGCGCGGTAATAGCGGCGAGCGGCTTGGGCAGGCGTCGGGTCGAGCCAATCGAGCTTGCCGCCGGCCTCATTCGTATAAGCTGAGGTCCAGACGCTAAGGTTGGTCGAAACCTGGATCGTGTAGGGCACGCTAGCGGGAGCATCAACGTGGAGCGTGAAGCCGCCGCCAACCGTATCAACCGAACCGGACAGCTCGGGCGCCGTTTGCACGGGGAGTCGGCTGACAGTTTGAACCTGATACAACCGGCCCGGGATGGCGGCCCACTTAAGCTGCACGAGTTTGTTGGTCAGGACCGTCTCGGTGAGGAAGACGAGCTTCGAGGCTGCGTTGGTGGGATCGGTGCCGGCAATAAACTCCGCGTAATCCGACATGCCGTCACCATCCGAGTCGGTGAACTGCGTCCGGCTGGGAGGCGCCGAGCCGAAGTAATACCTCTCCCAGGCATCGGAGATGCCGTTCTGGTTGGCGTCAATAAAGCCGTAGTTGCCCTTGAAGGTGATCGTGCCGGTGTTGGTCAACGTCTGCGACTGGTCGGGAGGCGTTTGGTAGAAGGCGACATCGCTGAACTGCACGGTGTAGCGGCCGATCGGGGCGTTAGTGATGACCGTTACGGGCGCTGTGCCGGTTCGACCGATGAGGCCGGAGAGAGTGAACCTGCCTTGGCCGAGGTTTTTGGAGATCATGATCGTCCCGCCCCCGGCTACCCCGGTGATGCTGACATCGTCCACGAGCCAACCGTCGGGCGGAGGGCCGAAGCCCAGGTCAATCCCCTGATAGTACCAAACCACCTGGATGGTCTGCCCAACGAATGGGGTCAGGTCCACGGTGGCCTGCTCCCAGTCCAGCGCCATATCGCCGCTGTAATCCACCAACGCCGGAATAGTGGTCGGCGGCGTGCTGGTGTTGGTGCTGACACCTAGTTGGCCGGAATCAAACATGGAGCTGAAATCAAAGCAGTGCCAGAAGGTGAGCGTGACGGAGCTGAAGCCGGAGAGATCAATCATTGGGCTGTAGAGGAAGCTGCTTTCAAACAGGCTGAAGGACTCGCCCCGGAGGTTGCTTCCCCAGGCATTAGTCCCCGAGTGCGCCAGGGTCTGCAAGCCGTTGCCGGGAGTCCCGAGCGACCAGTTCAAGTCTGTGCCCTGGACAGCATCCGGCACGACCCTCCAACCGCCGGCGCCAGTCTCCAAATCGTCGGACCAGGGCGGACGCGTTGCCGGGGGGGCGGTGAAGGTATAAAGCTTGCCCTGATTATCGTCCACGGTTGTGTTGCCCGCATCGTCCCCGCTGACCACCTGGTAATAGTAATCCCGTCTGGGAAAGAGACCCGCGAGGGTGATGGCATGATTCGTGGCCAACGCACCGCTGTAGGCGGTTCGCCCCAGCAGGATGGATTCGCCAAATTGGACCAGGGAATCAGCCGGCTTCGAGGTGTCCCAGTTCACTGTGACATCGCCATAACCGCTGACCGCGCTGACTTGGCTGATGACGGGCGGCACAGTGTCAATGGTGGCCGTGGTGACGACGTTGCTGTTGTGGGAGGCGTCGTAGTAAGTGGCGAAGAGCGTGTCCGCGTTGCTGACCGCCAGTTGGTTGGTTGCCGGGTTGGCAGCGACCAGCGTGAGGAAGCCGCGGAACAGTCCGGGGCGCGTCGTTTCGGGCAGGGGAACGATGACGAGGTTGGTGCGCGAGCTCGTCGCGAACGTGACGTAAGCCGGGCCGACCCCAGCAAGGTCCGAGTCGCCCACCTCGACCGTCACCTGCTGCGGGGCGGAATACACGTTGTTGTTCAGGGCGACGCTTCCCACGCCGTTGACGCCTGGCGTCAGGAAGCTGAGTATGTTCTTCAGGAGGGTGACCTCATTGTCAGGGGCGGTTCCGGTCTCGGGAACAGTATCCACCGGGAACGAAAGAAAGACCACTCGACCGGGGCTATCCACGCCGACGCGCGGGTAGCTCATGCCGCAGGGCCTCCCGGACACGGATTCAAAGAGGATGGCGCTGGCGTTGGTGCTGGGCGTAAAGGTATCCGAGAAATCCGGGCCAAAGGTGAGGCCATCCCCGAAATCGAACCCGGGATAGTTGCCGTAATCGAGGTTCATGCTCATATCGCGGGTGAGGGAATCCCCCGGCGCTCCCACGATTGCAGGCACTCCGGCGTCCTCGTCGCAATCCGAGCACGGCGCGAGCATGTCGGGATTCTGCTTGAAGCCAGCGACCTGGAGCACATTCTTGCGGAAGGAGACATTTCCCAACCGGCTGAGGATCTCCATCGAAGACATGAAGAAGGAGCCGCCGCCATCCAGGTAATTCCCGATCATGACCTGTTGCTGGGTGGAAAGCGTATTGTTGGTGGCCGAAGGGTCGGCGATGCCATCCTCGTCGTAGCCGTAGTTAATGGCGTCGTCAATCACCCGCCAGATGACGACCGGGAACGCTTGCAGGTCTGAGAGTTGAGGCGACCCGCGCTCCGAGACTTTCCAATGCGCGAAGCTGAACCCTGCCGCGGCCAGGGAATTGGTGTACGTGCTGTCGGGGATGACGGGAGAGCCGCTGACGGGGTCGTAGGCGTCCACCAGCAGGACCGTCGGGGTGGCGATGCCCACGAAGCTGAAATAGGAACCCAGGTTGTTGTTGGTCGTGGCATTCCCTGAGGCATCGGTGGAGACGATATAGAAGAAATAGGTCTGGCCCGCGCTGATCTTCGTCAGGCGCACGGAATGGCTGGTGGCGAGGGCGGTATTGGTTATGGCAAGGTTGAAGGTCAAGTTGGTGCTGTATCGCACAATGGAACTGGCCGGCTCACTGGTCTGCCAGGAGATCGTGATCACGCCCAGATCAGTCGTGACGGAGACGCCGCTGACCACAGGGCCAACCAGGTTGGCGGACGCCGTGGCAGTCCGCTCGACGCCGAAGCTGTCCATATAGTCGGCTTCGATGGTGTCGCCGTTGTACACTTCGAGCTTCCCGTCCGCGGCTGCCGGGCCAAGGGCCGTCGCGACCACGCCGGTGAACGCCCCATAGCTGCCCGAGGAGTGCAGTGTGAAGGTCTCGCCCGCCGGTTCGGTCGTGCTTTTGACGAGGACGCTGACGGTATTGCTCGCGGCGCGGGCGGAATCGAAGACCGAGACCTGGATCAAATCCGGCGCGGTGTAGCTCGATCGGTCAAGTAGAATGGAACCGCCGCCCGGGCGAGCGAGATCACCGGAGATGACCAGCGCGAAATCCTGGTCAATCGCCGACGTATCCAGCCGTGCGTCCTGAACGACATGGCTGGCGCGAACCCTCACCAGGTAGTCGCCCGGCAACGGCTGCGACAGGTGGACGGCTTCGACGTTGTTGAGCGTGTCGGGAGACGGCGCGTTGGGCGCCGAATCGCTGCCGGCAAACTGGTTGCCGCGGTAGAGCGTGCCGTCGGGCGCGACGACCTCCAGGTCCAGATCGTTGACCAGGGCTGGAATCGCGCCCGGGAAACCCGCCACGTCGGTATAGGCCAGCGTGATCTTCAGCGGCTGGTCCGTGTTCCGGACCACGGTGTGGTGGAGATAAACCTGGCCTTCGGTCAGCAAGGTCGTTTGGTCCACATACTCGTAATAGCGCGGAGCGGTGGTGAGATTGGTGACAATGATATTGGTCAGGGTGATGCGACCCCAGCCTTCGTCGTTGTTCGGGATCGGGCCGGGTCCGCCGTTCAGTTCATCCAACTCGTCTGCCGAGTTGATGAGCGCCGCCTTGACCAGCGCCGGCGAAGGCATCGCGTTCGTGTGGAAGCTCTTGTAATACTGGACGAACACCGCGGCGGCCCCGGCGGCGTGGGGGCCGGCCATGCTGGTGCCGCCCATATAGACGTAATAATTGTCAATCACGGTCCACGCGATTGAGGCCTCGTCCGGCGCCGCCGACGATGCGGCAGAGGCGATCCAAGTGCCGGGTGCTACCAGGTCCGGCTTGATCCGGCCATCCTCGCAAGGGCCTCGACTCGAGAAGTCCGCCATCGTGTCCTGTCCCTCGGAGTAAAGCCCGTAGGTTAAGGCGTAGAAGCCCGGAGCATTTTCACAGGCCCCGGTGGCAATCACGTTCTTGCCCGTTGCCGGGCTGTCCATCGTTTGCGAGTCCGGCCCGGCGTTGCCGGAGGAGAATTCGAGAATGTAAGGCTGGTCGCCGGGGGTGGAAGGGTCCGCGTCGCGAACAAGCTCGTCGAACTGCGCGGCATCGGTGTCGTACTCCCCCTGAACGTCGTTGCCCCAACTGTTCGAGCCGATGTGGGCCCCGTGGCGCACGGCGTCGCGCGTCAGGGTTTCGTCGCTGGGGAAGGGGTTGGCCTCGCCCGCGTAGTCGTCAAAGATGCGTTCGATGAAAAGGTTGGCGTCAGAGGCGACCCCCAAGCCATAAAGGCCCCCGAAATCCGGATCGGTCTCGCCGGTGGCGGCGTTTCCGGCGACAATGCCCGCGCAATGGGTGCCGTGGCCGTAACCGTCTGAGCCGTCGGTGATGTTGTTGCCGTAGGTACTGGAAGCCCGTCACCCGCCCGCTGAGGTCTGGGTGCATGGCGTTGGTGTCTCCACTGTCGAGACCGGTATCGGCCACGCAAACGGTAACGCCCGTGCCGTCGAACCCAAGCTGCTGGGTGACCGTCGGGGTGGCCAGCAGACCGTCATCCCCGCCCACAACCTTGGAAGCCACCTCGTCCACTAGCTTGTGCCGTGGGGCGCGCTCGATCCACAGGACCGAGCTGTTTTGCGCGAGCGCGTCGAGCTCAGCCGGAGGCAAAGCGCCCCGCAAAAAGATACCCTGCCGCAAGTCGCTCTCGTGCACGACGGTCGAAAGCAAGGAGCGGACCCCGGCGACCTCCGCCGCGGTGGCCTGCGGCGAGAGCAACACATTTACCGCCAGGACCTGGTTGGTTTGTGGCATCGCGCGCGCCGCCGCCGCCAGCCGCGGATGGATCTTGTAGTCCGCCCGATACGGCCCCACCCAGTGCACGTAGCTCAGCGCGCTGAGTTTGCCCGGTGGCACATTGTTGAATCGCGCGATGAATGCGTCATCCGGCACATATTTGAGCAAGCGGACCCCAAGCGAGCGCAGTTCTGCGCGTGAGGCACGGCTCACTGCGTTGGTAAACTGGATGAGGAACAGTCCTGACGCGGGCGATGGCGTCAGGGCCGCCTGCGCTTGGGCGCCAGCCGTCGCGGATGGCTCGGTGAGAATGACTGCGTTGCGCAAGCGAATCGGCTTGGACTGCGCTGTAAGGGTCACAAACGCCAGAAGCAAACAAATCGCAATCGGACTGCGAGCACTACCCGGACACAACTGGGGCTTCACATCGCCACTCTAACCGGTGTCCGGCCCCAAGACAAGCTCAGGGCCAACGACTCCTGCTTGAAAATGAAGCGGTATCGGGTATGGTGGTTGTGGCGCCATTTCCCCCTCGCTAGTGTCGCGCGCATTGACCGATGGATATGAAGAAGATTTCTGTTTTGTTAGTGGACGATCACGCCGTCGTGCGTCAGGGACTCCGGGCGTTGCTGGAAGCCGAAGGGGATTTGGCGGTGGTCGGCGAAGCGGAGAATGGCCGTCAGGCGGTGGCCCTCACCAAGAAGGCCCTGCCCGATGTGGTGCTCATGGATCTGGCCATGCCGGGGCTCAATGGCCTGGAAGCGACGCGGCAGATCGTGCGAAATGTTCCCTCGGCCAAGGTGCTGGTACTGACTTCTTACGGCGATGAGGGCTATGTGACGCAGGTGCTGGAGGCGGGCGCTGTCGGGTATCTGGTCAAACAGACCGCCGCGGCAGACCTGCTGAAGGCCATTCGCGAGGTGCGTGGGGGAAAGCCTTTCTTTAGTCCAATGATCGCCAAGCGGCTGCGGCAACAGGGCCGGGCCGCTTTAATGGACGGGGAACTCAGCTCACGGGTCGCGAAGCTGACTTCGCGCGAGACCGAGGTGTTGCAGTTGGTCGCTGAAGGTCTGGCCAACAAACAGATCGCTTCCGAACTCAGCATCAGCATCAAGACGGTGGAAAAGCACCGGCAGCAGGCGATGAATAAGCTGAATATCCACGACATCGCCGGCCTGACCCGCTACGCCATCTCCCGGGGTTGGGTCGAGGCGGGCGCCCGAGCGCCCATTTGATACTGAGCGCGAGGTCCTGCTGGTTAAGGCCCCAAATCAAGGACCTGGAAATTATCCAGGTAAATGTCGTAGGCGCCCGGTCCGGCAGCCGGAACTAATGCCAAATGCTCGAATACACCCTTGCCGGTGCTGGTTTCCACGACGCCATTGCCGGTGAACCCGCGCACCGGTTCGTATGGGAGAAAGAACTCCACCGTCGTCCATTTGCCCGCCGGCACGAGGCGGCCCTTCGGTGGGCTGGTGCTGTTGTCCGTCGTCCCGCCAATCCACTCGATGGTGCCGGTAGTTCCCCCATCCGCACCGATGCCGGCGGCGGTGCTGGTTTCGCGGAACCCGATGGCGACATACAGCGCCTTGTTGGCGTATATGTCGAAGTGCAGGACTTGATTCGTGTTGATGGTGGGGTTGGGAACATTGGCGGCGCTGAAGGTCGTCAGCCGCAGCCAGGAATCAGTCGTGCCCGTTTTGAAGCTCCAACCGGCGGCCAGGACTTTGGCGCTGGAGTGGCCCGGCGGGAAGGTATTGGTCACATAGGCGAAGTTGGGCGCCGGATCGAGAAAGCTCGCGGTCGAGCCAGAGGCAGACGGCGGCTGAAACATGACCTGGGTCCCGGGCAAGAACGCGTCAAAATCGGCCAACATCTGCCAGGTGCACTGGCGCGCACGATAGAAGCGCCAGGGGAAATCCACCGCTTGGGGATCAAGGAAGGGCAGGGGACCGCTGTCCGCGGTGAGCACGGAGATGGCCTTCCAATCGGCCAGGTTGGTTGAAGCCTGAATTACATAATCCTGACTGGGCACCCCCGAGAAAAGGAGTTGAGCCTGGCCGTTGGTCAGCCTCGCGACGGAGAGGAACCGCACCTCGGGCAGGTTCACCCCCAGCGTGGCCGGGGCGCTCGTGGCCAGGCCCGCGGCATTGCTGGCTACTGCGTCGTAAGACCCGGCGTTCACTGCCTGCACGTTCATTAATGACAATGATGCGCCGGTCGCGCCGGGGAGGTTGGTCCCGTTCAAACGCCATTGGAAGCTCAAGGGCTCCGAGCCGGTCGCCGCAACCGTGAAGGTCACGTCGGCCCCGGCGCTGACGGTTTCGCCCTCCGGTTGGGCCGTAATGGCGGGCGGCTGCAGTGCCGGTGCGTCCAGGTCTTCGACGCGCACGTTGTCGAAAAGTACGAATGCATCCTGCGCCGGGTTCGCAATGGATGCGAACGGATCCATGAAGCCCAGCATCACATTACCGGCGGTGAAAGCGGAGGTATTGGGCCGTTGCGCGACCACGGTCCCATCCAGTAGCCAGTCCAGGACGTTATTCGTCTGCCGCACTTCGACCTCAACCCAACCCTTGCCGGGCGCGCCGGGCGTTTCAAAACGGGAAGACGGGAATAGATTCTGGTAGATCGTGGCGGTGTTGTTGGACGCGATCAGGCCGCTCGTGCCTGCCGGCGTAAGCTCGGTTGGCGTCCCCGAAAGGTTGCCGACATAGGCGCGGTAGTCCGTTGTGGCGCTGCCGCCTTCCCCGTCCAACGCAAACCAAACGCCGTCTGAGGATGAGGCCGCGGGCGCGGCCCAGTTCACCTGCGTGCCGAGGTGATTGATGCCGCAGAGCGCATATTCCGTGCTGCCTGTCGAGTTGATGCCGCCGGCGCCTCCCGGATAGTTGATCCACAGGTCGAACTTCAGGGCGAAGTTGCCGCTGAAGAACTGGCCTCGGGGGTAAGCGTTCAGTGCGGCGGTGGCGGCGGCGGCGTCATTGTTGTTCACCGTCACCTTCAGCCCGCGCGTGCTGCCGTCAGGAGAGTTGGGCGCAGGCGGTATCGCGCCGGTCACGCCGTTGAACGTGTACGGCGTGGCGCTGTAATCAAAGGCCCAGTCCGCCGTATAATCAGCAATTCCATTGGCCGCTCCCCAGAACAAAGTCCAACTCGCGGAGGTATCGGCGTCGAAGTTGTCGGCGAAGAGAACCGGATGCACGCTGGTGTTCACTCGGAGCCACGCGGCTCTGCTGGTGGCAACACCGGAACGATTGCTCACCGCGACGTTATAGCTCCCCGCATTGACAGCCCGTGCGTTGCTGATCAAAAGACTCGCGTTAGTCGCGCCGGGAATGGGGACCCCATTGAGTTGCCAGTGGTAGCTGAGTGGCGGGTCGCCAGCGGCCAGCACGCGAAAAGCGGGGCTCGCCCCCGGCAGCACGGTTCGGCTGCGTGGCTGAGTAATGATCTACCGGCGCCAGCCGCGGCTAGGGTGTAGCGCGGCAGGCGGATTACCCCGTCGCTGGTCGTGCCCTCAGCGGGACCTTCGTCGCTCAGCAGCGCGGCGAGGCTCGGAGAGGCTCAAGACATTCGTGATGGTGTTCGGGCTGCCATCAACCGTGAGAGCATTCTGGACCAGACGCGTGCCGTGGCTGTAATCGGCGTAGGTTTCTTCATGGCCGTTAAAGAGAGGTTGAATGCGTGTGCCATCGGGCTTGTGCCAGCCGTAGATGACGACCGGTTTCGTAATCGCCGGGCTATAGAAGTTGGTATAAATCTTCGTAGAGATGACCACGTCTTTCTTGTCGCCGCTGACCAGGGCGCCAAGTGGAGCCGAATTGGTAATGCGCTGGCTTCGCACCAGGTCGTTTTCCTGGGCGAAGACGGGCACGGTGATCATCTCACCGCTGGGTGGGATGGGCTGAGGAGTCAGTTTGACCGCGGCATTCGTCCAAATCTGATCCACCATCTTGCGGGTCGGCAAGATGCACCCGAGCGCATCGCACAATCGCTGCGCTAACAGCGGAGTCGTCGGCTCCAGGAAGTAATCAGTATCGGTGCCGATGGCGAGATAGTCGGGGGCCGCGTAGTAGGTCGCGGTATGATTGATTCCGTTAATGGTTGCGTTCACGGTCACCGGCACGAGTGTCCGCTCGAAACTCGGGACATTGCCGCTGACGACCTGCGCGTAGATCCAGTTCTCGCGCTCAGCGAGAGACATGCGGGTGATGATGTTGATGAACTGGCTGCCGGTCGGCGCGTCAGTCGGCCGGGGCGGTAAATTCAGGGTCTGGGCGCCGGACTGGACGGCTGCCAGGGCAAGCCAACCTGCCAGCGCGGCTGTAATTCTCAGGTTCAAGCGATTTGGCCCGGTGCGTTACGTTCGGCGCAAGGCTGCGCTCATTGGATAGCGGTTTGCTGGCGGGTTCGCGAGCAAAAAGAAAGGCTGGCAAGTCCACCAGAACCGGATAAGTTTCACGCAACTATTAAGCGAATGAAAGCGCCAGCCTTCCCGCAAAGACGCATCCTCGTGGTTGATGACGAACCGCTCGTCTGCGACGCGGTTAAGATGATGCTCGATTTCGACGGCCATGTCGTGAAGACGGCCGGCAACGGCAAGGACGCGTTGGCGATGCTGGACCAAGAGGAATTTGATCTGGTGATCACTGATTTTCAAATGCCGGCGATGAAGGGAGACGAGCTGGCGGCGGCGATCAAGGCGCGCGCGCCGAAGCAACCGGTCGTGATGATCACCGCCTACGCCGAGATGCTGCACGCTTCGGGCAATCCCCTTACGGGCGTTGACCTCATCATCAGCAAGCCTTTCCTCCTGGAGAACCTTCGCGAGGCGATCGCGAAGGTCACGCCTCCAGCCGCCCAAGACGGGAAGTTGGCGAGTTAGCTCCCCGGGCGCGCGATCCGCCCCAACCCGCTGCCGGAGATTCTTCCCGTCCTCTGCCCAAGGGCAGGGGAAAGTACCCGTACTCGACCGGTAACGCCTTGCGTATTATCACACCTTGTCGAATCACCGCTGCGATTTATTATAGAAGTGCTTTAATGATCGCTGGAACGCAGACCACAGACGCAGCGTGCATATCGGCCGGCCGGGCGCCGGCGCCTGTCGCACGCAGGACCAAATTAAGCTCGCCATCACTTCGGCAGCAGAGTCTGCAACTCCTCGCGGCGGCCCTCCTGGCGGTGGCCTGCTACTTCCTCATCAGCCACTTCATTTTCCAATCGGTGAAGGTCGTCGGCCGGAGCATGGTGCCGACGCTTCACGACTCCGACCAGTATTTGCTGAACCGGTGGATCTATTATCTCCACGCGCCGCAGCGCAGCGACGTGGTCGTCCTGCGCGATCCCAGCGACAACGGCTTCTCGGTCAAACGCATCATCGCCGGGCCGGGGGATTCTGTCTTCATGAAGGACGGCAGCGTGTATCTGAACGGGCGCAAACTGAGCGAAACATATTTGGCTCGCGGCACCCCGACCTTTACCAATTCGCGATACCCCAACCAGTTGATCTTGTGCGGCAGGAACGAGTACTTCGTGCTGGGGGACAACCGTATGAACTCCGTTGACAGCCGCACGTACGGCCCGGTGCCACGCAAAAACCTCCTGGGACCAATCATGCGTTAGCGGGGTTTGGCTTCAAACCAGGTTCCATTCTTCGGGCGCATTCGCGAGTGGTTGGTAGGGACGTCTCGCCGAGGCGTCGGCCCCGGCGCAACACGGACGCCTCGGCGAGGCGTCCCTACCAACCGCTCGCGAATGCGCCCCCATTCTTTCAGCCCGGTTTTTAGTGCTTGCCTCAAGGAGGCGCGGGTGCAGATTAGGGAGAACGAACTCGGCCTGTCGCCACCGGGAAAAGCGAAAACGCTCCGGAGCGACTGCGGGTTGCCCGAGGTAGCGAAGACGATGCACTATGCAGCGGATGCGAATACTTCTTCAGCAAAGAGAAACAGGCCTGTATTTCCGGGATGTTGATGCCTGGGCTTCCGATCCTTCGGAAGCGATGGATTTTGTCAGCTCCACCGCGGCTCTGGATTTTTGTGCGGCCAACAAGCTGGATTCGGTGCAGGTGGTGCTGAGGTTTGAAGGCGAGCCGTACGAAATCGTCCTCCCAGCCGTCGTCGCCCAGCAGGGGACCGGCGACCGTCCAAGCGCATCGGCATAATGGTTGCCCGGTTTCCCGCGTAGCCCAAGCTTTTCCACGGGCTCTGGAGTTTTGGGCCTGGGCCGTCCCGGGCGCATTCGCGAGTGGCTGTTAGGGACGCCTCGCCGAGGCGTCCACTCCAGCAGAACCCGGACGCCTCGGCGAGGCGTCCCTACCAGCCATCCGCCAATGCGCCCGGCCTTCCCCCTCCCGCGTGCTGTTCTCTTGCGCAAATCCGGCAAGCGCTTATGCTGTCAACCATGACATCGAAACAGCTTGACGCAAAACCTCGCCTCCGCATTGCCGAACTGGGCAGTCAGGTGTTGGCTGGCGGAGACATCACGCCCGCGGAGGGGCGGTGGTTATTTCACCTCGAATCCCGGGAGGACATCTTTGAACTGCTCGCCTGGGCCAACCGGGTACGCGAGCACTTCAAGGGGAACAAGATTCACCTCTGTTCGATCGTAAACATCAAGGCCGGTGGGTGCTCCGAGAATTGCCGCTTCTGTGCCCAATCCGCCGCTTACGACACCAACTCACCCCGCTACGGCCTGATTGACGGCGAGCAGGTCCTGACCGCCGCCAAGGAAGCCAAAGCCAACGGCGTCACCGGTCTGGGCCTCGTGGCCGCCTGGCGCGGAATTGATGAAGGGCCGGCGCTCGATCAGATATGCCACCGGCTAGAGGAATTGAAGCAGAGCGGCCAGGCGCGGCCGGATGCCTCGCTGGGCATGATCCAAAGCCAGAGGGTGGCCGACCGTCTTCGCGATGCGGGGCTGGAATGCTACAACCATAACCTGGAAACCTCCCGGCGGTTTTTCCCGCAGGTCTGCACGACCCACACCTACGAAGAGCGGATCCAGACGCTCAAGCACGTGAAGCAGGCGGGCATCAAGATCTGTTCGGGCGGCATCCTGGGGATGGGAGAGACGCTCGACGACCGCTGCGAGCTGGCGTTCGCCTTGAAGGAGGTTGGCGTGCATATTGTGCCCATGAACTTTCTCAATCCGATTCCAGGCACGCCGTTTGGCCATTGCAAGCCGCTGGCTCCGCTGGAGATACTGAAATCAATCGCCTGCTTCCGGCTGATCCTGCCACGGCAGGAAATCCTGGTTGCCGGCGGGCGCACAGTGAATCTGCGCGACGTGCAAAGCATGGCCTTCATGGCCGGCGCCAGCGCGCTGATGGTCGGCAATTACCTGACCACGCTCAATCAGCCCGTGGAGAAGGATCTGCAAATGCTCAAGGACCTCGGGCTGGACCCGACGTGGGACAAGCACGGATTCTCCGATCAAGACCAGCCCGGGGGCCAATCCGCCTCGGCTCAGCCGACGCTCTAGGCCATTGAGGCCTGCTGCAAGTGGAGTAGTTTGGTGGATAACCAAGGGCAGAGGATGGTTGCGTGCAACGGCTCGGCAAGAACATTAAGGGCTACTCCGGCGAGGTAATAGACATCGCCGCCGTCCAGCGTGACTGCATCGCCGCCGCTCAGGCCCACGGGTGGACCGTCGAGGAAATCCTCCCGCCCCCGAGGCATATCTTTGGCCTCACGCGCCGCGCATCACCGACCGCCCCTCGTATCTACCTCTCCACCGGTATCCACGGCGATGAGCCGGCCGGTCCGCTGGCGGCGCGCCGTCTTCTCCAGGAAGATGCCTGGCCGCCAGGTCTGAGCCTCTGGCTGTGTCCCTGTTTGAACCCGACGGGCTTTCCGCTTAACCGCCGGGAGAATCGCGAGGGCCTCGATCTCAACCGCCAATACCGCGCGCTCGAGGCCCCGGAAACCGCGGCGCACATCGCCTGGCTGAAGCGCCAACCGCTGTTTGATCTCTGCTTATGCCTCCATGAGGACTGGGAAGCGCAGGGTTTCTACGTGTATGAGCAGAATCCCGACAACCATCTCCCTTCGTTGGCTGAAGCCATAGTCGCCGGCGTGGCCCCGGTCTGCCCGATTGATCGCTCAGAGACCATCGAAGGGCGGCCCGCGCAGAACGGCGTCATTCGCCCCAACCTGGATCCTCGCACGCGCCCGCAATGGCCCGAGGCGTTCTTCCTGATCACTCACAAGACGCGGCTCTCCTGCACCCTGGAAGCGCCGTCCGATTTCCCGCTTGCCATCCGCGTCAGCGCGCTCGTCGCCGCTGTCACCACCGCCCTGAAAGCTGTGGGTTCGGGCTAAACATCGCCTGCCCGCGCAGCGTTGGTCCGCTGTTCCATCCAGCTTCGTCCCAGCGCTGTCAGGGTCTTGGCATTGAGGACGCGTTCGGCCATGGGGAACACGATGCGTTCTTCCTTGTCGAAATGCCCGCGCGAGTAGGCCACTGCGGCGAGCAACAGTTGCTTCGCCTGCTTCAATTGTTTGGCCTGCCGCAGGCTCCTGAGGCTGTCGTCAATCTCCTGGTGCTCCTCCAGGAAGGCGTCTCGCTGCCCGATTTGCTCGAAGCAGTGCTCCAGCGGACCAATGAACAGCTCATCCTCGGTGTCAGAATGTGACTTCAGCAGCGACTCCATCAATGCCGCCAGCGACTTGATTTCCGCCAGCGTCTTCAGCTTGGGCACGGTGACCTCGATGTGATCGAACATACTGTGGAACACCAAATGTTCGGCGAATAGAGCTTCCGTAATTTTCATGGCACCTGCAGTTCAGTCATTACCGCCGGTGGCTTACCAAAAGACGCGAGGTTGCGCCATCTATTTCTTGGCGATGGAATCCGACAGCTTGATTTCACATACACCTTTCGCGTGGATTCCGCCGGGTGGCGCAAATCGCGGTCCTCATATTACTGGCGCCACTTTTCTCAATTACCTGTGCCACTCCCATAGGGGTGAAGCGCTTATTCGCAACCGCCGGATTCCTTCTGCAATCCTGTTGCCTGGCCGGGCGAATGCGCTATCCTTACCGGCACCGCATCCGATACGCGAATTGATGAAAGCAACGGCTCTGGAAAATCTGGATTTTGCTGCCTTTAGCGCCCTGGTGAACTCGAGGTTCTTTGTGCGCCGGGATTCGGGCGAGCGGATCGAATTGATGCTGGTGGAGGCGAAACCGGTTCTAGCGCGTGGGGCGCAGGCGGATTCCCGGACAGGGAGCTTCAGCCTGGTCTTTCATGGGCCGGAGGCGCGCTTTCTCCCGCAACAGATCCACACCTTCGAGCACGAGAGCATCGGCCGGTTTCCCCTGTTCATCGTGCCTATCGGCAAGAAGCCAGGTATCTTCGAGTACCAGGCGGTCTTTAACCGGCTCCCTTGATGGGGGCCGTAGCCACCCACTCCCAGCGGTCGTAGGGCCCGGTCTCGCCCGATTTGACAAAGCCCAGCCGCTGGTAGAAAGCCGCAGCCCGGCTCGGCTTGAAAACGCTCACCCGCAAAGGCCGTCCGGTTTGCTTCGCTTCGGCGATCAAGTCACCCACCAACCGGGCGCCGACGCCCTGGTTCTGGAAAGCCGGGAGAAGGGCGATATCCACCAGCCGGATTTCATGGGCTGTACGATTCACTACCATGCGGCCCGCCCGATCGTTGCCGCACAGGATGATAAGGAAGCTGCCTTCGGGGAACATGTCGCGATAGCCCCGCCGCTGGGCGTCGAACTGCATCCGGAGGAATGCCTGGCGCCTCGCCTCGTCCCAGCCAACGGCATCCAGTTCCTCTTGGCGAGTGCTGGCATAGACCGCATAGAGAAAGGCCTCGTCATCCGCGGTCTCGGGGCGGAGGCGCGTTTCCAGCGCGCGAGCGCCGCTTTGGTTTCCGACTGACCTGTTCACAGGTTGCGTAAATAGAAGAATTGGCCTCCGAGCGCAAGGAGAGCCGACCGGTTCGAGGCAGACCGCATGAAGCAGGTGGGTTGACAGGCGAGAAAAATGCACTACAGGTTTATCCATACAATAACACAAGTCAGGTACTATCGGGGCGGACGCTTGTGACCCGCGAAATGCCGGCTACAGTCTGCTCCCTGGTTGGCTTCAGTGAATAACGGGGCCTGCAAACCCTCCGGAATCTATGCGATCACGACGGCATTTTATACTGGAATCCACGCTGCTGGCGGCGGCGGCAGCCGTGGCGCCGAGCCTGGCGGGAGCGGCGGTCCAAGCGCCGTGGACAGCGTCCGGCGACCTGGGGTTTGACGTTTTTGCCGGGTTGGTGAACCAGAGGTTTCGGGCAAGCGTGTCCGGCGACCGGGGGATACTGCTCGAATTGATCGAGGCGAATCGCATTCCGGCTGCGCACGGAGAACAATTCGTTCTGGTCTTCCGGGGGCCGCAAGACTGTTTGCTGGCGCAGGATACTTACTGGTTTGAACAGCAGCAGATCGGCAAGTTCCCGATGTTTATCGTTCCAGCCGCATCGAGCGGTCCGGGTGCTGCCTCCTACGTTGCGGTGTTCAATCGGCTGGCGAAGCATGCGGTCGGCGCGAGCCGGCGCAGGGACTTCGCGCGACTTAAACTGGCGAAGAACCTATGGCGGACCCTTTTGTTGGTGAAATCAGGCTCTTCGCGGGCAATTTTGCGCCCCTGGGCTGGTTCTTCTGTCAGGGACAAACCCTGCCCATATCGCAGTACGACGTGCTCTTCAGTCTCATTGGCACCACTTATGGCGGAGACGGGCAGACAACGTTCAACCTGCCAAACCTGGCCGGCCGTGTGCCGGTGCACCAGGGAACTCTGACGGGGGGCAGCAATTATATCTTGGGGCAAGCCGGGGGAGCTGAGCAGGTGTAGTTGACTGCGGGCCAGATCGGGGCGCACAGCCACGCGGCTTCGTGCAGCGCCGCGGCTGGAACCGGCGGCGCTCCGGCCGGCAATGTCCTGGCCGCGATCATGCCGCGCCATTGTACTCAAACACCGGGGCCAACGGCGCCATGGGCAACGCCAGCACCACCTATGCGGGAGGCAGTCAGCCGCATGAGAATCGCCCACCCTATCTGGCGCTGAATTTCATTATCGCGTGGGAGGGGATCTACCCGACACAAAGCTAACCAACGGAGAATATTGATATGTCAGATCCGTTTATCGGTGAGATCAGGATGTTGTCTTTTGGCTTTGCCCCGCGCAACTGGGCCCTCTGCAATGGCCAACTGCTGGCGATCGCGCAGAACCAGGCGCTCTTTGCCTTGTTGGGCACCACGTATGGCGGCAACGGGGTGCAGAACTTCGCCCTGCCCAACTTGCAGGGGCGTCATTCCCATCCACCGCAGTGCGACCTATCCTCAAGGCAGCCAAGGCGGCGAAGAAGTGCATACCCTCACCGTTGGCGAGGTCCCAGCTCACACCCACGGGGTGATTGGCAGTTCCAGCGGCCCCAGCCAGGCCTCCCCGGTGAACGGCTTTTGGCCGACCGGTGGGGCCGTGACCCCCTATGCGAGCGCAACGGATGGCAGTGCGATGGCCGGCCAGGCGGTAGCCACCGTGGGGGGACAAGCGCATGAAAACCGTCCTCCCTTCCTGGTGATCAACTTCGCCATCGCTCTGGCTGGCATATTCCCGTCCCGCAGTTGACACTCTTCTCGACCAGGACCACACCTTATGTCAGAACCATTCATTGCTGAGATCCGCGTGTTCGGCTTCAACTTCGCTCCGATGGGCTGGGCCTTTTGCGACGGTCAACTGATGCCGATACAACAAAACACGGCCTTGTTTTCACTGCTCGGAACCAACTTCGGCGGTAATGGAACAACCAACTTTGGCCTGCCGAATCTGCAGGGGAGCGTGCCTCTCCAGCAGGGCCAGGGGCCGGGCTTGTCGCTTTATGACTTGGGCGAGAGCGGAGGGGTGGTCAGCGTCACGCTCTCTTCCTCACAGATGCCCTCTCACAATCACGCTTTAGGCTGTTCCACCGCGGTTGCCGGTCAGACCAGTCCGGCAGGCGCCATTCCAGCGCTTCCGCCCGGTCAACGCGGACAGAATTTCTTCGCGAGCCTCGCCGGGGACCAGCCCCGCCATGAAAGCGGACATGCTCACGCCGGTAGGCGGCAACGGGCCGCACAATAACATGCCACCTTACTTAAGCCTGAACTTCTGCATCGCGCTGACGGGCATATACCCCTCAAGGCCTTGAGCGTTTGGTTGGCACGGTTCGCCCGATTTAAGGATATGAGAAAGACATTTGTCGTGAGATTCGGTTGCGTAGCGCTGGCCGGCTCCCTTCTCACGGCGCCAGGCTCTGGGCACTACTTTCAACGTGGCATCCACGGCAGAACTGATCAGCGCGCTCAACACAGCGAATGGTACGACTGGCCCCCACACGATTAATCTCGCCGCGGGCACTTACAACCTGACTGGCGAACTGCCCGTGATCGCGGCCAATGAAGTCATTACCCTTCAAGGCGCTTCGGCCAATCCCGCGGACACGGTGCTCCACCAGACGCTGGCCAACTCCCGGTTTTTGGAAACCGCATTGCCGGCCAACAGCATCAACAACGTTGTCCTCACGTTCAACAACCTGACCTTTGACAGCGGGCAAGGTGGCGATTATGGCGGAGGCGCCTTGTTGGTGGGCGGCATTGGGAGTTCCACGACCGTGAACAATTGCACCTTTACCAGCAACCGGGCCTTCGCCGGGGCGAGCGGCAACGTTGGAGGCGCGATCGAGAACTCGCCGAACGGCAACGTGACCGTGCTGGGATGCTGGTTTCAGGGTAATTCGTCGGCGTTGTACGGCGGGGCTCTAGACTTCCTGAACCAGACTGGCGGCAGCGGCAGCCTGCTGGTGAGCAACAGTGTGTTTGTCGGCAATTCTGCCGCTTCGGATGGCGGCGCCATCAAGGCCAGTACCGATTCGGGCACGATCACCATCGTGGATTGCAGTTTTGAGAGCAACAGCACTTCCGGCGGTGGGCGAGGGGGCGCCATCACGCATGTGCAAGGCGCCCTGACCGCGAGCTACAACCGCTTCTTCAACAATAGCGCCGCCAACCACGCGAATGGAGACACATTATGGCAGGCGGATGGCGCGGGCTCGTGCGACGCCACCCGGAACTGGTGGGGCGCGAACATCGGCCCCGGCGGCAATGACATCCTGGCATCCGGTGCCGTCACCACCTCGCCGTGGCTGCAACTCCGGCACCTGCCCGGAGTGACCACGCTGGCGACCGGCAGCAGCACCACCCTCATCGCCGATCTTTTAGGACTGAGTTCCGGCGGTCCGCTTCCCGCCGCAAACCTGGCTGCTTTGCCCGCCGTGCCCGCCGCTCCCGCGACGCTCTTTCACAATCCGGTGCTCGGAACCCTCTCCGCTCCCGCAACGCAATTCATCCACGGTCAGGCTACGGCCATTTTCAACGCCGGCGGCGCTCCGGGTGCCGCCCAGGCCGACGTGACCCTCGACAACCAGACGGTGACCGCAGCGATTCAGTTGGTCAACTTCGTTAGCCGGGCGTTGGCCATTGCCGTTACCAATGGCTCCGTCGTCATCGAGTTTGCCGGCCTCGCCGGCAATTCGTACGAAATCCAGCGCGCCACTGATCTGCACGGCCCATGGGCGACCCTGGATACCCAAATCGCCCCGCCCGAGGGCCCCCTCGCCTACATGGACACCAATCCGCCTGTGCCCGTGGCGTATTACCGGCTTCAGCAACAGTAGCCGACCATTTGTTCTGCCTGCTCCGGGGCCGTTTTTTGTCGCGGCGCCATTCCCGGCCCGCTAGACTCACCAGCCGGTGCAATGAACTTTATAGCCCGCCACAGCCTCGTCCTGCTTTTCCTCCTGACGTCAGCCGCCCCAGGTCCCGCCCAGGAATGGACCCGTTTTCGCGGTCCCAATGGCTCGGGGATCAGTGACGCCAAAACAATCCCGACCCAGTGGACAGAGCGGGATTTCAACTGGAAGATGGCTCTGCCCGGCCCCGGGCACTCTTCGCCAGTGTTGTGGGGTGACAGAATCTTTCTCACGACTGGGGATGACCGGACGAATCAACTGTGGGTCCTTTGTGTCAGCGCCAGCCAGGGCCGCATCCTGTGGCAGAAGGCGTTCCCGCTCAAGCCCTACCACAAGAACGCTTACAACAGCGTGGCTTCAAGTACCTCCCGCTGTTGACGAGCACCGCGTGTATGTGTGTTGGAACGTGCCCGAGCGGCTTACGCTCATGGCATTGGACCATGCGGGCGACATAGTCTGGGACAAGGACCTCGGCCCCTTTGCCGCCCAGCATGGAGGTGGGGCTTCCCCGATCGTCTGCGAGGGTCAGGTCATTCTCGCCAACGAGCAGCGCGGACCAAGCTTTTTGATTGCGGTGGATGCCGCCACCGGCCAGACCCGCTGGAAGACGCCCCGTAAGGCGACGTCGGCTTCTTATTCTACCCCTTGCCTTTACCAACCCCAGGACGGCAAGCCGGCCCTTATCTTTGCGAGCCAGTCGCATGGCATTTACGGGGTGGAGCAAGGGAGCGGCCATGTGCTCTGGGAGCTAACGGACGCCTTCGATAAACGAGTCGTAAGTTCCCCCGTCGTGGCCGCGGGGCTGATCATCGGCTCATGCGGCAGCGGAGGAGGTGGGAATTACCTCGTGGCGGTTCGTCCCGGCGTGCCCGCCACAAGCCAGAGAGCCGACTTAGCCTACACCATCCGCAAATCAGCGCCCTATGTGCCCACCAGCATCTGCGTGGGGAAACTCCTCTTTCTCTGGGGCGACGACGGCGTGGTGACTTGCGTCCAGACCGCCTCGGGAGAAGTCGTATGGCAGGAGCGGCTGGGGAAACGCTTCTTTAGCTCGCCGGTGTGCGTGGATGGCCGCCTGTTCTGCGTCTCCACGACGGGCGAGGTGGTTGTTATCGCGGCCTCAGACCAGTTCAAGCTGCTGGCCAGGAATCCCTTGGGTGAAACGACCCACAGCACGCCAGCGGTCGCCGGTGGCCGAATGTATATCCACACCACCAGACACCTGATCAGCATCGGTGGAAAGCACCGGTGATCTGATTGGAATTCGGTTCAAGGCATCAGCGGACGGTAGGCGCGGATGCAGTAGAATTGCTGACTGGTCGTGTCGTTGAACCCGACGTTGTTCGCTCCCAGCCATGGGAGCTCGACAAGCGTGTACCAGGCGTTGGCGCCGCCCAACGCTGCCCGTTTCTCAATGGCGTAATAACGCGTCGGCTCGCTCGTCCAGGCCAGGACTACACGGGTGGGGTCACCGCCGGAGCCACGTAGAATGCTGGTGATTTGGAGGAGGCTGCGGGCGTCTCTCGGATCCGTTCCGGCCAGGTATTCTTGGTAGTTGGACAGGCCATCATGATCGGAATCGGCATCGGGGTCCACGCGGAGCGTGCCAAAGTTTTCCATTTCCCAGGCGTCAGGGAGGCCGTTGCCGTCGGAGTCGGTGCCGGGTTGAATGGAAGCGGTTTTCACTAACGCGGTGGCGTTGCTGAGGGAAATCCAGCCGCAATTGGCGCTGTAGGCATAGCCGCTCAATTTGCCGGTGAGCAGGTCCACTGTGGGCGCGCCAGTGGTCTCGAAGTTGATCCACCCAATGTTTGCGCCCCAGGCGTAACCGCGCAAATTGCCCATGCCATCCTGGTTCACACCAAAATCATTCGGGGAAAGATTCTGATATCGGATGTTGTTTGTCGGCGCACCGCTGCCGAGATTGATCCAGCCGGTGTTGGCGGAATAAATGTAGCCGGAGCAGACGTATTCGCCAATGACGGCACCGTTGTTAATGTCGCCGCGTGCGTCCATCCAGCCGATGTTCGCGCCGTAAGGGTAGCGGTTGGTGGGATCAATGGTGGTGGCGGCGTGGAGCCGGGGCGAAGGCCAAAGGCTGAAGGTTGAAACCAAAACGAGCAGGACGAGTTTGGTTCTCATAAGTTACTTGGGCTCGTAAACCGGCAATCGCAAATCGTGAATTATTCACGGCATGTTGTATTTGTAGGAGACGGAGGTGGTGCCTTGGGGGACCTGGCAGGAATTGGCAATGTAGGCACTCAACCCGACGCCGGAGGAGGAAGAGCCAATGCAGCCAATGGCCACGCCGGCGGCGCGCAACCCAGTGCCAGCGCCCGAAGCATAGCCGTAGCAGTTTTGGGCGGTATAGGCGTAAAGACCATAGGTGCCGGTGGAGGTGGAGCCATAGCAGTTCTGGGCGGTGGTGGCAGCCAGACCGTCGATGCCGCTCTCGGTGTGGCCGTAGCAGTTCTGGGCGGTGGTGCCGTAGAGACCACTGGTGCCGCTGGTGCTGGTGCCGTAGCAGTTCTGGGCTGCGCTGGCGTAAAGACCATAGCTGCTGGTGCTGGAGCCGTAGCAGTTCTGAGCTGAGCTGGCGTAGAGACCATAGCCACCCCCGGTGCATTCTCCCCGGCTGCCGGTAACCTGGTCGCCGGAGATCGCCGTGCTCCCGCAGTCCACCGCCACCGAGTTCTTGAGGGTGGAGGCCGCAATCCCATAACCGCCAACCGTCCGCACGGTGCAGGATTCCACCACCGTCGAATCCCCTTTGCCGAGGTAAATGCCATAGATGAGGCAGCCCGAAACGGAAACACCCGCCACCCGCACGTTGACCGGTGCCGCGCCGGAGTAGTAAATGCCATATTGGAATCCCGGGCCGCTGTAAGAACCGCTGCCGTTGTTGGCCACGCCGCCTTGGATGAAACCGTTCAGGATGGTGAGGTTGCGCACGCTGTTCAAGATGATGCCATTACCCGTGGCACTAGCGGCGGTGGAGGCAATGGTGAATCCGTTGAGGTCCAGCGTCACGCCGTTGGCTGAGACGTTGATGGCGTTTCCCGAACTGACAGTGATGTTGGTCGTCAGATAATAGGATCCAGGCACAGAAATGGTGAACGGCGCTGAGGAAATGGGCGTGCGCGGCTCGATCTGCGCCAGCGTCCTCATCGTCGCGGCGGGCGCTCCCGGCGGCGTGAGGCTGCCCTGGGAAAAAGCGGAGAGCGGAAAGCAGAGAGCGGCTAGCAGCAGCGCGGCGGCTAACGCTTGTTCGATGGGTGGGGTTTTCATGATTGTCGGTCTTCCTTTCAGGTGGTTCATGTGTTTGGTGGTTGATCTGTTTCTCTCAAAATGGCAGCGGCTCAATTTCGATATAGCCTTCCGGCGGCAGGAAGAAGTCGGCCTCCTCCGCCTTGAGCGTTTGCGGCGTGACGGAGAGGACCTCGAAGCGGAAGCGCTCCGGACCATTCTCGAATCGCAGGCTGGCACGCAGGGGGAATAGTTTCTTCGCGGTCAGCAATCGTGCCCAGCTTTGCTCGATCAGGCGCGGGCCGGAGCGCGGTGGCTGGTTGCGGACGTAATCCTGGAACGGCAGCAACTGGCGCGTGGCCCAGATTCCCATGAGCTCGCCGTGCTGTTTGATTTCGAACTGTTCGCAGACGAAGCCAAGCAGGTTGGTTTTCAGTCCGGTGGCCTTAAGTTCCATTCCCTCGCTCGGCAAGGGCATCATCGGCAGGGACGGCATGCCGCTGGCCATTCCCGCGCCCATGCCGGCCGGAACCTGCGGCATGGCGGGTAGGGGTGACGCGGCGGGGGTGGTTTGTGTTTGCGGGCCGATGCCCACGGGCATTCCGGCAGGCATTCCGGGAAAGCCCGGCGGCGTGGCCGGATTGTCCGGGGCAGGTTTCAAGCGAACGAAGCTCCGGTTGTGCGGAAAGAGCAGGGTCAACTGGCCAGAATTGCGGTCGAGCACGTCCACCGGATTCGGCCGAGCCGAACCGGTGACTTCGATTCGGAGCGCGTTCGTGCCGACCGTGTAGAGCAGGGCCGTGGTCTGTCCGCCCTGGGTGGATGCGGCTTTGATGAGCCCTTCAAAGGCACCTGCCGGAGACGTGAATAGAAACAAGCCCGCCATCAAAGCGACGATGGATGAGAGAGCTATCTTGTGGTTCGTGGTGACTGACAACGATGGGCTTTCCACGCGTCGCCCTTTACTTGACGCTACGCGGGTGAGGCAGAATTGGTTTCTGGTCCCACTCATTATGACAGGATGGTGGCAGAGCACGACGCATCTGTCCACCGGCAAATTCTGCAGGTTGGGAAGATAGGCCCAAGTGCCGATATGCGGTCTTATGGGGAGCCCCCACGGCCTTGTTGCCCTGCAATGGGACCATGAACCACCCCACAGACGTTGCTCGGCTGGTTCCCCTCTCCTCGGGGAGAGGGGTAGGGGTGAGGGGGAATTCGGGCTCCGGTTCATGGAAAGTTCCCCATAAAGGCGCATCTCAGGGGCCTGTTGCCCAAACCCTCCGGGCGCGCTTGATGCAGCCCTGCACGTCGGCTGCTAGGCCTTTGTGCTTTTCCTGAACCCCTCCTGACAGGCGCCCCTGGATGTGCTACGCTACGCGCTATGCTACCCATCCATGAAATCGCCCCGGACGTATTCCGGCTCTCGATGTACGTCCCGGAGTTTGACATGCAATTTAACCATTTCCTTGTGCGCGACGACGAACCGCTGCTGTTTCACGCGGGCTTCAAGCGGATGTTCCCGGCTGTGCGGGAGGCTGTGGCCACGCTGATTGATCCGGCCAGCCTCCGCCATATCGCCTGGAGCCACTTTGAATCCGACGAGTGCGGCGCGCTCAACGAATGGCTTCAAATCGCGCCCCAGGCCCAGCCCGTCTGCACGCTCGTCGGCAAGCTCGTCAGCGTGGATGATTTCGCCCTCCGCCCCGCCCGCGGCATGACAGCCGAGGATGTCCTGAGCACCGGCAAGTATCGCTACCGGTTCTACCGCTCAGCGCACATTCCGCACGGCTGGGACGCGGGGGTTCTGTTCGAGGAGACGCGCAGGACGCTCTTCTGCTCCGACCTTTTTCACCACTTCGGGAATGTCCCGCCCACCACGTCGTCGGACCTGATCGAGCCGACCCGCCAGGCGATGCAGCAAATGCAGCGCGGACCGCTGGCCGGCTACATGCCTTACACCCGCCAGACCGAAGTTGTGCTGCGCTCGCTGGCCGCCCTCAAACCGGAAGCGCTGGCCATCCAGCACGGCTCCTCCTATCTCGGCCAGGGCGACCGTCTCCTCACCAGCCTGGCTGGCGTGATCAAGGAAACCTTCGATCGAGCCTGAGCGCGCGCTCCAGGTTCAAGGTTTCGGCGGCAAGGGCGCGGGCGGGAGTGCCTGGAATCTGAAACCGGGAAAGCAGAAAGCGGTAATCGCAGAGCGGAGGGCGCGGCAGCCCCTTGCGGTACCCAGCTTCCTGACTTCCCATTTCAGCTTTTCAGCGGCTGCACCCCGCCGATTGACGCTTGCGGGGTACGCCTTGTCCTGCCGTAATTTCGTGCTATCATCCGCGCCTCTGTGGAATCTATGAATTCAGTTCAGACGCGGCGCACGTTCGCCATCATCTCGCATCCGGACGCGGGCAAGACCACGTTGACGGAGAAGCTGCTGCTTTACGGCGGCGCGGTGCAACTCGCCGGCTCGGTGACCGCGCGCAAGAACCAGCGCGCCACGACCTCCGATTGGATGGAGCTGGAGAAGAAGCGCGGCATCTCCATCAGCTCCACCGTGCTGCAATTCGATTACGCCGGCTACCGCCTCAATCTGCTGGACACACCGGGCCACAAGGATTTCTCCGAGGACACCTATCGCGTGCTCACCGCCGTGGACTCGGTCGTGATGGTCATTGACGCCGCCAAGGGCATCGAGCCGCAGACTCGCAAGCTCTTCGAGGTTTGCCGCCAGCGCGGCGTGCCCATCTTCACCTTCATCAACAAGTGCGACCGCCCGATGAAAGAGCCGCTCGCCTTGCTGGATGAACTGGAGCGCGTGCTCGGCATCGGCGCGTTCCCGGTCAACTGGCCCATCGGCAACGGCTTCCAGTTCCAGGGCGTCTTCGATCGTCAGACGCGGCAGATGCACCTCTTCGAGCGCGCCGCCGGCGGCCAATACCGCGCCCCGGTGCAGGTGGGCGGACTGCGCGACGAACTCATCCGCGGCCGGCTCGACGAGGCGACTTTTCACAAGACGGTCGAGGAGTTGGAACTGCTCGAGCACGCCGGGCACGAATGGGATGATTCCGCCGTGCTTGCGGACAAGACCACCCCGGTCTTTTTCGGCAGCGCCATCAACAACTTCGGCGTGCAGCTCTTGCTGGATGGGTTCTTGAAACACGCGCCCGGACCGTGCGGGCGGCATTCGACCGCCGCACGCCCTGAGTCGCCCCTGTCTCAAGCTGATAGCCACCCGGGCCGGAGCGGCGGGCACGTGGCCTCGCCGGCGTTTATCGCTCCCGACCACCCCGCGTTCTCCGCTTTCATCTTCAAGATTCAGGCGAACATGGACCCGAAACACCGCGACCGTATCGCGTTTGTCCGCGTTTGCTCCGGCAAGCTCGAACGCGACATGACCGTCCATCACTCCCGCTCCGGCAAGAAGGTGCGCCTTTCGAGCTCCCACAAGATCTTCGGCAACGAGCGCGAGACGGTGGACGAGGCGTTCCCGGGCGATGTCATCGGCCTGGTCGGCCACGACACGTTCGGCATCGGCGACACCCTGACGACCGATCCGAGCATCCGCTACCAGGAAATCCCGCGTTTCACGCCCGAGGCCTTCAGCTACCTGCACAATCCGAACACCGCCAAGTACAAGCAATTCCGCAAGGGCCTCGACCAGTTGTTGCAGGAAGGCGTGATCCAGGCCTTTCACCTGCGCAACTCATCCGTGAAGACCCCGCTGCTGGCCGCCGTCGGCCCGCTGCAATTCGAGGTGGTCCAATTCCGCCTTGAAAACGAATACGGCGCGGCCTCCCGCCTCGAACCCGCCCCGTGGACCGTCGTGCGCTGGCTGCCCGCCGACATCAAGGAAGACGACCTCGACGCGCTCTCCCTGCCCACCGGCGCGGGCCTCGCCTATGACGGCGGCAGAAACCCCATCGCCCTGTTCGTCAGCGAATGGTCGGCCGATTACTTCAGCCAGACGAACCGCAATTGCCCGCTCTCCGCGCTGCCGGTGCAGGCCGTGAGGGGGTAATATTGGAGTCAGTCGCAAAAGAGCTGCTGGAACAGCGCTTCGGCCTTCTGGCTGCCCTCCTTGGATAGCCCGACCGATTTGTTCTTGTTCTTGGGATCGGAGATCAGGCCCTTTTGATGGAGCCGATCGAGCGCTTCCCAGTCGTATCCCTTCCAGGCGCGGGTGAAGGCGAATTCGCCCTTCCCTTCCGTGAAGCTGGTCAGGTGCAGCAGAGCCAGCACGGCGTCATCAATCTTATCAGTGTTAGGCTTCATAACGGCACTTTAAGCATGGGGTGCCAAAGCCGCAACCGCAGGCGCGCGGACATTCTTGCTATCGGGGAAGGGGAGGAACTCATGCCGCTACCGACCGTCAACCTGGCCAATCGCCAGAAGGCTATCTTGCGGGAGCAGTAGGCGAAGGCAGGATGCGGAATGAGGAATGCAGAAACCCCGGGCAAAGTCACCCGCAAGCCAAAGTCCCGCTATCCGGCAACAGCCTGGCGGCGGGTGGATTTGGGCGATGGGGTGAGGACGGTTCGCAGCGCGTGACCAGTATGGCTTCCTGGGCTGCGAGCGATGTCCTCAGGCGTGCCGATCGCTACAACCTGCCCGCCCTGGTCGCCGGCGTCGGGGCCGAGATCAATGATCCAGTCGGCGGACTTCATCACGTCGAGGTTGTGCTCGATGACCAGCACAGAGTGGCCGGCATCCACAAGCCGCTGGAAGACCTTGAGCAACACGCGCACGTCGTCAAAGTGCAGCCCGGTCGTAGGCTCGTCGAAAAGGAACAGCGTAGCAGCCGACGTAAGGAGGTTCTGCTTGAGTTCGGAGCGCGGAGTGCGGAACTGCGGATGCCCGCTCGCGTCCGCCGGGGTCGGTTGCCTACCATTGCTTCCGCCAGGTGCCGCACCAGCTTCAGCCGCTGGCTCTCGCCGCCGGAGAGGGTATTGATCGGCTGGCCGAGCCGGAGATAGCCTAGGCCCACTTCTTCCAGCAGCTTCAAGCTCGCCACAGCACGCTGGGCCGGGCGGGATTCGGGGAATCCGGACAGGAAGGCGATGACTTCCTCGACGGTGGCATCGAGCAGGTCGGCGATGGAGAGGGAGCGGGGAGGGAAACGTGATGCGTGATGCGTGAGTACTTCGGCTCTGGTGTGCTGGCCCTTCTCTTTGAATGTCCGCCATCTATCTCGTCTCTTGGACTCTCCTGTCTCCTGGACTTCAGCTTCACTTCGAGGATGTGCGGGCGGTAGCGGCGGCCATTGCAGTCGGGGCAGCGGATGAAGACGTCGCTCAGGAATTGCATCTCGATCTTCTCGAAGCCCGCGCCGCGGCAGCGTTCGCATTGGCCCTGGGCGGAGTTGAAGCTGAAGGCGCTGGCATTGAGACCGCGCTGCTTCGCCGGCTCGGATTGGGCGAAAAAGGCGCGAATGTCGTCGAACGCGCCGATATACACAGCGGGGTTCGAGCGCGGCGTCTTGCCGAGGATGGATTGGTCCACCAGCACAACGCGGCCGAGATGTTCGGAGCCACGCAGAAGCGCGGAGTGCGGAGTGGCGAGCGCGGATTCGCTGCTCTTCGGCGTCGCCGTTATCTTCGGCTGAGAGGCGGTCGGAAGCTTTGACGGAGGCGGAGTTCGGATTTGAGCCTGGCTGCCAAGGCCGGCAGCAGGACTTCGCGGACGAGCGTGGTCTTGCCCGAGCCGCTGACGCCGGTGACGCACACGAACCGGCCCAGCGGGAATTTCGACGCTCAAGTCCTTGAGGTTGTGCCGCGTGGCATGGGTGAGCTTGAGAGTAGGGCAGGCGTCCCGCCTGTCCGGCAATGGGAACGGCGTCGTTTAAGGCAATTGGATCAGACATGCGGGAAGGCTGGTTGGAGACGGTGGACAGGCGGGACGCCTGTCCTGCTTTGACCGGCTCTTCGTCCGGCAGTTCAATTCGCCTCTGCGGCCGCTGAGATATTGGCCGGTGAGCGAGCTCTGCGACTTCAGAAGCTGCGGGTAGGTGCCCTGGAACACGACCTCCCCGCCCGTAGCGCCGTGGCCGGGACCGAGGTCAACAATCTGGTCCGCCGCGCGGATGACGCTGGCCTCGTGTTCGACCACGACCACCGTGTTGCCGGCGCTCGCGCAGTTGCTCGAGCAGGCGGACCAGCCGTTCGGTGTCGCGCGGGTGCAGGCCCACGCTCGGTTCGTCCAGGACGAACAGCGTATTGACCAGGCGGGTGCCCAGGCAGGTGGTGAGATTCACGCGCTCGGTCTCGCCGCCCGAGAGTGTGCGCGTCGGACGATCAGCGTGAGGTAGCCCAGGCCGACCTCGTTAAGATAGCCGAGGCGCGAGCGGACCTCATCCAAGACCAGGCCCAGCGGATCGTTCGGTCGCAGGCGGTCGGCCGCTCCGCGAGCCCTTCCATGAAAGCGCAGCGCGTCGCGGATCGGCAGTTGGTAGAAATCCGCCAGCGTAAGCGCGCCCTCCCGGCTTGGCTCAGCCTCCCCGGCGCTACTTCGGCCTTCGGACTTCGGACTTCGGACTTCCTTCGGTCTTCGGCCTTCGGCCTTCGGACCTCCTGCGTCGCACTGATACAGCAGTGCCTCCGGCTGGAAGCGTTTGCCCTGGCAGTCCGGGCAGGGCGTATAGGCCCGGTAACGCGAGAGCAACACCCGCACGTGCATCTTGTAGGCCTTGGATTCGAGCCAGCGGAAGTAGCCCTTAACGCCATACCAGGCGCGCGGCCATTCGTGCGCCTCGTCCTTGCCGTAATCCGGCTCGCCTTCGATGACCAGCTTCTGCCATTTCTTCGGCAGCTTGTTGAAGGGCACATCGGTCGGCACGCCGAACTGGCGGCAAGTGCGCAGCAGATCGTCCTGGCATTCGGCGCCCAGCCCGGTCTGCCAGGGCCTCACCACGCCTTGCGCCAGCGTTCGCGAGCGGTCGGGCAGCGCCAGGTCGTAATCAATGCTGATGATGCGGCCAAAGCCGCGGCAGGCCGGACAGGCGCCGACGGGATGGTTGAAGCTGAACAGGGCAGGGGTGGGCTCGCGGTATTCGATGTCGCACTCCGCGCAATGGCGCCGGTTGCTGAAGCGTTGCGGCTTGGAGGCGGTGAGGGTGCCGTTGTCGTTGCCGGGAGCGAGTTCATAGATGGCCAGCTTGCCTTTGCCGAAATGGTAGGCCTGCTCGCAGGCTTCGACGAAGCGGGCTCGGTTGGCGTGAGCGAGGCTCAGGCGGTCCTGGATAACGGTGAGAGAGGGGGGGCATGATGCGTGATGCGTGATGCGGGACGGGGTGTCCTCGATCCGGAGGATTTGGCCCTCGAGCAGCAGGCGCTGGTAGCCTTGCTTGGCAACCAGGGCGAGGGATTCCTCGAGCGAAAGCTTCTCCGAAAGCGGCAGGTCGAAGGTGATCAGCACTTCGGCCTTCGGACTCCCACCCTCCGCAGTGCTGCTACGGAGGACGGGTCGGCCTTCGGACTTCCCGGCGGCTTCCCCTCCGCCGGGCTGGAGGGCCTGCCAGATCTGCTGCGGCGAGTCTTTGCGCACGAGCCGGCCGCATTGGCGGCAATGGAGTTGCGCGACATGCGGCCAGAGCATCTTCATGTAGTCGCAAATCTCGGTCATCGTGCCGACTGTGGAGCGGGTGGTTCGCACGGCATTGCGTTGCTCGATGGCGATGGCGGGCGGGATGCCTTCGATGCTATCCACCTGGGGCTTGTCCATGCGGTCAAAGAACTGCCGCGCGTAAGGGCGAAAACGTCTCGATATACCGCCGCTGGCCCTCGGCAAAGAGGGTGTCGAAGGCAAGGGAACTCTTTCCCGACCCGCTCAAGCCCGTGATGACCACAAACTGGTTGAGCGGCAGGTCGAGATCGAAGTTCTTCAGGTTGTTATGGCGGACGCCCCGGAGGCGGATAACCGGCCGCACCGACGATTTCAACATTGCGGGAGCAAGGTAGGTTTGCCAAGGCGGTGTTGCAAGCGGAGGGCTGAGTACCCGGGAGTGCGGGCTTGGCAGAATCGGGCGCCTCGCCTATTTTGCCGCTGCTATGGGCCTCACAAACCCTGAACTGAGGGATGCGCCTCTAAACGTCCTGGCGGTCGTCGGCAGCCTGCAACGCGTTTCAGTGACGCGGGTGGTCGTGCGTCATGTTGCGCAGGAGCTTCAAGCGGCGGGGTGCGCGGTGGACGTGCTGGATTTTGAGCAGGAACCACTCGCCCTTTACAATCCCGATAACGCACGACCTGCCGGGTTATGCCGAACTACAGGCACGCGTGCACCGGGCCGACGCGATTGTTCTGGGCACGCCCGACTACCATGGTGGGATCAGCGGTTCGATGAAGAACTTCCTCGACCACTTCTGGCGCGAGTTCGCCGGCAAGCTCTTTGCCACCATCGTTGCCTCGCACGAGAAAGGGCTCACCGTCACCGACCAACTGCGCACCGTGGCCCGGCAATGCTACGCCTGGACGTTGCCTTATGGCGTGTCGTTTGCCGAGGACGTGGACGTGAAGGACGGGCAGATCACCAGCGACGCCCTCAAGCAGCGCCTGGAGATGCTGGTTCGCGATGTGCGCGTCTATGGCGAGTTGCTCGCCCGGCAACGGCAGCGCCGATTTGGCGGGCACGGAGCCGGGTTTCCTGGCGCGGCATAGGGGCGTGAAACGTGATGCGTGAAGCGTGAGACGTGAAAGCGCGGTGGGCAGTTTAGGGCGGGCCTCGGTTCGGAGCGGCAAGGAAACGCATAAAGGACGCTTTGGCTTGCCAGCGGGCGGGGTTGCGCGCTATCTATCACGCATCACGTTTCACGCATCTCGTTCCACGTGTCACGCAGCACGCATCACGCGTCCATGCCAGTCGCGAGTAAAGGCCAAGCCAGCCCCGACTCCGGCGCCGGCTTCCAATCCCACGTCCCGCCAGAGCGCGGGCATGCGCGAATGCACGCTGCGCGCCCTCATCCTCGGCACCCTGCTCGGGATGGTCTTCGGCGCCTCGTCGCTCTACCTCGTGCTCAAGGTCGGGCTGACGGTCAGCGCGTCCATCCCGGTCGCGGTGATTTCGCTGGCGTTGTTCCGGCTCTGGTCCAAGGCCGGCGGGCGCGACGCCACCATCCTGGAGAACAACATTGTCCAGACCGCGGGCTCGGCGGGCGAGTCCATCGCCTTCGGCCTCGGCGTGACCATGCCGGCGATCATGATTCTCGGGTTCGACCTGGAGATTGGCCGGGTGATGCTGGTCGGCTTGCTCGGCAGCCTGTTGGGCATCCTGATGATGATCCCGCTTGCGGCGCGCGCTGATCGTCGCGCAGCACGGCCAGCTCAAGTATCCCGAGGGCACGGCCTGCGCCCAGGTGCTCAAGGCCGGGGCTGCCGGGCGAGTCTGCCGCGCCACTTCCGGCGACTGCTCTAACCGCGGGGTCGCTGAGCCGGCCGAGTGGGATCAAGGCCTCGACCATCTTCACCGGCTTCGGGATTGGCCTGGCCTACAAGACGCTGATGGCGGCCTTCAGGCTCTGGAAGGACGTGCCGGAGAAAGTCTTCGGCGCCCCGCTCAAGGGCGGCTCGATCTCCGCCGAAATCTCTCCCGAACTGCTGGGCGTGGGTTACATCATCGGCCCGCGCATCTCCTCGATCATGATGGCGGGCGGCGTGCTCAGTTGCCTGGTGCTGACGCCCCTGATCAAGTTCTTCGGCGCGGGCCTGCACGCCGTGGTGCCGCCGGGGACCAAGCCGATTCGCCGACATGAGCCCGGGAGACATCCGCAGCGCCTACATCCTCTACATCGGCGCCGGCGCGGTGGCCGCTGGCGGCATCATCAGCCTGATGCGCTCCCTGCCCATCATCCTGCACGGGATTCGATCCGGCCTGTCCGATTTCAGGGCCGCTGCCGCCGCCCACATATCGGTGCTCCGCACCGAGCGCGACCTGTCCATGAAATTGGTGGCGGGCGGGCATCGTGGCGCTCATCCTCGCCATCCTGCCGCCCCCTCGCTGCACATGAACCTGCTGGGCGCGGTGTTGATCGTGGTGTTCGGCTTCCTGTTCGTCACCGTCTCCTCCCGGCTGACCGGGGAAATCGGCTCCTCGTCCAACCCCATCTCCGGCATGACCGTCGCCACGCTGCTGCTCACCTGCCTGATCTTCCTGGTGGTGGGCTGGACGGGCGGCACGTATTACGTCACGGCGCTGTCGGTCGGCGGCATCGTCTGCGTCGCCGCCTCGAATGCCGGCGCCACCTCGCAGGACTTGAAGACCGGCTTCCTGGTCGGCGCCACGCCCAGGTACCAGCAGATTGCCATCCTCATCGGCGCCACCGCCAGCGCGCTGGTGCTCGGGCCGATCCTGCTGGGCTTGAACAACACCGCCACGGTTTATGTGCCCGATCGCGCAAGTCGCTCCCGGCTTGCGCGCGCCCGGCCAGCGCGAGCGTCTCGACGGCACTGAAAGCCTCCGCACGAGTGTCCCCAGGCCAACCAGGACACCAGGCCTACCGCGTCTGGCAGAAGACCGACAGCCGTCGGCGGCCCCGCCGGCAGATACCTCGTGGACGATTCCGGCGCCGCAGTGTGGCTGGTGGACCCCGGCATCAACGGCGCCTTCACCAGACACGGCCCGACGGCACCGAAGTGCGACAAGTTCGACGCCCCCAAGGCCACCCTGATGAGCTACATCATCAAGGGCATGCTTGGCGGCAAGCTGCCCTGGGGCGCTGGTGCTGTTCGGCGTCATGATTGCCGTCGTGCTCGAGCTGTGCGGCGTATCGTCGCTCGCCTTTGCCGTCGGCGCCTACCTGCCGCTGTCCTCCTCGGCGCCCATCTTTGTCGGCGGCATGGTGCGCTGGGTGGTGGATCACCGGATGCGGCAGCGCCCTGCGCGCGCACAATCTCGATGAGGTCGCGCTCGCCGCCGAGAGCGACAAGAGCCCCGGCGTGCTGCTGGCCAGCGGCTACATCGCCGGCGGCGCCATCGCCGGCATCGTCATCGCGTTCGTGCAAGGCGTAACCACCAAACTCGATACCCGCATCACCACCTGGGCCACCGAGCACAACCCCTTCTTTGCCGGTCCGAACGCCGATTGGCTCGCTTTGATCCCGTTCCTCGTGCTGACCGGCATCCTCTATCTGACTGGCCGCCAAATCCGCCTGGCACGGCAGGGCGAGGGGCCTCGCCAGCGCTGATTCCCAAAGATGCTTGGGCATGTGCGGACTTTGCCCCGCGGGTGGAGTTTTGGCTGGGCAGTGCAGCGACGGACATGCATTGACGCCCATTCGCGCCGACGCTACGTTTTCTCAAATGACTCAGTTAACCGCAGTTAATCCACCCGGTGTGGATCGTTTCCCGGTGCGCCAGCCGATGCCCCGAGCGCAAGTTGATGCGTTGTCGCGCGAAATGCTCGTGCTCAAGAAGCAGCTTAACGCGGTCATCCTCGCCCACAACTACCAGGTGCCGGAAATCCAGGACATCGCCGATTACGTAGGCGACTCCCTCGGCCTCTCCCAGCAAGCCGTGAAGACCAAGGCCGACGTGATCGTCTTCAGCGGCGTTCATTTCATGGCGGAGACGGCCAAGATACTGAACCCGAACAAGATCGTCGTCCTGCCGGACAAGGATGCCGGCTGCTCCCTCGAGGAAAGCTGCCCTGCGGACAAGCTGGCGGAGTTCCAGAAGACAAACCCTAACTTCTATACCGTCACCTACATCAATTGCAGCGCGGCGGTAAAAGCTCTCAGCGACGTGATTTGCACCAGCGGCAACGCCGTCAAGATCGTCAACGCCTGCCCCAAGGACAAGGACCTGCTGTTCGTGCCGGACGAGAACCTCGGCGAGTGGGTGATGGAGCAGACCGGTCGGCCGATGACGCTGTGGCGGGGCAACTGTTATGCGCACGTGGAGTTTCGGCGCGATAGCCTGCTGCGCGTGAAGGAGGCTCACCCGCAGGCGAAGGTGGTGGTGCATCCCGAGAGCCTGCACGAGGTGCGTGAACTGGCCGACGCCGTGTGCTCGACGGAGAAGATGATCACCTACTGCCAGTCCAGCCCGGCGAAGCAATTCGTCGTCGTGACCGAGTCCGGCATCATCCACCGACTCCAGAAAGAATGCCCGGGCAAGGAGTTCCTCTGCGCGCCGACCTTCGACGCCATGCGCGCCCCCACGGACCCGTGCCGTTGCAGTGAGTGCAAATACATGAAGATGAACACGCTCGAAAAGGTGCGCGACTGCATGAAGCACCTCGCCCCGCGTATCGAGTTGAGTGATGACATCATCCGCCGCGCCCAATTGCCCATTCAGCGGATGCTGGAGATTTCGGCCCGCTCAGTATAGGACCTTATCCGTCTTCCGTTGCCACTCGGCGAAAGCGGCGAGGGCTTCCGCGCGCAGCAGTTGCTTCATCACGAGCTTGCGCTTTCGAATCGGCAGCGCGACTTCGCGGTAGATAAAGTCATCATCGAAATCAATCCGCGCGGCGTCCTTGCGTGTGTTCGCGTAGAACACACTGCGGAGACGCGCCCAGTAAATCGCCGACAGGCACATCGGGCACGGCTCGCAACTCGTGTAGAGGTCGCAATCCTCGAGCTGGAAGGTCTTCAGGCGCCGGCACGCCTCGCGGATGGCGACGATCTCCGCGTGGGCGGTCGGGTCGTTCGCCGAGGTGACCTGGTTGCAGCCGCGTCCGACGATCTTGCCGCGCCGGACCACGACGGCGCCGAACGGGCCACCCTGCCCGCGCCGCATCATTTGGATCGAGAGGCGAATGGCCTCGCGCATGAACTTCTCGTTCATGCGAATAGATCAGCGACGTTCATGGAGAGGGGCACCTGCTTGCCGCCTTCGAAGAACCGCGTCGCCTGGCCCTGGCTCCATTTGCGCAGGCGGTAGAGCACGGCGAAAGCATAATCCGGCGCGGCCCCGCCCTGTCCGCCGCAGACTTCTCCGCCCCGGCGCACGTTATCCATCATCCAGGGCGGCAATAGCAGATGGTAGGGATTGCGGTTCACTTCGCCCACGTGGAACGTCGTCGCCGCAATCATATCGGCGAGGTCCTCGGCGCTCATCTCGACCATCAGGTTGGGGTCGGTCATCGCGCCCCAGAACTCCGTCTCGATGATGTAGCAAGTGTAGCTGGCGGGCATTTGCTTCAGCGCGTCCATCACCAGGTAATGGGTGCCGATGTGCGTGCTGTTCCAATCACGGTCGTGCGGGCAGAGCACGACCTTCGGCTGGTGCTGCTCGAGGATGCCCTTGATCACTTGGACACAGGCCGCCCAGTGTTTCGGGTCCTGCTCGCGGGTCTTGGGATTGATCTTCTCCAGGCCGTTCGGCGCCGTGGGCACCACGCTGAAGCCGAGGTAATTGCACGCGTTCCGCAGCTCCTGGAGCCGGCCCTGCTGGCGCTCCTTCTTGCTCCCGAGCGTGACCACGACGTCAATGACGTTCATCCGCGCCTGGCGCATCAGGCGCACCGCCATGCCGCCGACGATGCACTCATCGTCCGGGTGCGGCGCGAAGAACAGCGCCTTGGGCGCGTTGGGCGCGATTTCCGGCCGCGGGGCGGGCTGGAAAGTGCCAAGAGGGAATGAGCGGCCTTGCTTAAGCAGGCGCGCGTAGTCAGATACGAGTTGATGATAGGGGGTCATGATAATTTGGAGGTTTGTAAATCTATTCGCGTATTCGGATGCGGTGAGGTTCCACAACAAGTAGCTTGCCTTGGTAGAACATCCCGTCGGGGTGATCGGAGAGGAAGCCAAGGAGCCCTGCCATGAGATATGGAATGGTCTCGGGGTGATTATTCAACTGGATGGCCACGATGCCACCGTAATTGCCCGGCGGGTAGTTGATGATGTCGGCGAAATCGCCATTCAAAGATAGCAGAACGGCGCCGAGCTCTTGGGCTTTCGCGATAACCAGCGGGTCCTTGGAGTTAATCGGAAGGACCTCACGAAGCAGGATGACCTCGTAGCCGTGCTGCTTGAGCGATTCTGTAATCCCAGCGGGCACACACTGATCGCTGAAAAAGCGAAGGGTCATGTCGCCACGGTTGTAAACTCAGCAAGATCGCGGGCGTAATCAAGACAAGCCGCCACATCTTCCCTGGTCAGGTCAGGGAACTCCCGAAGGACGCTATCGGCGTCTCGACCGGCAGGCAAGATACCCAAGCACCAATGCTGCAGGAATGCGCGTGCCTTTGACGCAGGGCTTCCCGTGCAGGATCTGCGGGTCGCTCATTATTATGTTCACGCCATTTCATGCAGAAGAGTTTAATGGCAGCTTCACCGCCTTTCAATCGCATCAATGATTATCCCAGCTCTGGGCAAGCTCGCCGCCGCCACCGCCTGGCCGTGCCGCTTGTCCTTCTCATCGGGAATGTGGAAGGCGATCTTGGCCGACTAGCTCGGGGAACTCCGCCTTCAGCACTTCCTTCGCCCCGGCGATGATGATGTCGCCGCCCGGACCGGAGGTGACCCGGCCCAGGATCAGCACGTTCTCCAGGTCGTAGAAGTCGGTGAAGTTGCGCGATGGCGTAGCCGAGGTAGGTGCCGATGGTTTGGTAGATCTTGCGGGCGCGGTAATCGCCCTGGTCCATGAGCTTCTGCACCTGCTTGAGCTTCTCGGGCAACGGCAGCTTCGCGTCCACCTCGATGCCCGCGGGCGCGAGCAGGCGCCCGACGCATTGCTGCGAGAAGTATTGCACGTCGCAACCGTAATCCCCGGACCACTCGTCCGTGGGCGCCTGGGGATTGTAATCCACGGGCACAAAGGCCAGTTCGTTTATCCACGAAGTGATGTTGCCCTCAGCGTTCACATAGCCGCCTGCAGTGCTCGTGCCGAGGGAAATGCCCAGGACGCAGTTCTTTCCCAGCGACATCGAGCCCGCCAGCGCGGTGACTTCGCCGTCGTTCACTACTTCCAGCGGGACGTTGTTCCATGCCTTCCTGATGTCGAGGAACAGGTCCCGCACGCGCTTGGTGAATACGTCGGCCGGCACCCCGCGGAAGAGCGAAGCCACCTTGACGCGGTTGTTCACATACACGCCCGCCGCGCTGCCGCCGATGGCATCCACCCGCGGCAAATGCGCCGCCGCCTTCTTGAGCGAATCCATGATGCCGTCGTAGTGATACTGCGGGATCGGGCTGGAAGTATGGGTCCCAAACCGTTTCCTCGCTGAAAACCACTTTGCCGTCAATGACCGCCGCCACCTTCCGGTCGCTGCCGCCGAGATCGAACCCGATGCGGCAGCCGTCCAGGTGCCGCCCCAGCGAAGCGGCGGTGCGCCGCTCCGGCGGCGGGGACTTCGTATGCACCACTTCGATGGGATGATCGAACATCCGCTCGCCCACGAGGTTGGAGTCAAACTTGCCCGGTCGGCGTCTCGCGGTAATGCGCCGCCAGCTTCGCCGCCAGCGGAGCCGGCCCGTCAACGTGAATGCGGAAACCGCCTCGCGACCAGAGCAGGAACTTCGCGATGCGTTCGATGTAAATGGAATTGCCCGCCGCCTGCGGATGGTTCTCCGGCAGCACCTGCGTCGTGAAGTGCGAGACTGTGCCGTCAGTCTGTTCCAGGGCCAGCCGGACCGGCACGCCCGCGCCCGTGCCCTGAACTAGTTTTCGGAAAGCGCGGTTCGCCAGCACAGCCGGCCGAAAAGCAGGGTCCAGCGCCGGCGTGACTCGCGGCGCGACTAAAGAAAGTCCGTTATTAGTATTCATTTCGAGGGGAGTGTTGTAATTCAGCCTGGCCTTGAATTCAAGGCTTCAAATGAGGCTTGTCCTGTGCAGGGCGCTGCGGGAGCAACCAAACCCGCCTTCGAGCCGCCTACGAGGTGCCACCCTCTTTCTCCCGCGCGCGAGGTGCCGAAGCCCCAGAGTGCGCCAATGCGTAGGTGCCAGTTTTCTGGTGAGAAATAGAGGAACAATAGAGGACCAATCGAGGAGCAATCGAGGGGCGGTTGCGACATTCCTGCGACTGTTTAGCCCGTTGGGGGCCTATAACCTTACCTCCGGGAGGGAATTTGCCCCGATACGGTCGCTGCCACCGTCTGAAGTGCGCGCGAGAAGGGCGCAACCAGGTGGGGTCAACCCACACTCCGCCGACGCCACTCGACCTTCGGCGGTTCGGGCAGGCCCTGGGCTCGGAGCGCGGTTCGGAAATGCATTTTGGCAACCTTGCCGAGACTGTCCGCGCCGAACTTGGAGATGAATTCCTTGGCCGCCGCATCCACCGCCGCCGAGGCGCCCTTGGGGAGCCGCATTCCATACTGCTTTTCCATCGTCCCCAGGCGGGTGACGAATTCGTTGCGCGCCAGTATCGAAGCGGCGGCGACGGCCAGGTCCTCCTCGGCCCGGTGCTTTTGGACCAGCTCAATCTCCCGCCCCAAGGTCATCAGCGCCCGGGCCACGGTGTTCTTGTTGTGAGCGAACTGATCGCTGATGGCGCGCACGGGTGGGGGCGTCATGCGATGGCGCTGGCCCATCAGGTTCTCGATGACGCGGGCATGGCCCCAGGCCAGGAGGGTGTTGACGCTCCGCATCTTGCCGTAAAGGCGGTTGTAGGCCTCGTTGCCGATGGGGACTACGGTAGTCACGCAGCCGGGCGTCTTGCGGATCACCTCCGCCAGCTCCCGGATCCGTTTGTCGCTGGAGATGTTTTTCGAGTCGCGGATGCCCACATCGGCCCACGCCTTGACCACGGCTTCATTGATGTACGCGCCGGCGACGCAAAGCGGCCCGAAGAAATCGCCTTTGCCGCTTTCATCCACACCCAGCCTGGGCAGCAGCAGTTCCGGGTTGAGGATCGTCTCGTAGCCGAGCCGCACCTCCTGCAGAATCTCCGGCTCCAGCACAAACTCGACGAACTCCTGCGTGCCCTTGCCTTGCACGACGAGCTTGCCGCTCTCGTAGAAGACGACATTGGTCTTTTCCTTCTCGCCCGCGAACCGGGCGTAAGGCACCTCGCGGAACTTGTAGTGATGGGCCTGCAGCCAGGCGCGGAGGGCGGCGGCCTGTGTGTCAGTCAGCTTGCAGGTATAGGAGGTCAATGGTTTCACAAAGGTGGGAGGATGGTAGGGGGTGGGAACTGCGAGGGCAAGCGGAGCGTGAAGCGTGATGCGTGATGCGTGAAACGTGAGGCGGTGGGCAAAAGTTGGGGTTTCGGGGGGCGGGATCCGGGATTAGACTGCGGGGGCTCGGATGAGACAGAGAGACATTGTGCCCTGCTTGCTGGGGTGGTTTGCGGCGAATGCGCGCGAACTGCCCTGGCGCCGCACGCGCGACCCTTACGGCATCTGGGTCTCGGAGGTGATGCTCCAGCAAACCCAAGTCAAGACGGTGGTGCCGTATTGGCGGCGTTGGATGCGCGCGCTGCCGACCGTCGCCGCCCTGGCCGAAGCCAAACCGCAAACATTGCACAAGCTCTGGGAAGGGCTCGGGTATTATACCCGCGTGCGGAACCTGCAACGGGCCGCGCAGCTCATCCGCGAGCGGCATGGCGGCGCGTTCCCGCAGGATTATGATGCGCTGCTCGCCCTGCCGGGCATCGGGCGCTACACCGCCGGGGCGATTTGCAGCATCGCGTTCAACCAGCCCAAGCCCATCCTGGACGGAAATGTTATTCGCGTCCTGACCCGCTGGCGTGGCCTCACCGGGAACCCCCGCGAACCGAGCCTCAACGCCCGCCTCTGGCAGTTAGCGGAGGAATTGGTCCGGCGCGCCGCCGACTCGGAGCCAAACGGCAATGCCCGCTCGGGCCGAACGCCGCCCAGGCGACGAAAGGCGCCGGGCGCCTGCTCGCAGTTTAACCAGTCGCTGATGGAGCTTGGCGCGCTGATCTGCACGCCGCGTCAGCCCCAATGCGGCATCTGCCCGGTCGCGCAGGGTTGTGTCGCGCATCGCCAGGGCCGCGTTCACGAACTGCCCGGCCTCAGCGGTCGCAGCCGGGCGACGCCACGTCGCTTCGTTGCCTTCGTCGCGCAAAAGCGCGGTCGGTTCCTGGTCCGCCAAAGGCCGGCTGGGGTAGTGAACGCGCATCTGTGGGAGTTCCCCAACGTCGAGGTGACGACCGATGATGCCAACTTAATGCAAGCCGCCCGCAAGGTCCTCGGCGTGCGGCCCGAAAAGCTGGAGCTGCTGGGCACGATCAAACATTCCATTACCCGCTACCGCATCACCCTGGAGGCGTATAGGGTCATACCTCGCTGCGCGGCCGAAATGCCGGCGGCTGCCGGACATTGGCTGCGCGCGAGCCGCCTGGACCAGTTGCCGTTTACCAGCGCCCACAAACGCATCCTGCAGGCTCAGCTTAGAAACGGCGCAGAATCTCCGCCCGCTCCAGCTTGGTGAGGTCCGCCGACAGATTCTTAGTGATCTTGGCCCGAACTTGCGGTTCCAGCTCCTCCAGCAATTGATGATTGATCTCCACGCTGGCGGCCAGCAGGCATTTCTCGACCTCCTGGCCGCGCGCCAACGAGTTGAGGCGCTGGGCGAGCTGCCGCACCAGGCGCTTGCGCGTCTCCAGTGCGATGTTGTGCCGCTCGCCATCCGACACCGCCCCCGTCGTATGCGGTGAGCCTGTGCCGCGCCGAAAGCGGCCGGCCAAATCCGAGACCTTGTCCACCAGCTTGTCGTGGGCATCCGCGTTGGTGAATTCTTCCACCAGCTCAAGACGTGGCGTTTGATGCGGATGATGATTCTCCAGTCGGAAGGCTTTGAAACAACCAAGGTCTGTGACTACAACCAAAGTGTTCTTCATAGTTTCGTTTTGGTGCCCGACCGAACGCGCCAGCGTTGCGGCCAGACCCGTTCCACTTCAAACTAGCACAGAATGAATGGATCCGCCGGGAGAAATCCGATTCCCAATTTCCACTTCGCGCTTGAAACCGCGGCGTTGCGGCGGCATCGTGTTAGCGCGATGGAGAACGTTGAAAGAATTGCCGTGCTGGATAACGAAGTTCAGGCTGAACTGCTGGACAGTGTGCTGTCGGAGCGGAATATTCCGCATCTGCTGCGCAGTTACCACGATTCGGCCTACGATGGCCTCTTCCAGATGCCCCAGGGTTGGGGGCATGTCGAGGCGCCGGTGTCGTTCCGGGATGAGATACTGGCCATCGTTGAGGACATCAAGCGGCAGGCGTCCGAGCGCCGGCAGCCGGAGGGCCAGTAGCGGCTCGGCGGACTGACGGGCGGAGCAGGACGGCGGGGCGCCGCTGCGAACGTCCGCGTCCAGGAAACAAACAACACAAGAGGCGCAAAGGAAACGCTATGAGCAAACAGACACGTGCCGGCAACGGTCGCAGCAAGCCGGTCGCCAAAGCGGCCAACGGGGTCGGGTCCCTCGAGGAACTGGCCCTGGATGTGCGGTGGTCGTGGAGCCACTGCGCCGATGAGGTTTGGCGCGAACTCAACCCGCCGCTTTGGGACTTGACCCATAATCCGTGGGTCGTACTGCAAACGGTGTCGCAGGACCGGCTGAAAGAGGTGCTCGCCAACCCGGCCTTCCGCGGGAAGATTGACGGGCTTGTCGAGGACAAGCGCCGCACGGCGGAATCCCCCGCGTGGTTTCAACAAAAGCATTCCAAGGCCGGCCTCAACTGCGTCGCCTACTTCAGCATGGAATTCATGTTGAGCGAGGCACTGCCGATCTACTCGGGCGGGCTGGGCAACGTGGCCGGCGATCAGCTCAAAGCGGCCAGCGATCTCGGCGTGCCGGTGGTCGGCATTGGGCTGCTCTACCAGCAGGGTTACTTCCGGCAGGTAATTGACCAGAACGGGGTGCAGCAGGCGCTGTTTCCCTATAACGACCCCGGCCAATTGCCGATCAAGCCCTTGCGCGAGCCGAATGGCGAATGGCTGCGGTTGGAAGTGCGGCTGCCGGGTTACTCTGTCTGGATGCGTGCATGGCAGGTGCAGGTCGGCCGCGTAAAACTCTACCTGCTCGACAGCAATGACGCCGCGAACTTCCCGGCCCATCGCGGCATTACCAGCGAGCTGTACGGCGGCGGGTCCGAGCTGCGCCTCAAGCAGGAGTTGACGCTAGGGATCGGCGGCTGGCGGTTGTTGCACGCGCTGGGCCTCAAGCCGCAGGTCTGTCATCTCAATGAAGGGCACGCCGCCTTTGTAGTGCTGGAACGCGCCCGCCAGTTCATGAAAGAGACGGGCCAGCCCTTCGAGGTGGCGCTGGCTGTCACGCGGGCTGGGAATCTTTTCACTACCCATACGGCGGTGCCGGCGGGCTTTGACCGCTTCGCGCCGGGACTGATCGAGCAATACCTGGGCGCTTACGCCCAGCGGCTGGGTATCACGATGCAAGAGCTGATCGGGCTGGGACGGCTGAACCCGGATGACCCATCCGAGCCCTTCAACATGGCCTACCTGGCCATCCACGGCAGCGGCGCCGTGAACGGCGTCAGCCGCCTGCACGGCGAAGTCAGCCGGCGCCTGTTCGCGCCGCTCTTTTCACGCTGGCCGGAAGACGATGTGCCCGTCGGGCATGTCACCAACGGCGTCCACATGCCGAGCTGGGACTCGGCGGTGGCGGACGAACTGTGGACGAAGAACTGCGGCAAGGACCGTTGGTTGGGGACGCAGGAAGGGCTCGACTGCAATGTCCGCTCCATCTCCGATGCCGCGCTCTGGGAATTGCGCACGGTCAGCCGCAAAGCGCTTATCGAATACGCCCGGGGCCGCTTGAGCCGGGAGCTGGCGGTCTCTGGCGCTGCGGCGGCCGAGGTCGAACGCGCCCGGCATTTGTTCGATCCCAACGCCCTGACCCTGGGTTTTGCCCGTCGCTTCGCCACCTACAAGCGGCCCAACCTGTTGCTGCACGACCCGGACCGGCTCTTGCGGCTGCTGACCAATCCGCAGCGCCCGGTGCAACTGATCCTCGCCGGCAAAGCCCACCCCGCCGACCAGGCCGGGCAGGACATGATCCGCCAGTGGGTGAATTTCATCCGCCGTTCCGAGGCGCGGCCCCATGCGATCTTCCTCAGCGACTACGATATGTTGCTGACGGAGCAATTGGTGCAGGGGGTGGATGTTTGGCTCAACACGCCTCGCCGGCCCTGGGAGGCCAGCGGCACCAGCGGCATGAAAGTGCTCGTCAACGGCGGGCTCAATCTCTCCGAGCTGGACGGCTGGTGGGCCGAGGCCTACACCCCGGAAGTGGGCTGGGCGCTGGGCGACGGCCAGGAACACGGCGACGATCCGGGCCTGGATGCCGCGGAAGCCGACGCGCTCTACCGCCTGCTCGAACAGGAGGTCATCCCGGCCTTTTACACGCGTGACGCCGACGGCCTTCCCAAGGCCTGGGTCGCCCGCATAAGAGAAAGCATGGCGAGTCTGACTCCGCGCTTCTCCGCCAGCCGGACCGTCCGCGAATACACTGAGACTTACTACCTGCCCGCCCTCGCCGCCTACAACGAGCGCCTCGCGGACAAAGGCGCGCGCGGTGCGGAGATCGTCAAATGGCGCCATGAGGTGAGACAGAAATGGGAGGGGCTGCGTTTCGGCCAGGTCAAGGTCGAAACCTCCGGGCAGCAACATACCTTTGAGGCCCAGGTCTTCCTGGATGAACTGGATCCCGACGCCGTGCAGGTGGAGCTTTATGCCGACGGCACCAACGCCGCGGTGCGCCAGGCAATGAAGCGCGAAAGGCAACTGGTGGGCTCGGTCAACGGTTACGTCTATACAGCGAGCGTGTCGGCCGATCGGCCAGCGTCCGATTATACGCCGCGAGTCGTGCCACATTACGCCGGCGTTGGGGTCCCCTTGGAAGCCGGCCCAATCCTTTGGCAGAGGTGATTTCAAGTGCAAGACACCAAGCCTAATTCCGTGCCGAGCGGCGCTCATCCGCCGCTGCTGCGAAACTGGTTTAGTTTGGCCGGGTTGGTCATCGCCCTGGGCAGCCTGTTCTCGTTTCTGCTGCTGTTCGTCCTGGACGCCTTTGCGCATTTCAACAACCCGTACGTCGGGATTCTAACGTACCTGGTGGCCCCGGGGTTCCTGATCCTGGGGCTGGCGCTGACGGTGTTCGGCGCGCTCTGGCACCGGCATCGCCTGAAGGCCGCCGTCCCGGTACCGGCGCTGCAAATTGACTTCTCCCGCCCACGCGACCGCCGGATCATGGGCATTTTCATTGCCTGCAGTGTGGTGTTCCTGCTGGTCTCCGCCGTCGGCAGCTACAAGACCTACCAGTTCACCGAGTCGGTCCAGTTTTGCGGACAGGCCTGTCACACGGTCATGCGGCCCGAACTGATCACCTACGAGCACGGGCCGCACGCGCGCGTTGCTTGCACGGAATGCCATATTGGCCCCGGGGCGACCTGGTTTGTGCGCTCAAAGCTCTCCGGCACCTACCAGGTCTATGCGACACTCTTCGACAAGTACGAACGGCCCATCCCCACCCCGGTCGAGAACCTGCGTCCCGCCCAGCAAACCTGCGAGCAATGCCACTGGCCCAAGGAATTCGTCGGGAATGTGGACCGCACCTTCAACTACTTCCTAGATGATAAGACCAATACGCCGTTCTCGGTGCGCATGTTGCTCAAGGTGGGCGGCGCCGACCCGACGCGCGGCCCGGTCGGCGGCATTCATTGGCACATGTCCGTCGCCAACCGGATTGAATACATCGCCACGGACAAAGCTCGCCAGGTGATCCCGTGGGTGCGTTTGACGGATTCATTGGGAGTGGAGACGGTCTTTCGCCAGCCCGACTTCACCAACGACGTCAGCCACTATGAAATCCGCAGGATGGACTGCATTGACTGCCATAACCGTCCCGCGCACCGGTTCGTTCCGCCCAGCACGGCGGTCAACCTTGCCCTCGCGCTCGATCGCATTGACCGCACTCTGCCTTACATCAAGAGCAACGCAGTTTATGCCCTGACGCGGCCTTACCAGACTGCCCTTGCGGGCCGGGATGGCATCGCAACTTACCTGGCCGACTGGGACCGGAACGATCCGCGCGTCCTCGCCGCCATCCCGGTGGTGCAAGAGATTTACGCCGATAACTTCTTTCCCTCGATGAAGTCCAGTTGGAGCGTGTATCCGGACAACATCGGCCACAACGTACTGGCCCGGCTGCGCGCGCTGCCACGACGGCAACCACAAGACCGTGGACGGCAAACACACGATCAAGGCCAATGACTGCAACGCCTGCCACATCATTATAGCGCAGGGCAGCGGACCGGAGTTGCTAAAGCTCAGCGCCAAAGGGCAGCCCTTCAAGCATCCAGGCGGTGAGCTTGACCCTGCCTACCAATGCACCGATTGCCATAGCGCCTCGCCTTGATGTAATGCCACGGCTCCGGCGGCTACGCCTTCCGGTGGGGGACTTCGCAAACAGCTTCCGGGGGCGGAAGCGGTTTGGAGCTGACGATCCCTTCCTGCAGGGTTCTTCAAGCCCCGCGTCCAGCATCCGGGCTGGCAGCTGGGCTTGCGGGTCAGCGTCCTCGACGAAAACGGGCTGGCGAGCAACTTCAAGATGTCACTCGTCTTCATGTGCGCGGCCAATGTCGTGCAGCAGCTTATAGGTGCTGAACGGACGTTTGAGCAGGCGGTTGGCGAAGAGCAGCCCGTAGCCCTCCATGCGCAATCGGTTTACCTCCGGCCCCGGCAG
>CAVXLO010000005.1:0-29251 GCA_963762555.1 uncultured Verrucomicrobiae bacterium
GACTCATTGTCTTCCTCAATGGCCTCAGGCCAAACGCGGCGGCAGCGCCTGGAAGGTGGTTGGCACCGTGGCGGCGGTGGCGGTGGTCCTGGCGGTGCTGGGCGGGGCGCTATCGCTGGCCGTTTATCTGTCGAGCCGCTCGAAACCACCACGAGCCACCAGCTATGAGCCGCCAACTCAGGCGGTCCAGCACAAGCTCTTGCGGGAGGTTGTAGCCCGCTTAGAGGCCGCGAACTACCGTTGCAACCTGACTATGAGTATAGATTATGGCGCCAACCCCGACCTGGCAAAATGCACTATCAAGCGACTCCGCAAAGCCAAGGGCATGGCGGCGCACAGTGAGACCCCAGGGGAGCAATTCGGTGCTCTCTCAGGCGGGCTGGACATCCGCCACACCGGCAGGGGTCTCTGGACCGTTCGCGGCAGCGGCGACCTCACCAATGTCAATTTCACCGTGGACACCTCGGCGGAAATGGGGTTTCACGGACAAGCCGCGCCAGCCTCACGCAGCCCGTTCCCGAAAGCCGCCCACATCGGGCGCAACAATTATTCGGTGTTGATCCACCACGATGACGTTGACCTGCACTACGCGCTCTTTTACGCGGGCGACTTCAATTCCTCGGAGCGCGGGGCCCACAACACGCGCAGTGCGGCGTGGACAGACGACGGCAGCCTTACGCTCAAGAGCGGGCGCACCTTTGGCTACCTGCGGGAGTCTTCCAACCCGGACCACCTGCGCATCAATGGCCGGGAGTTACAACCTCCAGGGAGGGGCGCGTGTTCACCCTCCACGACGACGGGACGGTGAAACAAATGGCCTTGTTTCCGTCGCTGGTCGTCGCGCGCAATCCGGAGGAACTCGGCCGCCTTAATAAATGCGGCGGGAGAGCCGGTTCCAAAGTCCGGGAGGACCGTAACAACTCGATGCCTTGTCCGAGGCCGACCGGGCCCGGGCAGTGGCGCTCTTTAACGACATTGAAGACTTCGGCCATGAGTTCAACGCGGCGTTTACCGCCAGGAACCTGGCCGCAGCCCAAACCGGGACGCGCCGCCTGTTGACCCGTTGAGCAACTTCAACGCCGTGGTGCGGGGAACGGGATACGAATTTCCCGCCGCACTGCTCACCGATGTTGGCAAGGTCCGTCAGGCGCTGGATGAAGGCGATTGGGACAAAGTGAAGCAGGCCGCCCGATTCAATGAGCAATACGCGCGGGAGTTCAAGCGCATTGGCAGCCGGATGGCCGAGCTGGGGCGGCAACAAAGGGCAGGGGCGGACCGCCTTTGGGCCGGTCATCGAGCGGGTCATCGCTGGCGAAGGGGATACAAACAAGCGGTTCATTGATCTCGACACCGGCAGGCAGTTTGCCGCGGCGGGGTTCTTCGGTCCCAAGGCGGAACCCAGTCCCGCGGCGACGCAGGAATGGCTGAAACAAAACGGCATTGACGCCGTCGGGGACACGGGGCCCGAGGTTGACGGATTGGTCGGGTTTGGGCTGGTGACAGTACCAGTGCCGGGCGAGGAGTGGGATCGTCTGGTTCCGTCCGGTCTTGACTACTCTCTCACCGGTACCGTGCCGGGCACTCCGGCCACGGTGTCCGGCAAAGGCAAGCTGCCGGCAACCTTCGGCTTGAAGACTCGCGAGGGCGCCCGGGGCTTGCTGCAAATCCTTGGCGTCACCAACACCCCGCCGAGCATCACGATTCGCTACAAGCTGACTCAGTCGCGGACTTAGTCATGGCAGGCTTCATGGCCGGTGGGGGGACGGCAATTGGCAAATGGCAGATGGTAAAGACAAAGAGTTCATGTGCGGGGCAGGGGGTGGAAGCGGAAGTTGGGCGGGCTGGCGCGCTTCGGGGTCGAGTTCGATGGTGCAGTAGCCGCCGTCTTTGAGGAGCTGGATGCCGGCGAGCGCGGGGCAGAGGCGGACGTGGAATGGGCGCCACAGGCGGGCCTGGCTCAAAGCGGTGCTCAAGCGCTGCACAGAGTGGCCAAGGAAGCGAATGGGCGGCATCCCGGCCAGCAGCCGGCTTTGCCAAAACACAAGGTTGGAGTGCAGGTGGCCGATATCGTCTGCTCGATTTGCGGGAGCCGGGCGCGGAGGCGTCCTCGCGCCAGAGGAAGGGCAGGGCGGTCGGGTCATGGCAGAAGAGCAGGACGCGCTGGCGGGCTGCAAGGCGTCGAAGGCGCGGCGAATCTCGGCCAGATGTTCGGCGCGCAGGCGCTCCCACTCGGGACGTTCGGCGGGCAGCGTGTCGGCCTCGAACACAGGCAGGGCCACCAGCGTGGAGACGAACCCAGCAGGACGTAACTGCCGATTTCGAGCCGCCAGAAGGGGTCCAAACCCAGTTCCTCCCGGGCGCGGCGCCAACTGGCCAGGCGCATGCCGCCGTTGCCGCCGAACATGGTGAGTTTTGCCCAGCTCGTGGTCGCCGAAGTTGGCGCGGAGGTTGGCGCCGAATCGCTGGCGGAGTTTCCCAGGCATTCCAGCGCGCTTTGGCAGGCGGCATCGTCGCTCAGCACCGACGAAGGCCGTGTTGGAGGAGTAATCGCCGTTGGCAATGAGGTAGTCGGAAGCCGGGCCGCGCCAGGAACTGGTCGAGGAGATGGTTCTTGCCCATCGGCTCGCGCAGCCAGATGTAGTGACGGAACGCACGAGCGAAGGCACGCAGCCACGGGGATTGGGGATGGCCCGCAGCTCGTAATCGTGGCCACGGGCTTGTTCGGCGGGGCCGGCGTAATGGATGTCGCTCAGGATGCCGAGCGTGCAGGGGCGCATGGGGGCATGGTGGGGCAGGGGAGGCGGCGGAGTCAACCAGGCGGAAGGCATGGGCTTTAGCGCCAACTCTGCGCGAGGGATAAATCCGAAGTACGAAGTCCGAAGTCCGAAACAAATCCGAAAGCCCAACGGGGAAATGATCGAAACAGCCTCGCGTGGGGAGGTTTTGGACATTGCAGCTACTGGGATTTTGAATTTGTTTCGGGCTTCGAGATTCGGGTTTCGGATTTGAGCCTGCGCCCCGGTAGAGAACCCCCGAGACGAGCTTCCTCGAGGTCAACAGACGGCAGGAGGATTTGGAAGGCCGTGCCCTGCCCGGGCTGGCTTTGGACACTGATGGTGCCGTGATGCTGGAGGACGATGCGCCGGGTGATGGGCAGGCCAAGCCCGGTGCCGCTGGGCTTGGTGGTGAAGAAGGGCTCGAAGAGGCGCTCCAGACTCTCCGGCGGAATGCCTGCGCCATCGTCTTTGACGGTCACCCGAAGCTGCGGCGGTTGCGGCGGGTCGGTTGGGCCGGCTGACGGTGGGCCGGGCGCGATAGTGTCGGTGCTAACGGAGAGGGTGCCGTTTGGCCCCATCGCTTCGAGGGCATTGAGGAACAGGTTCACGAAGGCTTGTTGCAACTGGCCGTCATCGCCCTGAACCAAATCTGGGTCGGCCCGGAACGACCGATTCAGCGAGATCAGTTTGCCTTCGAGTTGGGCCTGGACCAGGCGCAGCGAGTTATCCAGGACCTCGTGGAGGCGGACCGTGCTGAACGTCGGCCTGGTCGGGCGCGCAAACCTGAGCATCCGGGTGACGATAGCGTCAATGCGGCTCACCTCGCGGCGCACAACATCCACGAGCTCGGCGTCCTGGTTCCTCTCAAGCAGAAGGTCAATGAAGGTCTTGCCGGCGACGAGGGCGTTCTTGATCTCGTGCGCCATGGCGGCGGCCAGGGTGCCGATATTGGCCAGGCGGTCGAGTTGGTCGAGGTTGCCTTCAAGCTGGCGGGTCGGGGTCAGGTCGTTGAGAACGACTACAACAGCCGAGTCCTTCCGACCGGGCTGCAAGGGGACCGCGTTGACATGGAGGGTCACCCGCTGGCTGCCGCCGATCTTCGACTCGATCTGGCAGTCGCTCTGGGCTTGGCCCGAAGCCAGGGCGGCATGAATGATTGACCGGAGCGCCGCTGGCAACTCCTCGAGGGCCGGCAGCCGCGCCTCGCCCGGGGCCAGGCCGAGCAGCCGTCTGGCGTGGTCGGACAACGCGGTCACGTGCTGTTGGTCGTCTATGAGCAGGAGGCCGCAGGTCAGACAATCGCGCAGCACGTTGGAGAAGGTTAACCGCTCCCAGGCCTCTTCGATTTTGGCGGGCTTATTCATCAAGCGGCCTGAAGCTCACGAGGGCGATGGTAACGGTTGTCCGGGCGGTTATACATGCGTTGCGCTGTCACGGAATGGCGAAGGCTAACCCGTTTTCGCCTTGGCGACAACAGGAAAAGGAAACGGGTGTGGCCGGTGGGAATGTCTGGACAGTATCAACAGGCCGGTCGGCCAAATCCGAAAGCCGAAAGCCGAAGTCCGAAACAAATCCAAAGCACCAAGGGGGAAATGATCGAAAGCGGCCCGGGAAGGGTGAGGTCGGACATGGATTGTCCGCTCTCCACCGCGCCGCGTGAGGGCACGCCGCCTACAACGAGCGCTACCGCCTGTAGGCCGCGTGCCCTCACGCGGCACAGTGCGACCGTTTCAATCAGCGTGTGAAGAATGCGGATTACGGCGCGTCGGCTTCGGGCACGGCGCGGTAGAAGCGGAGTTGGTCCGCTTGCGCGCCGGGATCAACGAAATCAAGTGCGCCGGCAAAGACCTGGTTGGTGCAGATGGGGGTCCAGTTGCGCAGGTCGCTGGTGGATTCGATCCGGCACCAGGCGCCGTCAGGGCCGGTCATACGGATATGGAAACAGCCATCCGGCAGCCTGCTGGCCACCGGTGGCGGCATCCGGCCATCGAGGATAATCGCAGCCGCTGAGCCGTGCTGTCGGTCAACCAGGTATGTGGACGAAGGGGTGAGCTTGAGAACTACGGTGCTGGTGATGTCGGGCGGGCCGTCATCAATGGGCACGACCGTAATCATCGCTGCGCGCTGGCCGGCCGGGATGGTAACCGTGCCAGGCAGGGTGACATAGTCAACGCCGTTGCTGGCTGTGCCGCCGGTGGCGTAGGTGACGGTTAAGTCACTGTTGGTGCTGCCGAGGCGGCGGACGGTGAAAATGGCGTTCCTGGGACCGCAGTTGGTGAAGTAACGGCAAACGGCGATCGAGGCGGTCCAGTTATCCCAGGTGGGGGTGCAAGCAGCCAGGCCAAGCCACGGCCAACAGTTGGTGCCTTCGATGGCGACGGGCTGGGTCGCGACAATGCCGACGACGTTGGTAACGGTCGGCGGTGGCAGTGGCTGGAGGATGGTGACGTTGACGGCGTCCGAGACAGCGGTGGCACCGCCGTTGTCGGCCGCGACTGCTGTAAGCGGATAGGTGCCCTCCGGGGGGTTGGTCCAGACCAGCAGCCAGAGATTGGTGAGACGAATGGGCGAAGGGACCGGAAGTGTGCCCGTATTGGGGGGCGGGACGACGCGGTGCCCGGGCCCAGGTCGTTCGTGCCGGCAAAGAATTCGACGCGCGTCACATAGCCATTCCGGTCGGCCGCATAGGCGTAGATCGGGAGGTTGAGCGGCGAGCGGAAGACGGAGTTGTTGGGGGGGCTGGTGATGCGCACCACGGGCGGGAAATTGGTGGGCGGCGGTGGCGGGAGAGGGTTGACAGCGATGTTGACCCGATCGGAAAGGGTAGATGCGCCACTGTTGTCGGTGGCCTTGGCGGTGAGGACATGAGGGCCGACCGGGGCATTGCTCCAGACCAGCACGAACGGTCGGAACGGCGGCATTGGCGGCAGGGCGGCCACAGGGGTCAGCATGGGAGGCAGTATGGTGACGGGGTTGGTGACCACGCCCAGACTGCGGTTGTCAGCGAAGAATTCCACACTGGTGACGAACCCGTCCAGGTCCTTAGCTGCGGCGACAATCGGGATGTTCGCCGGCGTAAAGAACACGGCGCCGTTTGGCGGAGCGGCAATGCTGACTGCCGGCGGCATGTTGGTGACCGGGCCGGGCCCGATATAGACGGTGGCGCTACTGGGCCTGCCGATGGCGTAGTTGACAGGGGTTAGCGGCCCCATTAGCGGCGAGTTCGTCAAGGTGAGCACCACCGTTTCGGTTGTCGTTTGGCCGCCATTAATCGGGCGGATGACAACGTCCGCCGACAGCACGCCGCTGGGAATCTGCACGAAGCTGGAGATCATGCCATAATCTTTGCCGTTGGAGGCTGACCCGGCGATCTGGCAGTACACGTTCAGGGCGGGTATCGGGTTGCCGGACCTAAGAACGGTAAAGACACCGGGGTTGCCGGACCAGGTGGCCACCGGGTCAGTGGCCCGGATGGTGACGACCGGTACGGCGGTGTTGGTCAGCGATGGAGGGGTCGAGCTCTGTGCGAAGCTGACGCTCGGGTTGGTTAGAGTGAGACAGATTGAAACCCCTTGGATTGCCACCATCAGGCTCATCGTTTTCATAGACTGCTGTGCCTTTCTCTGACAATGCCCGCTTGATTAAGTGATCTGGAACTACATTTAATGCCAGACTGGCCAGGAAAGCAAGAAGAAAGGGGCAAAAAGGAGGGCCAATTCGAGGCTGGCGGCGATCGCCTGGCTATGGCCAGACCCAGGTGAAGGGGAACCGCAATCGGTAGTACTGCTGCGGGCCGGAGGCTGGGACAAAGATGGCCTGCGCGGCGGTCGTGCTGGTGACATTGGTCACGGAGGTCCAATCGCCGAGCACGGGGTGCGCCTTGCCGTCCACGAAACCGTCGAGACCAAGCGGCAGGTTGACCACGTTCAACCGGTTGCTGCCCGCGAGCGAAGTGAGATTCCCGATTTGCACCGGGGAAATAAGCTGCTGAACGTAATTGGCGATCACCTCGTGTGCCTTCGCGGTCGGATCCATATCATCCCAAAAGACGTAATTTGCGCCGGGGCCTTTCAGGGATACGTCACTCAGGGAAGGGTCGTCCAAGGCATCAACGATCTGCCCCTGGTACAGGGCATTAGTCATCCCGTAGTCGGCTGCGTGAGCCAGTATGTAGTCCAGCAGGGTGAACATGTCCGGGACAAAGATCTTAATGCCGGGCAGCGTGGCGCTTGCCTGGTTCAGCATGGCGGCAAACGCGGTGTTGAAGTCAATCACTCGCTGGCGAACGAAGCTTTTGTTGGTGGCAGACAGGTTGGCGTAGGCCGGAATCTCGGTCACGTCCACCGCGTTGGGCATGACGAGCGTGCGCGCGCCCTTGGCATAGTAAAGGTTCGTAACGGCGTTCCAATGGTTTGACAAAGACTGATTGATGGCGCTGGTCCATGCCGCCACGTCCCCCAGCGCGGAGTGGGTCATGTCATATACAAAGTCGGCATTGTTGACCCAGACTACGAACAGCGCGCTGCTCGCATTCGTGGGCGCGGTGAAGCTGCTGACATTCTGCGTCAGGAGACTGCTGTATTGGCCGAAGTACGACCAATTATTGCTGGAGTACGACCAGACCACATTGGTAATCGTGTTGTCAGGAAGCCCTTGGCGCTGCGCCAGGACCTCAACCCAAACCCTGCCGTTGGAACGTCGCAGCCCGTGGTAAAGGGCGCCAGCAAATGGGTTGTCGGTCGTGGTGGAAACCCCATCACCGAAAATGTAGAGGGTGCTGAATGCACTCTGTGCGGGAAGAACGGCCGGTCCGCAGAACAAGACGAACACTATCAGTCGAGCCAAAGTCTTCACTGCGCCACTCTGCCTCATGTCGGTCGAAAGTAAAGATGGGACGCAGAGCGCGAGGCAACGCCGTCACACCCGAATGCTCGGCTCGGCAAGCGCTCTACTGCCGTCAATACACCAAACGGCGAGAAACTTGCTTGCTTAAGCGCCGTTTCCGTGCCTATCTGGGCCTTTAGTCCAATTGCTCGAGCTGATGATTTGATGATCACGAAGAGGCGCATTACGCGGCGTGTCCTCCTAACGTTGGTTTCAGGGCTTTGGACTTCGAGCGTCCTCGCCAACGGCTTTCGGTTGGCCGATCAGGATGCCTTTGCGACCGCGCGCGGCGAAGCCTTTGTCGCAACCGCGGATAATGCGTCGGCAATTTACTACAACCCCGCCGGCATTGCACAGCTTCACGGCAGCAATGTTCGTGCCGGGCTGTATGGGATCTATCTGGACCCGAGATTTCGTCCCCCAAGCAGCGCAGAGTAACGGCGGCACCACCTACCACATCGAGGACAACTGGGCGGCGGTGCCTCAGTTCTTCTACGCCTACGCTCCGGAGGTTTGCCCCTGAGCTTTGGGCTGGGTGTTTATGCGCCTTATGGCGGAGACGTGAGCTGGCCGCAGGATACCGGTTTTCGCACCGTCGCCACCAAGGGCGCGCTGACCTACTCTGACGATCAACCCCGTCATGGCTTTGAAGTTGGGGCCCAACTTGTCAATCGGCGCTGGCGCGGCGGTGAATTACGCGAAGATTGACTGGAGGGGCCCTGCGTGCCCGCCCAAACAACAATCATCTCGATCCGGACTTTTTCCGCTTTAAGGGGGATGGCTGGAGCGCGGGCTACAACCTGGGGATTCTCTGGCAGCCGTATGAGAAGGTTTCCCTCGGCGCCGCCTTCCACAGTTCGGCGACTCTTAACTTCGCAGGCCAGACCACTTTCGAACGTCCTCCTTCCCCGCCGCTCACGCAGCGCTCCGCGCAGATGCCCTCACTTTCCCATTGGGCGCAGTGGTTGGGCATCTCGTACCGGCCCACGCCAAAATGGAACCTGGAGTTTGATGCGGACTACACGGATTGGAGCAGTTTCGGAACGATCACCATTCACCAACCGGGCCCACCGGACGGCTAGGAAAGCGTGGTGCCGTCAGACATTGTGGAAACACTGGACTGGCAGCGGAGTTGGATGTACGAGTTCGGCGTGACGCGGTACTTTGACAACGGCTGGCACGTCAGCGCGGGCTACGTTTATAACGAGACCTCGGTTCCAGATGCCTACTACACCCCTCTGGCGGCGGATGTGGATCGGCATTTCTTCAGCGTGGGCGCCGGGCATAAGGGCAAACATCTGGATGTTGACGTGGCTTACCAGTTTGGGTATGGCCCGCCACACACGGTGACCGGCAGCAGCCCCTCAGCCATATCGGGAACCATCGACAACCAAAACGCCAACGGCACGTATGATTTCATCAGCCACGCGGTGCTGGTGACTGTGGGCCTGCGCTTCTGAATTCCGAGAGAAGGCTGGACAATAGCCTGGCGTTCGGGGAAAGTAGGCGCAAATCGCCTAACCAATAGCCGAAGCATGATGCCACTGAAGATCCTGCTGGTTTATCCAGAGGTTCCGCAAACCTTTTGGAGCCTGACGCATGCGTTGCGGTTTTTCGGCAAGCGGGCCTACTCGCCACCGCTTGGTCTGCTGACGGTTGCCGCGATGCTGCCGCCGGAGTTTGAGCAGCGATTGCGGGATCTGAACGTGGGACCTCTGCCGGAGGAGGACTTGGCCTGGGCGGACTACGTGTTCCTGAGCGCGATGAGCGTCCAGCAGGATTGGCGCGCCGGGTCGTCGAGCGTTGCAAGCAGGCCGGGGTGAAGGTGGTAGCGGGCGGACCTTTGTTCACCAGCGGATTGGCTGACTTCAGCGACGTTGACCACTTGGTGCTCAACGAGGCGGAGTGACACTGCCCGGGTTTCTGGCCGACCTGGCGAAGGGAGAAGCGAAGCGGCGCTATTCCACGACTCGATTTGCCGATGTGCGGACCTCCCCCCTCCCGGCCTACCAATTGCTCGCGACCAGCCACTACGCGGCGCTGAGCGTGCAGTTCTCCCGCGGGTGCCCATACCAGTGCGATTTTTGCGATGTCACGAGCTCTTTGGACGCCGCCCGCGCTTCAAGACCGCGGCACAGACCATCGCCGAGCTGGACAGCCTCTACCGCACCGGGCTGGCGGGGTAAAGGTCTATTTGTGGACGACAACCTGATGGCGAACCGGCCTGCCTCAAGGAAGAGCTGTTGCCGGCGATCATCCAGTGGAAGAAGGGCAAGCGGGGCATCTCGTTCCACACCCAGATCACCATGAACCTGGCCGACGACCAGGAACTGATGGACCTGATGTATAAAGCGGGCTTCGACTGGGTCTTCATCGGAATTGAGACCCCGGACGATGACAGCTTGGCCGAATGCAACAAGAAACAGAATCTCCGCCGGAACCTGCCCGAGCAGATACGCCGGTTGCAGAGGAATGGTTTGCAGGTTCAGGGGGTTCATCGTCGGCTTTGATAGCGATCCCCCGGATATTTTCCGCCGGCAGTATGAGTTGATCCAGAACAGCGGCATCGTGATGGCGATGGTTGGCATCCTGCAAGCCCCGTTGGGCACTGACCTTTTTAAGCGGTTGCAGCGGGAGGGCCGGCTCACGGGCGACTTCACGGGAAACAATGTGTTGGACAACACGAACATCATTACGCGCATGGACCGGGAGACTCTGCGGAATAACTATCGCGCGTTGGTGAAGGCGCTCTATCAACCGGAGAATTACTACAATCGCGTCAGGAACCTGCTGGCGGAGCTCAAGGAGCCGGAGGAGAAGCCTCCGCTTACGCCCGACGTGCTGCTGGCCGTGCTCCGGTGCTTTGTCTGGCTGGGATTGGTCCGGAAGGGCAGGGGTCACTTTTGGCGGGTGTTCCTCTGGACCTGCTTCCGAAAGCCGGAATCGGTGCAGAACTTCCTCGGCCTGGCCATTCTGGGCTGCCATTTTCGCAGGGTTCACGAAGATTTGCTGGACCGGCCAGCGCCCAATCCGGCCTCCGCAGGCGGCTCGGCAGCAGAGGTGGGCTCACAGGTTGAGGTGGCGGCTTTCGGCAAATAGGGTGGAGTCCGAGTCAGCAGATGGCCAGGGTTTTCGCAACGCCCAGAGCGGGCTTCGGTGCCCAATGGGTTGGTTTCTGAGCCACCCGGGGTGGAGAGGATGGCTTGGTCAGCCGCTTAAGTGGCCGGCAATCAGCTATTTTGGCACTTTGCCTGCTGTAAAAGCACCCTGTGGAATTGTTGTCTTTTATTTCCTTACCAGGAAGTCCTGAATGCATAAGACGAGAACAATGGCGTATGCCTGAGAAAGCGACTGACCCCATAGCCGCTTGGTTCGTCGCCGTTGAGCGACTCGGCGACTTCATTGGCATTCGTTTTGGGCGGGTCCCCGACGGCGCAAAGGAGCCGGAGTGGATCTTTCTTCCCCATACGCATGTGGACGGGATTGGCGGCTTGGCGGAGCTGCTCAGGCGGAGAGGGGCCACGCTGGACCGCCTGCCGCAGATTAAGCACCCGCTGTCACCATCCTGGTCGGACCTGTTGCGCACGATTCCTAAATACGTGGCCCCACGCCACCGGATCAAATGGGGGCCGCTGGATCGAGGGAGGGGCCGGGCGGCGGCTCCCGGCCCGCGCAGGCCTATGCCTGGCATGTCTTCGATGAAGCCGCCACCACGCAGATAAAGCGCGTGTGCCGCAAGACCGGGGTGACAGTGAATTCCTTCCTCCTGAAGCACCTGACCAAGGCGATTCGGCCGTGTCTCGAAGACCAGTCTTCCGTGGTGCCCTGGATGATTCCGATCAACATACGAGGCAAGGTGGACCGGGGCCGGGATACCGACGTGCACACGAGTTACGTGGGTGTGAGGGTTCGGTCCGATGAGACGGTGCAGGATATCCACCGAAATATCTATGCTGCCCTGAACACCGGGGAGCATTGGGCCAACTGGCGGATCTACCTGCTCGGCCGTTACACGACTGGGGGGATGAGGGAGTACATTGTCGCCAAAGAGCTGGGTATTTCCCATGGAACCTGGGCGCGTTTTCGAACCTGGGCGACTGGGACCCGGAGAAGAAGATTGCGGCGTCCGATTGCCTGGGGGCCTGGCTGTTCTGTCCGCCGGTCTTCAAGTGCCAACTGGTCACGGCCGCTGGTAACTTTCCAGAACCGTCTGAGTTTGACGATCCAGGCGCACCACAGCCTGACGACCAGTCCCGCCGTGACGAAATCCTGGATCCAGAACTGGATCAAAGAAATAGAGATCGACTTGGAAAGCATGCTGAATCCGGCGGCACTCGCCTAGCCGGCCCTTCCAGTGGTAGCCGCCGACCTAACGGCGTGTTGCCCAGCTCCTCCGAACGGCAAGAAGAATAGGGTGCTGTCGGCTTTAGCACCGATGCGAGGGCTGAAGATCGTGAGAACGCGCCGCTTTGGGACGGGCGGCGGCGCGTTCGGTCTCCCTGCCAAACCGAACCCAGGGCGAACTCAACGGGGCTACGGCTAGAACTTGAAGGTGGCCGACAGGTTGACAGCGTTGTTGAATACCTTGTAGGTGCCGTTGGCCGACGAGTAGGTCACGTCACCGCTCACGGTCCTTTCGGGGCAATAACCGAACTGGTAGGCTATGGCCAAATCCCAGTTCTTGCCTTTGTAACCAAACCCGATGCCGCCCAGATGAAGGTTGGTGTCGGGGATGATGGGGGTAAAATCGTGGTCAGGGCTGGAGTTCTCGCTATAGAAATAGCCGAGGCTCGCCCAGTAACCCTTGCCGAGTTGGCGGGTAACCCCAAACTCGTAAGTGAAGCTTGACCTGTAATTCAGGAGCATGGGCGTGCTGCCGGCTGGGGAGTTGATGGAGATTTGCTTAACGCTGTGCCAATCCGTCCAGTCGAGGTCGAACTCCAGGTTCCACTTCTCGGTGGGGCGGAAGAACATCCCCGACGACAAACTGTGGGAATTTGATGGACGCATTGGCGGGGGTTGTTCCGCTAAAGATCCCCGGGATGATTGTCTCTCCGGTTCCGTTGTAATCCACCGTGGTAGTGGAGCGGTAGTTGATGCCAAACGCCAATTTCACAATGGGCTGCCAGCGTCCACCCGCGTTAAAGCCATAATCCCAGCCGTCTCCCTGGAGCCGGAATGTGTCATTTGGCACAAATCCGATCCCCTGCGTGAAGTCCGCACTCGAATAATTGATCGTCGGGCCGGCGGCGACCGAAAGGGTCGGCAGGATTTTCCAGGCGACCACTGGGTTGATAGTGAGATAGGTGAGGGCACCCTTTTCCGCGACTGTTCGGAAGGGAGTGTTCTGACCCCAATCCAGAGACAATCCATAGGGAGCATAGACGCCCAAGCCAAAGGAAAGTGGCAGGTTCTCTGGCGAAAAGGCGTAATAGAGCTGGGGAACCGGCACAAACTGAGATTTGGCGTCCACCTTGACGCCAGCAGGAGACTCGTAAGTGTAGCCCCCCGTGACGACATACAAGCCGGCCTCAACGTTGTTGCCTTGCAGTTGAGTGATGCCGGCGGGGTTGTAATAGATGGCGGAGGGGTTGTCGGCGGTGGCTACGAAGGCGTTGCCGCGGGCAATTGCCTCCGGATCCTGGTTTGGCATTCGATAGCCCACGGCGTGCGCTGCTAGTGGGCAACAAGCCAAGGCTGCCACAAGAGCAACCGCACACTGCGTGTTTCGTCTGGCATTCATAGTTGTTCGGTCGCTGTTAACTGCACCATCCGTTTCCCGATCGTCCTGTCCCGGCTTTGTTTGCGTCTGTCTCAGTTCGAGACATCCATCACCACCATAACCAGTATCGAGCACCCGCCCTCAGCGGTCATGGGCCCCAAGAGTGCGGTCGGAACGCTTAGCGGCCGCAGCACAACCAGTGCCAACATTACTTCCAGCCCAAGTTGGCTCCCCAAAAAGACGAGCTTCTGGCCCCTCTGCGGTCGCCGCCCTCTGAGTCCACCCCTGCGGACAGCTCGGAGAGGGCTGAGCGAGGGCATGGTGGGTGGCAGGAGATGGGTCACCGGGTAGTGAACAAACTTGCCCGGCGTCACTGGTGACTTTTAATTGTCGCTGATGGTGAAGAATAATTATCGTTGCCAGAGCGTCCGCGCAACCGTTTTCGCGCATCCCATTGGCTGCCAGGCGGTTGCGGAGCCACCGATGCTTTGGGTCTTGACGGCGCGCCTTCGTTGCGGCAACGCCAAATCCGCATTCCAGATCCAAAGATCTGGGTATTGACGCGGCCGCGCCAATTCGTTAAGTGCTTGGGAATTCAAGCTTTAGGTTGCCTTGGTCGGTTCTCGCTGTTTTCGGCGGAACGGGCGGAATAGCGTCCCGGGGCTGCCCCCGAGGCCACCCCGAAGCCACCCTGAGGCCAACTGGTAGCCAACCGGTAGGCACCCCGAAGCCACCCTGAGGCTTATAGTTCCCCCAGAGTTATTCATGGAGCCGACTGCGCAGGGTTTGCTCCCCGCAGCTTCTGTGGGACAGCTCTACAGCGCGAAAAATCTCTTGGCATGAACGGCCATACCCTTTCCCCTGACCGGGAAAACACGCATCGCCCGGCTACGAATACCGAGGCTAGTCACTCGATGACTCAGGGTAGTCCTTCGAGCCGGGCGACGCGCTGGTCCTTAACGAATACTGAGTGGCGGACCGCTTCGCTAAGCAGGTCTCTCTATAAGCCCTTCGCCCAGGATCAGCCAGCGCGTTTTTGAAGCAAACCAATGAAACCTAAATTAAAGCACCACACCGAACCGAACCCCGCCGAAGAGTTTGCGGCCTTTCTGGCCCTTGACTGGGCGGACAGCGGAGTACACGCCTTCCACCTGCAGGTGGTCGGCCAGAGTAAAATCGAGACCGGCACGCTGGAGCAGAAACCCCACGTGCTTGGCCCCTGGGTGGCCAAGCTGCGCGAGCGCTTCGGCGGCCGGCCGATCGCGGTGGGGCTCGACAGTCCCGGGGAGCCTTGATTCATGGCTGGATGGCCTATGAGTTCCTGGTCCTCTACCCCATCCACCCCACCACCGTCGCTAAATACCGGGAGGGCCTTCAAATCCAGCGGCGCCAAAAGCGACCCGCTGGACGCCGGCCAAATCCTGGAGATTCTCACCAAGCACCAGGATCGGCTTCACCGCTTCAACCCCGACACGGTCGAAACCCGCCTCTTGGGGCGCCTGGTCGAAGACCGGCGCAAGGCCGTGAATTTGCGCACCACCCATGTCCAGGCCCTGGGCGCTAACCTCAAGGAGTATTATCCCCAAGCCCTGGAGCTGACCAGCGGCAACCTGAGCTCCCGCCTGGCGGGTAATCTATTGCTCAAATGGCCCACCTTTGCGGACTCCAGCAGGCCAAGCCGAGCACCCTCAGAAGCTTCTATTACGGCCACAATGTTCGCAGCCCCGAGGTGCTTGAGCGCGTCTTGGCCCTGGCGGAGAAATCCCAGGCCCTGACCACCGACGAGGCCCTGGTCGAGAGCGGGAGTCGCTTGACCCAGATGTACGTTGGGCTCATTCAGGCGCTCGATCCGGTCATTAAGAAATACGATCAGCGCATCCGGCGAGTCTTCGACGCCCATCCGGAGGTCAAGATCTTCACCGGCTTACCCGGCGCGGGCCCCGCGCTGGCACCTCGACTCTTGGCCTTCTTTGGCACCGACCGCTCTCGCTATGCGGCGGCCCTCAACGTGCAGAGCTTCACCGGCGTGGCTCCGGTGACCAAGAGCAGCGGCAAAAGCCGAGTCGTGTATGCGCGCGCGGCTTGTCCCAAGTTTGACCGGCAGACCTTTCACGAGTTTAGCCGCCTCTCGGTCACCCACTGCCAGTGGGCGCGCAACTATGTGCAGTACTGCACGGACAAGGGCAAAAAAGTAACACACCATCATTCGGGCGCTGGCTTACAAATGGATTCGCATCCTGCACAAGTGCTGGCAAGAGCGCACCCCGGATAACGAAGACCTGTACATGGAAACACTCAAAAAACGGGGCTCAATTTTCGCCACCTTGCACCTGCAAACAAAATGAAAAAAACTATGGACGGGAAGGCTCGGGGACTACCCTGAGGCTACCCTGAGGCTCCCCCGAGACTACCCTGAGGCTCCCTGGGAGGGTCTGGTGCAGGTTTAGAGGAATAGGTGCAGGATGGGAGGAACTGGGAGCCGGAGGCTCGACTCTTTGGGGTGCCAGACTGGATTCGGATGCGTCGCCGAGACGCCCAATGGCGAGCGCCGGGGCAGACCCTTGAGATGACCCTGAATGTGAAATCCTGTTCCACTGGAAACAGCGAGGAACCCCTTGGTCGGAGCGTGGCCACCAACGGCACTGTCCAAGTTAAAACTTGGACTTCCAAGGGGTTAGCGGCCGTCGCGAATTCTTCCTGTCAGGGGGCTTCCTTTGCTACACTCTGCTCGACAAATTGGTTGGCACCATTAAGAATGCGCGTGGTTTGAAGATTTGGATTGGCGTTCCCGGAGGTGGCGCGGGCGGGAGGCGCGGGAGCGGGCGTTTTTTGCCTGCGGCTTGGTTTTTGTCTGGTAACTGGCCCGAAAAATGTTCTAAGTCCGTAGCGCGGGGTGCCGTGGCTGGCTGCGTTTTGCACCAGACAGGACAAGACTTGCGCAGTGTTTCAGATGGAAAGCAGCGGAACAGATGATCATGAATGATTCGGACGTAAAGGATAGTCTGGTGATCTGCCAGACCAACCAGGGGGTTGAGATTCGCGCGAGCCTGCTGCGGCTGACGCGCTTTGCTGTGGTGTTCGAGATCTACAACGCTGCGACTGTCCTCCGCCTGTCCGAAGTCCTGAGCGATTTCCGCATCGTCGTGCATGATCGCACTCTGTATTCGGGGCGGGCGGTTATCGGCGGCGTGGTTAATGCCGGCGTGGCCCTCGTTTGCGAGGCTGCATTGAATGAAGGCTCCTGGGTGGACGTGGAGTTCACTCCCGGCGACACCCGGAACGGGAAGTTGCGCGAGCAGTTCGCGGGTTTCATGCACGAGTGGGAGAAACTTTACCGCGTCAGGTACCGACTACAAGCTGATCGTCGCGGATATGCAAAGCTTTTTTATGGACCTCCAACTCTGGCTCGACCAGCTTGAGTTGAGTGTGCGTTCCTCGCCGTCCGCGGATCGGCTGCGTATCGAGCGTGAGCTGGCGGAAGAAGCGGCCCAACCTGTGATCGGCGCGATGAACGCCCTGTTTGAACAATTTGAAACCGTGGCCAGCCGGCTGCCGGACGAACTCAAGCCGGCGCACCGGAGCTATATGCGGCGCCAGCTCCATTCCTGGGTCCTCTGCGCGCCCTTTGCCCACCGCGCCTTCTACAAGCCACTCGGCTACGCCGGGGATTACGAGCTGGTGAACATGATGGCGCGCAACGCACCGGAAGGGGCCTCGCTCTTCGCGAAGGTGATCAACACGTGGTTCGTGCGCCAGCCTCCGGCACAGGCGCATCGCAACCGCATTTGCTACTTGGTGGACCGGCTGGCAACAGAAACCGCGCGCGTCAACGCGGTGGGCCGGGACTTGCGGGTGTTCAACGTCGCTTGCGGCCCCGCCCAGGAAGTCCAGAAGTTTCTAGTCGAGCAGCCCATCAGCGGGCGCACCCATATCACTCTCCTCGATTTCAACGAGGAAACGCTCCAGTTCACTCGTGACGCGCTCAATCACGAAATGGCGCAGCATGGGCGCGTCGCCCCGGTGCAGTTCGTCCGGAAATCAGTCCAGAATATTCTGAAGGAGAGCGGCCGCACCATCGAGCGGTCGGCGAAGGGCCAATACGACTTGGTTTACTGCGCGGGTTTGTTCGATTACCTCTCGGACCAGATTTGTCGGCGGCTCATGAACATCATGTACGCCTGGCTAGCCCCGGGAGGGTTGCTGATTGCTACCAACGTCGAGCCCTCAAACCCGCTGCGCCACGGCATGGAGCACCTGCTCGACTGGCACCTTATCTACCGCACTGGATCACAAATGGGCTCGCTCAAGCCGCAGGAGGCAGACCCCGATTCGGTTTGCGTCCGGTGCGATGACACCGGAGTGAACGTGTTTATCGAAGTGAGGAAGCCCCTGCGTGCATAACCGCCTGTCAATGACCGAGCCAGAATTCCGGGGCGCCTTCCTGGCCAATGAGCAACAGGAGCGCATCAAGACCGGGAGGGTGGCCTGTGCCCTGGTTGTTTTTTTGATGCCGGTCGGAGTTGTGCTGGATTGCTTTGTCTATTCGACGCAGATAACGTTCTTCCTGATCCTGCGTCTCGTTTGCTCCGCGCTGGTTGGGTTGCTCTGGTTTCTGCACACCACCACGTTCGGGCGCAGACACTACAGATTGCTTGGGCTGCCCATCGCGCTCCTGCCTGCTCTCTTCATCACCTGGATGATCTACGCGGGAAAAAGCCCCACAGGGGCCTACGACGGACCTGCCTCGCCTTACTATGCCGGACTGAACCTAATCCTGCTCGCAGTCAGCGTGGTGGTACACTGGAGTGTTCGGGAATCCCTGTTGGCATTCCTCAGCGTGCTCCTGATGTATTCCCTTGCCTGCCTGCCCAGGGGACCCTTGACGGTCTGAACATGATCGCCAATAACTTTTACTTCCTGGTGCTGACGGGAATCACGGTCGTCACCGGCAACTACTTCTTCAATCGCCTGCGCTTCCGCGAATTCTGCCCTGCGCTTCGAGCTGGACGAGAACCGGAAGGCCCTCGAGGAGAGCAACCAGAAGCTGCGCGAATTGGACCAGATCAAGAGCCGCTTCTTCGCCAACATCAGCCACGAACTGCGCACGCCGCTGACGTTGCTGCTGGCGCCGCTGGAAACGCTGCTGCGCCGCTTCAACCGGTCGCTCGACGAGGAAACCCGCGACATGCTGGTCGACCATGCACTCCAACGGGATGCGCCTGCTGAAGCTCATCAACGACCTGCTGGACCTGGTCCGGCTGGAGTCCGGGCGCATGGAAGTCAAGCGCGAACCGTTGGAAATGGCCGAGTTCATCAAGGGCCTGGCCAGCGCCGCGCGCCAGGTGGCCGATGACAAACGGCTGCGGCTGGAGACCATCGTGGACTCCGACCTTGGGGACGGTGCTGGCGGACCGCGACAAGCTGGAGAAGATCGTGCTGAACCTCGTCTTCAATGCGCTGAAGTTCACCCCTGCCGGCGGCCGGGTCGAGTTGCGCGCGGAGCAAGCAGGGCGAGCAATTGGTGCTGACCGTGGCCGACACGGGCATGGGCATCTCCGAGAAGAACCTGCCGCATGTGTTCGACCGCTTCTGGCAGGCGGACGGCTCGTCCAAGCGCAAGTACCAGGGCGTCGGCATCGGCCTGGCGCTGGTGAAGGAACTGGTGGAGATCCAGGGTGGCGAGGTCACCGTCGCAGAGCCAGGAAGGCAAGGGCACCACATTCACGGTGGCGCTGCCGTATCAAAAGGCCGAGCCGGCGCAGAACGCCCAGCCCGAAGCCGCGCCGAGATCGGCTCCGGACGGCAGCCGATGGCGGGCACCGTTACCTCCGAGGAATGGCTGGCCAACCTGTACCGCCGCGCCGAACTGTTTCCCGCGCTGACGCCGCTTGCAGGAATCGCTGCGGCCGGTGGAAACCGGCGCGCAATGGCAGCCTGCCCACGCATGCTGGTGGCGGATGACGAGCCGGACATGCTGCGCTTTCTCAAGTCGCAGTTGAGCGCGCATTACCGAGGTGTTCGAAGCCGTGGACGGCCAGCAGGCGATTGAGAAGGCCAGCCAATTCCTGCCGGACATCATCCTGCTGGACATGATGATGCCGGAGAAGGACGGGTTGCAGGCCTGCCGTGAAATCCGCGAGCACACGCCCGACGCAGAGCATCCCCATTATCCTGCTGACGGCGCGCGCCGATGAGGAAACCAAGCTCGGCGCCTTGTCGGCGGGCGCGAGCGATTTCCTGACGAAGCCGTTCTCGACCACCGAACTTCACGTCCGCATCAAGAACCTGGTGGAATCCCACCAATACCAGCGCAAGGTTTCCAAGCAGAACCAGGTGCTGGAGTCCACCATCGAGCAGCTCAAGGAAACCGAAACCCAGCTGGTGCAGACCGAGAAGCTGGCCTCGCTGGGCCGCATGAGCGCGGGCATCATCCATGAAATCAACAACCCGCTGAACTTTGCCACGACCGGCCTGTTCACGCTTGCGCAACAAGGGCAAGTACCTCGCCCCCGAACAACAGGAGGAATATGCAGGAGATCTCTGAAGGACGTGGAGGAGGGAATCAAGCGGGTGAAGACCATCGTCTCCGACCTGCGCATGTTCACGCATCCGGAGGCGGAAAGCCGGGACCAGGTGGAGGTGGCGGAGGTCGTCGCCGCGGCCTTGCGCTTCCTGAGCAACGAATGGAAGGACCAGGTGCGAATCGAGCGAACGGCTGGCCGAGCATCAGACCGTCTGGGCCAACAAGAACAAGCTCATCCATGTGCTGGTCAACCTGCTGCAGAACTCGCTCGATGCCTTGAAGAGCAAAGTCGTTCGTGGACGAGCAGCCGACGATCTGGATCGAAGGCCGCCTGGAAACGGGCAAGAGCATCCTGTTCGTCCGGGACAACGGTCCGGGCATCGAAGCGGAGCATCTGGACAAGATCTTCGATCCGTTCTTCACCACCAAGGACGTCGGCGAAGGGCATGGGGCTGGGGCTGGCCATCTGCTACCGCATCGTGCAGGAGTGCGAAGGCCGCATCTCGGTGCGGACGGAGCCCGGCAAGTTTTGCGAATTTACGCTGGAGTTTCCGGCCAAAGGGTGACAATAGATGGAACGATAAGCGACGCCTTATGCAGAATCTTTACGACTACAAGCGGTTTGCGATCCTCTACGTGGATGACGAGGAGAAGTCCCTGAAGTACTTCACCCGGGCGTTTCAGGACCAGTTTCGCATCCTCACCGCCGCCAACGCCCAGGACGGGCTCAAGCTGCTGGAGCAGCACAAGGACGAAATCGGGCCTGCTGATGACCGACCAGCGGATGCCGGGGGAAAAGGGGGTCTGGCTCCTGGAAAAGGCGCGCCAGCTCCGCCCGCGCATCATCCGCATCCTGGCCACGGCGTATGCCGACATGGACGCCGCCATCGCCGCCGTCAACACCGGGGCGATCTACAAGTACGTGACCAAGCCCTGGGACCCGCCCCAACTGGAGAACACGCTCAAGCGCGGCCTGGAGTTCTTCATGGTGCAGCGCGAGCGCGACCAATTGCTGAGGGAGAAAATGTCCGTGCTGCACAACATGATGATCGCCGACCGGATCGTCAGCCTGGGCCTGCTGGCCGCCGGGCTGAGCCACCATATCCGCAATGCGCTCGTGGCGGTGAAGACCTTCCTCGACCTCGCCCCGGCCAAGATGGAAGAGGAGAAGATGGACCTGGAGGGCCTGCGCAACCCGGATTTCTGGAAGGAGTATTACCAGAACGTCCAGGGCCAGATTGAGAAGATCAACAACCTGCTCAAGGACCTCTGGACAGCTTCGGAGAAGCCCGCATTCGATTTCGGTGACCGGGTTCATCTGCACGAGGTCGTCGCCGACGACGATCAGCCGGCTCAAGGAGGGCTTTGCCGCCAAGAAGATCGAGGTGGACAACCAGATTCCCGACTTCGCTCCCGGCGTTGAACGTGGACAAGCCCAAGTTTTACCGCCTGTTCGAGTTGCTGCTCAAGGACGAGATGGCCAGCCTGCCGCCAGGCAGCCGGGTGACTCTGTCGGCGGCGCTGCTGGACGGTGCCCGCGCCGACAGCAGGAGGTCCAGGTGCAGGTCAGCGACAACGGCCCGGGGCTGCCGAAGGAGGCGTTGCGGCTGGTATTCGACCCGTTCGTAGTCCGCAGCGACAGCCCGATGGAATACGGCATCCACCTCATGGCCTGCTATTTCATCGTGCACCATCACGGCGGGCGAATTGACGCCCGGAGCGAGGACGGGCCAGGGAACGACCTTCACCATGCGCCTGCCCGTCAATCCCGACCAAGCGCCACCGCCGCCGGATGAACACGACTTCCTGCAAAAAGTGCTGCTGAGCGAAACGCTCTGGGAGAAGCTCATTTCCTCGGAGTAAGCGTTCCCGCGCCGCCTGGCCGATCTGCGGCTCCGGATCGCCTCCCGGAGAACCCCGGGGCGGGGTACGTACTCGTCCCAGTCCGGAATCAGTATTCCCCGTCATTGTAACCGGTTGCCGAAAGTGCTTATTCTGTTGGCCACGATCAAGTTTATCAGTCGGCGGGCTTATGAATGACCTGGTAATGAACGTGGCAGTCCGAAACCATCTTCTCCGGCGAGACGGCAATCTAAAGATTGCCAAAAGGCGAAAAGCTGCGCCTAATGCGCGAGGTGGATTTGTCGTGTGCGCAGACCAGCCGCCAGAAGCTTAGCGCTTTGGACGGAGAGACAGCCCCATGAAGACCTTATTGGTTCTGGCGGAACATCCGGATTTCGCGGAGGCGATCCGCGCGGCGGTCAATCCCGAGCATTACCGCGTCATCGCTCGCACCGGACTTGACGAGGCCGAACCGCTGCTGGCGCACGGCCTGGCCGATGCCTGCATCGCTGGACGTTGAACTGACCAGCGTGCAGGGGATTTGGTTCCTGGAGAAGCTGCGCCGCAAAGCGCCCACGGTGCCCGGTCATCCTCTATACGGGCGCCAAGCAGTCGGAGTGGGAGGAGGAGGCCTACCTGCAAGGCGCAAGCCATGTGCTGACCAAGCCCGTGCGTGGGCGCATGCTGACCGCGCTGCTGGATCGGCTTTGGCTCGACGCCACGGCCGCCCGCCCGACGGCGCCCGCCGTGCCACCGCCGCCGCCGGAAGCGGTGAAGGCCGCTGAAGCGGGCAACCGCGCCGGCTGCCGCCCAGACCCTGGGCGTCCTGCGCGACTTTTCGGGCATCCTGACTCACTCGCTCAATGCGGAAGGGATGCTGAAGCAATTCCTCCTCCTGCTGCGGGAGATTCTCAGCATCAATCGCGCGGCGGTCTTCCTGCGCCAGCCGTTAGCCTCGTTCGGCAACGCGCCGGTGGTGGCGGAGAGCCGCCGGTTGCGCGCCGCCTGCGCCATCGGCTTGTCTCCCGGGTTGCTGCAACACTTCGAGCTGTCCTTCGAGGCCGGCATTGGGGGACATCTCTTCCGGCTCGGGCGCATCCTGCGGCGTTCCGGCGAAGAGGCCCGCAACGATCTCGAAACCCAGAAGGAATTTGAGTTGCTCGGCGCCCAGGTGGCGGTGCCCATCCTGGATCGGGAGACCGTCCTGGGCGTCGCCGTCTTTGACGGGCGTATCACGGGCGAGCCGCTGGTCAATGCCGAGCTGGAACTGATCTTCCACTTGCTCGAGCAATTGGGGCTGGCCATCAAGAACATCTGGCTCCACGACCAGTTGGCCGGCAACCACGAAATGATGGCGGATATCCTGCGCGAACTCAGCAGCGCCTGCATCGTCGTCAGCCGCGACCTGGCCATCCTTCACGCGAACAAGACCGCCCGCAAATACTTTTGCCGCGCCGACCGCCGCAGCGGGGAGATGGAGTTCAGCGATCTGCCCCAACTCCTCGGCGCCAAGGTCTATCAGGTCCTCAAGACCGGGGCGGCGATTTCCAGCTTCAAATACGAGCCGGAAGATTCGCCGGGCACCGTTTATCACGTCAACGTCGTCCCCTTCCAGCGACAGCAGGCCGGCCTGCCGGCTTCCGCGCTGCTGATGGCCGAGGACCTCACCCAAAGCGAGCAACTGCAGCGCCTGGAAATCGAGACTGCCAACTTGCGCCTGGCCAAGACCATGGCCGACCGCCTGACTCACGAGATCGGCAACGCCATGGTGCCGCTCTCCACCCACCAGCAACTGCTCGCCGACAAATGGAAAGATGCCGGAATTCCGCGGCTCCCTCAACCTGGCCCTCGCCGATGGGGTCAAGCGCGTAACCCGCTTGATCAATCAGATGCGCTTTCTGGCCCGGGACGCTTTGGCTTCCCAGGACGCATTTCCCCTCGTGCCTTTGATTGAGGAGGCCTATGAAGAGGCCTGCAAACACCACCCAGCCAAAGCGGCCCAACTGAAATGTGATGCCCCGGCTAGACCGATCGTTATCACCGGCGATCGCGCCGCGCTCAAACATGCGCTGGCGGAGGTGATGCTCAACGCCCTCCAGGCGAACCCGGCCGAGCCGAAGGTCGGCGTTCGGCTGCATGCGGAATCCAACGGCAACGGCTTGCCAGGCCTCCAAATCGAAGTGCAGGACAACGGCGCCGGCTTCACCCCCGAAGCGGCGGAGAAAGCCTCGTCGCCGTTCTTCACCACGCGCAATGTCGGCTTGGGCCTCGGGTTGACGGTCAGCCGCAAAATCATCGAGACCCATCGCGGGAAGCTGGAAGTGGTCGCACCCAAGTCCGGCCACGCGGGTCTGGTACGCATCTCCCTTCCCCTGGACGCTTCCCTGACCCTCCAGGGTTAAAACCACGTTAGAGCGACGTTCAAACCACGTTACTACTGGCCAGAGGGTCTGGGCGAGCTGGAGAGGGACTAACCCGGGGATTTCGCCCCCGTGAGGCGCGCCGACGGTTGCGCGTTCTGTTTCACCCGGCGTGACGTCCGACGATTGGGACGCAACTCACGTTATCGGCCCCTGGGAGCGCCGGCATCCCTGCCGGCGTGCTCTCGCGGGACACTTTGGGGTTTACCTAAAATCGGGCGATGTCGCAAGGTGCCGGCAGGGATGCCGGCGCTCCCAGGGGCCAGGGCCGATAACGTGAGTTGCGCCCCGACGATTGCGAGAGCTGCTTTTAATCTTTCCTTTTTATCTTTCCTCTTGTAAGCCACCGGGGTTCTGTTACAAGAGACGCTGTTCTCTGGGTTTGTCAGATTTAGCGGGTAGTCTATTATTTGCAGACTTTTACATTTGACGATGCTAAGCACTCTGCCCATGGACTTGGGGGCCGCGCCAGCGCGGTTGCTTGCGCCACCCCGACGCAAAGGCATGTTGTTGATTGTTGATGACGAGGAGGGGGCGCGGCAGTCCCTGCGCGTTATCTTCAAGGACGAGTATAACATTCTCCTGGCCGAGGACGGCGCCAAGGCGATCAAGCTGGCCCAGGAAAACAGGATTGACGTGGCGGTGCTGGACATCCGAATGGCAGGCATGTCCGGCATCGAGGTGCTCGAACGTTTGAAGTACGTCAACCCGTCCATCGAGGCGGTGATGATGACCGCGTTTGAGACGACCGATACTATGCGTCAGGCGCTGCGGTTGCGCGCCTGCGATTACATCAATAAGCCCTTTGACGTCTCGACCATGCGCGCCGCCGTGGCCAACGCCATGCAGCGGCGCACGCTCGAGAGCGAAATCCACACCAATGCCGAGAAACTGCAGCAACTGCTGGGCGAGTTGCAGGACCAGAAGGTCGGGGAGCAGATGGCACAGACCCGAGGCGAAATCTACGCCAGCATCATTCACGACATCAACGGGCCGCTCACGGTCATCTCCGGCTTCATCCAGCTCATGAACCAGCGCATCGGCAACGCGACGCGGCTCGAACTGGAAGACTTGGAGTTCATCAAGGACCGGCTGAAGACCATCACCCGGCAGGTGACCAACTGCATCGAGATTTCGCGCCGGTACCTGGGCTTCCTGCGCCGGCAGTCCGACGACGCCCCGCGCATCGGCGTCAACCAACTGCTCACGGACCTCAATCATCTGGTCCAGGTTCACCCGAGCCTCCAGAACAATCAGTTCGCCTTGCGCCCGCTGGAGGAGGACATCGGCGTGCTCATGAACGGCACCGACGTTATCCAGGTGCTGCTCAACCTGGCCGTCAATGCCCTCCAATGCACCCCGCAGGCGCATTCAGTCGAGATCGACGGCCGCGTCCTTCCGCAACCACTCGACTTGGCTGCGTTTAAGGATGGCCCGCAGGACCGGTTGCTGAACGTGGAGAATTTCGAGAATCGCCCGCCCCTGCTCATGGCGTGCGTCCGCGATGAAGGGCCCGGGATCCCGCCGGAAGTTCTGCCGAAAGTCTTCCAGGCGTATTTCACGACTAAGGGCGGGCGGCAAGGCACCGGCCTGGGATTGAATATCGTCCAGCGCCTCATCAAGGAAAGCCGGGGCGCCCTGCACGTGCACACGCAAGTGGGCAAGGGAACCTGTTTTGCGGTCTATCTCCCCGCCGCGCCTCTGGCCCCCGCTTAGCGCTTGCCGGCTTAAACACCGTCAGGAGGCGCAGACCCGGGCCAAGGCGGTAATTGAGCTTCTCAAACCGGCATACGGTGGGGCATCCTCCTCTGCGAGCGAAATGTATTGCGACCAAAGAGTAGTGGTGGTGATGCCGGCCTATAATGCCGCCAGGACGCTTCGCCAGACTTACGCCGAAGTTCGCGAGCAGCAGATCGTGGACAACATCATCCTCGTGGACGACGGGAGCCGGGACGAAACGGTGACGGTCGCGCGCAGCCTGGAAGGCGTGCAGGTCCACGTCCACAAAGTGAACCGGGGCTACGGGGGCAATCAAAAGACCTGCTACCGCCTCGCGATCGAGGCCGGGGCCGACATCGTCATCATGATTCACCCCGACTACCAGTACACGCCCAAGCTCATCCCGGCGATGGTGTCCATCATCGCGAACGGGCTCCATCCGTGCGTGCTGGGCAGCCGAATCCTGGGGGGCTACGCGTTGCGCGGGGGAATGCCGCTCTGGAAATACATCTCGAATCGGTGCCTGACGCTAGCCGAAAACATTCTCCTCGGCGCCAAGCTCTCGGAATACCACACCGGCTATCGGGCTTTCTCGCGAAAGCTCCTGGAGCGGCTCGATCTGGCTGGCAACTCCGACGACTTCGTGTTCGACAACCAGATGCTGGCCCAAATCCTCTGGCATGGCTTCACGATTGCCGAGGTCAGTTGTCCGACCAAGTACTTCCCCGACGCCTCTTCGATTAACCTCCGGCGAAGCATCCGGTACGGCTTTGGGTGCCTGAGCACGGGATTGCGCTTTCGCCTGGCTCGAATGGGTTTGATCGGCTCCCCGTTGTTCCCGCCCCGGATGGACGAGCATCCTCAATAGCTCAAGCCTCTCTACCCCCTGTAGCAATCAAGGTTGGCGGCAGCACGCTCTGAGTGCAGCCGCTGGAATGGCCATTAGGAGCATTGATGCTGTGGGGCGTGGATCCTGGCACCCGGGGCAGTCAGCAGGTCATTTGGCGCCCGTTCAACAGGCCTTCTATGACACCAGGGTATGTCCAGGGTATCACCAGGCCAACCCCAGGGAATGGCAAGGGTAAAGGCAGGGCGCCAGGGGCCTTCTCAGTATTGCGAATGCTTATTCTGCCCAAGGCCTTGGCCGATCCTCGGCCTGCCACGGCTGACAGCCCCCTGAAGTCACCTGCCGCAGAGGGCAGGGGATGGGTGACTTACTTGGCCCGGGCCAGGCGCACCGCCAGGCGCGACTTCTTGCGGTTGGCGGCCGAGCGGTGCACGACGCCCGACTTGGCGGCCTTGTCAAAGGCGGAGCTGAGCGTTCGCAGTTGTTTGGCGGCGTCGTCCTTCTTGCCGCCGGCGAGGAGATCCAGGTAACCCCGCTCAAGTGTGTTGAGACGCGACTTAATGATGCGATTGTGCAGGTTCTTGCGGGTGCTGCTTCGCATGCGGCGTTCGGCTGACTTCGTATTCGGCATAAATCAAGGTCTAATCAATTATCCAGAGCACGCAACGTTAGCGGATTCATGCCCATTGTCAACGTCCGGGTGCCTGCTGTGGCGAATGCTGCGCTGGCCGCGGCCCTGGTTCATGGCTTTTTTTATTCAGCCTGCTTAATTCGCCGCCCCATCCCGGCGGGTTTCTTTGTCACCCGTCGCTATCCCCAGATCCACACTAAAGCCCCTGATGGCAGGGCGATGCCGCTTATCTGAAACGCTCAGCGGCCAGGCTGGCACCGTGAGTGCTAAGGGCGGGAGCATCGACCAAATCGAGTGCCCTGCGGTCCGGGAGAAACCCGGGACCAGCGGTGGAACCAGGTTAAGGAAACGGAAGCAGCATCGAAGCAGATGAAAAAGATCGAAGCGATAGTCAAGCCTTTCAAGCTTGAGGAAGTGAAGGAAGCCCTGGGCGAAATCGGTATTACCGGCATGACGGTGACCGAAGTCAAAGGCTTTGGCCGGCAAAAGGGTCACACGGAAATCTACCGTGGCAGCGAGTACACGGTGGATTTCCTGCCGAAGATCAAAATCGAGGTCGTGCTGGACGACCAGCAACTCGACCCGGCGGTCGCTGCGATTGTCAAGGCCGCCAAGACCGGCAAGATCGGCGACGGCAAGGTTTTCGTCTCGCCCATCGAAGAAGCCATCCGCATCCGCACTGAGGAGAAAGGGGAAAAGGCTCTCTGATGGGCTGCCGACCAAAACACAACCAATGCTACACTAACATACAAAGAGCTATGATGAAACGAGTATTCTATCTCAGTCGCATGTCATCTGGCCTGCTGCAGGTCCACTTGCGGCGGCGGACGCGCCCACCGCGCCAGCCGTCGCCGCCGCCGCCAGCGCGCCGCGCCGCGGCTCCCGCCAAACATCCCAACGCCGATCTGGTCGAGAAGCTGGGCGCTGCCGCCGGCCCGGAGAGCGACCTGCGCGTCGGCCTCGACACCGTCTGGGTGCTGGTCACCGCCATGCTGGTCTTCTGGATGAATGCCGGGTTTGCGTTGGTGGAGTCCGGTCTTTGCCGGGCCAAGAACTGCGTGAACATCCTGACGAAGAACTTCATCGTGTTCGCCGCCTCGACGATTTCCTTCTGGGTCATGGGATGGGGATTGATGTTCGGGGACGGGAACCACTGGTTCGGCACCAGCGGCCTGTTCTTCGTGAGCGGCGCGGACAATTCCCCGGCGCTGGGGGCGGGTTACGAGGCATGAATCCGTTCTCCACCGCCGTTTATAGCGGCGTTTATAGCGCGATTAGCTGGACGCCCGACCGTGCTTTGGGCAAAATTCTTCTTCCAATTCGTGTTCGCCGGCACCGCCGCGACAATCGTTTCGGGTGCGGTGGCTGAGCGCATCAAGTTCATCGCCTTCCTCGTGTTCAGCTTCATTCTGGTCGCCTTCATGTATCCGATCACCGGCCATTGGATCTGGGGCGGCGGCATCCTTGGCGCGACTCCGGGTAAAGAAGGGCTCGCGGCCTTCTTCGGCAACTTCCGTGACTTCGCCGGATCAACGGTAGTCCACTCCGTCGGCGGCTGGGCGGCACTGGCGGGGTCATCGTGCTGGCCCGCGCATAGGCAAATATGGCAAGGGCGGCCGCGTGCAGCCGATTCCAGGGCACAACATGACTTCCGCCGCCCTGGGCGTGCTGATCCTCTGGCTCGGTTGGTTCGGGTTCAATCCCGGTTCCACGATGGCCGCGATGAACGGCAGCGCGATCGCCCACATCCTCGTCAATACCAACCTGGCTGCTGCAACCGGTTCGCTCGGAGCGATGGTGACCGCGTGGGTGCTGCTGAAGAAGCCGGATTTCTCAATGATCCTGAACGGCTGTCTTGCGGGCCTGGTCGCGATTACCGCTCCCTG
>CAVXLO010000006.1:0-10997 GCA_963762555.1 uncultured Verrucomicrobiae bacterium
GGACCAGGACGACGGCTCGGCCTACTTCACCGATTCGGAAGGCACCATCTTCCGCTACAACCCGGCCACCGACACGCGTCGCGCCCGTCGAAGGCGAGGACATGAAGAAGGATTACTTCGGCCTCTACGATCCCACCAGCCCGGGCCACATGGGCTACAACTGGCGGCAGACCTTCTGGCGCCCGAGCGACAAGATGATCTACGGCGTGCACGGCAACTCCGGCTACCTGTTCCGGTTCGACCCGCGCGTGCCGCGCATCGAGGTGCTCGACCGCATCACCTCGGAGCCCTCCAAGCGCTGCGGCATGTTCGACCAGTTCAGCTACGGCTACCTCGGCTTTGCGCTCGGCCCGGACGGCAAGACCATCCATTACCTGACCGGCGGCCCGATCTACGTTGACGGCAAGCGCCTGGCCGGCAAGTCCAAGACCGCGATGGGCGAAGCCAAGGGCCTCGAAGACCTGCACCTGGTCACCTACAACATCGAGACCGGCAAATACACCGACAACGGCGCCATCTTCTACGAAAACGGCCAGCGCCCCCTCTACGTCAATGCTATCGCCGTCGGCAAGGACGGGATGGTCTATACGCTTGCCCGCATCACGGAGAACGGCGAGACCCGCACCGACCTGGTCGCTTTCCCCGGGCCGCTGAAGAGATAGCTTTCCCCCGCCCGGATCCACTATTCCTCCCTGCCAGGGGAGGCATTGACAGGCTCCCGGGTGTACTGTTGGCTCAGAACCGCTGACTCGCCGCAGGATCTTGGAGCGGTGTGGAATTTGCCTGAGCCGGTTTTCCAGTCCGGCGGTTGGTTCCCCCTCACCCCGGCCCTCTCCCTTGGGGAGAGGGAGGAGCATCGGCCGTGCTGCGACAAATCGGAGCGTCCAGGCATATCCCGCGACGGTCAGCGGGGCACCCTCTCCCCAAGGGAGAGGGCCGGGGTGAGGGGGAATGGGCTCACCTTCTTTCCACGGGATCAGGATGTCTGTGGCTATTAGCCGTGGGGCGGAGAGGAAACGTGAAACGTGAAGGGGGTAGTCACAACGCCGGCATATTCGTGAACTCCTCGAGCAAGCTCTCCAGCTTGCCGCCGCCAGCTCCGGGCCGGTTCTCAACGAAGAGGGCCAGGCAGGCGCCGTCCGGGCGCAACGCGAGATGGACGCGGCTGTGCTCGAAGACCCAGCACAGCCTGGCCGGCTGAATGCCGTGGTATCCGAGGCTATCAGCGGCGATGGCCAGGCGCCCCACAGCCTGCTCGACCTGGGCCGCGGAGAACCAATCACCGTAACACTGGGTCACATACGTGTGGTCCACCAGCCGCGCGCTAGCAGGCTCCTACGCCGGGCAAAGGCAGGCTGCGTTCGAGAAATGCTTTGAGCCCGTCCTTCATGCGGTGGTGTTGGTTGTTCCTGACCGGCGCACGAAGAGCCGCCGGTCCGGCTGAACCTGGCAGACGATTCGCTCCTCCCGCGTGAGAATCTCCAGGCGGTCAAAACGGCCTACGGGAGCCAGGGTGCTCAGTTGCGTGGCCTGCTGGTTGATCTGCTCCAGCAACCGCAGCCGCAACTCCAGGGACCGGCTTCCCAACTCATAAAGAACCTCGCCCGCGCCCGAGCACAGCACAATCTCCTCGATGTGCGCCTGGCCCGTGGGGTGATCCAGAGCGCCGTCGGCAACGACCGCACTCGGCTCTCCCGCCTCCAGCTCGTCCACTTCGAGAAACCTCTGGCCCTCGTCGCTCAACCGCGCCGCCTCCATCAGCAGCGATTCCCAGTGGCCCTCAATGGTTCGGCGCGGCGGCTCGGCGAAAGGCAACAGGTTGAACTCGCCGCCGCGCAGCGCCAGCAAGCCGTAGAGCGCCACCTCGCCCCGCAGCGCGCCCGACTCGGCGTGCACAATCGCGCCATCGCAGATGAAAATGCGTCCACGGATCTTGCCGGTGAAGATCTCCAGCACCGAGGACTTGCGGCCCAGGCACTCCAACTGCAACACCTCCTGCAAGCCTACTCGCCGCATCATGCCTCGGAACCCTCCCTGCGGCAGCGCGCCAGCCAGCGCATCCAGCGCAGCGAAGATGGAGGCGAAGCCGGCCGGCGTGACCGGCTTCTCCAAGAAAAGCACCGCACCGCTCTCCAGGCACGTCCGGCGTCTCTCCTCCGTGGTCTCGCCTGTCAGCATCGCGACTTGCTGGCCCGGATGGGTACGGCCCAGCAACTGGAGAAACTGGACCCCATCCATCACCGGCATGCCGATGTCCAGCACGACCACGTCCACGCGCAACTTCGCCAGCAGCGCCAGCGCCTGTGCATGGTTCTCAGCCGTGAAAATGTCCCACTGCCCCCGGGCCATGTCCGAGAACAGCCCCTGGATGCCGCGCAGGAAATCGACATCATCGTCCACGAACAGGAACGACTTTCGTTTGAGCACTTCGGGTGGCATCGCTTATCCTGATTGCACTTGGCCGGGCCTACGAGTCGGGCTGCGCCTCCGCGAGCAACTGCAGGGCCCGCTCTGTGGCTGAACGCACCATCGGGTCGGGGTCTCTCAATGCGCGCGACAGCGCTGATTCGGCCCGTCGCTCGCCCAACCGGCCCAGCGCCTCCGCCGCGGCCGCCCGCAGATCGCGGTCCGGGTCGCACAAAACGGCGAGGAACAGGCTCACCGCCAGCTTGCGGCGTTTCTCCAGCGTGGAGGCTGACATTTCGACGGCAGCGGTCTCAGGAGCAACCTCGGGCTCCACAGCCCCCAGACCGACCAGCAACTGGCCGACGAAGTGGCGCACATCCGGGTTTCGGTCGTAGAGGGCGGGTTTGAGTTCTTCCAGGGCCGCGCGGGCTTCCGGCGAAGCACTCCAATTCCCGTCAATGCGTGCGAGTGCGGCGGCAGCGATACGCCTCACCCCGCTGGTGGAGTCCTTGAGCGCCAGGACCAGCGGGCCGATCCCCCGGCGGTCGCCCATGCTGCCCAACGCCACGGCCGTCGCCTCCCGCACATCGTCGTCCGCATCGGTCAACGTGCGAGCTAGCGCCTCCACTGCCTGTTCATCTTTCAGCCGGCCCAGGGTTTCGACCGCGGCTCGCCGCACGTCCCAGAGCGGGTCATTCAGCAGGGTGCGAAGCTGTTGGGCTGCCTCGGGCATGCCCAAAGCTCCGAGGGCTTCCACGGCGGCCAGCCGCACTTGTCCGTTCTTGTGGTGCAACATCCCCGCGATCGGCTCGCATACCTCCGCGCCGCCCACTCGGCCGAGGGCCTCCACGGCGGCGGCGCATACCGCGGCATCACTCGCCTTGAGCGCCTTGATCAGCGGGCGGACGACACGCTGATCCTGTATTTCACCCAGTGCCTGGACCGCCTTGAGGCACAGGCTGTAGGGACCGGAATTCAGCACCATTTCGAGCGGCAGCAGCGCCGTCACCCCAAAGGAGGCGGCCTGGGAACATTTGCCCTTGGCCACCAGGAACCACATCTCGTCCTCGTGTTTTATGGGGCGCCAGCCAAGAAAATCCAGCGCCTGAGCGGCGGAACCCCGCACTCCGGCGTTTGTATGGCGCAGCAATGGCACCAGCGCTGCCGGCACGCGCTCGTCCGATATCCGCTTGAGCGCCGCAATAGCCGCCTTCTGCACATCGGCATCGGAATCCCGCAAGGCGCTCAGTAACGGCTCCAGGCGGTCGGCGCCCTCCAGTTTACCCAGGGCTGCGGCAGCCAGTTGGCGGACTTCGGCGTCCTCATCGTTCAGCGCCTCGCTGAGCGCCGCCAAAGCTCTGGGATGCGGCGCCGCCCGGAGCCGTTCGGCGGCTTTGCGACGCGAAGCCGTCTTCCTGGACTTAAGCTGGCGCTGAGTTAGCCAAAGCATGGTAACGCCGCGTAGTTTACCCCCGGCTGGCTCCCTGTCACGCCCGAACCCGGGTGACAAACAAAGTGGCGCAGGCGTCCCCCTGCGCCACTCTCGCCTTCCATCTCCCGGCGCAGATTTTGCCTTCCCAATGCTGCGGACTGCCGCTTAAATGCCCCCATGCGCGAACAATCACTCTCCTTTCTCAGAAACGCTAGTCAACACCCCCAGCCCGGTCGGCCACGAAGCCCGCGGCCAGCGGGCCTGGCTCGATTACGCCGGGGAATTCGCCGACGAGACATTCTCCGACGCCTACGGCAACTGCGTCGCGGTGCTCAACAAGGGCGGCTCGCCGCGGCTCATGCTCGCCGGCCACGCCGACGAAATCGCCATGGCGGTCAATTACATCAACGACGAGGGGTTCATCTACGTGCGCAAGATGGGCGGCGTGGACGCCGCCATCACCAAGGCCCAGCGCGTCGTCATTCACACCCGCAACGGCCCGGTCAAAGGCGTCGTCGGCAATGTCGCGCCGCACCTGATGAAGGAGGAAAAGGACCCCAAGCCGCCCAAGATCCACGACCTGTTCATTGACATCGGCGTCGCCAGCCGCGAGGAAGCGCGAGAGCTGGTGCGCATCGGCGATCCGATCACGCTGGCCGACGAATTTGACCTGTTGCGCAACGACCTGGCCGTGGCGCGGGCGTTTGACAACCGCATCGGCACCTTCGCCGTCGCCGAAGCGCTGCGGCTGCTCAAGGAATCGAAAGCCAAACTGCAGCGCCGAGGTCTGCGCCGTCTCCAACGTGCAGGAGGAAGTCGGCCTGCTCGGCGCGCGCCAGATCGCCTATTCGCTCAAGCCCGACGTGGCCCTCGTGGTGGATGTCACGCATGCGACCGATTACCCGACGTCAACAAGCCGCAGCACGGCGACGTCAAAGTCGGCAAAGGCCCGGCCATCACGCACGGCGGCTGCAACCATCCCGAAGTGGTCGCGCGCCTCGAGGCGGTGGCCAAGGCCAGGAAGATTCCGCTCCAGCACGAGGCGATGTCCTCCACCAGCGGCACGGACACGGATGCGATCTTCTGGACGCGCGGCGGCATTGCCAGCGCCCTGATCAGCCTGCCGAACCGTTACATGCACTCGCCGGTGGAGGTGGTGAGCTTGAAGGACCTGGAGATGATCCCCGAGTTGCTCGCCGCCTTTGCCGCCTCGCTCAAGAAGGGCGAGGAGTTCAAGGTGAAGATTTGAAACGGTGTAACCATGTAACCATGTAACTCCGCACCCCCCGCCGTCCCTCCCCGACGCCGCGGCCCTCAGTGGTGGTTGTGCATCTGCCAGATGATGATTCCGCCCTGCACGAGTGCCACGATCAGGAGGAATAAGCCGGAGTAGTGTTCCATCCGCAGCAACGTCTTCTCACTCCATTTTCCGTGGCCGAGCGACACCACCCAGCTCAGGCCGGCAAACCATCCGCCCGTGCCGAGGGCGACGCCTGCCACACAGGCAAGCTTGCCCGGCCAGTCGGGCCTTACCAGGTCGTGAGCGCCGAAGAAGAGGGCGAGGAAGATCCAGAACACCAGAACGCCCAGGTTGCCCATTACCCGCACAAAGCCAGTCATGAACGCCGAATGAGGATGCAAACGTTCTTCGAGCTGCGCCTCGAACCGCTCCGCCCTCGCCCCCAGGCGCACCGGACGCACCTCCACTGACTTGGCCAGCAGGAACTTGATCCCGATGAACAACATGAAGACGAAGCCGAACAATTGCATCGCCGGCTTGACATAGTCTTGGTTGACGAAAGAGGCGAAGCTGGTGAAAGCAATGAAGCAGTAAATGACTTCCATGGTCGTCGCCCCCAGCCCGATCAGCGCCGCCCACTTGAACCCGCGCCGTGTGCCCTCGTTCAGGATCGTCAGATTGACCGGCCCGACCGGAATCGAGAGCAGCAAGCCGCTAATCACGCCGGTCAGGCCGGCAACCAGAATAGGCGGCAGGTCGGCCATGCGCGGTTACCTGGGCGCGGCCGGCCCTTGTTCCTCCTCTTCCTCGTCTTCCTCCTCTTCAATCTCACGTCGAATCTTGCGGGAGATCCGGGGCCGGATAAAACCATAGATCAGATACGCCGTGAAGAAGACCGGCAGCACAAACACCAGGAGTTTCTCCCGGAAGATCACGATGCTGCCGACGAACAGGATGGCGATCAGTGTCTTGGTAAACGTTCGCCTTGCCCGCAAGTCCAGCGTCTTGAAACTCGGATACCTCACATTGCTGACCATCATCCAGGACAGGAACAGCATCAAAACCGGCAGGCAGTAGCGCCATTTGCCGGTCGCGAATTCCTTCTCATCCCACCAGATCATGAACAGTGTCAGCGAGGCCACCAGGCCCGCCGCCGATGGGATGGGAAAGCCCATGAAATCCTTCGAATGGCTGGGTGTGCATCGCTGCCAGGCAGTTGAAGCGCGCCAGGCGAAACGCGCCGCAGAGCAGGTAGATCGAAGCAATGAACCAACCCCACTCCGGATGCCCCTCGAACACGTTCTTGAGCACCACCCGGTGCACCAGGAAAGCTGGCGCCACCCCGAACGAGATCAGATCGGCCAACGAGTCGAACTCGCGCCCAAATGGGCTTTCCACCCCGCCCATCCGCGCCACTCGCCCATCCAGCAAGTCAAAAATGCACGCCAGCAGGATGAACCCCAGCGCCACTTTGACCTGCTGGTAATCGCCGGTCGAAATACTGGCTTCGACGATCTTGGTCAGCGCCACGAAGCCGCAGAACATGTTGCCTGCGGTCAGGAGGTTGGGCAGGAAATAAATCTTGAGCTTCGGCTCGTCCGTGCCGTTGGCGGGGGTGTTGGGAGAGGGGTTTTCCATGGCCGGGTCCCTTGGGTGCCGCACGAATCAGCCGAACACTGCCAGCACCGTTTGGCCGCCGACAACCCGGTCCTCCAGCTTCACCTGTATCTTGGCCGTAGGCGGCAGATAAACATCCACCCGCGAGCCGAACTGAATGAGCCCGATCCGTTCGCCGCGGGCAACTTCGTCCCCCAACTGCACAAACGGCACGATGCGCCGCGCAATCACCCCCGCTATCAGCCGCACGCCGACCTTTTGCCCGCGCGGCTCGCTCGCTTCGAAGCCCAGCAGCACGTTCTCGTTGTGGATGGCGGACTCGGCCTTCAGGGCATTGATAAACTGCCCGGTGGTGTATTTGAACCAGGCCACCTTCCCGCTCACCGGCGCGTTCTGCAGGTGCACATTAAAGACCGAGAGGAAAATCGAAACCCGCTGGCACTCGCCGCCCATGAAATGCGATTCCGTGACAGTGTCAATCACATCCACCTTGCCATGCCCCGGGGCCACGACGAGGTTCGCGCCTCCTGGCACCCGCGGGTTGGGGTCCCGGAAGAAATAGAGCGTGAAGATCGCAAACACCACCCACACCCCGAATAGGATGGGGGTAATGGCCACCGCGACCGTGGCAATAATAGCGGCGGCGGCGGCGGTAACAAACCCCAGCCCCCACACCACTACCAGCACAATCAGCGTCAGCAGAATCAGCTTGAAGGCTGCCTTCCTGGCCTTGCCCGAGTGTTTCATGTAGTCCAAGGGTAAGGCTTATTGACGACCGGGCAAAGGCTAAATTCGCCTACCTCGCTGCCGCCAGTTCCTCCTCGAAATCCACGATCTCCTTGATCTGTGTGAGGAACCAGCGGTCAATCCGGGTCAGTTGGTATAGCTCCTCGAGAGTGAACCCGGCGCGCAGGGCGTGGCGGAGGAAGAAGATGCGCTCGGCGTTGGGCACGCTGAGCCGAGGGGTGATGATTTCACGCGGCAGGATGTCGCGGTCGCCATAGACCTTGTCGCCAATGCGCCAGGGGCGCCCGTCGCCGCCCAAACCGTAGCGCCCGATCTCCAGCGAGCGCAGCGCCTTCTGCAGCGACTCCTTGAAGGTGCGGCCAATGGCCATCGCCTCGCCGACGCTCTTCATCTGCGTGTTAAGCGTGGGATCGGCCTGCGGAAACTTCTCGAAGGCGAACCGGGGCACCTTGGTGACGACGTAGTCAATGGTCGGCTCGAAGCTCGCGGGCGTCTCGCGCGTAATATCGTTCCTGATCTCGTCCAGCAGGTAACCCACGGCGAGCTTGGCGGCGATCTTGGCGATGGGGAAGCCGGTCGCCTTGGAAGCCAACGCCGAAGAGCGCGACACGCGGGGGTTCATCTCGATGATCACCATGCGGCCGGTATCCGGGTTGACCGCGAACTGGATGTTCGAACCGCCCGTCTCGACCCCCACCGCGCGGATGACGGCGAACGAGGCGTCGCGCATGATCTGGAATTCCTTGTCCGTGAGCGTCTGGATGGGCGCGACGGTGATCGAGTCGCCGGTGTGGACACCCATCGGGTCGAAGTTCTCGATCGAGCAGATAACCACACAGTTGTCTTTGCGGTCACGCATGACCTCCATCTCGAATTCCTTCCACCCGAGCAGCGATTCCTCGATGAGAATTTCGGATACGGGCGAGAGCTCGAGGCCGCGTTTGGCCATTTCATCGAACTCCTCGCGGTTATAGGCGATGCCGCCCCCGGTGCCGCCCAGGGTGAACGCCGGCCGGATAATGAGCGGGAAGCGCCCGATCTTCTCGGCGACCTGGCGCGCCTCCTCGGGATTGTGGGCGGTGCCGCTGACCGGCACGTCCAAGCCGATGGAGAGCATCAGGTCCTTGAAGACCTGGCGGTCCTCACCGCGCTCGATGGCCTGGGCATTGGCACCGATCATCTCGATGCCGTATTTGTCGAGCGTGCCGCGGCGGAAAAGGGCCATCGCCGTGTTGAGCGCAGTTTGCCCGCCGAGGGTGGGCAGGAGCACGAGCCTGCCGCTGGCATTCAGGCGCTTCAGTTCCTCAACTTCCCTGGCGATAATCTTCTCAATGCACTCGGGCGTGATGGGTTCGAGGTAGGTGCGGTCTGCGAACTCGGGGTCGGTCATGATCGTGGCCGGATTGGAGTTCACCAGAATGACGCGGTAGCCCTCTTCCTTGAGCGCCTTGCAGGCTTGCGTGCCGGAATAATCGAACTCGCACGCCTGCCCGATGATGATCGGGCCGGCGCCAATGATCAGAACAGAATGGATGTCAGTCCGCTTTGGCATAAAGGCGCCGGGAATAAAGCGCATTCGGGCGCGGTTGTCAGTTCCAAATTTCAGCGCGTGGCCAACGGCGCCCGCCGACTGCCTCTTGCCGCAGCGGGGCTTCACCCGGTTTGTCGCCAGTGGGCGGTTCAACAAAAAGTCGGAGGTCATCCGTGCCTCACGACCCCTTCACGCTGTAACCACGGTTAACTGCTCAAATGTAGGGCAAATGCGGTAGGCGGGATCGGTTGAATCCACCGCTCCACGACCAGCCTCGAAAAGCTGCCGACAATCTTGCTTGATCCGTTCGGCTTCGGGGGCGGATATCGCGGTGGCGATTCCCAGATACTCAGCAAACCAAACCATGCCTTGAAGTATCGCGAGCACGGTCACGCCACTGACGCAAAAGAACCGCTTCGAACGATAAACGGCAAAGGCCTCGATATCCTTCTTCTGGAGCCGCAGCCAGGGTATTCTCTCCCGGCGACACCAGCAGAGGTAATCCTGCAACAGGTCGTTCAAATGAAACCCTTGGACCCAGGGAACCCGCCGAGCGCGGCGTAAATGCGACACGAAATTCAACCCCAGCCGGCGCTGAGCCAGGTCGCTGAGGGTGCCGCGCAGCCCGGCCCGCGGGGGTTCCAGACAAGCCTTGAGTCCGGCGCGGAGCCAGCCCGTATTCGGCTTGAGGGGGTAATGGATTCGCTCCCCCAACCGGCTTATCGCGTCTGCGGTCCTTTCCAGCGCGCCGGGCGAATCGTCCCCGCCTTCATAGAACGGGATTTCTTCACGTCGAAACAACCAATCCAGGGCGAAATTGCCGCCGATCACTTCCGAAGAGGTCATCATGGGGCCGGCGACTGCCTCGCACAAAAGGTAAAGCGGTTCGGCAAGGCCGCGCCACGCCAGCAGGTTGCAAATCATGGTGGCAGTAGTCTGGCTGCGCGTCTGGATACTGCTTGAAGAGGTCCAGATAAGCCGGGATTTGCTCCACTTGCCCGCTGACGACCAATTCAGCAATCACATCCGAATCAAAGGCCCCGTATGAAAAGGAGTACATTTGCCGTTGCTCGCGGCGCAATCGCTGCAGCAGCGCAACAAAATCTGGCATCCTGCCACGCCGTCCCAATTCAGCCGCCCAAATCAAACAGGAATTCTTCGTCTAAGCCTAAATACACGAACAGGCTGGGGAACTCCGTCAGCGCCGTTTCCACGCGCTTGATCATTTGGTCGGCATCCCGCTTCTCATAACCCGGAGAGGTCTCCGTTCCACCAGTCTTCGATAATCTTCGCCTGTTCCGGCGGCAGGTCCGGCAGCGTCGTCTCTGGGTGCGGGTATTTCTGCAAGGGGGGCTGTTCGTGTTCCTCGGCGATATCCGGTCTTCAGGCTTCGAGTTCATCCAAGTTCCGCTTCCTGCCAATCATCCTCGATCGGAATTGCGACGGGCTCGGGGGCCTCAGCGATAGGCGGCGGAGCCATGGGGATAAGTTGGTCCTTTGGCAAGCAGCATTTCTTGTATTTCTTGCCACTGCCGCAAGGACAAGGATCATTACGTCCGACTTTCATCGCCCTTTCGTTCCCATAATTGCCGAGGGCCGGCAATCGAAATCCGTGGATATTCGCCCAGTCGAGGGAGACCGCCTGCATGCTTGGGAGGGGGCGAAACGGGCGCTTGGGACTGGCGGCAGACGCATGGGGAGCGGCATGGGGCGCAATATGACCAGCACCGCCGCAACGTCCAGTGCCGCGCCACAGCAATTCTCACTATGGCGAGAGCAGGGATGATTTCCTGGGAGCGCCGGCATCCCTGCCGGCAGCTTGGCACCGCGGGAGAATTGCCGGCAGGGATGCCGGCGCTCCCAGGAACGCGAGCTGGGCGCCATAATGAGAATTGCTGCCCGCGCCACCGGCAACAGCGCTGGACCAACCTCCAGTTGGACCCCCTTCGGGGCTTTTCCGCCACCTGCCTCAATCCCAACGAGATTGTGCCCTCCAGCCCAGGGCCGCGAGCTGCGAGCTACCC
>CAVXLO010000007.1:0-348376 GCA_963762555.1 uncultured Verrucomicrobiae bacterium
GGGAATGGGTTTCCTCCCGCTCAACCACCGGCATCGGCGCGCTGAGGGTGAAGGCTGGCGACGCTGGGAGCGCCGGCATCCCTGCCGGCGTGTTTGCCCTGTCGCCAGAAGCCGGCAGGGATGCCGGCGCTCCCAGGGCGGGCACCGCGGTGCAGGCGGGACAGCCTTCCATCCGCGACCCTGGCGGCACGGTGCAGGTGCGGACCCTGACGCTCTCCTGATCTTGCTTGCTCGCCTGCGACGGGTCCTCTCCCTGGACGAGGGTCTGCTGGACGCTCCCGCTCGGACCCTGCATCGTGACCGCCTTGCCGCCTTTGAGCAGGCGCGGCCCGGCGCACCCGGTCACCGCCAGCGCCAGTGCAAACCCGACGCACAGGAACCGCGAGAGGTAATCCGCCACCGCGGGCCGCCGACCTGAAGCCTCAGGAGTTGAGGCTTTAGACTTTAGACCCGAGACTCTAGGCTCCCAACCTCGAACCCTGAGCCTTGAATGTCGCCCTTCCTCCCCGGGGCTTTGGGCTTTGGACTTTGGACTTAGGACTTTAGACTTCGTTTTCATATCACCCCGTATAGGTCCACAAAACGTGTCACTGCGGTCACTGGCCGTGTCACCCAACCCAAACCACGCCGCGCGGCGGCTCGTAAGTGAAGCAGCCGGCACATCCCGAGGTGGCCTGCGCTCTGGCGTGGCCGCCGCCCCGGCCCGAGGGAACCAGCAGGTGCTCATGCAGATGCAGGCCAAAGCCCCGCAGCACCGGATGCGGCAGGCCCTTGGCGTCCACTGCTCCGGCCAGCCGGGCTTGCAGGCGCTTGATGGCCCTGGTCACGGCCCGGACGCACCGCTCCGCGCCGCCCCGGCTGCGCCAGGGGCTTTTGCGCAAGAATTCGGTGATCTCCTCCAGCTCGCGCAACGCCTCAGCCTTCACCGGCTCGCTTTCCCGGTCGTCCTCCAGCACCGCCTCCAGCTCGCGCTGGCGCCGCCACAAGGCTCGGACAGCCTCCGCGTCATCCAGCCCCATGCTCCGCTGCTGGACGACCTCGGCCGGCCCGAGCGCTTGGCCGCCGAATTCCCTCGCCTTGAGCGCCAGGGCCACCGCGTGGATTGGCTCCGGCGGCGGGTCCAGCAGCAGGTACGCGACGTAGAGCGCGCCGAGTTCGTGTTTGAAAATGGCCTGCCGCCCTTCGAAAGTGAGCTCCCAAAAGCCCAGCCCCCGGCGCAGCGCATATTGGCGTCCGTCTCGGTGGTTTTGATTAGCAGTGTGTTGATTGGTCTTCATATTTGCTTTTTGTTCTTTCCAGCGTGGCGAGACCATCTCGCCGCTTCGGAGGTCCTGAAAATTGCGGAAATAGGGCAAAAAAAGAGGGAGCAGCCTTCGCTACTCCCTGATTGCTCGCGGGTTACACGCTCCCGCAACCGTTGCGGAGATTATTGCGGAACTTCCTCCCTGAGGATGCCCACCAGCTCGTCCCGAACGCCGATCCAGTTCCCCGCATTCTGCTCCTGCAGCGCTTCCAGCACTTGCCGCAGGATGTCCGGGTAGCCTCCTCCGTCCCGATCTTGCATCGTGGCCAGCACCGCCGCCAGCGTCTCGGGATTCTCCGCACCCTCACCCGTCCCCGAGGAAAGCAACGAATCCTCAAGCCGCAGTGTGATTCTCCTGTCCGTGGCCTTGCGCCATTCCAACATCCGGAACATCCTGCGATAATCCGGTCCCCGCCCGGGCCACCGCTCGATGCGGTCGTAGAAACTCCGCAAAGGCATGTCCAGAAACTCAGCCGCCGCCTTCCGGTTCCCCAACGCGATGATCGCCGCGAACGCCTGAAAATCCGCCGGCTCGACCCGCAGCGCGAATTTCAACATGCCATCGGACTGGAGCCGCCGCAGTTCCGAGTTCTCGCTCCGCAAGTCGTAACTCCCCTTGGCAATGGCCTCCAGATTACGGCCAATCTCCTGGACCGTTCGCGCCAGCTCGCTGCCGCGCGCGAGCCGCTCCGCAAATTCCAAAAGCATCGGCGCCAAAGCCTCCCGGCGCTCGAATCCGCCGCCCTCCCTCAGCGAGAGCGCCACCGAAAGCGGCAGGTGCGCTCCCGCCCCGCGGCGCAGCGCACCCTCCACCTCCTGGCCGCACGCCGCTCCGGTCGGCGTGAGCAAAACGAGCGGGCCGTCGCGCACCGCCATCAGCCGCTCCAGCTCCCGCAACAACGCGTCACCCCGGGCGCAACTGAAGTACACCGGCGTGCGAACGGGCCCGCTGTAAACCCCGACCTCCTCTACCCACAGCGTCGAGTACGCGCCTCCGCGGGACTCGTCGAATCCGAGCGCGTCGCGCAACGCGACGCCCAGGACCCGCCGGTCGAGGCCATAGACCAGCACGTCCTTGGGCTGGATCACGAACGATTCGCACTCACCGGGCCCGCACAGGCAGACCGCCACCAACCCGAAGCACGTCTCGCGCACCTCATGCCGGCACTCGCACGCCGGCCAGGGCCGGGCACGGATACGAACCCGACTGCCTCGCCGTCGGCTTCAGGAATGGCGACACCGCCCCAAACGCCGGCCCAAAGGCCCACTGCCAGTCCGCCATCAACGCGGCTCCCGAGGACACGCACTCCAGCCCCCGCCAGAAATCTCCCTCTTTTACGGCTCGCACTATTTCCATGAGTCCGCGCCTCCGTTCTCGCGCTCTAGCGAGCCGGCTCCCCCCCGGCCCCCGTCCCACTTGCCCAGGCGCGGGCGTCATGGACGACCACCAGGGCCGCGCCGGCGGCCGCCGATCCTCCCTGCGCTCCTCTCCATCGCGGCGGTCCCACGACACCTCGGTGGTGTCGTGGAACACGTTCCCGCAACGGTCCTCATCTCGAGCCATACTCAGCGCAACCTTCTCGTACCGGCGCTCCCGGAAGCAAAACCGGGCGCCGACGGGCAGCTCCCAAAACTGTGCGATCACCATATCTGGGTCTCCTTCGTTCTCTTGGTTTCCTTCTGTTCAATCTCACGCCGCCGCCAGCCTGCACCGCGCCACCGCCGCCATGCCACCTGTCGCGCCGCAGCCCGGCGCAGGCGGGTCGCCCAGCGACTCATCCTCGCTGCCATCCAGGATGAACCCTCGCGCCTTCAACCACCTTTCCAGGATGCCGCTGTCGCTATCCCGCCCGTACAACGCCTTGTTGCACGGCACGATGGTCAGCCGCCGCGGTCGCTTCGCCCCCCGGAACTTCACCCTGAACGTCGCGCGCGTGATCTCCTCCACGCTGACGGGCCACTTCAAATCACCGCGCTCGATCAGCTCGAAAACATCGTCCGCCTTCCGAATGAGCAGGTTCCACGGCTCCTCGCGACTGAAAAAATGCGTCTCCGTCAGGCTCACGCTCTCAATCCCCGGAACGTCCCCGCACGCCAGGCACTCCCGGCCCAGCGGCAGGGGCGCCAGCGTGGACTCGGCCGTCCCCGGAAAGAAATCCTTGCGCCCAAAAAGGCACGATCCGAACAGCCGCAGCAACACCCGCCGTTCCCGGTCGCAGCAGCAGTTCACCGCCATCTCGCCCCGCGCCGTCACGTACTTCAGCAGGTCATACTTCTGCGGCCGGAAAAAGACGCTCGTCGGTTCGCCGTTCTCCATCGCCCCCTCGCGCCGGCACGCTCCCCCGTGCCGGACCAGGAACGACCATTCCCCGCTGTTTGCCATCTGGGATTTGCCGTTTGCTGTTTCTCCCGCCCCGGGGCCGCCAGAAACAAAAACCCGCGCCCCCTTCCCGCGTCCCCAGGCCGCATAGAAAGCGTCCAACCGCTCTTCCAACGCCGCCATCTGCTCTGCGCTCGGCCCCTCGAACGCCGGCACGACCTCCGCATCCGTCGAGAAGTAACGGAACGACCGCGGCCTCGCCAGCTCGTGCGAATTGTGCAACTCCTCCAGCAACTGCGGATTCAGCAGCCACATCCGCACCGCCACATCCGCCGGCGTCATTCCCTCCTGCAACCCCAGGTCCAGGCCGTGTGTCTCCGCGCCATCCACCAGCACCTCCATCCCCTGCGCGTTCGCCATCCCGTGAATCAGGAACACCGAATCCACCAACGCCGGCGGCATCTCCGGCGTCGGCTCCATGAAAACCCCCGCCAGCCTGTCATAGTCAATTGGCGAAGGCCACTCTCCCTCTCCTCCGCTGGAGGAGAGGGCCGGGGAGCGGAGGCCCTGCTTCCTCTGCATTGCGCACTCGGGCAACACGACCCCTCGTGTCGCCAGATACGCCGCCGACGGCCTCAGCCAGGCCAGCAGCAAATCCCTCCGAATCTTGCGGAGTGTTTCAGGGTTCGAGAATCGCTTCGGATACACACTTGGCATAACCCACCTTTCATCAGTTTGAGGAACCGATTTCGTTGATTGCCCTGGTCTAATTCCAGCCGCCGGCCGGCAACTCCGGCAGCATGATCGCGCTCAGGCAGCCCGGCTCCGGCCGCGGCAAAAGGTGAATGAACCTGACCCTGACCGCCCCCGCTTCCAGACGAATCTCGATCCGTTTACTCTCCGTCAACTCCTCCATCATCATCGCGATCCGCATCGCCAGCACCCTTCGTCCAGGCGGACTCTTCGCCCACCGTTCCTCCGCCGCGACTTTCGCGATCGCCCTGCGCATCCACTCCTTTTCCCCCAGCCTTCGGCCCCGGTCTTTCTTCGTGCTCCTGCGGTCTGTGGCCCTGTTGTCTGTAGTCCCGTTGTCCGTGGTCTGGTTTCTTCCGTTTCTGTCTTGATTCGTTTTCATATTTGTCTCCATCGCTTTCTTTCAGTTTTCAGCTTTTCCACCCTCCGCGGTACCGTCCACCCTCCGCAGTGGTGTCCACCCTCCGCAGTGCTGTCCACCCTCCGCAGTGCTGCTCCGGAGGACGGGCTACGGAGGACGGGCTACGGAGGACGGGTCAGCATTTCAGCTTTTGCCCCCGACCCTACCAGACCCGGTGTGCCATCCGTTGACACCCCTCCAAAATACTTATTCACAACCCGCGTCCGTACTTCTGAGGATACTTGCGTTCTTCCGCGCTTATTTCTGAGCAACCGCTAGCAACACAACGCGGCAAAGACGGAGCGAGGCGGGAAAAACTGACAGAAGAATACAGGGACAGAAAAATGAGATTCCTGAACCAATTGCAGAATCAGCCGCAAAGGAGCGCAAAGACCACAAAGTGGGTGGAATTGGCCCGTTTCTTTGTGCCGCAATAGTCCAAGTTGTTCTCGGCTTGCGGCGAACTTTTCCAGGGCCACTTCCTCATGCAACCCATGTAACCTCTGCAACTCGTGTAACTGCTTCGAGTTGCGGCTCTGCCGCGCTGGGTTCTTTGCGATCTTTTGTGGCTACTCAGGACTTCTGCAATCGCCTCTCCTGTTTATCTTTCTGTCCCTTATTTTTCTGTCAGCCGATCTTCCGTTAGGTTAGAGTCAACCACCCGCTGAGTACTTCTCGTGAATCGTCCTCGCCGTTTTCTCCAGTTTCTCCCGCAACTCCTCGGGCGCAACCACGGTCGCATGTTGCCCGAATCCCAACACCCACCGCTCCACCTCCTCCAGGCTGTTCAGGCGCAGCTTCACCCGCAACCGGCCCTCCGGCAACTCGGTCAACTCCTGGCTTGAATGCCAGCGCCGGCCCCGCACGTCGTCCGCGCCCCACGCGTCGAAATCCACCACTACCTCGCAATCGTCCTTGCCCCTGAAGACCCCAAGGCTCCCGCTCAGTTCCTTATCCAGGTCAAACTTGCCGGGCGCCGCGAATTTCTCCGCCGTCAGCTCCGGCTTGCTCAGCCGGGCCAGGATGAACTTCCGCACGATCAGCCCCGCCTTCGGGTCCCGCGCAAACAGTGTCCACTGGTTATTGACGTAAGCCACGCGGTACGGATGCACGCACTTTTGCACCCGCTTCAGTTGCCCGTGCTTCCGATACACGAACCGCACCGCCCGCCGCTCGCGGACCGCCCGCGTCAGAACCTCGAACGTCTCCAACTCCGCATCCCCCGGAGCAAACGGCCGGATGGACAGAACCTCATCCACCCCATCCAGGGAGGTACTGCGCGCTGTCATCCAGTTGCGCCGTCATCTTCCGAAACGCCGAATCGAGCACCGGCTGAAGCGACGTCCCCTGATACTGCGCAATCGTCTTTTGCGCCACGAACAGGCCCACGATCTCCTTCTCCGTCAGCGGCACGCGCGGAAAATGCGGCACCGGGCTGGCGAAGTAATACCCGTTCTTCGGCACGTCGAACTCGATGGGCATCTCCAGCCGCTCCCGCATGAACTCGATGTCCCGCTTCAGCGTCCGCACGCTCATCTCGAACTCGGCCGACATCCGGGTGCAGTTCGGATACTCCCGGTCCTCGATTTTGCGGTGGATCCGCATCATCCGCTCCATCGCCGCCCGCCCGTACCCATGCGCCCACAAATCCCCGCCGCCTGGCTCATCCCCCGCCACGCGATTGCGCTCACCTTTTTGGCCGGCCCCTGATTTCAGCATTTCAGTTTCCTTTCGTTCCCTCAACTCTCAACCATCAACCAACAACCATCAACGGGCGCTTTGGCCGCCCCGTCGCTTCGCTCCCGGATGTCTCTTCATGCTCTTGGTCAAAAAAACTCGTTCGCCCGACTCTGCTCAACCACACCGATGGACCGTTTGTTCCGGTTTCAGCCTTCAGCGTTTCAGCTTTTTAGCGTTTTCTCATTCTTCATTCTTCATTCTGCCTTCATCATTTGTAGCAGAGGGGGTTGGTCAAATAGAGGGGTACCCCCAAAGATTTTTCAGAAAGTTATTCGCACCCCGCCTCAACACCCTTTGCCCACAAGGCAGCAAAAACCGTCATCCCGACCCGGGTCGAGTGCGGGCGCAACTCACGTTATCGGCCCCTGGGAGCGCCGGCATCCCTGCCGGCGTGCTCTCGCGGGACACTTTGGGGTTTACCTCAAATCGGGCGATGTTGCCAGGTGCCGGCAGGGATGCCGGCGCTCCCAGGGGCCAGGGCCGATAACGTGAGTTGCGCCCGTCGAGTGCTCACTTCGCGGAATGAGTTTGACAGGCCTGCTGCTTCTGTGGGAGACTCCCATTGTGGCACAAACGGTTACTATCGCCAAACACGATAAGCGCAAACGTCTGGTTCTCCCGGATGATTTCGTTGCGGAGGCGCCCTATGGGGAATACATCATCCGGGAAGGCAAAGGCCGGCTTTACATCGTCGCGATTCCGGCACCCAGAACCAAGCGCACCTACGCCGCCACGCCTGCCCTGGAACGGAAGTTGCGTGAGGCAGTGGGCGCTAAGGAACAGGATTGTCCGCCGGACTTCTTTACCGAACCTCTTGACGATTGAGGGTCACTCTCACTGAACTCGCCCGGGAAGACTGGCGTAACATCCGTCGTTACCTCAGGCGCAAATTCGGAAGCCGCGTCGAGATAGCAGTCGCAAGTCAGGTCAGGGCGGCGCGCGTTGCCATCGGTGAAAACCCTGGTCGGGGCCACCCTATCGAATCGGCTGTGTTTCCTGACTTGCGGGGCATTGTGGTTAAGAAGTCGCTCATTTGTTACCGAGTGCTGCCGACACACATACAGATCGTCCGCATCCTGGATGTGCGTCAGGACGCCTGGACCATTCTCAAAACGCCCCGCACGCCCCCCGAAGAAGCCTAATGCACCATATCCGGGCAAGTTGATTATTGCGACGCAGGCGACGAACTGGAGGCGATGGAGCTTCGCGAACTGCCCCCCAAATCAGTGTGATCTCCGGCGCCCTGGTCCTGGTGGATACCGGCGTTTGGTCCTCGCCGAACTTATTCAGCCTCTCCGGCGCTACCAGTATCCAGCCTCGTAGCAACCGGCTGCCTCGCCCGCGCCCCCGCACCCTCGCCGCGGCAAACCCGGAGAAAGGCGGGTCCGCGTTCCGCTTCCCGACCTCGGACCTTGGACTTTGCCCGCACCGTTTCAGCTTTTCCGCCTTCGTTCCGTAGTCCTTGGTCCGCTTTTCTGCTTTCCACCCTCCGCAGTGCTGCTACGGAGGACGGGTCTGCATTCTTCCTTCTGCATTTCCCCCTGCCCCCCTTTCAGCATTCCTTGCCGCGCCGACTCGTCTCGCCGAAATCCGATGAAGGCGGAAGTCGGACGAAGGCGGGTCAGCTCTCAGCGTTTCAGCTTTTCCCCCGGTCCCGACTTTAGACTTTGAACTTTGGAACTCAGTCCGCCTATGCCACTTCTAACAGGACCTCGGGATGCCTCGCCGCAATTCTAAGCAGGACTTTCGCAGGGCCTGTCGGCGTGCGTCGCCCCTGCTCCCAATTCTGCAACGTGTCCGAGCTGATCCCCAGAATCGCGGCAAACTTGGACTGCGACAAACCGAGCTTCCCGCGCACACGCACGACATTGGACTCCGGATTCACGCGCAACACGCGCCCGGGCTTCAACTGTCCGCGCTTGATCAGGTTTGCTTCGCGCAGGCTCTGCTTCAACTCTTCAAAAAGTTCCTTTTTCATAACTCAAACTCCGCAACCAACCTTCTCAGTTGCTTAATCTCGTCATGCGACAAATCGTCGCGCTCGCTCTTAGGATAGGCCACGAGTAGCCAAATTTGATCGCCAGCGGCCTGCCAGTAGTAAATCACCCGCAGACCACCACGCTTGCCGCGTCCACTGCCCGCCCAACGCAACTTCCGCAAACCGCCACTGCCAGGAATGACCTTGCCCCAGTCCGGACGCAAGGCCAGCGCGAGCTGCAACTTTGCATACTCGTCGTCATCCGTCAGCTTCCCGATCAACCGCGTGAACGTGGGCGTCTCAATGAATTCCACGCACAACACTATACGCCACTGGCGTATCATGTCAACCCTCGCCCGCGGCAGCGAGGTAGAGCTTCTCGGCGAGAATCTCTCCGGAAGCGATCGCCCCTGGCTCAAAGACCCCAACCCAGCCTCTGACGGCTCCACCCCGCTCCCGGTCATCGAGCGCGGCGAGACCGACCGCATTTGGCGCATGGTTTACGAACTGGAATCCGGCGAGCCCGCCTGACCAGGCCGCCCTCTGCCCCCCGATCTCAGCTCTTCATCTGAACGGGACTATTGACTGGCTTAAGCCTCAATCATATCGTGTTGCTATGTCGGTGATCCCACCGGCCAAGAACTCCCTTAGGCAATGGCAGCCACCATTCCAGGTTTCAGCTTTTCCGCCTTCGTCCCGTAGTCCGCGGTCCGCTTTTCTGCTGTCCACCCTCCGCAGTGCTGTCCACCCTCCGCAGTGCTGCTACGGAGGACGGGCTACGGAGGACGGGCTACGAAGGACGGGCTACGAAGGACGGGCTACGAAGGACGGGCTACGAAGGACGGGCTACGAAGGACGGGCTACGGAGGACGGGCTACGGAGGACGGGCTACGGAGGACGGGTCTGCTTTCCCAATTTCAGCTTTTCCCCCGGTCGGCGGATTTGGGTTTGGAGAACGGATTGATCATCCGCACGCCGGTGCGTCGAAACCCCTTCTCGTCGCGGCTGACCATGGTCAGATCGTGAACAAGCGCCGTCGCCGCCAGGAACGCATCGAGGGTGGGCACCGGCTGCTGCAAGCCCAGGCGGCCCCACTGGTCGGCTACACGCTCGTCCACCGGCAAGATGCGATCGGCAAACTCGGGCGGGAGGTTCTGGAGCCATTTCTCCAAGGCCCGTGCCTGGGCTGGGTCGCGCATCCGAATCCGCTCAATACCTTGCCGGATATCACCGAGCACCAGCACACTCACATACAGTTCGTCGGCGGGGGTGCCCTCAATCCAATCGCGCACCCCGGCATCACAGCGATTCGCTTTCCGGAGTTCGCTCAGGATGTCGGTATCGAGCAGAAAGCCCTTCAGATCGCTCATTTCTTCCCCCGTTGCTCCAGCCGTGCCTGCGCCAACCGCACCGCGTCATGGAGTTTCTGTTGCAAAACCTTTTTCGGCGGCAATTCAGTCAAATATACGCCCACCTGGATGCCCCGCTCCGCCAACTCCAACACTTCGATGCGCTCGTCGGATTTTTCGGAGCACAGAATCAACCCCAGCGGTTCCTCTTCACCCGGAACCATTTCGTGCTTCTTCAACCAGCGCAGGTAGAACTCCATTTGCCCCAAGTCACCTGGAGTCAGCTTCCGCAGCTTCAGATCAATCACCACCAGCCTCCGCAACCGCCGGTGGTAAAAGAGCAGATCGAGATAAAAGTCCTCGTCATCCACCACGATGCGCTTCTGCCGCGCGAGAAACGCAAAGTCGCTACCCAACTCAACCAGGAACTCCTGCAAATCCCGCAAGATGGCCGTTTCCAGGTCCTTCTCCGAATAAGCCCCCTTCAAGCCCAGGAAATCGAGCAAGTAAGGATCTCGGAACACCAGGTCCGGCGTCAGTTTGTCCTCTTCACGCAGTTGCTTCAGTTCGATCTCCGCCAACTTCGCCGGCTTTCTCGATAGCGCAGTGCGCTCGTAAAGCATCCCGCCGATCTTCCGGCGCAGCAGCCGCACGCTCCACCCCTCGATGCGGCACATCTCCGCGTAAAAATCCCGCTGTAAGTGCTTGTTGAGCGGGATGAGCTCCACGAAATGGCTCCAGCCCAATTGTCGCGACAGCGTCGCGACAATTTGCTCGTCTGGAATCCGAGTCATCCGTGGTTCATTCTTTGCGCTCTCTGCGGCCCCCGAACAAAATCCTTGTCCTCGCCCACGTTGGGCATCGAAAGCAAGTATTCCTTGAACGAGGGCTTCTTCCTGGACGCCCCCACCAGCGCCGCGCGCAGGATGCGCCTGTGCTCTTCTTCCATAGATACCCCATGCTGGCCGGCTCGCTCTTTGAGCTTCTTTACGACCTTTTCTTCGATTTGTCTCACAATCAGTTGTGGCATAATGCATCAATACTCAGTTCTGCTATCAATGATAGCACGCACCACCGACGCGGGGAAGAACGAATTGGCTGGAAGCCTGCCTTTGACGGCTCCACCCCGCTCCAGGTCATCGAGCGCGGCGAGACCGACCGCATTTGGCGCATGGTTTACGAACTGGAATCCGGCGAGCCCGCCTGACCAGGCCGCCCTCTGCCCCCCGATTTCTGCTTTCCACCCTCCGCAGTGCTGTCCACCCTCCGCAGTGCTGTCCACCCTCCGCAGTGCTGCTACGGAGGACGGGCTACGGAGGACGGGCTACGGAGGACGGGCTACGGAGGACGGGCTACGGAGGACGGGTCTGCTTTCCCAATTTCTGCCTTCCCCCAGCCCCCTTTCAGCGTGTCAGCGTGTCAGCGTGTCAGCGTTTCCCCCTCCGATTTCTGTTTTCTGCTTTCCTAATTTCAGCTTTTCCCCTCAGCGGTCGCCAGGGAATCAGTGGTAGCTCCAGACCAAACTACGGTTTTGACCCGCTTCCTCGCTCGCTAAAGCCTCCCGGCTCCGCCCATTGAACGCTTTTTTACTGCATTCCTCCGTCCTTGCGTTACAAATGGAACCGTTCGCACGCAGAAGGGTGTATGCAGAAGAAAACAGACCAGGAAACAACTCAGTGCAGCCTGACGCCAGGTCAAGCGCCCGATTCAGGCATTAGAGACAACTACCGCCGTGGCCTGGTTGCCGATTTTCTGAAACAGAAGATTCAGGACGATTCCAAGCTTTCCATCGTCTCGGCCTATTTCACCATCTACGCGTACGACGCTCTCAAGGAATACCTGGATCGAATCGGCCAGCTCGATTTCCTCTTCGGCGAACCCTCCTTCGTCAATCGCCTCGACCCGAGCAAGACCGACAAGAAGTCCTTCATCATTGATGCCACCGGCCTGGCGCTCGCCAAGAAGCTCCAGCAGAAACGCGTCGCCAAGGAGTGCGCCGACTGGATTGACCGCAAGGTGGCTATCAAGACCATCAAGCAATCTAACCTCCTTCACGGAAAGCTGTACCACATTGCCACCGCTGGCGTGGAGGACGCCATCCTCGGCAGTTCCAATTTCACCGTGCGCGGACTCGGCCTTGGCGAGGCTGGCAACAACATCGAGCTCAACCTCATCGTGGACAGCAGCCGGGACAGGCAAGAACTGAAGCATTGGTTCACGGAGGTCTGGGATGATGAAAACCTGGTCAAGGATGTGAAGGATGATGTCCTGCTCTACCTGCGCAAACTCTACGCGAACCAGGCCCCGCAGTTCATCTATTACCTCACCCTCTTCCACCTCTTCCGCGATTTCCTCGATGGCACCCGTGACCTCGACGACAATCTTCGTCGGGTCGCGCTTCCAGATACCCACATCTGGCGCACGCTCTATTCCTTCCAGAAGGACGGCGCCAAGGCCGCCATCAACAAGATCCTCGACTACAATGGCTGCATCCTCGCGGACAGCGTCGGCTTGGGAAAGACCTACACTGCCCTTGCTGTCATCAAGTACTTCGAACTGCGCAACGAGCGCGTCCTGGTTCTTTGCCCTAAGAAACTGAACCGCAACTGGACCATCTACCGCAATCCCAGTTCCCTCAATCCGTTCTCGGACGACAAGTTCCGTTACGATGTCCTTCATCATACCGATCTCTCCCGTGACTCGGGCGAGGTCAACGGTCTTCTCTTGGACGCTCTCAACTGGGGCGCCTACGACCTGGTGGTGATCGACGAATCCCACAATTTTCGCAACAACAAGCTTGCGACCCAACGCCCGGGAGACCCCACCGAACGCCGGAGCCGTTACCAGCGGCTCATGGAGGACATCATCACCGCAGGCGTCAAAACCAAGGTGCTTCTGCTCTCTGCGACTCCGGTAAACAATCAGTTGGCCGACCTTCGCAACCAGATTTCCTTTATCGCCGGTGGTGACGTGTCCCGCAACGACGTCGCGGACGCCGCGTTTGCTGCAAAGCTCAGCATCCCCTCGGTCAAGGAGACCACCCGGCAGGCCCAAATGCATTTCACCAACTGGGCGAAAAAGCTGCCCGGCCAGCGCAAGACCCGCGACCTCCTCGCCGCCATCGGTGGCGACTTCTTCAAGCTCCTGGACGGTCTCAGCATCGCCCGCTCGCGCAGCCAAATCAAATCCTACTACGCCGGCGAAATGAAGCAACTGGGCGGCTTCCCTAACCGCCCAGCGCCCAAAGCCGTCCACGCCCCCATTGACTTGGAACAACACTTCCTCTCCTTTGAGCAACTCGACGCCGAGATCAGCGCGCTGCGGCTGGCCCTGTACCATCCCACCAGCTTCCTCCGGGAAGACCTGCCCGCGCCCATTCGCACCGCCTACGATAACAAGATTCTCGGCGGATTCACCCAGGAGGGCCGCGAACGCATCCTGATCGCCATGATGAAGGTTAACTTCCTCAAGCGCCTTGAAAGCTCCGTGGACTCCTTCCGTCTAACGCTCCAGCGCACCATCAACAAGATTGACCTCCTCGAGAAACGCATCACCGCTTTCGAAAAGCACCTCGACGAGAATCCCGACCTCGACTATGACTCGCTGACCCCCGAGCAGTTGGACGACCCGGATTTCGACGACGAGGACTTCACCATCGGCGGCCGTCGCCGCATCCATCTGGCCCACCTCAAGCTGCCGGAGTGGCTCAAGGCTGTCCGCAACGACCGCACCCAGCTTCAATTTCTCCTGGAGAAGACCCAGTCCGTCACGGCCCGGCGCGATGGCAAACTCGCCGAGCTGAAGACCTTCATCGAAGCCAAGGTTCACCAGCCCACCACCAACCGCGATGGCAAAGTCAATCGGAAGGTGCTCGTTTTCACCGCCTTTGCCGATACCGCCCGCTACCTCCACCAGCACCTCGACCCCTGGGCGAGCAAAGAACTCAAGATCCACACCGGCCTCGTCTGTGGCGACGGCGGCAACGCCGCCTCCTTAGGCCGCACGGATTACGATGACATCCTCACCAATTTCTCGCCCCTCGCCAAACGCCGGGCGGATCAGTCTCCCCGCTTTCCCAACCAGCGGGAAGAGATTGACCTGCTCATCGCCACGGACTGCATCAGTGAGGGCCAGAACCTTCAGGATTGCGACCTGCTCATCAATTACGACATTCACTGGAATCCCGTGCGCATCATCCAACGTTTCGGCCGCATTGACCGGATCGGCTCGCGCAACAACTCTGTGCAGCTCGTCAACTTTTGGCCCGTCGCCGACCTCGACCATTATCTTGGCATCAAGCTGCGCGTGGAGGCCCGCATGGCGCTCGTGGATCTCGCCGCCACCCAGACGGACAATCTTCTCGATCCCGGCCAGCTCGAAGACCTCATCAAGGAGGACCTCCTCTTCCGCGACCGCCAGCTCAAGCGGTTCCAGGACGAGATTCTCGATCTCGAAGACCTCGACGACTCTGTCTCGCTCACCGACTTCTCGCTGGACGAATTTCGCCTCGACCTCCTGCGTTACCTGGAGGCGAACCGCGCCGAGCTCGAAGAAGCCGGCGAAGGGCTCTACGCCGTCGTGCCAGCCAAGTCAGACGTGCCCGCTGCACGGCCCGGCGCGCTCTTTTGCCTCCGTCATCGCGCCACGGCGCAGAAGTCGCCCGCCGATTCAGGCAAGCCCGCCACTTCCGCCCAACTGAACCCCCTGGCGCCCTACTATCTGGCCTACGTCCACGACGACGGCACCGTTCGTTTCACCTTTGCCCAGCCGAAGGAATCCATGCTCCTTCTGCGCGACCTCGCCGCCGGCGAGCCCGCCGCTTTCGAAAAGCTCTGCGATCTGTTCGATCAGCGCACCAGCGACGGCGCCGACATGAGCCACTGCGACGGCCTCCTGCGCAAGGCACTTGCCTCCATCCAGCACACCTTCCAAAAGCGCGCCGCCGCCTCGCTCCTGTCCAGCCGCGCTGCCCTGCTCCCGACCGCCGCCGAGGCGCCTACCTCCAATGGTGAGGAGTTCGACCTTGTGACCTGGTTGGTCATCCTTGCCTCATGAAACGCAAAGTCGTTGCCAAAACAAAGACCCCCACTGCCGCTGGGGGAACCGTCCACGTTGGACAAACTCCCGGCACTCCTGCGGCGGTTTCCACCCCGCCGCACGAATCCGCCTTTCGCGAAGTTCTCGCGCTCATCGAGCGCGCCCGCGCGCGGGCTTACCACGCGGCCAATACCGAACTCATTGACCTCTACTGGCGGATTGGCGAATATATTTCCCGCAAACTCCGCGCCGCCGAGTGGGGTGACCGCGTGGTGGAAGAACTCGCCCGCTATCTCGCCCGCACTCAGCCCGGTCTGCGCGGATTCACTCGCCGAAACCTTTTCCGCATGCGCCAATTCTACGAAACGTACTGTGGCGGCAAATTTGTGTCACCGCTGGTGACACAATTATCCTGGACGCACAATCTGCTCATCCTCAGCCGGTGCAAACGCACCGAGGAGAGAGAGTTTTACCTGCGCGTCGCCTCTCGCGAGCGTTGGGGAAAGCGCGAACTCGAACGCCAGATCAACGCCTCCCTCTTCGAACGCGCCGTCCTCTCCCCGCCAAAAGTCGCGGCGGCGCTGCGACAATCTCACCCCGATGCTGCGGACATTTTCAAAGACGCCTACGTGGTTGAGTTCCTCCAGTTGCCCGAAGGCCATCTGGAGGCCGACCTCCACCGCGGACTCCTCGCCAAGCTGAAAGAATTCCTCGTTGAATTGGGCCGCGACTTCTGTTTCGTCGGCAGCCAATACCCGATTCAAGTCGGCGGTCAGGATTTTGCCCTGGACTTGCTGTTCTTCAATCGCGCATTGAACTGCCTGGTTGCTTTCGACCTCAAGGTCACTCGCTTCGAGCCGGAGCATCTTGGCAAAATGTCTTTCTACCTCGAGGCGCTCGATCGTGACGTACGCAAACCTCACGAGCGCCCTTCTATCGGCGTCCTCCTCTGTGCCACCAAGGACAACGAAGTCGTTGAGTATTCCCTGAGCCGATCACTTTCCCCAGCCCTTATCGCTGAATACCAGACCGCCCTCCCGGACAAGCGGCTCCTCCAGCGCAAGCTCCACGAGTTTTACCAGCTCTCTTTCCCTGAACCGCCCAGCGCTCCCGCCCGGAAACTCAAACGCCAAAAGGGCGTCTCAGCCTCAGGCCCCGCCACCAGGAAAGGCCCGGCTTTCTGACATGCAGATTCGTCTCCCCACTTTAGCCTTCAGCCCTTAGCCTTTAGCCTTTCCTAAACCCCATGCCCGCCACTATCGACCAACGTGAAGCCATCGCCGCCGCCCTCCGGGAGTTCGACGGCCGCCCGGTTGCGGACGCCGCCAGGAAACTCTTCGCCACCCTCGGCTACTCCTCCGACCGCCGTTTACCCATCGCCAGCGCGAAGCAGTTCCTCGCCCAACTCGACCCCGGCGGCAAACTAACCGATCGCGAACGCGATACCCTCGACCAGCTCACCTCGCTCCATCTCTTGTTCCAGCTTACAGGCATCGAGCTGGACGCCCACGGCGACCTCCTCGACGACCCCAAGGCCGTCCAAACCACTAAGATCGAGTCCTATCTCTTCTTCGCCGCCGACCTGCCGCCGGGTCATTACACCCGCACTGCCCTCTCCACGCTCGTCCGTGCCATCAACAAGCCGCTCCCCATGCCGGCCCTCGTGCTCTTCCGGCATGGCGACTCGGTTTCCGTCGGTATCATCCACCGCCGCCTCCACAAGCGCGACCAGGCCAAGGACGTCCTCGAAAAAGTCACCCTCATCAAGGACATCGCCTTCGCCGATCCCGTCCGTGCCCACCTCGAAATCCTCAATGACTTCGCCGTGGCCAATCTCGACGCCGACTTCGGCGTTTCCAACTTCGTCCGCCTGCACGAAGCCTGGCAGAAACGCCTCGGCTCCTACGCCCTTTCCAATGAGTTCTATCGGGAGATCGCCGACTGGTATTTCTGGGCACACCACCAGGTCGATGCCGGCACGATCCGTCTCCCGCAGCACTGCGACACCGAGCAGGAAAACTCCCTCTTCCTCATCCGCCTGCTCACCCGCGTCATCTTCAGTTGGTTCCTCGTCGAGAAACGGCTCATCCCCACCGAACTGTTCCGCGAGCACCGGCTCAAGGCACTCTTGAAGGAATTCAATCCCGGCAAGGACCCGAACAAGCCTGACCCCGCTTCCACGTATTACCGGGGCATTCTGCAAAACCTCTTCTTCGGCACGCTCAACATGCCGCAGGACCAGCGCACCTTCCGCGAGAAAAAGAACGAAGGTGAACGTTATGATCCGAATCGTGGTTCAACGAATCTGTGGCGCTATGCCGAAGATTTCACGGATTACGATCGACCCACGAACAGGTCGGCCGCCTGGCTCGCTCTGGCCAATCGCATCCCCTTCCTCAACGGCGGCCTTTTCGACTGCCTCGACGACAAGACTGGCAAGAAGCAGGACAACTTCATCCTCGACGGCTTTTCCGACAACCCACGCGAGTCCTGCGACCTGCCCAACGACCTCTTTTTCGGCCCCGAACGCACCGTGGACCTCTCCCGAGACTACGGCGAGGAAGACAAGCGCACCGCCCGCTCCAAGAAGGCCAGGGTTCGCGGACTCATCGAGATCCTCTCCCGCTACAAATTCACCATCGAGGAGAACACCCCACTCGAAGAGGAAATCGCCCTCGACCCAGAGCTGCTCGGCAAAGTCTTCGAAAACCTCCTTGCCTCTTACAACGAGGACACCCGCACCACCGCCCGCAAGGCCCTGGGCGCCTTCTACACCCCGCGGGAGATCGTTACTTACATGGTGGACGAGGCCCTCAAATCCTACCTCGCCACCCAGGTGCCTCGCTGCAAAGGCGCCCTCGACAACCTCTTTTCCAACAAAGCCACCCTAAAGGAAATTAAGTCCGACACCCGCGACGCCCTCATCGCCGCCATTGGTCGCGTCAAAATCCTCGACCCCGCCTGCGGATCCGGCGCCTTCCCAATGGGGGCGCTTCACCGCCTCGTTGACCTCCTGCAGAAGCTGGACCCCAATAATGAGTCCTGGAAACGCGACCGCCTCACTGAGGCCCGTCGCTATCGCCAAATCCTCGAAGAATCCGGCGCGGCCAAAGAGGAGGTCGCTTCCTGCGACGCCCGCATCACCGATATCGCAAAATCCTTCGACACCCGATTCCACGACCTCGATTTCGCCCGCAAACTCTACCTCATCGAGAACAGCATCTACGGTGTGGACATCCAGCCCATCGCCACGCAGATCGCCAAGCTCCGCTTCTTCGTTTCGCTCATCGTAGATCAGAAGGTCGATGCAAAGGCGGACAACCTCGGCGTCCGCCCTCTGCCCAACCTCGAAACGCGCCTCGTCGCCGCCGACACCCTCATCCCCATCGAGAAGGCCGAGAGCGACCTCTTCTCTAGCGAGATCGACAAACTCCGTGCCGAACTCACAGCCATCCGCCACGAGCATTTCAACGCCCGCAGCCCCGCCGCCAAACGCAAATGGCGCGATGCCGATGCTGGGAAGCGGCAGGAGATCGCCGCCTTCCTTGAGCGCGAGCACGCTGTCCCCCGCGACGCCGCCCGTAAACTCGCCGCCTGGGACCCCTACGACCAGAACGCCTTCGCGCCCTTCTTCGACTCCGAATGGATGTTCGGCCTCCCCATCGGCAAGGTAAGGATTCAGGGCAAGGCCCCGGCCACTCTCCTCGGCAACCTCGCCCTTATCAACGAAGCGGGCGGCCAGACCGAACTCACCCCCTCCGTCCCGCGCGAAATCAACAGCGGCTTCGACATCGTCATTGGGAACCCGCCGTATGTCCTGATTCAAGCCGGAATGAGGAACGATGAACTGCTTCAGCGGTTTCGAGACACTTACGAAGTGGCATCCTATAAGATCGATCTTTACCACCTCTTCATTGAGCGGGGTATAAAACTTCTTAAAGACGGCGGATCGCTTGCCTACATTACGCCGTCGAACTTTGCCACGAACAACTACTGTGCCACCCTCCGAAGCTTCCTCTTCAGAGTCTCCCAGCTCAGGCAATTTCTGACCTTCGATGAAAACGTGTTTCAAGCGAGCGTGAACAATTGGGTCTTTCTTCTCTCAAAAGGTTCTTCCGGCGCTGGTAAAGTCAGCTTCCACAAAGGCACCATCGCATCGGGAACTCTCACCCTGGACCTTGTCGCAAACCTCGATCAACGCGCGCTTGAACGGGGGCAGGGTCTCTTAATTCCTCCAAGCGACAACAGGGCCGGAGCCGTCCTCGAAGTCTTACAAATCGGGAGGAAGACCCTTGGCGACCTCGCTTCTGTGAATTTCGGGATGCAGCTTCGAGACAGAAAGCAGTTTCCTGGCGATGTCATAGATGGCGATTCCGATAAGAAACTAATCACACGGTATCACAGACCTTGCCTTACCGGTCGCGACATTCGCAGGTTCGCAGTCGTTCACAGCGGTCTTTATTGCTACTTCAACCGCGAGGCTAAGAGGGGCGGTTGTTGGGACGAAGTTGTTCACACCGCCTCGGACAAAATTCTCGTTCGCCAGATTGGGGAGTTCCCCGAAGGCGGACTCGATTTGAAAGGATACGCCGTGCTCAATACGGCGTTCATGATCTTGCCGCAACAAGCCAAAGACATCCCAAAGGCTTCAAGGGTTCTCCTTGCGGTCATCAACTCACAGTGTGTGCGCTTTTACTGGACCAATCGATTCCGCGACGACCGGAAGACGTTTCCAAAGATCAAAGGCGAATACCTCAAGCTAATCCCAATCCCAGAAGCCAGCGAGTCAGAGGCTGATTTGGTTGCTGCCGTGGTCAATGTGCTGACCACTACGACCCACCACTTCGCCAAACACCCAGAAGCACAATCGGCGCGCGACCCATTGATGCTGGCTTACTGGGAACGTGTGCTGAACGGGTTGGTGTATGAGCTGTATTTCCGGCAGGAGGTGAACGGGGCGGGACTGCGGTTCTTCGACCTCATTAAGCAGACCCAGCTACTGGACCTTCATCACGTCCCAAAACCCGAGCGCCTGCCCCGCGAGCGCCAGATTTTTGAGGCCCTCTACGACGGCGTCCACCCTCTCCGCATCGCCCTCGACAAACTCCAAACCCTCGACACCGTCCGCATCATCGAGGGCAAGGCATGAAAATTACCAAGATCAGCCTCCAAAACTTCCGCGCCTTCGACGAACCCTTCGATCTCGACCTCGGCGGCGGCAAGAACCTGCTGCTTCACGGCGAGAACGGCTCCGGCAAATCCTCAATCTACGTCGCGCTAAAACGCTTCTTCGAGGAACGCGGCGACGATATTGCGAAACATCGCAACCATTTCTCCCCAGACACGCGCCTTTCCGAGGTGCGCGTTCACATCAAGGGCAAGGATGCGGCGGGCAAAGACTGCGACCATGAGTTCCACTGGGATGTCGCCGACGGCCATCCGTTGCCCGTCCCCAAAGACCCGAACACCGCTCCCATCTCACGAGAACTGCGCTCCCTGCTCGTGGATGGAGCTCGCCGAGCGGGCTTTGTGGACTACCGGATGATGCTTCGGACCCACCTGCTTTCTCGGCCACTATCACGCGCAAACTGGGGTCCAACAATTCACGACACCATCTACGGCGCAGAGTCCAAAGGCCTGGAGGCGCAACTCTTCGATCTCGCTTCCTTGGTGATCCTAGCCGCTGTTCGCGTCACCACCGCCGGTGGCGGCGAGACCACCATCGGCGGGCTCATGAGAGCGGTGTGGGGGAACCGCCCTTACGCTCGATACAAAAGGGCCTAAAACGGGGTCAGACCGGAGATCGGAACTGGTCCTGCGCGCGTCGTGGGGGGGCACAACGAAAAGCTGAAATTCTGAAAACTGAAATGCTGAAAGCGGCCCGAGGGGAAAGCAGAAATTGGAGGGGCAAACGCTGAAATGCTGAAATGCTGAAATGCTGAAATCGGGACCGGGCCGGTGCCGCTCTTCGGTTATCCGCGAATTGCGCTAATTGACGCGAATTTTCTCCTGCCGGAGGCGAGAGGAAATGAAGAAGGAAGAATGCAGAATGCAGAAAGGGGCGCAGAAAACAGCCAGCATCGAACATCCAACGCCGATCCTTGAACTTCGAACCTTGAACGGTCGGGCCCGGGCTGACCAGGGGAATGCAGAAGGGTGAATGAAGAATGAAGAATGACTTCAGGCTCCCCGAGGCTACCCCGGGGCTACCCCGCGGCTTACTGGTAGCCAACCGGTGGCCACCCGGAGGCTCCCCTGAGGCTCCACTTGGGCTACCCCGAGGCTACCCTGAGGCTCCCCCGAGGCTCCACCTAGGCTACCCCGAGGCTGCCGTGAGAGGCTCCGGAAGGCCCAGGCATGGGAGAGGGTTGCCGAGTGGCCGGGAGCAAGCGCGCCGGTATCTGCCGCCTGCTGCTCCGCGTCAGTTGCAAGCTTTCGGGGTGTGGTGGATAGTTTTTTGGCGGGAGTTACAGATGAGGAGACGCAAATGAAGATACAATTGGACGGCAGACGCGCACTGGTGACGGGCGGCAATTCAGGTATCGGCGCAGCCATCGCGCTCGCGCTGGCGGGCGCGGGGGCAAAGGTGGCGATCAATTACATCGGGCATCCCGAAGCGGCCCAGGAGCTGGTGGGGCGCATTCAGGCGCAGCACACCAACGGCCTGGCCTTGCAGGCCGACGTATCGAGCGCGGACGCAGTGAAGGAGATGTTCCAGCAGATGGACCAGGCTTGGGGCGGGATTGACATCCTGGTCAATAACGCGGGCATTGACGGCGAGCGCGCCCTCGGCTGGGAGGCGGATCCCGACGCCTGGAGGAAGGTCCTTGAGGTCAACCTGTTTGGCGCTTTCTATTGCACCCGGGAAGCGCTGCAACGCATGGTGCCCCAAAAGCGCGGCGTCGTGCTCAGCATCAGCTCGGTCCACGAGGTGATCGCGTGGTCGGGCTACAGCGCCTACGCGGCAAGCAAAGCCGCCGTTGGGATGATGACCAAGACGCTGGCGCAGGAAGCCGCCCCGCACGGTGTCCGCGTGCTGGCCCTCGGGCCGGGCGCCATCAAGACGCCGATCAACAAATCGGTCTGGAGCGACCCGGAGGGGCTGAAGGACTTGCTGGAGAAAATTCCCTTGCAGCGGATGGGCGAACCAGAAGACATTGCTCGCATGGCGGCAGTGCTGGTTTCCGACGTGGCTGCGTATGTGACGGGGCGAACCATCTTTGTGGATGGCGGGATGACCGACTATCCGAGCTTCGCTCACGGCGGATGATCGCTGCTGCCCAGACCGCATGACCCACGCCGCCGCTCTTTCCGCACACAGCGAAGCCGTTTTTGTCCTGCTCTTCGTGGTTGCCACGGCGGTAGCCATTGGCGTGCGGCGTTGGCCAATTCCCTACACTGTGGCGCTGGTCATCGCCGGCCTGGTTCTGGGTTGGATGCACGCGTTCCAGGCGCCCGTGCTGAACAAGGAACTCCTATTCACGGTTTTCCTCCCCGGGCTGGTGTTCGAGGCGGCCTTCCACATCGAGTTCAAGGAATTCTGGCGGAACCGCCTGGCCATCGTCTCGCTGGCCGTGCCCGGCGTCGTGGCGGCGACGGCTTTGACGGCGCTGATCCTGACGCCCGTGGCGGGCACGCTGCACTTTGCGGAAGGGTTCAACTGGCACTACGCGCTGATCTTCGGCGCGCTGATCTCGGCCACCGATCCCATTGCCGTGGTGCCCATTTTCAGAAATCTCCACGTTCCCAAGCGGCTTTCGGTGTTGCTGGAGGGCGAGAGCCTGCTCAACGACGGCACGGCCATTGTTTTCTTCACGCTCAGCCTGGGATTGGCCGCGGGCGCGCAGGTCACCGCCGGCGGGTTGTCCCTCGATTTCGTCACCATTGTCGGCGCCGGCTTGCTGATCGGCGCCGCGATCGGTTTCGTGGTCTCCAAGTTCATCCAGCGGGTGGACGATCCGATGATCGAGATCACCCTGACCACGATTGCAGCCTACGGCTCGTTTGTCGCCGCCGAGCAACTGCACTACTCCGGTGTCATCGCCACCGTCGCCGCCGGCATGTTGTGCGGGAACTACGGCGCGCGCACCGGCATGTCCGCCTCGACGCGGGTGGCGGCGGAGACGTTTTGGGAATACATCGTCTTCGCGCTGAACTCGATTGTCTTCCTGCTGATCGGCTTCGAGGTCAATCTCCACTCGCTGCTGCTGTCCTGGAAGGCCGTCCTGGTGGCTTACGCCATCGTTACCCTCGGACGCGGGGTGGTCATTTTCGCCGTGTCCGGGCTGCTCCGGGCCACGCGGGAGCGCATTCCGGCTCGCTGGAGCGCGGTCCTCACCTGGGGCGGCTTGCGCGGCGGGCTGCCCATGGTGCTGGTGCTGAGTCTGCCAGCGGATTTCCCCTACCGGGAATTGCTCGTGTCCATGACCTTCGGCGTCGTGATCCTCTCCATCCTCATTCACGGGCTGACCATCTCGCCGCTGCTGCGGTGGCTCGGAATCGTCGTGCCGGCAGCGAGATCGGAAGGACTACGATCTGGCGCGCGGACGGATGCAAGCCGCCCGCGCGGCCCTGGGCGAACTGGACCGCATGTCCCAGGTGCATTTTGCCGATGCCGACCTGCTCTCCTCGCTTCACCGGCAATATGACCGGGTCATTGACCAGGCCTCCGCCCAACTGCGCGAAACACACCTGAAACGGGAGGACATCCAAAGCGAGCAACTGCTTTGGGCCTGGCGTCGAGTCCTGCTGGCCGAAAAGGACGAAACCATCCGCGCCTTTCAGCAGGGCCTCCTCAACCACGAGACTTACAATCAACTGTTGGCCGACATTGACGCTCGGTTGCTGCGGGTGGAATCAGGCGAGAAACCCGAGATTATCGTTAAACAAGACGGGGGTCCTGAAACGCGCAGCCCTGACGATGACGGCTCAAAGGCAACCGAGTAGGCCGCCTCTTTTGCCTAGCCTTGTGGTCTTCGGCGACAGGGCGAGGACGTCTAATGTCACGAAGATTTAATGAATCGGGATAGGTCACGAACGGGGGCTCTGGCCCGTGCTGGAGGGACAAACCTTAATCGCCCCATGCCGCCTGAGTCTGTGGAAAGCTCCTGCGCGCCATTCGCCTCACCCCGACCCGCCCCTTCTGAAGGGGAGAGGGAGAAGGGGCGGCAGTCTGCTTGTAAGACGAGGTTGATGGAGAGGGTCGAACTTTAGAGGACCTGCCTCAATAAGCTCACCGCGCCGGCTCCGCGAGGACGCGCAGGAACAGCTTGCTTTTCCCACTCATGACTGAGGAGGGGAGCCCGAAAGAGACGACCTCATAGCCGAGCTTATCCTCGTTTGTGGCCGCCGAAACCAGAATGGGGGTGGTCTCGGTCCAGGTGGCCATATCCTCTGAAACGAAATAGCGGAATTGCAGCCCCACAGCCGCGTAGTTCTCTAGCCGCTGGAACTCGAAGTGAAAGTCGTTCGTGGGTGTCACGAGCAGTGCTTTCAAACCGGCAATGTACGCGTCGGGAGCCGTCGGGTCGCCGCCAAAGGCCCACTCGCCGAAATTGGTGACGCCGTCGCCGTCCGGATCGGCGCCGGGCGCCGCGTTGGTGCCGGACAGGCTGTAATGCATGGCGTAATCGGTGGCCAGGCCAGCGGCCAGGGGCAACTTGCGGATGGCCAGGTTGTCCATCTGGGCGTAGTTGGAGGCGCGGGCGCTGAGGCCGATATAGTTGCTGTTATTCCGGTCCCACTTGAAGGTGCGGCTCATCGAGTTGGGGTTGGCAGTGTTGATGTCCACCTGCTCGCCGTTGAAGAAGACGCTGACTGTGACGGTGTCACTCGTGGTGAAGCCCGTTAGCGCGAAGCTGGCCGTCAGGGTGCCATAATTCTGGCCGACCGATACGGTGTCGAGCAGTGTGCCATCGGCCCAGACCTTGGCATTGCCGTTAAGGTCGAGCTCGACAAAGAAGTCCGAAGCACCAGTGTTGCCGCCCGCCTTGCCCCGGAAAGCAACCGCGCCAGGGGATGGGGTATTACCGACGTCCGCGCCGGTGGCCGCTTCGGCCTGGGACAGGCCGACGCCGAAACCCACATACCGGTTCGCAGCATCCGAGGAGTCGGTGTTGATGTTTTGGACGGTCAATTCGACGCTGAAGCCCCCGGCGTCAATGATGTCCTGGCCCACGAAATTATGCATGATCCCGTTTTCGCTCATGCCGGAGCCCACAGCCATCTGGAGCGTGCCATCGAGGACCTGGATGGACGTAGGCAGTCCGCTGCCTTCGAAACCTTCGTAGTAAGTGGCATTGGCGCCCAAAGGCGGCACCCGTAAGCCGGACATGCCCACGGCGCTGGCGTCCACGTCCGTGTTGTCGGGACGCGCAAAGGTATCCAGGAACAAGTCGCTCGGCCCCGGCGGCGGCGTCACGGGGGGGAGATTGGTCACGACGGTGATGAAGCGGCTGGCAGGCACCCCTACCCGGGCGGCCCAGGCATTCCAATTGGTCACCATTTGCGTCAAGAGCGCCGGCCGCGCGGAAACCAGGTTGGTCAATTCGGTGGCATCTGAACTCAGGTCGTAAAGCTCCAGTTCATTGGCCGGGGAAGTTCCGGTGTAAAGGCTGAAGTTCTTCGTGACGAGTTTCCAGTTGCCTTGGATCCAGGCGCGGTTGCCTTCGTGCTCAAAGCCAAGCGTGCGCGCTACTCCGGGCTGGCCGTCAAACAGCGGCTTAAGACTCCGGCCTTCCAGCGGCAGCACAGGGTGGCCGTTGAACTGGGTCGGGTAGCTCACCCCTGTGACATCCACAACGGTCGCCATGATGTCAATGAGGTGAGCGGCCTGTTCCTCCCAGGCGTTGGTGCGGGCCAGGCCCTGCGGCCAATGCACGATCATCGGCGTGCGGATGCCGCCGCCGTGGTTGAAGTGCTTGTATAAGCGGAAAGGGGTATCACTGACATGCGCCCAGCCGCCGCCGAGGTAGATCACCGGCTGGCCGGACTGTCCCATGTTGTCCAGGGCCGAGCCGGTGAGCGGCGCGGCGTTGGGAGTGCCGCCGGTCTGGCCAAAACGCCCGCCTTCGTGGTTTCCCCCGTTGTCCGACAATGCGAAGATCAGCGTGTTTTCAAGCTGCCCTTGCTGGCGGAGCAACTCGACCACCCGCCCGATGTTCTCATCCATCTTTTGAATCATTGCGGCGTAGATGGCCATGCGGCGGGCCAGATCGGCCTGGCGGTCCGCCACCAGTGTATCCCAGCCTGGAATTGCCTCGGCAGGCACAGAACTCCACGGCGCGGTGCCTTCGTTGGGAGACAAGGCAAAGCGCGAATCCAGCACCCCCATGGCCAGCATGTTGGCGTAACGCTGGTTTCGGATGTCATCCCAACCATTGGCGTACACGGGAGTATTGGCGTCCACTAGAGCTCTGGGCGCCTGGATCGGGAAGTGCGCTGAGCCGAACGCCATGTACAGGAAGAAAGGCTGGTCATTGTGATGCGCAAAATGGTCTTTCAGGAAGGCAGTGGAATAGTCGCCAAGGGCGTCGGGTTGATAGAACGTTCCGACGGGATAGAGACGGTTCGTGATCTCATTGTTTTGCGAGACCAGGGTGTAGAGGTTGGTGTTCCAAGTATCCTCGCTATGAGCGGTTCCGTTCGCGTAGCGCCAGACCTGCTGGAAGCCTCGCGCCTCGGGCAAGTAGGCGCCGTTGCCCAGGTGCCACTTGCCGGCCATGTAAGTGCGGTAGCCGTCGGCCTGAAGCAGTTCGGCCATGGTCACGTTATTGTCATTCCGCAGATTCGGCAGCGCCTGCGAAGGGTCCACCGCCACTTGATGCGTGTACAAGCCGGTCAGGATCGCGCACCGGGTGGGGCTGCAACGAGCAACATTGTAAAACTGGCGGAACCGCAGGCCATGGGCCGCCAAATTGTCGAGATTCGGCGTAGGAATCTCGCTGCCGTAGCAGCCCCAGTCGGAAAAGCCCTGATCGTCGGCGAGCACCAGCAGGATGTTGGGCGGAGTGCGGGTCAGCGCGATGATATAGTCCTTGGTATCGGAATCCGCTGCGGCCGTAACCCGCACATCAATGATATTCGGACCGCCCTTCAACGCCACAGGGGCGCTGGCAGCGCCGGACACCACGGGGTTGGTAATGCCGGTGCAAATCACGAGAATGCTTGCGGCCGGGTCGAGGGCGGTTGGCGTGATCGTGACCGAGGTGGTGGCGTAAGGGACCCTGGCGGTATAGCTGACCACATTCGAGGTGAACGCGGGGGTGAGTGCGCCGGCGCTCAAGGTCAGGTTCACCAGATCGGCGGCCCTTCCCGCAATAGGAGCAGTCACGATTACCACCAGCAGTGCAATCAAGGTGAATCCGCATCGTCTGGAATGCAGCGGCGAATGCGCCTCCACCGGCGCTTTTGATTTCATAGAACGCGCTTTCACGGGTTTCCCAGGTACACTACCCACCGGCGCGCGCCTCGGTCTATCGTCCGAAGCGATGACTTTGGCGTCGTGAAAGCGATGATTATTGCTCGACACTGACCGCCGGCTCCGTTCTCTTTTCCCGGTGGCACCGGTTGATACCATCGAAAACCTGGAACAGCTCGAAGACCGACTCAGCTCGCCGACGCCGGAGGTCGTGCGGACCCTGAGCGGTCTGGAGGGTGATCTGATCGTGCTCGGCGTGGCGGGCAAGATGGGGCCGAGCCTCGCACGGATGGCCCGGCGCGCGTCGGAACTGGGCGCGAAGCAGCGGCGCGTCATTGGCGTGGCCCGCTTTTCCTCGACCGGTTTGGAGGCGGACCTGCAGCGGCACGGCATTGAGACCATTCGTTGCGACCTGCTGGATGAAGAAGCAGTGCGGCGATTGCCGGACGCTCCCAATGTACTTTGCCTTGCCGGGATGAAGTTTGGCGCGACGGGCCAGGAGTCGCTGACCTGGGCGATGAACACGCACTTGCCCGCGATCATTTGCCGCAGGTTTGCGCGCAGCCGCATCGTGGCCTTTTCGACCGGGAACGTCTATGGGTTGGTCCCGACGGCGGGCGGCGGATCGGTTGAAACCGACGGCACGGCGCCGGTCGGTGAATATGCACTGAGCTGCTTGGGGCGCGAGCGGATATTCGAGCACTTCAGCCGGACACAGGGTACCCGAACTGTGCTGGTCCGCCTGAACTACGCCTGCGACCTGCGGTATGGCGTCCTGGTGGACCTCGCGCAGAAGGTACTCGCTGGCGCCCCTGTGGACCTTAGCATGAGTTGGTTCAATACCCTCTGGCAGGGGGACGCGAATGCGATGACCCTGCGCTGCTTCGAACACGCCGCCTCACCGCCGCTGGTGTTGAACCTTACAGGGCCAGAGTTGTTGAACGTCCGCGAGACCTGCGAAAGGCTCGGGCGGCTGCTGGGCCGGCAGCCTGTCTTTACGGGGACAGAGTCTCCCACGGCGCTGCTCAGCAACGCTCAACGCGCCTTCAGCCTGTTCGGCCGACCGCGCGTGAAAGCGGACCAATTGCTGGCCTGGGTCGCCGCCTGGTTGCGGCAGGGCGGGGCGACACTGAACAAGCCGACTCACTTCGAGGCTCGCGACGGGAGGTTTTGAGCCATGCCGCTGCCATCCGAAATCCAGCAGCCCTGGCAGCGTGGGCTGGTTATCCCGGCCTGCCCGCTCGCACTGAATGCCGAGCGCAAGCTGGACGAGCGGCGGCAACGCGCCTTGCTGCGCTATTATGTCGCTGCGGGGGCGGGGGGTGTGGCGGTGGGGGTGCATACGACACAGTTCGCGATTCGGGAGCCGCGCTGCGGACTGTTCGAGCCGGTGCTGCGCCTCGCCGCCGAGGAGTTGGCCTGCGGAGATACCGGACGCCGCGAGCCGCTGATTCGGATCGGCGGCATCTGCGGGGATACGCCGCAGGCGACTCGCGAGGCGGCGTTGCTCGGAGAGCTGGGTTACCACGCTGGCTTGCTGAGCCTGGCGGCGATGAAAGGCGCAGGGGACGACCAACTGATCGCACACTGCCGCGCGGTGGCGGGGGTTCTGCCGGTGGTGGGTTTCTATTTGCAGCCGGCTGCAGGCGGGCGGGTGCTGGGGCTCTCCTTCTGGCAGCGTTTCGTGGAGATCGAGAACGTTGTGGCCATCAAGATCGCCCCCTTCAACCGCTACCAGACGCTCGATGTCATCCGCGCCGTAGCGGAAGCGGGACGGGACGACATTGCGCTCTACACCGGCAACGACGACAACATCGTGCTGGATTTGCTCACGCCTTACCGCTTCAACGCAGGCGGGCGTGTGGTCGAGCGCCGCATCGTAGGTGGTCTGCTGGGGCACTGGGCGGTTTGGACATACCAGACGGTGGAATTGCTGCGCGAGTGTCACCGGACCATTGAGAGCGGCGGGCCGATCCCCGCCGAACTGCTCCGGCGCGCGACCGAGGTCACCGACTGCAACGCGGCGTTCTTCGACGCGGCAAACGGCTTTGCCGGCTGCATCGCCGGTTTGCACGAAGTGCTGCGGCGGCAGGGCTTGTTGGAGGGCATCTGGTGTCTCGATCCGCACGAGGGGCTCAGCCCGGGTCAGAAGGAGGAAATTGACCGCGTGTATGCCACCTACCCGCACCTCAACGACGACGCCTTTGTGGCTGCGCATCGGGAGCGGTGGCTCAATTCCTGAGTCGAGGAAGGAAAGGCGCTGTCAGTTACACAGGGAACAGAGCGAAACCGAGCAGCCTGGCGGCATCCCGCATGCGTTTGTCCGTAGCCACCAGCTCAGTTTGGCCGTCCGCACGGGCGGAAGCCAGATGAAGGGCATCTAGCGTCCGCAGCGGAATCATCGGGGTGTGTTGATAACAGAGAGTGAGCACCTGGTCGTATTCACGGTCCACGTCGGGACTCAATTCTATCATCCGTATCTCGCTCGCGGCTACGTCTTGCAGCAACTGGTTATAAAGCATCTGCGCTGTCCCAGGCCGTACTGTGCCCTCCGCCTCCTTACGCCGGAAAGTGGCCTGGGCCTCGTAAAGGGCAATCCGAGAGCTGACAGCTTCGCCAGCGGGGCTTTGGGCCTTGGCCTCGAACGTTCCCGAGTCTGGCTCGTTCGCATAAAGCTTGACCAGGGTAGAAGTGTCCCAGTAGCTCATTCAACCCCGATCGCAGCGAAGATCATCGAGAATCTGCTCGGTCGTCGGAGAGGTTTTGCCAGTCGCGGTGGCTTCTCGCAGCCGAGCCAGCCTGGCCAGCCAAGCCTGTCGGTTCGGCGATGGGTTGGCCTGCGGCACCGCAGTGAGCTTGGCTACGGGGTGGCCGTCTTGGGTGATGACCACCTCTTCGCCCCGCTGGACCATGCCGAGCAGCTTTGGCAACTCAGCTTGTGTTTGCTCCAACGTCGCGTTCATACCTGCATGTAACCACTTCTACGGCGGAAGTCAATTTGGCACTGCCACGATGGCGGAGTAGGGCAAGCCTCTGGCTTGCCGAGGTCCCGGCGACCCTCCGGGGCTGCCGATACCACAGGCCACAGGGAGACAAGCCAGAGGCTTGTCGGGACTACGCAAGCCGGAGGCTTACGCTACTACAGGGCGGCGCTGTCCAGTTTCGCCTCCCTGTGGCTCTCTGGCTGCCGAAAGAAAGCCTCGCCAGGGCCATCAGGAACTGCTACATCCCAAGAGTCGGCCTGCCGCCGGCCCGAGAATAGAAAGCAAAAGCGTATGCAGCCTGAAATCACTCGCCGCTCCTTCGTCAAAGAAACCCTCCTCACCTCCGCCAGCCTCGCCCTGGCAATGAGCGCTCGTGGCGGGGACCAGCCTAAACCAGCCTCCCCGCCCGCCGCCGCACCAGGTGCGTTGCCCAAAGCCAAAATCGGCAAGCTGGAAATCAGCCGCCTCATTCTGGGCGGCAATCTGCTCACCCATTACACGCACAGCCGCGACCTGAAATACGTCTATAACCTCGCCGCACACTACAACACCGACGAGAAGATCATGGAGACGCTGGCCAAGGCGGAGGCGGCGGGCATCAACACCGTCTCGATGCACAACCCGGAGCATCCGATCTCTGTCCTGCGGCGTTACCGCAAGGAGCGCGGCGGCAAGATTCAATGGATCATCTGCCCCACCGCGCCGGTCGAGCCGGACATGGTCAAATACCGCCAGCACGTCGAGAGCCTGCTTGAGGATGGCTGCGAGGCCTTCTACCTCTGGGGCGTTCACGGCGATTCACTGGTGGCGCAAGGCAAGATGGATTTGGTCGCCAAAGCCGTCGAGTTGCCCAAGGAATACGGCGTGCCCTCGGGTGTGGGCGCTCATTCGCTTGACGTCGTGAAGGCCTGCGAGAAGCACGGCATCCAGGCGGACTTTTACATCAAGACCTTCCACTCGCATAACTACCCAACCGCCCCCAGGCCGGACGAGATCAAAGGGGCTTACAGCGAATACCCCGGCTACTGGTGCGCCAACCCGCAAGAGACCATCGAGGTCATGAAGGCGGTGAACAAGCCGTGGATCGCTTTCAAGACGATGGCGGCGGGAGCGATACAACCCAACATCGCCTTCCGCTACACGTTCCTGCACGGGGCGGACTTCGTGCTGGCGGGGATGTTCGATTATGAGATCGCTGATGATGTCAAACTCGCGATTGACGCCCTGGGCCGGACCCAAAAGCGCCAGCGTCCCTGGATGTGCTAAACGGCAACCGGTAATCAACGATTCGCATGAACAAGAACCTATTGGCCTTCAGCCTCCTCCTCGTCGCGGCCTTGCTGACGCCTGCGGCCGCCGCTCAAGCGTCGGCCTCAAAGACCAACGCCTTCTTCGCCTTCTGCATAGACACGCATGACGCCAAGAAGCGCAACCTGGAACAACAAGCCGCCATGCTCAAGGAACTGGGGTATGACGGGGTCGGCCACTTGTGGCTGGATAATATACCTGAGCGCCTGAAGACGCTCGATGCCGCCGGCCTTAAGCTGTTTCAGATCACCATGCGCGTGGATATTACGCCCGGCAAGCAGGCGTATGATCCCAAGTTCAAAGAGATCATGCCGCTGCTCAAAGGGCGCGGCGTGCAGTTTGTCCTGCTGATGAGCGGGTTGAAACCTTCCGATCCCGCGGGTGACGCGCGGGCGGTGGAGATCGTGCGCGAGATGGCGGCGGTGGCGACGGAGTCGGGCGCCCAGATCCTCCTCTATCCGCACAGCGGCATGTGGATGGAGAAGATTCAAGACGCGGTGCGCGTGGCCAACAAGGTGGACCGTCCAAACGTCGGCGTGATGTTCAACCTCTGCCACTGGTTGCGCGTCAGCAAGAACCGCGACTACAAGCCGCTGCTGACGCAGGCCATGTCGCGCCTGTGGGCGGTCTCGATCAATGGTGCGGACGAGTGGGACACCAAGCCCGGCTGGGCGCACTACATCCAGCCGTTAGGCCGCGGCTCATTTGATATGCCGACCTTCCTGAAGACGCTGCACGAACTTGGCTATACCGGCCCCATTGGATTGCAGTGCTTCGGCATTCCGGGCGACGCGCGCGACCACCTCGCCGAGTCCATGAAAGCCTGGCGTGCGTATTGGGCCGAGATGCGCTGAGGCGGTTGGTTTTGGGGTGCAGCGGTTCCAGCACCAGCGCCAGGGTCAGGCCTCCTTCGGCCTTGGTTCCATCATGAGCAAGTTGGCCACCCAACGGGCGCCTTCGAAGTGCTTGCAGATGATAGCGACCGCTGCGGTCAACGGCACGCTGAGCAGCACGCCCGCAACGCCCCACACCCAGCCCCAGAAGGTCACCGAGAGAAACAGCACCAGAGGCGACAGCGCGAGGTATTTGCCTTGCATCCACGGGTCCACGTAATTGCCGAGCACCAGGTGGAGAACACTCAGGCCAATAAACGTCGCCGGCACCAGCCAGAACCCTTGTGGTTGGATAAGCGCCAGAAGGCTCGGGAGCATCACCGCGACGATGGCGCCAAAAATCGGGATGTAATTCAGCAGGAACGCGCTGACGCCCCAGACCAGCGGAAAGCCTAACCCGATGGCCGCGGTGTAGGCCGCGGTGAGCACGCCCAAGGCCAGGCTGATGAAAGTGCGCGCGACCATAAAGCGCTGGATGCTGGTGGTCAGTTCCCGGCTGGCTGCCAGCAGCTCCGGCCCCAGGCCCGCCGGCCGGCCCGCTTGCAGCTTCTGCTGAAAAGAGCCGACTTCCAGCAGTGCCAGGAAGAAATACACGGCTACCAGGATGAACTGCCCGAGGAGGTTGTACAGCCCGGCGGCGAAAGTGCCGAGCAGGTTGACGGCGCGGCCGGCGGTCTGTGTGGCATCAATCCTGAAATACTCCGGCGGCAGCCCTTTGTGTTGCAGCCAGTCTCTGAGTTCTCCCACGACCGCGATGAACCGGCCGGCGTAATCCGAGGCGCCCTCGGAAATGGCGGTCCCGCAGAGCACCAGCGCGCCGACGAATACGGCCAGGATGCTCCAGAACGCCAGGAGCGTAATCGCCAGGCTGAGCGCGGGTCGGAGCCGCTGCTGCAACCGCTTCTGCAACGGCCAGGCCAGAGTGGCCAGGAAGAGGCCCACGCCAAGGGGCATGGTCACCGCGCGGCTCTCGCGCAACGCCACCACCGTCAGGATGATCGAGATCCATACCAGGGTGGGCTTCAGGCTGGCGGCGGGGTTCCTCATACCGCCACACGCAACGTCCGCTTATCTCGGCTCACAAAGCTTGTCATAATGCACACCACCGGCGACTGACATCAGCGGACGCACCATACATAAACCCTGCTGAGCCTGGCAACCATTTGAGATGGCTTCGGCTTGAGGGTGGCTCATGCCACCCTGAATACCCTCCACCCTCAAGCCAGGCGCGTCCGAGGCGCCGGAGCCTCATTCCACCGCATCACGCCGAGCCCGCAGCGCAATCCGGCTTTCTGCCTTTTGCCTTCTGCCTTCGGAAATTGAGTGGCCAAACCGTCCCCAGCCTGCTATAAAGGTGCCCTGACAGGGGCACTTTAGGCATGAGCCGATTCGTCAATCTGGAATTGGGCGGGGAATCCGAAGAACAGCCGCCGCAGAAGAAGGCGCTGGTCAAGGACGAGGCCTATTACCATGCCGAGGCCAGGTCGGCCTTCGAGAATGCGGACTTTGAGCAGGCCCTGCGGCTTTTCTCAAAGGTGCTGGAGTTCAATCCCAACGCCGCGGAGGCGTGGACGGGCCAGGTGCGCATGCTGATCGAACTCGGTCAATACGAGGAAGCCCGGCTTTGGGCGGACAAGGCGCTGGAGCGGTTTCCCCGCGAGCGCGGAATTGCTGGCGGCCAAGGCGGTGGCGCTGGGCGCGCAGCGGCGACTTGCAGGGGGCGCTGGCGTTTTCGGATTCGGCCATCGAGGAGCGCGGGGACACGCCTATGTGTGGCTGGCGCGGGGAGATGTGTTGCTGGCCCGAAAGGAGGCGCGGGCCGATTACTGCTTCGAGAAGGCGCTGCTGCTGGCGCCCGGGGATTGGTTCGTGGCGTGGCTGGGGGCGCGGATTCGCTACTATTACCGGCAGTTTGTCCTCGCGCTGAAGCTGCTGCAGCAGGCGGTCGAATTGAATGCCACCCACTTCGTGCTGTGGCTGGAGCTGGGCCGCTGCCAGCAGGCGCTGGGGCTGGCCGGGCCGGCGCGGCACTCGTTCGAGCAGGCGCGGCAACTCAACCCAAACTGCCACGACGCCGGGCTGCGAGCTGGCGCAGGCTCTCCGGGATGGGTCCGGGGCCGCGCCTGCGCGGCTGGTGGCGGCGGACTTTTCAACCGATGAGCACCGAGAACCTCGACCGCGCTGTTCGCGGCCGCCCATAAATTCGACGCGTCGGACCTGCACCTCGTGGCCGGGGTGCCGCCCGCCTTCCGCGTCAACGGCGAGATCATCCTGGCCGACGAAGACGCGCTGAGCGAGAAGGAGCGTCACGCGATCGCCGCCGGCCTGCTCAACGAGCAGCAGCAGAAGAAGTTCGACGAGGAATGGGAGCTGTGCATTTCGCTGCTGCACCCCGCCGCCGGGCGGGTGCGGGCGACCTTCTACCGGCGCAACGGGCATCCGGAAATGAGCTTCCGCTTTTGCGGCGAGCACATCCCGTCGCGGGAAGAGCTGGGGCTGCCGGAGAAGATCGACGACCTGGCGCGCAAGCCCAACGGGCTGGTGCTCGATCACCGGCCCGACCGGCGCGGGCAAGACGACCACGCTCAATTACATGGTGGACCTGATCAACAGCGAACGCCGCTGCAAGATCGTCACCATCGAAGACCCCATCGAGTTCGTGCACGCAGAACAAGCGCGCGATCGTGGTGCAGCAGGAAGTGCTCAGCGACGTGCGCTCGTTCAACCGGGCGCTGATCCATGTGTTGCGGCAGGACCCGGACGTGATCGTGGTGGGCGAGATGCGCGACTTCGAGGCCATTTCGACCGCGCTGACCGCCGCCGAAACCGGCCACCTGGTGCTGGCGACGATGCACTCGCCCAACGTTACCCATGCGCTGGAACGGATCGTGGGGGTGTTCGAGGGCAGCGCGCAGCGGCAGATCATTCTCCAGTTGTCCAATGCGTTGCAGGGGATTATCGCGCAGGAACTGCTGCCGGCCGCCGACCGCACCCGGCGCGTGCTCGCCTACGAACTGATCGTGGCCAACGGCGCCGTGCGGAATCTGATCCGCGAGAACCAAATCCACCAGTTGGAGAACACCATCCAGACCGGGCGCAAGGAGGGCATGACCCTCATGGACAACTGCCTCTACGACCTCTACTGCAAGTGTCTCATCACCTACGACACCGCCGTGAGCCGCGCCCGCCACCCCGACCGCATCATCCCGCAGAAGGTCTGATTTCGCGTGCCGTTTGGCCGGGCGGCCTGTCGAATCGGGATAACGATGCACGGGCTGTTGAAAATCCTGGTTGATGTCGTGGTGCTGGCGATGGGGGCCGGCGCGGTGGGATGGCTGCTGTACGGCTGCCTGAAGCGCAGTGAGGACCCGGCCCGTCTGGTCTTCAAATGGGTACTCACCGCTCCCATCGTGTGGGTAACGCTCTTTGTCCTGGGACCGTTTGCGACCTCATCGCGAGCCGGGGCATTCATCGGGGTGCCGCTGGTAGCGGCTTGCGGGCTGGTGCTGACCGTTATCTGGCGGCACAACATCGCCGGCCTGCTTGCCAACCCCATCGCGTCCCTTTACGACGGCGGCACCCTGGAACCGATTCCCAGGCCGGCGTATTCCATCGCGCAATCCAAACAGAAGAAGGGACAATACCTGGACTCGGTGGCCGAAATCCGCAAGCAGCTTGAGCGGTTTCCCACCGATGTGGAAGGCCAGTTGCTGCTCGCCCAAATCCAGGCCGAAGACCTCAAAGACCTGCCGGCCGCCGAACTCACCATCGAGCGCTTCTGCGCCCAACCCGGCCATGCGCCCCAGAATATTGCCTTCGCCCTCTACTCGATGGCCGATTGGCATCTCCAGGTGGGGAAGGACCGCGAGGCCGCGCAGCGCGACCTGGAGAAGATCATCGAGTTGCTGCCCGGAATCGGAGTTTGCGCTAGGGGCCGCCCACCGGATTGCTCACCTGGCCAGCCGGGAAATGCTGCTGGCGCCCGAGGAGCGCAGGAAATTCATCGTCACCGAAGGGGTGCCGAATATCGGGCTATTGCGCGGCCGGGAAAACCTGAAACCGGCGGAACCCGACCCCGGAGGAGCAGACGGTCGAGTACGTCAAGCACCTGGAGCAGCATCCACTGGACATGGAGGCGCGGGAAAACCTGGCGATCATTTACGCCGATCATTACCAGCGGCTGGACCTGGCGACCAGCGAGCTTGAGCAAATGATCGGCCAGCCCAACCAGCCGGGCCGGTTGGTGGTCCACTGGCTGAACCTGCTGGCGGACCTGCAGATTCGGAGCGGGGCCAGCCTCGAGGCCGTCCAGCAGACCCTCCAGAGAATCGTGGACCGCGACCCGAAAGCCGCCCCGGCCAACATAGCCCGCAACCGGCTGGCCCTGCTTAAGCTGGAGATGAAGCCCAAAGGAATGAGCCAAGGCGTCAAGCTTGGCTCGTACGAACAGAATATTGGCCTGAAACGGCGCCTATCGAGTCGCTAACTTAACGGCGATCTCCTTCTGGAGCTCCTGCGTAAGGTCAAGGTCAGCGCCGCCGCCCTTGGTGCGCACCTGGACGACGACCGAGGTGACCTTCGGGTCCACAGACTCCACCCGCACCCACACGCTGCGGCCGTTGACCTTCGCCTCGATGGTATGCGCCTGGTTGGGGCCGGGGTTGATCACGCTTTCGCGCTCAATCGCGCCGTTGAACTTCAGCACGTCAACCGCCGCCGCATAGACCTGGTCCGGCGGCCGTTCGTAACGGCCCTCAAATCTGTCTTTAACAAATGGCACCGCCGCCGCGTGCCGGTCGTTCACAGTGCTGACACAGCCCGCGAGAAGCACCACCCCCCCGAGCAGCCCCAAAAGCATCTTCGTTTTCATTATCCCTAATGCAACCACATTCCCCAAAGCCGTCAAGCCCGGACTGGCTCGGATTTGGGTCTCTCGACATCCCCGCCATTAAATGCGATTCTGTGCCTGTGGCATCGGAAAAGCACGAACGGCTGCGCGAACTGTTGCGCTCTTACGGCTCGTGTCTAGTCGCCTACTCCGGCGGCGTGGACTCGGCCTTTCTCGCCGTGGTCGCGCACGACGTATTGGGCGATAAAGCCCTCGCCGGGATTGCCGATTCGCCCAGTTTGCCCCGCCGTGAGTTTGAACAGGCCCTGGCCTTGGCAACGCAGTTCCGGTTCCCCGTGCGCGTGATCCGCACCCGCGAATTCGACAACGCCAGCTACCTGGCCAACCCTGAGAATCGCTGTTACTTCTGCAAACACGAGCTGTTCACTGAGCTTGCGCCGCTGGCAGAAGCCGAGGGCTTCGCGGTCATCGCCTATGGCGAAAACGCCAGCGACCTCGGCGATTACCGCCCCGGCGCCCAAGCCGCCGCGCAATTCCAGGTGCGCGCCCCTTTAAAAGAGGCCGGCCTGACTAAAGCCGACATCCGCTCCCTCTCCGCCGAGCTTGGCCTACCCACCGCCGATAAGCCCCAGATGGCCTGCCTCAGCTCGCGGGTGCCGTACGGTGAGCCTGTCACCCCGCAAAAGCTCGGCATGATCGAGCAGGCTGAAAACGTCCTCCGCGACCTCGGCTTCTACGATGTGCGGGTCAGGCACCACGAATTGCGCAGGGCGGCATCGCTCTCCACCCTCAACTCTCAATCCTCAACCACTCTCCACCTGGCTCGAATCGAGGTCGGCCCCGCCGAAATGCGGAAACTCCTGGAGAATGGCCTGTCACTGAAAGTAGTGGAAGCACTCAAGCAAATCGGCTACACCCATGTCACTCTCGACCTCCAGGGCTATCGCCGCGGCAGCGCTAACGAGATTCACAAAGGCTTGGCTTCTCAGGGGTGACTTTCGGGAGGACCAGCGGCGCTTAGTTTTCTGCTGATGTTCTTGTTCAAGGCAACCTTTCAAACCGTGTCGTCTCGCCGCCGTGCGCAAGAAATTGATGCTGAGGTTCGCCGGGACAGCACCGGAGCGACTGAGCCGTCGCCTTGTTTTCACACACGCTATTCGTGGCCGCCGTGCCGGCGCAGCAACTGCACCACGTCTTGTACCCTGGGCTGCGGTTGCGTGCAAAGGTGTCCCACCTGCGTCGTCCGCGCCATTTACCTCAGTCTTGTCGGCCGGCGGCAACTTTGCCGTGCCCGCGTGGCCATCATGGGCCGCATGGTGCAACGGCGGGCGGCCGAATTTGTCCCGGGCATTGACCTCGGCCTTGTTCGCCAGGAGCCATTTCGTCACCCCGTAGCGGTCCTTGAGAACCGCGGGGTGCAGCGGCGTTAGACCTTGGTTGTCCATGCCGAATACCAAGTTAGGATTGTCTCGCACTGCGCTAGCGGAACAACAGTGCTTCGACGACGGACCTCTGGAAAGCTTCAGCGGACCATTGTGATTTCGCGGCGATCATTGGTGCGACATTCCATGAGAGCGCCCAACGAATGATTCTCCATCACCCGGGCAGCGCTCAGTACAGCGGGCGCGCCAAAAGCGATTTCTTATCAGTTCTATTCGGTGTAGAGTGCGACCAGCCACCGGTTACGCATACGCGGTTCCGGATCGCCGTTGCGGTTTATGCCGCCGTGAATCAGGACGTTGCCGCCATTCCTCCGGGCGGCCCTGGCGAGCGCCGCGTCCGATTCGTGATCATCCTGGAGCACACCCAAAATCTTGAATTTCCGCTCAGGCTCGCCATCCTCCCACATGTCAACCCCATTGACGGTCCTGACGGTCCCGCCATGTCCGTTTCTTAACGCGGTAGCGCCGTGATAAGGGGTGTACGGGATCTGGCAGGAAACGACGAGGGTGGCAAGCAAGGTGGAAAAAACGACGCCCCAAATTTTCATATCATTACCTTCATTTGATTCTTTGTCTCAAGCACTTCCGGCTGGCATAATGACAAGGGGTCGCGGTCTGGTCAATGGAAAAAAAGGCTCACGAGCGCTTGACATCCAGCGCTCGATCCCTAGAATCGCGCCATGAACTACAGGGCACAGCAGGAGTATTCAAGTTCAGGCATCGCAGTCGGCCAACCGAGGTGGAATTGTTTCCCTGGCTTTTGGTGCGTCGCCATGATCTCCGCGCTGCTGGTGGCGGGTTGCGCAAATCTCGAAAATAAGCCAAGCTTCCCTCCGAGGTGGCACAACGTCAGGCTCGGCATGCAGCGCGCTCAGGTGTGCGCGCTTTTAGGGAACCCGACCCAGGCGGGGGACGCGGAGGAAATTTACATAAAAGGGATCGAGCAGACTCACTGGGAACTTCATGTCCAGTATGATGCCGGGGGCACGGTGGCTGCCAAGCGGTATTACTACTTCAGGTAACCTCGGCCACCCGAGCTCTTGTAACGGAAGAGGCACAACCGCAGGGATTTGATGGCTTGGACAGCAGGAGATGGCGCACAAGTCGTCGCGGCGTTAGCGCAAATACAAACAAGAACAACGGACAGAAGACAGACAGCAGACATTATGAAGATCACACTCATGAGCCTGGCACTCGGCGCAGCATGCTTCGCGTTCAGTGGCTGCACGGCCGTAACCTACACGAAGTCGGTCAGCGTCAAGAAGGATGCCGCCGGGAAAGTGGTGGAGACGGTGGACTTCGAGTTCGATCACCGAGCCGCACAGCGAGTCGGGCAAGATCAACTTCGAGTACCTGAAGCGTTAGGCTTCAGCCAGAGCCAGACGATGTGCAGGCGCGGGGATCCGCGCCCGTTCGAGCTTTGTCATGGCGCCGACGAGGCACACTCGGTTGGTGCTGATGTTTGCATTTGGACTGGCCTTCTCCTGCGCCAGCCTGGGGTGCCGCACTCAATACCGCCCATTGGTTGCGCCGTTGCTACCGCAACCGGTGGCACCGACCATCGTCGAGATTGGGAAGGTAGCCGTTAGCAAGAGGAAGTTCGGGTTCTGTCATCAGCCTTCGTTTAGTCGGCACGAAATGGCCGAGTTGGCGAACCGGGCGCTGCGGCAGGCCACAAACGCCGAGTTCTTCTCAGAGCAATCGGTCGACGCCGTCCTGGAGATTTGTCCTACTGCCCGCCTGCCGATTTGGTATAGCCTGAGGATCGAGTTTTCTGGCGTTGCAGCACGAACCAACCTCAGCGAGGCCAAACCCGGCCCCCGCTAACTCATGCCTCCCTTGCGCTGCGGCGTCCCGGCTCCAGCTTCAGGGCCGCCCGCGACACGTTGATGTCGCGGATAAGACAGAAATCCCAGCCTCTGCGCATTGGCTTGCCTTGCCATCGCATTCACACTACCGGTTGCCCCCGAAAGGGTGTGGGTGTATGACCCATGCTTTGGGGCAAGCCCCCAAGTGTGCTTCTACCCGTGCCGTGCATGCGGATCACCCCAAATTGCCGCTTGGAATGCCGCAACTTTGGGCTAATCTCCTTGTTTAAGAAAGAACAGCTTCGGCATATATGCCTCAATTCTCATACAAGGCGCGCCGCCGGACGGGTGAAGTCGTCGAAGGCGTGCTCGAGGTCGCTGACCGCTCGGCGGCCTTGCTCCAGATCGAGCGACTGGGCCTGTTCCCGGTCGCGGTGGATGCCGCCAAGGGCGGCGCGGCCGCTGCAGCCGCGGCGCTCGAACGCCCTGCCGGGCGCAAGAGCGATTGGCGTGCCTTGATGCCGCCCACCCTGCGGGCGGCGATGTCCCAGAAACGCAAGCCGAAACTCCAGGAACTGGCGACCTTCACCCAGCAATTGGCCAACCTGCTCAGCTCCGGCATGCCGCTGACCGTCGCGCTCAACAGCATGACGCACCTGGAATCCAAAGGCATTTCGGCGGACGTCAGCAGGGAGTTGAAGCAGGACGTGATGGAGGGCCGGAGCTTGTCCGACTCGATGGCCAAGCAGCCGCGCATCTTTTCCGATCTGTATATCAACATGGTGCGGGCGGGCGAATCGAGCGGCGCGCTGGTCGAGGTGCTGCGGCGCATGGCGGATCATTTCGAGCGGTTCGCCCAGGTGCAGTCCAAGTTCACCTCCGCGCTGGTTTACCCGGCGTTCGTGTCGGTGGTAGGGATCTGCATCATGTTCTTCTTCATGACCTACATGCTGCCCAAGTTCATGTCCATCTTCGAGGGCATGAACGTCCCCTTGCCGATGACGACGCAGATCCTGGTCAAGATCAGCCATCTGTTCGCGGCTTATTGGTGGCTGATGCTCGCTGATCGTGATCGCCGCGATAGTCATCTTCAAGCGGTTCCAGGCCACCGGCCGAGGGCCGCCGCAAGATTGACCATTGGCGGATGAACGCGCCGGTCTTCGGCAAGGTGGTCAAACTCAATATCTTCGGCCAGTTCGCCCGCACGCTCTCGACCCTGCTCGAAAACGGCGTGCCGGTGCTGACCGCCCTCAAGATCACCGAACAGATCATTCCCAACTCGATCGTGAAGGAGGCCATCGCCAAGACCCGCGAGGAAGTGACCGACGGCAAGACCATCGCCCAGCCGCTGGCGCGCAGCAAAATCTTCCCCCAGCTCATGGTGGACCTGGTGAAGATCGGCGAGGACACCGGCGACGTGCCGGGCGCGCTGAAGAACGTGGCCGACACTTACGAAAACGAGCTGAGCATCGCCCTGCGCGTGATGACCAACATGATCGAGCCGGTGATGATCATCGTCATGGCCCTCGGCGTCGGGTTCCTCCTGCTGAGCGTGCTCTCCGCCATGTTCTCGATTACGGCCAATATCGCGCGGTAATGTGATGCATGCGTGGTTCAAGGCAGTCAGGGGGCAGCGCTCAGGCGTCAGCAGTCTCCTGCCGGCGGGGCATGGACTGCCAGCCGCTCACCGCGGATTAGCGGCCACAGAGCGCCGACCCTTGTCTCCGGCCCCCGGCGCTCGCGCCTTCACCCTCATCGAAATCATGATCGTCGTGGCCATCATGGGCATCGTGATGACCATGAGCGTGCCCATGGTCTATAAAGTCTGGCGCAAAGCCCCGCTGATCCAGGCGCAGAGAGACATCGTGGCAGTGTGCAGCCACGCCCGCGCCCGGGCCATTATCTCGGGGAAGATGACCGAGGTGGTGTTTCATCCGAAAGAGAACCGCCTGGAAGTAGCCGGCGCGGGCAGCGCGCCTTCCGCGGGGAGTGACGAGGGCGGAAGCTCCCCAGCCGGCGCTTCGGCGCTCGCCGGTTCCGGCCTCTCGGCGCAGCTTTCCCGCGACGTCATCATCGAGACCATGGACATCAACATGTCGGGCGTGGAGTACAACGACATGGATGAGGCGAGGGTTCGCTTTTACCCCAACGGCATCGCGGACGAAATGCGGATGATTCTCTTCGACGGAAAGGACCGGGTGGGGATCGAGACTGAGGTCACGACCGGCCTGGTGGACATCGTCCCGCACCCCTTGCAGGAGTGGGCCCGCCGATGACCTGCCGCCTGCAACCTGCCGAGGGTCGTGCGCCGCTCGGTGTCACGCGTCACGCATCACGCTTCTCTCCGCGTTCGCAGACCGCTTTCACCCTGCTGGAGGTCATGATCGCCTGCGGCATCTTCTTCATGTGCGTGTTCGCGATTCTGGCGATGGTTTCCAGCGTGCTGCGCAACGCCCGCGGCCTGCGCCGGACCGAACTGGACGCCGGCATGGTGGCCGCCCAGATCGCCAGCACCAACAAGCTTTACGAAGGCTCACAGTCCGGCGACTTTGGCAACCTCTACAAGGATTACTCCTGGGAGACGGAAACCACCGAGGTGGGCACCAATGGCCTCTTTCAGGTGGACATCGTCGTCACCCGTCGCGGGCTGCAAAAACCGGCGGATCAGATGAGCATTTGGCTATATCGGCCAGAATCCCCCCGCCCCAGATAGGCCACCCGATGCCGAACTTGCTCCCATCCCGTCACGCTCCCGCCCGGCAATCTGGCTCGTCCGTGAGCCTGCCGCCCGAAGCCCTCGGGTTCGGACTTCGGACTTCGGACTTCGGACTTCCCCCTTCCCCGCTCCATCGGGCCGCCTTCACCCTGGTGGAGATCATGGTCGCCATCGGAATCTTCTCCATGGTGCTGGCTGCGATCTATTCCAGTTGGACTGCCATTCTGCGCGCGTCCAGAACGGGTCTCGCGGCGGCGGCTTCGGCGCAACGGGCGCGTATCACCATCCGGGTGTTGGAAGATTCGCTGGGCTCGGCCCAATCCTTTGCGGTCAATCTGCCGTACTACTATTTTGATGCCGAGAACGGCAGCGACGCGACCCTCAGTTTTGTGGCCCGCCTCTCCCAGTCCTTCCCGCGCAGCGGTAAGTTTGGCGACCTGGACACGCGGCGCGTCACCTTTTCCGTCGAGTCGGCGGGGGATGGCTCGCGGCAACTGGTGCTGCGCCAGAACCCGCTGGTCATGGAGCCCGACACCGATGAGAAGGAGTATCCCATCGTGCTGGCCAAGAACGTGAAAGCCTTCGAGATGCAGTTCTTTGACTCGAACAAGAACCCACCCGAATGGGTGGACGAGTGGAGCGGACCCAAGACCAACCAACTGCCCCGGATGATAATGATCACCTTGAAGCTGGCGGACAATCCGCACTCTTCCCAGGTGACGGAAGACATCACCCGCATCATCAACCTGCCCGCCATGACCGTGCAGCAGGTCTGGCAGGTGCCCAGGAACATGAATCTTCCGGGTATGCCTGGCGCACCCGGCGCTCCGGGCACACCCGGCTTGCCCGGCACTCCTGGAGTGGTGCCCAGCACACCCGGAAACCCGGGCATGCCCATCCAATCGCGATGAAGCTCTCCCCCCGGCCATCCCATCGCCCCGCCGCCCCGCTCACGCGTCACGCATCACGCGTCACGCGTCACGCCTCACGCCTCACGCCTCAGCACGGCATCGCCCTCGTCATTGTCATGATCTCGGTCATGGTCCTGACCATACTGGCGGCAGGCTTTGCCTATTCCATGAAAGTGGAAACCAAGCTGGCCCGCAATGCCAACAGCGAAGCGGAGCTGGAATGGCTCGGGCGTTCCGGCGTCGAATACGCGCGCTGGGTCCTGGCGAACTCACTAATGGACCCCACCCAGCCCTACGACTCCCTCGATCAGCCCTGGGCCACCGGCTCGGGCGAACTTGGCCCCACCAACGCCCCCATCGCCGAGGTGCAAAACCCCTTCACCCTCGGACGGGGCACGGTGACCTGGAAGATCACCGACCTCGAACGCAAGTTCAACATCAACGCCCCCGAACCAGTCCTCCAACAGATACTGCCTCAAGCCTTTAACCTGATCGGCGTCAGCCCGGGTGATTCCACCCCCGCCGTCAATTCGATTCTCGATTGGATTGACCCCGATGACCAGACTCACGTGGAAGGCGCGGAGAGCCGGGATTACGAAGCACTCGATCCTCCCTACGACGCCAAGAACGGGCCGATTGACGACATCTCCGAACTGCTCCTGATCAAAGGCATCACGCCGGAAATGTATTACGGCGCTGCCGCGACCAATTACCAACCCACTTACTTCAGCCAGGACCGCAACCGTTTCAGCCGGAACTCTGCCGCGCCGCCGCTCGTGACCGCCGGTCTGCGGGACCTCTTCACACCTCTTTCCGACGGCAAGATCAACATCAATACCGCCTCAGCCGAAGTCCTCCAACTCATCCCGGGCGTGGACGATCTCGCCGCCCAGGCGATAGTCTCCGGCCGGGCGGGCGAGCCGGACCCGAACGCTCCCGGTATGCTCGGGCCTTATCGCAATGTGGGTGAAATACAGATGAAAGCGCCCAATATCCCCCTCGCCTTGGTCTCCCAGATCACGCCCTACTGCGATGTCCGCAGCCGCACTTTCCAAGTGCAAGTGGATGCCGATGTCGGCGGCTACAAACGCACCTTCTACGCCATCCTCGGCCGTAACAACCCGCGTGACGTGCAGATTCTCAGCTTCTATTGGAAATAGGGATAGAGCGTCCGCGATGGCGAATAGAACCAGGTGTCATTCAAATGCCGGCCATTGTAGCCGCCGAAGGTCAGCAACCCGTCGCCGGTCCAAACGACGCTGGTCAACCGCGGTGAAGGCGCGCCCGTCGTGGTGATCTCCGTCCACGTATCGGTCGCCGGGTTGTAGCGCGCACCGGTGCCGACGAAGCGGCCGGAATCGCCCCCGCCGCTGGCTTGCGCATCGTTGACCCCACCCCACAACACCATCTCGGCCCCCGTCCAAACCGCTCTGGCGCTCACCCTTCCTTTCGGCGCTCCAACGCCTGAAATCGGCTTCCAGGTATCAGTCTGCGGGTTATAGCGCGCACCGTCTTCGAAGTAATCCGAGGGGACTGCGGGGTCCCGGGCGCTCCCCCCCCAGACGATCATCTCCTTGCCGGTCCAGACCGAAACCTGCCCGTAGCGCGGGCAGGGCGCGCCGTCCGCGCTCATCCGGCGCCAGGAATCCTTGGCCGGATTGTAGCGGGCACCGTCGTTGAGGACTTTGTTAGCGTTGCCGCCGCCCCAGACGATCATCTCCTTGCCAGTCCACAGCAACGTATGGAACGAGCGCCGCGAGGGCGCGCCTTCCGTGGTGATCGGCTTCCAGGTGTCGGTGGACGGATTATACCGGCCCCCGGTGTTGAGGTAGGCGTCGGCATGGGCGCCCTGGTATCGGCTGTGGGAATTGGTGTAGCCGCCCCAGATGAGCATCTCCTTGCCCGTCCAGACTGCGGGGAAATCAAAGCGGGCGGCCGGGGCGTGCTTCATGGACATCGGCTTCCAGGTGTCCGTCGCGGGATTATAGCGCGCGCCGTCGTTATGGTTGGTGTCTTTGCCCCACAAACCGCCAAACCCGCCCCAGACAATCATCTCCTTGCCCGTCCAAACCATTGCCTGGCCCGTCCGGGAGGAAGGCGCGCCCTCCTCCGGCAACATCGCCCACGTATCTTCCGCCAGGCAGTAGCGCGCGCCATCACCGAAGCTCGTGCCCATGCCTTCGCCGCCGAACACGACCATATCGCTGCCGGTCCACACGGCGGGACAGGCTCGGCCCGCCAACTCCGAGGGGGCGCGTTCTTCCCAAACCTCGGCCTGCCGCGTCCTGGCCTCGCGGTCACGGTGGTAACCCTCACCCAGCAACTTGGCATCCTCCGGCTTGGGCGAGTAGCGCACGCCACCGGCCTCTGCCGGCTGCTCCTCCTCGGCGGCTTTGGGGCTCAGGACTGCGGGTGTCTCCTGGACCGGGCCGACATGCCTTTTATAAACGGGCCGCCCGGCAGCTTGTGGCGCTTCCAAGCCCGAACGCCACTGGCTTCTAACAGGCCGTGCCTCCTGGATCGAACGCGGGCGTTGTCCCGCCGACGCGGTCTGCGGTGCCACGCCCGGGGCGCTGGCCTGCGGTGTTTCGTCCTGCGCGGACACGTAGGTCTTCTCCGGCACTTCGATGCGGTCGCCATCCTGGAGCCAGAAATCCGGCGCGTCCTTGCCATCCTTGGAACAATCCACCACCCACTCGCGCGTCTGGCCTGTCAGCGCGTCGCGGCGTGTCACCTTTACCCGTGACAGGTCCGAGGAGATCAGCACCAGCTTGGACTGGAGGAGCACCGGTCTGAGCCAGAAAGGCGTGTGGGCATGAATTGAGGGCTCCCACCGAGGCGGAGACATTGGGGTTGTAACGGGGGTTCCCCCACCCCGGCCCTCAAGGCCGGTTATATTCGGCGCGAGGGTGACGGTGTTCGTCTGGCCCTTGATGACGATCTCTACCGTCCGCGTCAGGCACTTCTTGAGATTGGCCAGTTCCGTGACCGAGAACCCGCCCCATTTCTCATTCAGCGGGTGGTCGGCCTCTGGAATCTCCACCACATCCCCCCAGTTCAGGGGCACGTCTTTCGAGCAATCACCCGACTCCAGCACCGGGCGGAAATCAACCACCTGGTCCTGCCAGCCCTTCAGGTCCGGGGAAGGCCGGCTGATGTGCAGATGCGCCAGGTCGGGGAAAGGCAACGGGCAGTAGGTATGAGCAAAAGCGCTGGCACTATACCCGCTACCCTCTCTCTCGTCAGGCGTAGGGGCCAGGAAGCCGGTACTCGACGCCCAACAGGTCCAGGAGTGTGAAATGGTTCCAGTCAGACGCGCCCTTGGCAAATAGCGCGCTGGCAGCCCCGGTTGCGCCACGCCGCACGCCGATCTGGTCCAGATAAGGCAGGTCGTCCAACGCCCCGTAGCGACGCAACAGGTCGGCCATCGCTTCGGGCTTCGACTCCTCCTGCTGTGCGGCGACGGCCAGGGAAGCCGATTGGCCTCGTCCTTGCACAAACCCCATGCTTACCGCGGGTGAGCCTTGTTGGGCCATTCTCTTCGCCAGGTCCAGCGGCGTTGCCCCGGCGTTGTTTCGCACATTGGGATCGGCCTTGTGCGCCAGCAGCACTTCGGCCATGTCGGGGTGCCTATTCAGTACCGCCTGCCAGAGTGGGGTGTTGCCGGCCTTATCCTTGGCATTCACGTCTGCACCGGCTTTCAAGAGGAGTTCGGCGATATTGGTGTTTCCGATTGCGGCTGCTGCCTCCAACGCCGTGCCGCGGTCAGAGTAAGGGCTGGCATCGGTGGCGTTTACATCGGCCTTATGGGCCAGCAGCAGCTCCACTGCGGCTGGATTCTTGGCCCAGACTGCCCGCAGGAGCATCGGCACCCCATCGCTAGCCGGCATATTCGGGTCGGCGCCGTTGTCGAGCAGCATTCTAAGGATCGGGGGATCTGACAGGGCGAAGGACAGTGGCACCCCATAGGGGCAGGGCAGGTTCGGATCGGCCTTGAACCGGAGCAGTTCTGCGACGGCCTCGGGATGTTGCGCGTAGATCGCCAGGAATAGTGGCGTGAACGGGCCACTCGTTCGACTGGCGCCGGCCACACTGATAGCAAAGAGGAGCGACCCGTTGGTATTCGGATTGGCGCCGCTGCCCAGCAAGAGTTTGAGTGAAGCCACGTCACCCTGGTAAGCGGCCAAAAGCAGGGGCAAACCCCTCTGACCGGCGTCTGGATTCGCATGGGCGGCCAGCAGACTTTGCAAGACCCCGTCGTAATGGTTCTCAGCCGCATAGCTGAGGGCCGTCCGGCCGCTGCCATCCACCATATTGGCATCCGCGCCCTTGCTGAGCAGCAGTTCGACCATGCCGGTGTAACCGCCAAGGGCGGCAAGCTGGAGAGGGGTAGTGCCCGCCCCTGCGTGGTATTGGAGATTCTCGGTCGAGCGTTGTCCCGCGCCTTTGGTTTGGGCATTCACCGGCGCGCCAGCCGCCAGCAGGGCTTTGGCCACCTCCTCGTAGCCTTTCGCGGCTGCGAGGTGCAGGGGGGTTATGCCGCTCTCGGTTTGGGCGCCCGCCTTCGCGCCCTTGCTCAGCAGCAGGTCAACCACCGCCTTGTGGCCGTTGGCGGCGGCGTAATCCAGCGCGGTCAAGCCGGGTTGCTGGAGGCCGTCCACGGCTGCGCCGCTGTCCAGCAGCAGCTTCACCACGGCCAGCTTGCCCTTCGCGGCGGCCGATTCCAGCAGCGTCTCGCCATTCCGATCCGGGGCATTGATCAGGTCCGGGCTGTCCTTGATAAGCGCCTGGATGCGCCGGACTTCATCGGCTTCGGTCGTGGCGGCCGTAGCACCGGTCTCACTGGCTGCAAAGGACACCGGAAGACCGGCCTCCACAGCGGCCACCTTGCGCCTTAACTCGAGTATCTCACGCTCTATGGGCCAGAGGGAGGACGAGTCAGCCCTTCCCACCTCGATCTTCTTCTTCTGCACATCCAACTGGTTCTGGACCAGCTTGATCTCCTCCTCCAACAGGCGCTTCTGCTCCTGGCGCGCCGCGTCGGAGAGAACCGGCGCGGCTGCCGCGGGCGCCGGGCTGCCCAGCGCCGCCAGGTTCTGGCGGCTGAGCGCGACCAATGTGGGCTGGTCGGCGAACTCCCGCAGGATGCGCTCATATTCCACCGCCGCCTCATTCGTATGGCCCTGCTTGCGGTAGCACTCGCCCAGCCGGAAGATGGCCGTGGCCGCCAGCTTGCGGTCTTTGTCGAATTGGTTGGCGACCGACTGGTAGGCCTGGATGGCGGCGCCCAGGTTCTGGTTGGCCTCCTCCTCAAACAGCCCGCGCTGGAGTGGCGCGGTGAGGTCGTTGGTCGCCGCCCAAACCGGTGCGCCGGCCAGGACCAGGGCTGCCGCCAGCAACCCCAGGCCCAGCCCCCGCCCCGTAGCGCAGATTTTTAATCTGCCGCATCGCAGATTCCCAATCTGCAAGCCGTGCCCAGTCCCGGCGCGCGTTGGATTCCCCCGCCCCCCGCCGAATGCAATTCGGCGATACAGCAGATTGCCGATCTGCGCCACGGCCTCGCGGCCTGCGCTTCCCAAAAGCCGACCGAAGCCCGCCCTCCTTGGTGAAAGCCACATTGTCTTCATAGCTATTCTAATTGTCTTCGCATCGAGTGTCGACGATATGCCTGCCCAATTGTCACCCTTTTGCAAAATCGAGCCAGTGTAACCTGACCGTAGCCAGCCGTGACGCGCCGTCATTTCACCGTACGGACATCTAGACTTCAAGCTTGGACGGTTCTACGCGTGCGGCGACGGCGGCCAGTGCCGGCATGGGACAGCGAGGGTCACGGATGGAGGCGCAGTGGGAGTATCGGGCAGGCAGGGCGAGCAGCCTATTACAACATTGAAAATGGCATAAGGACTCTGACAGTCTACCACTTGGCGCATACTAGCGGGGCCTACAGGTTCGAGCTTGTAGCCGACGCCGTGGACGGTCTTGATCCAGCGCGGCGCGTCCGGGTCGCGTTCGAGCTTGCTGCGCAGGCTGGCGATGTGGTTGTCCACCGTGCGCGTGGTCGGGAACGCGGTGTAGCCCCAGACGACGTCCAGGAACCGCTCGCGGGAGACCGGTTCGCCCGGCGTCTCCGCCATCAGCCGCAGCATGGCGAATTCCTTGGCCGTCAGGTGGAGCGTCTTGCGGCCGCGCGCGGCGGTTTGCCGGGCCAGGTCAACGTGCGCCTCGCCGAGCACGAGTGTAGTGGGCATCTTCGTTTGCCGCTGCATCCGGCGCAGCAAGGCGCGCACGCGGGCGAGCAGTTCCTCGGTGCTGAAGGGTTTCACCAGGTAATCATCCGCGCCGACATCCAGCCCCTGCACGCGGTCCTCGACCTGTCCCTTGGCGGTGAGCATGAGGATCGGCACGGGATTCGAGAGCCGGCGCAATTCGGCGCAGACGGCGTAGCCGTCGAGCTTGGGCATCATGATGTCGAGCAGGATGAGGTCGGGCTTTTCGTCAATGGCGCGCTGCAGGCCGATTTCGCCGTCGGCGGCGGTCAGCACGCGATAGCCTTCCGCAACCAGCACGTCGTGCAGGGCGGTGCGCATGGGCAGTTCGTCTTCGATGATCAGGATACGTTCCATGTGTTGAGGAAGTCCGAAGGCCGAAGGTCCGAAGGCCGAAGGAAGGCCGAAATCCGAAGTCCGAAGGCCGAAGGCGGAGGGCTCCAAGCGGCTCGGCAAGCAGCGGCGGGCGGCGTTGGCTTCGGACTTCGGACTTCGGGTTTCGGCCTTCATTCGGCCTTCGGGTTTCGGGTTTCGGCCTTTGCAGTTCGTTACAGATACGGGCAACTCGATAGTAAAACGGCTCCCCTGGCCCGCCTCACTCTGGACCAGCACCTTCCCGCCGTGGGCCTCGACGATGTGCTTCACAATGCTCAAGCCCAATGCCGACGCCCTGGGTCTGGCGCCGCAACTCCGAACCGCGCCGGTAGAAGCGCTCGAAGATCTTCTCCTGCTCGGCGGCCGGGATGCCTTCGCCGTGGTCTTCGACCCAGAGGCTGATGCGTGATCCGTGATGCGTGATGCGTGATGCGTGATGCGTGATGCGGGAAGCTGGCTCTTCGGGGCCGGGCGTTGGATGTTGGACTCGCCGCGCCGAAGTCCGACGTACGTGTTGGATGTTGGATGTTGGATGTTTTCTCCCCGTTCTGCCTTCTGCATTTCCAGCCCCACTATCACGAATCCCCCTTTGGCGAGTGCTTGAGGGCGTTGTCAATCAGGTTGACCAGGGCCTGCTGGAGGGCTTTGCCGTCGGCGAGGGGCTGAAGGCCCAGGCTTGAGGGTTGGGCGTCGGGGAGCTGGAGTTCGAGTTTGACGCCGCGCTCGGCGGCGTAGGTCTCCATCAGGTTGACGGTTTGGCGGGTCAGGGCGACGAGGTCGGTCGGCTCGAAGTCATACTGCTTGCGGCCCTGCTCGATGCGGGAGAAGTCCAGCACGTTCTCGATGAGCGAGGAGAGGCGGCGGCATTCCTGAACGATGAAGCGGAAGTATTCACGCTGCTTGGGCGTTTCGGAGACCTTGCCCCGCTCGAGGCTCTCGGCCATCAGGCGCACCGAGGCAATTGGGGCGCGCAGCTCGTGGGAGACGCTGGAGACGAAGTTGCTCTTGAGTTCATTGAGGCGCAGTTGGCGCTCGAAGGCGCGCCAGGAGGTGAATACTCCGATCAGGGCCGCGAAGGCGGACGCCGCGACCAGCCCGGCCAGCAGCAGCGCATGGCGCCAGTAGGAGGAGAACAGCAGCGCCGGGTCGGCCACGTAGAGCTGCAAGACGAAGCGCGGACGGCTGGGCAGGCCTTCCAATTCAATCTCCGGTCCGCTCGCGCCCCGGCGCAGCTTGCCCGGGTTGGAGAGCCCCCCATTGGCCTCGGCCAGGACGAGCGGCGCGGCGTTGGTGTCCCGTCCCGGGGACCAGCGGTCCGGCAGACTCAGCGGCTCGCCCTCGAGCCACGCGGCGATGCCGAGGTAGCCCGGCAGTTTCACCTGGGAATTCTCCAGCGCCTGCACCAGCGCGCGTTCGGCCACGGCTTTGGGCAGGAACCGCACTTGCGTGCAGACCTCGTTCGTGGTCTCCGCCAGGCCACTGTCGGCACTCAAGGTGGCGCGTGCCGGGTCCAGGATGCACAGCCAGCGGGTTTGGTTCTCCTCGACCCAGAACATTGGCGGTCGTGATGCCGCTGAGCTTGCCCGTGTGGCGGATGGCCTCGGCGATGTCATGCAGCTTCAGGCGCGCGTCCCAGAGTGTCCGCCAGGCTTCGACGCCGGCTTGAAGCAGGCTGTTCGTGCCGGCGAGTCTCCGCGAGTTGGTCCAGCAACATCGGGATCAGCGGGCTGGGGGCGTAAAGCACCTGCCGGGGAATGGCTTCCCACAACTCCTCGGTTGGTCCGGTGGCGCGGGCGTAGCGTAGCGCCTCTCCGAAGGCCAGGTTCGCCAGCGGCAGCCCCGCCTCCGATAGCGCTTTAGGGTGATCGTCGGCGAACCGCAGCGCCTCGGCCACCGCCTGCCCCGGCGGCAGAATTGGGAGGCTGGCGCGCAGGCCGATAAATGCCGCATTCATCTCTGCCTCCGGTTCAGGGCTGGTTTCCTGGAACTGGGCGATGCGCTGCTCGATTTCCCCAGCACTGGCCCCGGACGCTTCCGCCGCCTTCAGGTTCTCCCAGGCCGCCCGTTGCGCCGAAGAAAGCCTCGTGAACCAGGCCGGCGGCTGCGGCGCCGGGTTGAACTCAAGCCCGTCCGCAAACCGTCCCTGGGCGGTCAGCCTGAACCTGTCGGGGAACACGTCCTCCGCCCGCAAGCCCGGGAACTGCGCCTGCCACTCGGCCAACTGCGCCTGCGGGATTGCGCTCCGGGAACTGGGCCGCCTCGGCTTCCAGTTGCGCGCGTTCCCGGCTCCCCGGGCCAACTGCCGACCACCTTGGCCAGGTAATCACTCCAGCGCTGTGAATACAGGTCATGCCGCATCAGGAAGGCTCCCCAGGGCCGTTCCAGCTCCTTGCTGTACTGCCGTGCAACGTCCTGCGCCCGGCGGCGCGCCTCGCGCTCGACGGCGCTTCGGTTCTCGATGATGGCCGTGATGGCGACCGCGGCGATAACCAGCACCGGCAGCAGGATCAACCCCGCTTGCCAGAAAAAGCCCGGCTTTCGCGTTCCCCGCAGAGTGGTCATTGCACGGCGCATCAATTCTGGCCCCAGCCTGCCCCGCCGCAAGCACAACAATTGTCATGGTTTTGTAAAACCCCCCAGGGCAAGGCAAGAAATAGTTGGGAAAAGGCAACATAGGTGAAACTTTTGCCGCGCGAAAAGCATCTATACAGCCAGCCCGATGGTTTAGAACGGCAGCGGGCTTGCTAGTCTCAATTGCCATGAGTGCCATTTCATCGCCTGCGCGCAGGCGCGGGAAAGCGAAGAAACCCCCGCGCCGCCGTCCTCCATCTACGCGGTCGAGAATGGTCCTGGCCGAGCCCGGCACGGGCCTCGCGGTCGGCGCCGGGCACTCTTATGTGGACCTTGGTGATTGCGCGCGCGCAGCCCTGATGATCACTCCCAGCGGACGCGGGGCCTTTGGTGAGCAGGCTCGGGAGGTCCTGTCGGCCATGCGAAGGATTCTCGCCAAGCAGCCCGAGCCGATGGCCGCCACGGTCCAGACCGTTTTCCTCAAAGACGCCCGGGATCAGGCGGAGTGCGAACGAATATTCAAGGAGGTCGCTGGCTCCAACCTGCCGGTGACGAACTATGTCTTGCAGCCACCTTGCTGCGGCGCGGCCCTGGCCCTGGAGGCTTGGGCCATTGGGGGCAAGTCCGTTCGCGTCGAGCGTGCCGGCCCCAACGCGGTCACGGTCGCCTATGACGGCGTGCGCTGGGTCTATTGCGCCGGCATCAAGTCCGGTCCCTCGGCTCGCGGAGTGTATCCGCAAACGTTGAATGTGTTGGAGCGTTCGCGCGCCGCCCTGGCCAAGGCTGGCAGCAGTTTCGAGCGGGTGGTGCGCACCTGGTTTTACCTGGGCGGCATTACCGAACTCGAGGGGGAGACCGAGCGCTATCAGGAGCTGAACCGCGCGCGTACGGATTTCTACCGCGATATCCCCTTCCACTACTCCTCGTTGAGCACGAACGGGCGGGGCGGGGTGTATCCTGCGAGCACCGGCATCGGCATGGCGCGCCGCGGGCTGGTCATGAGTTGCATGGCGCTGGAGACGGAGCGGGATGATCTCTCGCTAGTGCCGCTGGAGAACCCGGTGCAGACCCCGGCCTACGCCTACGACAGGAAATATTCCCCACAAAGCCCGAAGTTCTCGCGCGCGGTGGCACTGACGCTGGGGCATTACGTGACGACCTGGGTCTCGGGCACGGCCAGCATCGTGGATTCGGAAACCTGTCACCCGGGGGACCCCGGAAAGCAGACCGAGCAGACGATAGATAACATCGAACGGCTCATTGCGCCGGATAACTTCGCGCGCCACGGCCTGAAAGGGGCCGGCGCCCGCCTGCATGACCTGGCCAAAATACGGGTCTATCTGAAGCGGCCTGAGGACCTGCCAAAGTGCAAGGCGATCTGCGAAAGGCGCTTCGCCAAGGTGCCTGCCATTTACGCCGTCGCGGGCGTTTGCCGACCGGAACTGCTGGTCGAGATCGAGGGCGTCGCTTTCTCCAAGTATCCGCGCGCGGGCACGGCTCGTTAGCCCCGCCCGCGAGGCTTAATCCGCACGACCCCATAGGAGCGCGGCCTTCAGGCTGCAGAAGTCAGGTGTTACTGGGCGGCATTGAACTATTTGGGAACGCCCTCTCTTTTCCCACAATTCTGCAGCCTGAAGGCTGCGCTCCTATGCCACGGGGAGCATCTCACTTTGTGTACACCGCAGGCTGCTTCGCGACGGCACCAGCCTCCTCATGCGCACCATTCCCCCTCACCCCAGCCCTCTCCCTCAGGGAGAGGGAGACCTGCCGGCAGCGTGTCGGCGAATCTGAGCTATCCCGTATATTCGAGCGTTGGCGTGGGTGGCTCCCTCTCCCTGAGGGAGAGGGCCGGGGTGAGGGGGAACGGCGCTCACGGTCGGCACAGGGTTATACAGGGTCTCCGGTTGGCCCTCACAAAAGCTGAGATGCCCTACGCCACGCCCCCCCAACCCCCGGCTTGTCATCCGCCCGTGGGAGCGTATGCTCGGGGCGTGAACGGAAAGTGGAGCAAGTGTTTGCCGTATGTCTTCATGCTGGTGGCGGCGTTGTCGCGCTGGCCGAAGCTGTTCCCGCCCAATTTCAGCGCCTTCTATGGGCTGGCGTTTTGCGCCGGGGCCTTCTTTCCCCGCAACATCAAATGGTGGCTGCCGATGGGGACACTGGTGGTGACGGACATCCTTCTGAACGTGTTTTATTACCACTCCGATCAGCGCGATGCAGTTGGTCAATTACTTGGCCTACGCGCTCATCATCCTGTTCGGCACGCGGTTCAGCCACCGCTCGCGGTTCCTCAAGCTGCTGGCGGGCGGGATTGTGGGTGCCGTTGTGTTCTATTTCCTCACCAACACCGCCGCGTGGCTCTTCAATCCCTTCGGCAATCCGGAATACACCAAAGACCTGGCCGGCTGGCTGATTGCGCTGACCAAAGGCACCGGCGGTTACCCGACCACGCTGCAATTCTTCATCAACACGCTGATGAGCGGCGGCCTGTTCACCGGCCTCTTTGCCGGCGCACTCAAACTCACCGAGGCGGCGGAATCCGCCAAGGAAAAGGAAGAGGAGCCCGCTGAAGCGCCGGAGGGGGAGGAAGCCCCGGTGCCGGAAGAGGGGGAGGCGTGAAACGTGATGCGTGATGCGTGATGCGTGATGCGTGAAACGTGAAGGCCGCAACACCGTCTGACTTTACTACCTGGCTTCACGCATCACGTTTCACGCATCACGCATCACGTTTCACCTCCCATGCCCCTCATCGGCGTCATCTCGGACACGCACAACTACCTCGATCCCCGCATCCCAAAGCTCTTCGCCGGCGTGGACCATATTCTCCATGCCGGTGACATCGGGCTGCCGGCCATCCTGCTGCAACTGGAGCAAATCGCGCCGGTGACCGCGGTGCTGGGCAACACGGATGATCCGGGATTCCATTACCGGCAAACCGAGGTGGTCGAACTCGCCGGGCGCAAGTTCCTCGTGCATCACATCGTGAACCCACAGTCGCTCGCTGACCCTCTCAAAGCCCGCATCGTCCGCGAGCAACCGGACGTGGTGGTATTTGGCCACACGCACAAGCCGTTCTGCCAGACCCTTGGCGGCATGCTGTTCTTCAACCCGGGCTACGCCGGCAAATGCCGCTTTGGCCTGGAGCGGAGCGTGGCCATTCTGCACTGTGGTGGGAAGGGAATCAGGGGGGAGTACCGCGCGCTATAGATCGTGACCGGTGAAGACTCGCTGGCACACCGGTCGGGCAACCCGCAGAAGTTCCATAGGCCGCGCCGCCCGGGTTTATGCCGCCACACGTGCCGGGGCACCAGCGCAAGCTGTTTGCACTCTGTCCAAACCCGCCTCGCTGCCTGATTGGGAACAGATTCTATCCGCCGCCGCGCGCCTGCACCACCCTGAGGGATTACCTTGCGTCCAAGCGCGCCGCTTCGTCGAGTGTATCCACCACCGCCCCGAGGGCGGCGATGATCAGGGATTTCGCACCATCGCGTGCCTTGAGGGCGGGCGGGACCTTCTCCAGCCAAGTCAGGGTGAGGGTCATTACCCTCGTCAATAATTCGGGCTGGCGGCTCCGCTCAAGCCAACGGGAGAAGGCCTGATCAAATCCGTCCCCGGACCAGGCGGCGACCTCTGTCACGTGACGGTTCAGGCTGTCCACGAGGTCTTCCGGGAAGACCTCGGGCGGGCATGTCCCGCGGGGAGCAAAACAAAGAACCACCCACGCGGCCGCCTGAAACAGGCAGATGATCTCCTGGTCCTCCAACTCCTCGCCCACAAGGTCATTCAAATCGGGAAACAACGGGTATTGCAGGTCGCGGAAATAATCCGCCGCGCCCGACATAGGTGAGAAAGTCTTGAGCGCGCGACCTAACAACTGATCCGCCTCCGTCTTGCTCCAGGGCCGATCCGGCAAGGCGGGTGGATCGGGCAAGGCAAGGTAGGGCGGCAGGTCTTCGTCATCCTCACCGGTCACTTCGCGTGGGGGCGTCAGACGACGGCGCGGCGGCGGCGGCTCGAATAGAATCTCGGTAAGCCCCAGTTCGCGGACCATCCAGTTGGTGTCATCGTTGCGCCCGGTTTCCAGGTTGCGGCGGTCGGTTTGTGAAACCCAGAATTTCATCCACCGGATCAATTGGGAGCGCAAGGCCGGGTCGGACGCGGCGGCGCGCGGGGTCTTGTTGTCGAGGGCGGGGATCGGTTCGTCCAGGATGCCCTGCTCGCGGTCGTAGATGGCTCCACCGGCAGCGGCATCGTCGCCGACCGCCTCGGGCGGGGCTTTGACCCGACTGGTCGTTACCACCATTTTGGGCGTGTCGCGCAGCAATGCGGGCGGCACCAGTGCGGAATCGAACTGTGGTTCATTCATCCGCAAGCGCGCGCCCAAATCATCCCGGCGCTCGCCAGCAAACGTGAACCGTTGCTGCATCAATTGCTCGAAGCGTTCCCGAAGTCGCGCGAACCGGTCCGCACCAATGGCCTCCAACCGCCAGTGGGTTGGGCCCAGCAGAATCCTGCCGATAGCCGCCCCCTCACCCACCAGTTGCTTCTCCCTGTCAGCCGAGCCCGCAAACCACACCCGGCTCTCCGTGAATCCCTCCTGTCGCTCTGACTCGGTCAATGGGTCCTCGGCAATCTCCGGCACCGTCGCCAGTTGCTCGACGCACTCGGCGGCGGGGCGGGCGAGGGCATAAACCGCCTTGCCGAATTGGCCGTCCAGAGCGTCGAACATCGCCCGGCGACGGGCCAGCGCCACCGCCATAAGCGCCTGCTCGAATTCCTCGAGATGTTCGGCCAGCCAGGCGCGCCGGCCGGGGTTGTCCTCGGGACCACCCAGGTGGCGAATGATTTCCTGGATGACCTCCTCGGGGGCCAAAGGATGAAAATTCGGGATAAGAACACAGGTGCCCAGCAGCCGGGTGTAATGCGGCAACGGGGCAACGTGCCCGGCATACACCTCGAACCGCGCTACCTGGCGGGCAAAGCCGGCGTCCATGATCACAAAGGAGCCGCGATCAGGGTCCAACAGGTCGGCTACCTCGACGCGCTGGTCATCTATAACGCGATGCACCTCGAGCATTCCCGGGTGCTGGCGCATCCGGCTCCGCATCACTATCCGCTCGTCCGCCCCCAAACCGGGAAACCCCGCCTTGGCCCATTCCCCGAGGCACGTTTCGCCGCCAGGTCCGGCCCGGTAAACTCCATGCCAAGCTAGGCGATGAAAATATCCTGAACCTGGCCGGTCTCCCACCAGCCGGCGCATGTCCGCTTCGAACTGTGCCCGGTCGGCCGCATGGTCAGCAACCCACCTGAAATACTTCTCGTCGGCTGAGCGCTCAATCTCCTGAAACTTCTGATAGCTGGCCGTCGCGAACACATTGAACGGGCAAGACTCGGGGCAGGCATAGGTTGTGTGCCGTCCCGTAGCACACTCGAAGGCCTCGATTGGGCGGCCTGCCGCCGGACATTCTCTCATTCGACTCTTCTTGCTCACGATTAACCCCTAAGCAACCGCGGGTGCTTTGTCGAGAAGCGAGAGGGGAGAAAGGCTATCGAGCGGGGACGGCCACCCGGTAAAAGACTTGCGTCCCCGAGGCCGGCACGGAATCGGTCCACACGTTCACGCCGTTGCCGGCGCGCGGGATGCTGCCGGATTTGAGCTCCCACGCCGGACTGAGCAGATTCGTGGCGGAGTACATGCGGAAGGGGGTGGTGACCCCGCTGTTCGTCGTGCCGGACCAGGTGAGCCTGATCCCATTGGCTACCGGCGCGATTCTTTGCAGCCTGAACACGGATGCCGCGTTCGTCGGGTCCGTTCCGGCACGGTATTCCTCCCAGGTCTTCATCCCGTCTCCATCAGGATCGCCCTCCTCGGCGAGCGCGAAGTCGTTGGTGAAGCCGTAGGACCTCAGCCACATCAGCGGCGTGCCGTGCGGGGCGCTTCCCCAATTCGTCCCCATGATGCCGTCAAATACCGGGACGAAGGCATTCGCTATCTTGGTCTGCCCCGATAAGTTCGGATGCCCGGCTGAGCCCAGGTCGGTCGGATTTACGAGCGTGTAGGAGACGCTGGCAAAATGCACCTTGCTGTCGCCCGACGTGTTCACCACCGTCTGTATGTAGCTGCGGGCGGTGCTGGCCATGCTCGACAGGTAGGTGCAGATGATGTCGGCGTTCGGGTAATGCCCGCGGAGCGTCTGGACGAAGTTGCTGTAGCCGCCCACATACTGCGCCTGCGACGGGTTGGGGCTGGTGGAGAAATCGTTGATCCCAAGGGCCACCACCACGACGTCCGGCTGCCAGGTGAAGGCATAGTTGTTGGTGGCCACGGACCCGCAGGTCCTCGGGTAATAATACGGCATGGGATCCGGGGACGTCTGGGTGGCAGCGCCGTAATTCCTGACCATCCCTTTCCCGGACCAGGCGGTGATCATGCAATCCGCGTTGTAATGGTTCGCCATCTGGGCGGCGTAGGTGATGCACGCGTTCTCGGTGGCGTAGGAAAAACTGGAGCCGTATGCAGCTTCATCGCCGTAGCCGCAGGTAAAGGAATCTCCAATGAATTCGAGCTTCCGGTTCGGTCGAGCATCCGGCGCGACCAGGGCCTTCCCGGTATCGAGGACAAATCCCTGGAACGTATTCAGGCCCTTGCTCGCCTCGTCCCGCCGGTAGAGCGCGACGCTGTGCACCCCGTCGGCGAGCCCGGAGGCCACGGGCAGCGTTTCCAGCGCCGCCGTTGGCGCTCTTGATCGAGCCGGTCTTCACGCCGTCCACATACACGTCAAAGTATTTGCTGGTTCCGCCCAACTTTACCGAGCAGGAGGTTCCCTGGAACTTCGCGCTGATGCAGCAATACGACCAGTCAAACGCGGGTGCAGTGGGAGTCGTCAGGTCAAACCTGCCGATATACTGGATGTTCGGGTCATCCGCGGCGATGTTCGTCTGCGCGCGCAGGACGGCTAATGGCGTATAAACGAGGACCAGGCAAAGGAGGAATCGGATGTCTTTCATGACGAGCATTTCATTTAGCGGTAACGCCAATGAACAAAGTGCTATTCGCCCACCGGAATGCAACCGGAATGTAATGAGTGCTCTACGGTCCTCATGTTCCAACAATACACAACGACACAACTGAGCGAAGCGGGTGGCCCAGTGCGTTCAAGTCCCTGACTGCCGTCGCCCGCCCGCATTCGCTCCGGTGATTCTGTTAGCCGCGGTTATGCTCTGAGAATAGTAGTCTACATGCATCTGCGTCGAATCTAGACTCATAAGGATCAACATCCGGGTCGGGTAAGTCGGGATCAGCCCACCGCCGCAACAGTGCAAAGTGCTCGTCATCCAGTTCCTCTGCGGGGAACCGCAACTCCTCTTGCAGCCCGAGCATATCGAGTGCGTCTGCCGATACGTCCTCCTGCAAAAGCAAGTAATGGGCGGTCCACCCTCGCAAAAAAGGAATCAGGCTCGTGCCAGCAATCGCCATACAGCCAGGCTCGTGGATTTCTCCAATCTCCACAATGGGCGACTGAAAGACGGGGCTCCCTGTCGGTTGCAGCCACAAGCCGAACAAGGACTCCGAACCATTGTCGCCAAACACCAAGACCTCCTCCGGAATAACATGATGGCACTCGCGCAAAAAACGAGTGGATTCCCAAAGCGAGAAATCCTTTCCGCGCAGAGGCCAATAACTCAAATTGCCCTCCAGCAAATAAGCTCCATCGCTGAATTGATAGAGCCTCCGGAATTCGGGAGGTAGTCGCAGCTGCAAGTGCTGCTCCAAAGCCGTCAAAGCCTGCTCGTCGGCGGCCGGATTGAACGCATGCCCAGGGGATGCCTGCCAGGCGCTGATGATCTCTTCCATATGCCGGTTGCGGGGGTGTGGGCGGCTAAGCGTCAGTTTGGCACGAAGTTGTTAGCATGAAGACAAAGCCTTGAAACCCGAAATCTTTGGCCCCTCCGGGCGATTGCTGTTTTGGCTCAGTCGTCGCAAAGAAAACGTCGGCCAGAACACCCGTTCCACGCCAGGGATCCACCGTGCAAGTCCCCTACCGCGGGGAGGCGTCTTTGCTGCCTGACCCGAATCGCACATCGCGAGCCCGATGCTACGCAGAGCCACGGGGAACGTCGAGGTGAAATGGGCCCGAACGAGGCTCGAAGGGGCGGCCAATAAAGTCCGGGGCAAAGTCCTGGGAATACCGATCGGAGTAATCCCTTCTCGTTTGTGTCTTGGCCTCTTCGTTGTGCATCCTGCCGGCTGGTTCCAGGTTCCTTCCCCTCCCGCAGTTGCGGCCGATGGGCTGGCTTCGGGCCTCGGATTAGTAGCAAAGGGTACAACCGGTGTGCCGCGCACACATCGCCGATTTACGTGCCCAACGCTACCATTTCTGGATGCACTATGCCGAACCACACCTCGCTGCCTGATTGGGAGCAAGTGCTTTCCGCCGCGGCGCGTCTGCAACAAACCGTGATTCAACTGGCGGATCCCTCCCCCTACGATTAAGGCCTGAAACGGGTGGTCGAGGTTGACTGCAAGTATTGCTTGTTCTATCTATTTGGCATGGTAGCCACTGTCTATAATCGAGGTCAAATGGTCATCCCCGCTCAAGCCAGAAAGCTGGCCCGGATTGATACGGGGGACGTGTTGAACATCCAGGTTGAGGGCGATGGCCGGCTTCTTATGGTGCGCCTGGCACAGCCGAAAGAGAAGCCCCCGGCCAAAGTCAAAATCCTCCAACGCAAGGGCAAGCATCCAGTTGGGGACATTGGTCGGCCTATCACGCGGTCCGAAATCAAAGCAGCCTTGGCTGAGTTCCCATGAAACACCTGCTCGACGTAAACGTTCTGCTGGCCGCCATTTGGCAGCAGCACCCTGACTTTCCCAAAGCCGACGCCTGGCTGGCCGGGCGGCAAGTGGCCACCTGCCCGCTCTCAGAGCTTGGTTTCTTGCGTGTGAGCACTGCCCCGAAGGCGCTCAATGCCGACATGGCCGCCTCGCGGCAATTACTGCAAGCCTTCCTGGAAAAGCACAAAGCGGAGTTCATCCCGGCTGACCTGCCGGCGCTCAAGTCGTCAGCCCGGAAAAGTGACGGTGTAACCGACCTTTACCTGGCTGAGTTGGCCTCCAGTAGGGGGATGAAGTTGGCCACCTTCGACACCCACATCAAGCATGCCGCAGTTCAAGTCCTAAGGTAATCATCCGGCCGCTCCGCAGTGAGGAGCCGGCGGAATTCATGACCGGTTGACGACAAGACTATGGCCACGATGACGATTCGGTTATCTAACGAAAAACACCATCGGCTGCAACTGCTGGCGTAGCACAACGGCGTGAGCCTGAACAAACTGGTGGACGAATGGGCGAGCATGACGTTGGCGCAGTTTGATGCCGAGACCCGCTTTCTGGCACGGGCTGCACGCGGGAGCGCCAAGCGCGGTTTGGCTTTGCTGGACAAGCTCGACCGAGGCTTGGCACGGAGCAAAAGCCGTCACTGGACCGGCAAGAAGCGCGGGCACTAAACGTGAATTCCTGGGATACGGTGGCAAGGCTCCCCGCCCCGTGTCTCAGGCATGCTCCGTGCTCCGGGCGGCGGCAATCTCGCGCGCTTTGCGCAGATCAAGCTTGCCGGTGCCGAGATAGGGTAGCACGTCAATATGGAAGAACTGATCAAGGCGCGGCTTCCAGAGGTTTGGCAAGTCGCTTTGCGCCAGCGCCACCAGGCATGCCTGCAACAGTTCGGGCGCCAGCTTGTGCCAGACGACTAACCGCACCCCTTTCTTCTCATCGAGCACGCCAGCCATCACTACCAACTTCTCGCTTCCCCCTCAATGGCCTTGAGAGCGTTGGTCGCGGCGGCACGGACCTGCTCTTCGCCATCGTTCAGTGCCACTACCAAGGCCGGAGCAGCAGAACGCGCTCCGGCACCCATTTGGCCCAAGGTTTCCGCGGCGACGCGACGGATCTCACCGTTCTTGCCGTACCTGAAGTGATCCTGGAGGCACAACACCAGTGCCGGAATGGTTTTGTCTCTCTCCCCGGTCAGCATCCAGAGTGCATGGGCGGCGTGGAGCCGCACGGCCGTGTCCGGACCGGCAAGCATCCCATTCAACTCCGGGAGGGCCACATTCTGTTCAACACAAAACTGGTCCAGCAATTCCGCCGCGATGGCTTGGGCGCCTGGATCAAAGTATTTAAGCGTCTCCAGGCAGATAGGCACAAGGGCATTGGTCTCGCGGTTAATCGTCCAGAGGGCCTCTACCGCAGCAATCCGAAGCCAAACATTCGTATCGTTTCTTACCTGGCGCAGCAACGGGACGGCAGGCTTAGCCTGGCTGCCGATTTCCCGCAAGACACCCGCGATTCCCAGCAGGGTGACCTCATGTGGGCCCATGCAGTTTGGCACCGTTGAGCGTGGAGAACCATGTTCGAGTTCATTCTCAAGCTCCTTGGCCAGGAAAGCAACTGGCGCATTTGTTTTGCCCCGGATCAGCCACGCCGCTACGGCAGAGGCAACGCGAATGGTCGAGTCGGGATCACTTAGATTCCGAGTCAGAACCGGAATCGCGGATGCCGCTTTGGGACCAAGTGCTCCCAAAGCATTGATAGCACTGGAGCGTGTGTGTCGCTGCCCGCTCTCGGCAGTGGTAATGAGAGCAGTGAGCACCTCCGGGTTTGTCACTCCGATTTGCCCGATGCATGCAGCAGCGTAACTCGGAGCGGCTACATTTGTGGTGGTCAAGAGAGAAAGTAACGCGGGAAGATCCACCGGTCGCGGACCAATTCTGCGGACCGCGCCAAAGGCAGCGTTCATCGAGTACACGTCCCGAAAGCACTCAATCAGGTCAGGCAAGGCTTCCTTGGCGGACGGTCCCAATGCAGCGAGACAATTCGCCGCGCAGCAGGATACGCTTCTCAAGTGTTCAACCTTCGGGTCGGGGAGGCGGTGGGCCAAGGCTGCAGGGAGTTTGGCACGGAGGAATACCAATGCCTTGACGTAAGGAGAGTCTTTCTTACGAAGGGCGCGTCGTAGGTATGGCACTGCATCCGGTCCCATCTCATAGACGGCTCTAGCTCCCGGAGTGTCCACGGTATAGGGGTCCTTCTTCGCCATCTGGTCCAGGTACTGTCTCAGCCGCTTCCCCTGATAAACTGGCTCAGGCCTCGCCAGAACTTGCCACGTAACGACACCAACAAAGGCGAAAAGCAATCCCGCGACCGCAATTTGGCCCCATCTCTTCAAGATTTCAAAGGCTACCAATTACCCACGCGGTGGGTCAACCTGGGCCGCAGCCGGCGGTAAGCTGGGTTGCGATCTCGCGCACTTTGCGCAGGTCGAGCTTGCCGGTGCCCAGGTAGGGGAAGGCGTCAAGGTGGAAGAACTGGTCGGGGCGCGGCTTCCAGAGGTTCGGCAGGTCGGATTGGGCCAGTTTCTCCAGACACGCCTGCAATGGCTCGGGCGCCAGCTTGTGGAGGACGACCAACCGTTCGCCTTTTTTCTCATCCGGCACGCCGGCCACGACGAACGTCTGCTCGGTCGCGCCGGCTAGTTCGTGCAGCTTCTCCTCGATCTTGATGTGCGGGACCATCTCGCCGCCGATCTTGCTGAAGCGGCTGAGGCGGTCGGTGATTTGCAGGAAGCCGTCTTCGTCAATGGCGGCGATGTCGCCGGTGACATACCAGCCGTCGCGCAGGACTTCGGCGGTTTTGTCGGGGCGGCCGAGGTAGCCTTGCATGACGTTGGGGCCGCGGACCAGCAGCAGGCCGGGCTGGCCGATGGGCAGCGGGGCGAAGGTCTCCGGGTCCACGATGCGCACGCTCATGCCGGGGAGCGGGTGGCCGATCTTGCCGCGCTTGGCGCCGATCTGACGGAAGCCGGCGGAGCGGAAGTCGTGGGTGTTGACCGCCACCGTGGGGCTGCATTCGGTGCAGCCGTAGCCTTCGAGCGGGCGGATGCCGAATTGCTCCTCGAACGCGTTGGCCACCCGCTCGGGCAGCTTCTCGGCGGCGGTCGCCACCATGCGGAGGCTGCCGAAATCCTCGGCCGAGCAGCCGCGCATGTAGAGCTGCAGGAAGGTCGGCGTCGCCAGCAGGAACGTCAGGGCGTGCTGGCTGACGAGCGGGCCGATGGCTTTGGCGTCGAGCGGGTTGGGATGGTACACGACCCGCACGCCCAGCACCGCCGGCAGGCAAAGCGTGCCGGTGAAACCGAAGGAATGGAAGAACGGCAGCACGCCCACAAAGCCGTCGTGCGCGGTTCAGGCCAAAGATCTGTTCGAGCTGCTCGATGTTCGAGCCGATGTTGTAGTGGCTCAGCATGACGCCCTTTGGCTCGCCAGTGCTGCCGCTGGAGAAGATGACCGTCGCCAGGTCGTCCAGCGCGGCCTGGTTCTCCCGGCCCAGCGAGCGCTCGAGCAGGCCCACCGGCAGCAGCCAGGCGCTCAGCAGCGCGCAAAGCTTCTCACCGGTGCCGGGTTTGGCCGCGACTTCCTCCAGCAGCACGGTCTCGCCGGGCACTTTGAGCTTCACCTTGTCGAGGAACGTGCGCGAGGTAAGCACGGTCTTGATGCCGCACTGGCGGATGCACGAGGCCAGTGTTTCCTCGGACACGGTGTAGTTGAGGTTGACGGGCACTTTGCCCATGAGCAGCGCCGCGAAGTTCACCAGCGCGCCCGGCACCGACGGCGGCAGCAGCAGGCCAACCATCTGCTGCCCGGCCCAGACTTTCCTCAGCCGCCGCGCGAGGAAGATCGTCTTCATCAGCGCGGCGGCGAAGGTCACTTTGGGCGAAGTCGCATCGGCCATCGCCATGCGGAACGGGTGGTGGCGGGCGTTGCGCACGAAGGCGCGATGGAGCGGTCGCATGTGTGCCTTGCGATGTTTCCATGCTTCCGCCATGAGTTCCTGCACGGACTGGCGCACCTCGAACGGCGTGGCGGTGTGCGGCAGCGGCTTGGCCGAAGTTCACGGTGACGCGATAGGGAATCCGGCGCGGCAGCTTCCAGAGGAAGCGGCCTTTGTCGAAGCTGAAGATGCTGCCCCACACGCCGTCCAGGGCCACGGGGATGATCGGCGCTTCGACGTCCTTCATGATGCGCTCGAAGCCGCGGCGGAAGGGCAGCAGGTGGCCGATGCGCGTGATCTGGCCTTCGGCGAAGATGCAGACGACCTCGCCGTTCTGGATGGCCTCGCTGGCGGTGCGCAGGGCCTGGAGCATTTCGCGCGGGCGCAGCTCGGAGGAGATGGGAATGGCGCGCAGGATTTTGGCAAAGGGCTTTATCCACGCGCTGCTCGTAGATGCCCTTGAACATGATGAAACGCACATGGCGGTCGGTCGAGGCCAGCAGCAGCAGCGCGTCCACAAGCGAGAGGTGGTTGGAGACGAAGAGCGCGCCGCCTTTGGCGGGGATGTTGTCGCGGCCATCCACGCGGATGCGGTAAAGGGTGTGAGTGAGGACCCAAAAGACGAACCGCAGCAAGGAGTCGGGCAGCAGCCACAGCACGTAAACCGTCGCCCCCAGCGTCATCAGCGCGCCGATGGCGAACACGCCGCGCGGGCCGAGCTTGAGCCAGACGGCCAGCAACCAATAGACGCCCGCCGCGACGAACAGGCCCGCCGAGGAAAGCAAGTTCGCGGCGGCCAGGATCGCGCCTTTCTCTTCCCTGGCCGGCCGATGCTGCAGGATCGCCGAGATCGGGACGATGAAGAACCCGCCGAAGAAGCCCAGCGCGGCGACCGTGGCCAGGATTTGGCCGAAGCTCAGCGTCGGCTGCCAGAGGATGCCCGCGAAACACGCACAAGCCCAGCGAGCCCAGCGGCACGAGGCCGTATTCGATCTTGCCGCCTGACAGATACCCCGCCGCGAAGCTGCCCAGCCCGATGCCAATCGCCAGCGCCGCCAGCAGGTAGGTGGTGCGAATCTCGCCGAGCTTGAGAACGTTCTCGCCGTAATCAATCACCCCCTGCTGCAAGCAGCTGGCCGATGAACCAGAAGTAAATGTTGCCCAGGCACGCCAGCCAGAGCACGCGGTCCCGGCGCATCACTTTGCATCTGTGCCCAGAGGTCGCCCAGGAAGTTCGCTCGGAACTTCTTCCGCGGATTCGCCGCCGGCACGCGCGAGATGCCGAAGCTGAACCCCAGCCCCACTATCGCCAGGCCGATCAGCACCGCGCCGGACCATTCCTGCCGTCCCACGAAGGTCTTGTAGAGGACCGCCCCGGCCGCCATGCCGGTGATGATCGCCAGGAAAGTGCCCAACTCCAGGACGCCGTTGCCCCACGATAGCCGCCGCTCGGGCAGGAGTTCCGGCAGCAGACCGTACTTCGAGGGGCCAAAGATGGCGCTGTGCACGCCCATCAGAAAGATCGCCGCCAGCCCCATCGGCAGACTGCGCAGCAGGAGGCCCACTGTCGCAAAGCTCATGATCAGGATTTCCAGCACCTTCACCCCGATGGTGACGGTGCGCTTGCTGAACCGGTCCGCCAGGAAGCCGCCGGCCATCGAGAACAGCATGAACGGCAGCGAGAACAGGCCGGCCGTCAGCGGCACCAGCGCCTCGTGCATCCCGTGCGAGAGCGCCATGTTCAAGCCGACGAACGTGACCACCATCTTGAGCGCGTTGTCGTTGAACGCGCCCTCGAACTGGGTGACGATCAGGCTCCAGAATCCCCTGGAGAGCGGCTGCACCGACTCCCCCGAACCCGCAATAGGCTTTGACTGGTCCATAATCAAATTCAGGCGCCCCGTTAGTGCTTTAGTGTTTCGGTTCCGGCGGCAGGGTATCCCATTCCATCGGTTGAGCGCCAATTGATAAAACTGTGTGCAGTATCACCACTGTCAATGCCAGTCGGAAAAACGAGCCTCGGGGGTGCTTGTGGAGAGGCTCTAACCGGTCGCAAGGGGGTCACGGGAGCTATACAGGGGGAATACAGGGGGATTACAGGGGGATTACAGGGGGATGGCGCACGGATGGCAGGTTGCCGGGGCTGAACCGAGGGGGCGGAAGGGGAGGAAACCCGAAGGCCGAAGGTCGAAACCCGAAAGAAGGCCGAAAGCCGAAGGCCGAAATCGCCAACCCGCGATGCAGCCTGTGCCTTCGGCCTTCGGCTTTCGGCCTTCTTTCGGGTTTCGGCCTTCGGCCTTCGGGTTTGGTCCGCCTCCCATCTCACCGCCCGGGACCGCGCTGTCGGCTTCCGGCACGGAACTATTTGGCCGCAGCCCTGTCTAACGTTTTTGAACTGGCCAAAGGCGCGCGGGTGCGGCACGCTTGGCCAAGGCCATGAGCGAATTGCAGATCATCGAGACGGCGCTGCGGCAGGCGGCGCGGCGACGACGCTGGGCGCGGGCGTTGCGCGGCTTGTGGTACGGGCTGCTGGTGGGGTCGGTGGTTTCCCTGTTGTTGATCGGCGTGTGGCATTTGCTGCCGCTGCCGTTCTGGACGCTGATGCTGGCGGCGTTCGTGCCGATTGTCTGCGCGCTGGTGGGGCTGGTCATTGGCGGTTGGCGCAAGCCGGCGTTGCCCGAGACCGCCCGCTGGGTGGATGGGCGGCAACATCTGAAGGAACGGCTGAGCACGGCGCTGGAGGTCGCGGAGAACCCCGGAGGCCGGCACGTGGCGGGACTTGGTCGTCACGGATGCCGCGGCACATGCGCAAGGACTGGACCCGCGCAACCTGGTGCCGTTCCGGCTGCCCAAAGCGACCCGCTGGGCGCTGGTGGTGCTGGTGCTGGGGGCCGGGCTGGGCTTTGTGCCCGCCATACCGCAGCAAGGCCTACCTGCAAAAGAAGGCCGACGAGCAGACCATCAAGGAGGTGGGCAAGCAGCTTGCTGACTTGACGCGCCGCAACTTGCAGAAGCGTCCGCCCGCGCTTGAGCCGACGCAGAAGGCGATGGAGACCGTCGGCAACCTCGGCGACAAACTGACCAAGCAGACTTTCACTCGCAGCGAAGCCCTCAAGGACCTCGCCAACGTCGCCGAGAAGCTCAAGGACCAACTCAAGGAAATGGGCAAGGACCCGGCGTTGAGAAAGATGGAGCAGGCGGCGCGGGCTCCGACCGGGAACGACGGGCAGACCGCCGCGGGCTTGCAGAAGCAGATCGATTCCCTGCAGAAGCAGTTGGGCGTCGCCGACCGGCAATCCCGAGGCGCTCGACAAGCTCAAGAAGGAACTGGAGAAGCTGCAGGAGGCGGCCAAAGGCCTGGCGGACAAGAACAGCCCGGCCAGCGCCGCCGAGCAAGCAGAAGCTGGCCGAGTCGCTCTCCGCGCTGTCCAAGCAGATGCAGGAGATGGGCCTGCAAATGCCGCAGTTGGACGACGCGATCAATGCGATGGCGCAGAACCAGCCGGACCTGGTGCTCAAGGACCTGCAGGAGGCGACCGTGGACCTGGAGAAGATGCGTGACATGGCGAAGGCCCTCCAGCAGCTCCAGCAGCAGGCCGAGAAGCTCGGCAAAGACCTGGCCGAGCAGCTCAAGAACGGCCAGCCCGAACTGGCGCAGGCGACGCTGCAGAAGATGGTCAGCGAGCTGCAGTCTGCGAACCTCCCGCCGGAGCAGCTCCAGAAGATCCTCCAGGAGGTCTCCAAAGCCATTCCTCCCGCCGGCAACTACGGCAAAGTGGCGGAGCATTTGCAGAAGGCTACGGGCCAGATGCGAAGCGGGGACAAGCCCGGCGCTGCGCAAGTCGCTGCAGGCGGCGGCGAAGGAGTTGGGCAACCTGATGCAGCAGATGGGCGATGCGCAGTCGTTGATGGCGACGCTGGACAGCCTGAACCAGGCTTCGCAGTGCATCGGCTCGGGCCAGGGCTGGGGCATGCAGACGGGCAACAAGCCGGGCTTCAATCCTAATGGCTGCCGGCCCGGGCGGCGGCGTCGGCACCTGGGGCGACCCCAACAGCGCAGTGGGACGGCAAGTGGAGCGACCACTGGGACAACTCCGGCGTGGACCGGCCCGACAGGACCCGATGGGCCACACCGACCGGGGCGAGGGCGAGCTAAGCGACGCGCTCAGGCCGACAAAGGTGAAAGGCCAGTTCAAGCCCGGCGGGCAGATGCCGAGCATCACCCTGAAGGGCGTCAGCATCAAAGGCCAGAGCAAGGTGGCTTACGAGGAGGCGGCCACCGCCGCGCAATCCGACGCCCAGAGCGCCCTGAGCCAGGAAAAGGTCCCGCGCGCTTACCAGGGGGCGGTGAAGGATTATTTCGATGATCTTAAGAAGTGAACCATGAACACTGAAGAGCAAATCCAGACATTCCGCCAGGCCCACGCCGCGCTTGCGGGCCGAGTTCGGCAAAGTCATTGTCGGCCAGGACGCCGTCGTCGAGGGCACGCTCATCGCGCTGTTCGCGGGGGGGCATGTGCTGCTCGAAGGCGTGCCGGGGCTGGGCAAGACCCTGCTGGTGCGCACGCTGGGCGAGGTGCTCGACCTCTCGTTCAGCCGCATCCAGTTCACGCCCGACCTGATGCCGGCGGATATTCTGGGCACCAATATCGTCATGGAGATCCCCGGCGGCCGGCGCGAGTTCCAGTTCCAGCGCGGGCCGATCTTCGCCCACCTGATCCTGGCGGACGAAATCAACCGCGCCACGCCCAAGACCCAGTCCGCGCTGCTGGAAGCCATGCAGGAGCACCAGGTCACCGCGGGCGGCGAACTGCGCAAGCTGGTCGAGCCGTTCTTCGTCATGGCGACGCAGAACCCGATTGACCAGGAAGGCACCTACCCGCTGCCCGAAGCGCAACTGGACCGGTTCTTCTTCAAGATCCTGGTGGGCTACCCGACGGCCGATGAGCTGACGCGAAGTGCTTTCGCGCACGACCACCGGTGTCCGGGCGGCGGTGCAGCGGGTGCTGACGCGCGAGGCCCTGCTGGACCTGATGAAACTGGTGCGCGAGGTGCCCGTGGCGTCGCATGTGAAGGATTACGCCGTGCGGCTCGTGCTGGCGACCCATCCGAAGACCGAGACGGCGGCGCCGATGGCCAGCCAGTATCTGCGTTTCGGCAGCAGCCCGCGCGGCGGGCAGACGTTGCTGCTCGCGGGCAAAGTCCGCGCGCTCACTGACGGCCGCTTCAACGTCAGCTACGACGACATCGAGGCCGTCGCCGCCGCCGGCGCTGCGCCACCGGCTCATCCTGAACTTCGAGGCCGAGGCGGAAGGCATCACGACCGACCATATCATAGGACAGATCTTGAGAGACGTGCCGAGGGATGCAACGGCGGTCAGCGTGTAATCCCTGGGCAACCGATGTTCCGACACAACCGCGAAGTGTTTGGACTGCGCGGAGCTTGTTCCCGCTTGCAAGTCATGGCCGCCTGTCCGAATGCCGGAGCAAGCTTCTGCGCCATATACAGTCCTTCCTGCTTGTCGAATATTGCCGGGATTGGCGGCGCCCGTTCCCCCTCACCCCTGCCCTCTCCCCGAGGAGAGCGAGCCGCTAGGTCCGGCTCTCGAAGAACCAGGAGCGCCGGCTTCGCCGTCTGTCTGGCGAGTGTTCTCCCTCTCCTTGGGGAGCGGGCAGGGGTGAGGGGGAACGGACCCCGATCGCGCCAGATTCACCGTCGTTTGGCGAGACACTAGTCGCGCCCCATGCCTGAGCCTCTCCTTACTCCCGAACTGCTGCGCCGCCTCGAGCAATTCCAACTGCTCGCGGCGCGCCGGGCCAAGAGTTCGGCCAAGGGCGAGCGCCGCAGCCGGGCGCGCGGGCAGTCGGTCGAGTTCGCCGATTACCGCACCTACGTGCACGGCGACGATTTCCGCTATCTCGACTGGAACCTCTACGGCCGGCTGGAGCGGCTGTTCCTGAAGCTCTACGAGGAGGAACGCGAGCTGCCGGTGCGCATCTTCCTGGATGCCAGCGAGTCCATGACCTTCGGTGAGCCGCGCAAGTTTGATTTCGCCCGGCAGGTGGCGGCGGCCATCGGCTACGTCGCGCTGTCTGGCTTTGACCGGGTGAGCGTGATCCCGTTTCCCGACCTGGCCAATGATGGCAAGCACCGACCCCGGCGCGCGCGTCGCGGAACTGGCCGCGCGGGGCGCGTTGCGCTCCGTGCGCGGCAAGAAGTCCGCCATCCAGTTCTTCCAGAACCTGGGCGCGCTCACGGCGGGCGGCCCGGCGAACCTCAACGAGGCCCTGCGCCGCGGGCGCGCTCGAAGCCCGCCAGGCCGGCGTGGCCGTCGTGCTGAGCGATTTCCTCGACCCGGCGGGCTACGAGTCCGGGCTGAATGCATTGGTCGGCCGCGGCTTCCAGGTGGACCTGGTGCAGATTCTCGCTCCGGAGGAACTGTCGCCCGCGACGTTCGGCGACTTGCGCCTGGTGGACTCCGAAACCGGCGCCACGCAGGAGGTGACCTTCGGCCAGCTTCCGCCTCAAGGCGTATCGGCAGACCGTGCAGAACTTCATGCAGCGCCTGCGCGAGTACTGCCAGGCGCGCGGCATCAACTTCTTCACCGCGAGCTCCAATACCGATTTGCAGGAACTGCTGCTCAAGCAACTGAGGCAAGGCGGAGGTGTGGGGATGAGGGGAAATCCGAAGGCCGAAGTCCGAAGGCCGAAAGAAGGCCGAAAATCCGAACTCCGAAGGGACGAGCGGGCATGAGCGCTGCGACCGCGTAGCCGCTGAGCTGCATCAGTCCTTGGTGCTTCGGACTTCGACTCTCGGAGTTCGTTCCGGCCTTCGGCTTTCGCACTTCGGACTTCGCTTCGGCCTTCGGGCTTCGGCCTTCTTTCGGCCTTCGGCCTTCGGACTTCGGATTTCGTCTAATCATGCACTTTCTGGCGCCATTCGCCTTCGCGTTCGCCGCCTCGATCCCGGTGGTGGTCGTGTTCTACCTGCTCAAGCGCAAGCGGGTGGTGAAGCTGGTGTCGAGCACGCTGCTCTGGCAGAAGTTCCTGGCGGAGACGCAGGCCAGCGCGCCGTTTCAGAAGCTGCGCAAGAACTGGCTGCTGATACTGCAGATCATCCTGCTGCTGCTGGCGGTGCTGGCGCTGACGCGGCCGTACTTCTCGACCAAGGCCAAGCCGGCCCAGCGGCGGGTGGTCATCCTCGACGCGTCGGCCTCGATGCAGGCTACCGACGAAAGCCCATCCCGCTTCGAGAAGGCCCGCGCCGAGGCGCTGAAATGGGTGGACAGCCTCAAAGACAACGACGAGATGGTCATTGTGCAGGCGGGCGCGACCACCGAGGTCAAGCAGTCCGCCACGAGCGAGAAGGCGGCGTTGCGGCGCGCGCTGCAGTCCTGCACCTGCTCGGATGGGCCGACGCGGCTGGTGCCGGCGCTCAGGATGGCGGAGTCCCTCGTGCGCGACCTCGACCCGAAGACCGGCCCGGAGATCCACCTCTTCAGCGACGGCGCGGTGCCGGACTTAAGCGAGTTCGAGAACAAGGCGCTGCCGCTCATTTACCACCGCGTCGGCAAAGACGCGAACAACCTCGGCATCACCGCCCTGGACGTGCGCGCCAACCCCGAGGACGCCCGCCAGCGCGCGGTCTATACCAGCGTGGCCAACTTCTCCCCCGACAGCCAGCAGACCGATCTGGAACTGCTGTTCGACGACCGGCTGCTGGAAACGCGCCCGCTGACGATCCCGGCGGGCGAGACCTCGCCCCAGGTGTTCCTGGCCAAGCAATCGCGCGACGGCGTGTTCACGGTGCGCTTGACCGCGCAGGATGATCTGGCGGTGGACAACCAGGCCTCGATCGTGAGCCTCATGCCGAAGCCGGTGAAGGTGCTGCTGGTTACGCGCGGGAACCGGCTGCTGGAAAAGGCGTTGCGGGCCGCGCCGAATGTCGAGTTGGCCAGCACGACCGATTTGACCGACCCGGCGACGGGTTTCGACTTCGTGGTGCTGGATTGCGTGACGCCGACGGTTTGGCCGAAAGGCAACGTGCTGGCGATTCACGTGGTGAACACCAACTGGCTCGAAGGGGTGAAGCAAGTGGATGCGCCGCCGATTGTGGACTGGAAGTCCGCGCATCCGCTGCTGCGCTACGCCAGCTTTGACAACGTGCAGGTGGTGCGAGAGCCTCACGGCGCGGACGCCGACCTGGGCGGTATCGCTGGTGGAGACACCCGCAAGCGCCGCTCATCCTCGCGGGCGAGCTGGGGCGCCAGCGCATCATCTGGATTGGCTTCGACGTGCTGGAGAGCAACTGGCCGCTGCGCGTCTCATTCCCTATCTTCATTGCCAACGCGGTGGAATGGCTCAACCCGGCCAACGCGCGCAGTGGCCAATTGCTGGTCAAGGCGGGCGACCCGTTCCGCCTGCCGCTGCTGGAACCGCAGTCCAGCGCGCAAGTCACCCTGCCCGATGGCACGGCAAGAACGCTCAAGCTGGACCCGAGCGCCAATGAACTTGTGTTCGGCGACACCTACAAGGCGGGCGTCTATCGGCTGCGCCTGGGGACGAATGACACGGTCTTTTGCGTCAATCTGCTCGACGCGGCGGAGAGCAACATCAAGCCGCGCGACGCGGTGCAACTGGGCAAATACACCAAGGTGACCGCCACGACGAAGCAGCGGGCGAACATGGAGTTGTGGCGCACGATCGCCACGCTGGGGCTGCTGATGCTGCTGGCGGAGTGGTGGTATTACCATCGGAGGACAGTGTGAGGATGTACGATTTACAATTTACGATTTACGAGTTGCTGCTTGCCATTGGCCATTTGCGATTCGCCATGCGACGCCCATGAGCGACCCGACACCACCCTCCAAGGACCGCGGCGGACGCGACGATCAATTCGCAGGCGTTGCGGTATCGGCTCGCCTCTGGTGGACTCTCTGGTTCATCGTGCTGATAGTAGTGGTGGCCCTGGCGCTAATACTCACCCACCTGAGAGCGGCGGGGGCCAAGACCAGGTCATCGCCTACTGCGCCCAGGACCAGGAGTATGCGGAGCCGATCCTGGCGGAGTTCACCAAGCAAACCGGCATCAGGGTTCGGGCCGTTTATGACAACGAGGCGGTCAAGACGGTGGGATTGGCGAACCGCCTGCTGGCGGAGCGCCCGCATCCCCAGTGCGATGTCTTCTGGGGCAACGAGGAGATGCGCACCCGCCAACTGGCGGCGCAGGGCGTGTTCCGCGAAACCAATGGCTGGGCGGCGGTCGGCTACCGCAGCCGGCGCATCGTCATCAACACCAACCAGCTCTCGCTGGCCGCGGCGCCGCAGTCGCTGCTCGAACTCACGAACGCAATCTGGCGCGGAAAGGTGGCGCTGGCTTACCCGCAATTCGGCACCACCGGCGACGCATTTCAATGCTCTGCGCCAGCATTGGGGCGACGAGCGATGGGAGGCGTGGTGCCGGGCGCTGGCGGCCAACAAACCCCTGCTGGTGGACGGCAATTCGGTGGTGGTGAAGACTGGTTGGCCGCGGTGAGGCCTGGATTGGGCTGACCGACTCGGATGATGTCGCCGCCGGACAAGCTGAGGGGCTGCCTGTCGCGGCATTGCCGATGAACGAGGAGACGCTCTTGATTCCCAATACCATCGCCGTGGTGCGCGGGCGGGCCACATCCGGCGGAGGCGCAGAAGCTGTTTGAATATCTGCAACGCCGCGAGGTGGTGCGGCAATTGATCGCGGCTCACGCGTTGGAAGGCGTATGCCGCCGAGCGAGGTCACCACCCCCACGCTCAAGGTGAACTGGGATGCCTTGCTGCGCGACCTGGAGCAGCACAACAGCGGAGCTGAACCAAATCTTCCTGAGATGAACTGGCTGCTGCTCAAGAACAGTTTGCTGGTCGGCGGGCTGACGACGCTGGTGGCGGCGAGCTTTGGTTTTCTGGCGGCGCTCTGGCTGGCGGGACTGGAGGGGCGCTGGCGCGCTCGCTTCGTGGGCGTGGCGGTGATGGCCCTGGCGCTGCCGCCGTTCCTGGTGACCAACTGCTGGCTGGACCTTCTTGGGCTCCGCGGGCGTGTGGCGCGGCTGGCTGCCGCTGAACATCATGTCGCTCGGCGGCACGATCTGGATTCTGAGCCTGCTGATTGGCCGATCACGCTGCTGATGGTGTTGAGCGCCTGGCAGCCAGCTGGAGCCGTCGCAACTGGAAAGCGACGTGGCGGTGAGCGGCTGGTGGCTGATTCGCGGGCTGCTCTGGCCGGTGGGCCGCGGCGCCCTGGCCCAGGCGGCGGTGCTGACGTTCGTGCTGGCCATGAACAACTTCGCCGTGCCGGCCATCCTGCAGGTGAAGGTGTTCCCGGCGGAAATGTGGGTGCGGTTCAACACCACGTTCGACACGCTCGGCGCGCTGCGGTTGAGCTGGCCGCTGGTGGTGGCGCCGCTGCTGCTGTTGCTCTGGTTCGCCCGGCGCGAATTCCCCTGGCCGCGCACGGAAGGGGCGGTGCCGGCAAGGCTCTTCCGCCAGCAACTCGGCCTTGGATGGTTCTGGCTCGGCGGCGGCTGCACGATCCTGCTGTGTTTGCTGGCCGTCGGGCTGCCCGTCTTCCAACTGGCGTCCGTGAAGCGGACCTGGACCGAGTTGCCCGGGGCGTTGAGGCGGGCCAGAGCGCGATTTGGAACTCCTTCTACCTCGCCGCTGCCGCCGCGACCGCAATCATCCTGTTCGGCCTCGTCGCTTGCACGCGCCGAACCGCGAGTGGATTTCATATTCGGATTTCGGACTTCCTCCGCTGGCTCGCCTGGCTGCCCTTCCTCCTCCCGGGCGTCTTGCTGGGCATCGGGCTGATCTTTGTCTTCAATCGTCCCTGGCTGGCAGTGCTTTACGAGAGCGCGGGGATTGTCATCCTGGCATTCGTAATCCGCTACCTGGCGGTGGGCTGGAACGCCCTCGCACAGGCCTTCGAGAGGGTGGACCGCGATTTGACCGACGTGGCCCGGCTGGAGGGCGCGACGCGCTGGCAGATGCTGCGTCATGTTCAGTGGCCTCAAATCGCGCCCCAGACCGCTGCCGTGTGGTATATCGTCTTTCTGCTTTGCCTCTGGGATGTTGAATCCATGATCCTCGTCGTGCCGCCCGGGGGCGAGACCCTGGCGTTGCGCATCTTCAACCTCTGCACTATGGCCATAATGCGCAAGTGAACGCGCTGTGCTTGACGCTGCTGATGGTGGCGGTGACGCCGCTGGTGGGTTGGAAGGCGTGGGGCTTCGTGCGGCGGACATGGGACCATGGGCATGCATCCACACATCCACGTGGGCTGCGCTTCGGCCGGCATTGGATGTTGCGATGTTCCCCCTCTCCGCCGTTGCGCTCCTCCTCACTGGTTGCGCACCCCGCACCCCGCCGAACCAGGCGCCGTTGCATAGCCACATCTTCCATCGCGTGCAGATCATCGGCTCGCGCGGGGTAGGCGTGGGCCAACTCAACAAGCCGCGCTCGGTGGCCGTGGACGCGCACGACAACCTCTACGTGGTGGACATGACGGGCCGCGTGCAGAAGTTCTCCTCGAACGGCGTGTTCCTGCTTTCGTGGCAGATGCCCCAGACCGACAAGGGCAAGCCCAAGGGCATGTGCCGCGACCGCGATGGCAACATCATCGTTCTGGAGCCGCATTACCAGCGGTTGAACGTCTTTTCGCCCGAGGGCAAGCTGCTGGCGCAATGGGGCAAGAGCGGCACCAATGACGGCGAGTTCACGTTGCCTCGCGCGGTGGCGGTGGACTCCCAGGGCGAGGTGTTTGTCAGCGAATACAGCATGCTCGACCGCGTGCAGCGCTTCACCGCGCGCGGGGCGAAGTTCCTGGGCGGCTTCGGCCATTCCGGCACCGGGCCCGGGGAACTCAATCGCCCCGAGGGCCTGTGCGTTGACGCGCAGGACCACCTGTACGTGGCGGATTCCTGCAACCACCGCATCCAGGTCTTTTCGCGCGACGGCAAGCTCCTGCGCGCCTATGGCAAGGCGGGCAAAGGCATGGGCGAGCTGAGCTACCCTTACGACATCTGCGTGGATGCGCAGGGGCGGCAATACGTGTGCGAGTTTGGCAACAGCCGCATCCAGGTCTTCGATGCGAACGACCAGCCGCTGGAGATCATCGGCGGCCCGGGCTATGCGCCGGGCCAGTTCAACGATCCCTGGGGTTTGGCCCTCGACTCGGCGGGCAATCTGTACGTGGCCGATTCACAGAACCACCGGGTGCAGAAACTGATCCGATGAACTTCCAATTCACCCATCCCTACTACCTGCTGCTGCTGGCGCCGGCGCTGGCGTGGGTGATTTGGTTTGCCTGGAAGACCGACGTGCAGGTCAGCCCCTGGCGGCGCTGGACGGCGCTGGGGATTCGCATGGTGGTGCTGCTGGCGCTGGTGTTGGCGATCGCCGGCCTCCAATGGCTGCGGCCCGATGGAGGGCATGAACGTGTTCTTCGCGCTGGACCGCTCGGACAGCATCCCATCACCGCAGCAGGAAGCGGCCAAGGAATACGTCAACCGCGTCTCCAAGGAGAAGAAGAAGGGGGACAAGGGCGGCGTGATTGTCTTCGGCACCGAGGCCAGCATCGAGTCCTCGCCCAACCCCGCGGTGGACGCTGGAGAAGATCCAGGCCGTCGTCGGCACGGAGCGGACGGACCTGGCGGCGGCGATTCGGCTGGCCACCGCGGCGTTCCCGGAGACCGGCCAGAAGCGCCTGGTCCTGATGTCCGACGGCAACGAGAACGTCGGCGACGCCATGAGCGCTGTGCTGGCCGCCAAGCCGCTCGGCGTGACGGTGGATGTGGTGCCGATGGGCGTGGTGCGCGCCAACGATGTATCCGTGCAAAAGCTGCAGGTGCCCCCCAAGCTGAAGGAGGGCCAGGTCTTCGAGGTCAAGATCTTCGTCCAGGCCGACCACGCCACGCCGGCCACGGTGCGGCTGTTTCGCAACGACCAATACCTGGGCGAACAGAAGGTGGACCTGTCCGCCGGCAAGAACCTGTTCACCTTCCCGCAGACGCTGCCCAAGCCCGGCTTCTACAGGTACGACGTGCAGGTGGATGCGCCCGGGGACCCGCTGCCGCAGAACAACCGCGCCGCGAGCTTCGCCACCGTGCGCGGCGAGCCGCGCATCCTGGTTGTCTCAGCCGACCCGGAACAGGACCGGCAGCTTGCCGCCGCGTTGAGATCGCCCAGCGTCGAAGTGATTCTCGTCGGCATTAAAGGCTTCCCCAACTCCCTTGCCGAGATGCAGAGCTACGACTCCATCTTCATCAGCAACCTGGCTGCGGGGGATTTGGGGCTCGACCGCGAGAGGCTGCTTGAGAGCGCGGTGCGCGATTTCGGCGTGGGCCTGGTCTGCGTCGGGCGGCGACCAGACTTACGCGGCGGGCGGCTATCGCGGCACGCCGCTGGAAGAGACGCTGCCGGTCAGCATGGAGCTGGACAGCAAGAAGGTCCTGCCCAGCGGCGCGGTGGTGCTGGTGATGCACGGCATGGAGTTCGACAACGGCAATCAGGTCGCCCGCGATTGCGCCCAGGGCGTGCTGGCCGCGCTCGGGCCCCACGGACGAAATGGGCGTGGTGCTGTGGGACGGCACCGAGCACTGGGTCTTCCCGCTCCAAAAGGTCGGCGACAAGAAGAAGCTGCCGGGAGCAGATCGCCGGCATGAACCAGGGCGACATGCCCAGTTTTCAAGGCGTGCTGGAGCAAGCCTATGGCGCGCTCCAGAAGTCCACCGCCAACCTCAAGCACATCATCGTCTTCAGCGACGGCGACCCCGAGGCGCCGACGGCCCAGTTGATGCAGAGCATCGCCGGCGACCGCATCACCGTCAGCACCGTCCTGATCTCCGGCCACTCGCCCGCCGACACCATGGACTGGATGGCTGAGCAGGGCAAAGGCCGGTTCTACAACGTCACCTCGCCGGACGATCTGCCGCAGATCTTCATCAAGGAGACGGCGGTCATTCTGAAGTCCGCCATTTACGAAGACCCCTTCCAGCCCCAGGTGCGGTCCATCAGCGAACTCGTGCGCGGCATTGGCGCTAACGAGTATCCGAAACTGCTCGGCTACGTGGCCACCTCGCCCAAGCCGCGCGCCGAGACTCCTCTGTGGACGGACAAAGGCGACCCGCTGCTGGCGCATTGGCAATACGGCCTGGGCCGCGCGGTGGCCTTCACCTCCGACGCCAAGGCGCGGTGGGCGAAGATCTGGCTGAACTGGGACAAGTACCGCCAGTTCTGGTCCCAGATCGGGCAATGGAGCATGCGACGGCTGGAGAATGCGGATTTCACGACTGAGGTGGCGGTGGATAAGGGCGAGGGCGTCATCAACGTCGAGGCGCTCGACGAGCAGGGCAACTTCCGCAACTTCCTCAACCTGCAGGCCGTCGTCGCCAGCCCCAAAGGCGAGCGCCAGACCGTGCGCCTCGAACAGACCGGCCCGGGCCATTACGAGGCGCGTTTCCCGACCAAGGAGGTCGGCGCCTACCTGCTCAACCTGATGGACATCAAAGACGGCCAGGTGCGCGGCTCGCAGGTCGTCGGCGCCAGCGTCAACTATTCGCCGGAGTTCAACACACCGGAGCCGAACCTCAACCTGTTGCGCCGCATCGCCGAGACCGGCGGCGGCAAGATACTCGACCCGGCGGATCCAACGCGTGAACCCATTCTCGCACGACCGGCGGAAGACCTTCCAGCCGCGCGACCTGTGGGAGTGGCTGCTCAAGTTCGCCATCATCCTGTTCACCGTGGATGTGGGCGTGCGACGCATCCAGATCGGCCGCGACGAGTGGTTGCGGGCTGCGCAGGCGCTACGCCGCTGGCTCTTCTTCTGGCGCGGCGTGCCCCGCCCGCCGGAAGCCCAGGAATCCCTGGAAGCATTACTCGCTCGCCGCCAGCAAGTGCGCTCGCGCCAGACCGCTCCGGCCACAGAAGCGAGGCCGGACCTGTTCCGTCCTGAGAGGCCAGCCGAGATACCTCTGCCGGGCGAAGAAGCTCCCACCACTTCGCCGGCGCAAAAGGCTCCCCCGCCCGCCGAACCGCCCAAACCGCCGGAAGAACCTCCCTCCAGCACCACCAGCCGCCTGCTCGAAGCCAAGCGCCGCGCTCAAAAACGCAAGTAGCCACCTGCCCCCGAACGCGTTCCTGCGAGAGCATCTCATTTTCTGTGCGCACCCGGACGCGCTCTCATCAGGACCCCGCCTCAGCGAGGTTGGAGATGCAGGTGCGGCTCTTAACCGCTTCATTCAGCGGTTTTCGGGAACCGATAAACCGCTGAACCCGGAATTTCACACCCTGCCGGCCCCGGACGGAGCGCAGTGCCAGCCTGGCCAGCCTCGGGGGAGCCTCGGGGGAGCCTAAGTGGAGCCTCGGGGTAGCCTCAGGGTGGCTTCGGGGTGCCTACCGGTTGGCCACCAGATGGCCTGAGGGGAGCCTCAGGGTGGCCTTAGGGTGGCTTGGAGTCCCCCCCGCTGAAGCGGGGTTAATGAAAGCGCCTCAAGGGCAACGCACTGAAGAGCAAGCCAAGCCCTCAAAAATGGGATGCTCACCGTTCCTGGGGCCTGCGGCGCGGTCGAGTGCAGGGCTGGAGAATCCTCTTTGATTGTTACTTTGCCTCGCCGCCTCTTTGGGGTAGGGTCTCCGGCGCATTATGCCGCCCGCCGAAACCAAGAGCGCGCCTGTGGAGAAGGAATTCGTCCGGGGTCTTGGCCTGCTGGATTCCACCATGATTGTCGCCGGCTCGATGATTGGCTCCGGCATCTTCATTGTCTCGGCCGACATCGCCCGGCAGGTCGGCTCCGCCGGCTGGCTGTTGGTAGTGTGGGTCGTCACCGGCGTGCTCACCGTCATCGCCGCGCTGAGCTACGGCGAGTTGGCCGCCATGATGCCCCGCGCCGGCGGCCAATACGTCTATCTGCGCGAAGCCTATAGCCCGCTCTGGGGGTTCCTTTACGGGTGGACGCTGTTCCTCGTCATCCAGACCGGCACTATCGCCGCGGTCGCCGTCGCCTTCGCCCGCTTACCTTGGCGTCCTCGTGCCGGCCATCTCGCCGACAGCCTGGATCGTCCCGCCGATCAACCTCTCCGCCAATTACGCGGTAAGCCTCTCGACCCAGCAGTTTGCCGCCATCCTCATCATCTTGCTGCTGACCTTCATCAACACGCGCGGGCTTCGGATCGGCAAGCTCATCCAGAACATCTTCACCTCCGCCAAGACGCTTTCGCTCATCGCCCTCATCCTCATCGGCCTGGTTTTCGCGCGCCACGCCGGATGCTATCAAGGCTAACTTCAGCGACCTCTGGACGCCGCACGGCGTCACGCCCATCAAACCCGACTTGTCCGTTCATCCCAGCCGTCGCCGCCACCGGCGGGGCATTCGGCCTGTTTGTCGCCTTCTGCGTTGCCCAGGTCGGCTCGCTCTTCTCCTCGGTTGCCTGGGAGAACATCACTTCACCGCCGGCGAAGTGAAGCAGCCGCGCCGCAATATCCCCCTCTCGCTGGCCGCGGGCACCGGCCTGGTCACCCTGCTTTACTGTTCTGGCGAACGTGGCTTATCTCTGCCTGCTGCCGCTGGACCAGATCCAAAGCGCCCCCGACGACCGGGTCGCCACGCGCCGCTATTCAGACGGTCTTCAGCGGCGCGGGCGCGGTGATCATGGCGGTCGCGATCATGGTCTCCACGTTCGGCTGCAACAACGGGCTGATCCTGGCGGGCGCGCGGGTCTATTACGCGATGGCGCGCGACGGCCTGTTCTTCCGGGCCGCCGGGCAGGCTCAATGCCCGCAGCGTGCCGGCGGTTGGGCTGGTGCTCCAATGCGTCTGGACCTGCCTGCTGGTACTGCCGCGCACGAGGCTGCGTAACGCCGTCGGCGCGCCACTGCTCGATCCCCGCACCGGCCTACGAGCAATACGGCAATCTCTACAGCAACCTGCTCGACTACGTCGTCTTCGCCGTGCTCATCTTTTACGTGCTGACCATACTTGGCGTGTTCATTCTCCGCCGCAAACGGCCCGAGGCCGAGCGCCCTTACCGCGCGTTCGGTTACCCGTTGGTGCCCGCCTTTTATATCGTGGCGGCCAGTGCCATCATGCTGGTGCTGCTGCTCTACAGGACCCAGACGACCTGGCCCGGCCTGCTCATCGTGCTGGCCGGCGTGCCGGTCTATTTCCTTTGGAAGCGCCGCGGTCTTCCTCACCCAGCGGGCTCTCCATAAAGCCTGGGAACGCCCCACTACGGCGATCGGATGCGATAGAAGCGCTGGGACTCGCTCGCCGTCTGCGAATCGGTGAACTGGAACTGGCCGGGGGAGACTTCCGTAACGGCCCCGAGCCGGGTCCAGTCGGCGAACGGCAGCGCGGCGTTGGTCGTGCCAAAGGCGGTAAAGCTCAGTCCGGGCACGTTGGTGAACGAGAATTGGAAAGGCGCCGCCGGGCGGCAGGCTCGGGTGGGTCAGGACGATCGGTGGCACCGGGCACAGTGAACGCATAGACCCGGCTGTCGTTCGCAACGTAGATGCGCCCGCGCGCCGCGATGCCGGTATTGAAGCGGCGCGTGCCGGCCATCAACTCGTTGGCGCCGCCGCCGGAGAATACCGGCGCGCCGGTGTCGCCATCAAACCCATGCAGCCGCTGGTCGCCCTCCGAGCCGATGCCCCAGACGATCACATTGTTGGTCGCCGTCGGTGGAGGTCACAAACGGCGAGCCGCGACCGCCCTGGGAGACCGTCCAGGCCGTCGTGATGGTCGGCGGGCTGGTGGGGTCGATGCGGAAGGCGGAAAGCTCGGTGGTATTGCCGCAGAAGACGACGTAAGTGCCCAGGGCGGTCCGGTAGGTCGCCGCGGCCTGGATGATGGCGCTGGTCGAGACATGCGCCTGGGCGACGGGCGCGCTGATGCCGCCAAGATTGGTGCGGTTGAGCAGGTAGGCGTTGCCGTCCTTGCCGAGCGAGACGACAAGCTGCGAAGGCGTAGCGCCGGGAACGTCCACAATCAACGCGCCCGAGCCGCCCAGGTCGGTATCGTGGGCATCGAGCGTCATCCAGTTCGTGGGTGCCCAGTAATCATTGGTCAGCCCGCTGAAGACCGGGCCGGGCTGGAAGCGGATGATCGCTTCGCCGCCGCTCCACACGCTCGCGCCGAAGGTGTTGCCGGTGGCGATGAACGGGTTGATGCCGTCGCTGGCGACGCCGCCGACGGCCCAGGAGCCTCCGCCGCGCGCCCCGGTGGCCCACGCCATCACATTGGCGGGATTGTTCAGCGGCACGCCCACCAGCCAGCCGTGATAAGTCCCGCAGTCGCCGGCGTGGCCGCCGTAAGGCACATAGACGATACCGCCCAGCGACCGCCAGCGCGCCCCGCTCGTTCTCCAGGTCGGAAGTGAAGACGGTGCTCCCGAAAGTGGCGGTGGCATTGACGTCCACCGGCCAGCCGCTGTTGGTCGTGCCGGTGTCCACGTTCAGCGAGTAGATGAGGTGCTGCTTGGTGGCGCCGTTGTCGGGTGTCGTCATCGCGTCGAACAACAGGGTGCGGGAGGGCAAATCCACGACGGGCGTGCCGGTGATGCCCAGCGGGTCAATGTCGCCGCACGGCAGACTGGAGCGCGGCACCGGTTGGCCGACGTGCCGTTGCCAGATGACACTGCCGTCAGCCGCGTCGAGCGCATAGACGTTATTGGACTCGGTGACGGCGATGATCATCGCCTTGCCGCCCGGGCCGCCTTCGATGTAGAGCGGCTGGGCATAGACGTTGCCGCTGATGCGGCCATCGAACGCCAGATCGCGCGTGAGGGCGGCAGCGGCGGTTAGCGTGAAGGCGGGATCAATGTAGAGGCCGTCGCGCGAGTCGTGGTTGTGGTGTTCGGGGACGTTGACGGCGGCGTTGGCAGGCAAAGCCGCTCCCAGTGCCGCCAGAGCCACGCACGCGACAACTACCGGGTGATCTGGCAATTGAGTGGGTCATTCACGCATACCCTCGCCGAATCGAGGAGATTTTTCAACTCCCATCGCGTTCCTGAGTGCCCGGTCAGCCGCCGGGAGCATTCTTCAGCCTTGCCAAGGCTGTTTGGCTCTTTCAATGTTGGCCCATGCAGTCACACGAACTCTTGCGCGAAGTTTTCCAGACGTGCAGCCCCAAGCAGGTCGCCGCCGAGCTTGGGCTTTCGCTCTCGATGATCTACAAGTGGGCTGAGCCGGGCGTTCCCGGCGCCGGCAGCGGCAGCACCAATCCGCTGGACCGCATTGACGCCCTGCTGCGTTGCACAAATGACCCCCGCATCGTCCAATGGATTTGCCAACGCAACGGCGGGTTCTTTATCCGCAACCCCAGGACCATCAACCCGCATCCATCTTACCTCATCCCGGCGACCAATGAGATCGTGCAGGAATTTGCCGACTTGCTGGCGGTGGTGGCAGCGGCGGCGGCGGACAATCAGATCACGCAGAGGGAATCAAAGGACATCCGCGCTCGCTGGGAGGAACTGAAGTCGGTGACGGAGACGTTCGTCGCCTGCTGCGAGGGCGGGAACTTCCGGCCATTGAAGGAGAAGCACCTGGAAAGCGCGAAACCCGAGACCCGAAGTCCGGAAGCAGAGCAGGGAAGCGCCAGGGGGCTGCCCGGGTACCGAGTCTCCGACGCGCCCGCAGGTTTGAAGGTATGAATAACTTGAAAGCGGTTTCACAGGATCGGCCACGCTACGCGGCTCGGCGGTCTCATTGGAGGCTCTGGTCGCTGCTCACGCTGGTCTGCTTTTCACCGGTGGCAGGGCTCCAGGCGGCCGAGGTGATTCAGGCCGACGTGTGCGTTTATGGCGGGACAGCGAGCGGGGTGGTTGCGGCGGTGCGGCGGCGCGCATGGGCAAGACGGCGGTGCTCGCCGAGTTCGGCAATCACCTCGGGGGGCTGACGTCGGGCGGGCTCGGCGCGACGGACATCGGCAACAAGGCGGCCATCGGCGGCATTGCGCGCGAGTTCTATCATCGGATTGCGCTGCATTATGCCGGCACCAATGCGTGGCGGTTCGAGCAGCGTGACGAGTATCTTACCAAACGCGGCGGGCGCTCGACGTTACGCGAGCTCGATTCCCCGGACGCGACCATGTGGACGTTCGAGCCGCACGTCGCCGAAGACATCTTCTTCCAGATGATCAATGAGGCCAGAGTGCCGGTCTATTTCCAGCAGCGGCTGGCCTCGGTGAAAAAGGAGGGCGGGCGCATCGTCGAGATCGCGATGGAGAATGGCAAGGTCTATCGGGCAGGCATGTTCGTGGATGCTACCTACGAAGGCGATTTGATGGCGAAGGCGGGGGTCAGTTACACCGTCGGGCGCGAGGCCAATGCCCAGTACAACGAGACGCTCGACGGCGTTCGCGCCGAGACGCCCAAGCACCAGTTCGTCGTGCCCGTTGATCCTTATCGCAAGCCCGGCGACGCCGGCGAGTGGTTTGCTGCCGTACATTCAGCCGGGCGATGGGGGCACGCCGGGTTCGGGAGACGCGTGCGTGCAGGCTTATAACTTCCGCCTTTGCTATACCCAGGACCCCGCCAACCGCTTGCCGAACAGAAAGCCGCCGAAGTATAACCCGGCCAATTACGAACTCCTGGCGCGCTACCTCGAAGCCCTCGTCGCGGCCGGACACAAGCCCCAACTCAGCGCCTTCTGGAACCCGATCTGGATGCCCAACCGCAAGACGGACATCAATAACAACGGCCCTTTCTCCACCGATTTCATCGGGCAGAACTATGCTTACCCGGACGCTGACTACGCGACCCGCGCGCAGATCTGGCAGGCGCACGAGGACTACACTCTTGGCTTCGTCTATTTCCTCGCCACCAGCCCGCGGGTGCCCGAGAACATGCGCGCCGAGATGAGACCTGGGGACCGGCCCGGGACGAGTTCATGGACACCGATAACTGGCCGCATCAACTCTACGTCCGCGAAGCCCGCCGCATGGTCTCGGACTACGTCATGACCGAGCACAATTGCCGCGGCCAACAAACCGCCGAGGACGGCGTGGGGCTGGCGGCCTACGGAATGGACTCGCACAACTGCCAGCGCATCGTGAAAAACGGCCACGCCGAGAACGAGGGCGACGTGCAGGTCCACGGCTTCTCTCCCTACCCCATCTCCTACCGCTCCCTCGTGCCGAAAGCCGGCGAGTGCGGCAACCTGCTCGTCCCGATCTGCCTCTCGGCAACTCACATCGCCTACGGCTCCATTCGCATGGAGCCGGTCTTCATGATCCTTGGCCAATCCGCCGGCACCGCCGCGGTGTTGGCGCTGGAAAACCACGCGCCTGTGCAGCAACTCCCTTACGCGACCCTGCGCACCCGCTTGCTGGAGGATAAGCAGATCCTGGCCTGGGCGAAGCCCAAGTGATGCCGGCAACCCTGCCTTGGGCCGAAGCGCCTTGCGGGCCAAGGTTATCGCCAGGCCAATCAATGCTTCCGGGGCTGTGGCGGGGCGCATCGTGTTAGTACCATCATTCCGGGCAGCCACAGGCCGGAAACCCGAAGCCCGAAATCCGAAGGCCGAAAGAAGGCCGAAGTCCGAAACCCGAAGTCCGAAAAGCCTGCTCTCGCGCCTCTGGTAGCGCTGATTGAGCCGCCGTCGGCCGGGTCGCAGGCCCAGGCGCGGGTTCGCCTTTCGGACTTCGGACTTCGGCCTTCTTTCGGCCTTCGGGCTTCGGATTTCGGATTTCGGATTCGGGGGCCCGGCGCTTCGTGGTTGCGGCGAGATGCGCGGCAGCCGGCACGCGGAGCCGAACCTTGACCTGCCAACCGCAGCCTGTAACCTGCCGGCGGAAACCGTGAGCACGTCAACCGCCCATCTTAGTCCCGAAGCCCTGGCCTCGCTGCCACGGCATGTGGCGATCATCATGGACGGCAACGGGCGCTGGGCCCGGCAGCGGCACTTGCCGCGCATCGAGGGCCATCGCGCGGGGGCGGAATCGGCGCGGGTCATCATCCGCACGGCGGGCGAGCTGGGGATCAAATACCTGACGCTCTACGCGTTCTCGGTCGAGAACTGGAACCGGCCCAAGGACGAGGTGGACGCCCTGATGAAGTATCTCGTGCACTACCTCAAGACCGAGACGCCCGAGTTGAACAAGAACAACGTCCGGCTGGAGGTCATCGGCCAGGTCTATCGGCTGCCGGAGACGGTGCAGGAGCACCTCAGGAAGTCCATCGCCACGCTCTCGAAGAACAACGGGCTGACGCTGGTCATGGCGCTGAGTTACGGCGGGCGGACGGAAATCGTGGATGCGGTGCGCAGCATCGCCAGGAAGGTCAAGGCCGGGGCGACTGGACCCTGCGGACATCACCGAACAGGTCTTCTCGCAGCACCTCTATACGCACAACCTGCCCGACCCGGATGTGCTGATCCGGACGAGCGGGGAGATGCGCGTGAGCAACTTCCTGCTCTGGCAGATTTCCTACACCGAACTGGTGGTGACGCCGACGTTGTGGCCGGATTTTCGCAAGCCGCAGTTCTATGCCGCCCTGGAGGAATACAACCGCCGGCACCGGCGATTTGGGGGGTTGTGATTTATGATTTACGATCTACGATCTACGATTTACGTGAGGTGTCGAACGTCGTGCGCGCGTCGGCGTTTGCGGCGTGCTCGTAAATCGTAAATCGACTCCTCATGCCTGCCCCAACCGGCTCAAACCCGCCGCCGCCCGCCCCGCCTTCCAAGCTCAGGGTGTTCCTCCGCCGGCTGACCAGCTTTGTGGTGCTGTGGACCATCGTGCTGACGGCGCTGTTCTCGAGCAACCGCCTGGTGTCCGATTACGTGTTCCTGGTGATCATGGTGTTCCTGGCCGCGACGGGTTTGGCGGAGTTCTATGGATTGGCGGCGAAAGAGAGACCTGGTTTGCTTCGAGCGCTGGGCATCCTGGGCGGGGTGCTCCTGATGGTGGGGACGTTTCTGAACCTGACCGGGCAGTTGGGAACCTCCGGATCACCGGCCCGCGTGAATGATTTCGAAACCAGCTTCCTCATCCTGTTCGTGCTGGGCTTGTGCCTGCGGCAGTTTTTCTCGCGCAGCGGCACGGCAGGTATGGTGGCGATATCCACAACCCTGTTCGGCTTGATGTATGTGCCCTGGCTGCTGAACTTCATCCAGAAGATCAATTTCTTCCCCCAGCGTGGACGGTCATTACTACCTGCTTTACTTCATACTGATCACCAAGTTCAGCGACAGCGGGGCCTACGCCGTCGGGTCGTTGATCGGGCGGCACAAGATGATCCCGCGCATCAGTCCGGGCAAGACCTGGGAGGGCGTCGGCGGGGCCATCGTGGTCTCCACGCTGGCCAGCCTGCTCTTCGTCCATTTCCTGGGGCACAAAATGGCGGGCATGAATTGGGTGCACGCGCTCATCCTGGGGGTCCTTCTGGGCGTCTGCGCCGTGGTGGGGGACTTGATCGAGTCCCTCTTCAAGCGCGAAGCCGGGGCGAAGGACTCGGGCCGGTTCTTCCCCGGCATCGGCGGCATACTCGACTTGGTGGACAGTCTGCTGTTTAATGCGCCCATCATGTATCTCTATCTGCGGCATGTGCTCACCCCGAGGTAGGATTTACGATTTACGATTTGCGATTTACGAATCAGAGAGCATTAGCAACCTGGGAGAACACACTATGACACGCGAAGAAATGAAGGCACGGACCAAGGCTTATGCGAACCGGGTCGTGAAACTATGCGCGGCGCTGCCCGATGATTGGGTGGCGCGGACGCTTGGCAGGCAACTCCTCCGCTGCGGAACCTCAGTCGGGGCGAACTATCGCGCAGTCTGCCGCGCCAAATCCACTGCGGATTTTCTCAGCAAGCTTCGCATCGTAGAGGAGGAGTGCGATGAATCGCTTTTTTGGATGGAACTACTGGTGGAAAACAACCTTGTCAAAGCCAGTCGTCTGCGCAGCCTCATGCGGGAGGGGGATGAGATCATGTCCATAGTAGTAGCTTCCGCCAAAACCACGCGCACTTCCCACAGCCTCGTAAATCGTAAATCGTAAATCGTAAATCGTATATTCCCACCCCCATGCGCAACGTGGTTCTCCTGGGCAGCACGGGCTCCATCGGCACCAGCACCATCAAGGTCGCCGAGGACTTGCCGGATCACATCCGCCTGCTGGGTCTGGCCGCGGGCAACAACATGGAGTTGCTCCTGGAACAGACCCGCAAACACCAGCCCGAGGCCATTTCCATTGCCGATCCCGCCAAGGCCCAGGCGCTGCGCAACATGCTGGGCACGACGGCGGAGGTGTTTTCGGGCGCCGAAGGTCTGCTGAAGCTCGCCACGCTGCCCGGGGCGGATATTGTGCTCATTGCCATCGTGGGCACAGCGGGGTTGCAACCGGCGCTGGCGGCCATTCGGGCGGGCAAGGATATCGCCGTCGCCTCCAAAGAGATTCTGGTCATGGCGGGCGAAATCGTCATGCGTGAGGCCCGCGAGCAGGGCGTGAACGTGCTAACCGTGGATAGCGAACACTCGGCGATCTTCCAATGCCTGGACGGCAAACCCGCCGCGTCGGTCCGCCGGCTTTGGCTGACGGCGTCCGGCGGCCCTTTCCGCAAGACGCCAAAAGAGGAGTTCCCCGCCATCACGGTCGAACGCGCCCTGAAGCATCCCTCGTGGGTCATGGGCCGGAAGATTACCATTGATTCGGCGACGCTCTTCAACAAAGGGCTGGAAATGATCGAGGCGCGCTGGCTGTTCGATGTGGATATGGACCGCGTATCGGTGGTGGTCCACCCGCAGAGCGTGGTCCATTCGATGGTTGAGTTCGTGGATGGCTCGATGCTGGCCCAGCTTTCGACGCCGGACATGTGCCTGCCGATTCAATATGCCCTGACCTACCCCGTCCGAGTGCCCAGCCAGCGGGTCCAAACCAATCTGGCGAAACTGGGGGGCCTGACGTTCGAGGAGCCTGATCCGGGCCGATTCCCGGCGCTGGATTTGGCGCGCCGGGCTGGCGAGGTGGGCGGCACGCTGCCGGCGGTGCTGAACGCCGCCAATGAGGTTGCCGTGGAAGCATTTATAGACCGGAGGATTGACTTCCCGGGTATATCCGCCGCCGTCCGGCGGACCATGGACCATCACCAAGCGGTGCCGCACCCCAGTTTGCAGCAGATTCTCGAAGCCGATGCCTGGGCCAGGAACGAGACCGGCAGGGCCTGACGGAACAAATAACTGGAATAACCTCACAGTCCGGCTAAGTTCTCCTAACCGAATATGTGGCTTTTGAATGTTGTTTATGTGGTCCTCGCAGTCCTCTTGCTGTTTGGCGCCGCGGTGTTCGTACACGAATACGGGCACTACTGGGTGGCCTTGCGTCGCGGCTTCAAGATCGAGGGCTTCTCGATCGGGTTTGGGCCAAAGATCGTCAGTTGGATGCGCGACGGCGTCGAGTGGTCGTGGCGTTGGATACCGGCGGGTGGCTTCGTCAAGCTCCCCCAGTTAGCCACTTCGGAGGCCATCGAGGGCAAGGCGAACGAGTCAGCCGAACCGTTGCCCCCCGTTTCCGCCTGGTCGAAGACGCTGGTGGCCTTTGCCGGGCCGTTTATGAACGTCCTGTTCGGCATCGCCATCGCGTTCTTCCTGTGGGGCGTGGGAATCCCGGTCCAGGTCAACCCGCCGATTATCGGCTACGTTGAGCCCGGGTCGCGAGAAGCGAAACTCGGCATTAAACCCGGGGATGAAATCCTTTCCGTGGACGGCAAACGGACCACTTCCTGGCGTGAGGTGCAGGAGACCACCATTCTCGCGCGCAGCACCAACCTGGCGGTGGTCATCGCGAGTCCCGGACAGGTCACTAACACCTACCAACTCAACACCGTCATGAGCGAGGCGCTGGGCCTCAAGATTCTCAATCTCGACCCGCGCTATCACCCGGTGATCAAACGCATCCTGTCCGACAGCCCGGCCAAGGCCGCGGGGCTCAAGGACGGAGATGAGATCATGATGTTCGCCCAGGTTCCCGTGTATGGCGCCGAGCAATTCATCAGCCTCGTCCAGAAGTGCCCCGGCGAGACCAAGGACATTGTCATCCGGCGCGGCGGCCAACGAATGACGCTGACCATCAAGCCGCGCTTCGACGCGAGCGCCAAGGTCGGGCGTATTGGCGCCGAGATCGGCGCGGGCGACCTGGTGTACCGAGTTGAGCACATCCCGCCCTGGACCCAGATCGGCTCCGTTCTCGAACGCACCTACGACACTTTTGCGGCGCTGGCTCACTCCAAGCAAACCGGTGTCGGCCTGAAGGATTTGAGCGGCCCGCCGGGCATCCTGGCGCTGCTGGCCGCCTACGTGAATACGGATTGGCGGCTGGCGTTGAGCTTCCTGGTGCTGCTCAATATCAACCTGGCCATTATCAACCTCCTCCCGGTGCCGGTGCTCGACGGCGGGCACATCATGATGGCGCTGATCGAGCGGCTCTTCGGGCGGCCTTTGCCGCAACGCCTGGTCGAGGGCGTCACCACGGTCTTTGCTTTCCTGGTGATCGGCTTCATGCTTTACGTCTCCTTCAACGACGTGAAGCGCTTCTCCTTGTTCCGCTCCATGTTCAAGCAAGACGTGACCATCGAGCAGCCGGCCAGCGCGCCCTCCGGTGGCCGCTAACCATGCTCGCCTTCTGCGAATCTCCTTACTTCCTGCGCCGCCGCCGCACCCGTGAGGTCGTGGTGGGCGATCCGCGGCACGGCGGGGTGATCATCGGCGGTGACCATCCCGTCGTGATGCAGTCCATGCTCACTTGCGACACGATGGATACCGCCGAGTGCGTGAGGCAGACGCTGGAGCTAGTGGCGGTCGGCTGCCAGATCGTGCGCATCACCGCGCCGACCGTGAAGGACGCCGCCAACCTGCAGAATATCGTAGCCGAACTGCGCGCGCGCGGCTGCCTGGTGCCGATTGTGGCCGACATCCACTTCAAGCCCGAGGCCGCACTGGAAGCCGCCAAGTGGGTCGAGATGGTCCGCATCAACCCGGGCAACTACGCCGACTCGAAGAAGTTCGCCGTCAAGGAATACACCGACGAGCAGTACGCCGCCGAGTTGGCGCGCATCGAGGAGAAGTTCACGCCGCTGGTCAAACTCTGCCGCGAACTGGGCCGCGCCCTGCGCATCGGCACCAACCACGGCTCGCTGAGCGACCGCATCATGAACCGCTTCGGCGATTCGCCGCTCGGCATGGTCGAGAGCGCGCTGGAATTCGCCCGCATCGCCCGCAAGCACGACTTCCACAACTTCAAGTTCTCGATGAAGTCGAGCAACCCCAAGATCATGATCCACTGCTACCGCCTGCTGGTCGCGCGGCTGGAGCAGGAGGGCCCGGACTGGAACTACCCCATCCATCTGGGCGTCACCGAGGCCGGCGAGGGTGAGGACGGTCGCATCAAGAGCGCCATCGGCATCGGCTCGCTGTTATGCGACGGCCTGGGCGACACCATCCGGGTTTCCCTCACCGAAGACTCGCCCCGTGAAATCGAGGTCTGCCGCGACCTCCTGTCGCAGATCCCATCTCTCACTTCGGACTTCGGACTTGGGACTTCGGACTTCCCCGCGGGCTGGCCTTTCGACCCCTTCACCTACACGCGCCGGGCCACGCCCGAGATAGAACTCGCCGACGACGTCAACTGCGGCGCCGAACAAACCGTGCGGGTAGTCGTGACCCGCGCGACCTGGGACAAGGTCGCCCCCAAGATCAGCCCAAAAGCCGATGTAAAGCCCGAGGGCGTGTATGAAGACCTGAATGTCTATGAGGTTAACCCGACCCAGCCTTTCGAGCTGAACTGCGACACGCAACTTGTGACCGTGAAGGACGGCACTCCCCTGCCCGCCATCGCCGCCTTCCGCTTGCTGGCGGCGCAATTGAAGCGCTTGGGCCGGAACAACCCCATCCTCCTGAAAGACTGCCTGGAGTTCGGCCCAACGCCGCTGGAACCGAAAATCGCGCTGCTCCGTGCCTCGGTGGTCATCGGCTCCTTGCTGGCCGACGGTATCGGCGATGCGATCCTGGTGCGCGGCGAACCCGGCGCGGGCCAATCCTTGCGACTGGCCTATAACCTCCTCCAGGCCGCCGGCTGCCGCTCGTTCAAGACGGATTACGTCGCCTGCCCCTCCTGCGGCCGCACGCTCTTCAATCTCCAAACCGTCACCGCCCGCATCAAGGCTCGCACGGAGCATCTTAAAGGCGTGAAGATCGCCATCATGGGTTGCATCGTCAACGGCCCGGGAGAGATGGCCGACGCGGACTTCGGCTACGTCGGCGGCGCACCCGGCAAGATCAACCTCTATGTCGGCAAGACCGCCGTCCGGTTCAACATCCCCGAAGCCGAAGCCGTGGACCGCCTCGTGGACCTCATCCGTGAGCACGGCAAGTGGACGGAGCGGGAAACAGTTACCACCGACGCCTCGAATTAGGTCATGGACGGTAGATCGCGTGGGTGCCGACGTCCACGCTCCAAACTGTATCCCCTTCAACATAGAATACGGCGCGCAAGTCGCCCTCGATACAAACTGCATAGATGGTCACACCGTACTCGGCTGACAGCCGATGGATCTTATGTGGTCGCAGGCGGGGGTCGAAGGGGTTTTGTTTGAAGATAGCAAAAGCTTTCCGGGCCACCGCTTTCTGGCGGGGATTCAGGCCGCGCAGGGCCCGACGAAACGACGGCACGGTCTTAAACCGATAGCTCACGCTTCGTCCAGTTCGCGCAAAGCCTCATCGAGGTCAATCCCTTCGCCCCGCTTGATCTGGTCCATCCCCTCCTTAAACGAGGTGGGAATCTCCGGCTCCACCAGGCGGCGAACCTGCTCCAGGACACTCCAGCGTTGCTCGCTGGGCAGCGCCTCGATCTCGCGGAGGATTTCCGTCACGCTCATGGCAAGACCATACCATTCCGATCAATCAGGTCAACGCCGAATCCTCGTCTGCACCAGCCGAATAGGACGCACCTTTTCATTTTGGTAAGCGCCAAGAGGTGGGGGATTTGGAAAAGATCAACGCCCGCAGGCGCTGGGGGCCGCCGTCACCGCGCGAGAAGCGTTTTTGGAACTTGCGTGTGGTAGCGCGGCTGCGCGGATTGAGTTTACGGCATTGTTCCAACCAGGCTTGCGCGAAACTGACGACGACGCGACGAAACAGGCTCAAGGCAAAGGCCGCTTTGGGATTGCGGACACGGCTGCGATCCTCGCCCAGGGTGACGTCCAGCGCGTGGTGCAGGCGGCTTTCGATGGTCCAATAACCCCGCTTGAGTTTGAGCAAGCCCGCCGCATCCAGCTCTTCCAGGGTGAGGCTGCTGATGAGATAAACGAGTTCAGTGCTTTTCTTGCCCCGGCGCCGCACCCGCCGCCGGAGCCGGGCAATGGTCTGAACGCCGGGGAAGCCCACCTGCGCCGGAGAGGCTTGCCGGCAATCCAGCACCCGGATTTCGCGTCGGCCCCGGTTGTTCTCCCGCGTCAGGGCGTGGGTTTGCGCCGTGGGCTGAGGGGGAAAAACGCTGTGGGGTGAACAGCGTTTCCAGAGTTTCAAAGAGGTCTTTTTGGTTCTTCTTGACCGTCATGAGGTAATTGCCGCCTTGCTCGTAGAGGATTTGGCGGGCATGGGCCACTTGCGTGTGAGCCGCATCGCTCAGGACGATCTTGCCCACCAGGTCCAGCTTAGCCAACTGCTGGCGCCCGGCGGGGATTTCATTGCTGCCCTCGCGCACCAGAGTTGAACCCAGCCAGCGGCCGCTACCATCCACCGCGCTGAGGGACTCCACGTTGGCGTGACGGATTTCCTTGCCATCGATGATGACCAGGCGGTCTTGCACCGGCCCCAGGACTTGCTCCTGCCAAAGCAAGAGCACCTGTTGCAGCCGTTCATCCTCCACCCCATTGAGCACCCGCTCAAAGGTGGTCCGCTCCGGAGAACGCACGCGGCCCGTGTGCGGGTCGCGGCGGAAGTTGAGCGCGCGCAACTGGGCTTGGGACAGCGTGGCGGCATAATCGGCCAGGTCTTCGTAACCGCGGGCCACACCGCTGAAGGTGGCCATGGCGATGAGCGCCAGCATGCCGGCAATCGGATAAACCAAGCCCTGCTTGCGCCGGAACTCGGGAATCGCTCGGTGCAAGCGCTCCATGAGGCTGGCAATTTCCTGGGCCTTGGCGGTGCAGCGCGGAGGGACTGGTTTGAGCCCCAGAGCCCACGCCCCGGGCAACTCCGGAGCGCGCAGCTTGGCACAGGCGTTGCGGACCAGTTCCCGAATCCACACTTGTTTGGGATGCCCGTGCTCCTCATAAAAATCCACGGCGCTACGCTTCCAACCGCGCGTGTGCCCCAACTGGCTCCAACCGCTGACCTGATAGGCCGTGCCCCGATATTGCTCGGGGTCGACAAAGCTCTCGGCCAGCGCCACGGCGTGACCCCAAGCGCTTTGCCAATCGGCGCTCAAGCGCCCCAGCATCAGTTTCATGAACCGGCTGACCAGGTTCGGATAGTGATGCGGCGCCAGCACATAGAGCCGCGAGTTGTTGACCACTAAAGGCAGGCGTTGACGCCGCTGTTCTTCGGTCCAGCCGATAAACCCATCCCGGGCTTTGAGGTGAAGGGCCGCCGCGCTCCAGGTGGCCACGGCCAGCCATTGGCCTTTCCAGAGCACGGCGTAGCGTAGGTGCTCGCCGACCAGTTTGGCGCTGCGCAGGTAGTGTTCCTCAATAAGAATCTGATCACACTTCTGAATGTCTTTGGGCGCGACCAGCAACTTGAGGTGCATCTCGCGCAGAACAGTCTGTTCGTCCGCCGTGGGCCGACGAAAACCGGATTTGAGTTTTGCCATGCCCGGGAGGCTAAAAAACTCTCCCCCCGGTTGTCCCGGAAAAAGTGTTAAGCCTCTAATCTTCCAAAACTTACCAGAGAGGGCAGGTGCGCCCTACCAGCCGAACCGATGTTGGATGACCGCGAGAGTCCTGGGACAGTCACCGGGCGTACATGGGAGACCCCGGGACGATTGCTGCGGTCAGCGGAGCCCGCAATATAATTGCGAATCACCTCTTCTGGCCCGCCTTGCCCCTGGCACTGTGGCCTGAGTTGTGTATATTGGAGGCGTGAAGGAGCGAAGAACATTTGGAAAGACCGGGCTGGAGGTTACACCGCTGGGCTTCGGCGGAGGCCCTATTGGATACCTTGCCGCCGAGCAAGAACAGGTCGCGCGCATCCTGAACCTGCTGCTTGACGCCGGGGTCAACCTCATTGACACGGCGGCTTGCTACCACGAATCCGAGTCGCTCATTGGCCGGGCGGTCGGGCACCGCAGGAAGGACTTGGTACCTGGTGAGCAAATGCGGCCACCAGGTGGAGGGCGCGTCAGGCGCGGAGTGGTCGCCAGAACTCATCACCCAAACCGTGGACCGCGCCCTCAAACGCCTGCGCACCGATCACCTCGATGTAATGCTGCTGCATTCGTGCGACCTGGCCGTGCTGCAGCGGGGCGAAGCTGTCGCCGCCCTTGCTCGCGCCCGGGAGGCTGGCAAAGTCCGCTTCGTCGGCTATTCGGGCGACAACGAAGCCGCGGCTTTCGCAGCCGCCCTGCCGGAAGTGGACGTAATCGAAACCTCCGTCAACATCTGCGACCAGGCGAACCTCGACAACGTCCTGCCCAAGGCCCGGGAACGGAACCTTGGGGTCCTCGCCAAACGTCCCATTGCCAACGCGGCCTGGAAATCGTCCCACCCCGGCATCTACGCCGGCTATGCTCAACCTTACATCGAGCGCCTCAAAGCGATGAGCCTCACGCCGCGCGACCTGGGTGTTGATGGGGACCCCAATGCCGCCTGGCCGGAGATCGCCCTGCGCTTCACGCTATCGCAGCCCGGCGTGCACGTAGCGATCACCGGAACGACCAACCCCGCCAACGCCCAAGCCAATCTGAACAGCGCCGGCCAGGGTCCGTTGCCCGCCGCCGCCGTGAACAAGATCCGCGAAGCCTTCCGGACTGCCGGCTTGCGGGCACAAAAGCCTTGGAAGGGACTGACCTGAGCCAGCTTACGTCGGCACTCCAACGCAGCCGAATCGCTCCCGAAGCGGCGTTCAGCCCGGTTCCCCCAAACCCGAGCCGACCGGTGCCCATTCTTCCGCCCCTGCCCTCAGACCGTCCATCGGGTCTCACGGGAGCCACACCGTTACCCCACGCGAACCTCACCGTCGTACCTCTGCAAAGTTTGCAGAGGTACGACGGTGAGGTTCGCGTGTGGTAACGGTGTGGTGAGGGAGGGGGGACGAAGGGGGTGCAGCGGGCTCGGCGTGCAGCCGGGGGGAACTCGGCCACTGAAAACAGCGAAGAACTACGGGAAGCGACGCAAGTTTGGCGATTGCAATGAGTTGCGTGAGATTACGCGCGGAGCGAGCGCATTGGACTGGCGACGCCGCTATGGCAACTGCTGGAGCCGGTAATAGCGCGGGGCAGCCAGTCCGCCGGACTGAGAGCCGTCGTCGAGGAACGAGAACACGCCGTTGGTAGAAGTAATGGTATCCGTGAAGCTGGTCCAGGCCGGGGGTGCCAAGGAAGGGCTCCACTGCACCTGGAATTGGCGGTTGGCCGCGGCCAGCCACTGCAAGCGCACGCCGTTCGTGCTGGCGGTGATGCTGCCGATGCTGAAGGGCGGCACGTACGGGGTAAGCACCAGTCCTTCGCTGACACGGAAGAAGCGGTTCGTTGTTGGCAGCAGCACGCACCAGGTGGTCTGGTAGTCGGTCGCGGTAATCGTCGGAGAGACCGCCGTCCAGTTGGTGCTGTCCACCTCCGCCTTGCCCTCCACGTAGTAGTGAATGCCCGGCACAGAACCCCAGGTAAGACATAAGCTGCCGGCGGAAGCCTCAATATTCGTGATGACAACGTTAGTTCCATAGGCCGGGAATTCGGTGGCCATAATGGTATAGGTCACCGGTCCGCCGGACACGTTCACGGCCGCGAGGAACCAGTCGCCCGGCGTCAGCGGCACCGGGCTGGAAAAGTCGAAGAGGGTGATCAGTTCGTCGTTGGGGCCGGGGTTCGAGCTAATGCAGGAGTAGTTAGTCAGGCTGGGCAGCGGCAACCCTTTGCGCGCCACCAGCGTCATGTCGCCGGTTGGGTCGTCAATCTCGAATTGGGCCCGCACTGCGTTGGTCGTGACGACGTAATGATAATAGTCGGTGGCGTCACCGGTGCCGGGATTGTAATTGAGGTAGGGAGCGCCGCTGGCCAGCTCGCTGATATACGGGAAAAAGTTGGTGTATTCGGTGACCAGGATCGTGTAGGCAACATTGGTCGGGTCCTCATTGAAAACGCCGAGATACCACCGGCCCGGCGCCAGCGCCACGGGAACCGAATCCGGGAAGACAAGAATATCCTCGTCGTTGGTGCCCGGGTTAAAGCTGCCATAATCGAAGTTGGTCAGGGCGGGGAACGACCCGTTTGCGCTCGCGACGAGGTCCACGTTGCCCTCCAGGTTGAGGAGCTGGAACGAGACGGCTGTGGCGGTCGAGGAGACGTCGTAAGAGAAGTACTGCGGAAGGATGCCGCCGGCGTGCGTGGCGTTGATGGGGACGCCACTGGCCAGGGCAGTGACGTCGAAATCCACCTCCATAACCACGGCCACGGGAGCCGCTCCGGTGTTCTGGACGCCAAGGTAGTAACGCCCGCCGGGGACCAGCGGCGGCGGGCCGTTGGTATTCAAGGCCGCAAAGCCGTTGGTCGAGGCCGCCAGCAGGGTGACATCCCCCGCGTTCGTGCCGGTAGGCGGCAGGTCGGGGCTGAAGAGCAGATTCACGGGGGCGGAGGCCGAAACCAGGATGTTCGTAGCGTCGGTCGCCCAGGCCGGCACATCAATAACGAAAGGCGCGATCCAGCCGGACGGAACGGTATTGGTCTGGCTGACACCGTGGGTAAGGCTTATCGGCACAGGGGTGGCATCCTGGAACACGAAGCGCAACTGCCAATCGTCCAGTTCCGGCGCCGGGTAGTCCGCCCCGGCGCGGGTGTCCCACATTTCCAGTTGCCACGTGCCGTGGGCGTTCTCGCCAATAAGGGTGTTGAGCGATTGTTCCGGCGCGCAGTAACGGTCCAGATTCGTGTCCTCGGGCAAAAACGGCGGCAGGGCAAACTTGATTGGCACCGGGGCAAGATTCGTGTTGTCGGTGAACACCAGGTAGGCCCGTGCCGGGCTGGCCACAGTCGCGGTGTACTCCCAAAGGGTATTAGTGTCCGGGTTGGTCCCTTCGTTCATGATGATGACAATGTTCGTAGAACCGCCCGGGCCGAAGGGGATCGCTACATGGTTGGTATCACTCACCAGTCCGGAATTATAGATCAGCGCACCCTCGTAATAGACATGCATCGTATCGGGGGCCTGGTAGAAGTCATAGTCAATAAACAGCGTGCCCCGGTTGTGACCCACATCCAGAACATTGGTGCTGGCATTGTAATCCCCGGAGGTTCTGGTAGGGAAGATGTTGGTCCGCATGACGATGCCGCCCAACCCTTGGGCAGTCTCCCCACCCCGGTTTTCGCATAACAGCACGCGCGTGCCACTCGGGCTGATGAGCGTAAACACCATATCCGAGATGCGGGGATGATCCACGCGCAGCGCGACATCAAGTGAGGCAATGGTCTCGCTGTTGGATATGAAAAGGCTGGCGTTAGTGATGGCGTCATTGAGGATGGGAATTGGCCCGGCAGAGGGGTAGATGGCGGGGGCAACGCCTTGGGATCCAACATCCACGTTCGCGTTCAGGCGGACGGTCTGCGGGATTCCATTGGAGTTGAAGACCCCGAGGTAATAGCGGCCGGGGATCAGCGGCGGCAGGGCAGTCTGATCCACCGAGAGGCATCCCGAAAACGAGGAGACCGTCAGCGCCTCGTCGAAGTTGGTTTCGTCGGGGAGGAGGCCGCGCCGGAGGTAAAGCCCCACCGGCAGGGGAATGGGGGAGTCATTGTAAAGGCAGACCGTGAGGTTGGTCGCGCCGATGGGGACATCGAGGAAGTCGAACGAGAAGGCGTTCGTCGCCACGTCACGATCCCCGCCACTGAACACCTCTTGCGGGTCGAGGCGGATGGTTAGGTTCTCGACCAAACCAGTGTTACCGAGGGCGTCGTCGGCTAACGTCAACAACCAAACCCCCATTCCCTGTTCCCCGATGAAGTCGCGCAGACTGCCTGGACCGTCCGTGGGCTGGGAACCCGGAATGTCTCCTTCACCATTGTCTTCATAGACGAAGGTGTAGTCAAAAGGAACCGGATCAACCGGCGGCAGCGAATGGTTATCGAGCACGACGGAATGCCGGCCATGGGTAAGGGTGCCGAGCAGATCGGGGAAACTCTCGTGCTCGATCTCATTAGTAACCACGACGCGGCGGATTGGGATGGGTATTGGCGCGATGGCCAGTACGTTGGTAACGCCTGGTCGAGTCGCGGTGCCGTCCGGGATGACGGCGGGCACATTAATGCCATGCAGCAACCAACTCCCGGTCTGGTCCTGTTCGGCGAAGGGCTGCAGGCTGAAAACGCCCAGGAAGTGCGTACTGCGCGGCCTCCTGGTCCTCGGACTTGACACCGATGTAATAGACCTCGCCCGGCGCGGCGTCGTTGTAAGCAACCACCTGCGTGCCGCCGCGACCGAGCGCCTTATCGGCGGCAGCGAGGGCGGTCGTATCCAAATTGACCAGGGCAGGATTGGTGGAAACATACAGGTCAATGTCCGCCTCACGACGGGTGGCGTTGTCCAGGTTGGTTTGGTTCACACCAAGGCGCGGGAGAGAAAGGTTGGGCGGGAGGAAGGTTGCGAACGCAGCGTTGGCGTAGCCCTGGTCGTTGGTCAGGACATAAAAGCGCCATTGGTTGGTGAAGCCGGGAGTGATCGCGCCGTTGCTCCCGTCAGGCAAGGGCACGGTGGCGCCATCGGCCAACGGCGGCTGCGCGCCCACGCGCTGGTTCAGCAAGAGCGCGCCGGACACGCCCTGGCCGGACCAAGGCTATTGGTGACGAATGTAACGCTGGTGGAACTGGTGGAAGAGATGGGGGCGTCCATGACAGTGAGCGCGTCTTTAGCCTCGCCGTCACCGCTGGAGATGACCAGCGCGTAGTCCTGGACCACTCCATTGGTCGCGGCGGTAACGGCATTGACGTTGACGTCGCGGGCCAGCACGGTCACGGAGTAGTTGGTGGCGGGGGAAGGGGACAGATAGACGTTCTCGACGTTATTCACTACGTCCAGGTTGGGCGCGGTGTTGGTATCCCAGGGCTGGTTGAATCCGCTGCCGGCGGGAATGTCGTTGCCGAAGAAGACCTCGCCCGTGAGGAGGTTGGTGACAACCAGGTCCAGGTCGTTGACCAGCTTGAGGCTGGCGGCGGGGTTGCCGGGCGGGTCGGTCCAGACAAGCGTCATCCGCAGGGGCTGGTTGGTGGCCGCGGGCGAGAGGGAAACGAAGCGGGTGTGGCTCTGGCCGGTCGCCAGGGCCTCGCCGGGGCTCTGGTCAAAGACCTGCATGGGCGCGGCGAGGTGGACGAAGGAGTTGGACAGGCCGATTGGCAGGCTGTTGGTCAGGTTGATCAGCCCCCACCCCTGCGCGTTCGTGGGGTTTTGGACCTGGAATGCCCCCGGCGTGGTGAGCGGGCGCGCGCCGTTGATCAGAAGCGCCTTCATCAAGGCCGGGCTGTTGGTGCGCCCCATTCTTTGGAAGAACTCCTGCATCAGGGCCAGCGCCCCGGAGACCTCGGCGGCAGACAAGCTGGTGCCGGATTCGTAGCGATAGAACGGCCCGATGCGTATCGTTCAGGTTGCTAAGCACCTCGAAGTAGTTGCCCGAGCCGTTGGTGGGACCGTAGTAAGCGGCTTGATCCCATTCCGTCGAGCGTGCGGATACGACAAAAGTCCCCGGGCGCCACCACATCCGGCTTGAAGCGGCCAAAGTCGCCTTCGATGCCGACGCCCACATTGCCCCGGCTGGAGAAGGCGGCCACCTGGTTGTTCGTTTCGGTCAGTCCCAGCCAGGGCTGGTTTGTCTGGCAAACGTTTGTTCCGTCCACCAACACACATTGCCAGACTTCGTTGGTGATCTGACGCGGCTGCTCGATGGCGCCTACCGTGATAACGTTCTTGGCGGTGGCGGGTGACTGGATGGAGTCCGGGTCGCCGCCCATGCCGTTAGTCTCCGCCATTGCCGCTGTTGCCCGCGCCAAAGACAAACAGCAAGGGCTGGGAGCCGGACACGCCGGGCAGGGCGTCGCGGACGGCCGCGTCGTAGCGGGCGGCGGCGAGGTCATAGGCATTGTCGTTGGCATAATGCCAACTGTTGTTGGAGATCAAAGCGTCGGCTCGGGCCGCCGCCTCCTGGAGGTAGGTGTCCGAAGCGGGGCCGGGATTCGGGTCGGCCACGAGGGCCAGGATTCGCGCCGCGGGGGCCTGGCCGCGGAATTGGAGGGGGACGGCGGGCATGATTGAGCCGCGGGCATTGGTGACCGTGGTGGACTCGAGGCCGCTGCCGGCGATGATGCCGGCGATGTGGGTGCCGTGGCCGTTGGCATCCACGCCGCCGCCCGGCGCATCGAACAGGACCCGGCCTTGCAGGTCAGGATGGTTCGCGTCCACACCGGAATCATTGACGTTGACGATGATATTGGTGCCGGTCAGGCCGAGGTAGTTCAGGGGCGTGACGGTATCGGCGGCAACGGCGATGCGAGCGCGGCTCAAGTCATTGGCCAGCACGCGACGGTGGGTAAGCTCGATTTCCTGAACGCCGGGAAGGCCGGCGAGCGCCGAGAGCATGGCACCGGCAGGCACCGCCGAAGATTGTCCTGGCCGCACTGTGAGCACCGGGCCAAAGGCAGACCTTTCTTCGCCGACCACCCGCAGCCCGAGGCCGGTCAACTCCTTGCGCGCCGCGGTGCCGGCATCCGGGAAGAGCAACACGCTGAGCGCCTGGTCGTTCGGCAGGGGCTGTTGCTCGACCGCCAGGGCCAGCAGCGGCCCCTTAAGCTTGAAGTACAGGCTCGTAGGGCACGACCGCCTGTGTCCCCGGTTCCGCCCCCAACCGTTCGGCGGCATCCTTCGAAGCGCGGACCAGATAGGCCTGGTTGGGAATGTAGGCCACCACAACGGCCCCGGCGGCGCGCAGGCTGGCGCGAAACGCGTCATCGAGCGGCGCACGAGACTGAACGACGTAGGCGCCGGCATCGCCTTGAGCGCGCAGATGATCGGGGATCGCCAGGGCCACCGAGCGGCGTGGTGTCGAGCAGGGCGTTTTCGAGCAGAAGGGCGGTAGGGCTATGGGCTAATTGGGCGAGAGGGGTGGTGGTATTGCTGAGGCGAAGAGCGAGGTCGGGCGTGACACTTGATGCGTGATGCGTAATTGAAGCGGTGGCGGGCGCCGGGTTGGGGGTCGTGCCTTGACTCGGAAGCGGAACGGGCGACGGCAGACCGGCGCGTGATGACGGAGAGACACGGGACCACGAATGAGGTTGCAGCAACGTGACGGTGCTCCGCTCGCCTGCCCACCTCTCCCCCATCCGCCAAACAAAGACGCCCGTGACCAAAAGCATCACGCTCATCAGTCGCCAGATCCAAGGCCGCGAGCGCATAGCGCAATACAGGATAAAGCACCAACCCCATCAGTTGCCAGACAAAAGAATGCAATAATCCCGCGGCGTGCGCATCGCGACAATACCCCCAAGCGCCAGGCCCCAAAAGCCGAAACCCGAAGCCCGAAACCCGAAGGCCGAAAGAAGGCCGAAGTCCGAAACCCGAAGTCCGAAAAGCCGGCTCTCGCCCCTCTGCTAGCGCTGATTGAGCCGCTGCCGGCTGGCTCGCAGGCCCAGGCGCGGGGATGGAGCAGGTTCGCCTTTCGGATTTCGGACTTCGGCCTTCTTTCGGCCTTCGGGTTTCGGGCTTCGGGTTTCCGGCCTGTGGCTGTCCGAAATGGTGGTACTAACAAGACGCGCCCCTCCGGAGCAGGATAGTTCTAACTGTGCCGGGAAATACCTCCGTAGCCGGACGCCTTCACGGAGCAGCTACTCTGGCTATTAGCGACCTGGCCGACAGCGCCCCGCGTGCTTCAACCGGAGGGGGGCTCAGCGGCGCTGATTACCCCGGCGGGCCGCCAGCAAGAAGCCGCCGAGACCCAGCAGCAGCCAGGAGGAGGGCTCGGGTACACCGCCCGCGTCCTCGAAATTCGGGCCGACATACATCGAGCCGAACGTGCCGGACACTTCGGTGGGAAAGGTGAATCCGGCTGCGGAAACGGCCGTCGCACGCAAGGCAATGTCCGGCGACGCCGTAATGGTGCCTCCGGCGGCGACACCGGCCACGTTCACGCCCAGGGTGCCACTGGCGGAATAGACCCCCAGATGATAGATCTGCGTCGGGTCCAGTGAAACCGGCGTGATGGATTCGTAGCGGCTCAGGTTAACCTGCGGACTGGTGGGGGTAATCACCTGAGAAGCCAGCAACACGCCGGTGTCATTCCATAAACCAACTTGGAGACTGGTCACGGTCGGGTTGTTGTCGAAGAGATTGGCAAAGCAACCCAGCTCGGTCGCCGTCAGGGTTGTAACCGGCTGGAAGGTCCAGCCGGCGGTGGCGTTGACGAAGCTGCTGATGGAATTACCGTAGCCCAGGATGGCCTCGGTGGTGCCCTGAGCAAAAGTGGTCCAGGCCGCCCCGAGCGTCGCTAAAGCGAGCAGAATCTTCATAGTTCCTTTCTGTTATTATTAACCCGCCCCAATTATGGCTTGGCACCCGCAGGTCTGCAAGTAAAAAACTCTACTGCACCAGGCGGTAATACTTCGGGCCGGACCCGATCGAGCCCAACGCTACGAACTCATCGCCCACGGTGCTCACCGAGAGGCCCGCATCGGTCCATGTGCCGGTGAGCCCGACCTCCGATTGCAGGGTGTAGCCAGGATACGCGCGTGGGCCACGAGAGGCGGACCTGGTTGCCCGTGACAGAGCTCGATGCTGAGCCTGGGCCGGGACTCGAACTGAAAGTTTGGGCCGGCATAAAACGAGCCGGACGTGCCAGATAATTCCGCAGGGGAGGCGAACCCGCCGCTGGCCAAGCGGCCATCGCGCGCAACTGCACCTCCGGCGCGCGTCCCGACCGTCCCTCCCGCCGCCAGCACCGGCCACACCGACACCGATGATGCCACCCGGGTAATAGACCCCGAGATGATAGATTTGGCCGGGGACCAGGCTGAGCCGGGTGATGGGTTCATAGCGGGTCTGGTCGAACAGAGCTGCTGGCCGGGGTGACGGACGTGGAGGCCAGCAGCGCGCCGGTGTCATCCCACAACCCAACCTGGACGTGCCGTTACGCGCCGGGTTGTCGTCGAAGACTTTGGCGAAGCAGCCCAGTTCGGTCACGGTGAGGGCCCGGGTGGTCTGGAAAGTCCAGCCGGCCGTTGCGTCCACGAATCCGCTGATGTTGTTGGTGTAACCCAGGATGGCTTCCGAAGCCCCCTGGGCCAAGGCGTGCAGGTGCCGCCAGCACGGCTATCGAAAACAAGCACTTCATAGTTTCTTCGGTGTTACTACACGCCGCGCATCGCAGTCCCATGTTCCCGGGCGCGAGGCGCACGGGCGAAAAGTCTTACTTGATCAGCCGGTAGTATTTCGGTTCGGGGCCGATGGTGTCGAAGGCAACGTATTCATTGCCGACGAGGTTCACCGGGAGGCCGGCATCGGCCCACGTGCCAGTCAAGCCGATCTCGGATTGCAGGGTATAGCCGGGGTAAACGGTGGACCAGGAGAGCCGGACCTGGTTGGTGGACCACAGCTCGATATGGAGCATGGGCCGGTCCGAGAACACCTGGACAACCTGGTAGAAGGCGGGGAGGTTGGGAACCGGCAGGACCTCAAAGGTTGTCAACGGCGTGGTGGCGACCACAAAACCGATGTTGGTCCAGACAATCGGAGTCGCGAGGCTGGCGGTGTATTGCACGAGGTAGCTCTCGCCCGCGACTGAGTTCCAACTCAGCAACAGCCCATGCGGCGCGCTGAGCGGGGTCTGCCTCATCGCCTGCGGTTGAGCGCTCAGGAGCAGACGGTCGCGGTTGGGCAGCACGGCCCGGATGGTGTAGGTGACGTTCGACAGCTCATTATTATAGACTCCCAGATACCAGTGACCGCGCAGGTCGGGCGTATCCCCGTTGGTCCGCACGACTATTTGCTCGGGCGTAGTGCCAACGGCGAAGCTGCCGTCGAAGTAAGGCGCCATGGTCGGGGGCACAGATTGCTGGAGCACAAGGTCGGCGTCCCCTGACAGGTTGTAGAGTTCAAACAGCACCCCGGGCACGGAATAGGGGACGAGGAAGTCGTAGAACAGCCGCCGCGGCGGGCCGGGCGGGGCGGCGAACGGGCTGGTGAGCGAGGACACAGTGAAGGGGATCCCATTGGTTAGCGGGATGATCAATGGATAGGCCGTGTCCAAACAGGCTTGCACCGCGAATGGGACGTTGGTGGCAGTGCTGTTGAAGATCCCGATGTACCACCGGTTGGTCTGGATCGGGAACGGCGTCGAATTGGTCACCAGCATGACGATTTCATCATTCGTGCAGGGCTGCTGGCTGATGTAGTCGTAGTGGTTAAGGTCCGGCAGCGGCAGGTGCTGGCTCACCACCAGGGTCAGGTTGCTCCGGGCCCGTGAGAGCCAAAGCGAAACAGCCTGGGCCGGCAGGTCGGCCGGCTGCCCGTTGGTCGGGACATCGAACTGGAAGTAGCGCGGAATGCCGGCCGGTCCGACAAAGTTAGTAGTCACCTGGCAGTTGGCCAGCGTCTGGATGTCAAACCAGACCCCCAGCGCAAAGGTCACACCCACCGGGTTGGGATTGGTCACCGCCAGATAATAAGGCTGGCCGTTAGTCAGCGCCGGCACGCCGTTGGTCGTGAGAATATTCGTGCCGCTCGGCACCAGCGGACCGATAAGCGCCTGGTCAGCCGGCCCGGGATAGTTGGTCTGGTTAAAGAGCACGGTGATGGGCAGAGGCGTGGTCGTGTGCCCCCGGTCGGCGAATTGCAGGACGTTGGTAGCCCGCGCAGCCCATTGCGGCACCGGCACGACGAAGTACTGCACGCCGTAAGCCGCCAGCGAATTGGTGTAGGTAATGCCGTGGCTCAGGGTGATAACCGGCGGCGGGTTGCTGGGGGCGAGTTCGAAGTTCAGCTCCCAATCCAGCAGCGCCGCGTTGTTGGTGTCCAGTCCCACACGGTTGTCCCAGATTTCGAGCGTCCAGATGCCGTAGGTATCCTCGCCGTAGAGATCGGATAGCGGCACTTCCGGCAGATAGTACAGCTCGGGCGCCACCTCGGTCAGGGTGATGCCGTCCACGAGTGTGCCGGGCAAGAGACTCTGGAGCGTCACGACGGCGTTGGTGTCGAGAGCGGTGAACTCGACGGTGTGGAGGGTCCATTGCGAGTTATCCCCATACACATCGCCCAGCGATGCGCCGTCCACGTTGACATTCAGTTTGGCCAGGCTTTGGGCCGGCGGGGCGGCAAAGTCGGCCTTCCCGCTGCGGCCGGCGGCGGCGATAGCCGCGATCTCGGGGCCGGTCAGGGCGCGGGCGTAAGCGGTGACCTCGTCCATGAACCCGGCGAACGGCTGGGTCCAGTCAAAGCGGCTCCGGTCGCCGATGGCGACGCCCGGGCTGAGCGCCGGGTCGAGGTCCTGGTAAGGCGAGAGCCGGGTGTAATTGCTGGCGACGCACACGCCGTCCAGGTAAAGCCGCATGGCATTGGTGGTAAACGTAATAACGTTCGTCCCGTTGGTGCCGACCACAATGTTAGTGAACGGCTTGTCGAAAACCGCCGCGATGTGCCACCACCCGCCGTTGGAGCCTCCGCCGAGCTGGACGGGGGCGTTGGTCGTGAGGACGTCCGCCCCCAAGGTGCCCACGTGGGCATCGGCGATATGGAAGTGCAGGTCGTAGCGAGTCCGGACAGCCGACGGCTCCAGCGCCAGCCAATAAGGATCACCTGTGCCATTGCAGTTGAGCGGTTCCGGGTAGCCGCGGAAGAAGATTTGCTCTGTGCCCGCACACGGTTTCCTCGTTGGTGTTGAGGATCGGCTTGATCCAGCCTTCGATGGTAAAGGCATTGGTGAATTGGAGCTGCGGCGGGTCGCCGAGCTCGATCTTGCTGGAGGGATCGTCAATGTCCTCCGGGAAGATGTCCGGGTCCTGGTCCGGCGGAGGCTCGAACTGCCCGCTGAAGAAGAATCCCTGGTCGCCAACAAAGCCGGGCGCCGACGTATTGGTGGCGCCGTTGAGGAAGGCGCCGTTGTTGCCGCTGATGAGGTCCTGGGCGCGCTGGCTCAGCGGTTCGACGCGGCCATCCCACCAACCGACCGCGCACGGGCCGCGGAGGTTGTAGCTGAGTTGGTAGCGGTGGCCGGGAGCGGTGGGCAGGAGGCACTGCACGGCGCCCGTGGCCATCGCCAGGTAGTTCGTGGCGACCGCATCGAAGAAGGCGTTGCTCACGACGGTGACCTGCCCCTGGCTGACGGTCCAGTCGCGGGTGCCGATACCCGGGCTGTTGGGCATGCCCGGGATCGTGCCGCCGACACTATAAAGCGCGGCAAAGCGGCGCCGAAGCCGTTCGAGAAGACGAGAACCGGCGGGAAGTTCGTGGCGGTGTAAGGCGTGGGCGCAAACTTGATCGGCAGGGTCGCCAGGTTGGTGTCCTCCGTGAAATGCAGCAGGCCGTTGATGGAATTGGTCACCAGCGTCGAGAGCACGAAGTCATCCACCATCGCATTCAGGTTGTTGGGCGCGTTGGTATCGCCGCGCTGTATGGATCCAGTCCGCGGACGATAATGGGAGTCGCGTTGGTGGAGCTGGTGAACGAGATCGTGTTGGTTTCCCACTGCGGCCCGTTGTTGGTCCAGGTGAGGCCGTTGGTGAAGGTGAAGATCTGGGTCCCGGCAGTGGGATCGGAGAGGGTGACCTCGGTGGCCACCGGGCAGATCAGCACGTTGGTGCCGTATTTGCCCCGGCTGCCGGCATTGTAGATGGCATTGACCTCGCAGGGAGAGAGGGCGCGCTGATACACGCTGAACTCATCCAGGCCGCCGGTAAAAGAGGTGCCGAGCGTGGGGCCGCCGAAGGTCCAACTCAGGATATCCTGGTCTCGCAGTGCATTCGCCACTATACGAGCCCGAACCCAACCCAGCCGTAGCCGTTGCTGTCAGTGGCCATCTTGAGGCCCGGCAGCCAGACATTGGTAATCACTTGGATGCCGTCCAGCCATACGTTGAAGGCATCGCCGTCGTAGATGGCTCGGACGGTGTGGATGTTTCCATCCTTGAGTATAATCCCCTTGGAAGTCAAGTCCGTTTGCGGTCCCACATTAACGTTATTCGTCACGATGACGATGGAATTGCTTTTGTCGCCGGGCGGTGGGTTGCCCCTGCAATCGAGGAAGATGCTGACGTAGTTGACCCCGCCGGAGTAATTGCCATAAGTGGTATCGGAAGTCGGTGAATCATTCTGCACAGTGAACCAGATTTCATCTCCACTACAGCCCGACGGCGACCCTCCCCAGGTTGGTCCACCGGCACTGGTAGGTCGTAGTGAATCCAGAGGCGCAGTGTTGTTTAGCCTGGTACCACGCGTTCCCCCATACCTGGTAGGCCGCCGGCGCAAGCCGCAAAACGTTGCCGACCTGGGTAGCGGTCCCGATAAGATTCAGCCCGGCGACGGAACTGAAAGTCGGGGTAGTTAATCGGCGGCGGGCTGACGGTCGGGTCAAACCCAAGATAGAAATCGCTGGAGGTGCGCGGAATGAAGTTGGTGGCGAACCGCATCGTGGCGGCCGCCTGGCCGTTAGTGTAGAGGACAGCCGTATTGTTATTGGTCGCGTAAGTCAGGGCGACGTGCTGCCAGCCGTCGTTGGTGATGACCATCGGCGGTGTCGCGATCACATGGGCCTGGCCATTGGTGTCCCAGAGGATTGCGCTGAGCGAGGCGAGGCCGTTGGTCAGGCCGACCCACAACTGGACACCCTTCGGGGAAACGTTGGTCGGGGCGGCAGAATCATACCATTCGGCCACCGGCTCGGCGGTGTTGGTGTCCGCGGGGTTGATCCACCCTTCGATGCTGAACCCGCGCCCTTGGCCCACATCCAGCGCGGGACAGCGCGGGCACGATCATGCGCGTGGCCACGCCGTCGCCGTAGAAGGCCTGGTTGACTTCGCCGGATTGGCCGGTCGTCAGTTTGGCATAGTCCACCGCCACATCCACCGGGGTCGCTCCCGCGCCCGCCGGAGCGAATTGGGCCAGAACAATCCGGAAACCCGAACTGAATGTCGCAGCCCCATGGCCGAAGGACGCACGCAGCCAACTCTGCTGCCATCATCGCTCAACAGCGATGCGCGCACCCCCTGGTTGGCCGGGGCGCTGAGCACCAGCCGATACCAGGTGTTGGTCTGGAAGGTGAACGGCAGCGAATAGTAGGCATTGTCAATGCTGCTCCCCGCCAACAGCGCCTGGGAAGCGCCGGTAGCGCTCACGAAGGGCGACACCATGTAGTAGCGATTGGTGTTGGCCGCGTCCAGAATCCAGAGTTCAAGGAAGCCGCCCGTGCTGACGCCGGCCCCCTGGTTCAGCGTGTTGAAGCGCACCTCGTAACGGAAGTCCTTGGCATGGAAGACGGTGGCCGAACTCCAGCCCTTGCGTGTGCCCCCATTGAGGGTGTTGGACAGACGCAAGATGGTGTTCGTGCCCAGCGCACCGAAGCTGTAACCGGGAGTGCCGGCGTAGGTCTCAAGCGGTGTCGCGGCGCCCCCGGTTCCAGCATTCGGCAACCCGGCCTGCCACATTGGATCCAGGGGTCCATCAAACCCGTCGGTGAACAGATTGGTGGCACCGGTCGAGAACGTCACATCCCCCAGCAGCAGCCCGTTCAGGCCGCCGAAGATGTCCGAACCGTCCACATCGAGCGGCCACCAGGTAACCATGCCCTCCAGCCACGGCAGATGATTGACCCGGTAGGTCAGCGTGTAGGGATTCGGGTTGGGGTACGAGAGCAGGTTGGTCGTTGGCAGCGAGTTGGAAACCGCGCCGCCCAGCAGACCCAGCACGTGGTTGCTCAAGCACAGGCAAGTGTAGTCGTCCAGCACATCCACGAAGTTGCTGAGCACCTCCAGCCCTGGAACGTCGTGCCGGGCGAGTAAAGCCCCACCGGGGCGTTATTGAAGTTGTTCGTATAAACCGGCGCCATGTTCGTCACCACCGCGAGATTAAACGTGCCGATGCCCAGGCCGTTGGTCGTCGCCGCCCCGCGGTTCTCGAACAGCAGAACGCGCGTCCCGTTCGGGCTGATGAGCGTGATCGCCAGGTCGGAAACGCGCGGGTCGTTGAGCAGCAGCCCCACATCCAGCGAGGAGATGATCGCATGAAGGTTGTTGGTCAGGTAGATATCGGTAACCGAGTCATCGAGCGATCGGCACGGGCGCCGGAATGGCCTCGGACACCACCGGCCGGAGGGTGTTCCAAGGAGTAGCCGAAGATTGCCCGGATATTCACTTTGATTGCGTTGACCGGGTCCAGATTGCATGTATGGACCCGGTACGTGCCAACCTGCAAGGGCGGCACATCGGTCAGGTCAATCGTCACCGCCCCGCCAATCTCGTTGGACACGACCGTGCTCTTGCACGGACCTCCGCTGAGGGGGCACACGTCTATCGAGAAGTTAACGGGAGCCGAGGCGAACACCACCGTGGTGGTGATTGTCAAACTGGTCGCGTTCGGCGGCACGTCAAGGTAATCGTTGCGGCAGGCGCCGCCCAGGATGGTCGCCGTGACACCATTGCCCGTCAGGTCGGGTTGGCGTTCGAGGAAAATCCCCAGGCTGATGTTGGTGCCGACGTGATTGGTGGCATTATCCACCATACTCAGAAAATACGGACCGATCCCGTCCTTGCCGGCGAAACTCAGCAGACTGCCGGGGCCATCCACGTGCTGGACGTGCGGGTTGATCAGATTTGGCCCTGGCCCCACGTTTTTCTCGTCGCTGTCATCGTACACATAGCTCGTGTAGGTCTGACACGCCAGCGTGATGGGATCGCTAATGCAGGTGTGGTTATTGAGCACGGCGAAATCCGACCCATGACTGAAGTTGCCCAGCAAGTCGCTGATCAACTCATGGTTGATGATGTTGGTCACGATGACCCGCCGCACCTTGATGTCTGGACACATTGATGCCAATGATGGTCGCAACCCCCGGCATCTGCGGCGACCCGTCCGGGATCGGCGCCATGGTCGGGATGCCGATCAGGTGAGACGCCCTGTTCGTCCATGTCCCCAAACGGGTTCCGGCTGAATACGCCCAGGATTGCGTACTCGGCGGCCTGCTGGTCTTCGGATTTCACGCCGACGTAATACACTCCCGCCGGCATGGCGTTGGAATAGACGATCGTCTCAGTGCCGCCGCGGCAGCAGCGACTTGCCGGCGGCGTTCACCACTGCCGGATCGAGGTTCGTCAGCGCGGAATTGTTGGGGATGGTCGGCGGCGCGACATACAGGTCTATGTCCGCTTCCGGACGCGTCGCCAGGTCCGCGCTCGGCTCGAACACCCCCATGCGCGGCACCGACAGGTTCGTGGGCAGGAAGGTCAGGAACGCGGCATTCGTGTAGTCCGTGTCGTTGGTAATGACGTAGAAATGCCATTGGTTGGTCACGCCCAGGGTGACCACGCCGTTGGCGTCATTGGCCAGTGTGAGGGTATTGGTGCCCAGCAATTGCGGGTTGGCGCCCGACTCGCTGGTTGAACAGTATGCCGCCGGAGTAGCCCGGGGAATTGACAAAGCTGTTGGTGATGACCGTGACCAACGTCACATTGCTGGAAACGATCGGCGCGCTGCTGTCCAACGATAATGGCATTGGTCACCAGCCCATCGCCGCTGGAGATCACCAGCGCGTAATCCTGGCAGATGTTGTTGGTTTGCGCCGTGACCGCGTTGACGTTCACCCGCCGGGCCACAACGGTCACCGAATAATTGGTGCTCAGCCGGGAATTGATGCCCAGCGTCGGCGAGAGGAAGACGTTCTCGACGTTGTTCACCACATCCTCGTTGGGCACCGTGTTGGTATCCCAGGGCCTGGTTGAAGTCGTTGCCGGCCGCGATGTCGTTGCCGAAATAGACCAGGTTCGTGTTGTCGAGGTTGGTGACCACCAAATCCAGGTCGTTGACCAGCTTGACGCTGGCGATGGGATTGCCGGGCGGGTCGGTCCAGACCAGCGTGAAGCGCAGCGGCTGGCTCGGCGCGCCCGCGGACGAGGGATACCTTGTAGGTGCGGCTTTGGCCCGGTGGCCAGCGCATTGGTCGGGCTCTGGTCCACCATGACCATCGAATTGGTCGCTCGCTGTTGTTGGTCAGCGAACCCGGCAGCGTCGCGGGCAGATTGATCACACCCCAGCCCTGGGAAATAACGTCGGCGGTTGTGTGAAAATCATAGAGGTTGCCCACCGAGCGGGCGCCGTTGATCAACAGCGCCTTCATGAGCGCGGGGCTGTTGGTGCGGCCCAGGCGCTGCTCGAAGAACTCCTGCATCAGGGCGAGCGTGCCCGAGACATCGGCGGCCGCCATGCTCGTGCCCGATTCATAGCGATAATACGGCCCGAGCGAGTCGTTGATCACCGCCCAGCACCTGGAGGTAGTTGCCCAGGTCGTTGGTGACCACAATATCGGTCAATAGATCGCATACCACATCCCGGTTGGTAGGGTTGCCGATGCCGTAATACCAGTATGCGTTAACCGGGTCGAGGGTGCTGTAATCGCCATCCGGCGGCACAAAAACCTCGTTGGTGCCAACAATGGGATCGGTATTGGTCGGGTAGCCCGTTGGCTGCACATAGATTGGGCACTTGGGGAACGGGACCGGCGAATTCGTGTTCGGCAGCAGTTGCAGGTGAAGCTGGACAGCGTTGGCCGGCACGAAGATCGAGTCCAGGTACAGCATGTTCGTGGGAATGATGATGTCCCGATACAGGAAGTAGTGGTGGCTGGTGGGGTTGTAATAGGCGTTGGTATCCCACTGCCCCGAACGCGTGGAGATGACGAAAGTGCCGGGCGCCACCACGTCGGGCTTGAACCGGCCATGGTCGCCCTCGATGCCGACCCCCACTGGACCGCGGCTGGAGAAGCTGGCGACCTGGTCGTTGGCGTCCGTCATGGCCAGCCACGGCTGGTTGGTGCTGCAGTTGGTCGTCGCACCCAGAGTCGGGCACTTCCACACCTGGTTGGTGATGTTGCGCAGCAGTTCAATCGCCCCCACCGTAATGACATTCTTGGCCGTGCCCGGTGACTCGATCGAGTCCGGGTTGCCCGCGGTGCCGTTATCGGTTCCCCCGCCCGCATTGCCCGCCGACACCACCACCAGCAGCGGCTGCGAGCCGGGCACCGTCGGCAGCGCGTCGCGCACCGCGGCATCATAGCTGGCGGCATGAATATCGTACGTCTGGGAATCCGGGCCGACGTAGTTCCAGCTATTGTTGGAAATGAAGGCGTTGGTCCGGGCCGCCGCCTGCTGCAGATCGCCGTCGGAGGGCCAACTCAGAGTCTGCCCCACCGAGAACGGCCCGGTCAACATCCCGATCGGCACGGAAAAGAGTGTCGCGGCGGGAGCCATGCCGCGAAATTCGGTGTTGGTCCCGGCATACGGACCCGAGGGACCCGAGGCATTAGTCACCGTCAAGGATTCACCCCCGCTGCTGGCAATGATGCCGGCGACGTGCGTGCCGTGGCCGTTGGTATCTGTCAGGGCATTGGTCGAATCGCCAATGACCCGCGGGCTCAGGTCCGGGTGCGTCGCATCCACCCCCGAGTCGTTGATGTTCACCAGCACATTGGTGCCGGTCAAGCCGAGGTAGTTCGTCGTGGTGACCGTGTCGAGCGAAACCCCCACCCGCACGCGGCTGAAATCGTTCGCCGGCACCCTCATCAGGGTCCATTCCACTTCCTGCACTCCGGGCAACCCCGCGACCGCCGCCAAACCATCCGCCGGCGGAACCACCCGCAGCACCGAGCCGAACGGGGAGCTTTGTTCATCCCCGAGGATGCGCGCGCCCTGCTTTTCCAAAGCCGCGCGCGTCGCCGCGCTCGCATCGGCAAAGAGCAGCACGTTGAGCGCGCTGTTGTCCGGGAAGGGCGTTTGCGCCATCGCCAGTTTCAGCAAAGAAGGCTTCAGCTTGTAATAGGGTTCATACGGCAAAACCGCCTGCACGCGCGGCCCGGCCGCCAATCCTTGCGCCACCGCCGCCGAAGCGCGCACCAAATAGGCGTTGTTGGGGATATAGGAAACGATCGTCGCCCCGGCGGCTTGCAGCACCGAGCGGAAGGCATTGTCAATCGGCCCGCGCGCTTGGACCAGGTAACTGCCGGGATCGCCGTGGGCGCGCAGGTTCTCGGGGATGGCCGGCGCCGGCTGCGTGGTGTCGAGCAACGCGTTCTCGAGCAAAAGGGCGCTATCGCTATGCTCCAACTGGCGGAGCGGGGCAGCCGTGTTACTCAGGCGCAGGGCGAACCGGTTGGTGACGCTCGAGGTGTGATTCGTGACGGAATAGGTGGTCGGCGATGAATTGAGGTTGCCCGCCTGGGTCAGAAGTCGGAAGGGTGACGGCGGGACGGACTGTGCTGCATCAGGCGCGGAGTGTGGAGCGTGGCCCGGAGGGGAGGAGGCAGCGTGTTCCCGGGCCGCCCATCGGTCCCCCAACCGCCAGAAATAGAAGGCGCCCACAAAGCACAATACGCTTACAAAAAGCCAGATCAGAGATCGGAGACGCATAAACAGGAATAGTTAAACTGGGTGACAGAACTATAGCAACAGGGGACAGAGCAACGACCGCGCGCTGGGCGGGCTGCGTGCCGCTTGGAGCACTGGGGAATGCTAGAACAGGCGCACTTCGGCCGCCGCTGGCGGCTCGTAGCGCGAAGCGTTTGGAGTGCGCCGTATCCCGACTGCACCTTGCACGCAATTCCGCGCTCGGCGGCATGTTGTTCCGCAACCCCGCTAGGGGTGACCTGTTTGTAGGAACCGGCGCCCGTGATGATGCTCCCAAACCCCGTCAGGGGTGACCTGCTCCTGGGTTGCGTTGCGCATGGCCCGCCAGCCCGCTGACAGGTCACCCCTGACGGGGTTTGGGAAGCCTTGGGCGTTCGGAGCTCTATAAACAGGTCACCCCTAGCGGGGTTTACCAGCGACGCCCGCAGAAGCTGGTATATGGCAGAAACTCGTGTAAGGTGCTGGTACCCCGGCGCTTTGGCACTCGCAACACCCCTGGCCATCCAAAAGCGCCAGGATACGGCGCACTCCAAATGCTTCGCGCCTTCGGGTGCGGCTGTGCCGCGCGGCTCTGACCGCAACTGGATGCCCGATGGCCGATGGCCAACCGCCGTCCCGGCATTACCCTGGTTTTGGTCTGTTGCTGCTTTCATGTGGGTTTCGGGGCTGCCCGGCTTGACGATGTTAGGGTGGCGGGCCGCAGGCGATCGGCTTTCGCCCCGGCACCCATGAATGGCTCGGAAACAAGGCAGGCCAAAGCACACCACATATAGGGGCAAGGACACCTGGAGAACCACCAGGGGTAGTTCTCTGGGGGACGCTTTTGGCATCCCGGGCCTCAGATCGCAACGGTTGGGCTCGCCGCTGGGTTTGCGTCCAACGATGCGAATGGCACCGACGAAGAGCCGCCCCCCGCGGACGCCTCGGTCCACCCTCCGCAGTGCTGCTACGGAGGACGGGCGACGCGTCGCCACCAACCATTGGCGAATGCGCTCGTTACACGAGCGGCCCCCGCCGTCGGCGTTTGCAACGATGTAACCCATGTAACCCATTTAACTCATGTAACTCATGTAACCGAAGTAACCCATGTAACCCATGTAGCTTCTCTGAACCCTAATCCGGCGGCAGCACCGTGAAACTCTCAACCACAGGATAGAGGTTGGTGATCGCCGGCGGTGGGCCGAAAGCTGAATAGGGCCGGACCCCATCGAGGCGAACCACGGTGCGGGTGGCCGATTCGGCCACGATCTGATAGTTCGTGCAAAGCCGGTAATCCGCTCGAAACAATCGAGTGGGGCGCGGGCTTGAGGGTCTGGCCAAAGGCGTAAATCACGAATCGTGGCGTATGGTCGCACTTCAATAGCCCCAGAATCTGCTGCGGCAGCCGTTCGTAGGCCTCGTCGTTCAGGCCGTTGTTGCAAATAGCTCGGCGTGCCGATGCGGTTCAGGAAAGGCGAAGCGGTCGTCAACTCCGGCACGGCCAGGATGTCACCCAGATGGCTGAATTCATGTCGGATGTTATTGGTGGCGCGAACATCATTGATGCGTTTGACGAGTTGGACCAGCGGCGGCCAGGTGCTGGGGTCGTATGGGTCATAGATGCCGGCGGGTTGGATCACCTCGGGCTGCAGGACCGGGTTCTCGTTGGGATCATTGGTGAGCGCGATGACGCCGCTCAGCAGGGCCGACCAAGCGGCGAGATTGGTCTGGTTGATGGACATCTGGCCGCGCGTGGCATTGTCGCTCAGGGCGGTCGTAAACAGGTCCAAAATGCGCCAGTCATTTGTCGGCTGCGTAAAGCGCGCGTCGGTGTCTATGCCAATGAGTGTTCTTGGGACATAAAGCGGCATCACATTCGTGGTAAACTGGCCCAGATTCGTCACGAGTTGACCATCGCCGCTCCACTGCTGCCAATTATGCAGCCAGATAGGGTAATTCGTCCCCGCAAATGACTTCAAATACACGGTCTGCCAGGGCGTGCCGCGATGGACGCGGCCCAGCCAGCCAATGTTCGGGAACTTGTTCGTTGGGAAATCCCAATTATCAGACAGGAGCATCAACGGGTCTTTGACGGTGAGGTCATATAAGACCGGGCTGGAGCTATGGGCGCCGCCCCCGCCCCACGGCTCATAACGCAAATTGACCTGGCCAAGATTGTCGGTGGGCTTGGGGTCGGCGACATCTACTGAAAGGTTGGTATGCACCAGGTCCATCAAGTCTCCGACGGTGTAATGCACCAACGGGTCATTCGCCTGCCACGAGGTGAGCATGTAGATGTTTCGGGACGGTTGGAAAGGGGCATTGAAGGTGTTGGAGGTCTGCAGGTAACCCGGCTGGAACTGGCCCTTGAAGAAGGTGATGGCGGCTTATTATGCTCATGCCCGGCGGGAATTCCTGGGTTGAGGGGTTCCAGTCCGGCGAGGTGTGACCCATACTGGCCTCAATCTGGTTTTGGATGCCGTAGGTTGCGACATTGTCGGACGTCGAGTTGTTCATGCGGTTGGTGCACCACATACTGCCATTGCTGCCGCTGGATGTGTAGGGATCACCACATTGTCCGCCGTCCATGAGGGCTGCGTTGACATCCAGATCCTGTTCGGAAGCCAGGTTCACATAGTCAATGATCCGGTTCGCGGCTTTATCAATGATGGCGACCCGGACCCGCGGTTTCAACGTGACCCGCCAATGCGGCAGGTAAAAATTTGTGACTCCAGCTTTCCGTTCAAAGGTGCCGGTTAACGGGATAAAGTCCTTACCCGCCTGCGAATATGTGCTGTTTGGGAGAAACACCCAATTGGTCATCATTGGAATCCGAAAAGAGGTACTGCGGGAACGATGGATCGAACCTGGACCACGTATGGGCTGGAATGTCCATTGGGACTTGTGAGGGCAGACGGTATCTCTGTATCAGAGGAGGGGGGTTGAGCCACGTGCCGTCGTCAGCATTGGTGATCACGACACTGACGTCGGGCCAGGCTACTACTTGGACGTCGTTGGAAAATGGAGTGCCGTAAGAATTCCAAGCCTCGGCGCCCAACACATTGGAAATACCAAGGATATACATCTCATCAATCTCATTCACCGGTGCGGTTGTGGAAGTCCCTGGCCGGTGAAATTGGAGTTTGCGCGTCACCTGCACGGTCGTCTGCATGGCGAACTCGTTGAAATTAGGCAGGCCCTTCTTGGCGCCGATGATCAGCGGAATGCCATAGACCATGTCGGAAGCTCTGCTGTCAAAGGCAGCGAAATCCCCCGGCTCGGAGAGATCGCGCACATTGTCATATTTAGAAACGAGGTTATAGGTTTCCGCAGGGGTGACCTCGTGATAGCCGACGATGAAGATCGGATTGTTGCCGTTCTTGTCGCTGAACTCGGGGCGGAATACCGTCGGCAGGTAAGCGGTATCATTCCCAACAACATAGTCCAGACGGTTCGTCGTGGCGTCATACATGTTGGCCGCAAGCTGCAAGAGACGGTTCACGCTTGGGGTATAATAGTTGGTAGGCCAAACCTGGATATGCAGATTGGTCACGAGCACCCCGCCGACGTAATTTGTGACCAGCACGCTTGCGGCATAGTTGGCATTCCCAGGCGCGTAGCCGGCGTTCGCCAGCAGCCGGATGGCGGCATTGGTGAAGAACAGGGCCGGCTGCCAGGGAATGAAATTGGTCTCCATGTTCGGCACCACGTAGCCATTGTCATCCACATTGCGATAATTGAGATTCATCTTGCCGCCGGGCTCGGGGGCGGAATCGGTGCCGAGTTGGGAGAGGAGGCGGTAGAAGGTATTGCGGTCGTAAGAATCGAGTTGGTTGCCAGCGGCGACCAGACGATCTGAAAAGCTGGGGATATTGGGGCCAAGCTGTGAGGGGCGGGTCTTGGACTGGTCGAACAAATCCTGCGTGGTGTAAAAGCGGTTGGGATTAGGTGCCCCGGGCCAGGACAAGTTCACCCGGGAGTTGTAGCTGTCGGGGTCGCCGAGGCCCGCCGGCCATGCTGTGCCGAGCATCACGGGTCCGCCGGAATAGTCGTCAATAAAGTCCCCCTGGAACGTGCTGGGTCCGTTCGTAAAGAGAAGCCCGGCGCTAGCAAGCGAATTCCACCTGCCTCCGTAACGGTAACCCAGCAGCGCAGCCGCATCGTCAAAGGCATGTCCCGTGTTGGGTCCCGGGAACGGGTTATCGGCTGCCGTGTAGGGATTGTAATTGTAGTTGTTGCCGACATACCAGAAGTTCGTGTTCAGGTCTGCCAGAAAGGCCGCGAGGTTGATTTCTGCCGTAAGCGCGCCCTGGTTTCGCAGGAAGCCATCAGAGGGTCTGCTGAGGTCCTGGTGCTTCGCGTCATTGTAAATGTTGTTGATGTCGAGGGTCTGGCCCACTGGCACAGCGATGTAAGCGTAGCGGGAAATGAACGGGTTGTCGGCGGAGCAGCCAAATTCCGGATAGCGCAGGACACCGATCCATTCCGGGTCGCCCACGAAGTAATTGCTCAGCGTGTTGCCCTCCTCGGGTTGTGCTATCTCCTTCCCGGTCAGGTCGTAGTAGCCGCCCAGTGGATTGATCACCGGCTGTAACCCGCTCGGGTCATCCCGCCCGTTGCGATTCAGGTCGAGGTAGAAGCGGAATTCGTTCGAGTTGGCAAAGAGGGCGTTGGTGATAAACACCGGGGGGCGCGGGTCGTAGAGGAGGTTGGCAATGTTTTGCTCCCAATCCAACGCGCTGAACCGCAACCTGTTCGCCTTGAAATCAAAATTGACGTTGGTCGGGTTGTTGTCCCCGCTGACGAATCCATACGGGTTGATATAATTGGTAGAAACGGACAACCCGTAATTGAACTCGTTGGTCCAACCGATCATGGGGCCGATGAACTGGGCGATGGCGCGCTCGCGGGCGGTATCCGCTGCCAGCCGGGCGGTGGCTCGGTCGGTTTCAGTGGTGACGGAGCCGTGCGGCTGCGGCTGATCACCAGGAACGCGACCGCCATGAAAGTGATGACCGAGAGCAGCAGCAGAGTGATGACGAGGGCGACGGCACGTTCGGAGGGATGCGTGAGGCGTGATGCGTGATCCGTGATGCGTGATCCGTGATGCGTGATGCGTGAAACGTGGGGCATGGGACGCGATGCTGGCTTCAGCATTCCGCATTCTGCATTCTGCATTCTACATTCTGTCTTCATTGGTAGCCAAGGGGATCAACATTGCGAATGGCGATGCGCTGGCGGAACAGGTGGACGCGGCTGGCAACCTCCGGGCGCTGGAGATAAGCCAGCCGGGCGGGGCCGCTGTCAATCGAGTTGTACCTTTCCCACGCATGTTGTTCGAGGATGCCGAACTCCATCTCGACATTGGCTGGCAGCGCGTTGCTGTAGAAATACAGGCCGGTCAGGTTGTCCGGGTAGGCCGTGTTCGGCACCGTGAAGGCCTGCCGGAGCGGGGTCTCGATCAGGTAAGTCGCACCGCCGATGTTGGTCCGGATGTTGAACCAGGCGAACGTCGAGGACCCGGTGCTGAAAATGGGGTAGCCGTTGGTCGCGAAGGCGCGGAAGCGGAAGTCTATCACACCGTCGCAGATTCGGTTCGACAGACTCACTGAGGCGGGTGAGCCGGGGAAGCACGCCGCCCGGAACGCCCGATAGAGTTGGGTCGGGTCCGAAGGGAGGCCGTCGGACTGGACGACGTTGGTCGAGGCGTAAAAGCGATAGAGGCTGCCCACACCCATCTGGTTCGGGGCGCAGTCGGGTAGCCAGGTGAGCCCGTCCGCACTGTTCGTGCGCACGGCGTAGCCGATCCCGACCCAGGTCTGGTTCTGCCGCAGCAGCATGAAGCAGTCTTCCAGCACATTGGTCCGGAAAACCGTCGTGCCAGGCAACGCCTGGGTCAAGGGGATCGAAGAGGGCACTTGGACGCAGAAGTTGAACCCGTAGGTATATTGAGGATACGGGTAGCCCGCAGGCACCATCTGTTCGAGTTCGCGCGGGAGCATCTCGGTGACCGCTCGCCCGGCCTCCAGCCGGTCCACCTGGTTCATGCTGCTGCGGAAGGCGCGCTGCACCTGGTTAAACATGGCGAACAAGCCCAAAACGATGAAGCTGAGCAGGGCAATGGTGACGAGAATTTCGACCAGGGTGAACCCGGCGCGGCGCGACGCCGGTTGCCCGGCCGGCCTGCCTGTACCGCAGAGCGGCAAAGCCGCAACCGAATTGCGCGGAGCTCGCTCCCGCTCTAGCAGGGCAGCCCGGACCGTTTCAAAGCGCCAGCAGGCTCCACGCCTCATGCGGATCTCCATCGGCCCGGTGTGCTGCCCGGACCCGCGAGCCTGTTCCCCCTCACCCCAGCCCTCTCCTCGGGGAGAGGGAGAACACTCGCCAGCCTGGCGGCGAATCCGGCGCGCCTGGACGTTTCGGGAGCAAGACTCCGCGGCACCCTCTCCCCGGGGAGAGGGCCGGGGTGAGGGGGAACCGGGCGCTTGTTGCCTGCACGCTTGAACTGGAAATGCCGTATTCACGAGGCTTTCATTTCATCTGGCTTTGAGGTTTGAAGTAATAGGGCGCATTCAAGGGCGCGGTCAGAAGCCTGTAGGTGAGTTGGTGAACGTTCCGGGTTGGAAGAAATAGAGGTTGTAGCCCAAGTCATCCCTCACCTGGAGCGAACCGCCAACCAGGGTGCGAAAGGACTGGCCGCCCTGTCCAAGCATTCCCCGGGATCTCAGGGGCCACCGGAAGGTGAGGCGCAAATCGTGCAGGTTGGCCGCCATGTTTCTGGCCGCGATCCACTGGTTCAAGCCGGTTGCGTACTCCACCGTGTTGGTCGCATAAAAGGTGTAGTTGGTCCAGCTCGGGTCGTAATAGTTCGTCCCACAGGGAACGACCTCCGAGGTCATGCGATAGCTGAAGGCGAAGTCCTGCACGTCCGGGCTGTTTTGCGGGAACTTTTCGCTGGCCGGGCCGCTCATCGAGCGGACGTAGGCCGCGACGTGGTTGCGAACGACATCGCCGTTCTCTAAAGTAACGTACTTGGGAGTGGACAGGAGCCCCACGATGCGAAAACCGTTGACCAACGGAAACGAATTGGGCCCAGAAGGAGCCGTCGGCGTGTACCAATTCGTCCAAGTCTGAACCACGCTCGTCATGTCAGATTTGTACTCGGTCACATAATTGGTGATCGCCATGACATAGTTCGTGAGGTCATCCAGGCCCTCGGCGCCGTTGCGGAGGGCGTTCATCCAAACCGTGGCGTCCTGGTTGATGACGGTCTGCTCGCGGTTGTCCTTCTGCACGTTCATGCCGATGGGCAGGACGCCGATGATCGCAACCAGCGCAAAGCCGATGATGGCCAGGCTGATGGCGATTTCGATCATGGTGAAAGCCGAGGTGAAACGTGATGCGTGATGCGTGACGCGTGATGCGTGATCCGTGATGCGTGATTCCGCATTCTGCATTCTGCATTCTACATTCTGCATTCTCATTGCACGCTCCTGTGCTCGACACGGGCACGGCCTGTCAGGCGGTCAATCTAGACCAGGCTGTAGTTGTCGGTGGTGTTGCCGGGCGGCCGCTCGATGACCTGGGCCGTCTGCCGGGGGTCTGATTTGCCGTAGCTGACGCTGCCCTCGGTGACCGGGATCAGCTCCGGCTGGCCGCTGACGCCGGATACCAGCGAGCCCATACCATCAAAGGCGATGTAAGGCAGGGCGACATAAGGCCGCGTTGGGGAAGCCGGCAGGGTTGTCTCGGAAGGGAACGGCACATTGGTGGTGTAATTGAAGCCGAAAACCTGGTAGGCGAGCACCCCGTTGGTGTAGATGTTGAGCACCGGCGTCGGGTTGGCAGGATTAAAAGGGGTGAACTTTTGCAGCGAGATATAGGCGCCTTGGGGAAAGGTCCGCCAGGAGGACAAATAGCGGGGCGTGTGGACAGCCGGTTGGTCGCCCACGCTCCGCAGGCAGACATAGGCGTATGCCATCAGTTGCTTGGTGTACAGGTTGTCGCCACGCTCTTATCGTCGGCGGTCCAGGCACTAAAGTTGTAAGCAGGATCGTTCCAAAAGTTGGTGGGCAGGAAAACCATATAGACGGTCGTGCGCTGGCTGAGGGCGAGTTGGCGGGCGCGCCCCACCGCATCGAGCAACTCCCGCGTGGTGGCCACCTTGGCGTTGGGCTTAAGCCCCCGCAGCGTCGGCAACGCAAGGGCGGCCAGAATCCCCATGATGGCGATGACCATCAGCAACTCGAGGAGGGTGAAGGCCACCAGCCCGGGGCGAACGAGGAAATTCGAGGCGCGATGTGGAACATCGGCCATTGGATGTTGGATGTTGGATGTTGGATGTTGGATGTTGATCTCTGAACACTGGATGCGGCCTCTCACCTCCGGGCGGGCTGCTGCCGGGACCCAGGCGGCGGCTGGGCCGGCAAAAGATTCCGGCTTCGCTATTAATCGGTGGGTCTTCACAGGCGCTACTTCCAGCTCACGATATTATCCTTGTTGGCTCCCTGGTTGGCCGGGGCGCTCGGGTCAATCAGCTTGTCCGGGCCGGGGGACCAGACCATCACCGGGGCATTGGCTTCATAAATGGTGTTGCCGGCAACCACCTTCGGGATCAGGCCGTTGAGCCCCCGCTTGACTGTTGCGGGATCGCTCTTATCCGCTGAGACATCGATGTTACGGTAAAAGAAATCGCGCGCCTTATCATCGTAGTTGAGGTCAATCGTGATGATGTAAGGGTTGCCCCAGGGATCGCGGTAGGTGCCGTCCTGGCCCACTCCCGGCGACTTGTTGTCGCTGGCCATAGTGGCATTCAGGTAGTGGGTCTTTTGGGGATTCTTGACGTGGTCCTTGTTGACGGTCGGCACGGTGGGCGAATTGGGCCAATATTCCACGTCCATGAGAATGGCCATCACCTCGGCGTTGTTCGTCTGGTATGGCTTGCTAACATCGGGCTCGTTGCTGGTAATAGACACGTAGCCGCCCGGCGTGCTGAAACCGGCCTCGTAGGCATTGGGCCCACCCGGGCCAACGCAAATGAGGCCCGCTGTGCCATAGGTGAAGTCCTCCGGACCGCCCGACCCCGGCGGGACTCCCGACGCCGCGTCCCTCGCGCCGTTGGAGACGGGGAACTTGCTGTAATCGGCCTCGTACGTATGGATGGCGTTGGCGATCTGGCTCGCTTCCAATTGCGCCTTTTTCACCTGCGCCTTGACCTTGACCCGGGCCAGGACCGGCAGGAGCAGGGCGGCCAGGATCGCGATGATGCTGATCACGACGAGCAATTCGATCAGGGTGAAGCCCCTGGTGGCACGGGGAGAGGTTCTGTGCTGGTACTTCATAAGAGTGGAGGGCATGACGGGTGAGACGTGAAACGTGATGCGTGATGCGTGATGCGTGAAATGCGGGAGGTGCGGTGCAGGCGGCGGGCAAGGGGGCCGAACTGGACTGGGGGTGCCAGGGTTACGGAACGGCGCCGGGCGCCGGGATGGCCGCTAAGGACAGTGATTCGCGGAAGCCAGCCGTAATCCTGCCAGAGCACAGGAACCTGCCTGGCGGAGGCGGCCAGTGTGCCGATCGGGCCTTTAAAAAGAATTGGCATGGTCATCCTTCTGGATAATTGGTGGAAGTCAGGACGATGGGCTTGTCGCTCCAGTTGCAAATGCGGTTGATCTTGTCGCCGGCGCTGATATCCAGCCACAAGTCGTACGACTTGGTGTTGAAGACGGGGTTGGACGAGTTATAGCGCCACGGGTTGATGCGGGTGAGGGCGTTATTCTGGTACATCAGGGGCCCTTCGAGGCCGGAGCCAAGCACCGTAGGGGTGATCGGGGCTCCCACGATGCTCACCGCCAGGAATTGACTGGGCTTTAGGTCGGTCAAAAAGGAAACCGCGCTCGGGGCCTCGTCGCTGTGGCGACCCGGTCGAGCGCAGTTCATGAAGCTCCTGACGGGTGTGGCGGCGCCGAAAACGCCCGTGAAGGTGGCGGCGTTATCGGGGAACTGGGCGCTGCCATCCAGCGTGTCATAAACGCCATTGGTCGATGTGGTGGTTCCCAGCAGCTCGTAATAGAGCTGGTTCACGGCCCAGTTGCCGGGGTTGTCGGGCGGGTAATAGCCGAGTTTCTCTTGTAGCGCTCGATGGCGGTTTCGAGCTGCGTCATCTCGTTGCGCGCCCGGGTGCGGATGGCCGCCCGCTTGCCGCCCGAACGGCCGGGAACGTCAGCGCGGCCAGGAGGGCGATGACGGCTATGACGACCAGCAGCTCGATGAGGGTGAAGGCGCTGGGAATGCGGGAGGCGTGAAACGTGAAAGTGAAACGTGATGCCGCTGACCCGTGCGGAGCGGATCCGTCATCCGATCTCCCGTCTTCCGTCTTCTGTCTTCTGCGTTTGCTTCGTTTTCATCGTTCGCGCAGTTCGTGTTCCAGCCGTTCACTGAGCCATTGCTTGATCATGCTTTGGTAATTCAAATAGCGGGATTGGGCCAGTCTTTTGATGCGGGCCAACATCCGCGGGTCAATCCGCAGGGAAATGGCGACCGACCCGGAGGATCGGCGGGCGCCGGCTACCGCGGCCTCCATGAGGCGCAGGTCGGGCTTGTTCTCCGCCCAAAAATCCGCCTCGGCCTCTTCGCTGTCGAAGATCGGCACTTCTTCCCATCTGGCAATCGCGCGCATGTTTCACTGTTCAGCGACTGGACTACTTCACCGATCACTGATTACTGAGTACTGATTACCGGTTACTAACCCCCGACTCACTGCGCCAGGCTCTGATCCATTTTCCGCTGGTAGAAGAACCGTTCTTCGGGCTCGAACGGGCGGGCGTACAGGACGCGCGCCTGCTTGCCGTTCGTCCGATACACACTGAAGATGCCCGCCCCACCGCCGACACACCCAGGTTAAAGAACCGGGCCTGCACCGAGAACCGGGGCGAATCCGGCAATAGCCGAATCGCAAATGGGTCCTCGAACGATTCTTCGATTTCCTGCAGCGTCAAAGAACTATCCAGATTGAAGGGCGGATTATTCCAATCAAACTCCATAGCAGCTTAATTGTCAATCTAATGCCCATGCAATGTATTTACATTGTATTTACGCATGAGCACCCAGGTTGTCAAGTGGGTTCGCAAAGCATTTATGCAAATGTTTCGGCGTGGACGAAGGGCAGATCCTTGCAGCCTCAGAGAAGCCCCGGGCACCCGTGAGACCCACACCTGGGCGCTCACGTCCGGCAGATGACATCTAAGTGCTGCGCAGAAGCCACCATCATAGCCTCTCAGCGAGAACTGAACAAGCGGCAGACGCGGCAGCCGCACTCCAAGACGACCTCTGCGATCCTCCGGCGTACTGCCGGGCGACCCCAGCGATCTTGGAGTGCGGCTGTCCTCATGCCGCTATGCCCCGCAAATCGTGTGACGGCAATGCTGAGACAGGCTTACCCTGAGCTCCCGGGGACGCCAGGCAGCTCTCCGCCGAGACGTCATCTAGTACTGGCTAAGGCTCGTCATCCGGCTGGCCGGCGACGGTTGCCAAGCGATTGCGGATCGTCGGGCCACCTCTTGCCGCCGGAGGTATCGCCGCCGACGTTGTTCATCAGCTCGATCAGGGGCAGGAACATGGCGATGACGATGCTGCCGACGATGACGGCCAGAAAGACAATCATGATCGGCTCGAGCAGGGAGGTCATGGCCGCGACGGCGTTATCCACCTCGTCGTCGTAGTTGTCGGCGATTTTGAGGAGCATTTCGGGCAGGGCGCCGGTTTGTTCGCCGACGTCCACCATGCTGATGACCATGGGCGGGAAGACGCCGGAGGCTTCGAGCGGGGCGGTAATGGTTTCGCCTTCTTTGACGCTCTCGTGGACGGCGCCGACGGCGTTGCCGACGATGACATTGCCGGCGGTTTCTTTGACGATGGTCAGGGCCTGGAGGATGGGGACGCCGCTGCTGACGAGGGTGCCCAGGGTGCGCGTGAAGCGGGAGATGGAGACCTTGCTGACGACCGGGCCGACGACGGGCACCTTGAGCTTGAACTTGTCCCAGGCGTGGCGGCCGAACTTGGTGCGGACTTGAACAGCATGAAGAGCACCACGAACACGGCCACGCCGCAGGATCGGTATAAACGAAGTGGTCCTTGATCATGTCGCTGATGCCGAGGACGAAGCGGGTGAAGGCGGGCAGCTGGGCGTTGTCCAACATGCCGGCGAAGACATCCTTGAACTTCGGGAATGACATACACCATCAGGATGGTCAGGATGCCGGTGGCCACGATCAGCACGGCGACGGGGTAGAACATGGCCGCGATGACCTTGCCTTTGATCTTCTGGGCCTTCTCCATGAACTCGGACAGGCGGTTCAGCACGACTTCGAGCACGCCGCCCAGCTCGCCGGCCTTGACCATGTTGACGAAGAGCCGGTTGAAGACTTTGGGGTGCTGGGCCAGGCCCTCGGAGAAGGTGCTGCCGCCTTCGATCGCCAGCGCCAGCTCGCCGATGATCGACTTGAGGGTGGGGTTGCGCTCCTGCTTCTCCAGCACGCGCAAGCCGCGCAGCAGGGGCAAGCCGGCATCCACCAGCGTCGCCAATTGGCGGGTGAAGGTGGTCAACACCTTGGATTTCACCCGGCCGCTGAGGCCGGGGATCTTGATGTTGAGGTTCATGTTGAGCCCCTTGCCCTTCTTCTTGCCGCCGGCTTTGGCGGGCGGCGCCGGCCTTTCTTGCCGGGCTTCTCCTTGACCTTGTCGGTCTCGACGATCTTGGTCGGGAACAACCCCATTTCCTTGACCCGGCCGATGGCCTCGTTCTGGCTGGCGACTTCGAGCGTGCCCTTGCTCTCCTTGCCATGGGCGTCCATGGCCACGTAATTGTATTTTGGCATAAGGGTGGGAGTTAAACGGAGTGCGGGAGTGCGGGAGTGCGGGAGTGCGGGTGGGGGAAAGCCGGACTGGCGGAGGATCGCGGTCTAGCAAGACTCCAACTCTCCAACACTCCATCGCTCCACTTCTTCATGTGTATTTAACGATTTCTTCGATAGTAGTATCACCCTCAAAGATGCTGCGCAAGCCGTCTTCCCGCAGGGGGATCATGCCCAGCTCGACGGCCTTCTGGCGCATCACCACCGTCGGCGCGCGCTCGTTGATCAAGGCCCGGATGGCGTCGCTCGATGGTCAGCAGCTCGAAGATGCCTTTGCGCCCCTTGTAGCCGGTGTCGTTGCAGGCCGAGCAGCCGCGCCCGTAGTAGAAGGTCTTGTCGCCCAGGTCGTGCGGCGAGAGGTTGAGCAGGGCCAACTGCGTCTCGGTCGGCTCGAAGGGCGTGCGGCAGTTCTTGCAGATCGTGCGCACCAGCCGCTGGCCGACCACCGCCACCAGCGTGGAGGAAATCAGGAACGGCTCGACGCCCATGTCCACCAGACGCGTGACGGCGCCCGGGGCATCGTTGGTGTGCAGGGTGCTGAGCACCAGGTGGCCCGGTCAGGGAGGCCTGGATGGAAATCTGCGCGGTCTCCAGGTCGCGCATTTCGCCCACCATGATGACGTCCGGGTCCTGGCGGAGGAACGAGCGCAGGGCCTTGCTGAAGGTCAGCCCGACCGCCTCGTTGATGGCCACCTGCATGATCCCTTCGATGTCGTATTCGACCGGGTCCTCCGCCGTGAGCAGCTTCGAGTCAATGGTGTTGACCCGGCGCAGGCAGGAGTAAAGGGTGGTGGTCTTGCCGCAGCCGGTCGGGCCGGTGACGACGATGATGCCATTGGGCCGCTGGATGGCTTCGACGATGTAATCGTAAAGGTATTTGGGGAAGCCCAGCGACTCGATCTCCAGGTTGACCGCCGCCGGTCCAGCACGCGGAGCACGACCGATTCGCCGAACTGGGTGGGCAGCGTCGAGACGCGCAGGTCAATCGTGCGGTTGCCCATGGTTGTAACTGATGCGCCCGTCCTGCGGCAGGCGGCGCTCGGAGATGTTCAGGTTGGCCATGACCTTGAGGCGCGAGACGACCGGCAGCGCCAGGTGCTTGGGCGGCGGCGACATCTCGTAGAGGGCGCCGTCCACGCGGTAGCGGATCTTGAATTCGCTCTCGAAGGGCTCGAAATGAATGTCGCTGGCCCGGTCCTGCACGGCCTGGATAGAGCACCAGGTTGACGAAGCGGACGATCGGCGCCTGGTCGGCCAGGCGCGCCATCATGGTCGCGTCATCCAGTGACCGCCACCTCGGCTGGCTTCCTTGGCGATTTCCTTGTCCGTCGCCCAGCTCCTTGAGGATGTCGGTGACGCTCTCGCTCTCCTCGGGGTAGAACTTCTCGATGGCCTTCTGGACTTGCGCCGGGTCGGCGACGACCAACTGGATGTCCTTCTTGACGACGAAGCCCAGCTCGTCAATGCGGCCGAGGTTGAGCGGGTCCACCAGGGCGACTTGCAGGGTGGAATTCTGCCAGGCCCACCGGCAGGCATTGGTACATGCGCGCCATCTTGGCCGGCACCAGCCGCAACAGCTCGGGCGTCAGATCGCGCTCGCTCACCGTGACCACCGGCGCGCCCAGATGGCTGGCGATCGCCTGCAGGATCGTGTCCAGGTCCAGCACGCCGAAGTCCTGGAGGATCTGGCTGACGGGCTTGCCGGTGCGTTTGAACTCGCCCAGCACTTCCTCGGTACTGCAGATCGTCGATCAGGCCTTGTTCCTTGACCAGGGAGAGCAGCGGGTTGGAGATGTCGTCGGGCATACGCGGTTAAGCCTTCCCCTCGACGACTGCCTGCGTGTCGGCGCCCACCGCCGCCGCCAGCTCCAGCTCCTGGAGCTTGGCCTGGATGGTCACCGGGTCCTGCGCCTTGGTGACCACTTCCTCGCGGGCGATCATGCCCGCCAGGTATTTATCAATCAGGAAGCTGTCCAGCGTCACCATGCCATACTTGGCGCCGGTCTGGATGTCGGATTGAATGCGGAAGGTCTTGTTGTCGCGGATCAGCGCCGCGATGGAGGGCGTGTTGATCATGATCTCGAAGATGGCCACGCGCCCGGGCTTGTCAATGCGCGGGATCAGCAACTGCGAGATGACCGCCTGCATGCACCGTCGAAAGCTGGATGCGGATTTGCTCCTGCTGGTTGGTGGGGAACGCGTTGACGACGCGGTCAATGGTCTTGGCCGCGCCGGTGGTGTGCAGCGTGCCGAACACCAAGTGCCCCGTTTCCGCCGCCGTGATCGCCGCGTCAATCGTCTCCAGGTCGCGCATTTCGCCGACCAGAATCACGTCCGGGTCCTGGCGCAGCACGCGCCGCAGCGCCTCGGCAAAGTTCGGCACGTCCACGCCGATCTCGCGCTGGGTGACGATGGCCTTCTTGTGCTTGTGGTAATACTCGATCGGGTCCTCGATGGTGACGATGTGGGCCTCGTCGCGCTCCTCGTTGATGATGTTGATCATCGAGGCCAGCGTGGTCGTCTTGCCCGAGCCCGTCGGGCCGGTGACCAGCACCAGGCCGCGCGGTTTGTAGAGCAGTTCCTTGGCCGAGGGCGGCAGGCCGATCTGCTCCATCGTCAGCATCTTGTTGGGAATCTGGCGCAGGACCATGCCGAAGTTGCCCTTCTCCTTGAAGACGCTGACGCGGAAACGCGCCATGTCGCCGAAGGCGAAGCCGAAGTCGGCGCCGCCGCGCTCGCGCACATGCTGGATGTGGTCCTCCGAGGTGATGCTGCGCATCAGCTCCTCGGTGTCTTCCGGCGACAGCGACGGCCCTTCCACCCGGTGCAGAATGCCGTGCACGCGGATCACGGGCGCGGTGCCCACGCGGATGTGCAGGTCGGAGGCGCCTTCCGACACCACCAACTGCAACAGATCGGACATCGAGTAGGACATGCTTAATTCCGTTATACGCCCATTTTCTCAGTGCACACATTTCATTAGTCCGGCGAAGCCTAACACCAGGATCAGACAGCCGAGAAGCCTATTTATCACGCCGGCATCCGCTCAATCCACATCTCCCACCGTCGCGCGGATCACTTCGTCCGGCGTAGTCAATCCAGCCTGCACCTTGCGGATGCCGTCCTCGCGCAGGGTGCGCATCCCCATCTCGCGGGCGCGGGCGCGCAGGACCGACGAGGAGACCTTCTCGTAAATGAGCTTTCGGGCCTCGTCATCAATGACGAAGATCTCGAAGATGCCGAAGCGCCCGCGGTAGCCGGTGTTGGAGCAATTGGAGCAGCCTTTGCCTTTGTGGAAGGTGGCGCCCTGGACTGGTCGCCGCATCCAGGCCCAGCGAGCGCATTTCCGCCTCGGTGGGCATGTAGGGGCCCGCGCACTGCTGCAGACCTTGCGGACCAGCCGCTGGGCCATCAGGGCGCGCGTCGAGGAAGCCACCAGGAACGGCTTGACGCCGATATCAATGAGCCGGGTGACCGCGCTCGGCGCGTCATTGGTGTGCAGCGTCGAGAAGACCAGGTGCCCGGTGAGCGAGGCATTGATGGCGATGGTCGCCGTCTCCAGGTCGCGGATTTCCCCGATCATGATGACGTTCGGCGCCTGGCGCAGGATCGCGCGCAGCGCCGCCGAAAAACGTCAGCCCGACGGCCTCGTTGACCTGCACCTGGTTGATGCCCGACAGCAGGTATTCCACCGGGTCCTCGACGGTAATGATCTTGCGGTCCGGCCGGTTGATGAAGTGCAGGCAGGAATAGAGCGTCGTCGTCTTGCCCGAACCGGTGGGCCCGGTCACCAGCAGGATGCCGTCCGGCAGGCCGATCAGCCGCTCGAACGTCTGCTGGTCATCGGTGAAAAAGCCCAGCTCCGGCAGGCCCAGCCGCAGCCCTTCCTTGTCCAGGATACGCATGACGATGCTTTCGCCGTGATTGGTCGGCAGGCAGGACACGCGCAAGTCAATGAGCTTGGTGCCCACCGAGGTCTGGATACGCCCGTCCTGGGGAATCCGGTGCTCGGAGATGGACATGTTGGACTGGATCTTGAGGCGGCTGATCATCGCCGCCTGCAGCCGTTTGGGCGGGGCCTTGACCTCGTGCAGCACGCCGTCAATCCGGTAGCGCATGCGGAAGACCTTCGACCAGCGGCTCCAGGTGAATGTCCGAGGCCCGCATCTTGAAGGCCTCGGTAATGATCGAATTGACCAGCTTGATCAGCGGCGCATCGGCTTCCACCACCGCGCCGTCGGTCGCCGCCGCCGCCTCGATCTCGACGTGCTCGCGCGTGAGGTCCTCGATAACCTCCTGGAGACGCGGATCGGTCGCCGCGCCGCTCCGCTCCGCGTAATACCGGCTCAAGGCCGACTCGATGTCGGCCTCCGAGGCCACCCGCAGCTCGATGTCCGCGTGCAGCAGATGCGCCAGGCTGTCAATGGTGTCCAAGGTCCGAAGGGTCGGCCAGCGCCACCGTGACGCTGTTGTCGTGCTTGAAGACCGGCACGACCCGGTATTTGCGCGCGATGTGCCGCGGGACGGTGGCGATGACATCGTCGGCAATCTTGCAACTCGCTCAGGTTGACGACCTCCGCGCCGAAATGCGCGGCCTTGGCCTGCGTAACGTCGGCCGGGCGCACGACCTTGTTGGCCACCAGCAGGTCCACCACTCCGACCCCGGTCGGCCTGGGCCTCCTGCCGCGCCTCGGCTACTGTCTCGGCGGTGACGAATCCCAGGTCAACCAGGATGTCTGCCAGATAATCGTCTTTTTCAGCCACGGTTTATTTTGCACTACACACGTTCGTCGTGGATCGTTGGTAAAAGCCTAGTGGGGAAACCGCCGTTGTCAATGCGCGCCTGCGGTGAAACGAAAAAAGTTGGCCCTGCCCTGTTCGGCGGAAACGCCTGTCCCCGCGGACGCCACTGGGGATAAACACCAGCCGGACATGCCACGCCCGGCGATGGAGAGAACTTCCCGAGCCGGTTCGGGCTTTGAACCCAGCAACGAACCCCTCTGCCGCCTTCGGCGCCCTCTCCCCCTTTGGCAGATTCCCACCACCCCGGGCCAGGGCCATCCGCTGAATTACGTACCCCCTGGTACGTAATCCCCGGCGTTGCGGCTCCGCGCCGGGTGGAGGATGTTGCCGTGTTCCCCGAAAGGGATTGGAAGGGCGGCGGCCGCGAACGCGCTACTGCGGCACCGTCTTCCCTCTGGCGCAGTCTTCGCTGGCTGCGCCGCTTCTCTTTAGCCCCGGCTCACGCACCGGCCAAAGCCGGGCCGGTCGGGTTATCCCCCATCCTCTGGGAACTGTTGCGCAATCTTGCCTTGCGCGGCTTCTCCATCTCGCACACGGATCACTTGAGCGATGCCCAGCTTTAGGAGCCAGAGCCGAATGGGGCTTGCTTAAGGTTCAGCCAGCGCACGGGCTTTTCAACGGTCGCTGAGCACAGGTGCGAGGGCGCCCTCGTAGCTTCCCAGCCACTGAGCCGTTACGCCCCGATTCCCGAGCCTGAGCCAACTTTGCTCCCGACTCCCTCCAGCCCCCCCTCAAGCCCCCTCCAGGCCTACTACTGGCTAACCAGTAGCCAACTGGTAGGCAACCGGTCCGATGTGGATCCGATCCACATCGGACCGGTTGCCTACCAGTTGCCTAGCGGTTGGCTACCTCGTGGCCTGCCCCAGACTTGGACCGGGCCTGGGCGTGGCTGGGCCGGCCATTCGGGGTCCTTCTGCATTCTCCATTCGGCCAACCCGCTTATTGCCTCGCGAAGCGTCTTGGACTGCGGCTGTCCTCTGCCGCTTTCGGGCTTGCGGAGTCATCGAAAAGCGGCAGAGGACAGCCGCAGTCCAAGACGCTTCGCGACGTAGCCCACCGGAGTCAGCAGGTTTGCCGAATCTTTCAAGTCCTGGCGTAAGGCGTAGAAGCTTTGACTGGTAACGGGCTGAACGCTAGGGCACCCAGCGCGCGCGGTAGAACCGGCTGGGCAAGCCAGTGGTCCCATGGTCCACGTAGTCGAAGGAGCCGCCGGTTGCGACATTTGTCGCAAGCGGGCTCCATTGCGCAAGATTGGTGGAGGCCTCAATCGCAAAGACCATGTCCGGTGTGCCGACCAGGTGCAGGACTGGCGCCCCGTCCAGCATTCCGAGCCAGTTGAGTTGAGGCGGTGGGAGCGAAGCGGTGACCAGGTAATTGTCGAAGACCATGTAATTGTTTCCCGGGGCATTCGTGTCGTAGATGACCCAGCCGGCGTCAATGTCGCCCAGGTTGAGGGGCGCGCCGATTGTGGTGATCGGCTGGTTGGTGGCCACCAGCGCGCCGTTGAACATGGCGCTCCAGCGGTTGTTGGCGAAATCAAGGTCCATGCTCAGCGGGTAGGCGCCGCCGTTCGTGAATTGCAGGTCAGAGTTTACTCGGCCGTTGGTGTTATCGAGGTAATAGTAGAGCGCGAGTTCATAATTATCGAAATCCAGGCTGAACAGCGCGTCGCCCTGCTGGTTATACACGCTCCAGTAAAAATCATCCCAGTTGGTATTGCTGGAGTCAAACACGCTCATCGTCACCGAGAACTGAGCGTTGGAGAGGGCTTTATTGAGGGGCTGATAAACAAACAGATAGTCGTCGCCAGGCGAGGGCGGATTTAAACCAATGTAGGCCTGCTGGCCCTGCCCGGGAAAGACATCAGTGAACAGGCCATTCCCGCCGGACCCGGCCTGTATCCACCCGTTTTGGCCTGCCAGATCGAGGTTGGTGCTGTAGCCCTCGCTGGCTTCAAAACCCGTGGAGTAAATGACCGCTGCGGCAGCATGGCCCGTGTCCAAACCCAAACCAAAGCACGCCGAGATCAAGCACGCCAAGCACAGCAAGAATCGTCGCTTCCGAGCTCTGTGTCGGGCAGAGAAGTTATTGTCAGAGGGGCTCATTTCGATGACCGTACGCCTCGCCGGCTGGATGTCAAATTGGACCAGGACTGCCGCCGAGGCGCGGCCAAGGCGAGTGACCAGTGGTGAGGCCGGAACTGCTTCTCCTACGTCGGGCGGGGGAGACTGGCGTTGCGGGCGCGGCCAATGGCCCAGTTGCGCTGCTCGGCGATCTTCTCGGCCATTGTCCTGGCCAAGGGCACGGTCTGGCTGAGGGTGGCGAACACATGGGCGGTGGCCAGTTCCTGTTTCGCGTAAAACGCGTCGTAAAGCGCGCTGATGATGGCCTCTTCGATCTCGGCGCCGCTGAACTCCTGGCTCGCCGCCGCCAGGGCCGGGAGGTCGAACTCGCCGGGGTTGCGATTGCGCTTGGCCAGGTGGATGCGAAAGATCTCGGCCCGTTCCTCCGTCCAGCGGCAGGTCAACGTAGAAGATTTCGTCCAGCCGCCCCTTGCGCAGCAGTTCGGGCGGGAGCTGGGAGACGTCGTTGGCGGTGGCAACCACGAACACCGGCGCGCTCTTCTCGGAAAGCCAGGTTAGGAAGGTGCCGAACACACGGGCGGTCGTGCCGCCATCGGTCACACCGGAGCTTTGGGAGCCGCTGAACGCCTTGTCTATCTCATCCACCCACAGCACGGCGGGCGCGATGGATTCCGCGACACGCGATGGCGCGGCGGACGTTCTCCTCCGACGATCCGACGAGGCTGCCGAACATGCGGCCCATGTCGAAGCGCAGCAGGGGCAGTTGCCAGAGCCGGGACACGGCCTTGGCGCACAGGCTCTTGCCGCAGCCCTGCACGCCGAGCAGCAGCACTCCCTTCGGCGGAGGCAGGCCAAAGGCGCGTGCCTCAGCCGTGAAGGCTACCGCACGTTTGCTCACCCAGTCCTTCAATACGCTCAGGCCGCCCACGCTGGCAAAATCCTCCTCGGCCGCGTAATACTCCAGCAGCCCGCTCTTGCGGATGATTTGCTGCTTCTCGGCGAAGACCTCGTTGACGTGCTCGGCGCTCAGGCGCTGGTTCTTGACGATGATCTTGGCGAACACATTCTCCGCCTCCCCGAGCGTCAACCCGAGCGCCGCCTGCAATAGCCGATCCCGCCCCTCTCCATCCAACTCGATTTCGCACGTGCGCGAGTCCCGCAGGTCTTCGATTGCTTTGTCGAGCAGCGCGCCCAGGTCTTCCTTGGCCGGCGGGGGAAGGTTGATGACCGTGATCTCTTTGTCGAGCTCCGCCGGGAATCTCCATTACCGGCGAGATGAGCACGATGGTCTTCCGGCTGTTCTTCAGGTGCAGCGCGATGTCTTTCAGCCGGCGGATGACGGCGAAGTTGCTCCGGGTGAGGAACGGATGGAAGTCCTTGAACAGGAAGATGGCCGGCTCGACCTGGTCAATCACCAGGTCCAGCGCCGCCAGCGGTTCTTTGGTGGCCGGGTTGCGGCCTTTCTGGGACTGGATGGACGCGCCCGCGGGCACGATGCCCGGAGCTGTAGGTCCACTCGAAGACCTTCTTCTGCCGCCTGGCGGCGATCTCCACGAGGATCTGCTGCACGCGCATTTCCTCGCTCGTGATCACGTAGAGGATCGGGTAGCGGGCGCGGATGAGGATCTCGATTTCAGTCTGGAAGTTCATAGGCTGCATGTCATCCGCGAATGACGCGAATTGCCGCGAATGTATTTCTCCTTTGAGCCCGACTGAGCTTGTCGTTAGTTAAGGAGGTCATTTCCCAAATCGCGTCAATGGGCGTCACATTTGCGGATAGGTCTCATCAAGGCAACTCATTTATGGCTCTCACCCTCCGAAGAAGCGCCGCCACCAGGCGCGGGCGGAGGGGGGGGGCAATTGCTTGATCGGATTCCGCCAGCCGGTGGCCGATGGTGGGCGGCACCGGGTGTGTGCAGCGCATCGTGCCGCAGCATTTCCTCCACGCTGGCGAACTCCTGCGGGGACGAGGACTGCGTTTGCTGTTGCTGCGGCGGCGAGTTGTTCCTGCTCCTGCTGGGTAAGTTTGGTCTGACGTTTCATATCTGCACCTCAAGCGGTTTGCTAGGAAACAGGGCGGCGAAAGCCTTGCGGGCGCGGTGCAGCTTGCCGCGCACCGCGTCGGCGGTTTGTTCGGTCAGCGCGCCGACCTGTTCATAGCTCAATTGGTCATCGGCCACCAGCAGCAGCAGCAGCCGATATTCCGGGGGAAGCCCGTCGAGCGTCTTCTGAATGCGCTGGCCCAGTTCCTTGGTCTCCAGCACCCGCAGCGGGCGAATCCGTCTGGGCCGGCGTCGTTTCCCAGACCGCCTCGTCCGCGTTGCTCAGCATGTGCCGCTCGTGCCACGCGGCTTGCAGGTTGCGGCAATGGTTGATCGCAATGCGATACAGCCAGGTGCGCCAGGAGGATTCCCCGCGGAACTGGTGCATCTTGCGGAAGGCCTTCAGGAACACGTCGTGGGTTGCGTCCTCCGCCTTGTCCGGATCGCTGAGCAGGCGCAGGCACAAGTAATAGATGGCGCGGCTGTGCTCCGTGTACAGCTCCCCGAATTCGGACGACCCCAGCCCGGCCTGCGGCTCGTCCGGACACTCACGTTCTGTCCGCGGCTCGCTCACGATAGTGTTCACTGGCGATTAGACAGCAGCCCGCGGCGGGATGTCACGGGGAATTGACCGCGGCAGTTATCCGCGAATTGCGCTAATTGACGCGAATTGTTTTGTGGTGGACTTCGCCCTGTCTCCCGCTGCCTGACGACCTCGTCCCCTAATTCGCGTCAATTAGCGCAATTCGCGGATAGTTCCTCGGCTCACTCCTGGCCGAAGTTCAGCTTGATCACCGTCCGGGACCCGGTCTGCCGGTTGCGCATCTGCATCTCGTCCACCCGGTATTCGCCGTTCACCTTTTCGAGGTCTTTGGGATCGAACTGCTTGAGGAGCTTGCCCTGGGCATCGTAAGCGTCCGCGTGAACAATCCCGTGCGGGCTTTCGATCATAATCCAGGAAACGACCCGCGCATAGCCGCCGGGGACGGGGGCGGGGTTGATGCTCTCGAGCACGTCGCAGGATTTGCTGTGCCGCATCTCCTTCTTCAACAACCGCTGCGCGGGCCAGTGCAGGAACTCCAGGCCCAGGTCGCCAATCCAGAAATCGGAGCCGGCGAAGGGCGCCATCGTTTGCTCCGGCGTCAGCTCCCTGGTGACGGTGTTGGTGGGCCGGGCGCGGCAGGCTGGGTCAGTTCATAACGATTGGGCCGCTCGCCCGAGTGAATGACGGCCAACTTCACTCCCGCCGGGCCCGCCGGCGGAGGACAGGGTTTCATAGACGCTCACCCAGTTGGTCGGCGTGGAAGTGGTCTCGAAGCGCATCGGGATCTGGCGTTCGTTGCCCTCGCCGTCGCGGATTCTCACCCAGCCCGGTGTTGGTGGTGTTCTGCTCCGGCGTTTGGGCCAGCATATCGGCCACCAGCGCGCGCGCCTGCTCTTTGGCCTCGACCGGATTGAGCGGCGCGGGCCGAGGCTCGTTCTGGCGCTGGGCCGAGACCAGCCGGGGAAGAAGCAAGGAGCAGCAGGAGGGATCGGCAAAAGAACCCGGCTCCTGCACGTTCCCGGCTTGCGCGTGCGGAGCGCGGGAAATCCGAAGGCCGAAACCCGAAGGCCGAAAGAAGGCCGAATTCCGAAATCCGAAGAGGCGAACCGCCAAAGGTGGCACGCGCCACTTCCGCCAGCGGGCGTTGGCTGGCCTCGGCGCCTGGGGTCATTTCGTCTGCGCCGTAATGAACAGGCGGTTGGTTTCGGGTTTCGGGTTTCGGCCTTCTTTCGGCCTTCGGGTTTCGGCCTTCGGGTTTGACCGCCTGCCTTTCGCTGAGGCGTGGAGAGAACAAGAAGCCTGATCTGGTCGCTGTTCTCCTTCATTTTTCCCGCAGTGCCAGCGGCAGAAGTTCCGAGATGTGCCGGATGAAATGGACTTGCAGCTTGTGCCGGACCTCTTCCGGCACTTCGCTCCAGTCCGCCACGGTTCTGCTCCGGCAGAATGAGATGCTTGATGCCGAACCGCGCGGCGGCCAGCACTTTCTCCTTAATGCCCCCTACCCGCATCACCCGCCCGCGCAGGCTGATTTCCCCGGTCATCGCCACGTCCGACCGCACCCGCCGCCGGGTCAGCAGGGACGCCAGTGCCGCCACGATGGTTACGCCAGCGCTGGGCCCGTCCTTCGGCGTCGCGCCCGCCGGCACGTGAATATGGAGGTCGTACTTGGCGTAATCGGCGAGGTCAATGCCGAGCGGTCTCGGCCTGGCTGCGCAAATAGCTCACCGCGGTCTGCGCGCTCTCTTTCATCACCTCGCCCAGTGAACCGGTCAGCAGCAAACTGCCTTTGCCCGGCATCCGCGTCGCTTCGATAAAGAGGATTTCGCCCCCCACCGGCGTCCAGGCCAGCCCAGTGGCGATGCCGCACTCTTTGATGGTCTCCGCGGTTTCGTTGACGAACCTCGCCGCGCCCAGGTAATCCCGCAGGGACGTCGGGCGCGAGGACCAGCGGTTTGCCGATGTGCCCGTTGCTCACGATGCGGCGCGTCGCTTTGCGCGACAGGGCGGCAATCTCCCGCTCCAACTGCCGCACCCCGGCCTCGCGCGTGTAATCGTGGATCACCCGCCGCAAGGTGGCGTCGGGAATCCTCACTTCCTTTTTGGTCAGGCCGTGCTCCTCCAACTGGCGCGGCAACAGGTAACGCTTGGCGATCTGCAGCTTCTCGGACTCCGTGTAGCTGGGCAGTTCGATCACCTCGAGCCGGTCCCGCAGCGCCGGATGCACCGGCTCCAGCCAATTGGCGGTGGTGATGAACAACACCCGCGAAAGGTCGAACGGCAAATCCAGGTAGTGATCGGTGAACGAGTTGTTCTGCGCGGGGTCCAGCACTTCCAGCAACGCCGACGCCGGGTCGCCCCGAAAATCCGCGCCCACTTTGTCCAGCTTCGTCCAGCATGATGACGGGGTTCCGGCTTTCGACGCGCCGCAGGGTCTGGATGATGCGCCCGGGGAGGGCACCCACGTACGTGCGGCGATGCCCGCGAATCTCCGCCTCATCCCGCATACCGCCCAGGGAGATGCGCGCGAACTTCCGGCCCAGCGCGTCGGCGACGCTGTGGCCCAGGGAGGTCTTGCCCACGCCGGGCGGGCCGACCAGGCAGAGGATCGGTCCTTTGATCTGCTTTCGGCGTTTGATGACCGCCAGGAACTCCAGCAACCGATCCTTCACCTTCGTCAGCCCGAAATGCTGCTCGTTGAGAATCCGTTCGGCTTCGGCCAGGTCAATCTTGTCCTCCGTCTCCTTCATCCACGGCAGGCTCAGAATCCAATCCAGGTAATGCCGGCTCACGCCGTATTCGGCCGCCGCCGGGGGCATCTGCTGCAGCCGTTCCAGTTCCTGCGTCGCCACCTGTCTTGGCCTCGGCCGGCAGCGGCTGTTTGCTCGATCTTCTCGCGCAGCATCCGGATTTCGCTGGCGTTGGGGTCTGTCTCGCCCAGCTCGCGCTGGATGGCCCGCATCTGCTCGCGCAGGAAGAAGTCGCGCTGGGTCTTGGAGATGGAGGTGGCCACCTCGCTTTGAATCTTGGAGCTGAGCGTCAGGACCTCGTGCTCGCGGTTGAGCATCGGCAACAGCCGCGTGAGCCGTTCCTTGGCGGAGTTGGTTTCCAGCAGCTTCTGCCGCTCCTCCAGGTTCAGGTTGAGGTTCACCGCGATGAGGTCCGCGAATTGCCCCGGATCCTCGGTGTTGAGCGCCGCGATCTTGATCTGTTCGGACAGCGCGGGCGAGAGCTTGATGATCTCCTGGAACTGGCCCTGCGCGTTGCGCATCATCGCCGTCAGCTCCACCGAGTCCTCCTTCAGGTCTTTGAGCAGCTCGAACTTCGCGCACAAGTAGGGTGTGGTGGTGGGATATTCCTTGATCTGAATGCGCCACAGCCCCTCGACCAGCACGCGCACGGTATTGTCGGGGAACTTGAGCATTTTCAGCACCCGCGCCGCGCAGCCCACTTCGTACATCTCGGCCGGCAGCGGGTTCTCCGCCTCCGGGTTGCGCTGCAAGACCACGCCCAGCAAACGATCCCCGCCCACCACGTCGTCAATGAGTTTCGTGCTCTGCGCCGTCTCGACCAGCAGCGGCGCCACCATCCCGGGGAAGATCACAATGTCGGACAAACCCAGGATGGGCAGGGTCTCGGGCAGGGAGCGCGTGGAGACTCTGGGAGAGGCCTCAGGACCGCCGGCAGCTCCCAGGATGCTAATAAACTCGGTTTCGGGCGAGGTCATGGTCGTGCCATTCAGCAGTTCAGATGCCGCCGCCCTGATAACAGTTCAGGAATGAGATTAGTTCCCCTCGGCAACCGGCACCTTGGTGTTCTTCACGTGCCGCTGAGCCAGAGGCACGTCAATCCGCAAGAACCCGTTGAGGTACGCCGCCTTGGCCTGGCTTAAATCGTAGCCCTGTGGCAGCTCCAGCAAGCTCTCGAACGGACCGTAGTTGATTTCCATCACCAGGAAGCTGCACTTGGCCGCCCGGCACCCATCCGGCCGGTTGCCTGAGATTCGCATCCGGTTTCCCTCCACCGTGATCTCCAGGTGCTCGCTTCGCATCCCCGCCAGTTCCACCTTGACGACCAGTCCATTGTCCGTCGCATAGACGTCTGTATTGGGCACCCAATGCGCCCTGGCCGAAACCTCCTGCGCTCCCGCGGCAGACCGCGTCACGAAATGCACCGACGAACTAACTTTGCACATGGCCATCTTCAGCAGAAAAACAACTAACTTAGCCGGGGCGGCGGCACAAGCTCTCTTTCATCGCATTTTCACCAACACTTCGGGCCGCTCACCTTTGCGCGCACGAAACACTATCGAACTTTGTGGGGATGACTCGTGAACCCCAGCACATCCGCAGTGCGTGTTCCGCTCGAAGCTGAATCCGCGCCGCCGAAGCTTGCCCCGCACCAACAGAACCCCTGCGGAGGCAACAATCAATAACGACACCATCTGTTGCCAATCCATGTTGGCAACATAACCCCAAACGAGGGCGGTGCAACAAATGATTAAAGGTAATAGTCGTGTGTTTATTGCCCTGCGCTTGACAAAATCTGCGAAAGCCGGTTTGCGGCAGTTGGCTCTGTGCATCCAAACGCACAGTTGGCGACCAGCCGTCCGCGATTATGGTTGGTTCAGACTATGGCCACTAAAGACCATAAGCGGCTGGCGCGAGGCATGATCGAAGCCCTGGAGTCGAGGATTCACCTCGGGCCGCCGGTTGACCTACGGAACTCCATTCCGCCCATGAGTTCCTCCGCCAAAATTCCTTCTCTCCCGCCAGCGATTACTTCCAGCGGCTGGACCGTATCCGCAACCGCCTGGAAACGAGGCCCGCGCCCGCCCGCTTGCCGTCGGCCAAGCGCAATTACGGCGGCCAGGCTGGCGGCTACTGGATACAGGTGCAGTCCGCCTACGATCACGTGATCTTTTCCACGTGCTTCAATGGCGAGTTCGACCTGAAGCGGGGCCGGGTGAAAATCTCGCATCGCTTCAACCAGGCGGGCCGGATTGATTTCGTCGAGCTGAAGTTCCTGCGCTCCTTGCAGCCCTGTCTCGACGGAGAGATTCGCACCCTGTTGCGAGTAAAGGATTACCGGCTCATCCGGCAAGACTGGCACGCGGCTGTCGCTTTTGTCCTCCCCGTTCTGCCGCGGGAGCTGGTCTTCCTTTATCAAGATATCTTCAGATGCCCCAGGAACGAGGTCCTGGCCTGGCTCGTGAACATCGGGCACCGGCTGGTGGCGGACATGCTGGAGGCTTTGCAAATCCGCCCTCCAAATGGTTCCGCTGCTCCCCAGCGCGATCAACGGGCACCAACTCGGGCTTGAATCAGTGCCGGACGACCAGGTCGCCATGCCGATCCTGGAACAGGCTGCCTGCCTGGAATCGGCCGTGGAAATCAATGACCCGAAAACGGTGGTGGTGAGATATACCAGGCAGTTTTGAGTGGCCTCATTGCGACACCGGTGAGTCTTTCAGCGTCGGGCCGGGCGTGCTGCGGCCTGCCGCTTTGTACTTCTCCAGCAGGGCTTTGAGACGGCGGACCACTTCGGGCTTCTCGCCGTAGAGGTTGCGGCGCTGGATAAGGTCGTCGTGCAGGTTGTAGAGTTCGCCGGGGAACTCGTTCTTCGTGTAGCCGCGCTCCTGCTTGAACCATTCGGGTTCGCCGGGGCGGTTCTCTGCCGCCGTTGCCGTCGCCGGTGGGGGCGTCAATCAGGACCCAGTCACCCTGCCGGATGGCGAACTTGCCGTTGCCGCCGTGCAGCACCGTGGCTTCGCGTATGGGGTGCTTGAGTTTCCTGCCCAGCAACGCGGGCAGGATGTTATAGCTGTCCTCGCCCGCTGTGGGCGGCAGCTTCGCGCCGAGGATCGCCGCGCACGTCGGCCATCAGGTCCACGTGGCAGATGGTCTCGGCGCTCGTCGCGCCCGTCGGGATATGGCCCGGCCAACGCGCCAGGAACGGCTACGCGATGGCCGCCTTCCCAGGTGTCGCGCTTGACGCCGCGCAAGTCGTCCATGCTCCAGTGGCCGTAGCGGCGGATGCGGGCGTAAGCGCCGGGGTCAACCTCAACGCACTCCGGCCCGTTGTCGCTGGTGAAGATGACGAGCGTGTTGGTCGCCAGACCGGTGCGGGCCAGCGCGCCGATCACGTCGCCCACAGTCGAATCCACCTGCGCGACGAAATCGCCATAGTCGCCCGCCTGGCTGCGGCCTTTGAACTCCCCCGCGGGCACGACGGGGTAATGCGGCGCGGTGAGCGGGAAATAGAGGAAGAATGGTTTGGTGCTTTGGGCGGCCTCCTCGACATACCGCACCGCCCGGCGTGTGATTTCGGGCAGGATGTTGGTCAGGCTCCAGCCGGGCAGCATCGGGCCGGGCCGATTGATGGCGCCCTTTTGCAACGGCGCCGGCACCGAGGGCAAACCCACGGTGCGGTCGTTCTCAATGAAGCAATAGGGCGGGTAGTTGGGCAGGTCCACGCCGAAGTAGTAGTCGAAGCCTCGCGTTGTCGGACCGTTGGGGATGGGCTTCGTGAAGTCCACGTTGCCCAGGCCGTCCTTGCTGGAGGGGGGCTGGCCGTCTTTGGTTGGCCAATCCCAGCCCAGGTGCCATTTGCCGATGCAGGCGGTGGCGTAGCCGTGCTGGCGCAGCAGACCGGGAAGCGTGAGCCGGCCCTCTTCGATCAGCGGCGCGCCCCACGGCGGCAGCACGCCGGCCTTGAGCCGCGAGCGGAAGCAGTAGCGGCCCGTCAGCACCCCATAACGCGTCGGCGTGCAGACGGAATCCGGCGCGTGCGCATCGGTGAAGCGCATCCCTTCAGCCGCGAGGCGGTCCAGGTTCGGCGTGGGGATCTTCGATTCCGCGTTATAGCAATGCACGTCGCCGTAGCCGAGGTCGTCGGCGAGGATGACGATAATGTTAGGCGGTGGCGAATGCTGGGGAGCGGCCACGGCGGGGCCCGCGGCCAGCAGGCAAACCAAGCAAGCCTTGAGGTTCGCGAGCATCATGCCACAGTAAGCAGCAGGTTGGGTTACAGCAAGTCAATTTAAGCTGTCACTCAGCCCTGCCACGGGCTGCATCAAGCTCCCATGCGGACCGCGAGCCGTCCCGGCTCGCAGCGCGCGGGAACGCGAGCAATGCCCATAAAACCAGGGAATCCGGGAGCGCCGGTGGTTGCTGCGAGCCAGGGACGGCTCGCGCTCCGGGCGAGCTTGATGCAGCCCTGCAGCCCGGCAGGGCGGTAGAGCAAAGCCCACCGATTTATCGGTGGGTATGAAGCGGCGGGGGCGATAAGTCCCTTCAGGGACGGCAGAATTCTTTCGTCCCTGACGGGACTTGCGCTCCCCCCAGCCTACGTACCACCGATAAATCGGTCGGCTGTATTACCGCCCTGCCCGGCTGAGCCTGGGTTACCGGGCCGGCGCTTTGCCACTGTAGATGCGCACCGATTCGATCAGGCCGCGGAAGTCGGGCGGGTTGGCTCCCCCAGCACCGCGGTGCCGAGGTCCGTCGCCGATTTGCAGCGCGTCATTGGGCTGGTGCGATCAGGCTGCTGGAGGGGGCTTCGCGAACGGGCGGCGCGCCATCCACGGCCAGCGACACGGCTTGGGGCGTGATGTCGGCGCGAACGGTAGTCCATACGCCCACGGTCTCTACTTCGGCGGCGGCGACGCGGGTCTGCCGACGCTGCCCGACAACGGTGAACACCGGTTTGCCTCCTTCCAGCGCGAGGCAGTAGCCCAATCGCGCGCCGCCTTGCGCGAGCAGCACGCCGTCGGGGGCATCGGCCTTGAAGGCTACCTCGACCGTCCAACTGCTCACCGCCGGATTGAGGCTGGGCGACTTCGGCACGGCGATGCAGCCCCTGGCCTTCGAAGCGCCGGGCCTTTCGCCCCTTGCGCCCTTCCGTCAAGCGGCGCGTTGTGGGCGTGGCCGTCGTTGCCTTTGCCGGACGCGTCCACCACTTTGTCGCCATCATCCTGGTCGAAGCGGTAATCGAGCACCCACGCCTCGAGGCGGTTTCCGGGCGGCAGCCTCGACGGCGTCCGAGTCATAGGGGGGCAAGACGAAGGCGGCCGCCTGCTTTTGGCGCTCGTATTCGGCATCCAGCGCTGCCTGTAACTCGGCCGAGGCCGGCTCACGGCAGAGATTCTTCATCTCGTAAGGGTCCTTTGCGAGGTCAAACATCTCGGTCCAGTCATCGTGGCCCGGGTATTTGATCAGCTTGGCACTCCGGGTGCGGACGGCGAACAGCGTGGGCACGGCGTAGCGGACGCTCGAAGAAGTATTCGTAGAAGAACGCATTCCGCCAGGCGGCCGGTTTTTCGTAGGCTTTCCGTTCGAGCAAGGGCCGCCAACTGCGGCCTTGCATCTGCGCGGGCACGGGCAGCCCGGCGTACTGGATGAGCGTGGGCGCCAGGTCAATGTTGAGCACCGGCTCGTCAATCACGATTCCTTTGACGCCCAGCTTCGGATAGCGCAGCAAGCAGCGGAATGCGCATGCTCTCGTCATAGGCGGAGCGTTTGTCGCCCAGGCCGTGGTCGCCGAGATAGTAGCCGTTATCACTGGTGTAAATCACCATGGTGTTCTCCGCCAACCCCAACTCGTCGAGCGCCGCCAGCAGGCGGCCCAGGTTCTGGTCCGCGCCGGCAATGCACCGGAAGTAATCGAGCGGCCCGGCAGAACGTTCGGCGGCCTTCTGCTCACTGCCGGCCTGGCCCGCTGGCCCCAGATAGGGCGGCCGGGCATCCCGGTTGACCGCCGGGCGGGACACCTCGCCTTCAAACGCGTCTTTCAGCCGGTCCGGCGGTGTCCGCGGGCCATGCGGGCGACTTGAACCCGACGACCAGCAGGAACGGCCCGGCCCGGTTGGTCCGCAGGAACTCAATCGCGAAGTCCGTGGCGACGTCATCCACCCAGCCCTTGGTGCGGCGCGTCACCCCGTTGACCTCGAACGGGCAATCCTCGTAGCGGCCCTGGCCCACGAAGCTGGCTGAGAAGTCAAACCCGGGCCGCTGGCCGCGCTGGCTGCCCATGTGCCATTTGCCGATGTAGCCCGTGGTGTAGCCGGCGGCGCGCAGCACGGTGGCGTGGGTGACGCTGTTGGTCGGGAAGGGCGTGTGGTTGTTGACGACGCCGTTCAGGTGATTGTAGCGACCGGTGAGAAACGCCGCGCGGCTCGGGCGAACAGAGCGAACAGGTCACAAACGCATTGCGGAACCGGACGCCCTCGGCCGCCAACCGGTCCATGTTCGGCGTCTTGAACCACGGAAAGCGGGCCTTCTTCCCTTCCTCGCGCTGCGCCACACCCATCGCGTCCCAGCGCTGGTCGTCGGTGTAGATGAACAGGAAGTTGGGCCGCGCCGGCTCGGCCGCGCGCAGCGCGGGGGCCAGGCCGAACCCGGCAAGGAGAACGGTGATGAGCAGCTTTTTCATGCCAAGTATGTTCGAACGTAAGCACCGTGCCCTACGAGGGGACGCAGATTCCTATAGCGCGAAGTGTCTGGGGTGCGGGGTATTCCCCTGCTCTTTACCCAGATCTCAACCCCCGCTGGGGTACGCTGTCTGGATTCGGGAGGTCCGTTTCCCCTCACCCCTGCCCTCTCCCTCAGGGAGAGGGAGCCGCAGAGCCAAGCTTTGGGAAACCCCAAGCGCTTGGGCTTCAGTCCCTGCCTGACGATGGTTCTCCCTCTCCCTGAGGGAGAGGGCAGGGGTGAGGGGAAACAGGACATCCGCAGTGCTCGATGCTCCACCATTACCAGATATGTGTATCGAGCACGTATCCCCCCGCTTTCGAGCAGGACCCAAAGGCGGGGGAATACCTCGCACTCCAAACGCTTCGCGCCAAAACGCATCCGTGCCCTGTGAGAATACGTCATCGCACTCATGACCTGAAGCGCTAAGCAGCGGGGGCTGATTGTCTCTTCTTCCCTCTCTTGCCCTTCTTCTTGTTGGCGCCTGGCGGGGGATAAGGTTTGACGTTTGCCCGGCTCGGCCCAGGCTTCCCATTTGGCGGTCAGGTCTGCCGCGCGAGCGGGTTCGGCGGCGGCCAGGTCGTGCAGCTCGGTGCGGTCGGTCTTGAGGTTGTAGAGCTCCCAAGGGCCGTTTCGGCCCAGCCGCACCAGCTTCCAATCGCCCACGCGGATGGCCGCGTTGCCTTCGTGCTCCCAGTAGAGCGCGTCGCGCTGGATCGGCTGGTTGCCGAACGCCGGCGCCAGGCTGCGGCCTTCCATCGGCTGGATCGCCTGGCCGTGGAACTCCGCCGGGTATTTGGCGCCCGCCAGGTCCACGCAGGTGGCCATGATGTCCACGAGGTGGCCCGGTTGCTGGCGAAATTCGCCCCGCCCCGCGATGCCGGCCGGCCAGTGCGCGATCAGCGGCGTCGAAATGCCGCCCTCGTGGTTGTAATGCTTGTAGCGGCGGAAGGGGGTGTTCTCCAGCGTGGCCCACGATTGCCCGCAGAAGACCGTGGAGCCGACGCCACCCGGGCTAGCGCCTTCGAGCCGGCCGCGCGGACCGCTCTCGGCGTTGCCGCCGTTGTCGGACAGGAACAGGATGAGCGTGTTGTCGAGCACGCTGCGTTGCTTGAGCGCCGCGACCAGCCGGCCTACCGCCGTGTCCATGTGGGCGACGCAGGCCGCGTAGATGGCCATGATGTGATCGAAACGGTCCTTCTCCGCGTCGCTCAAGTGTCCCACGCGGCCACTGCGTCAGGCCGCGGCGAGAGCGGCCAGGCCTTGTCCACGACCCCCAGTTCGATCTGCCGGGCGTGGCGTTGCTCGCGGAGCTTGTCCCAGCCGATCTTGTACTTGCCGCGGAACCGCGCGATCTCGTCCGCCGGGCGCCTGCAACGGGAAGTGCGGCGCGTTGTAGGCCAGGTAGAGGAAGAAGGGCTTCTTCGCCGCGAGCGCCTCGTCAATGAACTTGATGCCGAAGTCGGTATAGAGGTCCGTGGTGTACCAGTTCTTGGGCAGCTCCGGCGCATCGTCCGCGAGCGCCTTGCCGTTGAGGAACAGCCGATCCTGCTTGCCTTGGGCGTAGTAGAAGCCGCCCGCCGGGGAGTTGAGGCTGCGCTGGAAACCCCGTTCCCAGGGGACGATGCCGTGGTTCTGCCCCACGTGCCATTTGCCGCTCATGGCCGTGAAGTAGCCCGCCCCGTCCAGCACTTCGGCGATGGTGACGCAGCGGTCGTTGAGCCGTCCCGCGATAGCCCGGTTCGCCGCCGTCTTCGATCATGTGCCCTACGCCCGCCTGGTGCGGGTAGAGCCCGGTGAGCACCGAGGCCCGGGTCGGGCAGCACCGGCCCGTGTTGTAGAACTGGGTGAAGCGCAGCCCGCCTGCGGCCAGCTTGTCGAGGTTGGGCGTCGGGATCTCGCTGCCGTAGCAGCCCGATGTCGGAAAAGCCCATGTCATCCACGAGGATGACCACGATGTTCGGTCGGCCCGGCACGGCGGCCACCACCCGGAGCGCTTGCCCGAGGGCAAGGGCGACGGCGAGCAAGAGCGCGGCCCGGATTGCGGGGGCAAGCTTCAGTTTGGGCGGCAGGATAATAGCGGGGAGGTTATTCATGTGGGTTGAATCAATCGTCGCACGGGCCTGGATTCAGGTTCCGCTTCATTCGAATGGCTCAGATGGTAAATGACCCCCTGAGGTTACTCAATCTTTCATTAAACAGCCATTCTCGCTGCCCGGCCCACCCCCCCTCCTGCCATACTCCAGCCCTCCGCAGGCTATCATGCAGCAGGGGGAGAGCAGGGGGAGAGCAGGAGGAGAGCAGGGGGAGACCTCTCCCCCTGCTCTCCCCCTGCTCTCCCCCTGCTTTCCCCCTGCTTGTGGGTGGCCGGCGAGTCTAGTGATTGCCTGCACTGATAACTGATTTGAAAGCGGCAGAGGGCGCTGCTCCTTACACGGATCTTGGGAATCTGTGGACTCCGGCTTGGTGTGCGCCTGTTCCCCCTCACCCCGGCCCTCTCCCTTGGGGAGAGGGAGCCTCGCAGTCCGTCGCCCGAGCGTACCTGGCGCTTTCGGTTCGCGGCCGCCCTGGCGAGCATTCTCCCTCTCCGCAAGGGAGAGGGCCGGGGTGAGGGGGAACGGACCAACCGCCAAACCAACCAACTCCCGAGGGGGGAAGAGAAGCGTGTAAGGTGCAGAGAGGGCTGCCGCTTTTCCGCGTATCGCGAACTTCTGCAAGCAGAAACTGGCCTGGGTGTAGCGGTTCTGATTGCCTGGGAGGTGCGTTTCAGTCAGGCTGGTTGGCGATTGAAGCTGCTATCACAATGCGGTCTATGTAGGCTGAAGGGTGTTGTTCTGGGCGTTTTACTGCTGACGTGCGTAAGCGCGGGGGCGGCCACGGACAGGGTCGAGGTGTCGAATGGGCGATTGGAGGTCGGGGTGGGGCGGGAACGGGGGGATCTGGTGAGGCTGGTGGATAGGCACTCGCGGCAGAACTTTGCGGGCGCGTCGTCGGGGACGGGGCTGTGGGAGCTGGCGCTGGGGGCTTCGAACCAGGTGGTTGTTCCGGCGGATGCGAAGTCTGTCGAATGCCGGGTGATGCGGGGCAAGGAGCGGGGCTTGCGGGTGACGTGGCAGGGATTTGGGGTGAAGGCTGCGCCGGAATTGCGGGTGGAGGCGGTGGTGCGGTTGGACCGGCGGCAGCCGATGAGCCGGTGGGGATTGAGCGTGAGCGGGCTGGGAGGGCTCGGGCTCGGGCAGGTGCGGTTTCCGCGCATCGTGAATATCCCGCGCCAGGAGAACGAGCGGCTGGCGGTGCCGCTCTGGATGGGGGAAGACCTGGCTGAGCCACGGGAGCACTTTGCGGGCGCGGACAAGCGCGGGCGGCGCGAGCAGTGGGCCTATCCGGGCATTCTATCTATGCAATGCCTGGCGTTCTACCGGCAGGATGGGCCGGGGCTGTATGTGGCCTGCGATGACACCGCCGCGCTGAACAAAACGTTTGCATTCTTCGGCGACGGGCAGGGCGATGTCGGCTGCGAAGTGGTGCATCTGCCCGAGCGGTTGGCATCGTCGGCGGATGCGTGGCGTCTGCCTTACTCGGTTCGGGTGGGCACCTTCGAGGGCGATTGGTTTACGGCGGCGGAGCGTTACCGGGCCTGGGCGACCAACCAGGTTTGGGCGAAGGAAAGCCGGCTGGCGCGCGGTCTGGTGCCGGAGTGGGCGCGCGACACGGCGCTGTGGGTGTGGAACCGGGGCCGGTCGCCGGGGGTTTTGGGGCCGGCGGTGGCCTTGCAGGAGAAGCTGGGGTTGCCGGTGAGCGTGTTCTGGCATTGGTGGCATGGGTGCGCTTACGACACCGGTTTCCCGGAATACTTCCCGCCGCGCGAGGGCACCGAGAGTTTCACCAACGCGCTGGCCGCCGCGCAGGCCAAGGGCATCCACGCGCTTGTCTATATGAACCAGCGGCTGTGGGGCATGACCACCCGCAGTTGGACGCGAGGAGGGCGCCGAGCGGTTCGCGGTCAAAGGCGCGGACGGCAAGGTCCATCCCGAGGTCTATAACACCTACACTCAAGCGCCTTGCGCGCCGATGTGCATGGGCACGGAGTTCTGGCGGCAGAAATATGCCGGGCTGGCGGTTCGCGCCGTGCACGAACTGGGCGTGGATGGGATTTACATGGACCAGGCCTGCACGAGCCTGCCGTGCTACGACCCCACCACGGCCACCCGCTGGGCGGCGGGGTTTATTGGATGCAGGGTTTCCGCACGCTGGAGTCGGACATCCGCCGCCCTGTGCCGGTCGACGGGGAGCCGGTGGTGCTGGCGGGGGAAGGCTGCAGCGAGCCGTGGCTGCCGTACCTGGACCTGATGCTGAGTTTGCAGGTCAGCCGCGAGCGCTTTATGGCGCGCCGAGCGGGTGGGAGACTATCCCGTTCTTCCATGCGGTGTATCATCCCTATGCCGTCTTCTACGGGAATTACTCCTCACTGACCATGCCGCCCTATGACGACTTGTGGCCGGCGGAGTTTGCGCCCAAGGAACCGCTCAAGCTGCTGGACCCGAAGTTCAACCGCCAGTTCTGCCTGGAACAGGCGCGGTCCTTCGTCTGGGGCCAGCAGCCGGCCATTGCCAATTTCCTGCCGGTCGAGTTGACCGAGCGCGCCGGAGAAGTTGGACTTCGTGATGCGGATAGCGCGGGTGCGCAGCCGGGCGGCGAAGTATCTTCTCCATGGGACATTCCTGCGGCCCGCCGGAGCTACGCGGGCCGTCCGCCACGCTGGACATTTCGCGTCTCTGGGTCTATGGCGGGCGGCAGGGTGGCTTGACGGAATACCAGAAGACGAGCCCGCTTGCGCTGGCGGCCGCCTGGGGCGCGCCGGATGGGAATGTGGGCATCGCCGTGGCCAGCATCGCGGAGGAGCCGATCCAGTGTTACCCTTGGACCTGCCGAAGGGCGCCTACGGCCTGCCGCGGAGGACGGTCGTGTATCAGATGGACGAAAGCGGTCCGCCGGAGGCTCGGCACGCTGCGGCAAAACAGCGGGCTCGATCAAACTTGATCTTCCCGCCCGCGCTGCGTGCATGGTGGAATTGGTTCCGCAGTAGCTCGGCGTTCCCAAGCCCGAGTCTTCGCCGTAACGATGGAGAAGCGGTTTAACGCAAAGACGCAGAGACGCAAAGAGGACGCAGCCATGTCTGGAGGGTGCTGCCCGCCGGGTACATTAACCGCACGATGAGGCCCCGATAGCAAAAACCACCCCTTCCAAAGTCTTTGCGTCTCTGCGTCTTTGCGCCTTTGCGTTGAATCTGACTGGATCGTTATTGGACACGGCCACCCCGGCCCTCTTCCCTGGGGAGAGCATTCCCCGAGCCGTGCTCGTGGTTTGAAATCATGAACTTGCGCCCCTCTCCGGCCTTCGGCCTCAAGGGTGTGAATTATCGGGGCTAGGCAATCTGCAACTCCCGCACGACGAAGGGGGCGAACTCCTCGTGCAGGTGCGGGGGGATGCGGGCCTTGAAGCGGGCGGTTTCGCCGTTGTAATCCCGCTCCACTACCTGGCCGACCTCATGCAGCCGCGCGATGACGCCAGCCCGGTCGTGCGGCACGGAAAGCTCCATGAACTCACGGATAGGGCGCAACTGGGTGCCCAATTCCGCCAGCAGCGCCGGGATGCCCTCGCCGGTTGTGGCGGAGATGGCGACGCCGTGCGGATGCCGCTCCAGGAACCGGGAGAGCACTTCCCGGCTGCCGTTCAACTGGTCAATCTTGTTGAACACCATCACCGTCGGCTTGCCTTCGGCGCCGATGTCCCTGAGCACGGCGTCCACGGATTGAATCTGTTCCTCGGCCTCCGGATGGCTGGCATCCACCACGTGCAGCAGCAAGTCGGCCTGGACCACTTCCTCCAAGCGTCGCCTTGAACGCCTCGACCAGGCCGTGCGGCAGCTTGCGGATGAAACCGACCGTGTCGGTCAGCAGCACGTTCTGGTTGGTCGGCAGGCGCAGGCGGCGCGTGGTCGGGTCGAGCGTGGCGAACAGTTTGTCCTCCGCCAGCACCTCCGCGCCGGTCAGGGCGTTGAGCAAGGTGGACTTGCCGGCGTTGGTATAGCCGACAATCGAGGCCAGCGCCCAATGGTTGCGCTGGCGCTGGTTGCGCTGCATGGCGCGCTGGCGGCGCACGACCTCCAGTTCGCGCGAAATGCGGGCGATGCGGTCCTGCACCCGGCGGCGGTCCGTTTCCAACTGCGTTTCACCCTCGCCGCCTCTCATGCCGATGCCGCCCTTTTGCCGCGACAAGTGGCCCCAGAACCGCGTCAGCCGCGGCAGCAGGTGCTGCAGTTGCGCGAGCTCGATCTGGAGTTTGCCTTCGCGCGTGCGGGCGCGCTGGGCGAAGATGTCGAGGATGAGCGACGTGCGGTCGAGGACCTTGCAGTTAAAGGCCTGTTCCAGGTTGCGGCTCTGGGCGGGGGAAAGCTCGTCGTCGAAGATCACCGTATCCACATCCGCCTGGCTGGCAGCGCTTGGCGAACTCCTCGGCCTTGCCTTTGCCGATGTAGGTCGCGGCGCACGGCGTGGCCATCTTCTGCATGCCATCGCCCACGACCTCGCCGCCCGCCGTGGTGGCCAGCTCGGAAAGCTCCTCCAGCGAATCATCGCAAGTCTACCGCCCTGCCGTGGACTTGAGTTCTACCCCCACGAGGAAGACTCGCTCCGTCCGGCGGTTCCTGGTCTCGATCAGTGCTTTCAATTCAGCGCGTCTATCGCGTTCGCTCTCTTTCTAATTATCTCTAAGGCAAGCATAGCACGTTTCGGGCCGGAGAAAAGGGATTTCCGCATCCCCAGGGCTGCATCAAGCTCGCCCGGAGCGCGAGCCGTCCCGGCTCGCAGCAACCACCGGCGCTCCCGGATTCCCTGGTTTTATGGGCATTGCTCGCGTTCCCGCGCGCTGCGAGCCGGGACGGCTCGCGGTCCGCATGGGAGCTTGATGCAGCCCTGCCGCATCCCCCGCCGGCCTTATTTGTGCTGGACTTTCGGCGCAAATCGCACAGACTCCAATTACTGAAAAGGTTAGGAATGTGGGAGACCACCGTGAAGTCAGAGCGATCGCCAATTGCGTCAGGTTACGGGTTTTTGCTCCGCCAGATCAAACAGCGAATCCGTGTTGCCCAAAGCAAGGCTGTCCTCGCAGCCAATCAGGAAATGATCCTGTTGTACTGGGACATTGGACGGGCGATCTTCCTGCGTCAGCGCCGGGAGGGCTGGGGCTCTCGCGTAATAGACCGGCTGGCTGCTGATTTGCGCCAAGCGTTCCCGGCCATGCAGGGTTTCTCGCCGCGCAATCTAAAGTACATGCGTGCCTTTGCCGAGGCTTGGCCCAGCCGCGAGATAGTGCAACAACTTGTTGCACAAATCCCTTGGGGACACAATGTGCGCATACTCGATCAAGTCCCGGACCGCCCTGCCCGTGAGTGGTATGTCCGGCAGACGATTGCGCACGGTTGGTCGCGCAGTGTGCTCGCCATCCAAATCGAAACCCGTCTGCGGGAACGCCAGGGCCACGCTGTGACCAACTTCGCTGCCACGCTCCCCGCGCCCCAGTCTGACCTCGCGCAGCAGACACTCAAGGATCCCTACATCTTTAACTTCCTCACGCTCGACGGCGCCGCCCGGGAGCGTGACCTGGAATTGGGCCTGCTCGGGCATATCCAGAGGTTCCTCGTCGAACTGGGCGTCGGCTTCGCCTTCGTCGGGCGGCAATACCGGCTGGAGGTCTCCGATCAGGAATTCTCGCTCGACCTGCTCTTTTATCACCTGCGCTTGCGCTGCTTTGTGGTGGTGGACCTCAAGATGCAGGCCTTCAAACCGGAGTTCGCCGGCAAGATGAACTTCTACCTCTCTGCCGTGGACGACCAATTGCGTCACCGCGACAACCAGCCGACGATTGGCCTCCTGCTTTGCAAGGAACAGGACCGCCTTATCGTCGAATACGCTCTCCGCGACGTCGCGAAGCCCATCGGCGTGGCAGAATGGCGCACCCGCCTGGTTGAATCCCTGCCCAGGGAGCTACAGTCTAGCTTGCCTACCGTCGCACAGATCGAAGCCGAGTTGACAGGTGGGCTTCCGGGTGCCGGAGGGCCGCACCGGACCAGGCCCAGAAGAAGGAGAGGCAAGAAATGTTCGGGCTAAAGACGTCCCGGCTGCCGCCAGACCCAGTCACCATGGTCCAATCGCGGCAAGTGCACCGGTGAATCATACCAATCTCCCCACGGCGGGCTGGCTTCGGCGGGTTTGCCCTGGTCGTCCACCCGGTTCAGGCCGACGGAATAGAGAGTGAAACCGCCGTCGGATTCACGCCGATACTGGAGCGGCGCGGCATTCGGGGCGAGCAGATCGGTTGGAATGTGGGTGAGAGAGGCGGGAACCAGGTCTTCCAGGGCGGCGGGATATTGGCCGTGAGCCAGTCGGTAGCGTTCCAGGACGCAGGCGACTGAGGCTTCCTGACAGGCCGTCTGCCGGTAAGCGGATTGGCGAGCGAGTTCGTGGAATGTCTCCATGAGCCTGGGAATGATCAAGAACAACATAGCCGGGTCGGTCGCGCTAAGCACTTCGGCTCGCCACCGATGCTGGCGGTCCAAGTCCAATGCCTTGGTCACGTTGTCACGCCGTTCATAGAAGTCGTAGGTCCAAGCCTTGTCCTGGTAGAGCCAGCCGACGGGGTAAGCGACACGGAAAAGCCATATCCAGAAGCGGTCGCTGCTGTCGGTCTCCTGCCGCAGGCGCTTGCCCAGGCTGAGGGATGGCCTTGCAGGAAGGCATGGAACTGGTCGGCGAGGTTCATCAGCATAATGGTCTCGCCACGCGCAGCCACATGAAAGTCGGCAAGCAAGTCCATGGCGGCGAAGCGTTCTTGCAGCGTCGCAAGCTGCTGCTCATTCCAGCGCTGACGGGCCAGACCTTCCCAGACGGTTTGGAGACAGAGCATGAGCATCTGCCCCCGGATTTCGTGCGCGACGGCATAGGGTACCTGGCGCAGCGAATCGGTGAGGCGCAAAGCGAGCAGGGTGTCATCAAACGCAGCGTTGGTCTGATCCTGCGCCAGTTCAGCCACCGCCCGCAGGCACAGGATATGAGTCGCTGAACGAAGGCTCCCCGCGGGCAGCAGGGAGGGCCACTGCACCGCGAACCAGCCCTCGTCGTAAGGGATGGGGTACCGGACTTGCGGGCGGCGGTCGGCCGCGCGCAACACGGCCAGGGCGGAGTCGTAACGGCTCAGCGCCAGCAGGACATCGGCGGCGGCCGTTTGCGGGTCGGGCGCGACGGGGAAATCGAGCGAGGGCGAATCGGTGGTATTGGTTTGAGCGGAGAAATGATAGTGGCGGAAGAACTTCTGCCACGCCGCGAGGTCCGTGGCCTGCCCAAAGGCCCAACTCGCCCTCGGCCAGTCCCGAGGGTCGCCGAGATAAAAGGGGAGGCTGGCCCGGTCTGGGATTTCGCGAGGCTCACCCGGCTTCCAATCCGCGTAGCCAAGCAGTTTGGGCACTCCCGGCGCCAGGGCGAAGTTCTCGCCATCCGGCACCGGGGGCGGAATCACCGAGGACAATTCCAGCGATTCGCCCCGTGCGGTCGCCCGACTTTCCAGGGCGGCCCAGACGCGCTTGCCACGCCAGCGTTCCTCGGCGTAGAAGAGCACGATGACTGACACAATCCCAACTCCCAGCCACCCGTAAAAGCGCAGGGCGCGCCGGCTGACAAACCACCGAAAGCCATGCCTCCACGCAGCCACCGAAAGCACCAGCAGCAGCACGAGGAGGAATGCCGCCAGGATGAAAATGATCTGGAAGAACGGATTGTTGGCCACCCAGATCCCGATCAGAGCTATCAAGCCGGCGTCGAGCACGCCGAGAATGCAGCGCCCGAGGCGCGAGGGAGTATTCTTCAAATAGTCCATACAGTCGGTTCGTCATCGGATTGAACCGTTGGCCAGGGAGGAAGTCCCTCGCTCCGAGGCTGAGCAGGGTGGCGGCCTCGTCGAGGGGCACGGGTGGGCTGCTCGTGTCCGAGTCGGGTCGCCAGCAGTCGTTCGCGCGTCTCCAGAGCCCGGTAGATCTCGATTGGCGAGCGGGCCATGGGTGTTTGGGCTGAGAGCGAAACGCCGGGCGCGCTGAGCCTGAAGAATAACACCAGCACCCACACGGATGCGACGGCCAGCGCAGGCCGGAGGTTCCGCCGCAACAGCCCGCGCCACCAACCGAGCAACGCCGCGCCTGTTTGCCGGCTATCGTAAGGCCGGGCGGCCTCTTCGACTGCCCGGGTCCAGCGCGCCCGAAAGCCGGGGCTCGGTTCCACCCGGCCGAGTGGCCAGCCAGCGCAAGCCGCCGGTGGCGGCATGCAATTGTGCCGCGTATTGGCGGCAGTCCGGACAGACGGCAATATGGCCTTGAATTTGCGCCGACTGCTCAGCCGCCACGTCGTCAAAGACGGAGGCGCGAATCGCCTCCCGCCATTGGTTGCATTCCTTAGCACGCATCTTTCATACTCCAATGGGAACGTTAACGGCGCGCCGCGTGAGGGCACGCGGCCTGCAACCGCGCACGCTCGCTTGTGTTGGCCGCGTGCCCTCACGCGGCGCCTTTCGGACTTCAGACTTCGGACTTCGGACTTCGGACTTCACACTCCTGTATCCCCCCATAGTTCCGAAAGGTTCATGCCGTGCTGCGAATCGCGCAGTTTTTCCAGCGCGTAATGCAGCCGAGATTTCACTGTGCCCACCGAGCAACCCAGCAGAGCGGCAATTTCCGGGAGGGAGGCGCCCTCGAAGAAACGCAGCAGGACAACCTGCTGGTGCTTCTCGGGGAGAACCTCCACTGCCTGGCGCAGCCTTTCCGCCGCTTCCTTGCGCATCGCTTCCTCGGCGGGCGAAGGGCCCGCGGCCGGAAGGCTTTCCTGGGCTTGCCGGCGTTCGTCAGCCTCTGTCGGAGGCAACGCCGCGAGGGGGACCGGACGTGAGCGGGCCCGACGCAGGGCCTTTTGGTGGCGGTGGAGAAGGATGGAGAATAGCCAGGTGCTGAGCCGGCAGGTGCCATCGTAGCGATGGAGGCTGCGCCAGGCTTCGACGAGCGTCTCGGATACCAGGTCCTCGGCGGCGCTCGGATCACGCGTGAGGCCGCACGCCTGTTGCAGAAGCCTGCTTTCGTACTCCGCGGCCAACTGGCAAAAAGCGGACGCCTCTCCCGCTCGTGCCCGAGCCAGGAGATCAGCAGCGTCTGCGAATTCCGGGCGGTTGGCCGTAATGCCCATCTATCTATCAATCCCCTGGTGCGGGGAAAAGGTTCAATGCGGAGTACAGAACTCAGAAGGGGCTGCGGCGCGCTGGGCATGCCCCGCGCACACGGAGTCACGCGCCCTACCCCGCCAACTCGCGCAGCGGGACAATCGTGCTGGCGATGGTCTCGGCAGTGCTCTCCGGTTCGAGGTTGATCCAGTTCAGCCGAAGCTGGCGCCGGAACCAGGTCATCTGGCGTTTGGCGAATTGGCGGGTGCGGATCTTCACCAACTGGATCGTCTCCGGCAGCGAGCGCTGGCCGCGCAGATGCTCAACGATCTGCCGGTAGCCCAAGGCCTGCATGGCAGTCTGATTCTGCGCCAGGCCGCGTTCGAGGAGTTGCTCGGTTTCGGCTACCCAGCCTTGGCGGAACATGGCGTCCACGCGGGCCTCAATCCGCCGATGCAGATCGCCGGCGGGGCGCGATAAGCCGATACAGGTGGCGGCGTGATGCGTGACGCCTGATCCGTGAGCCCAATTGGCGCGCTGGGCGGAGAAAGGTTCGCCGGTCAGGCGGATGACTTCGATGGCGCGGATGATCCGGCGCGGGTTCTGTCGGTCAATTCGCTCATAGGTCTCCGGGTCACGCTCGGCGAGTTCGCGCAGCAAATCGGGCAACGGTGTGGCTTCCAATGCGCCGCGCAGGGCGGCGTCTGCCGGGGGCGCCTGGCCCAACCCGTCGAGGAAGGCCTTGAAATACAGGCCCGTGCCGCCGCATAGGATCGGCAGCCGGCCACGGCTCTGAATGTCGGCGACCGCCTGGCGCGCCAACGCGATAAATTGAGCGGCGTCGAAGGGTTGCGTTACGTCCACCACGTCAATCAAATGATGAGGCACGCGGGCGCGTTCCTCGGGCGAGGGTTTGGCGGTGCCGATATCCATCCCGCGATAGACCTGCATGGAATCAACCGAAATGATCTCCCCCCCGAGCTCTTCAGCCAGCAGAAGTGCAATCGCGGATTTGCCGACGGCGGTAGGCCCCGCGAGCAAGAGAGGGAGAGGGGGCGGATCGGGCCGGGCTGCCATGTCGTGCGCGCTACGTCCGTCGCGGTGCCATTCGCCGCAGCAGGACCAGCAGAATGACGCCGACGCCGAGGGTCAGGATGCTGGCCAACTGCCCCGGAGTCGCCCAGCCACCCAGATAATGCTGGTGCTCGGGATAATCGCCGCGGAACACCTCGACAAAGGAACGTAGCAGAGCATAGCCCACCAGGTAAGCGCCGAACACCTGCCCATCGAATTTCTTATGCCGGTAAAGCCAGGCCAGCCCGGCGTACAGGCAAAGGTTGAGCAGCGAGCCATAGATCTCGGTCGGGTGCACCGGGTAAGTGGGCGGGTGGAGCGGGTTGTTTGCCGGGAAGCTGATCGCCCAGGGCAAACTGCAGGGGCGACCGTAACAGCAACCGTTGAGGAGGCAGCCGATGCGCCCAAACGCGGACCCCAACGCAATGCTCGGCGCCAGAATGTCCGAGACTTTCCACAGCCCCAGCTTTTTGAACCGCAGGTAGAGAACGCCCGCCAGTGAGGCGCCCAACAAGCCCCCGTAATAGACCAGGCCGCCGTTCCAGACCTTGAAGATGTCCACTATCGGCTTGCCTGCAAACGATTCCTGCCAATACGAAACCACATAAAGCGTCCGCGCGCCGAGAATGGCGCCAATAATAAGCCACGGGCCGAGATCAATGATCTTCTCCGCAGCCACGCCTTCGCGCAGGCCCCGCCGGCTGGCGGTCCACAGGCCGGCCAGAAATCCCAACGCCACCATCACTCCATAGGAGTGAATGGTGAACGAGCCCAGTTGAAAGGCAATCGGATGCACTCCTCAGAGTCTAGGACTGAAAGGCAGGAGCGGGAAATGAAAATGTGCGGTGCCGCCCTCGCGGGGGAGCATCGCACTTTCTGTAGATCGGAGGCTACTTCGCGACGGTGCCTGTTTCGGCGTCAGATCCGTTCCCCCTCACCCCGGCCCTCTCCCTTAGGGAGAGGGAGAACGGCCGGCAGTGTGTCGGCGAATTCGAGCCGTCCGGTATGTTCGAGCGTTGGCGCAGGTGGCTCCCTCTCCCTGAGGGAGAGGGCCGGGGTGAGGGGGAACGGGGCTCACGGTTGGCAGGGGGCTACACAGGGTTTCCCGTTGGCCCTCACAAGAGGTGAGATGCTCCCCCCTCGCGGGTCCCGGGGAGCACTTGGTTATTGTCCATTGGTAACCATCGCGGGCACCGGCGGGGTTGGGTGTGGCAAAGGCGGCAGCGGTGGCCGGGGCCGGGGCCGAGGCGGCCGCGGCGGCAACCTCCTGACCAGCTCGCGCCAGGCCTGCTGCTCGTCCGGGGACATCTGCTTCCAGCGCTCGGCGCTCTTCAAAAACTCCTGGCGCTCCGCCAGGCTTAAACTGGTGTACTTGGCGAAGGAGTCCATGCACTTGGCGCGTTGCTCCGGCGAGAGGCTCCCGAAGGTTCGCAGCACCGTCTCGACGCGCCGCCGCTCCGCCTCGGGCAACGGCTTGATCGCTCTCTGCTTTTCCTCCGCGGTCAACTCGAAAAACCGGTTGAAGCGGTCTAATGTGGCCTGGCGCTGGTCGTCGGACATTGCGGCCCAGCGGTTAATGCCCTGTTCCAGCATTTGGCGGCGTGCCGCGGAAAGGTTGGCGAGGATATCCCTTCGTTGCTCGTCGCTCTGGCCCCTGATCTCCGAGAAGTAACTGAGGGTAGCCTCGTTTTCCAGGAATACCTTTTGCACCGCTGAGGGCAGCTTGTCCCATTCCTTGAGCCGGTCTTCGACCAGCTTGCGCTGCTTCTCGGGAATCCGGGCCAGTTCGTCCGGGCGGTTGGTCGCTGACGCGGTCAGGAGCGGCCGCAGATACCAGCGCAACTCGGTCACGCTCAGGCGCAACTCCCGCTCGTCGGGGTCGAGCGCTTCGTATTCGCGCACCTTGGATAGGATTATCTGGCGGAGTCGCGGCGGGCGATTAGTGAGGGCGCGTTCCCGCTCGGGTGCGGACATCGCCAGCAAATCCCGGAAGAAGCTGATCGGGGGTTGGGGTACCGGCGGCAGCGGAGCAGCCTTGGGTGTTTCCGACGGGTTGGCCTCAAGTGGGCGTGCGGCGGCCAGGTTGGGCTGGGCCGCGGCGGGCGGATTGGTCGCCGCCTGGGATGACACAGCGGCGGAGAACAGGCAGCCAACGACTAAGCACAGTGCCGCCGGGAAAGCCGCAGGGTGGGCGAAATTCATTGCAGCACCGCCAGCAGTTTTTCGTCGGGAAGCGGGCTCGGATTGGAAGCGCGAATGGCGTCGAAATCTTTGAGAATGTCCGGGCTGGGCAGGGAGGACACCGCCGAAACGGCAGCCACGCTCTCGACCAGCTTTCGACGCTGCCCGTCCTGGATGACGAGGCACGAAACGATCCCCGCACTGAGCAGGGTGGCGGTCAAAGCCGCTTTGGGCAGCCAGCGCAGCCGCAGCCAAGCGCCCCATGTCCGATCCGGCCGGCGCGAGCCTGCCGCGGCTTCGCGCTCAGCGGCTTGCACGACCCGCGCGGTGAAGTTGCTGGCCACCGGCACGTCCGGCAGCCGACCCAGGGCGGCATTCAACTCGGCCTCGGCTTCCCAGCCGGCCTCTGCCTCAGGGTGAGCCGTCAGCCAGGCCCGCAACTGGGCTTCCTCGGCAGCGGTGAGGTCCCGCTGCCAGCTTAGCTCGCGCAAGTGGTTGTAGATCGGGTCGTTTGTCATATAACTTGCTAAGAGGATTAAAACCGCCGCGTCAACAAAGTTGCATTCATTTTGGTTTGTGCCACGCGCCGCTCCGCAGGTAGGGCTTTAGCTTCTGCTTGAGGGTCTCCCGCCCGCGATGGATCACTGATTTGGTCGCTGACACCGAACAGCCCAGCACCCGGGCGATTTCCTCGTAGCTCAGTTCCTCCTGGCGGCAAAGCAGTATGGCGAGGCGCTGGTTCTCCGGCAGCTCGGCCAGGGCCTGTTCGATCTTTTCCTCCAGTTCGCCGTGCAGCAGGCGCTCGGGCGGGGAGACTGGTCTGCTTGTCCTCGAACTGGTGCAGCGGCTGGTCCTCCTGTTCCGGGTGCGGGGACATCCATGGACTCCGTTGGCCGGCGCCCAGCGGCGGCGGATTTCGTTCAGGCACAGGTTCCGGGTGATGGTAAAGAGCCAGGTCGAGAACTTGGAGGAGACCTTGTAACGGGCCGCTGATTTGAACACCTGCACGAAGACCATTTGCGCCAGGTCCTCCGCCTCGGTCGCGTCGCGCAGCATCCGGTAGGCGAGATTCATCACCGGCTGCTTATACTTGTCCACCAGCTCGGCGAAAGCCCGTGTGTCGCCCTGTTTCACGCGGAGCATCAGGGCGGCATCCGGATCAGGCGCGACGACCATATTCGCCAATCTAGCAAACACCGCCTCGGCCACAAGGTTTCGCCGGAGCGCCGATGCTTGCCTTGCGGGGTATTTGCACCCAAAGTGATTTGCGAATGCAGGAATTGCTGGACAAGATCAAAGCGAGTGCCGCGGCCCGCCTGGCCCTGCCGCCAGGACGGGAGGCTGCCCAGGAGCTGGCCCGTTACAAGGCTTTCCTCAAGGTCGAGACGCACCGGCTCAAGCTGCGGCATCGCGCTGGCGCCGGGGGGCTCGATATCTGCCACGCGCGCGCGGCGATCCTCGATGCGCTGCTTGCGCCATTTGTGGGACGCTGCCAAGGCCAGCCTGTCCGAGCAGGCCCGCAAGGAGTTTCCGCAATTGGCGCTGGTGGCCCTGGGCGGTTACGGCCGGGCGGAACTCAACCCACACAGCGACATTGACCTCATGTTCCTGCACAGCCGGCAGGTCGCCGCCGGGACCCGTCCGCTGCCGCACCTTTCGCGCATCATTGACGGCACTGCTCTACCCGCTGTGGGACATTGGCTTAAAGGTTGGCCACTCGGTGCGCAGCATCGAGGACTGCGTGAAGATCGCCAACAGCGACATGCAGTCCAAGACCTCGCTGATTGAAGCCCGGCTCATTGCGGGCGGCGAGGAGTTGTTCGCGCGATTCCAGAAGATCCTCGTCAGCAAGTGCGTGGTCGGCTACGAGCAGGAGTACATCGCGATGCGGCTGGCCGACCAGGCCGCCCGGCGCGCCAAGTTCGGCAACTCGGCCTGCATGCAGGAACCCAATCTCAAGAGCGGTTGCGGCGGCCTGCGCGACTTCCAGAACCTGCTCTGGATGGCGTTCTTCAAATATCGCATCCGTTCCCTCAAAGAACTGCAGGCCCACGCCCTCATCGGCGAAAGCGAGCGCAAGCAACTGGAGGCCGCCTACGATTTCCTGTTGCGCGTGCGCAACGAAATGCACTACCACATCAATCGTGCGATGGATGTGCTGGGCAAGAACCTGCAGCCGAGCCGTCGCCTACAATCTCGATTACCGCGAGCGCTCGCCCAGCAAACGCATCGAGAAGTTTATGCGCGATGTCTACACCCACTCGCGCAGCATCTTCCTGATCACGCGCACGGTGGAGCAGCGGCTGGCACTCCTGCCGCAGCCGCGCCGCCTGCCGGCATTCTCGCTGCCCAGCCGGCTCTCGGGCCTCTTTCCAGGCGGACGCAAGCGGGCCAGCGAGCCCGTGGACGGCTTCAAGTTCATTGACGGAGAGATCCATGCCCTCTCCAATCGCATCTTCCGCGATCACCCGCGCCGCCTGATGCGGGTGTTCCTGTACGCGCAACAGCGCGGGCTGCGTTTGCACCCGGACCTGGCCCAGCTCATCCGCAACCACCTGGGCCTGGTGGACCGCGCATTCCTGTCCGACGAACACGTGCGCGAGAGCTTCCTGGCCATACTCGATCAGCGCGGCAGCGTCGCCCCGATCCTGCGCGCGATGCACGAGGTGGACCTGCTGGGCAAGTACCTGCCCGAATTCGGCAAGCTCACCTGCCTGGTGCAGCACGAGTTCTACCATCAATACACCGCCGACGAGCACACGCTGATGTGCCTCGAGCAGTTGGACCGCATTTGGGAGGCTGACGCCCCGCCCTACTCGACCTATACACCCCTTTTCCAGAAGCTGGAGCGGCCTTCCGTGCTCTACCTGGCGCTGCTCCTCCACGATGTGGGCAAGGCCGACGGCCACGGACAACCACTCCGAGGTAAGCTGCGACCTGGCGATGCGCGTCGCCAAACGCCTGCGCCTCGACGAGGCCGCCACCCAGACCTTGCGGCTCGTGATCGAGCACCACCTGCTGATGGCCAGCGTCTCCCAGCGCCGCGATCTGGACGACCCGGCGGTCATCCGGCAGTTCGCTGAGAAAGTGCAGACTCCCGAGACACTGGCGATGCTTACGCTGCACACCTTTGTGGATTCCGAGGCCACGAGCGATAAGCTCTGGAACGGCTTCAAAGACCTCTTGCTGGGCTCGCTCCATCACAAGGCCCTCGCCCTGATGACCGGCGGCGCCGAATTCGCCCGCGCCGAGGAAAAACAACGCGAACACCTCATGCGGGAGGTCCGCCGCCTGGCTCCGGAGTCCCTGAGCGAGGAGGAGCTCGACGCCCACTTCGCCGCGCTGCCCGCGCGCTATTTCCAGGTCCATCCGGCAAAGGAAGTCCTGGCCGACCTGATCCTCGCGCACCGGTTCATGCGCCTCCAGATCTCCGACGAAGAGAATCCTCTGGCGCCGGTCGTCAACTGGCATAACGAGCCTGATCGCGTGCTACAATGCCGTGAAGGTCTGCACCTGGGACCGCGCCGGGCTCTTCCGCAAGATCGCCGGGTCCTTTAGCGCCGCCGGCTTGAACATCCTCAGCGCGCAGATCTTCACCCGCAGCGACGACATCGTGCTGGATACCTTCTTCGTCGCCGACGCCGTCACGGGCAACCTGGCCGGACGCCGACCAGCGGGAGCGCTTCGAGACAGTCCTCCACAAGGCGCTGACCGGCGAGGAGGTGGATTTCCACTCCTTGATAGGCCGGCAGCGGATCACGCGCCCGCTTTACCAGGCCTATACGGGCGAACGCATCCCAACGCAAATCAGCCTCGACAACGAGGCTTCCGAAGACCGCACGGTCATCGAGATCGAGACCGAAGACCGTATCGGCCTGCTCTACACCATCTCGCAGACGCTGACCGAGCTGGCTCTGGACATCTCCGCCGCCAAGATTTGCACCGAACGCGGGGCGGCCATTGACACCTTTTATGTCCGCGAGTTGATGGGCGGCAAGGTCGTCGCCCCGGAACGGCAGCACACCATCGAAACCAAACTCCGCCGGGCTATTCACGCCCTGGACGGCCAATAGGAACAGGACCATGAACAAACTGACCTTAGCCATTACGTTCTGCCTGACGTTTCTCTCCGTGGGCTTCTCGGCCGAGGAAAAAGTGCCGCCGCGCGAGGGCTGGAAACTCACCTGGCATGACGAGTTCAACAGCAGGAAGCTCGACTCCAAAAAGTGGAACGTCCTGCTTCGCGAACATAGCAAGCACAACGAGCTGCAGTATTATGTGCCGGACGAGGTCTATCTCGAAAACGGCTGCCTGCGTTTGCGCAGCCGGGTCAGAGACTATGGCGCTATGCATTACACCAGCGGTCGCGTGAACACCAAAGGGAAGCTGGCTCCAGTCTATGGGCGATTCGAGATTCGCGCCCGATTACCCGGCGGCAAAGGCCTCTGGCCGGCCCATTGGCTTTACCCGCAGAACCGCGACTGGCCGATGGAGTATCTCATGGCCGAAGCAGTCGCGAGCGGCAAGGAGCGGATGATCCCGGAGGAACGGCCCTGGTACAGCGAGATAGACATCATGGAGTATCTCGGCCACGAGCCGAACACCCTCTACGGCACGCTTCACTATTACACCTTCGACGGCCAGAAGCGGAGCAGTTCGGCCACCTGGAAAGGCGGCTGCGATTACTCCAAGGACTTCCACGTCTATACACTCGAATGGGAGCCCGATGTGATGCGCTGGTTCATTGACGACCAGCTCATTCACACGACGACCAACGGCATTCCCCACACCCCCCATTACCTGATCCTGAATACCGCCGTTGGCGGGGCCTGGCCCGGCAATCCGGATGCGACTACGGTCTTCCCCCAGTACCATGACATTGATTACGTGCGGGTTTACCAGCGCGTGCGAAAGCCATGGTAGGAAGCGATTACGTCCACGGCTATTCCGAGCGGGAGCGCCAGCGGCTGCATGACCAATCTCAGACATTGGCTGAGTTGCTGCACCACGACACTCTCTACCCTGCCGGAAGCCACGTGCTGGAGGCGGGCTGCGGCGTAGGCGCCCAAACGGTCATCCTGGCGAAGAACAACCCCCAGACGCGGTTCACCTCCATTGACGCCTCGCCTGCCTCGATCACCGCCGCCCGGGCAGCCGTCGAACGCGCAGGCCTCAGCAACGTGACATTCCAGGCGGCGGACATCTACAATTTGCCCTTCGCGGAAGCGAGCTTCGATCACGTCTTCGTGTGCTTCGTGCTGGAGCACTTGCGGGAGCCGGGCGAGGCGTTGCGGCGGTTGCGGACCGTGTTGAAGCCGGGCGGGAGCCTGACCGTCATCGAAGGCGACCACGGCTCGACGTTCTTCCATCCCCGCAGCGATGCGGCCTGGCGGACCATCCAGTGCCTCATTGACGCGCAGGCGGCGATCGGCGGCAACGCGCTGATTGGGCGCGAGCTATATCCGCTGGTGCTGGACGCCGGGTTCGGGGAAGTCACCGTGTCCCCCCGCTTTGTGTATGTGGACGCCAGCCGGCCCACGTGGGTGGAAGGCTTCACGCGCAACACCTACATCGCGATGGTGGAAGGCGTGCGCGAGCAGGCGCTGACGGCAGGGCTGATTGATCGCCCCGCCTGGGAGAAGGGCATCGCCGACCTCAAAGCCAGTGCCGACTCCGACGGCACCTTCTGTTATACGTTCTTCAAAGCCATAGCCGTCAAGCCGAAGGGAAGTCCTTAATAAGGTGTAAAACCCGCAACGGTAGGCACTTGCACAAAGGCATCCAGTTCCGGCCCGCGAGCCGCCTTCTCCGGCCCAGCCACCTCGTACCCAACCTGGCAGCGCCCCGCTCCTTGCGATGCCCCATAACATTCGAGCCTCCAAGACATTAACGGACCCAGCCGTCCCGGCACCGCACCGTAGCCTCACCGGGACCTCACCGTGGTCCCTCTAGCCCCGGGCTAGAGGTACTACGGTGAGGTCCCGGTGAGGCTACGGTGCGGTGCCGGCGGGGCTGCCGGCCTTGCCGCCCAGCCCTTGCTTGCTGCCGGAGCGATGTTTTGTGCCGGGGCTTGGCCTTGGGGGTAGGCCCGGGCCAGCCAGTGCCCAGAGGCTACTCCGACAACGATGCCAGCACGGCGCCGACCTGCGGTCCGGCGAGATAGATGGGCGATTGCCCGAGCATCAGGGATGCCGGCGAGATAGCATTGCCCATAATGTCGTAAGCCTGGACGGTCGGGGCCAGGTCAAACTTTCGGGAGTGGCCGCTCTCGCACCAGGCAATCGCCACTACCCGGTCTTTGGTGCGGAACACGTATGCCCATAACCCGCTGTCATGCACCGTCTTGACGCATTCATCGGGCACACCCAGCAGGCGGGTCAGCGCGGCGACGCCGGCATACATCTTGCGCGGCGCGCCGCCGTATTCGAAAAGCACGCCGCCGGCGTCAGGGCCGTTGATGGCGCCGCAGGTGCCGGCGTGGAAGAATATCTTGCGCACGCCGTGAGCGAAGGCCACGGCGGTGAATTTGACGATGTGCTCCGTCGCCGCGCGCTCGTTCGGCCAACGGCAACGGTTCATGGTGGCGTCGCCCACACTCTCAGGGACGCAAGGCGGGTCGTCGTCCGCATAGCAGCCCCATTCGGTGATCCAGACGGGCTTTGGGCCGCCGTGGCCGCGCATCAGCGCTTCCAACGAGCGGAAGGGTTCTTCGTAGCTCCCGGCCGGGCGCGCCGGGTCATACATGTGCAGGTCGAACACGTCCACCCATTGCAGTCCGCCCTGAGTCACAAAGTCGCGGGTCAGCCCGGCTTCGAGGTGGGCGCTGATGCCGCCGACGACGCGGCACTGAGGATCAGCGGCGTGCAGGGCGCGGCTGCCTACTTCCAGCAGTCGCAGGTAGTCGGCCAGGGTGTAGCCGAATTTGCGCGGCAACGCGTAGTCCGTATAGACGGGCTCATTGAGGATTTGGAAGTGCGTCACGGCCCGGGGGCGGCTTTCGCTGTAATGGCGCGCCACGGCGGCGGCATAGGCGCCGAAGTCATTCAAATCCGCGGGCGCATAGCTGCAAGGCAACCGCGCCCGCAGGTAATCATTCGCGCCCGCAGCTTTGTCCACCTCCTCGGCTCGCGCCGTAGTGGACCACTTGGCGGAGGGGAAGGGCAGCAACACCTCGACCTCGCTGTCCAGGTTCAACACGCGCTGGATTTGCGTGTCGGCGGCGGTGAAGTCGAACTTGCCCTTCTCCGGTTCGACAGTCTGCCACTTGGCCGACCAGTCGCGCCACCAGACGATGCCGGCTTCGCGGGCCAACCGCACCAGGAAGTCCCAGGGATAGGCGTGATTGAAGCCGAGCGGCGAATCCGCCAGGTCCACGGCTGCCGGAGTGATGAGCGCGCAACGCAGCGAAGCGCCTGGCTCCGTCTGGCCGGCGGGAGCAGCGACGGGGGACAGGGCCGTCCAGCTTGCCCGGAAGAAACCCTGCCGGCGCCGACAAAGCCGGGATAGCGAGAGGCTGGCGTCTTCGTGCGCCGGCACGTTCAGCTCCCGCTCGGTCTGCTTAACGACGCTGTCAAAGAAGTCGGTCACCTGGAACCTCCCGCGCAGGACCTGGGCGCGTCCGCTATTGTTGAAGGCCTGGAGCGTGAAGGCGAGCCCGCTCTCGGCGTTGGTGAAGATGTTGCCCGTCTGCGTGCTTTGGAGGAACGACTCGACGGGTTGGCGCGGTTCGTAGGCCGTGGCGTGGTCCCCGCGCTCCAACTGGACCGAGTCGAGCCACAAGGTGGCGGCGTCCCGCCGGGATGCCTCCAGGTCCAATCCAATTCCGATGAACAGGAATGGCTGCGTCGGGGTGAATGTGAACTCGTACCGCTCCCACGCCGTGCCGACGGCTACCTGCTTGCGCAGCAAATGATTGGGCGCCTCGTTGACGACCATCTGCGCCGCCACACCCGCAGCATCCGCCCGGAGGAACGCCGAGAGCGTCAGCTTCTCGCCTGGCTTTACGCGGAACCAGCCCCGATTGGCGGCCAGCACGCGGCGGACGGGCTGCCGGATGGGGTCGTAATAATCGAAATAGAAGACCGGCAGCGTGTTGGGCGTGAGCGCGATGCGCAAGCTGTGCCGGCCATGCTGCGCGACCTCGCCGTCCACGCTGCCTTCAAGCCGGTACAGGTTTCCGGCCCAGCCGCTGAGGCCGTAGGTGAAGCTGCCCCAGTTGGCGGTGCCGCACTCGAAGCTGCTGTTCGGGATGAAGTTCTTCACCCCGTCGGTCGAGATCTGTGGGAACCATTGCTGGCCGTCCGCCGATTGGGCCAGCACCACGTCGTCCAGCCATAACGTGCCTGTGCTCTTGAACCAGAACTGCAGCCGGCTGGCGGCAGCGGCCAGGTTATCGCGGGCGCGAAAGAGGAAATCGAACTGCCGCCACTGTGCGCCGGGTGTGAAGGCTTCTGCCAACCCGGCGTTGTCCCACCGGCGCGTGTCCGTGAGAGCCACCTCGACTGCGCCGCCCCGGATGCCTTCGCCCTTCGCCCAAAAGCTCAACCGGTACCACTGACCCTGTCGAACGCTGACCCTCCCGACCTGGCAGATCATCGCGTGATAGTCCGGCCCGTCGCCGGTGAACTCTGCGCAGGCCAGCTTCGCGCAGTTCTTGCCATCGCGCCCCGTGTCCAAGGTGAGCTGTTGCTTCACGGCCTGGTTCCCGGCGGAGGACCAGTCGTCCGGCACGCCGGGCTTGGCCTGGCTCTGCTCGAACGAGCCGTTCGCGACAAGGTTGGTTTCCACCGCCCGGCAAGCCGTGGCGGCAATCAGCGCGAGCAAGGCCAGCAGCGCAGCGAGTTTCATAGGCGCGGCCAGAGTAGTGTCGGCTGGCATACGTGTCCATGATCGTCGAAGACTGGGATCAAGCAGCCGCCGGCATGCATGTCGGCGACAAAGCGCGGCTGACGATCCCGCCGGAACTGGCATACGGAGAACAAGGTTACCCTGGCGCAATCCACACTGGTCTTGGAGCCTACGGGCCCCTCTCCCTGTCCCTCTCTCCGCAAGCGGGGAGGGGGGAATCCTCTGCAACGTCCGGGGGTGGTGCCCAGACGCGCGCAGCACAACCTGACCGTGGCAGCTCAGCTTGCCATAGTCTGCCGATCCGCCTACGCTCATTTCGAATCGCATGAAGAGCCTTCGACGGTTGTTTGCGTCCGGGTGCCTGGCAGCCTTGGCGCTCTCCGCAGCCGCGCAGCCGGCCGTTCGGCCCGGACCTGCCGGTTATGAACCTGGACGAGCTGGGGGTCTATTCGGTCGGCTATGCGTATCGCGGTCAGCCGGAGCAGCAATTCCCGCTGGGCTGGTCGGGCTTTTTCGAGGACCGCACCGGTGTGGCGTGCGAGCCGTTTGGGAGCCAGAATGGCAAGACGGCCTTTCTCTTGCATTGTCCCTGGCGCAACGGCACCGGCATCACGTTTCAGCAGTTCGTCTTCAGCCTGCCGGCCCAGGCGACGAACATCCTCCTGCGCGGCGCTACGGCTATGCGCTCCGCCAACATAACCGATTCCGACGGCGTCACGTTTCGCCTCTACGCCAACGGCGCCAAGCTTTTCGACTATCACCAGACCAACGACGTCTGGAAGGCTTTCGAGTATAACTTCACGGCCCTGCGCGGCTCGAACCTGACCGTGCGTTTCGAAGTGGACCCAGGGCCTAACAACAACGCCGCCTTTGATTACTCGCTGTGGGGCGACCGCCAACTGGTTATTGAAGGCTACACGCCGACCGTCACCACGCGCCCGGCGCCTCCGCCGCTTGCGCTCTCGAATCTGTGGTCCGGCCAGACCATGGAGGTGGCGCCGCCCAGCGGGTTTGCCGGGACTTCCACCTCGAGCCTCTCCAATGGGGTGGCCTGTTTCCGCTATGCCGGCCCGGACGGCGTGCTCGAATACCAATGGCGCCCGCCGCAATCCGCCAATGACGGGCTCTTCGGCGCGATTACGCTCACCGCGCAAATGACCAACGACACGCCGGTGACGGTGCCCCTGGCCAACTCGGCGGCGCTTTCCTGGACTCAAACCGCTACGCCGACCGGCAGCGGCTGGGTGCCAGACCAATTCAGGCTGCACGCTCTGGCGGACTTTCAGCCTGGGCTCAACGACGGCTACCGTGCGAATCACCGGCCAATTGGTCGGCAAAACGCTGGCCCTGGCGGTCACTTGCGATCAGCCCAGCGTCACTGCGCTCGACGCCGGCGCCTGGGGTCCCGTCGTGCGCCGCCGACAGGTGGCTGTCCCCTATTACACTGGCGCGGTGTATTACCTCTCGCAGGAGGGCCTCTTCGCCAATGCCTCGCTGGACTGGACAGCGTCAGCCGCCTCATCGCACAACGGGACCAAGGCCACTTACGACAGCTTGACCGACGGCACGCGCGTCCTGCTCAACGAGCGGGTCCTCTTCACCGCGGCGTGGCACTTGGCGGAGGTGCTGCCTAACCCGCCCAACCCGCCTTCGCCCTGGCGGGATTTCCTCGCGAACAAGGTGGTGCTCGACATTTGGGGCGGCACGTTCACCAACATCGCCGGCAACCTCCTGAGGCTCGCCGACTACGGCATCACCAACTGTGTTGCGCTCATCCACAATTGGCAGCGCAGCGGCTACGACAACGCCTTGCCCATGCATTACCCGGCCAATCCGGCTTACGGCGGCGACGCCGGCATGAGCAACCTGGTGGCGACCGGCGCGAGCCTCGGCATTCGCTGCGCCTTGCACGAGAACTACGTGGATTACTATCCCAACTACGATTTCTTCAACACCAACGACATAGCGCTCGATTCGGCCGGCCAACTGCAGCTTGCGTGGTACAACGCCGGCACGCACATTCAATCCTTTGCGGAAAAGCCAAACGCCATCCTTCGCCTGGCGGCTACCCAATCGCCCGTAGATTCACACGCCGCTACAGCACCCGCGCAGACTACCTCGATGTCCATAGCGCGGTGCCGCCCTGGTTTCACGTGGACCAACGCGCAACGCGAAGCCGGCGCCGGACGCCTCAGCCGGGTGTGGGACATCCACCGCCAGCTCTGGGCTTATGAACGCGCCACCCATAGGGGCCCGGTTTTCGGCGAAGGCAACAATCATTGGTACTGGAGCGGATGCCTCGACGGGGTGGAGGCGCAGTTCGGCAGCGGCTGGCCCGGCAACGGAGGATTCACCGCGCCGCTGGCCGTGGATTTTGACCTGCTGAAGATTCATCCCCTCCAGTTCAACCACGGCATGGGCTATTACAGCCGCTGGTGGCCCACCGAATCCTATCAAACGAATTGGGGTGGCGGCCCGGCGCCCATGGTGGTGCTGGACCGCTACCGCATGCAGGAAGCCGCTTTTGGCCATGCCGGATTTCTCGACAGCTCCATCTATGCAAACCTGCCGCTGGCCTGGCTCGAAGAGCACCTGCTTTCGCCCGTCATGGCGCGTTATGCGACGGCCCGGCCGGTGGAGATTCTCTACGAGAACGGCGGCGCGTGGCTCGATGCCACGGCCATGGCGAAGCTCGGCCAGGACGCCAGCAACAACCGCGTGCGGGTTCGCTATGAGAACGGCCTGGTGTTGACGGCCAACGGCACCTCCAATAGCTGGGCCGTCGGCTCCTGGGTGTTGCCGGACTGGGGCTGGGTGGCCGAAGGCGCCGGCGTCACCGCCGGCACCACCTTGCGCGGCGGCGTGGTTACCGACTTCGCGGATAGCGGCACAGACGTGTTCCTCAATGCCCGCGCGGCTTCCGATTGGAACCTCTAGCACCTACCGCCGCATTCATCCGAGCGTCGGTTCCTTCCAGCAAACCGGCACCCGCGCTTTCCGCGTAACCTATCGCTGGGACGTTCAGGACACCCTGGCGAAGAATTACACCGCCTTCGTTCATTTCTGCACCAACGGCGTCATCCGCGCCCAACAGGACCACGCGGTTTCGCCGCCAACCTCGCAGTGGCAGGCCGGACAGGCCGTCAACGATGGTCCCTGGAATATCACTCTTTCCAGCAGTCTCCCCGATGGTGATTACGATTGGTTGATTGGCCTCTTCGATGCCACCGGCGACGGCAGCCGCGTTCAATTGCAGGGTGTGGACGATGGGACCTCGCGCATCCGGCTGGGCGTGCTGCACCTGGCCGGCGCCGGCACCGTGGTCACCTTCACCGCCGAAACCAACGCTCCGGCCTTCGACCCGGCTGCCTGGTATGGCCAACATCTGAACAACTCAAACCTGGTGGTGGACTTCGGGATCGCGCGGACCGACGGCAGCGCCTGGCTGCATCGCGAAGGCAACCTCTGGCGCCTCAAGACCTGGCCGCGCGACCGCAACTTCACACTCGAATTCAGTTCGCAGCGTTTTGACCCACCGTCCCAGGTGCAATGCGTCGGCGGCGCCGCGTCGCAGGTGAGCCCGGTGCTGACCGGCTCGCGCTGGCGGCTCCCGCTCAACGGAGCAAGCGAATACCGCTGGACCAACTCTCCGCCGCGACTCTCAATTATCCGCAGTAACGATGCCGCGGTGGTTTCCTGGCCGGCTTCCGCTGCTGGATTCACCCTCGAGTCCACCGCCGATTTGGCGTCATCTGCCGCCTGGAGCCCGGTCACGAATCCCGTCCTGAGCACCGACGACGGCCTCAGCGTCATCCTTTCGCCCGCTGACTCACGACAGTTTCACCGGTTGAGCTGCGGTGACCCATCGGCCCCATGACCGACCTCATTGATATCGGCGTCAATCTGGCGCACCGCTCGTTCGGAGTGGATCGAACGCAAGTCATTGAACGCGCTTTTGCTGCTGGCGTGCGGGCGATGGTCATCACCGGCACTAGCGTCGCGAGCAGCCAGGAAGCGGCGCGGATCGCCGGCCAATTCCCCGGCCAGCTTTTCGCGACCGCCGGGGTTCATCCCCACGACAGCCGGAACTGCGTTGAAACCACGGTTTCGGAGCTGCGTCGCCTTGCGACAAACCAGGAGGTAGTCGCCATCGGCGAATGCGGTCTGGATTTTAATCGGGACTTCTCCCCGCGGCCCCTCCAGGAGAAGTGGTTCGAGGCGCAGGTGACGCTGGCCGAGGAACTGCAGATGCCGCTCTTTCTGCATGAGCGCGATGCTCGTCAGCGTTTCGGCGAAATCCTGGCCGCTGCCCGGAAGCGAGTGCCGGCGGTGCTTCATTGTTTCACCGGCACGCGCGCCGATTTGAAGGCCTGCCTGGATATGGGACTGCACATCGGCATCACCGGCTGGATTTGCGACGAGCGCCGGGGAACGCACCTGCGCGAATTGGTCCGCGAGATCCCGTTGGACCGGCTGATGATCGAAACGGACGCGCCATTCCTCGTGCCGCGAACCATGCCAGCCAAACCGAAGGACGGCCGGAATGAGCCCGCCTTTCTCCCGTATGTGTTGCGCGCTGTCGCCGATTGCCTCGGCAAACCCGCCGGGGAGGTGGCGGAGGCCACGACGAAGACAGCGAGAGACTTCTTTCGGCTCAGGGATACGGGGCGTCGTTGTACATCTCCAGCTTGAACTGGCCGTCGGGTTGCTCCTCGACCATCCACAACTCGGCGTTGGCCATCGGCTGGGTGTCCGCCAGCTTGTCCCGGGTGAGCACTCTCAGCAGCGCTTTGCCGGTGTTGCCATGACCGACCAGCAGGATGGAATCGTCGGTTCCGCCGAAGCGCTGCTGGATCATGGCAATGACGTGTTGCTCGATCAGGCGGATGGCGGCATCGCGTTCAGGTCCCTTGCCCGGGGGCAGCTTGAAGTCGTTGGTGGCGCCTTTTCGGAGGGAAAAGTAACGCGCTTCATCGGCAGGCAGTTTGACGGGAGGCCCGGCATTGAGGATCTGGCCAGGCGGCGGCGGCAGGTTGGTGGCCAGGACCCTTGCGCTAGCGTCAGTTTCATGCAGCTCAGGCCAGATTTCACCCTTGGCGCCCGTCGCCTTCAGGTAGGGCAGTATGGTATGGCGCGTGCGCCACATGGGACTGACGGCGATGAAGTCAAAGTGGTATTTCTGGAGCTTCTCGACGACGGCGACCGCCTGGGTTTCACCCTTCGGGGTGAACATATTCGGGTTGCCGACATAGGCGGGCCGCTGCGCCTTGGGAACATTCGCCCACTCCTTGACGACGTTGTGCCCCGCCTCGGCATGGCGAAGGTAATAGATTTTGAGCCCCGCTTCGGACAGGCTGGCATAGGAGAAGAAGCAGAGGAACGCGAACAGGAGCCGGGCTCCCCGATAAAGGCGCAAGGACCCCGCGGCCCTGGCAGAGGCACGGTCCGAAGAAGACTGCTGACTGGTCAAGATCATGTACTCAATAATGCCGCGCACATTACGCCAAGGGTGAGTGCGGCTCAATTGCAAAGAGGCCGATCGAGGAGGAACGGGCGCAACTCATGTTATCGGCCCTGGCCCCTGGGAGCGCCGGCATCCCTGCCGGCACCTTGCAACATCGCCCGATTTGAGGTAAACCCCAAAGTGTCCCGCGAGAGCACGCCGGCAGGGATGCCGGCGCTCCCAGGGGCCGATAACGTGAGTTGCGCCCAGGAGGAACCAGATAAAGGCGTTCCGGGGCCTGGCTTTAGCTTGCCCCGGGTTCCTTCCTCACCTCCCGACCCGCCGCACGGAGAACAGCTTCTCCTCCGGCATCCGGCTGCACTCGTCGCACAGAGCCTCCAGCTTCTCCACCGGCTGGTCCAGGATAGACTGCAGGTATTCAGGTTGGGGCCGGAACTCGAGGACCTCACCCGTCCCGTCCTTCCGTCCGACGGCCACGAACACCTCGCGGCAGGTCAACACCTCCGCCAACCGCAGGTCCAGCCGGCCCTGGCTATTGCCTGTTCCGGCCGACAAACCGTCCACCAGGCAGGTAAATGGTGTCTGCGGCGGGACATAGCAGACCACTTCCAGCTCGTGCCGGCCCCATTGCGATTCGAACTGTCGCAGCGCCGCCTGTCCAATCCGCCAGCCCAGCACGTTCCAGGGCCCCACGTGCCCGTGGTACCGCCGAATCTCCGCCCGCCAATCCGCCGGCGCCTGGCCCGCGTTCCACGCATTGCTGCCCGGCTCGGAGTGCACCAGTTTCAGCTTCCGGAAGCCGGGTCGTGCGCCACTGCCACTGCCGCCAGCCCTGCTGCCAGGGCCAGGCCCGCCACCATTGCCATGTTTCTAGTCATACGATTTTTATGTTGCGTAATACTACCATTCTGGTATGAATGTTTAATAACGTCGTAATACCAAAAGGCGGCGCCGTCAAGCTCCGGTTGGTTCCCGGCGTCCGGCCTAATATGAACACGAGACCATTACGACTATGAAACGACTCCTTCGCCTTCTTGCAGCGGCAGCCGTCGTGCTGTCCGATCTCCCCGCCCGCGCCGAAACCATCCAGGACCTCGAAGCGGTGGATGCCAATCGGCCTCAGCGCCTGGGCCGGTGCATTGCCCTTTACGGTCATGGGCGTGCTGTTGAACGACCCGGGCGAAATGCTCGACTCCACCCCGAATTTTATCCCCTGGAACAGCGGTGCGGGCGCTTACCAGATGGGCGGCCAATGGCAGGTCTTCGTCCAGGCCGTCCTGCCAGGGCGACCGGGGCGGGGTCGAGTGCTGGATGGGCCAGAATTACGGCAACCTGCCGTGGGAACCGCACGATGGCAGCGACAGTTACCCGGACAGCGCCTGGATGGCCGAGACCAACCGCCTGGGCCACTGACCCGGCGACCGGCTACGCCTTCCGCAAGGGCGACCTGGTCACCGTTACCGCCAACGGCTCGCTGTTCTACGGCGGCATGCAGAACATCAACGAGGAGCACAGCACCGATCCGGCCAACGACTTCTCTTTCTCGCTCGTCTGCTCCAACTACGGCCTGCCCGCGCCGGAGGTGATCTCGCTCTCCTCGGTCATCAGCACTAACCTCAGCCCAACGGGCCACTACGACCTCTTCGACCCCACCCGCGCCACCGGCGGCGAGCATTGGCAGGGCATGCGCGTCCGCATCAACGGCCTGACCCTCGTCACCACCGACGGCTGGAACACCAACTCCGATTGGTCCGCTCGCTTTTGCACCGCGACCGACGGCGAGGGCCGGCAATTGCCCGCTGGTCCATCCGCTCTACGATCTCGGACCCGCGCCGACCAACCGCTTCGACGCCACCGGCATCTTCCTGCAGGAATCCGGCTCCGGCACCGACGGCACCTTCGGCTACGAACTGTTCGTCCAGGAAATCGCACCCTCCGCCTCACGCCGTCCTGGACCATCGCGCTGAAGCCGGTCATCACCTGGCCTGGCTCGCTCTCCAACTACCAGCTCCAGTCCAGAGACTCCCTGGCCTCGACCAACTGGAGCCCGGTGACCAACGCGCCCAGTGCTGGTCAACGGCCAGAACACCGTCATCCTCGAACCCTCGGCGGCCCAAGAGTTCTACCGCCTCCAGCAAGTTCAATAGCCCCGGCACCCTGACGCCTATGCTGCTAACCCGCAATCTCCGGCGCTTAGGCGGTTTCACCCTCCTCGAACTCCTGGTGGTCATGGCCATCATTGCACTGCTGGCGGCCATGCTCCTGCCGGCCCTCTCGCGGGCGCAAGAGAAGGCCAAGGTCGCCCGGGCCTCCGCGGAGCTTCGAGGCGTCGGGCTGGCGCTGCAAATGTATTCCGATGACACCCAGGGCCGCCTGCCGCCGGTCCGCGTCAATTGCAACACCGACCTGGCCACCCACTGGTGCCAGTTCCCGGTGGAATTGGTCGAGCAGCACTACCTGGGGCCCGGCAACAAGCCCGGCATGGCCGCCAACATGGAGGACGTCTTCAACCCGAACCATACTTACAAATACGCCGCGCCCGGCCCGCAACTCCTCAACGGCGCGCCCGGCGGCAACTACCAGCTCTGGGTGCCCGACGACCTGCCCACCTGCGCCAGCACCAACGGCCAATACTACTCCAACCCCAAAGACTCACCCGTCCGCTGGGTCATCTGGAGCCTGGGACCCCAGACCCGGCAGCGCGCAGAGCCAGGACGAACACGCCCCGATGGCCCGCCAAAGCTGGTATCGCCGCACCGGCGAGGGTGGCGTCATTGCCCGCTTCGAGACCCGCGCCGGCATTCAATACCAAAGTCATTAGCAGCCAACCTGCCACGTCGGTTGGGGTTTACCGGCCTGCTCCCTTTGGTTATTGTCTGTCTCGTGAAAAGCGAGAAGAACCAGGGCGTCGTCCGGTTTACCGTCTCCGTCCCGCAAACGCTGGCCAGGCAACTCGACCGGATGACCCGTGAGAAGGGCTACGACAATCGCTCTCTGGCCGTGGCCGACATGATTCGCGACCAGCTTGTCGAACATCGCCAGAACTATGGCGACCGCGACATCGCCGGCACCATCACCCTGGTTTACGACCACCACAAACAGCACGTCCAGGCCACCCTCACCGACATCCAGCACGACCACCACGAGGTCATCATTTCCACGCTGCACGTCCACCTCGACCACGACAACTGCCTGGAAGTCCTGGCCGTGCGCGGCAAGGCCGGGACCATCAAGAAGATCGCCGACGAGCTAATCGCCGCCAAAGGCGTCAAGCACGGCAAGCTCACCGTCACCACCAGCGGCAAGGATTTGCCCTCCTGAACTGTTGCTCCTGAAACTGGAAGACTGCAATTCGGCGCAAGTGACCGCGGAGATTCTGAGACACCACACTACTTGGGAACAGCGGCAGTCAGTTGGGCGATGTTGGCGGCGAAGTGGGTGCGGTATAGGTCGTCGAGCTGGCGGCGGAGGGCTTTGTCTGAGGTCAGCAGGACCAGGCGGGCAACTTCGGTCTTGCCGAGGTCGAGCGCGAGCTGGGCGGCATCGGTTTTCCAGGTGACGTCGCGCAGGCCCTCCGGGGTGATTTCGAAGGCGTCGGCGGGCTTTAGCCAGGACGGGGGCGTGAGGGTGATCGGCGTTGTGGGCAGGGGGACGACAACGGTGCCGAGGCGGTCGTTGGCGATGTTGTCGTTGACGGCGATCAGCACGAGGGTGTCGGTGCCGGCGAGGAGGGTTCGGGTCCAGAGTTTGGGCGGGGCTTTGACCGGCACGGTGGCCGGGCAACTGCGGGTGAGCACCGGGCCGGCGGTGCGGACCTGGGCGCCGAGCAGGCCGATCTGACGCCAGAGAGCGACGGCTTCGGGGTCCGAGGCGCCGCAGCCGTGGAACCGGCCATAAGGCGTGTACCACCAATAGGAGAAGCTCTTGGCCCCGGCGCCCAGCGCGTAGAACAACTCGACGGTTTTCTCGGGCGGTGTGGCGAAGCGGAAGCCCCCGCCTTCGATGTCGTGCCGCACGGAGTTCAGGATGATGTGGAGGGGCTTGGGCGCGCAGGCGGAGTTGCAAATCGTGACGACGCCGAGGACGTAGCGCGGCTTGATGAACGCGGGCGCCCACGCCGGACGATCATTCCACACGATGCGCTCCTGCTCCTGGTAGGTACGGGTCGGCGCAGCAGACGTCGGGGAGCTGGGCGTACATATACCAGTTCTCGGGTTTGTAGGTGTTGTCGAGGTTGAGCAGGTGGGGCGGGGCGGGATCGCGCTGGCGAATCTGGTGGCTGCGGCGGACAAGGTCCTGGCCGAGCGAGCCGAGGCGCTGGGTGGGCTGGAGCTCGTTGACGGCGTAGTCGTGGGCGTCCGGCTCGTCCTTCAGGAAGTAATAGACCGGGTCCAGCACATTGCCGGGCCAGTTGCGCATGGCCCGGATGCCGGTCGTGCGCGAGTGCTCGACGCCGCTCTGGCCGGCGAGGAAGTCGCCAACCTCGCCGCCATAGGACTGCATGACGGCATTGACATTGTGGCGCTGGAGGTCGCCCAGGTAGTAATCCACGCGCTGCTGGGCAGTCGTGCCGTGGTTGACGTAACCCCACATGCCATAGACCAGGTCGTCGCTCCAGGCGCGGATGCCGGCAAGGGCGGTCGAGCCGTCGGCGAACACGGCCTCGAAGAAATGGAAGGAACCTCGGGTCAGCGGTTGGGCGGGCCGGATCACAAGTGGCGTGAGATTGACGGCCTTATCGGCGGCGATAGTCGTGCGCGCGGTAACGTCGGCGCCGTCGAGCAGGACTTTCATGGGCGCGGTGCCCGCCTGCGTGGCCGGAGCCGGTCCTTGCCGCTGGTGAAGTCCGGCTCGCGTCGGCCTGCTCTGGTCCGTTGGGGACTTGACTTCGGCGCGGCGAAGGCCCGGGTTCTGGGGGTGCAGGACGTAGCAGAATACCGTATCCAGGGCCGGGCTGAAGCTGATCCCCATGAAGCGGGGGCTGGCGGCTGGGGAGACCTGGGCTTCCCACGCGGTTTGGGTGGCCAGCACTTGCACGCGCAGCGGGCTGCTGGTTTGGCGCCGGAGGCGGATGGTGACTTCGGCGAAGCCACCCGGCGGCAGCGAAGGCGGCTCGACCTTCCACCAGACGGGCTCGCCGGCGGCGACCAGCCGATCCAGTTCCGGCTTGGGCAGCTTCGAGAAGTGGATGCTCGCGGGGTAGAGGTCGCCCCGCTTGTGGTCGCTGAAGGCGATGGCGTCGGTGAGGCTGACGCCGTCGAGCTTCACATCGGTGACGGGGTTGGTGGTGGCGGAGGGGTTGTGGATGTAGAGCTGGACGTAGGCGCCCAACGGCATGTTCGGGGTGGCGTACTGGAGCGGTTCGCCGTTCTGGTCCTTGAGAGACCAGTTTTCGGACCAGAGGTCCAGGAATTGCGGGAACGGAGTGTCGGCGCGGTAGGCACTGCCGACGACCTCGCCGGCGGGAGCGGCGGCGGCCAGTTGCGCGGCGAGTAGAGAGACAAGAACGGCAGTCTGCTTCAAATGCATGAGCCAGACAGCGTAACCTCGGAATGCGACAAAGGCACGCAGTGATTCAGCCCCGGGGTTTAAGGGACAGGGCTGCATCAAGCTCCCATGCGGACCGCGAGCCGTCCCGGCTCGCAGCGCGCGGGAACGCGAGCAATGCCCATAAAACCAGGGAATCCGGGAGCGCCGGTGGTTGCTGCGAGCCGGGACGGCTCGCGGTCCGCATGGGAGCTTGATGCAGCCCTGTGCAAGATGGCCTCCCCACGGAAGGAGATTGACACTTGCGCGTAAAAACCAACCATGTGTATCAGACTTGAGCACGCCTATGAAGCCGCACTCGACGCATTGGTTGACGACACTGATCCCATACCTGGCCGCAGCGTTGCTCCTCGGGGCGCCGCGGCACAGCTCGCTGGCGGGTGCGGCGGAACGGCCGTTGCTCAAGCTCCAGCCGGTGCCGTTCAAGGATGTCACCATCCAGGACTGCTTCTGGACCCCGCGTCGCGAGACCAATCGCCTCGCCAGTATTCCGTTCAGCCTCAAGAAACTGGAGGAAGCCGGCAACCTCGAAAACATGCGGCTTGCCGCTCGCCACGCCACTAACGGTTTCCGCGGGCCGGTCTTCATGGATTCGGACCTCTACAAGGCCCTCGAAGCCGCCTCCTATTCGCTGGCGACTCACCCTGACCCTGCGCTGGACCGGCAGCTCGATGATATTATCGCGCTGCTGGCCGCGGCGCAGCAACCGGACGGCTACCTCGACAGCTACTTCATCGTTAAGGAACCGGCCAAGCGCTGGACCAACCTGCGCGATTGGCATGAGCTCTATTGCGCCGGCCACATGTTCGAGGCCGCCGTCGCGCATTACCAGGCTACCGGCAAGACTACCTTCCTGAACGTCGCCACCCGCTATGCCGATTACATTGATTCGGTCTTCGGTCCGCCGCCCAAGCGACTGGGCTATCCCGGGCACCCGGAGATCGAGCTTGCCCTGATCAAACTGTGGCGCGCCACTGGCAACCAGCGTTACTTCGAGCTGGCGCGCTTCTTCGTGGAGAACCGCGGCCGGAAGTTCTTTGCCACCGAACACCACACACCGTTGGACAAATACGACGGCTCGTACTGGCAGGACGATGTGCCGATCTACGACCACCAGAACATAGAAGGCCATGCTGTGCGAGCCGCTTACCTGATGTCCGGCGTCACCGACGTCGCGTCGCAGACCGGCGACCGGCGCCTGCTTGACATGCTCAGCCGCGTCTGGCGCAACACGACCGAGCGCAACGAGTACATCACCGGCGGCATCGGCCCCAGCGCGCATAACGAGGGATTCACCGTGGACTACGACCTGCCGAACCTGACGGCCTACCAGGAGACTTGCGCCACGGTCGCGCTGGTCCAATGGGCGCATCGCCTGGCGTTGCTCTACGGCGACGCCCGCTATGCGGATGTCGTGGAGCGAGGTCTCTACAACGGCGTGCTCTCCGGCGTGTCGCAGGACGGCACGAAGTTCTTCTATGTGAATCCCCTGGAAAGCGCCGGCACGCATCATCGGTCGCCCTGGTTCGGTTGCGCCTGCTGCCCGCCGAATGTCACGCGCACATTGGCCATGCTGGGCGGTTACGCCTACGCCGCCGACGCCGATTCGCTCTACGTCAACCTTTACATCCAGGGTTCGGCCCGGGCGAAGCTCGGCGACAACGCTGTGACGCTGAAGGTGAAAACCCAATACCCCTGGGACGGCAAGGTGGAGCTGGAGCTTGCGCCGTCAGCCCGCGCTCAATTCGCCCTGCGGCTGCGCGTGCCAGGCTGGTGCCACGGCGCAACTGTCGTGGTGAATCACCATGCCGTGAAGCAGCCGGTCATCGAGCGCGGCTACCTGGTTCTCGACCGGGAATGGAAGCGTGGCGACCGGGTGAAACTCAACCTGCCGATGCCGGTCGCGCGAGTCACCGCTAATCCCCACGTGAAGGCGGACCAGGGCCTTGTGGCGCTTCAGCGTGGCCCAATCGTCTATTGCGTCGAGCAGTGCGACCAGCCGGAGCCGCTCTCGATGCTTTGGCTGCCGCCGGAAGCTGAATTGAAGGCCGCGCGCGAGCCGGGGCTGCTCGGCGGCGTGGTCACCATTAAGGGCGAGGCGCGGGCCGCGTCGCAGCAGACGTGGGGTCGCAAGCTCTACCAGCCGACCCCTCCCGCGAGCCGCGTCGCCCTCAAGGCGATTCCCTATTACGCCTGGGATAACCGCCAGCCGGGCGCGATGAAAGTCTGGCTGCCGGTCGCGCCCCCGGTGTTGCCCGCGCGCGGACTGGAAGCTCAGGCCACGGTCAGCGTCAGCTTTGCCAACGACAACTGCCAGCCCCAGGGCATCAACGACGGCCTGGAACCGAAGAGCAGCGGCGAGCAGCCGGCCGCGCTCTGCCATTGGTGGCCGCACAAAGGCACCCGGGAATGGGCCCAATACACGTGGAAGACGCCTGTCCGGCGTCAGCGGCGCCAGGGCATATTGGTTCGATGACACCGGCCGCGGCGAGTGCCGCTTGCCAGCCTCCTGGCACATCGAATACCTGGACAACGGCGACTGGAAACCCGTCGCGACAAAGGACGATTATCCGGTCGCCAAAGACCGCTGGTGCGCTGTGCGTTTTGACCCGGTCACAACGACCGCCCTCCGCCTCGTAGTGCAACTCCCTCCCCACTTCGCCGCTGGGGTACACGAATGGAAAGTGGATGAAACGGATGAAGACCTGTAGAAATATCCAACATCCAACATCCAACATCCAACATCCAGTGGCGGCCCCTTCGGCCCTTCATTGGATGTTGGATGTTGGATGTTGGATGTTGGATGTTCCCCTCCTCCTTCTCCTTTTCCTCCTGCCTTGTGCCAGCCTGTCCGCATCGGACCTTCCTCCCGCCTTCTCTCGCCTCCCCCGCACGAACCTTCTCGTCTTCCACGACCGCCATGGCGCTGTCCTACCCGTCGAGTCAAAGCGCGACTGGCAAAAGCGCCGGGCGGAAATCATCCGCGGCATGACCGAGATGATGGGCCCGCTGCCCGGCCGCGCCAAACGGTGCCCGCTCGACCTGCAGGTCCTGCAAGAAACCGACTGCGGTTCTTACCTGCGCCGCTCGATCACCTACGCCTCCGAACCGGGCTCGCGCGTGCCGGCGTATTTACTCATCCCCAAAGCCGCCTTGGGCGCCAGGAGGAAGTTCTTCGGCGTCCTGGCGTTGCACCCGACCGACCTGCAATACGGCTACCGCGTGGTGGCGGAGCAACTGCGCCCCAATTACCGTGCCTACGGCCGCGACCTCGCCGAGCGAGGTTACGTGGTGCTCGCCCCCGCCTATCCCATCATGGGCGGTTACGAGCCCGACCTCGAAGCGCTCGGCTACCGGAGCGGCACTATGAAAGCCATCTGGGACAACATCCGCGGGCTGGATTTGCTGGACTCGCTGCGCTTCGTGCGAAAGGGCAAGTTCGCCGCCATCGGCCATTCCCTGGGCGGGCACAACGCAATCTACACCGCCGTCTTTGACCCGCGCATCAAGGTCGTAGTGTCCAGCTCGGGCTTCGACTCCTTCCTCGATTACTACGGCGGCGACCCCGCCAACTGGCAACCGGGCCGTGGCTGGTGCCAGAATCGCTACATGCCCCGGTTGGCGGATTATCGCGGTCGCTTGGCGGAAATCCCCTTCGACTTCCACGAACTTATCGGCGCCTTGGCCCCCCGCCCCGTCTTCATCAACGCCCCGCTGCGCGACGCCAACTTCCACTGGCAAAGCGTGGACCAGGTCGTCGCCGCCGCCGCAGCCGTCTATCGCCTCTACAGTGTCCCGGCGAACCTGCAAGTGGAACACCCCGACTGCGAGCATGACTTCCCACCCGAAGTGCGCGAAGCCGCCTACCGCTTCCTCAACCAGCACCTCCGCTGACACTCCCGGCCAGTCCGCTGGTTTATAGCCGGCAATGTGCTCGGTGGACGCTTACCCTAAGCCACCCGGTGGCTACCAGGTATAGGCGTACACCATCTGTGTACACCATCTGTACACCATCTGTACGCCATGCCGGATGGCTAGTGGGTAGCCTGCGGTTGGCTTGGGGGGATAGGGATTGACCATTTCTGGAACGGGGATTCGGAGTGTTGGTGATATACGTTAACGATAACGTTTTGCTGTACGCGTGTGCGTTTGACCGGTTTTGGTATATTATGGCATTCTTTGGTTGGGCCGGGGCTACGCTAGAGTCTGTATAGCCGTTTGGCGTTTCGGTAGAGGAGTTTGCGCTCGATCTCCTTGGTGGGCGAGAGGCGGCGGACTTCGGCGATCATCTGCCAACCGCTGCACTTCGAGCCTTGGCCATCGAGATCGTTGCAGTCGCTGCCGAAGAGCAGCTTGTCCTGGTGGCGTTGGATGAATTCGCGGCCGTGGTCTTCGTCGCGGGTGAAGGCATTCAGCCCGGAGCCGGCGGAGAGGTCGCCATACATGTTCGGATAATCGCTCAGGTAACGGTCAGTGAGACCTCCCGGGGTGACCTTGCCTTTCGGATACAGCACCTTCTGGTTGCTGTAGTTCTTGTCAATGTTCGCCCACCAGGTTTGGGCATGGCCGATGAAGATCGTCTTGGGATACTTTTCGAGCATGGTATGGAAGCGCTCGAAGCCGTAGTTGTACATCCCGTACTGCCAATGCATCAGGACCGGCACCCCGTAATCCGCCGCCACCTGGTAAAGCTTCTGCATTCCCGGTGAGTCGCACTCGACGCCGAATTTCAGCTCCCCAATCACCACGCCGCCGAGGTTTAAGTATTTCTCGACCTCCTGCACCGCGTCCGGCAGGTCCGGCACTTCGCACGCGCCGAACCGGTAATGGGAGCGATGCGCTTTGGCGAACCGGTAGCAAGGCTCGTTGCCGAGGCACTGCGCCTGCAAGCCGTTCGAGAAGCCGTTATGAGTCGAAGCCGTGTTCACCGGGCGCCCCGCCGGCAGCAGAATGGTTTTGGTGACGCCCATCGCGCGCTGGTGAGCGAGCAGCACTTCATCCGAACGGCCGGAGTAGCCGAGGTGCTGGTGGATGTCTATGATCGGCTCTGTGCCCCAGCCTTCCTCACCGGTCTTGCATCCGGGCACTGCCGCAGCCAGCGCGAGCAGGGCGGAGGCTGCGAGGAAATCCCGGCGCGAGAGCTGGGAAGATCGAGGGGAAAGGGGCGAGGGACGGGCAGCGGGCTGATGGGAGCATGTGCAGGGGCGCCCCGCAGATTCGGCGTGGTCACGTTTCATCGTGCGCCAATTTGGTTGGAGAGTTGGAGTGATTCAAGGGATTTTCACTTTCCTGCGCGCGAGAGTTGGACCAAGTTGAGCACGTGAGCGATTCGCACCGGACTGAAAGGAACTTGTGTTGTCCTGCTTTCTTGGCCCTGGCGGCTGCCTGCCTGCTTCCATGCCTGGGCAGGTCAGCCGAATCGGAGCCCAAGTCGAATGCCGCTCCCCACGTGGCCTCAGCCCCCGCAACGAATGCGCCGGATCCCTTCTATGTCAAGCAGGGCTTCCGCCTCGAATTGGTCGCCTCCGACCCGGTGGTGAGCGCGCCGGTGGCGATGGCCTTTGACGAGAGCGGGCGCCTCTTCGTGGTCGAAAGGCCGCTCGATGCCGACCGCCCCAACTCGCCTTCACATGCGGGCCGCGTCCGGCTGCTGGAGGACACTAACGGCGATGGCACATTCAACACCAGCACGGTCTATGCGGATAACCTGCCGTGGGCTTCCGCGGTGGCCTGTTATGACGGCGGGGTCTTCGTCGCGGCGGGTCCCGAGATTCTCTACCTCAAGGACAGCAAGACCAACGGCATCGCCGATGTGCGCAAGGTCGCCTTCAGCGGTTTCGGCGGCACCAAAGGCATCGAAGCCCAGTCACTCCCTAACAACTTCAACTGGGGCCTGGATAATCGTATTCACGCCGCTTCCGGTGGGATCGCGGGGTTTGTGCCGGCTGCGAGCACTTCCGGCACCGCGCTGGAGTCCCTGCAAGACGTGGACTTTTCCTTTGACCCGCGGGCGTTGACGATGCACGCCGAGGCCGGCCCTTCGCAATCGGGTTTGACCTTCGACAATTGGGGACGCGAGTTCACCTGTGATTTCACGCGGCCGCTGCGCGCGCCGACGTTCGAGCCCCGCTACCTGGAGCGGAACCGCTTTTTCCCCCGGCCGCCCGACATGTACAACGTGGCCAGTCCGGTCACTACCCTCTACCGGGCTGTGCTCGCCAGAATCCCCATGCCCGAGGCGGAGCGTTCTCGCGGGACCAACCGAACGGTTTCGGTGGCGATGCGGGCCGCGAATGTCCTGGGGACGACCTGGTTCACGAACGCACAAGGTTGCGTGGCCTATCGCGGCACGGCCTTTCCCACGAGCTACCTGGGCAACGTGTTCGTCGCCGACCCCGCCGCCCATGCGATTCACCGCTTCGTCTTGCGCGAAGTCGGGCTCGACGCAACCGCCTACCGGCCGGCGGACGAAGCCAGGACGGAGTTCCTGCTTTCGAGCGACCCGGCATTTTACCCGCAGCAAATAGTCAACGGTCCGGACGGCGCGCTTTACGTGGCTGACCGCCGGGCCGGCGGCGGGGGCGGGCGCATTTATCGCATTGTTCCCGAGGACTTCAGACAATCCAAACCGCCGCAGCTCGGCAAGGCCAGCACCTACGATTTGGTGGCAATCCTCTCGTCTCCGAACGGCTGGCACCGCGACACCGCCGCCCGGCTGCTCTACGAGCGGCAGGATCCGAAGGCCGTGCCGCTCCTCCAGAGTACGTTGGGCCAATCCCGCCTGCCAATCACCCGCCTGTATGCGTTGCACTTGCTCGACGGCCTCGGCGCGCTGAAATCCTGGCACGTGCTGCTGGCGCTGCGCGATTCCAATGCGCAGGTGCGCCAGGACGGGGTGCTGCTTTCTGAGAAGCTCATCCAGGACGGCGTCATGCCCGATGCGATCTGGACTCGGTTTCGGGCGCTGGCGGGGGACCCGTCCATCCGTGTGCGCTATCAGCTCGCGTTGACGGTTGGGGAGGTGCGACAGCGGAACCGCGCGCAGATCCTGGCGCCGATATTTTGGCAAAACCCCGGCAACATCTGGATTGAGAATGCCGTGCTCAGCTCGCTCGCGAACGGGGCGGGGACAATGTTCGTCGCCGTGGCCGGTGATGCCCGCCTTCGGGGCAACCCGGCGGCCCAGGAGTTCCTGCGCCGCCTGACGACTATGATCGGCGCCCAGCGCCAGCCGCAGGAAGTCGCCCGGGCGCTGGGTTTCATGGAACAGCCCGGCATCCAACTGCAACCTGCCTTCGAGCTGCTCTACGCTTTGGGCGCGGCGCTGCAGCGCGCCGGCAGCTCCCTGTCGCAGGAAGACCCGCAGGGCCGGCTGAAAGGTCTTTACGACCAGGCCCAGAGCGCTGCCCTCAACACTGTGACCGTCGAGCCTTTGCGTGTTGCCGGGATACGCTTGCTGGGGGTCAGCACTTATGGTTTCGCCGATACGGGTGATCTGCTGCTCTTGCCGCTGGGCAGTGGACAGCCGCAGGCCGTGCAGTTGGCGGCGCTGGAGGCGCTGGGGCGCTTTAACGATCCGCAAGTTGCGCCGGCCTTATTTCGCCGTTGGCGCATCCTGTCGCCGCGCTTGCGCAACGCGGCCGTCACCGCCCTGCTGTCGCGGGCCGACCGCGCCGGGACCGTCCTCACCGCGCTGGAGAACAAGCAGATCAGCCCCGCCGACTTGTCATCCGAGCAGGTGAATTACCTGCGCACGATTCCCGACCCCGGCCTGGCCCAGCGCGCCGTGGCCCTCTTTGGCCCCGGTCCCATCCAGCACCCCGGACTAGTGCAGCAATTCAGACTGGCGCTTACTCTGGGAGGCAACCCCAACCGCGGGCGCGCGATTTTCCAGGCCCGCTGTGCTTCCTGCCACGTGCCCAGCGGCGGCCTGAGCGCGCTGGGCCCTGACCTGATCACCGCCAGGATCTACGGCCGGGAGCCGCTCCTGTCCTCGATCCTCGAGCCGAACGCCGAAGTGGATAGCCAAAAGCCGACCTGCATCGCGGAAACGGCGGAGGGCCAAGCCCTCGTCGGCCAGTTGCAGGCGCAGAATGACGAGACGATCACCGTGCAGCGGCGCAATCGGGTGCCGGCGGTCTTCCCGCGCCCGAATATTCAATTCCTCCAGACGCAGTCATGGTCTCTCATGCCCGAGGGATTGGCCGACGGCCTGACCCCGGCGAACATGGCGGACTTGCTGGAATACGTGCTGACAGAAGCGCCGTAAGGTGGGGTTGCGTGCGGTGGGTGAGTTCACGACGGGTGCTGGAGCAGGTAGGGCGATAAATCCGAAGGCCGAAACCCGAAGGCCGAAAGAAGGCCGAAGTCCGAAGGCCGAAGTCCGGAGGCCGAAGTCCGAAAACATCCACGGTCTCGGGAGCAATTGAACAGAATGATACCCGACACTCTGGCATGCCCATGTCGGCCTCCAAAAGCCTCGCACGCTACAAGTGCCGGGACCTTTCTTCGGATTTCGGCCTTCGGACTTCGGCCTTCTTTCGGACTTCGGACTTCGGACTTCGGCCTTCCGCCTTCCTTGCTACTTGGTGGCAAACCAGTCGCCCACCGCCGGCACCTGCACCGGCGGCTGTGAGGACACCTGTCCGCACCTGCCCCCGAAACGGCACACCATCCAGAACTCGGCTGACACCAGCAGCAGGACTGCGAGCAGGCCTGCCATGTTTCGGATTCTCAGAACCGTCCGCGCATGCTGATTTGTTTTCATGCCGCCAGCTTACGCGCGTCAGCGGCAGGGGTGTTAATTGATAAACCTTAACGCAATATCGGTTTAACCAATGTGCCCACTACTCGTGTATCTCCACCACGTCCTTGTCCCGTAGCGGTTCGGTCTTATGGACCTGCTGGCCCTCGAAGCGGCTGTGCCCCCAGAGCCGCGCGAACTTCATCCGCTCGGGCAGATCGCGGTGAATCTGGCGCGCCAGGTCTGCCACAGTCGCGCCTTGCCGCACAACGAATGGCTTATGCATGTCCGGCGGCCGGCCGGGCTCTTTGGAATAGACGCGAATCACCGCCAGCAATTCCCACAGCCGCCGGAACAAATTGTCCAGCCCCTGCCGCGTGTGCGCGCTGACGGCCACGACCTCAAGAGATTTGTCGGAGCGCAGGGCATTGCTCTGTCCCGCCTCGGCACCGTTCGCTGGCTGCTCCGCGTTGCCCGCGTATAGTTCCCCCAACGCCTCGACTGCGTCGGGCGACGCCAACTCCGCCTTGGTCGCCACGATCAGCCCCGGACGCCAGCTTGGGTCGCCCGCGGCCAGCTCACTCCGCCGCGCCGTCCGCAGCGCCAGTCCGCGCGCGCTCAACAGGCCAAGCACCATCTCTACCTGGTCAAGCGCGTCTTCGCCCGCCTCGACAACCACGCCGACCACATCCGCATTGCGAATCGTGCCCATGAGTCCTGTCGGCACATGGTCGGGTGTGATCGAGGGCGTATCCACCAGTTCGATCTGCACGTCATCCTGCTGCCACATGCCCGGCTGCGGTACGACGGTGGCGAACGGGATAGTCAGCCACCCTGGCTGCGGCGTGAGTGGTGGCCGCCAGCAAACTGCTCTTGCCCGTGTTCGGCGGCCCTACGAGCACCACTTGCCCGGCGCCCGTGCGTGGAATATGGAAAGGGTCAGGCCCCTTGCCGTGCGCTGACTTTTGCTCCTCACGGCGAAGCTGACTGATGCGGCGTTTGAGGTCGGCCTGCATCTTCTCCGTCCCCTTATGCTTGGGGATGGCGCTGAGCATCGCCTGCAAGCCGGCCAGCCGTTCTTCATCGCTGGTCGCTTGCCGGTAACGCAGCTCTGCCTTCTCGTACTCCGGTGTCAGGTTGGCCGGCATAGCCGCTCGAATCCGAGCAGCCGGCAGTGTAGCAGATTCTTCTTAACATGGGAATGGCGCTCTCGCGCCAACGGAAAGCGGCGCGACGGCCAGTAACGAAGCTGTAGCGCGGGGCCAGCGACTCAGGCCAACTCAACCTTCAGTTTCCGGCCCAAAGCCAAGGCGGCTTGTTCGAGAACCTGAAGGGTAACGAATTGCTCATCCCCTGCAAACAAGCGGTCCAATACGTCGCGCCGCGTCTTCATGAGGCTGGCCAGCTTAGCCCGGGAAATCCTGCGGCGTTTCATTTCCTGTTCAAGCTGCCAGGCGATTACGCGCTTAAACGCACCGGCTTCGCACTCGGCGAGCATGCCCTCCTGCTTAAGGAAGTCGTCAAAATCAGAGCCGATGTGCTGTCGCTTCATAAGTCTATTCTAACATCCGCAGGCGGCGTCGCGCCAGTTGCAAATCGTCTTGCGGCGTTCTTTGCGACTTTTTGATGAAGCCGTGGAGGAGCACCATCTGTCCTTCGCTTGCCGTGAAGAGCACTCGGGCAATGCCATCGGGAAAGCGGGAACGGACCTCCCACAGGCCAGGATCAAGCTTCCGCACCAGCGGCATCCCAAGCGGCCAGCCGAATTGCACGGTTTTGATATCCTCGCCTATGGTGCGGCGGGTCTCACGAGGAAGTGATCTTAGCCATTCGCGCACCGGTTCGTTCCCTGAAGTGGTGCGAAAGAAGCGACCGACAAGATAGGTTCGGCCCCATTCATCGCCCGTTAAACAGTTGACTGATCTTCTGTCTCACCGCCTCATCCATCCGGATGATCGGCGGCCAGCCCCGCTTGTGGCCTTCGCCGGGGAGCTTGTGCGTGGCGTCAATGCCCATCTTGGTGCCCACCGCCAGCTCGCTGGTGGCGTGGTCGAGCACGTCGGCGGGGCCTTTGGTGAAGATGGCGTCGCGCTGCGGGTCGGTGTTGGCGCAAAGGCGGAAGAGCACTTCGCTGGTGTTGTGCACATCCACGTCGTCGTCCACCACCACGATGTATTTGGTGAACATCATCTGCCCCATGCCCCAGAGCCCGTGCATGATCTTGAAGGCCTGCATCGGGTAGGTCTTCTTGATGCTGACGAAGACCAGGTTGTGGAAGACGCCCTCGGCCGGCAGGGCCAGGTCCACCAGCTCCGGGAAGGTCATCTTGAAGATCGGGCAGGAACAGCTTCACCGAGGCGCTGCCGATGTAGAAGTCTTCCATCGGCGGCATCGCCGACGATGGTCGCCGGATAGACGGCGTCCTTGCGGTGGGTGATGGCGGTGAGGTGAAAGACCGGGTAGAGGTCGGGCAGCGAATAATAGCCGGTGTGGTCGCCGAACGGCCCTTCCTCGCGCAGCGGCTCTTTGGGGTCAACGTAGCCCTCGAGGACGAAGTCCGCGTTGGCCGGCACTTCCAGGTCGTTGGTCTCGCACCGGACCAGCTCGACGGACTTCTTGCGGAGGTAGCCGGCGAGCAGGAACTCGTCCAGGCCGTCGGGCAAGGGCGCGGTGGCGCAGAAGGTGAAGACGGGGTCGCCGCCCAGGAACACCGCCACCGGCATGCGCGTGCCGGTCTCGTAGTAGCGCCGCCCGTGGCGGGCGCCGACCTTCTGCAATTGCCAATGCATCCCCGTGGTGCGGTCGTCATAGACCTGCATCCGGTACATGCCGACGTTGCGTTCGCCGGTGTCGGGGTCCCGCGTCACGACGCACGGCAGCGTGATAAAGCGCCCGCCGTCCAGCGGCCAGCACTGTTGGATGGGAAGATTCAGCAAAGTGGGCAGGCGTCCCGCCTGCCCTCGGCGGTCAACGGACTCCAAGGGCAGGCGGGACGCCTGTCCTGCTTTGAGGATGTCGGGAGCTTTGGGCCACGGCTCGGCGTGCGTCGGCGGCGCATCGAATTTATGCATCGACCTCTTTGCACGGGCCATCCTTTACCAGCTTCGGTTTGGCGTGGCGCAGATCGAGCGCGGTGCCGAGCAGGCCGAGGGCTTCCTTGAAGCTGGTCGGCGGCTTGGCTTTCACCAGTGAGCCCAGCTCGGCGGCCACCTCATCCATCGAATCAGCGCCCAGGCTCATCGCCATGCGCCGGTGCGAACCGAGCGTGTTGATGGCCAGAGGGAAGGGGGAAGCCTGTCCATTGACCGTCGGCTTCTCCACCAGCAGCGCCTGGCCGCCGCCGGGCTTCTTCATCTCGCGGTCGGCCAGCTCCGTGATTTCCAGTTCAGTGGCGAGCGGTTGGGTGATGCGCCGCAACTCGCCCGCCGTCTCCAGCCGCTTCAGAAAAGTCACGGAATGAATCAAACGCCATGCCCGCAGCCTAACAGGACGCCAGGGGCAAGGGAAACCGAAAGGATCGAAGCGAGGAGAAATGCCTGGCACCGTATGGTGGTAGTGGCCAGATGCCCCTGCACTGTGCGCATCTCGGCAGTACCCCCCAAGCGCCAAGCTCCCAAATCCGAAATCCGAAACCCGAAGGCCGAAAGAAGGCCGAAGTCCGAAATCCGAAGTCCGAAAAGCCTGCTCTCGCCCCTCTGCTAGCGCTGATCGAGCCGCTGGCGGCTGGGTCGCAGGCCCAGGCGCGGGGATGGAGCGGGTCCGCCTTTCGGGTTTCGGGCTTCGGCCTTCTTTCGGCCTTCGGGTTTCGGGCTTCGGGTTTCCGGCCTGTGGCTGCCCGAAATCGTGGTCTTAACAAGACGCGCCCTGCACTTGCGACCGCAATGGTTTCTTGACGGGCGGGGAGCCAGCGTATTAGAATCAGGCCCTATGGTCTGTGTCGCGCGTCATCAGCGGCGGGGGTGCCGAATGTAGGTGTTGCGTGCAGACCAGGGATGCCCAATGAACCTCCTCAGTCCAACGCTGACATTGACTGAATCACCGATCCGGTGCCGGGTCGGGATGCCGGGATGGCTGCTCGTGGCCGCCGCGGGCGGCACGACCCTCGCCATCATCGCGCTGCTGAGCAGCCGGCGCAGGGGGAAAGGCCGCGCGGACATGCAGGCAACCCTCCCGGAGAAAACTGTCGAGAGCCGATTGCGGGAGGTTAAGTGCTTGGCAGAGCAGTCATTGATTTCCCAGGCCGAACACGAGCAGTTGCGCAATCGGATACTTAATGAGATCTGACCCAAGCCGGCTGAAACCTTTCAGGAAGGAGTGTTCTGCGGTTTCCCGCCGTTGGTGTTGTTGACGGAGTTCGGCCGGCGTCTGGCAGAGAAGCACTAAATTTACCAGCGGCCGGCCTGGCAGCGGTGGGATGCGGAAATCGAGTCTAATTGTCGCAGGAGTGACGGTTTGGCGGAAGGGCGAACCTCAGACCTTGAACGTTTCCGGGCCGGGCGAAGCCACTACAAGCCAGCACCAGCCACCACAAGCCATCTGCTTGGGAGGGGGTTGCGCCCCACATGGGCCCCTCAAGCCACCGCAAAGCTACCTCAATACCTGGGGGGGGGCCAGTGGAACCAGTGGGCACGAGAGACGGGAAGCCGCGATCACGGGTTTTCCAGGGCGTAGAGGTGGACGGCGAGGGGGGGGAAGTCGTCCGCGAGGGTGCTGCCTTCGATGGCGGCGGAATGGGTTTGGTACAGGACCGTGGCCCGGCGACCGGCCAGAAGAGCGCCGCTGAAACGCACAGACTGCGGGTGTTCTGATTTGTTGGCCGCGAGGAGGTAGAGTCTGCCGTTGAGCTCGCGGACGGTGAAGTCCACCGGCGCATCGGCGGGCGAGAGGGTCAGCTTCCCGGCGGGGGCGGGCGCCAGGATGACCGGGCTGAAGTCGCGGAGTTCGGCGACGAGCTTTTGGACGTAGTCCCAATGGGCCTCCTCGGGTTTGTTGAGCAGGCCGGCGGGTTTGCCGTAGTAGTCTTTCTGACCGGAGCCGGTGTAGAACCAGAGCGCCTTGACGCCGTTGATGATGCTCAGGTAGGCCATGCAGCGGTATTCAGCCGGGGTCGGGAACCGGGCATCCAGCTTGGGGTGCTGGTAGGCCTGGATGGCAATCCACAGGGGCTTCCGGGAGAGAGTCGTCGTGAGCCAGGAAGGGGGCTGGAGCAGCCCGCTGGGCCGGTCGCGACCGTCGAGGCCATTGGCGTCGGGTTCCTTGAGGGGGATCGGATACCACCACCAGATGCCGGCATCCATGTCCGGGTCGGGGAAGAAGTCGCGGCGGTCGCCTTGCAGCTTCTGGATCACCTGCTTGCTGTCGCCGAGGACGAAGGGGTGGTCGGGATCCAATTGGTGGACGAGGCGGTAGAGGGCGGCGATGTGCGAGAGGGGAGCCAGGCCGCGGGCGACGCGCTCTTCGGAGCCCCAGCAGAGCAGGCCGGGATGGTGGCGGAAGGTCAGGATGCGGCGGCGCACTTGCTGCCACTGGGCCTTCTCGACGGCTTTGCGGGGCAGTTCAACCATCATGCGCATGTGGTTGGCCCAGGATTGGTCGAGGAGGCGCTTGACTTCGGCGTCATTGGGGTTGATAGGGTCGCCGGGGTCGCCAGTGGTGATGCCGTAGTTGTGGGTGGCGGTGAAACCGGCCCTGGCCAGGTCTTCGTAGCGGGCGCTGCTATACAGGCCAATTGTGAACTGCGATTTGCCGCCGATGCGCAGGAAGCCGTCCGGGCCGGTGGTGACGACCGATTCCACGCGCGGGGCGACATGCACGTCGGTGGTGGCTTGACCGATTCCCTTGCCGGTGCGCTCCAGCAGGCGGGCGGTGATTTGAAATGCGGCGGGGGCTTGGATCGGGAGGTGGACATTGAGACCAACGCAGTCGCCGGTTGAGGCGTCAGTGGTGGCGATCTGGACGGATTTGCCGGCGGGGTCGTTGACCGTCACGGCAAGGCGCAGGCCGGACCGCTCAGCGGGGTTGACGTTGACGCGGGCGTCAATGCGCGTGTCACCGTCGCCGTCGCCCACGGCGTGGTAACAGGGACAGGCGGGATAGAGAACGAGAGGTGGCTTTGTGTGGAATTTGCCCTTGAGCACGCGCACGGGGGCTCTATCCGCGTCGAGCAGGCTGATCGTGTAGGTGTGGGCGCCAACGCTGCCGAGGGTGATAGGGATATTAACTTGGCGGCCTGTCGCAGGAGCCAAGGTCACTGGCAGTGTCTGCTCCTGCTTGCCCACGACGGCGCGGATGCTGCCCTGAAACGGGCCGGTTTGCCGGCTGGTAAGCAGCAGGGAGATGTCCTGGGGACCGATCCACGGCTTGGCGGGTTTCACCAGAGACAGGGAGATCGGGCTGGTGATGACAGCAAGGATGTCATCGTACCACAGCGTGCCCGGGGCGTTGTTATAGCTGAGGTGGACTTCGGCGGTCGTGGCGCCATCCGGGGCTTGGGTGGTCCCAGAGATAAGCGTCCAAGTGCTGCTGACCGCGTCCGCTGTAAAGTAGGCGCGGTGGAAAACGGTTCCGTCGGCCCGGCGAAAGGCCAGGCCGGCATGAGCTTGCCCGTCGGCGCTGCCAGGGTTTTCACCCCGCACCCAGGCGGCGAACCGGAGTTCATCGCCGGGGGCGACAGGAAACGGGGCGCTGACCAGTGTGGCTTTCGCCCGCGCAGCCGCGTGCAGTTTAACCGAAGCCTGGCCGGTGCGGGCAACCGCCCGGTCCAGTTTTGCGCTGGTTTCGCCTTGGGCCTGATAGAGCCACCAGCCGCCGTCGGGCAAGCCGTCCGGCTTCGCGGGTTGCTCGAAGCCTGGGTTCTCGATGAGATTCGCCTCCCGCGCCACAGCGGCCGCAGTGCCCGCGAGCAAGGGAGGGGCAAGAAGGAACAGAGCGCCTATCAAGCCGCAGAAACGCGCGGCGGAGCCGCAACCAAGCTGCGGAAAGACAGGAAAATTGAAGGCAGGAAAAGGTGCAGAATCCCATTTTCCTGTCTTCAATCTTCCTGTCTTTATGTCTTCCTGTGGTCCAGCCACGGATTTCACCGCAGCCTGCGGGCAATATTGCCCCAGACATCCTGATCCCGTGGAAACAGGGTGAGCCCAGTTCCCCCTCACCCCGGCCCTCTCCCTTGGGGAGAGGGTGCCCCGGCAACCATCGCGGGATATGGCTGGCCGCTCCGATATGTCGCAGCACGGCCGAGGGTCCTCCCTCTCCCCAAGGGAGAGGGCTGGGGTGAGGGGGAAGCCACAGGGCTGCATCAAGCTCGTCCGGAGCGCGAGCCGTCCCGGCTCGCAGCAGCCACCGGCGCTCCCGGATTCCCTGGTTTTATGGGCATTGCTCACGTTCCTGCGCGCTGCGAGCCGGGACGACTCGCGGTCCGCATGGGAGCTTGATGCAGCCCTGGGGAAGCCACCACCCGACTCGACAACCGGCTCAGGCAAAATCCACACCGCTCCAAGATCCTGCGGCGAGTCAGGAGTTCTGTGACTATTGCGGGGCGATGAGTCCAGCACGCCGCAGCCGGGAATGCCAGATGGCAAATGGTCAATGGCAGATGGCAGATGGGGAAAGGCAGATGGCAAATGGCAAACGGCAGATTCGCGAGGGCGCAAGGAGTTGGCGCAAGCTGCGAAGATTCTCATACACGATGTTACTCCTCCTCGGCGGGGTTTTCCCAGTCCGGATACACTTCGGGTTTGAGTTGGCCGCGGCGGATGAGTTCCTGGAGGTCACGGATGATAGTGCGGCGGGCGACCCCGAACTCGCGGGAGAGGGCGGAGATGTTGGGCCGCTCGCGGGATTTGCCGACGATTTCGCGGATACGGTTCTGCCGGCTGAGGCGGTCAGTCGAGCGGCTGAACAAATCGAGGGCATCAATGCGGTGGGAGCGCTCCAGAGCCTCGAATTGGCGGACCGCCTCACGCTCGCCGCATTCCTTGAGGGCCGTCTCGACCGTCTGTCTCAGGACGCGGATGTCCACAGGCTTGGTGAGGCAGTAATGGGCGCGGCGCGGTCCCTGGAGCGCCTCCAACTGCTGGTGCACTTCCAGGGCGCCCGAGACGATGATAATAGGAACAAAGGGCAGCAACTCCTTGAACTCGGGCAGGAAATCCAACCCCAGTTCTCCCCCCGAGAGGACATGGTCGAGGATGAGGACATCGGGCCGGTCGCGGCGAATTTGAGCCAGGGCCTCGGTGCCCTTGGTGACACGGACCAGCTTGTATTTGGCGAGGGCCTCCTCGTAGATCTCATACTGGAGGTCGTCGTCTTCGATAATCAGGATTGTGGGGGGGTTCATGTTCAACTGTGGTTCTCCCCTTCTTCCGCCGGGGTTTGGGCGGTGGCATTGCGGACGGGAATGATAAGGGTGAAGGTGCTGCCCTGGCCCACGATTGATTCCACGGCCAGTCCGGCCTCCATCTTAAGGGCCAGCTCATAGACCATCGAGAGGCCCAGGCCCGTGCCGCGCCGCGCCGAAAGCGCTTTGGTGGTGAAGAAGGGCTCGAAGATGCGCGGCAGGTTCTCAGGCGATATGCCGGCGCCGAAATCCCGGACGGCCACCGCGACATAGCATCTCGCCGGCAGAGGGGACAGCACCAGGCTGGCGGGCAGCTTCTCCATCAGCCACGTGGAGAGGATAATCTGCTTCCGTTTGGTCATGGATTCCGCCGCGTTGAAGATGAAGTTCAGCAGCACCTGCTGAATGAGGTCCTTGGAGCAGGCCACCTGGGGGAGCCCCGGGGTGCGTTCGAGGGTGATTTGCACTTCGCGCAGGAACCGGTCACCGAGGAGCTTGAGGGTGTCGTCCAGGAACGCCATTCAGATCGCACGGGACCGGACTGCTCGCCCGAGTCGCGGCTGAAGCCCAGCATGGCTTTGACGATGCCGGCGCCCTGCTCGACGACGGTATTGATGCGCTCGACGCGCGTGCGAACCTTCTGGGGGTTGTCGAGGTTGTCCTCGATGATCTGGGCGGAGCCTTTAACGATGGAGAGGATGTTGTTGAAGTCGTGGGCGATGCCGGCGGCGAGCGTGCCCAGGGCATTCATCTTCTCGCTGTGCAACAATTGGCGGTTGGCGACCTCCAACTCCTGGGTGCGCTGGGCGACCTTCTGCCCCACCTCGGCGTAACTGTGGAGCAATTGCCGGTGACGATTGAAGGCCAGGCCGGCGAAGAACAGGGCAACGCCCAGTCCCGCAAAGGCAATCAGTAGCAGGCGTGATTCCTTGTACCAGGGCAGGACGACGGCAAACTCCAGCCGTGCCGGGGTGGGATCAATGTTGCAGTTGCGGTCCATAGCGCGGACCTGGAAGTAATGCTTGCCGGCCGGCAGGTCGGCGAAGAATACGGTCCGGTCCTCCTGGAAGGCAGACCAATCGCGCTCGTCCAGACGGTAGGAGTAGAGCAACCGCTGGCTGGGTGTGTATTTCCATTTGTCCTCACCACTGAACCGGAGAGTCAGAGTGCCGCCTTCGGGGATCGTCTTGCCCTTGCCGGTGAGGGCGCGAACCTCGGTCTGGGGCGGGTCGGGATCCGCTCCCGGATGATACAGGCTCAGCCCGCGCGCCGTGCCGGCCCAGACGCGGCCACGTGGGTCTTCGCACAACTCCCGAACTCCCCCGCCGGGAAGGCCCTCCTCGACGCCGTTCTCCACCCAAGCGCCTTGGAAAAAGCGATGCAGTCCGGTGTCGGTGCCCACCCACAGGCCGCCGTCGCGGCTGGTGATAAAGGCATTGATGTGGTCGAGGCCCACCCGCACGGCGGACCAGTCCCGCCCGTCAAACGCCCACACCTTGTCCGGTGTGGCACACCATATCCGGCCATCGGCCAGCTCGGCGAAGGCGACAACGGAATCAGGGGTGCTTTGATCGGCGGAGGCAAAGATTCGCCATTTCTGGTCGTGAAACCAGGCCGTGCCCCGATCTCCGCTGACCCACAGGTCGCCATTCTGGGCGGCGAGCAGGGTGGAAAGGTCATTGCCGAAAGACGGCTCCGGCGGCGGCATGAAGAGCGGCGCGAAGGTGGCACCGTCGTAGGCCTCCAAACGATACGGCTCCTCCGGCGCGCCGGCCCTGAAACTCTGCAGGCACAACCTGCCGTCCCGCAAGAGGCCCAACGGCTTGAGCCGCCCGCCAGGGTGGGTGTCCAGGAGCGAAGCAAAGGCGCCACTCTCAGGATGAAACTGGAAGCACTGGCTGCGCGCTTCAAGCAAGAGCGACCCATCCTTCAGCGGGAAGATGGCGCGCACCACCGGCACATTGTTTGAGGAGACCGGCAAGGGATACTCCCGGTGGCGGCCATTCTGCAAGCAATGAAGACTGCTGCCCGACACAAACCACAGGCCGCCGGCAGCCTCGTCTCCCGCCAGGCCGTGGATAGGCGTATGGATGCTGCGGACGGCAGCCGGGGTCCTCCAGGTGAGCGGGGCGTAGCGAAACAGCCCGTCGGAGGAAGCCAGCCAAAAGGCCCCACCGGGCTCGACCGCCACGTCATAGTATGTGCGGGTAGCACTTTCTTCACCCTCGACGACCTCATGCCCGCCCTCGTTCCACTCGAACAGCGCGTCAATGGTCGCAGCCCAGCAGGTTTTATCCACGCTGGACCAGGCATGCCGGACCCGCTCGACGCGGACCGCCTCAGCGCTCCAGAGTTCGCCATCGAAATGGACCAGCGTCTTCCGGTGGTCGGCGGATGACTCGGCCAGCGCGGTAATGTTTCCCTGCTCGTCCTCGTGCGGCTCCTGGAAATTGTGGAGGGCCAAAGCTTCGGGGGGGAGGTAGTCATGCCATTCGCTCCCCGCCTGCGTGACCGGAGCCTGTCCTTGCCGCTGGCGGACTCCAGCTTCCGCCGACATGCCCAGGTCCGTTGGGGTCTCCACTTCGGCGCGACGAAGGCCCGACTTGAGGTTGCGGACCGGCCCCGGGATCTTGAGCAATCCGCGCGCACCGGCGATCCACAGCCCGCCATCGCGAGCGAGTGTCATGCCCGAGAAGCTTTCGAGCCGCGTCTGGTCGGCGTTGAGCAAGAGTTCTGTCCGGGCATGATCGGGGTCTTCGGAATCAAACTCCATCAGGCGGTCCGGCAGCAGGCAGATGACAACGCCCTGGCGGACCGGGTACAAGGGAATGGGATCCATCGTGTGCGGGAAACCGACATGGAACGCCGCGGCGATTTCCGGGACCCGATGGAGCACCCACCTGCCGTCCCGGAGTTCCTCAAGGCCGTCCGCGACGGCCGTCCAGAGCTGGCCGCCGGGGCTCTCGTAAACCCGACCGTTGCCCGGCCCGAGGGAGGGCAGGATGTTCACAGTGTAACCGTCGAGTTCGCTGACGGCTCCCGACCTGGGATGCCGGGTCAGGACTTTTCCTTGCGGAGCCAGCGCTACTGAGACACAGGAGGATTCAGGCAGGCCATCCGCCGACCTGTAAACGCGGGAGTTGACAGGCCAATCCAGAGACTTCTGACCCCAGCCCGTTTCCGGCAGGACCCAGAGCGCCATGCCCAGGAGGAGCATCCAGCCCTTGGGCGCCACAGATACCATGACAGTTTTGATCGCTCACCTAGTATCCATCGCCCAACCCGGCGGTGCAACCAAAAGCGCGCACCAGGCCCAGGTGTGCCTCCAAACGCACAGTTTTCAGGAGGGGTTGGCAGCGTCTAGTATGACGCAACAAGCGCACATGGCTCAGGCATTTACAGCACGGGTTCCGCCGCCGGCGCCTGGCCGGCCCGCGAGGGCCGGAGAAGGTATCGCTCGCATCGAGCGTTTACGTTGATCGAATTGCTGCTGGTCATCGCGATCATTGCCATTCTGGCGGCATTGCTCCTGCCGGTGCTGGCCACCGCACAGGCCAAGGCCAAGCGGACAACCTGCCTGAACAACCTCAAGGAAGCCGCTCTCGCCTTCCAGATGTACGCCGCCGACAATGACGGCAAACTGGCGGAGAACTATCCCATGCCGACCCAGACCCACAACTCGTGGGTAATGGGCGACATGAAGGTCTCCAACGATTCAACCAACAAGGCCCTCATCCGCCAGGGCAAGTTCTTTCCTTACGCCAGCCAGGTGGCTCTTTACCGTTGCCCGGCCGATCCCTCGCGGACCGGCGACGCGCCGCGGGTACGCAGCTATTCAATGAACTCCTGGATAGGCAGCCGGCATATGGAAAACTACCCGCGCGCCACCGGCTACCGCACATTCGTCCGCGACAGCGAACTCTCCGCCGCGGGGCCGGCGAGGCTCTGGGTGATCGCCGATGAACACGAAATCAGTATTGACGATGCCTGGTTCCTGGTGGCAATGGATGACAGCCGCCTCCTCACGAGTTTCCCCGCGACGCGCCATGAAGACCGCTACGGGCTGAACTTCGCGGATGGACACGCTGAGTTCTACCAGTTCCACGACCCAAAGGCCGAGTCGGGCATGGCCCAATCCGGCGCCGACTCTGATTGGGAACGGCTGCGCCAGGTCACGACAATCCGCTGAGGAAATTGTTAAATGAGTTACATCGTTCCATGGTTACATAGCAACGAAGAGCGCGGGCACAGATCACTCATGTAACCCATGCAACCCATGTAACGCTGTAACTTCCTAACCGTGCTAGGCCCGCCGGGCGTAAGGCAGCTTCCACGGCTCGCGATATTTCACACCCACCAGGTTGTCGGCCTGGGATCGCCGACGATCTTCTCATTCGCGGCATCCCAGACGACCTTGCGGCCGGTGCGGTAGGCGATATTGCCGAGATGGGCGACGGTGGAGACGTGATGGCCGATGTCGAGATTGAGCACCGGCTGCTGGCGTGATTTCACGCAATCCAGGAAGTTGCGCACGTGGGCCGGACGCGGATCGGGGCTGCCGGGCTTTCGCACGTTGATCGAGGTTGGCCCGCTTGTTCTCAGGGCGGATTTCGTAGCCTTCGTCATTGAGGATGATGTTGCCCTCGGTGCCGCTCCATTCGACGCCCCAGGAGCGATTGTAGAGGCCGTTGTTCAACCCGGCCTTGTGCTCCCAGATCAGGGTGTAATTCGGGAAACTCAAACACCGTCACCTGGGAGTCGGGGGTTTCGGAGTTGTCATCGAAAACGAACTTGCCGCCGCAGGAATAGGCGCTCTTGGGCGCGTCGGGGCCCATGCCCATGAGCATCATATTGATGAGATGCACTCCCCAGTCGGTCATCAGGCCGCCGGCGTAATCCCAGAACCAGCGGAAGTTGAAGTGAAAGCGATTGGGGTTGAAGGGCCGCTTGGGCGCGGGGCCGAGCCACATATCGTAGTCCACGCCGGCGGGAGGCGGGCAGTCGGCGGGTTTGCCGATGCCCTCGAGCCAGTCGAGATAGGCCCAGCCGCGGACGATGCTGACTTTGCCCAGCTTGCCGGAGCGGATCAGGTCGGTGGCCTCGATGATGTGCTTGCAACTGCGCCACTGGGAACCCATCTGCACGACGCGCTGGTGGCGGTGCGCGGCTTCGAGCATGGCGCGGCCTTCGTCAATGGTTTTGGCCAGCGGCTTCTCGACATAGACATCCTTGCCGGCCTGGCAGGCGAGGACGGTGGGCAGGGCGTGCCAGTGGTCGGGCGTGGCGATCAGCACCACGTCCACGTCCTTACGCTCGAGCACGCGGTGGAAATCCTTCACCGTATCGGGCGTCTTGCCGCGCTTCTTGTTGCAGATCTCGACCCCCGCGGCAATCCTCGCGTCGTCCACGTCACAGACGACGGCGCAATCCACTTCGGGGTTGAGGAAGAAGCATTGGAGGTCTCCCTGGCCCATGCCGCCGCAGCCAATGAGGCCCAGCCGGACCTTCGAGTTGGGGCCGGGCTCGGCGGCGGACGCCCGGCTGGCCAGCGCGGGGGTCAGGGTGCTCCAGGCCAGCGGCGCAAGGCTGCCGGCCACCGCGGATTTGCGCAGGAATGTGCGACGCGACAGGGGCTTAATCGGAATCATAACGTGCTTTCGTCGAAACTTTTCATCAGCACCATATTGCGCTGCTGGAAACGCAGGAGGCAATGACGCGTTTGCGTCACAAAAGGAAAAAAGGGCGCGTTCTACTCGCGGAGGTAGCCGGTTTGGGTGAGGATTTCCCGCCACCTGGCGGCGGTGCGGTCCAAAGCGGCTTGGGGGGTGGTCTGGCCGCGTATGGCTCTGAGGATTTCGGCGTCGAGGTAGTCCGAAAGCTCTTGCGAAGGAGGTATGCGGAACCGGGCCTCGTTCCCCGCCAGTCCGGCAAGGAGTTGAGAGTGATAGAAAATGCGCCGCCGGCACTCCGGGTCGGAGTAAGTGGAGAGGCGGGGCGAGCCCTTGCCGTATTCGAGGAGCAAGCGCTTGGTATTGGCCGGGCTGACCAGGAAGCTGATCCATTGGCGCGCGGCGTCGGGATCTTTGCAGGCCGGATTGATGCTCAGACACCACGAGCTGAGCTGGGGCCTGCCACCGGGAATCACCGCCGCGCCGATCTTGCCCGCGATTTTGCACCGGTTGGTGTCCGACAGCAGGGACCAAATGAGGCTGGGCCAGCCCAGCAGCATCGCGCCGCGGCCCTGCGCAAACGCGAGGTGCGCGTCCGTGCTGCTGTCCTCCGAGCGTGGTGGCGCATACTTGTACATCTCGACCAGCAGCTTCAGGCTTCGGACTCCCGCCTCGGAATTGAGCACCGGCCGCCATTGGTCGTCCACCAGGCGGACCGCCCAGGCCATACAGGATGCCCGACCAGATTGTATAGCATTGCTCGCGTCCCATCACGAGGTTGCCGTACATCGTATCGGAGTTCAGGAACCGGGCGATCTCGACATACTCCTGCCAGGTTTTCGGAGGTTCAAGCGGACGGCCGGTCCGCTGTTGGAACTCCGCGGAGCGCGCCGCGAACACATCGGTCCGGTATAACAGCGTGATCACATCGCAGGCCATCGGCAGGCCGTAAACCCGCCCATCCCACCGGCCACAGTTGTTTCTGACGGTGGGGATGAAATCCTCGAGGTTGGCCGTCAAGCTGGGGGCAAGCTCATCCAGCGGGCGGAGATGCGGGAAAAGCTCTCCTTCCCACTGATAGGCGATTTGCAGCACGTCGTAGTTGCCGGCGCGGGTCAGCAGGTCAGTCAATTCCTTCTCCCTCAGGCTCAGCAACGAGGCTTCGATCACCACCACATGAATGCCGGTCTGCCGCTCGAATTCAGCCGCCAGCGCCCGCGCCGCCTCGCCGTAGCCGCCTACGCCGTAGATCGAGGTGATCTGGCGCCGGGGCGCCGGCGCTTTGCGCTCACAGCCCGTTGCCAGCAACCCCGCCAGGAGGAGCAGCAGCGCCTCCCGCCAAAAACACCGGGCCATTCCCATGCCGCTCCGTCTCATGTGGAGGACAGGATACCCTCGGAGACGGCTTTGGCCACCGCGCCACCGCGCGTGTGGACCTGCAGTTTGCCGTAGATGCTCCGCAGGTGGTTGTCAACGGTGTGGTAGCTCAGCTTGAGCCGGTCGGCGATCTCTTTCTTGATCAGCCCCTGGACCATTAACTCGAGCACCTCCCGTTCGCGTGAGGAGAGGCCATATTCCTGCCGGCTGGGCGCTGCGCGGGAGGCAAACATGTTCAACACCAGCCGCGCCACGCGCGGATTGATGGGAGACCCGCCCTCCAGCACTTCCCGCACGGCGTCGGCAATGGCTTCTTCGTCGGTATTCTTGAGCAGGTAGCCGGAAGCACCGGCGCAGATGGCATTGAAGACCTTTTCCTGATCGTCGAACACGGTCAGGATAATGATGTGGGTTGCCGGGGCCAGGACCTTGAGGCGTGGGATGCCCTCGATGCCGTTCATGCCGGGCAGGCCGATGTCCAGCAGTATGACATCCGGCGCGGGCTTGGCTTCGAGCGCGGCCAGGGCTTCCTCGCAGGAGGCAAAGGCGCAGGGACACAGCAGTTTCGCCGAGCGGTTGAGAACCCTGGCCAGGACCCGCCGTGAATCCGCGTGGTCCTCAATGAGCCATACGACCGGCTTTGCGGGCGCCGCAGCACTTTTCATTCAGCTCAGCATGTTGCTTTCAAACACATTAGGCAAGCTCGCCCGCCAAGGGTCAACGAAGGCGGGCGCGCGTTGCCACTGCCGCCACGCCATAGGCGCGCAGCCTTCAGGCTGCAGAAGCTCGGCATACCCTGCGGCGCCGGCGGACTCCAGCGCGCCATTGGAGCTGGCGCGCTTCTGCGGCCTTCTGGAGGAGAGGGTCGGGTAAACGAGGCCCCATGCCTTGAAGCAAGCGCAATCCACTGAGCTTCGATCGTACGAGCCCCTCTCCCTCTCCCCGCAAGCGAGGGAAATACCTGGGCACCGAATGGTGGTGGTGTCCAGAAGCACCCGCGCGGAAGAGCCTATCGCGGAACAGCCTTGCCAAGGATAACACGAAAGGGGATGATTGGCTCGACCGCAATGAACCGTTCGAACTTCGCAAACGCAGACTCCCAGCGCCTATGAACTCGCATACACCCTCCTCGAACCCAGGCCACACTACCCGCCGTGAATTCCTGAAAACCTCCGGCGCCGCTCTCGCCGGCGCAGCCCTGGCCGGCGCCATCGCCCGCCCTGGCTACGCCGCCGAGAACAACACCATCAAGCTTGCTCTCGTCGGCTGCGGCGGACGTGGCACCGGCGCCGTGGCCCAGGCCATGTCCACTCAAGGTCCCACCAAGCTCTGGGCGATGGCGGATGTCTTCGAGAATCGCCTCCAAAGCAGCCTCGCGAACTTGAGGCAGGGGCATGAAAAGCAGCTCGACGTTCCTCCCGAGCGCCAGTTCATCGGCTTCGACGGCTTCAAGAAGGCGATTGATTCCCTGGACAAAGGCGACCTGGTGCTGCTGACCACGCCGCCGGCTTTCCGGCCCATCCACCTCGAATACGCGGTGCAAGAAGGGCGTGAATGTCTTCATGGAGAAATCGTTTGCCGTGGATGCGCCCGGCATCCGCCGCGTGTATCAAGGCAGGCGAGGAAGCCGCGAAGAAGAGCCTCAAGATCGCCAGCGGCCTAATGAGCCGCCATTACACGCCCCTGGAGGAAGCAATGCAGCAGATCCATGACGGCCTGATCGGCGAGGTCATCACCATGCTGGGCCTACCGCATGCATGGCCCCGTCGGCCTCAACCCCCGCCAGCCCGGGGCACGAAGGAACTCGCCTACCAGATCGCCAACTATAGCTGCTTCACCTGGCTCAACGGCACGTTCCTCGAAGACTGGCTCATCCACAACATTGACGTCTGCTGCTGGGCCAAGAACGCCTGGCCCGTCTCCGTCCAGGGCATGGGCGGACGCCAGGTTCGCACGCGAGCCCGACCAGCTCTTCGACCATTACGACGCCGAATACACCTTCGCCGGACGGCACGCGCTTCATCGCCGATGGCCGGCACATGGCCAATTGCTTTGACTTCTGGGGCGCCATCATCCACGGCGCCAAAGGCAGCGGGATCATGGGCGAAGGCCAGCCCAAACCGCGCCTGTTCAAGGGTTGCAAGCAGACCTCCGAGAATCTTATCTGGAGCTACAAGGGGCCGGCCTGCGACCATTACCAGCGCGAGCACGACCTGCTGTTCGACGCCATCCGCAACGACAAGCCCTACAACGAGACCGAGCGCTCCGCCAAATCCTGCTTCACCGCCATCATGGGCCGCATGGCCTGCGAATCCGGCAAACAGATCACCTGGGACGAGGCCCTCGCCTCCAACGATGCGAGCTGGCGCCCGGGCTGGACGATTACACGTGGGATTCCAACCCGCCGGCCATGCCCGACGCCAAGGGCCACTACCCCATCGCCATGCCCGGCCAGACGCCCGGCGTGTGAGCCGCTTTCTGCCCTTTGCCATTTGCCACAGGTTCAAGGCCGATCCCGAGCTCGGCTCGCAAACCGGTCTCAGGGCTCAGGAGCGAGCCGATAGCCTCATCGCCTCACTGACGGACCAATCCAACTGTTGGATTCTCAATCGCCCGTCCATCCAAACCTCCGATGGCGTGCGGGCAACCCTGTTTGTGGGCCAGATCACGGCCTCCAATCAAATGAAAGGCCAGCTCCTGGATTGCCTGCCCGAGATTGGTCCCAATGGCCTGACCGTCAATCTCGACCTCGGCCTGAAGTCTGGTCCTCAGACGGAAGCGGGGCCAGGGTGCCGCTACTCGGGTCATTGGCCAGCGCCGAGGCGCTTGATCGCATTGGCGGCCAGGGTCTTTTCTTCCGGGAGGAGGGGCGACTTCCGGGCGATGTCCAGGTATTTGAGGGCCTGATTGGTTTGGCCGGTGTCCGAGAGGAGGAGGCCGTAATAGAGGGCCACGGAGGGGATTTCCAGCGCTTTGGGTTTGAGTTTTTCGAGTGCGGCCAGGCCGTCTTTGGTCCGCCCTTGCAGGTAGAGCGAGTAGGCGTAGGTGGAAGTGACAATGGGTTCTTTGGGATGCTGGGCGAACACTTCTTTCGCCAATTCGTGGGCCTTGGGCGAGTTGACGCCGAGCAGCAGGGAGGTCGCCGCGAGGTTGTTCTGGACCACGAAACTCTTAGGCGCGTAGCTGACCATGGCGGAGTACACTCGGTTTAAACCATAGGTATTGCCCGCCGCCAGGTAGAGGCGCTCCAGTTCGCGCAATGCCCAATGCTCCTTGGGAAAGCGGCGCGCAACCTGCCACAGCAAGTCGTCTCGGGCGGTTTGCCGTCCCCACTTCGCGGCCATGCTGATCAGGGACGTCAACGGGCCCAGACGGTCATCGGCTTCACGGACCGCCGTTCGCCACTGGATGTCGGCGGTCAGTTTCTGGTCCTGTTGTTCGGCTGCGCGGGAAAGGAAGGCCAGCCGCAGGAATTCGAGGTCACCCCACTTTTGGCTGGAAAGATAGGTCCCCAGGCCGGTCCAGTCCTTGGTCGCCAGGTAGCAGTCCACGAGTGCCAACGGCGCCGGCTGTTCGGTCCGCGCGGAGGCCGGACAATTGGTCAGCCACGTCAGCGCCTGGCTGGCCAGACCGTGGCTGATCATCCACGCCGAGACGCCATAGACCTCGGTGGCGTTGGTGAGGGCGGTCTTTTGCAGTTCACTCAGATACGCGCTGAACTCGGGATTCCCCGATTGCCGCAGAATGGTCAGATGCTGCAGGCGGTCGTCCGGCCCTGAACGGGGATCGGAGAGCAGTTGGCGGGAAAACTGTTCCGCCGCGGGCAGGTCATGCCGCCGGATGTTCTCCGCCACCAGCCAGCGAAGAGCCACCGCGCCGACATTCGTGCTGGCGCGCAAGCGTTGGAGCGTGGCCTGGGCAGCCGAAGCGGTGGCTGGATTGGTGGACTGGAGCTGGAGGACGGCCAGATTCAACTGGTTCAGTTCATTGGTCGGCTCGATGCGGCTGGCTTGGGTGAACTGAGCAACAGCCTCATCGAGTTTCTTGAGCCGAAGGGCCAGCTCAGCACAAACGACGTGGTAGGCGGCCACATTGGCGGCCGAATCCTTGAGTTCGTCGAGGATTTGAGCCGCCAACGGATACGGCGGCCCCTGGACGCGCAAGGCGCTGGAGGCGAGCATCAGCTTGTTTTCGATCGTGGGAGCGGCATCCGCGATGCGGCGGCGCCAATCCAGAACAGCGGGCGAATGCGCCTTTTCAGCCAGGTCGGCCATGATGCGGGAGGCTTCCAGATCGCGCGGGTTGGTGCGCAAGGCCTGCCGGGCGCACAGCGAGGCATTGCGGTAGTCCCTCTGGACCAGGTATTCCCGGGCCTGTTTGATAGCTTGCGTCTCTTGGTGGCGCAGGTAAGCAGGACGGCCAAAGAACCACAGGCCAAGAAATAAGAGAACCGCGACTACACTGGCAATGATGGCTTTAATCATAATTACACCGCACCAGGATTAAATTCCCGGCCTGTCCCATCCGTCAACTAGAACTCTCGATGGCTGGAGAAATAAAATAAAAATCCCGTTGACAAGGAGGCCAACCTAGCTAGAATTGCGACGAAATTCAGAATAACGTGGTACGAATATTACCTGTTGAGAGGCCGCTTATGGAAATGTTGCGCAAAATAAAAGCCTGTTTGGTTGCCGGCACACTGTGTGCGGGTTTCACTGTCCCGCTCTCCGCAGCGACGACTATCTTCGACAACACCGTCAATGACTTGACGGTGCGTTTCAACCCCGGAACCACAGAGGTGGGTGACCAGATTCTTTTGGCCGGCGGCGAACGGTACCTGACGACGTTCTCTTTCGAGTATTGGGGCGTCAATACCACATTCCTGGATCATTTCACTGGAACAGTCCAGGCCGAAGTGCGGTTTTACGAGAATACCGGCCCGCTGTTTAACGGCTATGCCGCCCCCAGCGCGACGCCCTTTTACAACAGCGGCTTGTTTGACGTGCCTGCTCCCACGTCCCGGAACACGTTTGTGTTTACGGCGGGAACAGATTTCCCCAGCGACGGGCTCTTTCTGCCGAGTTCCGACATCACTTGGAGCGTTCAGTTTTCAGGTATGGCGTCTGACGACTCGGTGGGTGTGGACATCTACTCTCCGCCAGTCGTCGGGCAGGATTACCCGGATTATTGGCAGAATTCCGGGGGCTGGACGCTGATGACCAACTCGGTCGCGACGGATATGGACTTTGCGGCGAAGATGGATGCGGTTCCTGAACCGTCCGCTTTGGCGCTCTCGCTTTGCGGGGGGCTGGGTGTTTTCTTCTGGGGTCGCCGATTCAGCCGAAAGGGCTAAACGGAGGCATGGATTTGCAGGCGCGAGCTGTGGCTCGCGCCTTTTTTGTTGGTCCTGCAGGCGGCGGCGCGGCGCCCCAGACCCTTCTCAGCCGACCGCTTCCAGCTCGCTCATGGAGGAGTGACGGCCCGGTAGAACGTCCGGGAAGAGCCGCTGGTTGAATCATTGGTGTGCCAAAACTGGCCGCCTACCAGCATATTTGTCACCACAGGCGCCCAATTTGACAGGTTTGTGGACCTCTGGACAACCACCCCGTCCGGCGCGCTGCCCACCACTCGGAAGGCAAATCTGCCCCCCGACAGCCACTGCGGGGAGTCCAGCCGGAGTTCAGGGCCAACCACGTCGAGCTCCCAGGTCACCCTCTGGACGAGCAGGTTTGTCGGGTCATTGCGCACGAGCGGCGTCGTGTCGCGAACCACGGCGCTGACCAGGTGGTTCCCGTTGCCGAGTGAGGAGGGGAAAATCGTCAAGCCCGAGTTGGTCGCGCCCGCGAGCGCTATCTCGTTCGTGTACCACTGGACGCTCAGATCATGCGTCGTCGGCTGGAGGAGAGTGAGGTTGAATGTGAGGGCTTGGGTGGTGGAAACGGACAAATTGGTGCTGACGGGTGCGAAGCCATCCACCGGTCGCACGTTTTGGTAAACCGCGAGCACCAGCGCTTCACTGCAGACCGCGCAGAAGGGCACGCCGAGCGCGCCCATAACACAGTTCAACTGCGGACGATACCAGCCGCTCGTATGGTAATGAGCCCCCTCAAAGAGGCCAACGGCCCCGTCGCCATAGGAAGCGGGCGTGGGAACGGGAGTGGCGGGGGAAATCCACGCTCTCCATTTGATGAGGAGCCGATTCGTTTCCTGAGTTGTGTTCGGCTCCTCGGTGTCGGGAAAGCCCGGATAAGGACTAGTGTATTCGTCCCCCAGGTTTGCCAGCACGTGGCCGGTTTCATGGGTTAGGATGCCGGGTGGGGATGGAGGCGCCTCAGCGGCCACGGCGCTGGTCGAAGCAATGGCCGTTTTGTCAAAGCCGTCGGAGCCGCCCTGAGTAAGGTCATTCACCAGGAGAATCGGAAGCCGGCATTGGGGCATGAATGCCTGGAGGAGCGCATCCACCTTTCCCTGGCCAGCGCTGCCAGCCGGAATCGTAATCAGGTAGTCCGAGACCGGGTCGTAGGTGCTGTTGAAGTAAGTGTCGTGGTAAACGCCAAAGGCAGGATGATCGGAGCCGGGATCGTTGGACGGGACCCAGATGGCAAACACATCGAAGTACTCGCGGTATTCCTGATAAGGGAGGTGGGACAGGAGCGTGTTGACCGCATTCGTCGCGTCCATGAGGAACCGTGTGTATTGGGCAGCAGTGTAACCCTCTGAGAGGATCACGATGTTCAGGCGGTTGGAGATTGGACCATTGGCGAGGATGGTTTGCAGCGACGCCTGCCCCGCAGCCTCAGGAGTGGCCCCGAGCGCAAAAGCCAACCCCGCGAGCGCAGCAAGCCTGGAAATAGTTGGGCGAAACATCATACTCAATACTCAACTACTCGAAACTCAACGCGTAGAACCTGCTGCCCTCCGCAGCGGGCAGTGTGACAACGAGCTGGCCATCGGAGAGAACCGGATGATTGGTCACAGCGGTCCACTGGACAGGCGGTGAAAGGCTGCTCGTCTGCTTGAGGATGAAACCGGTTGCCGCATTTGTCCACGCCAGACGGATCTGGTGATTGGTCGGAGGGCCGACGGCCAAAGCCGGCACGGGAGTCACGGGGACGCAAGCGGAGAATTCCGATGTGTTATTAGCACTGTCGGTCGCGGTGGCGGTGACCCCATAGCCCGCCGGGACTTGGTTCGGGAGGGCCGCGACGAAATTCACAGTTGCAATTGTTGCTGGTGACGACGGTCTGCTGGCCCAGGTAAATCTGTCCTTCGCCGTTGCCGGAGGAATCGCAGGTGGGGTTGGCGAAAAACTGAAGCAGGAAGGGCTGGTTGGGCCGGCTGTTGAGCGTGCCGCGAACGCCCGTGCCGTTCCCGCTGACGGCTTGCGTGAGCACCGGGTAATTCTGCGCCATGTTGGCGCCGGTTCCGGCACCGCAGGGAATGTTCGGGTTGACTCCCGCGTCGCCCAGATCAATTCCCAAGGCGCCGTTGGAAAAGATGGCGTTGCCCAGAATCGCGTTATTGGTGCTGCCGCTCCTGATGCGTACACCGGCGTAAACCGTCTGGGAGAACGCAATGCGGTTTCCAGCCGCTCCCGCTCCGCCAATAATAATATCGCAGGCGCCCGCTTCGCATTCCACGGCATGGAACACATTACCGAGAGGGCTAAAGCCATCCTGCTTTGTCCCAATCAGGTTGCCTTGAATCACATTACCAGGCGCGCCGACCAGGAAGATCCCCCGGGTATTGTTGCCGGAGATGACGTTGCCAGCCCCTGGAACGATGCCTCCGATCGTATTGGTCGGAGCGCGTTCGAGGTATATTCCCTCGTGGGTGTTGCCCAGCGCCAGGGTGCCAGTGACATCCGTGCCAATCTTGTTACCCTGGATCAGGTTTCCGGTGGTGCCACTGCCGATTAAGTAGATGCCGGCGTCGCCATTGAGATCGGCATTGGCGGAGATTAGGTTGCCAGCGCCCAGGACGGTCCCCCCAATCGTATTGCCAGGGGCATCGGAGATGCCCACTCCGGCACGGATGTTCTTGAGCCCGGTGGTGCCGCCCACAGCCGTGCCAATGAAATTGCCTTGCACGACATTGCTCGCCGCAGACGCCCCATCCAGGAAGATGCCGTCCTGGCCGTTACCAGAAATCAGGTTGCCAGCGCCACTCGTAATGCCGCCGACGTTGTTTCCCGGCGACTGGATATGCACGCCGGAGAGCCCGTTGCCCAGGGCGGATTGTCCTGTTGCACTCGGCCCGATGTAGTTGCCCTGGATGAGGTTGCCGCTGGCCACAGCGCCAAAGATCTCGACGCCGCAGTTGGTATTGCCGGAAATAACATTGCGCGCCCCAGCGGTGGTTCCGCCGAAGGTGTTCAGGCTCGCACCGTCAACAGAAATGCCGCTGATAGCATTCCCGAGAACGTTGGCGCCTGTGCTGTCCAGGCCAATAAAATTACCCTCGACGAGGTTGCCGGTGGAGTTGGTGGTCAGGTAGATGCCAGATAGCCGGTTGGCGGAAACGATGTTGCGGGCCGCGGCGATAGTCCCGCCCACGACGTTGCTGTTCCCGCCAACGATGGTAATGCCGGAAAAGGCATTCCCCAGCGCCATCCCGCCCAACGCATCCGTGCCGATTAAATTGCCTTGGATCAGGTTGTTGTCCGAGCCGGCGCCTTTCAATCCCACGCCGCTCTGGGTATTTCCGGAGAGAAGATTCCCGGCGCCGGCGTTCGTTCCGCCGATAGCATTTCCCCCGGCGCCTTGCGCTGTGACGCCGTCGCCCGCATTCGGAATGGCCAGGCTTCCAGTGCTGTCAGTGCCGACGTAATTGCCCTGCACCACGTTCCCCGTGGCCCCCGGGCCACTGAGATAAACACCGCTCCCGCCATTTCCAGAGACGACGTTCCGCGCCGTGGCCAGCGTGCCACCGACCTGGTTGCTGCCAGCGTTGTAAAGGCTGATGCCGTTGTTGCTGTTACCCAGGGGAACGGCGCCAGACACCGACAGGCCGATGAGATTGCCCTGCACCGTCGTGCCGCTGCAGTTTTGCAGGTAGAGACCGCTCCCGCCATTGCCTGAAATCACGTTGCGGTTCGTGGCATACGGGCCTCCAATCCAGTTGCCCGACGACCCTTCTAACCATACCCCGCCCGAAAGGGCAGTCGATTGGCCATTTCCCCGGCTCAGAGTGCCCGTCGGATCGGTGCCGATAAAATTGCCCTCAATGTGATTCGTCCCTCCGGGAGCCTGGACATGAATGCCGGCGCCGCCGTAATGGTTGATGGCCAGGCCACGAATCGTGCTGCTGCCCGCCGGCAGGCGTAAGCCGTCGCTGGACGCGCCGGCCTCGGCGCCGTCGAGTTCAATCAAGGGAGTCCCGGCGAAGCCGGGTTGGGTGGTGCCGTCAATCACAACCGGATCGGTAATAGGCGGTAAGGTGTTCGTTGGCATGATCGTATGAACCCCGGACCCCGGAATCTGAAAGACAATCGTGTCGAGCCCACTCGACGCATTGGCGTCCAGAATGGCCTGCTGCAACGAACCCGGACCACTGGGGCTGGTGTTGGCCACAACCAGAGTCGCCGCGATACAGCGAGGGGCCACCAGGGCAACCAAGATCGCCGAGACCAGCAATCCGAGGGGGTGTTTGTTCCGTTGCGGCAACAGGGGCAAATTCTTTTCCGTCATATAGTGGGTGTGCTGTTGTGTGGCAGGCTATCAGGTCGGCGCGGCGAGTCAACCGCACTTCGAGCTTCACAAACCGCTTCTTATCGGTAAAAGTGTCGTGCTCAAATGGGAAATGCGGGACGCGGTTTGCGAGGGGAAAGAGTCCGAGAGCGAAGTCTGAAGTCCGAACGTCGAAGTGCGAATTACGAAGTTTCATCCCCGAAACGGGAAATCCGGGTTGCCGAAGCTGCTTCCAAGTGGCGCTGCATCGGCAGTCGTGGTGCTTTTGATGGTGGCGACACTGCGACCGGCGCAAGGGCAGGAGGCGGTGCGGATGTCCATGGCCAGCGCGCAGGCGGCAGAGGCACGGCGCCAAGCCGCCACGACGGTCGGTTATTATAATCTGAAAGTGGGACCCACCGCCTGGAAGTTCGGCACGGGACTGGGATTGGAATACAACAGCAATGTGAATTACACCGAGAACCAGCCTCAGGGCGACTTCATCTTTCGTCCGCGAATCAACACGCGCATGGTGTGGCCCGTTTCGGACCAGAACAGCATTAATCTGGCGCTGGGCGGGGGCTATTCGGCCTATGTCAGTAATCCCCGGTTGGACCGGATCTTCATTACGCCGGACTCTGAGTTGTCCTTCGACCTCTACACCGGGGATTTCTGGATCAACCTGCACGACCGCCTCTCCATAACGGAGAATACGTATCAGAATCCGACCGTGGTCGGAACAGGGAACTACTCGCAGCTCGAGAACGCCTTGGGAACAGCGGTCGTTTGGGACTTGAACAAGGCCGTCGTTCGCGCGGGCTACGACCATGTGAACTATGAAACGCTGAGCGGCAACAACACCCAAACTATCGGCGGGCAGCCGAGCGGATACTCGGAGGTCTTTTCCACTTCGGCGGGTTACGCCTTGAAGCCGGGCACTTTGGTGGGAGTGGAGTTTGGCGAGTCGTTGCTCACCTATTCAACGATAACCACAAACACTCCTTACAGCAACGCGAACCAATGGAACGCGGGGGGCTTTTATGACACGCCTGTGACCGACTTTATCCATTTCACGGGCCATGCCGGCTATACCGTGTACACCCCCGAATCGGGCGTAGGAACAACGGTCAGCGGCGATTTCACGGGCGTGTATGCTCAACTCGATTTGACGCACCGAGTCAACCAGTACATGTCCTACACCTTAAGCGGCGGGCGGACCATCAGTGTCGCGTTTTTCGGGGGAACCGTTGACCGATATTTCGCGCACTGGCAGGCCAATTGGCAGATTCTCCGCAAAATGACGCTCGGCACAACGTTCAGCTACGAACATGGCACGCAGGAATTCTTCGGCGCGGAAACCTATGATCAATATGGCCCGGGCATCAACCTCAGCCGGGCCCTGACGGCCAATCTCTCCAGCAGCCTCGGTTACCAGATCTACTGGCGCAATTCGGATTTGCGCGACCGGAATTACACCGTAAATATCGTGAGCCTGAACCTCAATTATACCTTTTAGCACCGAGAAAGAGTTCTGGTATTTGGTTTGAAAGCTGCTATAAGGCCCTGATGCTAAAAAATAGAAGAAGCGCATGAGACGAGCATGTTTGATCTTGTTGGCCGTGGGTGGTTTGACCGCTCTGGCCCAGACGCCAACCACAGGCAAGGCCCCCAAACCAGCATTTACGGATTTTGGCTCCCCGACGCAGACGATACCCGCGAACAGCCCAACCCCGACCGCCGGCAAGGATCAGCGGCCGGACACCACGGCGGGCGCCGCAGCGTTGACCGCATCGGGCACTAATGAGCCGGCGCCCCCTCCGCTCAGCCTGAATGGCTACGTGCCGGACGATAAATACAAACTCCGGATGGGTGACAAGATCAGTTTCCAAATCCTGGAGGACAAGGATGCTCCCAAGAGCCTGATCGTGACCGACTCTGGCGAGTTGGATGTGCCGTACCTGGGCCGCGTGCAAGCCGCGGACAAGACCTGCAAAGAACTGGCGGACGAGTTGAAGGTGAGGCTCGAAAAGGAATACTATTACCGAGCCACAGTCATTATTGCGCTGGATGTGGCGAACAAGTTGCTGGGCCGGATCTACGTTTGGGGCCAGGTGCGCAACCAGGGACCGATTGATATCGCCGTCAATGAAAACCTGACCGCGGGGAAAGCGATTCTGCGCGCCGGCGGCTTTGGCGATTTCGCGAACAAGAAACGAGTGAAGGTGGTGCGTAGCGGCGGCGGGGCGAACGGCGCCGCCAAGCAAACCTTTGAGTTGAACATGGTGGATATCCTCGAAAAAGGGCAGACCGAAAAGGACATTGTCCTCCAACCGGACGATTTCATCATTGTTCCCTCGCGCCTGATTAACTTCTGACAGCCATTTTGTGATTCATGAACGAGCAAGTTGAGCACGTCGGACCCGACCGGTCCACCACGAGAGCGCACTTCCATGCGCGCCTGAGCCGCTATCGGAGCCTGCTGGGCCGGAAGTGGTGGGTTTTGTTCCTGGGAGCCCTCCTGGGCGTGGCAGTTCAGACCGTCATCGTCTGGTCGGAAGCCCCGTCTTTCGCCTCCGTCGGGCGCATGATCGTCAGCGTCAAGCTGAACATCGCCGAAGGACAAGTTTATACCGAAGAACTCAACAACTTCCTGGGAACGCAGGCAGCGCTGATGCAAAGCGACGTGGTGATCAACCGGGCGCATGCGCGGGTCACGGCGCAGAGGCCGGAGTTGCGGCTGCAGCCTGTGGCCCTGAAAGTGACGGTTCTGCCCAAAACGACGATCTTCGTGCTGCAGGCCACCAGCAGCGACCCCGATTACACACAGGCCTTCTTGCAGGCTTGCATGGAGGAGTATATCGCTCTGAAGAAGGAAATGCGAACCCAGACCTCCGATACTACCGTAGCGGGTTTGACCGAGGAGGTTATGCGACTGGAGAAGGAGTTGCGCCAGGCCGATGGGGAGTTGGTAGCGTTCCAGAGCACCAACAGCGTGGTGCTCTCTGAAGAACAGGGTAATGGTGCCGCCAATTACCTGACGGTACTCAACCAGCGTCTGGCCGCGCAGAAATCCGAATACGAGTTGCTGCGCTCACTGACAGTGGACCAGAACCTCGACCGCCAGCAGGGAACGGGCGAGGCAATGCCCATGGCAGGTGGCGATACGAACCAGGCCCCGGTGGGTGGCGGCGAGCAAGTCAATGCCGATTATTTCAAGGCGAAGCAGCAATTGTTGCTGCTGCAGGCCGAACAGCAGGAAATGGGGCGTTACCTCAGAACCAACCACCCCAAGATGGTTGCGATGAGCGAGGACATCGCCCGGCGGGAGCGATTGCTGAACATCTTCCGCCAGCAAAGCGCGGAACAGTTGGAGAACCGGAAGGCCTCGCTCGCCCTGGAGATTCAGAACCTCGAGAAGAATGTCAAGGAATGGCAGGGAAAGATGCTGGGCATCCAGCTCAAGACCGCGGAATACCAGCGGCTGAGGGGCAATTCGCAGCGAATCCAGACGATCTACGACCGGTTGGTGGCAACCATGCAGACGCTGGATGTGAACAAGGAAATCAGTCCGGAAAGCGTCACGATCATGGAGCCCGCCTCGCGGCCATTCAGGGACCAATCAACGCTCTCAAAACGGATGGCGATCAGCAGCCTTATCGGAGTGGCGCTGGGCGTGCTCTTGCTGCTGTTCGTTGACCGCCTGGATGACCGTATGGTTTCCCTTACCGAGCTGAAAGAGTCCTTCGACGAGGAGGTTGTAGGACAGATTCCTCGCGAGCGAAGAAGCCGCGGCCCCCAAAGGAGCGTCGCCTTGATTGGGGCAGCGGACGAGCGCCATACCTTCGTGGAAGCCTTCCGCAACCTGCGCTCTTCCCTGCTTTTCATGGCTGAGGCTGGGGCGCGGCCCAAGACCCTCCTCGTTACCAGTTCGGTGCCGAACGAGGGCAAATCTCTGACGTCTGCCAACCTGGCCATTACGATGGCTGGTTCCGGCTCCCGCGTGTTGCTCGTGGATGCGGATGCTCGTAAGGGAGCCCTTCACGAGCGGTTTGGCGTACTGGCGAAGCCAGGATTGACGGAAGTGCTGGGCCAGGGATTAAACTGGGAAGAAGTGGTCCACGCCTACGAACACCCCCAACCTCTTTATGCTGCCCCAGGGCACATTCGCTCCCAATGCCAGCGAGTTGTTTATCGGCCCGGCAACCAAGAAATTCCTGGAAGACGCCGTTAGCAAGTACGATTACGTGATTCTGGACACCGTGCCGGTAATGGCAGCGGATGACGTGACCAGCCTGGCCCCGCATGTGGATGGCGTGATCTTCGTCGTCCGCGCCGAATTCACCTCGGCCCGCGTCGCCCGCGCCGCCCTGTATTCCCTGTATCAGCGCCAGGTCCGCGTGCTCGGCCTGGTCTTCAACTCGGCGCGTCCCACCTTCGAGGATTACTATTATTATCGGTACAGAGGGTACTATAACAAATATCCAACAGCGGGAGACAAGCCAAAGGCCGATGCGGAGCCGACAGCCAGGGCCTAGCGGCCCGTTCAAACCGCAGATGCCGACCTGAGATGCACTCCGGGCCACGGATGAGAACGGAATTTTGCCTCCCCACTCACGTTGCAGAGTCTCGCTAAAGGACTGGTCGTTGGAACAACGGTGCCACAGCTCAGTGCAGCCTTGATCCGGGAAGTAGATCAACGCAAGCTGAGGCTATGAGATTCGCTGGACGCATCTTTCTTACCGGCTCATTGGCGGGCGCGCTGGCCATAGCCCTGTGCGCAGGCTGCAAGACCGGGACGAAGTCGGGATCTGCCCGCACGAAAGGGGGACTAACCGCAAGAGAGGCCTTTGATATTGGTACTGAGGCCTACATTTTTGGCTACCCGTTGGTTACGCTGGACGCGACCCGGCGCGTGATGACCAATGTGCGCGCGCCGGAAGGCCTCCGCGCCCCGATGGGCCAGTTCGCGCGGGCACGCACGTACCCGCTTGCCTCGAATCACGACGTCACCGTGCCCAACGAGGATATGCTCTACACGATCCTCTGGCTGGATGTCTCCCGGGAACCCTGGGTGCTGAGCCTTCCGGACATGCAGGGGCGTCTTGCCCTCTTCCCGCTGCTCGATGGCTGGACCCAGGTGTTTGCGTCGCTCGGCAAACGCACGACCGGCTCCGGCCCACAGACCTGCGCCATTGTCGGACCCGGCTGGAAAGGCAAACTACCAGCCGGTTTGAAAGCCTGCTACTCACCCACCAGTATCGTCTGGGTGGTCGGCCGCATTTATTGCACGGGCACGCCTGAGGACTACATGGCGGTGCATGCGTTGCAGGACCAGTGCTCGGCGATGCCGCTCAGTTCATACGGGCAGCACTATGTGCCTTCGCCGGGCCAGGTGGATCCAGCGGTGGACATGAAACAGACCGTGCGCGAGCAGGTCAACACCATGCGCATCGCGAGTTACTTCAACCGGCTCGCCATGCTCATGAAGGACAACCCCCCTGCCCGGGCCGACGCGCCCCTCCTCAAGAAAATGGCGCGGCTTGGCATTGTGCCGGGCCTGCCTTTCGACATGGATCGGCTGGACCCCGCGGTGATGCTGGCCCTCCAAAGCGTACCCCAAGCCGCTTTGGGTCGAATTATGGCGTCCTTCTCCGAAACCACCAAGGGAGGCGACTGGAATTTCCAGAATGGCTGGATGCGGACGCTGAAGACCGGGGACTACGGCGCCGATTACACTCAGCGGGCGTTGCTGGCGGCGATTGGCTTGGGCGCCACGCTGCCGAAGGATATCGTCTCCGCCACTTCGACCGTGGACGGGGATGGGAAGCCCTATAACGGAAGCAGCCGATACGTGATGCACTTTGCGCCCGAAGAGGCTCCCAGCGCGAGTGGGTTCTGGTCGCTGACCTTGTATGGAACCGATTGCTTCTTTGTCGAAAACCCGCTGGGCCGCCACGCGCTCAGCGCGCGAGACGGGCTTGCCTACAATGCCGATGGTTCGCTGGACCTCTACCTCCAAAGAAATCCTCCGGCGATGGACAGGGAATCGAACTGGCTGCCGGCGCCAGAAGGAAGGTTTATCCTGATGTTGCGTGTTTACCGGCCCGCGGAGTCCCTGCTTTCCGGGTCCTGGCGCATACCGCCGGTCAAGAAGGCGGACTGAGGGCGCCCGGCGCTACAGGGTTTCAGAGCAGCTTGGCGAGCAACTCATCGTTGGTCTCGATGCTTTTGCAGAGCGGCGATGAGGGTTTCCATGGCTTCGACGGGATTGAGGTCCACCATGGTGCGGCGCAGTTTGCGCACTGCGTCAATCTGATGCTTCGGAAATAGCTTTTCCTCTTTGCGCGTGCCGCTCTTGGGGATGTCAATGGCAGGGAAGAGGCGCCGATCCGAGAGCTTGCGATCCAGAATCAGCTCCATGTTGCCGGTGCCTTTGAACTCCTGGAAGATCAATTCGTCCATGCGGGAACCGGTATCCACCAGCGCGGTGGCCAGAATCGTCAGCGAGCCGCCCTCTTCAATCTTGCGAGCCGAGGCGAACATCTTGCGCGGGATTTCCAGCGCGCGGGCGTCCACGCCGCCGGTCATCGTGCGACCGCTGCCGCCATGGACGCTGTTGTAGGCGCGGGCCACGCGGGTGATGGAATCGAGCAGCACAAAGACATCCTTGCCCGCCTCGACCATGCGGCGGCAGCGCTCGATCATGAAGCGGGACAGGCGGACGTGGGTTTCCAAATCCTGGTCGTTGGACGAGGCGACCACTTCGGCCTTGACCGAGCGCTGGAAATCGGTGACTTCCTCGGGGCGCTCGTCAATGAGCAGCACCATCACATGGACCTCGGGATGGTTGGCGGTGATGGCGTTGGCGATCTGCTTGAGAATGGTGGTCTTGCCCGTGCGCGGAGGAGAGACGATCAGTCCCCGCGTGCCCTTGCCGATGGGGGTGACCATGTCAATGACGCGCGTCTCAATGAGGTCGGGGCTGGTTTCGAGCCGGAACTTCTCGATCGGGTCAATGGTGGTAAGGTTCTCGAACCGCACCGACTTGGTGTAGTCCTCGAAGGCCATGTCGTTGACCCGTTCCACGGCTTTGAGCTGGGGGCTGTTGCCGCGGTGCGGCGGCTGGGTCGGGCCGGCCACGTAGCTGCCCTCACGGAGGAAAGCTCCGCTTGATGGTGTCCGGAGTGACGAAAATGTCCGTGGGTTTGGGGTGGAAATGGTTCTCGGCGGTTCGGAGGAAGCCAAACCCCTTCTCGGAGATTTCGAGATACCCGGAACCGAGTTCCAGGGCCGCTACGCTCTTGTTATTGCCATTAGTCGCTGTGCTCATACTGTTCTGTGTCATCGAAGGCCCTTTTCGAATTAATCCCCGAAAACCACTGATGAACTTTGAATTTTTGGGAAGCTGCTGCGGTGGCTTCTTATCGGACTTGCCCGCCACCCGCAGTTAACAGACCTTCGATATCACTATAATAGACAGTTATCGCAGCCGCTCGCAACCCCTTTTTTCAAATATTATCAACCCGCCACCTGCGCCCTCGCCTCCGCCGCCAGCGGGGTGCTCAGGTAGCGTTCGCCGGTCGAGCAGGCCACGGTCACGATGAGCTTGCCCTTGTTCTCCGGCCGCCTGGCGACTTCGATGGCCGCCCAGACGTTGGCCCCCGAGGAGATGCCCGCCAGGATGCCCTCCTCTTTGGCCAGGCGCCGGGCCATGGCGAACGAGTCCTCGTTGCTGACCTGGATGCACTCGACGATCTGCGGGTTGCCCTTGTCGTCCTTTAAATGGAGGTTCTTCGGAATGAAGCCCGCGCCGGTTCCCTGGATTTTGTGCGGGCCCGGCTTCAGCGGTTGGCCCGCCAGGCACTGGGAGATGACCGGCGAGTCCTTCGGTTCCACCGCGATCGCCTGAAAATGGCTTGCGCTTCTGATGGCCTCACAGCACCCGGTAATAGTTCCGCCGGTGCCCACGGCCGCGACGAGAATATCTACTTTGCCGTCCGTGTCTGCCCAGATTTCCTCGGCGGTGGTCTGGCGATGGATCTCCGGGTTGGCGGGATTGTCGAATTGCTGCGGGATCCAGGCATGGGGGGTGTCCTTGGCCAATTGCTCCGCCTTGGCGATCGCGCCCTTCATCCCTTCGCTGCCCGGCGTCAGGACGAGCCTGGCCCCCAGCATGGCGAGCAGTGTGCGCCGCTCGAGCGACATCGTCTCCGGCATGGTCAGGATGAGTTGATAGCCCTTGGCCGCGGCGACGAAGGCCAGCGCGATGCCGGTGTTGCCGCTGGTGGGCTCAATGATCACTGTGTCCTTCTTGAGTATCCCCCGCTTCTCGGCGTCCGCAATCATTGACATGCCGATGCGGTCTTTGACACTGCCAAGGGGATTGAAGAACTCGCACTTCAGCAGAATGGTGGCCGGCGCTCCGTCCGTGACCTTGTTCAAGCGCACCAGCGGCGTGCGACCGACCGTCTCGACGATGTTGTTGTATATTCGTCCCATAGGACCTCAGGATGCGCCTGGTGAGCCTTTCCTCCCAGTTCTCGCGCGATTTAATGTCCGTCCGAAGCGTCCCAAGGGCAAGGGCAAAGTGGGGTACACATAAAGTCCCTGCCCGGCCTTGCGGCCGAACAGGGACTAAATGGGGGATGGGAGTTCGCCATGCTCTCTTTCCCGTGCTGGCATTGGGCGCCTAATTGGCTGCCAGCTTCCCGACGCTATTCTCCACGGCAAGCGGAGTTATCGGCCTCGTAGCAGGGCCGTCCAGCGCCTTGCGGCTACTGGATTGTTGAGTGAGGCTTTTCAGCTCGCTTGGGCTGGTGGTTGCGACACCGGCTTGCGAACCAGACCGAGACACGTCTGCGTCTTCTTATCCGCGTCTCGACCACTTAGCGCCGGGTCGGCCGCTGCTTTTGACAGCGCGTTTGCCCGGTGCCACGGGTCTCGCCTCTTAACTCTCAGGTTGCCTTTTGTCCACAGGTCAGCGGTATCGTTTTTAATATCGCCGACTTCTCGGAAGGTTTTCACGGGTCCTGCCGAGGCCGCGTGTCCTTCCCGGTTCGGACGCTCAGTTTGTCCCGCCTTTCGGCGTCTTTCGTTTGGCAGACCTCCTTACGGAGACCGCCAGAGCCGCCCGTCCGTGCTGATGCACAGTAGCAACCGGATACCCTCTGGGTAACTGCGATTCGCCCGGACTCGAAACCTGTCCGGGCTACTTGACTCGATTCGGAGCGGTTTCTAATCGCTCCTCACGGCTCAGTCCCTTTTTCGCGTTTACTGACAGCGCGCGAACGCCGCCAGAGGAACTGGTGAATCCTGCCTCCGCTCCCGGACCTTACGATCCAGCTTAAGAGGGGTTAAGCCAACCAGCCTGACCCAACCTTTCCCCAGTCACCTGGGATTATCCTTGAGACATTCGACCTCAATCTGTTGACTGCTGCCGCCCATCTCAGTTCTTTCAATGAACTGGGGACAGCTTATCAGATTTCCATTATTCTACAACGGATTGTTACGCACAGCTTATTCACCGAATCCACCCTGTGAACAGCTTGTGAACAAGTGGAATCAGCCAATGCCATCAACGTTTTCCCACGATGGGCGGCGGATTTATTCACAATGCAAAACCGCCGCGAAGGGCGGCGGTGAACAACTTTTCGGATCAAAATGAGGCTGTCAGGCAGCCGTCTCGGCGCTCGGCGCGGCTTTGGCTGGAGTCTTGCGTTTGGTAGTTGCTTTCTTGCGCTTCAGATAGGCTTCCCGCCGCTGGCGCTTCTGACCTTTGTTATACTGTTTGCTCATAACATTCTTTACATTCCGGACGCATTGCGATTGTTTAAGGCACTATGACGATTCGTCGGCAGCGATTCAATATCTATTTGCTGGTGACACTGGCCGCCGTGGCCCTATGCGGCTGCCGGAGCACCGGGGACAAGCGGTCCAAGAAACTGCTCAGCACCGCTCGGTTCTATCTCGAAACCGGCCGCTACTCCAGTAAAGCCAGCGAGCGGGTGCCCATCTACCGTGCGCAGCCCTCGTGGATCAACGTGGAGCAAACGCCCTTCCTTTCGGAGGCGGACGTGGCGCAAGCCGAGGTGGTGGACGTCGAGGGCGGCTTCGCGCTCCGCATCCGGTTCGACCATGCGGGCGCCACCCGGCTCGAGATATGCACCGTCGAGAACAAGGGCCGGCGAATCGGCGTCTTCAGCCAATTCGGCGAGAAGATCCAGGACCACCGCTGGCTGGCCGCTCCCCTCATCACCCACCGCATTTCAGACGGCGTTTTGATCTTCACCCCCGATGCGAGCCGCGAAGAGGCGGAAGAAATCGCGCAGGGCCTGAACAACGTGGCCAAGAAAGTGAAGACATGGATAGATCAGTAGTCTGTGCCGCGTTTCTGATCGCACTGGCTGCCCAGGGCCAGCCCTTCCAGTTTCCCACCGCCAACCACGCGCTGCTCGACAACGACGGCGGCGAAAGGTTTCTCGTCGGCACCGTCGGCAAGCCCTGGACTTCCGGCACCTTCGGCTGCGTCCGCACCGGGGGTTGGCAAATGCACGAGGGTCTGGACATCCGCTGCCTGCAGCGCGACCGCCACGGCGAGCCCACCGACCCGGTACTGGCCACCGCTGACGGCACCGTGGCCTATATCAACAACCGGCCATCGCTGTCCAACTACGGCAACTATGTCATCCTTCGTCATCAGGTCGAGGGACTGGAGATTTACTCCCTTTACGCTCATCTGAGCGAAGTCCAGCCGGGCTTGAAAGTGGGCCAGGCGGTTAGAGCCGGTGAGCCGATCGCCATCATGGGCCGCACTGCCAACACGCGCGAACGTATTTCCAAAGACCGCGCTCACGTCCATTTCGAGCTGAACCTGCTCGTCAATGACCGGTTCGCCGCCTGGTACAAGAGGACCTTTCCCGGCCAGCGGAACGATCACGGGGAGTGGAATGGGCAGAATCTGCTCGGCATAGATCCGCGAGCCATCCTGCTGGAGGAGCACGAACAGGGCTCCAAGTTCAGCCTGCTCGGTTTTCTGCAAAACCAGACTGACCTGTGCCGCGTGCTTGTCCGCAAAAGGTATTTCCCGTGGCTCAAGCGCTACGCCGGCCTGGTGCGTCCCAATCCGCGCGCGGAGAAGGAAGGCGTCGCCGGTTATGAAATCGCTCTCAACTTCAACGGCGTGGCTTTCGAACTAATTCCCCGCGCCGCCTCGGAGATCAAGGGAAAGGCCAAGTTCCAACTCCTCTCGGTCAACGAGGCTGAGTATCACAAGAACCCGGCGCGCCGGTTGGTGGCCAAGCGGGGGACCCGGTGGCAGCTCACCAGCCACGGCCTGAACCTGCTGGAGCTTTTGACGTACTAGCGCCACGCCTTTCCTGGTGGCCAAAGCCGGCCGGCTCAGCTATCGTGCTGTTGATTAAAAGCCGATCAGCGCGTAATGAGACCATTCGTGCAGCATGTTAAACGCGCGAGCCGCCGGCACCCCTCCGGCTGTGAGGCAAAGTCCCAACGCCAGTTCCTGGGATTCACCCTCATCGAGCTCTTGGTCGTCATTGCGATCATAGCGATCCTCGCCGCCCTGCTCCTGCCGGCCCTGGCCAAAGCCCAAGAGAAGGCCTGGACGGTCGGCTGCCTGAACAACCTCAAGCAGTTGGAAACCTGCTGGCACCTCTATGCGCTCGATAACAACGACATGCTTCCACCCAATGATTCTGTTATGTCCACTGCGGGGAGCGTTATCGCAGCCGACATTTCCTGGTGCCCCGATCACGCGCGCACGGACACTAACACCACGGACCTCGAAAAGGGGTTACTCTTTCCCTACAACCGATCCGTAGCCATCTATCACTGCCCGGCCGACAAGTCCACCGTGGAAACGAAGTCCGGCCAACCGCTGCCGCGACTCCGCAACCGAAGCTACAACATGAGCCAATCCGTTAATGGCTACCCAGAGTATCTGGTTGCCCTGAACATGCCCGGCGTCTCGGATATCCCGGCCTGGAAGAAGTTCACCGAAATTCGGCGCCCGATCCCCAGCCAGCTTTTTGTCTTCATTGATGAGCATCCGGATACCTTGCTCGACGCGCAGTTCGGCAATCCGGTCGGCATTCCCGTGTTCCCTGTGATTTGGTTCGACATGCCCGCCGATCGCCATAACCAGGGAGCTTGCCTCTCCTTCGCTGACGGCCACGCTGAACGCTGGCGCTGGCGCGTTCCCATGACCTTCCAGTATCTGACGCAACCCCCGACCGCGGACCAGAGGCCGGACTTCCTCCGCGTCCAAAGCGCCATGAAGTGCTGGGGCGATAATTAGCGGGGGCGCCGGGAAGGGCGGATTCGGCACGGTTACTTCCCGCTTGCACTCGCTGACGGCTGAGGCAATCCTCGGTGAGGATATGAACTACAAGATCTCAAAACGCGCGGCTTCTCTCACACCTTCGCTTACCCTGGCCATTGACTCAAAGGCCAAGCAAATGAAGGCGGACGGCCTGGATGTCGTCGGCTTCGGCGCCGGCGAGCCAGACTTCGACACTCCCCAGCATATCAAAGACGCCGCCGCCAAGGCCCTGGCCGCCGGCTTCACCAAGTACACCCCCGCCGCCGGTATTCCCGAACTGCGCGCCGCCATCGCCGAGAAACACCAGCGCGAGAACGGGCTGACCTTCAAACCTTCGCAAGTCATCGTCTCCTGCGGCGGCAAGCATTCGTGCTTCAACGTTATCTTCGCCACCTGCGAAGAGGGCGACGAGGTCGTCATCCCCGCCCCTTACTGGCTCAGCTATCCCGAGATGGTGAAGATGGCCGGAGCCACGCCCGTCATCGTCCAGACCACCGACAAGACCGAGTTCAAGCTCACCCCGGACGCCCTGCGCGCCGCGATCACCCCGCGCACGCGCCTGTTCGTGCTCAACTCGCCCAGCAATCCCACCGGCTCGGTCTATACGCCCGATGAACTCAAGGCCCTGGGCGATGTATGCATCGAGAAGAACGTCCTCATCATGAGCGACGAAATCTACGAGCACCTGCTCTATGACGGCGCAACGACCAAGAGCGTGGCCAGCTTTTCCCCGGCGCACTTCGAGCACACGATTGTCGTGCACGGCTTTGCCAAGGCCTGGAGCATGACCGGGTGGCGGCTGGGTTGGTGCGCCGCGCCTGAGCCGATTGCCAAGGCCATTAACGCCGTCCAGAGCCACAGCACCAGCAACCCGACCTCCTTTGCGCAGAAAGGCGCTGTCGCCGCGCTCACCGGCCCGCAGGACCACCTGGCGCTCTGGCTGGCCGAGTTCAACAAACGCCGCACCTACGCCTGGAACAAGCTCAACAGCATCCCCGGCTTGACCTGCGTCAACGCCAAGGGCGCCTTCTACCTGTTCCCGAACATTGCGCAGACCGGCCTCAAGTCCGCCGACTTCTGCGCCAAGCTGCTCGAGGCCGAGAAGGTCGCCGCTGTCCCCGGCATCGCTTTTGGCGCCGACGACTACATCCGCCTCAGCTACGCCACCAGTATGGCCAACATCCAAAAGGGCCTCGACCGCATCGAGAAGTTCTGCAAGACGCTCGTGAAGTAACCGCAGGGCAAGGCTTCGCCCGGTGCTTCGCGCTTTGGGGGTGCTCTGCCCCGGCCTGCGCCTTACAGGGATCCTTTGGGGGTGGCCTGCGGTTTGGGTTCACATCAGCCCCGTTCCCCCTCACCCCTGCCCTCTCCCTCAGGGAGAGGGAGAATCCTGGTCCGGCGGCAGGCAAAACCGACGCGTTCGGATGCTTCAAGAGCCAGCCAGCGTGGCCCCCTCTCCCTGAGGGAGAGGGCAGGGGTGAGGGGGAACGGGCTGTGCGCTATCCCGGATTTAGGGTTCGGGCAAGATGCGTGTAAGGAGCAAGCCCCGGCAGGAGGCCTTCTCGAGGGATTTGAGGGTCGGCTGCGGTAAGTCCCGCCGCGCCCGTGATCCTTAAGCCGCCTTCACTGGTTGATATGCACCACCTTGGCCGGCGCGAAGCCGTTGAACCAGGTCGAGGAGGCGTGGCTGTAGGCGCCGATGTTTTCGCTGTAGAGCAGGTCGCCCAGTTCGAGGTTGTCGGGCAGTTGCTCGGCCAGGGAGACCACGTCGAGCGCGTCGCAGGTGGGGCCGAACACGGAGCAGATTTGCGTCGGGCCGCGCTTGAAGGCCTTGAGATGGTAGTGGCAGTGGTCGAAGATGACGCCGGAGAAGGTGTGATAGACGCCGTCGTCAATGTAGTAGCAGAGCTTCCCGTCGCGCACGGCCTTGCCGATGATCTTGGAGACGGCGGTGGCGGCGGTGGCGACCATGAACCGGCCCGGCTCGGCCAGGATCTGGATGTTCTTCGGGAACAGGCGGTCGCAGCTCGTCGGTTGATGAGCGCGGCCAGCTCGCGGAACGGCTTGACGCTGTCGTCGTAGGGGGCGGGGAAACCGCCGCCGATGTCGAGCAGGTTCATCTTGGTGTAGCCGCGGTCCCGGGCCTCCTTGAAGAGGTTGGCGGCCAGCTCGAGCGCGGCGACGTAGTTCTGGAAGTTCGTGGTCTGGCTGCCGACATGGAAGCTCAAACCCTCGACGACCAGACCCCGCCTTGTCCGCGGCGAGGATGAGATCCACCGCCTCGCCCGGGGCGGCGCCGAACTTGGAGGAGAGCTCCACCATCGCGCCGGTGTTGGGCACCTTGATGCGCAAGGCCAGGCCCGCCAGCGGGGCGTGCTTCTTGATCTTCTTGATCTCCTCGAAGTTGTCGTAGGTGACCAGCGGCTTGTATTGGTTCAGCTCCTGCAGCGTCTCCTCGGCCTTGGTCGGGTTGGCGTAGATGATCTTGTCCCAAATCCAGGCCTGCCGCTCTTTGTCCGGCAGGTCCTTGATGTATTCATGGACGATGCGGAACTCCGGCATGGAGGCGACGTCGAAGCTGCCGCCGGCGTCGTAAAGCGTCTTCACAATGGCGGGGTCGGAGTTGGCCTTGACCGCGTAGTAGGCCTGGACGCGCGGAAGGTAGTGTCTTGAACTGGGCGTAGTTGCGGCGCAATTGGTCGTGGTCCACCACGAACAGCGGCGTGCCGTGTTCCTGCGGCCAGTTTCTTGAGCAGGCGGCGGTTTATCATGTTTGTGATTGGAGCGCGGACATTCTTGTCCGCAACTCAGAGCCGGTCAATGCGGCAGCGGACAAGAATGTCCGCGCTCCGTAAGGTCGCTGCATGCGCACTTAGTCTCCGTCGGTGATGAGGAAGTTCTTGAACTGCCAGGGATCGTCGTAATCCACCTGCGGGTTGTTGTGGCCCTGGAAGGCATTGGTGTAGTGCTTGAGCGGCGTCCAGTCGGCCGGCTTGGAAATCCATTTGCCCAGATAGGGCTTGGCGACCTTCAGGACGTATTCATGCGGCAGGTCGTCCGGCACGCAGACACCCCGGGCCGGGTTCTCGATCATCCACATCGCGGCGGCGACGACGGAGATGGCCACCTGCATGGTGGTGGCGTTCTGGTGCGGCACCAGCCGGCGCGATTCCTCGATGCTGAGGTCGCTGCCGATCCACCACGCGTTGTAAGGCGTGGCCCATCAGCAGCGCGCCCAGGATGTCCGAGCCGCTGGTGATCTCGTCGTTGAGGATGCGCTGGTTCTTGACGAGCCGGTAATCGTAGCCGCGCAGCTCGTTCAGCGAGGCGATGGCCACGTCGGCCGGGCAATAGGCGTAATGCACCGTGGGCCGATAGACGGCCTTGCCGTTCTCCCAGACAGTCAGCCGGTCGGAGATGGTAAACGCCTCGCCATGCCGCACGACCATGCCGTGGATGCAATAGTTCGGCACCCAGGAGCAAACCCAGGTATTGATGCCCATGCGGGCGAGGCAAATCTGGTTGCGCGGGCCTTCCTTGTGCTCGTAGGCCAGCGGCGGCAGCTCCTTCTCGTGCGTGCCCCAGCCCATCTCGGCGGTGGTGGTGCCTTCCTCGCGGAAACCCTCGACGCTCCAGGTGTTGACGAACTCGTCCACCTGCTTCGGCTTGTCGGTGATCTGGGTGTCGCGCTCGCTGCAATGGATCACCTTCACGCCGAGCGTCATTGCCAGACGGTTGAACTGCTGTTCGGCGATGAGCTGCCGAAGTTCGTCGGCGGCCTTGCCCTTGACCTTGCGGTCCTTGAGGGCGCGCTTGCCAATGTCGAGCAGCCCCTGCTTGGTGAAATGCGAGATCAGGCCGGGATTGGCGCCGTGCTCCACCACCGCGGTCGGGCCGGGCTCAGACCACTTGGCGGTCATTCGGCGGATGTTCATGTGCCGCCAGTAGAGCGTCATCTTCTGCGGCGGGGCGCCCTTGGCGTTCTCGTAAGGGTCCCACAGCTCGACCGAGGTGTTGACGTAGAGCACGCCGTGGTCGTGGCACCACTGGAGGATTTCGCAGCAGTCAATATTCCACGCCAGGTCAATCAGCAGGTCGCCGGCTCGAAGGTGTTTGCCCAGCAACGCGCCCATGTTCTCGCGCGTCACGCGCTTGCGCGCAAACTTCACGCCGCGCTTGATCCACGGCGCCAGCGCCGCCCGGCGGTCCTCGAAGTCCATGACCGTGATGTCCCGCGCCGGCACTTTGATGTGCTTGATCAAAATGGGCAACGCGCATTGCGCCACCGCCCCGTAACCGACAAATAGTATCTTCTTGTTGAATTCGAGCATCGGCTATTGATTGATAAAAGCCCCGCCGCCGTCAATGCTGTTCAGACGCGGATTGCACGAATTTTCACTGATTGAGCCTGAGCCCGGGGAGGCAGTGATAACCCGTGCAATCCGTGTCGCTGTGCCCGTGGTGATTCGTGCAATCCGTGTCTAATCCGCCACCCCGAGCTGTTTCTGGAGTTGCTCCAACGAAACCCCTTTCGTCTCTGGCAGAAACTTCAGCACCAGCACGAATTGCAGCACCATCATCAGGGCGAAGAAACCGAACGCGTAGGCTCCGCCGGAGGGCATCCCCGCCACCACCGGGAAGGACCAACTCACCCCGAGGCACAGCACCCACACGAGGCTGGTGACGGCCGCCGAACCGGACGCGCGCACCGCATTGGGCAGCAACTCGTTGATCATGACCCAGACCACCGCCCCCTGCGAATAGGCGTGGGTGCCGACGATACCCATCATGGCGGCGATAACGATCCAGCCCTGGGCATGGGTGGCGAAGACCCAGGCGGCCAGCGCGTGGGACATGACAAACGTCACCGACCCGACCAGCAGCAGCGCCTTGCGTCCGACGCGGTCAATCAGCGCCATCGCCACAATCGTCATCACCAGATTGGTGAAGCCAATAATGACGGACTGCGCCAGCGCGCCCGCCTTATCGGCCCCGGCCATGCGGAAGATGTCGGCGGAGTAATAGAGCACCGCATTGATGCCATCGAGTTGGTTGAACGCGGCGATCATGCAGGCCAGCAACAGCGGCTTGAGATACTTCGCCTGGAACAGCCGCTGGTGTGCGCCGCCCATCTCGGCTTTCAGTGATTCCGCTATCTCGCCGGCTTCCTGCGCCGGGCTCTCATGCCCAAACCGGCCCAACACCGCTTCGGCCTGGTCGCGGCGGCCTTGCTTCATCAGCCAGCGCGGGCTTTCCGGAATCAGCAGCACCGTCAGCAGGAAGGCCACCGCCGGCGCGGTCATGATCCCGAACATCCAGCGCCAGGTGGTCGGATTGTCGGTCCCCAGCACGCGGGCCACCAGGTAGTTTGAAAAATACGCCGCCAGGATTCCCAGCACGATGTTCAACTGGCTAATCGCCACCAGCAACCCGCGCCGCCGCGCCGGGGCAATCTCCGTGATATACATCGGGCAGACCACCGAGGCGCCGCCCACCGCCACGCCGCCCAGCCAGCGGAAGAAGAGCAGCGCATACCAGTTCCACGCCAGCGCGCAGCCCAGCGCCGCAATGACGAACACCACCGCCAACAATGCCAGCACCGGCCGCCGCCCCCACCAATCCGCCGGCCGGCCCACTGACAGGGAGCCGACCATCGTCCCGATCAGCGCGCTGGAAACAGTGAAGCCGAGCAGATTGTCGTTGAGCGCGAAGACATGCCGCAGCGCCTCCGTCGTGCCGGAGATAACCGCGGTATCGAAACCAAAGAGCAGCGACCCAAGGGCTGCCACGATAGCGCTGATCACCAGAATGCCGCCGCCGCCGCCGCCGCGGTTGGCCGATTGGGGAGATTCAGTGGCGAATTGGGTGTGCATGTTCGGAGCTTTCTTTCATGGCTGCCATTGGGGTGCGATCCTAGCACTCGAAGCCCAAGGTTCAACCATTTTGATACAGGCCATTCCGCCCCGGGCACATCTTGTTAGTACCACCATTTCGGGCAGCCACAGGCCGGAAACCCGAAGCCCGAAACCCGAAGGCCGAAAGAAGGCCGAAATCCGAAACCCGAAAGGCGAACCCGCGCCTGGGCCTGCGACTCAGCCGGCAGCGGCTCAATCAGCGCTACCAGAGGCGCGAGAGCAGGCTTTTCGGACTTCGGGTTTCGGACTTCGGTCTTCCTTCGGCCTTCGGGTTTCGGGCTTCGGAATTGGGGGCCTGGTGGTTGGTGGTAATGTTGAGATGCGCCCTTCCGCCCCCTTGACCGCTCACAGTTCTGCCCTAACTTTGTGTGCTATGGACTACGTCAATCTCGGTTCGACCGGAGTAAAGGTTTCGCGCATCTGCCTGGGCTGCATGACCTATGGTTCCAAGAAGTGGCGCGAGTGGGTGCTCGAGGAACAGGAGAGCCAGCCGCTCATCCGCCAGGCCCTCGAAGCCGGCATCAACTTCTTCGATACCGCCGACGTCTATTCGCGCGGCGTCAGCGAGGAAATCCTGGGGCGGGCGCTCAAGGAATTCGGGCCGCCGCGCGACCGGTTGGTCGTCGCCACCAAGGTCCACGGTGTGATGGGCGACGACCCCAACCAGCGCGGCCTCTCCCGCAAGCACATCGCCCACGCCATTGACGACAGCCTGCGCCGGCTGCAAATGGACTACGTGGATCTCTACCAAATCCACCGCTTCGATCCGTCCACGCCAATGGAGGAAACCCTCGAGGCCCTGAACGATGTCGTGCGCGCCGGCAAAGCGCTATACGTGGGCGCCTCCTCCATGTGGGTGTGGCAGTTCGCCAAGATGCTTCACCTGGCCGAACAGCACGGTTGGCCGCGCTTTGTCACGATGCAAAACCATTACAACCTCCTCTATCGCGAGGAGGAACGGGAAATGATCCCCTTCTGCCGCGCCGAGGGCATCGGTCTCATCCCCTGGAGTCCGTTGGCCCGAGGCAAGCTGGCCCGCCCGCGCGAGGCCGGCACCGTTCGTTCCCGGACGGACGATTTCGCCAAGAGCCTCTATAGCGCAACGGCCGAATCGGACGACAAGGTCGTAGGGTGTGTGCAAAGTCTGGCGGCCGCCCGCAGTGTGCCCCCGGCGCGTATTGCCCTCGCCTGGATGCTCCAAAAACGCGGGATCACCGCCCCGATTGTCGGCGCCTCCAAGCCCAACCACCTGGAAGATGCTATCGCCGCCCTGAGCATCAAGCTCACGGGCGAGGAAATCAAGGTGCTGGAGCAGCATTACGTGCCCCACGCCCCAGCCGGGCACGAGTGATTCTGGCATCGCCACGCACTATCCCATTCTCCCGGCCCGCTCCGCCCTGCCGAAGCTCGAGCCTCGGCGGCCAACCCGCCTCGCCGCCAGATTGCCGGGCCATTGCCGGGCCATCAACAGGTGGGAGATGCCGGAGATACGGTAGTGATACCATGTTGGTCCCTAGTTAGTACCTGGTTAGTCCCTCGTTAGTACCTAGTTGGTACGTCGTTGGTATCTCGTTAGTACATGGTAACTACGTCGTGGATGCGGTAGAGATTGGCTAGGCTGTCAGGTTGGACCCGGGCTTGACTCGGGCTGGGACGGCGACTGGCGGCGGAGCGGGGCGGGCGGGCGCTTGGGGGCGGTGGAGGGGGAAGAACAGCGGTTTGTGCCGCGTCGCGGCATGCACGGGAAAGCGGGCCGGGGAGGAAGGTTTGGGGCCGGTTTTGCTTGTCGGGGGGACGGGGGGTGTTAGGCTGGGCCGATGACAACCAAACTCAAGCCGACGCCGGGGATGGCGCGCGGGCTTCCCAGCAGCGACAGGAGGAGTTATGGCCGTTGATGTCGAGAGAATCCTCCGGCCCGTTGACAACCCCATCCCGCCTTTCCCGCCCAAATACATGATGCTGGCGGGCGGCGAGGAAATGGTCATCCGGCAGGTGGGCCGCGAGGACATCCCGGACATCCTCTGCCATGTCGAACCGCTGCTCCACGTCGAGCGCGATTATTATGACGTGGTGGCCGCGCGCCTGATTAGCGAACTGCTCGCTTATTACCGGTATCGCGTGCAGGACGAGTATGTGCTGGTTGCCCAGATCAACGGGGAACTGGTGGCCGTGGTGAATGGCCGGTTGCTGAGCAAGGAAGTCGGCATGTCCTACCACACCGTGGCCTTGCGGCGCGGGTTGCGTGTCGGCGCACATGCCTTCGCGGCCAAGATGGAGTACCACCTCGACATTATCGGCCAGAAGGAAGTGCTCATTGTGGCCGAGTCGCCGATCGGGTTCCGGCGTTGGATGATCGAGTATGGCCTGGAGAAGCGCTTTCATATCGCGCACGAGCTGGGCGGCGTCCCGTCCTGGGCGCTGACCAAAGAACTGTTCAACAAGGCCCGCGAGACGCTCGTGGTGGGCCGGCGGCCCGTTCCCCAGCATCTGCTGGAGAAGGCGCAGGCCGCCATCCTCCCCCCGAGCGACCCGCCCAAAGCGCCCGAGGATTTGCTGGCGGCGACGCGATCACTGTACGACTCGACCGGCACCGCGCTGATGGCCCAACGCTGGAAACAGGAAGGAAGGCTATAGCCCATGCGCGAAGTCTATGCGGTCGGTGTCGGCATCACCAGTTTCACACGGCTGGAGTATCCGGTCAGCGAAATCGCCGCCTACCCGGCGATCATGGCGCTCAAGGACGCCGGGCTCTCTAAAGTGGACCATGTCTATGTGGCCAACATGGGCAGCGCGCGGCTTAACCACCAGAGCGGGCTGGCGAGCGCGGTGGTTGACACGCTCAGCCTCACGCCGGCGGGCGCGGAGGTCATCGAGAACGGGCCGGCGTCGGGCGCCTCGGCCATCAAGACCGGCTACATGGCGGTGGCCTCCGGCCTGCATGACGTCGTCCTGGTCACCGGCGCCGAGCGGTTGCGCGAGGTGAACAATCTGGAAGCGACCGACTTCGTCGCCACGCTGAGCCACCCGCTGGCGGAGTATATCTACGGCGTCACACTGCCTTCCCTGGCGGCGATGTTCACCCGCCTTTACATGCAGAAATACGGCGTGACCGAGCGGCACCTGGCGATGGTCGCGGTGAAGAACCACGATAATGCGCTGCTGAACTTCTACGCCCATCTGCACGAGAAGATCACGCTCGAAGGCATCCTCGATTCGCCCGAGGCCATGACCAACAACCCGTATGTGGCCGAGCCGTTGCGGTTCTTCGACTGCTGCCCCGTCTCGGACGGCGGGGCGTGCGTGATCCTCGCCTCGGCGGAAGTCGCCAAGAAGCTGAAGAAGCCACTGATCCGGCTGGCCGGCGTGGGCCAGGCAACTGATACGCACTGCGTCCACGAGCGCGCCGAGCCGACCGACCTGCTGGCCGTGCGCGGCGCCGCGGCGCAGGCGTTCAAGATGGCGGGCGTCGGCCCCGGCGACGTGGATGTCGCCGAGCTTCACGACGCCTTCACCATCCTGGAGATTGCCGAGAGCGAGGAAGTCGGCTTCTTCAAGCGCGGCCAGGGGCACCTCGCGCTCGAGCGCGGCGAGACCCGCATCGGCGGCAAGCTGCCCATCAACACCTCGGGCGGCCTCAAGGCCAAGGGTCATCCCGTCGGCGCGACCGGCGTCGGCCAGGCCCACGAGATCATCCTGCAACTCCGCGGCGAGGCCGAGAAGCGGCAGGTCAAGGACGCGAACATCGGCTTCACCTGCAACTTCGGCGGCTTCGGCAACAACGTGGTCTGCCTCGTCTTCAAGAGGGAGGACTAATATGGCTCTGGAAATCTACGCGTATAAGTGCAAGAAATGCGGGCAACTGCATTACCCCTACCGCATGGTCTGCAAGAAGTGCGGCAAGAATGACGTATTCGAGTTCGACACCGTCCCGCTGCCCAAGCAGGGCAAATTGCTGACCTTCACCACAGTCTATAACCTGCCCCCCGACTTCAACGTGGCCAAGCTCGGCCTCGGGATCGTCGAACTGGAGAATGGCATGCGCATCACCGGCCAGCTCAGGATTCCGCACCCGAAACTCGGCATGGCCGTCACCGGCAAAGTCGAGATCGTCCGCGAGGCCGAATACAGCAAGAACTACGGGCATGGTGTTTTACCCTGCGTGATGCTGCTGAGCATCGGCGACCAGGTCAAACCCGGCACCTACCGCCTGCACTCGTGTTTCCGCCGGGCGATCAACTTTGAGCGCGAGGGTCGTCTTGTCTCGGTCGTGGACGAGAGCATTGGTCCCGGACCGGTGAATATTGTCATCCGCGGCCTGCGTGGGGTGGCGTGGGGCACTCCCGCTCAAGAGCTAACCGATGGACAGCCCCGCGAGGGCAACATAGCGAAGACAGCTCGGTGGCAGGAAGACCTGGTTGTGATGAGCGGGTTGGAACGTCAGGAAACCGGTTCCCCCTCACCCCGGCCCTCTCCCTCAGGGAGAGGGGGAAGCGAAGCCCGTCTCTCGACATTTCCTGCCGTGGCAGCTTCGCGAAAGCGCTGGCGACTGTCCTCCCTCTCCCTAAGGGAGAGGGCCGGGGTGGGGGGGAAGGTGCCGGACCCCGTGCAGCCTCATCAAAACGGTCCTGGCGAGGCCCCAGTAGTTTGCCTGCCACTCGAAGTCGGTCGCGGCACAGTCACGTTCGCACGCCGGCGTTACGGCTTCACGTCGCGGCAGCGCTATGATTCCAGGCTCGACCAGGTTTTCTCAAGGGCTGCTGAGGCGATGGACGCAAGGCGACAGAGCCGCGGCCGATCTGCGCGAAGCGTTTGGAGTGCGTGGAGCTTGCTCCCGCTTTCGAGCAGCCCCACGGCTTGCGACAGCGCCAGCAAGCTGGACGCACTCCATGCGCTCTGGGCGGCAGGCTACCCCTCAGAGCTTAAGCGGCTTGTGCGCAATCTCCAGGCCCTCAGCACTTCACTGAAGGAGGCTGCCCCGCCAAAGAGCCTCGCCTTCCTCCTGAACGACGAGCGGCGCAAGCACTTTCGCGGCGGCGTTGAGCGGGCATTCACCAGACGAATCGCCCGTGGTGTGGAGCAGGTCTTCGGTGGCAGCCTGCTGCCGGGCATCCGGCTCTTGAAAGGCTGCGGCCTGGGTCTGACTCCCGCCGGAGATGACTTCATCGCCGGCTTCCTCATTGGCCTGCACGGCCTTGAGAGACTGTGTGGCCAGGATCACCGGCCGACCATTGACGCTGTCTTCCGCGCCGCGCGCGGCAGCAATATCTTCTCGAATACCTTCCTCGATCTCGCGCGCCAGGGCTTGGTGTTCGGGCGCATGAAGGACCTGCTCCAATCCCTGGTCTCAGGCACACATGGCTCCGTGCGCAAAGCTGCCAAGGCCCTGTTTGCCATTGGGGAAACCTCCGGCGCCGACCTGGCCACCGGGCTCTTGCTCACGCTGCGCGGATTTCCGCAGTCGGGAAAGCAGGCGACACCGGGCAAGGCAGCCTTGGGCCGAATAGCCGATAGCCAATAGCCGATAGCAGATGGCAAACGGCTTTCGAGTGTTTCGTGTTTTTCGTTGTGGCCATGCCTTCTCGGTTCTGGCTGTTGGAGCGGCGGTGTCTTCACCATCCAGCGGCCTGTCCTACCTGGTTGAAGTAGCCCGTGTAGAAGTTGACGATCTTGTAGGCGATGATCAGCATCACGCACAAGTAGATGGCCCGCGGGGTCCAGGTCACCACGGCGTGGAGCTTGCGGGAACCTTCCTCCTGATAGTAGCCGTGCAGGCGCTTCAACGTGTCGTCCAGTTGGCCGCTGATTTCGCCCGTCGCGTATTGGCTGCCAAACATCTCCGGGAAACGCCCCGAGGCGCTGACGGTCTCGGCGGGAGTTTGGCCGGCATCCACAAGCGGCCGCCAGGCCAGCACCGTCCGGCGAAGGGCGGGCGAACCGCTGGCGGTCGCCGCCAGTTCCCACGCTTCGATGATCGTCACCCCCGCGCTCAGCAACGCCTCGAGCGCGGCGGACAGGCGAGCCAGTGCCAGGTAATGCCGCGCCTGGCCCAGCACCGGGATCGGGCGCAGGAGCGACTCCAAAAAGCCCCGCCAGGCTTCACCGTGCCGGCTCTGTGCGGCGAAGATGATCAGCGCGATTACCGCGTAAATCGGCAACAGCACGCCCATCGTCTTGCCCAGATAAACCAGCCAGTTGCCCGACGCAAAGAACTGCGCAAACGGGAAGATGAAAACCGCGAAGTGGAAAAGAAAGACCGGATAAGCCAGGTCGGCGATCATCTGGCGTGCCAGCCGGGCGCGGTCCGCGTAGTAATCGGCCAGCAGCCGGAAACAGGAATCGAGCCGCCCGCTGTGTTCGCCCGCCTGCAGCAGCGCGAGGTCGAAGGGCGGCAGCCAGCGGCCGCAGCGTTGCAACGCATCGGTGAAAGTGCAGCCGGCGGCAATGTCGGCGAGCACCCGTTCCACGGGCTTGCGGTAGGAACGGTCGGGGGGATTACGTTTGATCTGGTCCAGCGCCCGGAGCAGGCCAAGCCCGGCGCCAGTGAGCTGCCCGAGCTGATGGTAGAAATCAGCGCGTCGTGACAACTGTCCGGGCGTGAAAATGAGCGGCATCGTTCGAGCGTGGCCTGCTTTCCGGCCGGCCCGCTCAGAAGCATCTTCGCTCCTCCCCCGGTGTCAGCGCAAGTCCACGCTGCGGGCTCAAGTCGTCACTCGCGCGAAGCTGGCCGCCAGATCGCGCTTGCTGCGCAGGCCGACCATCTGGTCAGCCACCTCGCCCTTATGGAAGAGCAGCAGCGTGGGGATGGCGCGGACGCCGTATTCGGCGGCCAGCCCTTGTTGCTGGTCAATGTTCACCTTGCCGATCTTGACCTTGCCATCATATTCGGCGGCTAATTCGTCCAGGATGGGCGCGATCATCTTGCATGGCCCGCACCACTCCGCCCAGAAATCCACCAGCACCGGCGCCGGGGCCTTCAGCACTTCGGCGTCAAAGTTCTCCTTCGTCAATGTCACAATATTGGGAGCTGCCATAATCAAATAGGAATTGAATGAAACCTGGGCCGGCTGTGCCCGTTACTCCGCATCCGCCTCGCCCGCTTTGCTGTAATTGAATCGAATCAGCCCATCGCTCCCGACGTCCAGATCCACTCGAACATGTTGTTCAGAGTAGTGAGGAGGGCGATGATGCCGACGACCGCCGCCGCAATCGCCAGGACGGTATCCACCGTGCTGAACTGGGCCCGCGCGGCCATCGGGGCCGGGGCCGTACGCGGCGCCGACGCGGCGCGCGGCACGGCGGGAGCCGCGGCACCAGCGCGAGGCGCGCTCGGCGGCTGAATCGGCGCCGCCGCGCTCCGGCCTGGAGCCGGTGCGGAAGCTGACGGTCCTCCGGTCGGCCCCCCAGGAGGCAGGGTCGGCAATTTGATTGTCGGAGCGGCTGAGGGCTTGGGTGGCAAATTAATGCGCACCGTCTCCTTCTTGGGTTGGACCTTTCCGGTTTCCTTTTTCGGCGGCACCGCACCGCTCGGCACATGAGGCACATTCTCAGCCATAAAATTAAATTAGATTCTGCTTAAAACTAGAGGCCGCGCCCCGGGGTGTCAAACCTTTCTTACCCCCGCGGAGCCGACCGGGCGCCTCTGGACAGTACCAGCGGTTGACGCCACCGGTTGATGGTTTCCTAAATGGCAGGTGGCAGGAGCCCCAGCCCCCGGGGCGGCTTCGCCCTGCCGGTCCGACCCGGCCAATGCCGCCGATCACTAGGCTTGGGCCCGCGCCTCGGGGGCCGGACGGCGCTCGCCGCTCCAACGGGGCGCCCGCTCTTCGCGTGGCCGCGCGATATTCACCGTCAAGGCACGGCCTTGGAACTCCTTATTGTGGAATTGCTCGACGGCCTTGTTGGCCTCTTCCGCCGTCCCGAATTCCACGAAGGCGAAGCCGCGTGATTTGCCGGTCACCTTGTCCAGCATCAGGTTTACCGAGGTCACCACGCCGGCCTGGGAAAAGTACTCCTGGAGGTCGTCTTGCATGGTCTGGTACGACAAGTTGCCCACGAAGAGTCTGTTTGGGTTCATATGGTTAGGTCTGCCCAATAAAACGAGGCGGGGAGGACTGCTCCAGCAGGATCACTGAATGTCGTCTTTAGCACTAGGTTCACTGACAATCTGTCTTCTGACACCAACACACTCGTTCTCTGAACAGATGAGCGATTTGTAGCAAACCGGGCGAATCCGTCAATAGCAGATTCGCCGGGGATTTTAAGCGCCGGAGTGGCTCCAATCGTCAGCGGATGGGAGCCAGGATAAGGACCGCCGCCCGGCTAATACCGATAGTGCTCCGCCTTGTAAGGCCCTTCCACCGGCACACCGATGTAATCGGCCTGCTTCTGCGTCAACCTGGTCAGCTTCACGCCGATTTTCTCCAGGTGCAGGCGGGCGACCTCCTCATCGAGCTTCTTGGGCAGGCGATAGACGGCGGGCTTGTATTTCTCGCGGTTGGCCCAAAGGTCCAGTTGCGCCAGCACCTGGTTCGTGAAGGAGTTGGACATGACGAAGCTCGGGTGGCCCTCGGCGCAGCCGAGGTTCACCAACCGGCCTTCCGCCAGCAGGTAAATGCTCCGGTCGCCCGGCAGGTCATAGCGGTCCACCTGCGGCTTGATGTTCAGCCGCGACACGCCCTTGGCCTGGTTCAGGCGGTCCACCTGGATCTCGTTGTCAAAGTGGCCGATGTTACAGACAATCGCCTGGTCCTTCATCTTGAGCATGTGCTCCAATGTGATGACCTCGCAGTTGCCGGTGCAGGTCACATAAATGTCTGCCTGGCCCAGCGTGTCCTCTATCGTCGTCACCTCGAACCCTTCCATCGCGGCCTGCAAGGCGTTGATTGGGTCCACCTCGGTGACGATCACCCTGGCCCCGAAGCCGCGCAGGCTGTGCGCGCTGCCTTTGCCAACGTCCCCGTAGCCGCAGACGCAAGCGGTCTTGCCGGCGATCATCACGCCGAGCGCCCGCTTCAATCCGTCTGCGAGCGATTCACGGCAGCCATACAGGTTGTCGAACTTGGACTTGGTGACCGAGTCATTGACGTTGACGGCCGGCACCAGCAGCTTGCCGGCCTCGAGCATCTGGTAGAGACGATGCACGCCAGTGGTGGTCTCCTCGCTAACGCCTTTCCATTCTTTGACGGCCTCGGTGAACCATCCGGGGCGTTCTTTGGCGCAACGCTTGAGGAGATTCTTGATGACCTCCTCCTCGTGGCTGCTGCTCGGGCTCTCCACCCACGTGCTCCCATGTTCCAGCTCGTAGCCCTTGTGCAGCAACAACGTCGCGTCGCCCCCGTCGTCCACAATCAGTTGCGGCCCCTTGCCGCCAGGATGTGTCAGCGCGGCCAGCGTGAACTCCCAGTATTCCTCCAGCGACTCGCCTTTGAACGCGAAGACCGGAACACCGGCCTTGGCGATGGCCGCGGCCGCCTGATCCTGGGTGCTGAAAATGTTGCAGCTCGCCCAGCGCACCGAAGCGCCCAACTCCACCAACGTCTCGATCAGCACCGCCGTCTCGATCGTCATGTGCAGCGAGCCGGTCAGCCGGACTCCCTTCAAGGGCTTGTCGGTGCCGTGCTTCTCGCGCACCGCCATCAGTCCCGGCATCTCCTGCTCCGCCACCGAAATCTCCTTGCGGCCCCAATCCGCGAGGCTGATGTCGCTGACCTTGTAATCGCCCCCGGCGCAAGATTTGCCGTCAGTCGGTGCGGTCTTCGTCTCGTTGTTATTCGTCAGAGTTGGCATAATGCTCTGTAATCGTTGTGTGGTGATGAGTAATGCGTTAGGCGTTCACCGCCGCGCGGGGGGCAGATCGGCCATTGAGCAACGCCGTCGCCTTCTTTAACGTCGCCGCGGCGACTGCCGAGGCGGATTTGCCCGCCACCTTGCGCAGCGCTTCCGCTTTGTCAGTCTTCTCCCACGTGAGATCGGGGTCGGACTTGCCGAAGTGGCCGTAGTTGGTGGTCTTGAGATAGATCGGCCGCAGCAGGTTGAGCTGCTTGATGATGTCCGCCGGCTTAAAGCTGAAGACTTGGCCGACCGCCCGCTCCAGTTCTTCGTCGCTCACGACGCCCGTGCCAAAAGTGTTGATGCACACTGACACTGGGTCGGGATACCCGATGGCGTAGGCAAATTGAATCTCCGCGCTCGAAGCCAGGCCAGCGGCGACAATGTTCTTGGCCACATACCGGCCCATGTACGCCGCGCTGCGGTCCACCTTCGACGGGTCCTTGCCGCTGAAGCAACCGCCGCCGTGCCGCCCCATCCCGCCGTAACTGTCCACAATGATCTTGCGGCCGGTCAAGCCCGTGTCGCCCTGCGGCCCGCCCACCACGAAGCGCCCGGTCGGGTTGATCAGATAGGTCGTCCGCTTGTCCAGCAAATGCGCGGGCAGGATCTTCTTCACGATCTCCTCGATGATAAAGCGCTCGATGACCCGGTGCTTCACGTCCGACGAATGCTGGGTCGAAACCACCACATTGGTGATGCGCACCGGCTGGTCATTGACATACTGCACTGAGACTTGGCTCTTGGCATCGGGTCGCAGCCACTTGACCGCCCCGGTCTTGCGGATGCGGGTCAGTTCCCGCCCCAATTGATGCGCGTACATGATCGGCGCAGGCATCAGTTGCGGCGTCTCATTCGTCGCGTAGCCGAACATCAAGCCCTGGTCGCCCGCGCCCTGCTCGGTCGTCTTTTTGCCTTCCGCCGCCCGCGCGTCCACTCCCTGCGCGATGTCGGGGCTCTGCGACGTAATGGCGTTCATGATCAGCACCCGGTCGGCGTGGAAAACGTCATCTTCGTGCGTATAGCCGATGTCACGAATGGCCTGGCGGGTAATGGCGTTGAAATCCAGCTTCGCCTTGGTCGTGATTTCGCCGCCCACCACCACCAGGTTGCACTTGGCGTAGGTCTCGCACGCCACGCGGCTCTTCGGGTCCTGCGCCAGGCAGGCGTCCAGCACCGCGTCGGAAATGGTATCGCACACTTTGTCCGGATGGCCCTCGCCGACGGACTCGGAAGAAAAGATGTAATTCTTGCTCATTAAATATGGTTGTATAGACTGCGCTCAATGCGTCATATTGACATATCAGGATAAGATGATATATGAAGAAGCGCTGGCGTCAACAGGTATCTTCCACAAAATGAGCACCACCCTTAAATCCCTCCGCGCCCTGTCCGATCCCACTCGCTTGCGCATCGTGGCGCTTTTGGAGAAAGACGAGCTGTCGGTCAACGAGCTGCAGGAAATCACGCGGATGGGCCAATCGCGGATTTCCACCCACCTCGGCCTGTTGCAGGATTCCGGGCTGGTGCAGTCGCGCCGTGAGGGCAAGCGCACCTTCTACAAGCTGAGCCCGTCCGCGGATGGCGTGGTGGGCGAATTCATCCAACTGGCGATCCGCGGCGCCCGGGAACTGCCCGAGCACACGGGGGATCAAATCAACCTTAAGCGCATACTCAGCCGCCGCCGCGAGCAGGCGCAGGCCTATTTCAACCACGTCGCCGGGCGGTTCGACCGGGTCTATGGCCCGGGCCGGTCATGGCAGGCGTTCGGCCACCTCCTGCTGCGGATTCTGCCGCCCCTGGTGGTAGCGGATCTCGGCTCGGGCGAAGGACTCCTGAGTGAATTGCTGGCGCGGCGTTGCCGCAAGGTCATTGCCGTGGATAACTCCGAGAAGATCGTGGCCTTCGGCGCGGCGAAGGCGAAAAAGAACAACCTCAAGAACCTGGAATTCCGCCACGGCGACCTGCAGAACCCGCCCATTGAACCCGGGAGCGTGGACCTGGTAATCCTGAGCCAGGCGTTGCACCATGCCGAGGACCCGGCCAAAGCCATACGCAGCGCCCACACCATCCTGAAGACCGGCGGACAGGTCCTGATCCTGGACCTCCTCCGGCACACCTTCGAACGGGCGCATGAGCTCTATGGCGACCGCTGGCCCGGCTTTCCCGAAAGCGACCTGCACCGCTGGCTCGAAGCGGCGGGGTTCAGGAAGATCGAGATCAGCGTCGTCGCCCGCGAAGAGCAACCGCCGCATTTCGAAACCGTGCTGGCCGGGGGCCAGAAATAACCGTGTAATTTGCGGATGCTCTCCTCCGCGCATCTGGTCTGTACCGCGAGAGCATCGGGCTGCCGGGTAAATCCGAAATCCGAAATCCGAAGTCCGAAACAAATCCGAATGTCGAGAAGGCAGCAATGACCCAAACCCCTGCCTTGGGGCCGAGTTTCGAGGCTTGAGGCATTGGAGTTTGGGATTTGTTTCGGACTTCGGGTTTCGGGCCTCGGATTTGGTACCCTCTCCACCTGCCGGAACTTCCCCTTTGCAACCGCGCCCGCGTGTGTTAGCAATCATTCATGCAAAAGTACATCCCGCTTCTGCTCTGGTCCACCGCCTGTCTGGCCCTCGCTTGCTGCGGCGGTTCGCTGGCCTCAGCAGCCACCACCGGCATCGGCCCGAGTTTCAAAGGCCCCGTCGGGCTTCAGCTCTACAGCTTGCGGGAGCAATTCAAGAAAGATGTGCCCGGCACGCTGGATGAGGTCAAACAGTCTGGCATCCGCTACGTCGAGTTGGCCGGCACCTATGGCCTGACGCCGGACCAGTTCAAGGCCCAGTTGAAGGCGCACGGTTTGGTGGCCATCTCCGCCCACTTCCCCTACGAGGAGTACCGCGACAATCCCGAAGCCGTCGCCGCCCAGGCCAAGGAACTGGGCCTCAAGTACGCCGGCTGTGCCTGGATTCCGCACAAGGGGGACTTCGACGAAAAGACCTGCCGCGAAGCGGCGGCGGTCTTCAATCACGCCGGCGAAGTGCTCGCCAAACACGGCCTGAAGTTCTTTTATCACTGCCACGGCTATGAGTTCCAACCGTTCGGCCAGGGCACGCTGTTCGATCTGCTCATGCAGGAGACGAAGCCCAAATACGTCCACTACGAAATGGACATCTTTTGGGTCGTGTTCCCAAACCAGGACCCCGTGAAACTTTTTGCCAAATACGGCAAGCGTTGGGCATTGGTTCACTTAAAGGACATGCGGAAGGGCACCCCGCGAGGCGCGCTCACCGGCAGCACTGACGTGAAGAACGACGCCGCGCTGGGCGCCGGCCTGATGGACCTGCCGGCCATCCTCCGTGCCGCCAAAAAGGCCGGCGTGAAGTGGTATTTCATCGAGGACGAATCACCCTGGTCGGAGCAGCAAATCCCCGAGAGCCTCCGGTATCTGGAACAGGTGAGGTTTTAGCGCCTGTCCGGGAAATGTAGCAGGCGACGTAGGGAGGCCCGCCGCAACCGCCAGGCCGACGGCGGAACACGCGACGGGCTGCGGCGCCCGGCGTCACGGTATTCTGCGCGTGGAGTTGTCCTGCATCCAGGCAACATCGGGGTTGTTGGGAGTGGATTTGAACTGGTAGTTGTAATTGCCCCCCTTCATCAGCGGCGGCATGGTCCGGGGATCCCGCCATCGCTTCAGCTCAGAATGCCCGTCGGCGAAGGAAAAGCCCCCCGCCCCACCGTGATACGCCGCCGGGTAGTCTATGATGCCATAAGCGCCCGGCGAGGGAGCAGCGTTGGGGGACGGCGCCGCTCCTTCCATGGCAATGACGAACATGCCATCGTTGATACTATCCTCTCGCTCGTCCAGAAACACGGCGGTCTTCGCCGGTCCGGGAACGATCATGTCTGAAGACTTGCGGTAGATGCGGGCTTCGCCTGACTTGTTCCCAAGGGCTGTCTGTGACCAACTCATCGGGGCCAGTCCGCCGATCCCATCGCCTCGACCTCCCACCCAGTTGACCATGGACATGCTGCGCACGCGCGGAAGCAGTTGTCCGCGGACATTGACTGTGCTCTTGTCGCCTGGGCACCTGAAGATGCCCGCGTTCTTTCCGCAGTAAGGCCACAGGATGCTTTGCGTGAGGTCGTGGTTGATGTCCCAATTGTCCGCCGCCGAAGTGTAATCCAGCCACCCGTTCACCCAGGCATAAGGGTCGGACTTGACGTAGGGCAGGATCTCGCGGCTGTCTTCAACATACATTCTCCACGCCAGACATAACTGGCGATGGTTGTTCAGGCACATGATCCCCTGCGCCTTGCTCTTGGCTCGCGCCAGCGCAGGCAACAACAAGGCCGCCAGGATGGCGATGATCGCAATGACCACCAGCAGCTCGATCAATGTGAATCCTCTGGATAAGCAGGGCCGAGTTTTCATAGGCTTATTCTCTTGAGCGGAGTGCGTCAGCACACGCAGGTTCCGCAATCAACGCTTCAGCGTAACTTACCGCCTGGCCAGTGTCACTCCCCGACTAACGAGTAGAAGTCGGTGGCCCCACCACCCCATAACGCAGTGGTAGCGCGCATTGGGAATTCGGGCATCGGTGGGCGTGAACGCTTCCGCCCGGAGGAGGCTTTCGAGCGCGATCGTGGCAGTCCAGGCAATAAACGCACCGGAAATGCATCCGGCTCCCCAGGAACGAGGCGTACTGTAGCCCTCTTGCCCCATCCGGCCGTCGGCAGAGTAGGTATCGCTGTCGTCCACCATCGTGAGCCGGAAATGACCGGTAAAGGGTTCGCCGGGCTTGTAATCACTCGTCAGGTCAGCGCACCGTGCGTGGCCGGTCAGTTCTGCTTGTGCCTTTCCGCCTCCGGCGGCCGTAATTCGGCGTGGAGTGCGGGCCAGAAGCGCCTTGTATAGACTCCGATCGAGACCAGGTTGATCGCCACGCTCAAGCCTTCCAGCGCATACACAACACCCTCGGGCATCCGAAGAGTCCAATGGGCTGGCGCCTGAAGGTAGTAATAGATCACGCAGATGGTCGGGAAGGAGATCAGGGTGCGCGCCTTGCCCGACCAGTTGGCCTTGGCGCTCAGGTTGTGCAGCGCGCCCAGCGACCGCAGGAACGATACCCACTGATCGCGCAGCAGAAAGAGGATCGCCAGCACCAGCAGCACTCGCGCGTGAGTGTGTTGGCCAACCCGGTCCGCCAGATATACCAGCGTGGGAAACGTCGTCAGGTAAAACACCTTGTCCGTCATCGGGTCGGCATAGCTGCCCAGCCGCGAGGTCACCCGGAACTTGCGGGCGAAGTAGCCGTCGAACAAGTCGGTCACCGCCGACAGAATCATCGCCGCGAACGCCACCAAGAACCAGAACTCCCGCACCGGGTGACGGCAGAAGACGCTGACCGCCAGGAAGAGGAAGATCAGCGGCACGCGCACCAGCGTCAGCCCCTGGACGAAGTAGAACTTCAACCGCAGGACGAGCGCGCGCGAAGGTGCACTGGTCCGCATGCTCGTTTTACATCCGCGTTCATCTGGCCGCATTGCGACCAGACTGAGCGCAAGGACAGCAAGCGGCCAGTTAAGCCGACCCTCAAGAACACGGACCGTCATCTGGCGAGTCACCGCTTCAGCACCGAGCGGACCCACTCCTGGTTGTCCAGATACCAGCGCACGGTCTCGCGAATGCCCTGCTCGAACTTGTGGGCCGGCAACCAGCCCAGCTCCTTCTCGATCTTGGTCGCGTCAATGGCGTAACGGCGGTCGTGGCCGGGCCGGTCCTTGACGAAGGTAATCAGCTTGCGCGAATCGCCGCCAAGTTGCGGCGGCCATCTCGTCAATCAGGTCGCAGATCAGTTGCACGATGTGGATGTTGGCCCATTCGTTGTGGCCGCCGATGTTGTAGGTCTCGCCGACGCGCCCGCGCGTCAGCACCAGCCACAGTGCTTCCGCGTGGTCGCGCACATAGAGCCAGTCGCGCACGTTCATGCCGTCGCCATAGACCGGGACCGGCTTCCGCGCCAGCACGCTCTGGATCACCACCGGGATCAGCTTCTCGGGGAACTGATACGGCCCGTAGTTGTTCGAGCAGTTCGTGATGACCGTCGGCAGGCCGTAGGTGTGGTGGTAGGCGCGCACCAGCATGTCGCTGGAAGCCTTGCTGGCGGAGTAAGGCGAGTTGGGCGCGTAAGGCGTGGTCTCGGTGAAGAAGCCGGTCGCGCCCAGGCTGCCATAGACTTCGTCGGTGGAAACGTGGTGGAAGCGGGGGGCGTGATGCGTGATGCGTGATGCGTGATCGAGCCAGGTGGCGCGGCAGGCTTCCAGCAGGTTGAAGGTGCCGACGACGTTGGTGTGCACGAAATCGCCGGGGCCGGTAATCGAGCGGTCCACGTGAGACTCGGCGGCCAGGTGCATGACGTGGGTGATGCTGTGCCGCTGCACGACGTCGAGCACAGCGGCTTTGTCCCGCAAGTCCACCTTCTCGAACACATACTTCGGATGCTTGGCCACGGCCTGCGAGGTTCTCCAGGCGTCCGGCGTAGGTAAGGCAGTCGAGGTTAACCAGCTTCTGCACCTCGGGCCGGTTGATGACGTGATGAATCAGATTCGAGCCGATGAAGCCGGCCCCGCCAGTAACAAGAAGATTCATAGCAATAACAACAAAGCAACGAAGGCGCTAAGGGAGATCCAACACCTGTCTCAAGCTCTCCTCCCAGGGAGGCAACCGGAGACCGAAGACGCGCTCCAGTTTGTCGCAGCCCAGCACCGAATAGGCCGGGCGCTTCGCGGGGGTCGGATACTCCTGCGGTGGAGATGGCTTCCACGACCGAGCATTTCTTCCCTTCGGCAGGCATCAGGTTAACGATGGCCTGCGCGAAGCCGTGCCAACTGGTTACGCCCGACGCCGCGAGGTGGTAGGTGCCGTTGAATGCGCTCCGATCCGGCGCCGCCACGACCTGCTTCAGCGCCAGCGTGGTCGTCTCCGCGATCATCCGCGACCACGTCGGGCAACCCACCTGGTCGCCGACCACGCGCAAGCTTCTCGCGCTCGCGCGCCAGCCGCATCATGGTGAGCATGAAATTCTGTCCCGCGCGCGCCATAGACCCAGCAGAGCCGGAAAATCAGGTGCGCGCTCCCGGCGGCCTGCACCGCCTGCGTCGCCCGCCAGCTTTGTGCGGCCATAGACCCCCAGCGGGTTCGGCGCAATCCGTCTCCACGTACGGCTCGGTGTTGGTGCCGTCGAATACGTAGTCCGTCGAGTAATGCACCAGCAGGGCGCCGAGTTTCTTGGCCTCTTCAGCCAGGATGCCCGGTGCCACGCCGTTGATCTTCATGGCCTTGTCCGGCTCTGACTCCGCCTTGTCCACCGCGGTGTATGCGGCGGCATTGATGACGATGTTGGGCCGGGTTTCCCGCACCCACTGGCGGATGGAGTCGCCGCTGGTCAGGTCAATCTCGGGAAGTCCACGCAAGTGACCTGGGCCATCGGCGCCAGGGTGCGGCGCAGTTCCCAGCCGACCTGGCCGATTTTCCCGATGAGCAGGATGCGGGGCAGTCCCATAAATTATATCGCAAACAATCGCGCCGGCGGCACATCCCGCAGGCGCAGGGCCTTGGCGTCGCGCTCGGAGAGCAGCGGGTCCTTCAAAGGCCATTCGATGCCGATGTCCGGGTCATCCCAGCGGACGGCCAGCTCGTCCTTCGGCGAGTAGAACTCGGTGCACTTGTACTGAAACAACGCGGTTTCGCTGAGCACGAGCGAACCCGTGCGCAAAGCCGGGCGGGACATAGAACTGCCGCTTGTTCTCGCTGGAGAGCACGAGGCCGTGCCATTTCCCGAAGGTGGGCGAACTGCGCCGGATATCCACCGCCACGTCGAACACCTCGCCCTGCAGCACCTGGAGCAGCTTGCCCTGGGGCTTCGGATTCTGGAAATGCAGCCCGCGCAGGATGCCGCGGCGCGAGAACGAGACGTTGTCCTGCACAAAGTCCGCCTCCAGCCCAGCCTCGCCGTAGCGGTGCCGGTTCCAGGTTTCCAGGAAGAAGCCGCGCGCGTCGCCGAACACCTTGGGTTCGATGATGAGCAAGCCCGAGATGCCGCAAGTAAGGACGTTCATGAGCCGATGGCAGCCAAGCGCCTCGCTTCGGCGACTACTTCGGCCAGGTACTCGCGATACTCGCACTTCGGGCATCTTCGCTGTGAGCGCGTCGAGCTGCTCCAGTGACAGGAAGCCGCGCCGGAACGCCGCCTCCTCGGGACAGCCGATCTTGATGCCGGCCCGTTTCTCAATGGTCTGCACGTAAGCCGAGGCCTCGTGCAGGCTGCTGCTGGTGCCGGCATCCAGCCAGGCGAACCCGCGGCTGAGCCGATGCAACGTGCAATTGCTTGCGCCGCAGGTACTCGACATTCACATCGGTGATCTCCAACTCCCCGCGCGCCGAGGGCTTCAGGTTCCGCGTAATCGTCACCACGTTATTGTCATAGAGATAGAGGCCCGGCACAGCGTAATTGCTCCTGGGCTGCTTGGGTTTCTCCTGGATGGAAATCGCCTGCCCGTCGCCGTCGAACTCCACCACGCCATATCGCTCCGGGTCATTGACGTGGTAGCCGAAGATCGTCGCGCCCGCCTTTGAACTCCGCAAAGGCCCTGTGAAAGCCGTCCGCCGCCGTAGAACACATTGTCGCCGAGAATCAGCGTAACCGCGTCTTTGCCGATGAAGCTTTCAGCAATGAGGAACGCCTGGGCGATGCCTTCCGGTTTGGCCTGCTCACGATATTCAATAGCCAGCCCCCAGTCACTGCCGTCTCCGAGCAACTGCCGGAACCGAGGCAGGTCCTGTGGCGTGGAAATCAGGCAAAGCTCCCGGATACCGCCCTCGATCAGCGTCGTCAGCGGGTAATAGACCATCGGTTTGTCATAGACCGGCTGAAGCTGCTTGCTCGCCACCAGGGTCAGTGGGAACAGCCTCGAACCAGCGCCGCCCGCCAGGATTATGCCTTTCATTAGCCTCAGAGGATAAAAGCATTGACCCCGGTTTGCAACGTGCAAACTTGCCGGACACGCCGTCGGGGGCGCTTCTCGACAGTACCGCCAAGCGCCAACCTCTCATAATCGAAACCCGAAGGCCGAAATCCGAAGGCCGAAAGAAGGCCGAAGTCCGAAACCCGAAGTCCGAAAAGCCTGCTCTCGCGCCTCTGCAATCGCTGATCGAGCCACTGCCGGCTGGGTCGCAGGCCACGGCACGGGGATGGAGCAGGTTCGCCTTTCGGGTTTCGGATTTCGGCCTTCGGGTTTCCGGCCTTCGGGCTTCCGGCCTGTGGCTGGCCGAAATGGTGATACCAACACGCGCCCCGCCGTCCGTTCCTGCCTCGACTCTCAGATTTCCCACCCCTTGCGATTCTCGCGGTGAACAAACTCCGCTGCTTCAGGGGCATTCGTGGCCCGCATGGCTGGTCCGTCCCATTCGACCTTGTGGCCGACGCGCAGCGCGACGCAGCCCAGCAGGATGATCTCGGTGAGGTAGGCCGCGATGTCGAAATTGGAGTATCCGGCGGGGCCGCCCTTGCAGGCCGCAATCCACTCCAAATGCTGGCGCAGGTCAGCCCGTCCCGAGAAGGCGTTGCGAGGAATGGTTTGGGGAATAGCCCTGACTGCCTCGTGGACTTTGCCATCGGTTAGTTCCTTCTCTCCCTTGAGTTTCAGGAAGAACTGGGCGCCGTAGTCGTCCGGTGAGAAGAGTTGGCCCTTGTCTCCGATGAGCAGGCAGCCGCTGCCGGGGATTTTATCCATCATCTCCTGGACATCCGCTAGGACTTCCTTCGGGGGCTTGTTGCTGCCGTCATGGTCGTAGGGATTCTCAGGTTTCGGGTTGCCGCCGTCATACCACCAGAAACTGACCGGTGCCAGCCCCTCGCGCGCGGGGAACTGGAAACGGATCGTGGATTTGAGCGGGTAAGTCTCCTTGTTCATGAGCGAGGAGACGGCCTCGATCTCCGTCGGGTAACCCAGCTTGAGGGCGCGGAAGGGCATGTTCGCGGTGTGGCAGGCCATGTCGCCGAGCGCGCCGGTGCCGAAGTCCTGCCAGCCGCGCCATACCCAGGGGTGATAGACTCCGTTCCGCCCGCGCCGGCCGCCATTGGCCAGTTTGGCCGGCCATTCGGCTTTGTAAGGGCGCATGGGCGCCGGCCCGATCCACCCATCCCAATCCAGCGTCGCCGGCACCGGATCTGAGCCCGCAGGCCGATCCATGCCCTGCGGCCAGATCGGCCGATTGGTCCACACATACACCTGCCGCACCGGGCCGATCAGCCCCGCCTGGATGACTTCCACCGCGCGGCGCAAGCCGTCCTCAGCACTGCCTTGATTGCCCATCTGGGTCGCGACCTTGTGTTCCCTGGCGAGCTTGCGGAGCAGCCGGGCCTCATAGACCGTCTGCGTCAAAGGCTTCTGGCAATAAACGTGTTTGCCCATCCGGATAGCGGTGCCGGCGACGATGGCGTGCGTATGATCCGGCGTGGCCACAATGACCGCATCCAGCGACTTCTCCCGGTCGAGCATCTTGCGGAAATCCTGGTAGAACTTCGCCTTGGGATACTTCCTCCGTCGCGAGGTTGAAATCCTCTCGTCCACGTCGCAGAGGGCTATGATGTTCTCTCCAGCGCAGCAGTCGGTGTCGCTGGCCCCCTTACCGGCGGTGCCGACGACCCCGATGTTCAGCTTTTCATTGGCCGAAATCCGGCGTGGCCGGGGCGTGGTGCAACCAGTTAGGGCGGTAGCCCCGGCTGCTAGTGCCGAATAGTAGATGAATTGACGTCGTGATATGCCTGTAAGCGGAGAAGACTGGTCTTTTGACATTACCAGCTTTCTACGCCGAGTCTCACTCCTCCTCAAGCGGATTCTGAAATGAAAACCAGCACAGAGAACCACGGATGAACACAAACGGACAAAGATCCTATAAGTCAGACCCGTTTCGCTTTCCCCCTTCAATGACTTCCGCATCTTCCCCTGTCAGTTGAAACTCCGCAGCGCCCACAATCTGTTCCACCTGCTTCGCATTGCGAGCACCAACAATGGCTGCCGTCACAGCCGGATGACGTCACGCACCCAGGCAACCGCCACTTCCCCGGGGAGCCGACCGAGCCGCGCGCCAACGCTCTTGAGCCGTTCCACCAGTTTCAGGTTCTCCGACAGCTTGGGTTCCTTAAACTGCTCATTCCGCGTGCGCCAGTCGGACTTCGGCAGCCCGGCTATGCGCTCACGAGTCATAGTGCCGGTTAACAAGCCCGAGGCCATTGGTGAATAGACAATCACGCCTACGCCTTCACGCTGGCACCAGGGCAGTTGGGCTGTTTCCACCTCGCGGCGGATGAGCGAATACGGCGGTTGCAGAGAAGTTATACGCGCGATGGCTTGCAGCGCCTGCATCTCATCAACACTGGCATTCGACACGCCAATCCAGCGCACCTTGCCTTCCTTTTGCAGGGCGGCGAGCGTCTGCCAGCCTTCAACCGTCTCCTGCAACTCATCCGCCGGCCAATGGATTTGGTAAAGGTCAATCACGTCGCACTTGAGCCGGCGCAGGCTGGCCTCGCATTCGCGGCGGACCGAATCCCCGCGCAGGGAGTACTGGATCTCGCCCTTGTCGTCCCATAACATGCCGCACTTGGTGAACACATAAGGCCGCGCCCCTTTCCATTCTCGCAGCGCCCGGGCGACGACCTCCTCCGAATGCCCCAGCCCATAGACCGCCGCCGTATCTATCCAATTCACACCCAATTCCAGGGCGCGATGAATCGCGGCGATGGATTGCGTATCATCCTGAGCGCCCCACCCGAATTGCCAATCGCCCCCAATCGCCCAGGCGCCAAAACCCACGCGCGTGATTTCCATATCCGAGTTGCCGAGTTGTCTAGTCTTCATACAACCATCCTCTCTTTGGTGAGCGTTACACCCATCCCTCAGCCTAATGCGTGGGAGCCTCCTCTGGCAACCCCGCGTCTCTCGCGGCCAATTGTCCGAGGGCCGACCAGTCGAGCCTTTCCCCGCCTCGCGCGATCAACGTCAGTAGCCGGTCATGCACCAGGCTCGCCAGCGGCATCGGCACGCCAAGCGTTTGGGCCGCCGCCAGCGCGAGCCGCACGTCCTTTTCTCCTAGCGGCGCGGCGAATCCCGCGGGCTCGAATTTCTGCCGGGCAATCAGCTCCCCGTAGTTCGTGAAGACCATGCCCGTGAACAGTGTCGAGGTTAGAATCTGGTAAAAGTGGTACCGGTCAACCCCGCCCTTGGCGATGAGCGACATGGCCTCAGCGAGCCCCTCCAGCACCGATGCGATCAGGAAATTGCCGCCCAGCTTCACCAGGTTGGCGGTCCTGGGTTCATCGCCGACGCGGAGAATCCTCTGTCCCATGGCCTCGAACAAAGGCGCGCAGGCGTCCACAAGGGCGGGCTCACCCGCCGCCAGGACGAACAGCTTGCCCGCCGCCGCCGCGTCCGGCCTGCCGAAGACCGGTGCGGCAAGGAAGTGCTGGCCGGCACGCGCGTGCTCCGCAGTAAGCTTTTCGGAAAGCCCGACACTGATCGTGCTCATGGAGATATGCGTGGCACCCTTCCGCAGGCTCTGGAGCACCCCGCTTTCGCCGAATACCACCCCTTCGACCGCCGTATCATCCGCCAGCATGGTAATGACCACCTCCCCGCCGCACGCGTCCGCCACCCGCTGCGCTACCCGAGCCCCTTTCTCAGCCAACCCCTGCGCCTTGCTGGTCGTCCTATTGTAAACGGTGATCTCCCAGTCCGCCCGGACCAGGTTCGCGGCCATCCCGGCGCCCATGCGCCCCAGCCCTATGAAGCCTACTTTCTTAATCGTGTCATGCATATCGAACCCGTTTCTCCCAAGCGGGGCGTATCGGCGTGCGGCCAGCCAAGACCTGTGCCTGTCCGCAAAACCCGTGCCTTGGGTCGAATTCAGCACCATCGTTCACCCGAATCCGAAGTCAAGGAACCGCCAGGGCCCTTGGCAGCAGGGCCGGCCCAGTACGCTGCCACGACTGTATTCGTGTATAGATCGGACTATTTCAGCCAGGCAGCCTTGCAGAAGTGGCTGGCGCACAGCACTTTCCAGACCGCCCAACGGGTCCTTGCCCTTTTCGGTGGAATGGCCGTGCCTGCCGTGGCGGCCCGCTGATACCCCTGCGGCACCTCCTTTCCCCGGCCACAACCCCGCGGTAGCCCCACGGGAACCTCCCCGTCAGTACCTCCGTATGGCATACGGAGGTACTACGGGGAGGTTCCCGTGGGGCTACCGCGGGGTTATAGGGGTGTAATTGAGCGCCAGGCCCGCTGTTTCGCGCAGGCCGCAAGGCGGGAATCAACGGGCTGGAGCGCAGCGCGGGTGTTCGAGGCGGAGGCGAGAGGTGCTAAAGCAGCCTGCACTGCGCCTTCTCGCGGGCGAGAGGCTCAGCCAGACCATGCCGGTGGCCATTGCGCCGTTCGATGATGTGCTTGTCCACCGCCGGGTCGAAGGGGACCGGGTATTTGCCGTCATAGCAGGCCATGCAGAAGGCGCTGGCGGGCAGGCCGGTGGCCTTGACCATGCCGTCCTGGGAGAGATAGCAGAGCGAATCGGCGTTAAGGTATTTGCGGATTTCCTCGACGCGTATGGTTGGCCGCCATCAGCTTGCTGCGGTCGGGGAAATCAATGCCATACACGCACGGGTTCATGTGCGGCGGGCAACTTACCAGCACGTGCACTTCCTTGGCGCCGGCTTCCTTGAGGTTGTTCACGCGCGTCTTGCAGGTCGTCCCGCGCACGATGGAGTCATCCACGACAATCACCCGTTTGTCCCGCACCAGTTCGTCGATCAGGTTGAGCTTCACCCGGACATCGAAGTCGCGGATGAGCTGCGAAGGCTGGAGAAAGCTGCGGCCCACGTAGTGGTTGCGCACAAAGGCCATCTCGAACGGGATGCCCGATTCGAGTGAGTAGCCCAACGCCGCGCAATTGCCGCTGTCCGGCACGGGCACGACCACGTCCGCCGGGATGGGGAACTCCCGTGCAAGTTGCCGCCCCATCTCGACCCGCACTTTATACACGTTGCGATTGGCGATGGTGCTGTCGGGACGCGCGAAATAGACGTATTCGAAGATGCAGAAGGCCCGGCGCTCGTGCTCGGGGAAGGCTTGCATGCTGGTCAGCCCGTCCCGGTTGATGATGACAATCTCCCCCGGCTCGACGTCGCGCACGTAGCGGGCGTGGATCAGGTCCAGGGCGCAGGTTTCGCTCGCCAGCACCCAGGCGTCATCAATTCGGCCCAGGCACAACGGCCGGAAGCCGTGGGGATCGCGCACGCCGATCAGCTCGTTCTCGGTCATGATGACCAGCGAATAGGCCCCTTCGATGCGGCGCATGGCTGTGCACGAGGTTGTTCCCCTGGCCGTGCTGGGTCGGCTGCGCCAGCAGATGGAGGATGATCTCGCTGTCGACGCGTGGTCTGGAAGATCGAGCCTTTGGCTTCGAGTTCGTCGCGGAGCTGGGCGGCATTGGTCAGGTTGCCGTTGTGCGCGATGGCAATCTGGCCGCGGGCGCAATCCACCGTCAACGGCTGGGCGTTGCGCAGGTGGGACGAGCCGGTGGTCGAGTAGCGCGTGTGGCCGATGGCGATAGGGCCGACCATGTTATGCAGGACATCCCCCTGGAAAACCTGTGGCACCAACCCCATGCCCTTGTGGGCATAAAACTGTTTGCCGTCGGAGGTTACAATTCCGGCGCTTTCCTGTCCGCGGTGCTGCAGGGCGTAAAGGCCGTAGTAGGTCAGTTCGGCGGCGTTCGGATGGCCATAAACGCCGAAGATGCCGCAATAATGCTTTGGGTAATCGCTCATCGAGTAACTTGCTTTCCGTTAGCGCATGGCTCGGGCGATGGCATTCCACCAGAGATCGTGCAGTTCATGCAGCTCACAGTCCAACGTGGCCCCGGCAGTCTTGATTTGCAACGTGCTGCCGCCGACGGTGCCGATCCGTGCGGCTGCCACACCCAGGATCTTCGCCTGGGCCAGAACTTTGCCGGCATTGATGGCGGCGACTGAAATGACGATCCGACCCTGAGTTTCGCCGAAGAGCAATCCGTCCAGGCGCAACGCGGGGCTGCCGGGCGAAGCTGGCGGGGCAGCGAGGTCAACTTGCGCCCCGATCAGGCGGGGGGTGTCACGGGCAATCTGTTGGCTGATACAGCATTCGGCGAGCGCGATGGCCAGGCCGCCTTCGCTGCAATCATGGGCGCTCTTCACCGCGCCGGAGCAAATCAGCGCGCGCAGGGCCAGGTGCAGTTCCTTTTCCTTCTCCAGATCGCACCGCGGCGGCGTGCCGGTTTTCAGGCCATGAACGCGCTGCAGATAGGCTGAGCCGCCCAGACCTTGAAGCGGGTCGCTGGCATCAGCAGAATCACCGAGCAGGATGATGACGTCGCCTTCGTCTTTGAACCATTGGGTCGTGATGTGCTCTGGTTTCTCGATCAGCCCGACCATGGCGACCGTGGGGGTGGGGTCAATGGGGCCCGCGGGGTGCTGGTTGTAAAGGGAGCAGTTGCCGCCGGTGACGGGGGTGTTGAAAGCGCGACAAGCGTCCGCGAGACCGCGCACGCTTTCCTTGAGTTGCCAGAACAGCTCGGGGTTGTGCGGATTGCCGTAATTGAGGTTATCGGTCACACCCAGCGGCACGGCGCCGGTGCAGGCAAGATTGCGCGCCGCCTCGGCCACGACCAGTTTGCCGCCTTCGTAGGGGTCGAGATAGACGTAGCCGCCATTGCCATCCACTGAAAGGGCGATGAGTTTCTCCGGCGTATTCGCCGGTATGGGTTGCGCGTCCGCGGCGCCGGGCAACGAGTCTTGCTTGATCCGCAGCACGGCGGCGTCGCTGCCGGGGCAGACCGCGGTGTTATCGCGCACCATGTGGTCATATTGGCGATAGACCCAGTTCTTGGATGCAATGGTTGGCCAGCTCAGCAGGGCTTTCAGGTTCGCCAGCGGGGCCTGTGTGTCCAGCACGCCGCTTAGAGTGAAGGCCCGAACCTGCTTCAGATACTCGGGTTCTTTCGCCTCACGCTGATAGACGGGTGATTCGTCGGCAATCTTCCGGGCGGGGATGTCCGCCACGACCTTGCCGTGGTGCTTGACGACCATCTGGCCGGTGTCTGTGACCACGCCGATCTCCGACCAGGGCAGGTCCCACTTGTCGAAGATGCGCTTCACTTCCTCTTCGCGACCCTTGTGGACGATAATGAGCATCCGCTCCTGAGATTCGCTGAGCATGATTTCGTAACTGCTCATGCCGGGAGCCCGCTGGGGGACCTTGTCCAACTCGATCTCGATGCCCGTGCCGGCGCGCGCGGCGGTTTCACAGGTCGAGCAGGTCAAGCCCGCCGCGCCCATGTCCTGGATGCCGGCGACGGCACCCGTGGCCAGCAATTCCAGGCAGGCTTCGCAAACCAGCTTCTCCATGAAGGGATCGCCCACCTGCACTGCGCCGCGCTGCTGCTCCGCCGATTCCTCGGTCAAATCCTGCGACGCAAACGCCGCCCCGGCCAACCCGTCGCGCCCGGTCGCCGGGCCGACGTAGAACACAGGGTTTCCGACACCGCTCGCCTGGCCGCGCACAATATCTTCGTGGCGCAGCACACCCAGGCAGAAGGCATTTACCAGCGGATTGCCCTCGTAGCACTTGTCGAAATAGACCTCCCCCGCGACGGTGGGGATGCCGAAGCAATTGCCATAGTGCGCGATGCCGGCCACTACCCCACCAAAGAGCCGCCGATTATTGGCAACTCACGGCGTCAGACCCGTCGGACTCGTCCGTGATCGGCCCAAAACGCAGCGAGTTGATCGAGCACACCGGCCTCGCACCCATGGTGAAAATGTCCCGGATGATGCCTCCCACCCCCGTCGCCGCGCCCTGGAACGGCTCGACCGCGCTCGGGTGATTGTGCGACTCGATCTTGAACGCAATGGCCAGTCCGTCCCCGATATCAATAATGCCGGCGTTTTCCTCACCCGCGCCGACCAGGACCTTGGGCGACTTGGTCGGGAAGGTCTTCAGCAGCGGGCGCGTATTCTTGTACGAGCAGTGCTCACTCCACATCACCGAAAAGATGCCCAACTCGGTGTAACTCGGTTCGCGGCCAAGGACGACCTTGAGCTTCTCATATTCCTCGGGTGTGAGGTTATGCTGCCGCACTAGCTCGGGAGTAATTGCTGGCTCTGTCATTTGGTTCACACCTCACGCCGCCTTCCCAAGGTTCCTTTGCCGGAGCGTTTCAATCATGCTCTCGAGCACCAATCGCCCGTCCGCGCAGCCCAGGATTGGCTCGCTGGCCCGCTCCGGGTGCGGCATCAGGCCGGCCACATTGCGCCGCTCATTGCAGATGCCGGCAATGCTGTCGAGCGAGCCGTTCGGATTGGCGGTCTCGGTGGCTTCGCCCTGCGCGTTGACGTAACGCCAGAGGATCTGGTTATTCACCTTCAGCCGGGCCAGTGTCTCTTCGTCGGCGAAGTAGCACCCTTCGCCGTGCGCGATCGGCAGGCGCAGGAGTTTATCCGCTGGAATCTGGTTCGAGAATGGGGATTCGGTGGTAGCCGTCTTCAGGAAAATGTGCTCGCAGCGGAATTGGAGCGAGCGGTTCCGAATCAGGGCTCCGGGCAGCAGTCCCGCTTCGCAGAGAATCTGGAAGCCGTTGCAGATTCCCAGCACCAACCCGCCATTGGCGGCAAAACCCCGCACCGCCTCCATCACCGGGCTAAACCGCGCGATGGCTCCCGTGCGCAGGTAATCACCGTAGCTGAAGCCCCCGGGCACAATCACCGCCTCCGCCCCGCCCAGGGAGGGCTCTTTGTGCCAGAGCAGCCTGGCTGAATGGCCCAGCACATTCCGCAGAACATGAACCACATCCTGGTCGCAATTAGAGCCCGGAAACTGGAGGACAGCGAAGTTCATATACGATTTACGATTTACGATTTACGAGCCGCAAGCTGCGATCGCTGCCCCCGGCCTGCGTCAGGCGCGTAAATCGCAAATCGTAAATCGTAAATCCCCTTCTCATTCTATCTCGAACCGGTAGTCCTCGATGACCGGGTTGCTGAGGATCTTATGGCACGCGTCCGCGATTTGTTTGCGCGCCGCTTCCGCATCCGCGCCCGCCAACTCGATTTCCAGGTATTTGCCCACGTGTACATCGCCGACGCCCGTGTAGCCCATCTGCGTCAGAGCATTCTGCACGGTCTTGCCCTGCGGATCGAGCACCGCTTTCTTGGGCGTAATAACAATTCTTGCTTTCATGGTTGAAAGGGATTCCCAACTACAGGTCCGGCGGAATGTTGGAGGAACCCGCGTCCGCAGACCAGAACTTTTTCGTCCTCCCAGGGGCGCCGGCGAGCAGGCTTGACTCGCCGCGCCGTGCAACGGCAGACTTAAGCAGCCGTTAGCCTGTGCGTGTTCTATGAAAGCTAAGAAGATACTCGTCGTCGAAGACGACAAGTTCACTCAGAAAGTGATCTCCGATATTCTCAAGTCGGCTGGTCACGCGGTGCTCACGGCTGACTCTGCAGCTACGGCGATTAAGCTGGCCCGCGAGGAGGACCCCGACCTGGTCACGCTCGACATCGAGCTGGCCAAAGACTCGCCTGACGACGCGTGGGACGGGTTTACTGTGGCGGGTTGGTTGCGGCGGTTGCACCAGGGCGTCCCCAAGCCGATCCTGGTAGTGATCTCCGGCAACGCCGAGCCGGAGAAGATAGTCGAAAAGGCCGCCCACCTGGGCGTTTACACCTGCCTGAGCAAGCCGGTCGAGAAGCAGAAACTGCTGGACGCGGTGACCGAAGCGCTCAAGTAAACCCGCCCGGGCTCAAGCCCCCGCCAGATTGGCCGAACACTTTGCGGCTTCCGGTTTCGGAATCTGACGCAGGATTGCAACCGAAGCGTTGAGCAACCCTAAAAGCGCTCCGCCATCGCAACGGCGTTCAGCATCGCCTTGGACTTGTTCACCGTCTCCTGGTATTCCCCCTCGGGCGTCGAATCATTCACCCAGCCGCCGCCGGCTTGCACCCAGGCCCGGCCGTCCTTGAGGAGCGCGGTGCGGATGGTGATGCAACAATCCAGGTTCCCATTGAATGAGAAATAACCGACGCAGCCGCCATAAGGGCCGCGCGCCGTCTGCTCCAGCTCGGCGATGATCTGCATCGCCCGAATCTTGGGCGCGCCGCTCAGCGTGCCGGCGGGGAAGGTCGCCCGCATCAGGTCATAAGCGGTCTTGTCCGCCGAGAGGCGCCCCTCAACCTGCGACACGATATGCATCACGTGGCTGTAACGCTCGATGATCATGAGGTCCTTCACCTGCACCGTGCCGTAATCGCAGACGCGGCCCAGGTCGTTCCGCGCCAGATCCACCAGCATGACGTGCTCGGCCCGCTCTTTGGGATCGGCGAGCAGCTCCTTTTCAAGCGCGCGGTCCTCTTCGGGTGTGGCGCCGCGGCGGCGCGTCCCGGCGATGGGGCGGATTTCCACCTTGCGCTCCTCGCAGCGCACATGGATCTCCGGTGAGGCGCCGACCAGCGAAAAGCCCTCCAGTTCCAGCAGGAACATGTAGGGCGACGGATTGATGGAACGCGCGGCACGATAGACATCCAGCGGCGAAGCCTTGACCGGAGTCGAGAAACGCTGGGAGCCGACCACCTGGATGATGTCGCCCGAGGTGATGTATTCCTTGGCCTTCAGCACGTTGGCGAAGAACTTTTCCTGCGGCAGGTTGGACTCGAAGGGCAGCGGTTCCACCTGGCCGCAAACGGTCACGGGGCGGTGTTCGATCGGCTGTTCGAGCAACGAGACGAGCCGTTCGATTTCCGCAGTGGCATCCTCGTACGCCTCGGCCGGGCTGGCGGCGTCCTCAAGCACGGCGTTGACCAGCACGGTGATGGTCTGAGCCACGCGATCAAAGATGAGCAGTTGGTCGGCGATGAGGAAATAGATCACCGGAGTCTGCAATTCATCGTGCGGGGGACGCGGCACGACGGGCTCGACGTCATGGATGAATTCGTAGCCGATAAACCCCACCGCCCCGCCGGTGAACCGCGGCAAACCAGGCACCGGGACCGCGCGGTATTGCTGCATCACCCGCTCGACCGCGGCCAACCCGTCGCGCAGACTCGGGGTGGCGTTCCCGGCGGCAGTGCCCGCCCCGCCTTCCGGCTGAATCCCAAAGCTCTGCACCACCTTGCCGTTCTCGATCACTTCCACCGTCTGGCCCGTCTGCCGGACAATCGCGCGCGGATTGCAGCCCACGAACGAGTAGCGTCCCAAGTGCTCTCCCCCCTCAACTGATTCGAAGAGGAACGACTCGCTGGGCCCGCGGATCTTGCGATAAGCCGACAGCGGCGTTTCGACATCCGCCAGCAGCCGGCGGGTGACCGGGATCAGGTTGCCTTGACTGGCCAGCTTCAGAAACTCGTCGAGTGTGGGGGAATACATGTGAATGCAGTTACAAAAGTGAATCGTTGCATGGGTTACATGAGCGACCGGCGCCACCGGCCTTTGTAACGATGCATCTCATGCAACTCGTGTAACTCATTTAACCTGTCAGGCCAATGCCCCGGCTTACTTGCCCTGGGGCTGGGGCGCCGGGTGCGCGGCAAGCGGCGCCTCCTTCCCGTTGTTTGGCGGCGTGGCTGGAGTGCTTTCGGCTACCAGGCTCCGCTCCGCCAATCGCCGCGTGAGGAGCGCCGACCGGCGCATGCGCCAAATGCCCAGCACGGTATAAAAGGCCACGGCCACCGCGTAAGCCACGATGCCCAGCCCAATCGCCATCGGCACAAGCCGCCCGTCGCTAAAATAAACGACCGCCACCCCCACGCCGCCCGTGAGCGCCGTCTGGGCAAAGAGGCAGAACAGGTAAAGCGTGACACTGGTTTCCTGCACCCGCTCAAGGTGCCAATCGCGGTAGAGATGCTCCCCGAGCGAGCGCATCAGCCAGGCGGACTGGAAATTACGCGCCGCCACCAGCACGCTCGTCGTGCTGATGACAATAGCCGGCAGCGGCCAAAAAGCGAAGCCGAAGCAAAGCGCCACGTTGACAAGAATACCCCATTTCCAGCCCAGCTTTTTGGCCAGCGGATTGCCCTCCAGCACCAGGTTGGGCGTCGCCACCCACGTGCTGAGGAAGTCCATCCCACGCGCCACGATCAGCAGCACGAACAGCACCCCGTAGGTCCGCGTGCCAAATGGAACGATGTCATCCATTACTTCTCACGAGTAGCGCGACCGCGCCTGGTCCCCGTTGGCGGCTCTGGCCGTTGGAACGAAACGCCCCATTACTTCTTTCCGTAAATCTCCTCGGGCGACTTCATCTGGGGCTCGGTGATCCTCACCGATTTGCCGTCCCCCTCCACGGATCGGAAGAAGCACGATTGGTAACCCTCATGGCAGGCGGCGCCGATCTGCTCGACCTGGATCAGCAACGCGTCCCCGTCGCAATCGAACGCCACATCGCTGACCGTCTGGGTGTGGCCGCTGGATTCGCCTTTCATCCAGAACTTCTGGCGCGACCGGCTCCAGAAATGCGTCTTGCGCGTCTCGATAGTCTTTTCGAGCGACGCGCGGTTCATCCACGCCATCATCAGGACGCGGCCGGTCTTCTGTTCCTGGATGATCGCCGGGATCAGCCCCTGGGAGTCGAATTTGAGTTGGTCGTAAAAGCTCATAAACCCTAGTCTATTGAAACAGTAGCATAGCAAGTTATTCTCTGCCGACTACGAAAAAAACCAGGGCGGCGGCGGGGGGGGGGGGGGGCAAATCCGAAGGCCGAAACCCGAAGGCCGAAAGAAGGCCGAAACCCGAAATCCGAAGCGACTCCCTTGCGTTTAACGTCTGCACCTGTGGAACCGAGCCTCGGAGTGTTCTTCGGATTTCGGGTTTCGGCCTTCTTTCGGCCTTCGGGTTTCGGCCTTCGGATTTCCGGTTCACCGGCCGTCCCGCCCGATGTTAAGGTCCAAACTGGCGGCCAGACGCCGCCACAACCCACAGGCAAGACACCTGCGCCACTATTCGTTGCCAATCATGTCAAACCGGCCGCACCGCAATGCCCTTGGCGGCCAGAAACTGCTTCACGTCGCCCACGGTGAACTCGCCGAAGTGAAAGATGCTCGCCGCGAGCACCGCATCCGCCTTCCCCTCCAGCAGCACCTCGGCCATGTGTTCGAGGCTGCCCGCGCCGCCGCTGGCGACCACCGGCACGCCGACCGCTTCACTGATCCGCCGCGTGATGACCAGATCGAACCCCGCCTTCGTGCCATCGGCGTCAATGCTGTTCAGCACGATCTCGCCCGACCCGAGCGACACCGCCCGTTTGGCCCACTCCACCGCCTCCAGCCCCGTCGCCTTGCGCCCGCCGTGCGAGAACACTTCCCACCGGTCCGGCGCGACTTTCTTGGCGTCAATGGCGACCACGATGCATTGGCTGCCGAACTTCTCCGCCCCGGCGCGAATCAGCTCGGGATTGGCCAGCGCCGAGGAGTTAATGCTGATTTTGTCAGCCCCCGCCCGGAGCATCGTGTACATGTCGTCCACCGACCGCAGCCCGCCGCCGACCGTCAACGGCATGAAACACTGGTCCGCCGCGCGCTCGACCACGTCCACCATCGTCGCCCGCCCATGCGCCGTTGCCGTGATGTCGAAGAACACCATCTCATCGGCGCCCTGCTCGTTGTAGCGCATCGCCAACTCGACCGGGTCACCCACGTTGCGCAGTCCGCCCGCTTCCGCCAGTCCGAACCGCACCCCGCGGGTGACCTGTCCGGCATGCACGTCCAGGCAAGGTATGACACGTTTAGCCATCATCGGCGCGGATTGAACCGCTTTCCTGCGGCGGAAGCAATATCTTCCACACGCGTCCGCACCGCCCAGCCGCTTTCGGCACTTCCCGGAGCGCGGACATTCTTGTGCGCCGGTTCTTGAGGCCTGCCGATGCTCCGGCCCCCTGAATGCAAAACCGCCGCCAGCACGAGCCTGGCGGCGGTCGGGGACCGGGCAGAATTACTTGGCCTGCACTCGGTAGAAGCGCATGTTCGGATCGGGGTCGGTATCCGTGTAGGACGCCGTATCACCCGTAGCCGTAACCACGCTCCCGAGGTCGGTCCAGCCGCCGTTCGCAGTAGCCGCGCGCTGAACCTGATACTGAGAACCACTAACCGCTTGCCAGCTCAGGGTCATTGAGCCCGTGCCGGGCGTGACGCCGAGGATCTTGAAGCCGCCAAAGGCCGGATTAATGCGGAAGGCCATGATGCCGTTGTTCTCGGCCAGGGCGAACAGATAGGTGTGAAGGCCAAACGTAATCGCGCCATTCTGCTCGATGCTGGGGTTGCCCGTTGGGAACAGCTCCTGATCGCGCAACTGCGGACCAGCGGCGAGGTTGCTCACGTCGAATACCTGGACACTATCCCGGCTGGTGTCGGTGCCGATGCCGGCCAGCATCTTCAGGGTGTCGTCGTAGCCGATCGTGGTGATGCTGCTCGCGGTGGGCAGACCTGACGGATTGGAGTACAGGCTGGTGCCTGTGCCCGCCGCAAGGTCGTATTGCACCAACTCGAGCAGTGGCCCGCCGGGATCACCCCAGTAGGACTTGGTCCAGAACGTTTTGCCCGCCCCGAAACAGAGGCCCAGGCGTGAGAAGCCCAGAGGAGCGTCTGGCACCTGGATGGGGTTCGCGGTGAAGTTGGTGCCATCTGTCGTCGTCAGGATCGAAACGACATTGGCCAGCGCACCCCACGCACCCAGGCCCACCAGGATCTCCGTGTTCACACCCGCGCCGCGCACGTCAAAGGTGTACCCACAGCCCTTGTTGGGGGCGACTGGGGCGCCCGGGTCGCCCGAGAAGGCCACCGTGGCCACGGTATCGGCCGAATCGTTCGCCCAACGGTAAACGGTGAACGGAGCAGTGGCAGGGGCCGTGGTGAGGTTGCAGGCATAAACCACGCCGTCGTCGGCGGCGTCAATCTTGTGCAACATCCCTTTGCTGCTGCCCGTAATGACGCTCACATCAAGAATGTTCTTGTCCGCGCCGCTCAGGGCGTCCAGAACGGCAATGGTCGGGTAACCCCCCTCCGTGCTGGCGACCAGGAGGTTGGACGTAGCCGGGTTGAACGCCAGGCCGTATTCCATGTAATCTGTATTCAAGTAAGGCCGGTCGCCCGGGGACAACGACCAGATATTCGTCATCTGGGCGGTCTGGTAGGGCACGAGCACCGTCAAGGTTGCGGGAGCGCTCTCGCGATAGCCGCCCGTTAAGTTCGACACCCGCACGGTGTAGAGGCCCGCCTGGTTCGTCTGCACACCGTCAATGGCGTAGGTCGCGCTCGTCGCATCTGGAATGATCTCGCCGTTGAGATACCACTGGAAGGTCATCCCAGCGGCGCTGTCGGCTACCACGCTGAACGAGGCGGGCGTGCCGGCAAACGCAGTCGTGCTGGCCGGTTGGCTCAGGATCACGGGGATGCTGGCGAAGTTGGTGTCTATGTGGAACATCATGAGGCCATTGTTTTCGCCCAGGGTCACCAGGTAGCCATTCGCGAAATCCACACAGCCCTGGTACTCAATGTCCGCGTTATAGGTCGTGTACAATTCCTGATCCACCATGAAAGGTCCCTGGTCGAGGCTCGACACATCGTAGAGCATCACGCTGACCGGGCTGGGCGGACTCCCGTTCCGGAGCCCAGCGAGCAGTCCCGTGAGGGGATCATATTTCATCATGGTAAGCGACAACGGGACAGTGCGCAGGATATTCGGCAGGGTCACCGTCTGCGGGTAGGAATAGAGCGCGGTGGCAGTCCCGCTGCCCAGGTCATACTGGACCAAGTACAGGTTTCCGCTGGCGGTCTTGGCCCAAACCGTATTCGGCATCGGGCCCCAATCCATCCCCAGGCGGCAGAAGCCCGCAATCACCAACGCATCCACGGTGATCAGGGTGGAGTGGAAGACATAGTTGGCATCCGGCGTCAGGATGGCGAAGTTTCTGGTGGTGCTGCTCGCGCTGCCCATGAGAATCTCGGTATCCAAGCCGCTGCCGCGCACCGAAAAGCTGTAGCCCCAGGAATTGGCGGTGCCGGTCGTCCCGTTGGCGGGGTCGGCATTGAAGGCGACCCACTTGTCCGAGGTGCTGGCGCTGTCGTCGCCAAAACCGTAAATGAGGAGATTGGCGCCGCCGCCGGCAAAGCTGCAGACATACACGGTGCCGTCGTCGGCCACGTCCACCTTGTTCATCGAGGCTCCGCTTTGGGGGACGTTCAAGTCCGCATAATCCATGTAATGCAGGTGGTTGCCCTGGCTGTCCAGCACTGCGATCATGTTGGTCGGGTCGGCCCGGGTGGCCACGATAATATGGTTGTTAACGGGATTGATGGCCACGCCGTATTCCTTGTAGCCGATCAGCGAATCACCCGCTGGCCGGTAGGTCAGATAGGGGCGCGTGCCCGCCGGCAGGTCCCAAAGCTTGGTCGCCTGATCCGAGGCATTTGCGGTCGAGACGCTCAGGGTCGCATTGGCACTGACGGCCCCGCCCAAGGAGTTGCTGACCGAGACGCTGTAAGCGCCCGCTTGCGTAAACGAGATGTTGGTAATCGTCAGGCTCGCCTGGGTGGCGCCCGGGATGTTTGTCCCGGCAAACTGCCACTGATACGAGAACGGCGGGGTGCCGCCATAAACCGCTCTGATGGTATAGGTCGCCCCCTGCCACAGCGTGATGCTGGCGGGCTGGGTCACGATCGTCGCGGGCAAACTGGTTTCGCCCAGAGAGTAGGCCAATATGCCGTTGTTCGATTCCAAGGCGAAAAGCTTCCCGTCGCGAAGCGCGACGGCCCCGGTGCCATTCCCGTTCGCCCCGGCCAATGGGAAACTCTGGGTTGTATCCTGCTGAATCGGATTCGAGGGATCGGAAATGTCATACATGAGCAGCTTATGGTTCGTGGCATCAATAAGCGCCATTAGGCCCCGGCTCAGGTCCACATCCAACGGTCCGCCGGGCCCCGCCGTCGGCGTCAGGGCAATCTCGGTGAGGACGGTGGCCGTGTGGTTGACCAGGTCCAGGCTCAACCGCCTCAGATGGCCGCTGGTCTGCTTAACGTAGCAGGTGTCGCCCGCGCCCCACGCCACACCCCAGCGTGAGTCTGAGATTGCCATGGTGGTAACGATCGGGCTGGCCGTGAAGTTCACCCCGTCAGTCGTGGTCAACAAACCCAGCGTCTGATTGTAAGTGCCCAGCAGAATCTGCGTGGCGGCCCCCGTGCCGCGCACGGCGATCGAATCGCCAAACCGTTGTGGGTTGGAGCCAAAGAGGATGCCGCCCGAGGGATCGCCTGAATAGGCCAGTTGCGGCTGCGCGCTTTCATTCGCCCAACGGTACAGCTTGAACGGTCCGGTCGCCCCCAGGGTATTCACGGTCAGGTTGCCCACATAGATCACGCCGTCGTCGGTGACGCCGATCATGCTGACGGCGAAGTTTCCGCCGTTGATCACGGCGGGGTCATAGGGGAGCTTGCCCAGGATCGTGCCATTGGTGGAATCAACGATATATATCCCGTTGGTGCCAAAGACGTTCGTCCCGAGGTCGGGCACGGGCGTGCGGCTGACGACCAGGACATGCCCGGTGACCGGGTTGTAAGCCACGCCACGCGCGTTATTGTCAGTGCTGCTCAAGATGGTGTCGGCTTGCGGGGTCATGCTCCAGAGGTTCGCCAGCGTGTATGACTGGGCGCACGCGCTCTGGACCCAGTTCAGCGCGAGCAGAAGCGCGAGGAGCGACAACCCGCGCAGGCCGCGAGTTCGAGGAGGATTCAATGGTGGATTCATAGGAGGGGATGTTGTCATAGCATGGTTTTGCGTTTTGATGCGACTGGAGGTTAAAGAACTGTGCGCTACGGGTCTATGACGCGTTTGCGTCATGGCTCGCAGGCTTGCGCCGGATTGCGCTTCGGGGGTATTCCTAGTGTGATGAATACACACCCGCCTGCGTGGCCGGAGCTTGTGCGTGCCGCCGGCAGACTCCAACTCCCGCCGACACACCTTGGTCCTTTGGGGTCTCCACTTCGGCGCGGCGAAGGCCCGCCGCGTCGGCTCCGGGAACGCTCCAAAGCTGAAACGCTCCTTGCCCCCGCACACCACGGCTTCACTCTGATCGAATTGCTGGTGGTGATCGCCATCATCGCCATCCTGGCGGCGCTGCTTTTGCCCGCGCTCAGCAAGGCCAAGCAGCGCGCGCAGACGATCCAATGCCTGAACAACGCCAAGCAGTTGCAGATTGCCTACGAGCTTTACGCGACGGACAACGGGAATAACGTGATGGACAACTCGGTGGCCGGCGTGGCCAGCCCCGGTGCCAAGGCGTGGATTCAGGGTAACGTCCAGGCCTACACAGCCTACTACGAGGACGATCCCAAGAATGGAGTGCTCTACCCTTACAATACTTCGCTGGGGATTTACAAGTGTCCGGCAAGCCGGGCGTTCCTGGTCGGCATTGGCCGGGGCGCCGCGACCGTGCCGCATAATCGCGCTTTTGCGGTTTCCGTCTGGCTGGGCAGCAACCTCGACGATGGCAATCCGACCTATGCTGGTCAAATCGCGCACAAGACTACTGCCATCAAGAACGCCACCGACACTTCCGTCTTCATCGAGGAAAACCAGATCAGCATTGACAACGGGGCCATCGGCTTCAACCGGATCGGGGTCGGCGGAGTTTGGAATCTGCCCTCTAATCGCCATAATAGCGCCGGCAATCTCTCCTTCCTGGACGGCCACGCCCAGACCTTTCGCTGGAAAGGGCCGGGCCTGCGGGATTTGAACGCCAAATACGGCGCGGACGATTCCTTGTCCCAGCGCGGTTCCCCCACGGTCAATCCCTGCAACGGCTTGTGGTGGGACCCGAACGACGTGGATTACATCCGCCTGGCCCGGACGGCGCCGGACCTCTAGCCCAGCGCCTAACCCTGCTTGCCAGGGCGCAACGCGTGTTCGGAAAACAACGTGGCTCGTAGCAGCCGACGTAAAGAGACTCTAATCAATTGGAGAATGGCCGATCCTCAATGATATTTGGGCCTCCTTACGTCGGCTGCTACATCGCTTCAACAGGCTCAGACATCCTCATGCTGTGGAAACAAGGTGAGTCCCGTTCCCCCTCACCCCGGCCCTCTCCCTTGGGGAGAGGGTGCCCCGCCGCCCGTCGCGCGATATGCCTGGACCCTCCGATGTGTCGCAGCACGGGCGATGGTTCGCCCTCTCCCCAAGGGAGAGGGCCGGGGTGCACTGCCGCTGAAGTTGGGTGACATAGTATTTGCGTGCATTCATAACATGCTGATAAACAATGATTTAGGTTGTACTTTTGCGCTGGTACCCCCATTAACCTGGGGATGCAAACGATTATCCACGACATTCCCGATTATCTCACCACGCTCATCGAAACTCTGCGCGCCAAGCTGCGCGACCAGAACTTCTTGGCTCGCCATCGAGTGCGACCTCAAGATTTCACCCGCCAACGCCAACTGACTTTTCCCCTGTTAATGCTTTTTCTGTTGCAACAGACCCTCAAGTCGATCCAACGCCACTTACACGAATTCCTCGACGAGCTGGCCCAAGGCGAGATCTTCGAGCCGCTGACCAGCGGAGCGGTGACCCATGCCCGAGCCAAGCTCAAGGAAAGCGCCTTCACCGAATTGAACCGAGAGTGCGTCCTGCCCACGGTCTATGGCCCGGAGCACCCCATCCAACGCTGGCGGGGACACCGGCTCATCGGCGTCGATAGTTCCTTGGTGCGGCTGCCGGAGAGCCAGGAACTGGGCCAAACCTTTGGCTGGAAAGAAGCTTCCAACCAACACGGGAGCACTGGCACCCGCTATCCGGAGGCTCGCTTGTCGGTGATTTATGATTTGCTCAACCGCATTGGCCTGGACGCACGGTTGGAACCGAGCACGGTGGGCGAGGTGGTTTTGGCGCTGCAACAGTTGGAACACTTGCAGCCGGGCGATGTGGAGATCAATGATCGCGGTTTCACCGGTTACCTCTACCTGGCTTCGGTGGCGCAGCGGGGCCGGCATTTTATTGGGCGCTGTTCGACCGGTTCTTTTCTGGCGGCCCAAGAGCTGTTTCGGGTCAACAAAGCCAATCAAAGCAGAGTGGTGTGGCTTTTCGCTCCACCCGACCAGAAGGCCGAGTGCCAACGGCTGGGGTTGCCCTTGAAGCTGAAGGTGCGTTTTGTGAGCCTGCGTCTGCCGAGCGGGGAATTGGAAGTGCTGGCCACCTCGTTGCGGGACGAGGCCCTGTATCCCACGGAGGAATTCTTGACGGTGTATCATTGGCGCTGGGGACACGAGACCTTTCACCTGATGCTCAAGGGCCGGCTGGAACTGGAGAACTTCAGCGGACGAACCCTAGAGGCCATCCGACAGGATACTCAGGCAGCGGTGCTGCTGGCCAATTTGGAGAGTGTGCTCAGCGAGCCCACGCAGGCCGCCCTCAGAGAGCAAAGCACGCCCGAAACCCAGCCCCGGCAAGTCAACCACTCCAACTCCTATCATGCTTTGAAGGACCAGGTGCTGGACTTGTTGTACCGGGACGTTCCAGTTCCAATAGTCATCTGTAAGTTGATGAAACTCTTTAAGGGCAGTCCGGTGGCGGTGCGTCCGAATCGCAAAGTGCCTAGACGTCGCAGACCCTCGTTCCACCGGTCTTATCATTTTCAAAGACGGGTCAGGAAAGCGGTATTCTAAGAGTATGAGCCTAATTCAACGGCAGTGGGGCCGGGGTGAGGGGGAAGCAACCGCCCGACTCGAAAACCGGCTCAGGCAAATCCCACGCCGCTCCCAGATCCTGCGCTGAGCCAGGAGTTACGGGGCTCTCAGCGACGCGCGGGTGCCGGGTTTGCCGCCAGGTTCGCCGCTACCTGCGCGGCGTTCTCTGGAGTCGCCAGATAGTAAAGCTGGCCAAAGATTTCCCCCGGCATCCCCGCAATGCTACCCATCGCCGCCAGATCTACATCCGGGCGCGGGACGATGACGGAGCGAATCCGGCGTTGCACCAACGCCGGGACCCAGTTGGTGGTGCCGCCCGCATCGAAGACAAACACGGGCGGAACCTTTGCCTGGTCGGACGGGAAGAGCGTCTCAAAACCCGCAGGCACGCCAGCAAAGCAGACAAACGCCAGGGCACTTGGAAACTTTGCCAGCACCTGCTTGAAAGCCGCCAAGGGAATCTTCCCCGCCTTCGCTTCCCTGGCCGGGGCTTCGAGATTGGCGACCTGGACCTGCCACTCCGGATGCCCACGGAGCAACGGTGCCCGGAAAGAGTTGGCATAGGTCTCCGCTGTCTCCGCAGTCAGCACCCCTGCCGGCGGCATAATCAGCACCACGGTCCCGCTCTGCCCGGCAATCTCGCGCTGGGTCTGGTTGGCCAGGAAGAAGCCGACTACTGCATGAGCGCGGTTCGGGGGTCGCTCCTCGGCAGAAAACAGCGTTTGGCGAACCTGCCAACCGATGGCGGCAAGGCAACCGACACAACCCAGGGCAATGAGGCCCTGCCCCCAGAGCGCCGAGCGTCGGCGCACGGCCCAGCCAATACCAGCCACGGCCAGCGCCAATGCCAGGAAAAGGAAATACATCATAGCCGTTTGCGCACACCCGCCTTGCGGCTCAGTAGGACTTGGTCACATCAAAGATGTTCGTGGAGGCATTCCGGAGCGACTCGACGTGGCCGTCGAGAAAGGCGCCGTTGGCCCGGCCCTTCTTCCGGTTCTTGTTCCACATCCCGGTGTACATGTCATAAACCACACTGTGTTCGTCGCCGCCGCTGTGACGATAACAGACGTTGGCGATGGCGTGGGTGTCCGGGTAGAGCAACGCGTCATAACCCTGGGTTTCGCCATACATGATCGTCAGCGCCGGCTTTTGAATCTGGCGCAGGCCCATGTCCGCTCGCCCGCCGTTGACCTGGTAGTTCTGCGCGTAGCAGAGCCAGCCGAAATAACCGCCATTGAGGCTGGATGGGCACAGGAAGATTCGGTTCGTCTGGATGTTGGCGGAGAGCTTGCGGCCCATGTACGTCGGCAAGACACGATACCAGATAGTGTCCCAGGTCATACTCGCGCTGGGATACCCCATGGGTAAAACCTTGAAGTCCTCCTCATACATGAGCGCCGCCAAAACCATCTGCCGCTGGTTGTTCGCACAAAACGTGGACCGCCCCTTGTCCTTGGCCTTGGCCAGCACCGGCAACAACATGCCGGCAAGGATCGCGATGATCGCGATCACTACGAGCAATTCAATGAGCGTAAAAGCTCGGTCTCTACGAGATGACGATAACATCGTGGTATAGCAGTACGCCTCCCAGACTATCCATCGCCCTGCCTTCGTGCAATGACGTATTCGCGTCAGGTACCCGGCGTCTCGAAGATGCCCGCTCTGGCCGCCTAACGCTCCAATCCCCGACCAGACTGTGCAGCGGTTTCCCCCGGCACCGGACCGTTACCACACCGTCACCTCCCCGTAGGACCTCTAACTTGAGGTTAGAGGTCCTACGGGGAGGTGACGGGGAGGTGACGGCGCGGTTCCGGCAAGGCTCGGGCGGGCGTCGGTGGGCCTCCAGGTTGCGACGCGCTTGACTGAGGCTCCGACTCTGTCCCAAAATGGGACACCTCTTCCGACCGGGCAGGCCAGCACGCCCGAGATCGGGCTCTGCCTGTGCCAGGCGGAAGGCGGGACACGCCCGCCCCACCCGCCACACACACGTCATACACTTGCTCGTGTGCCGTCTCAGAATTACGCATACCTATGCTAAAGCGGCAGAGGACAGCCGCACTCCAAGACGCTGCGCGACCTCGAGCGCCGGGGACGGCGCGTCAGCGTCTTGGAGTGCGGCTGTCCTCTGCCGCTTTCCAGCTTCTCATTCCGTCACCAAAGGTAACTCGAGCGGGCAATTGGGCGGTCCTTGGTGGTCGCCGGCTATCTGAGCGTATCGCGCCACGCAAGGAATGCTCTGCCTCCTCAAGAGCTGTGGCAGGCGGTTTAGCCTTGTCTTTCAGTGGCCCGCGGGCAAGTAATGTGGGTCATGCTCGGACTGTTGAGAGCGCTGGTCGCTGGCTGGCGCGCCGCGTGCCCCGTCGTTCTCCCCGGGTTCTGCCTGTTGGTGCTGTTTCAGCCGGTTCGCGCGCAGGTTGCCTCTGAGCGTGGGGATTTCGTGGTGGAAGCCTGGCAGACCGATGCGGGGCTGCCGCACAATGCCGTTACCGCTCTGGCGCAGACGAGGGATGGCTACCTCTGGCTGGGCACGTCCAACGGGCTGGCGCGCTTCGACGGCGTACGCTTCACGACTTTCCGGGGCACGGACATTTCCGGCCTGAAAAGCAACCGGATACTGTGCCTGCACGAGGATTCCCAGGGCGCCCTGTGGATTGGCACAGAAGAGGGGGGGCTGGGGCGGTATGAGAAGGGGAGGTTCACCTCTTTTACCACGAGCGAGGGGCTGGCTTCCGATACGATTCTGTGGGTTGGAGAGGGACGCTCGGGCGAACTTTGGGTGGGAACAGATTCGGGTCTTAATCGTTCGGGCGCCGGGCGCAGCGGGGGTTTCTTCCAGACGGAGACCCTGCCTGACGACCCGGTGTATGCATTCTGCCAGCCGCGCCGTTCCCCGGCCCTGTTCGCCACGCGCAAGGGCCTGTACCAGCTCCACCGGGAGCGGATCGAGCCGTACGAGTCGGCGGGCTTCGGAGCGTTGAAGGGCAGCGTCTTCCATTGCTTGCACGAGGATTGGGCAGGGCGTGTGTGGGCGGGGGGAGAGTCTGGCCTGTTCCGGCTGCCAGCAGACCCCCAAGGCATGGATTCGCCGACAAAGGTATCATCGGCCAGCGTGCTGTGCCTGATCGAGCGCGCGGATGGGGGGATTTGGTTCGGGACAAGCGCCGGAGAGCTTTGGCGGACGGTTCCGGGCACGACTAACACTTTGACGGCACAGAGGGTCTGGCGTTTTCCGAGCCCGGTGACGGCGTTGCTGGAGGACTTCGAGGGGAACTTGTGGGTCGGCACGGCGGGAGATGGATTGCACCGCCTCAAACGCCGGCAACTGCGCCTGGTTCCTTTGACCGCCGACCTGGTTCGAGGTTGGACGCCGCGTCTCTTTGAAACCGGGGAGGGCGAGTTGCGGCTCCTGGCCGGTGACAAGGGCCTTTACGGCTGCGAAAATGGCCGGCTCACCCTGCTCCAACGTCTGCCGTTGCCGGACGGGTTGGCCGTGCAGGCGGTGTGCGCGGGCCACGCGGGGGGGGTCTGGATCGGAACACTTGGGGACGGTTTGTTCGAGTACAGCCGCGGTGCCCTCAACCAATTCAGTGAGCGGGATGGGCTGTCGGATAGCGCGATTGAAGCGCTCTATGCCGACGACGATGGGGGCCTGTGGATCGGCACCCGTAACGGGGGCCTGAACTACTTCAAGGACCGCGCGGTAACCCGCTTTAACACGCCGTGGGGCTTCTCCCTCAACTTCGCCTGTGCGCTGGAGAAGGATGTGGAAGGCAACCTATGGATCGGGACGACCGGTGACGGTCTCTTCGAACTCAAGGATGGCCGTTTCGCGGCCTACACTGAAACCAACGGCCTGCCGAGCGGTGACATTCGCACTCTTCATGCCGATCGCGATGGTTCGCTCTGGGTCGGCACCGCCCGCGGGCTGTGCCGCGTCAAGGAGGGGCATGTTACCGCCTTCACGGGCAAGTGGGGGTTACCCGATGAGGCAATCCTGCAATTGCGCAGTGACGAGGAAGGGGACCTGTGGCTCGGGGCCAGCAGCGGAATCTTCCGCGTCTGCAAGGCGCAGATCGAGGCCTTTGCCCAGGGCAGGCTCGCCTGTTGGACGCAGTGTCTTATGGCCGGGAGGACGGATTGCCAGGGTTTCAGTGCCTGCCCGAGGCGCTATCCGGACCCGACCGGGCGGGCGGGGGCTGGAGCTGGTTCTCGACGACCAAGGGCCTGGTGGTGGTGCAGCGGCGTGGATTGCAGTGGAATACCCGGCCGCCGCCGGTGGTCATCGAGCACGTGCTTGTCGAGAACGAGGATGTGCCCCTGAGCGGCTCGGTCCGCGTCGCGCCCGGGAAGGGCAGCCTGCAATTCCATTACACGGCTTTGAGTTTCACCGCGCCGGGAAAGGTCTTGTTCCGCTATCAGCTTGAGGGCTTCGACCGCGATTGGAGCGAACTGAGCGCCAGCCGCACCGCGCGTTACCCGAAAGTGCCGCCGGGCAGTTACCGGTTTCGGGTGAAGGCCTGCAACAACGACGCAGTCTGGAATGAAGCCGGGGCCGGCTTGGCGATCGTCGTCGTTCCGTTCTGGTGGGAGACCAACTGGTTCCGCTTGGCCGCCGCGGCGGCGGCGCTGGGCGCGCTGGGCGGGCTGTATCGGCTGCGGCAGAATCGGCGGCGGGAGCTGGAGCGGTTGCGCGTCAGGATCGCCAGCGACCTGCACGACGATGTCGGATCGAGCCTTTGGAGCATCACCTTGCTCAGCCGCATGCTCGCCCAGCACGGGGCGCTGAGTCCTGAAGGCCGGCAGGACGCCAAGGAGATTCAGCGCATCGCCGTTCAGACCTCGAATTCCATCCGGGACATCATCTGGCTGATCAACCCCGCCTTTGACAGCCTGCAAGACCTCGTGCTGCGGATAAAGGATTCCGCCGGCACAATGCTTGGCGGCCTTGATTACCGGCTGGAATGCGAAGGGATTGACCTCGCCCGGAAGCTCCCTCATGACTTTCGCCAGAACCTCTTCTTCCTGTTCAAGGAAGCCCTGACCAATATCGCCAAACACGCCCAGGCCAGCCAGGTCCGGGTGCGGCTCGAAGAACGTTCCGGCCAATGGCGATTCGTCATTTGTGACAACGGTGTCGGCTTCGAGCCGGGCGCCGAGACCGCCGGCAACGGCCTGAAGAACCTGCGCGCCCGCGCCGCGACAATGGGCGCGACGCTGGAGATTGAAAGCCGGCGCGGGCAGGGAACGACGTTGGTCCTCGTGGCGCGCAGGCCTTAGCCGGGGGCATGTTGTTGCTACCTCCATGTGCTTCAGGCGCATTGCCGTAGCAGGGCTGATCCGGCCACAGGTCAGCCCTCTCGGGGATTGGGAGCTCTCTTGGGGGCCCCCGGCCCTGGCGTCGGCGACGGGAGTGCCGCAGAGCCCCGCTGCCGGCCTGGCTCGGGCCAGCCGCAAGCCTGGGACTGGCCAAGAGGTAGGCAACCAGTAGGCAACCGGTCCGATGTGGATCGGATCCACATCGGACCGGTTGCCTACCGGTTGGCTACTGGTTGGCCAGTAATACGCCTGAAGGGGGCTTCAGGGTGGCCTGGGGGTAGCCGGGAGCGAAGCTGGGCTCAGGCTCGGGAATCGCGGGGCTACCGGCTCAGTGGCTTGGAAGCTACGAGGGCGCCCTCTCACTTGTCCTCAGCGACCGTTGAAAAGCCTGTGCTTTTGCTGAATGTTAAGTGAGCACCATTCCCTAGCGGGCTGTAGGCCAGCTTGCCAAACAGCCGCGCTAATCTGAGCGCTTCTGACTTGTGGGTAACGACAAGCCTCCAGAGGAGGAGAGGCAGCGACACCAAAGTCGTGGTGGCAGTGTCAAGATGCTCACGTTCCGCGCCCGCGCCCCGTTTAGCGCTTGCAACCGAAGGAGCGTTTGTTACGGTCAACGCCTTTGGACCTTGGGAACCCGTCTGAGGTGACCTCCACATCGGGCGTGGGAAAGGCGAAGCACCAGGTTTATCCGCCGCCGACAAGCAACGGGGCTGGCGCAGAAGGAAGGAAAGCGGAATAGTGAGCAGTCATACGAGAGTGAACTTTGGATTTGGGGGCTGGGGCCGGCGCTTGGCAGCACTGGCCGGGTTGGCGTTGACGGCGTCGCTCGGGTCCAACGGTGCTGGCCTTTGAGAACGCGCCGCACCGGCCTTTCGCGCAATGGGCCGACGTGCCCGAGCGCGGCCAGTTTGTATTGGGGATGGTGTACGAGGAATCCGAGGCCTACCACATCTGGGCGCACGGCCAGGCCAGTACAACATCACCGTGAAACCTCCCGACGGAGAGAGCTACGGCATAGACGTCAACCAGGGCTTTTTCGCCTTGCAGTACGGGGTTACGGAGAAGTGGGCGGTTGATCTCAACGTTGGCGCCACGACTTCCGCGTGGCGCTCCTTCTCGCCGACGCAGCAACCCGAGGACACCACCGGGCTGATGGATTGGTCGTTCGGCGTTCGCTACCAGGTCTGGAACGAAGCGCAACAAACCAATTCGCCCTGGGTGCCGACGCTGACCTTTCGCGCAGGGGCGGTAATGCCCGGTTCGTTCAACGAGAACTTCCCCTTCGCTCCAGGCTTGCGCTCGGCGAGCATCGAGCCGGAAATGCTCCTGCGCAAGCATTTCGGCTGGCCGGGGCTTGGGGTTTACAGCGACACGCTTTATCGCTGGAACCGCACCACCGGCAACGACCAGTACATCGTGGCCATTGGCCTGTTTCAACAGATCAAGGGCTGGGAACTGGACGCCGGCTATCGGCACCTGCAAACAATCGGGGGCGGCGATATCATTTACGATCCGAACGATCCCAGCGCCATCTATTATCCCCGGGCCGTCCGGGAGATCAGCGATGCGATTGAGGCCGGCTTCAGCTACACAACTCTCAAGCGCCACATCCGCTACGGGTTCCACTCGCGCACAGTGTTCGACGGGAACAACACCGACCGCGCGTTCTGGGTGGGCGGCTCGATTGATATACCGATTGGCGGGGCGCGCCAAGATTAGCCGCTGGGCGGAGGGCTGGCGCCGTTTGCGGGTTACATTGTTGCAGGAGTTTCATGGTTACATGGGTTACATGGGTTACATGAGGGACCCGTGCCAATGCCGGTTGTAACGATGTAACTCATGTAACCAATGCAACTAATGTAACCGGCCAGCATACTACTTCGACGCCGCCCGCGCCGCATCAAGGATGCGTTGAACTTCCGGGCCGGGCTTGAGGTCGCCGAGCGTCTTATCCGCTGGGGCGCCGAGCTCGATCCACCACGCCAACACCGCAATTTCAGCCAGAGTCGGCTGTGGCTTGCCATCGGGCGGCATGTGGTCATCGTCGTCGGGCGGCAGGAGCAGGCGATGGATCATCGGGCTGTCGAGCGGTTTGCCGGCAACCAATACCGGACCGTCCTTGCTGCCTTTAAGCAAGGCCGCGTAGCTTGCCATGGACAGACCCGCCTTATGTTTTTCCGGGCCATGACAGGCGGCGCAACGCCGTTCAAGGATCGGCTGAATGACATCACTGAAGACGCGCTGTTGGGCCAGGCTGGGCGGCATCGCCGGGGGAGCCGCTGGCCGGCTGTTCAGCGCCCAGCAGCGCGCGCAAGGGAGCGGGCGCAAACTGAGTGAGGAAGCCGCGCCCGTGGGTGATGGAAGCGCCGAAGTGGCTGCTCACGAGCAGCAACGCGAGCGTCATGGCCAGGGAAAGGCGATAGGCCCGGGGCCATTCCAACCGGTTCAGAAGCCAGGTCACAGCGCAAGCCGCGGCGACGCCAAAGCCGGTCCACTTATGCCACCGCAACAGCTCCGGATCGTAGCCACCCCCTTGCGAGAGCATCCACCCCAGCAGGGCGGCGGCGATGGCGGCGGCGGCGGTCAGTCCGAGAATCCACCGATTGCTTCGAGCGGCGTCCTTGAAGCGCTGGAACCTGGCCAGCACTTCCAAGACGCCCAATAGCACCAAACCCCCGATCGGCAAATGCACCAGCACCGGGTGAAAACGCCCAAGGAAGAGGACCCAATTGTGTGGACCGCTGCTCATGCGACACCGCCATTCTCTATAAACTGCCTTGCAGGTTTGTCAAAGGTCGAGAGCACGGCTCGGGACAGTTGGCGGGGCAGAGTGGATTCGGCGCAGACCTCGGGTTCGTGCGGCGAGGCGGGGCGCGCAGGTGCCGCTGGCGTGAGGGAGAATTCACGCGCGGCTGGGGCAGCCGCCGGATCGGAATCGTGCATCGGGTTTCCTTCCACCGGCGGATCGGGATGCGCTCGATTCGGCGCGGGGCTTCTGCTGGTGTCATTTGTCGGCGGTGTCGGTTCACATTAATGAGAGGCGTGAGCCCGGCTCGTGGTTCCCGGAAGGAGCGAGCTTCCGCCCCGGAGCCTCGGGGCCGGGTTGCCAGATAGCCGGGAACAAAAGCTGGCCTTGTGCATCTTATTAGGGCGGGGCGCATGCCCTCTATAACACCAAGAGCACATAAACTGACAACAACCTTATGAGAATTACGCATCTAGTAATGCATTCGAGAGGGCTGGTTCTTTGCGGCCTGTGCGGTTGGGCCCTGGCCTGTCCGCCGTCCGGCCGGGCCACCACCACCAATGTGGACGTTTCCAACGCCGCCAACGCCTTGGCGTTCTTCCCGAGCGCGGTTACGATCAACGTCGGCGACCAGGTCACATGGACCTGGGCCGGCACGGTGCACCATACCTCCACCGATCCCGGTATTTGGGACTCAGGCCCCCTGACAGGCTCCCCCAACACCTTTAGTTTCACCTTCAATACAGCGGGCACCTATCCGTATTTTTGCTCATTCCACGTCAACTTCGGCATGACCGGCTCGGTCACCGTCCAGGGCGGCAATACCCCGCCGAGCGTATCCATCACGTCGCCCACCAATGGGGCCACCTTCGCCGCGCCCTGGACCGGCACGATCCAGGCGGCCGTCTCCGACTCAGACGGCACCGTGAGCACGGTGGACTTTATGGCCGGCGCGACGCTCCTGGGCACCCTCACCAATCCACCCGCCAATGCAAGCTTCACCGTCACGAACCTCCCGGCAGGCGACTACACGCTGACAGCGGTGGCGACGGACAACGGCGGCGCCACCAACATCTCGACGGGGATAGGCATTTCGCTCGTGACGCCGGTGGCAATTGTATTGAGCTCACCCGAGCGGGTGTCACCCTCGGCGGCGCGGTTTAATTACAGCGCCAATCCAGGGCTGAACTACGTTGTACTGCGCTCGGGGGCCTTGCCGGTTTTCTCGCCGATAAGCACCAACACCGCGACGAGCAGCACAGTCACCAACGTGGACAACAGCGCGACAGGCCCGGTGAACTTCTATCGCGTGCAACTGGCGCCCAACCCATGAACGCCCGTCCCCGAAGCCGTAGCAGCCGAGGTAACGAGGCTCAAATCTCACCCCAAATGGTGGTCGCACACTCAAGTTCGAGCTTCGTTACCTCGGCTGCTACGGCGGTCAGGGGGACTCGGACGAACTGGGCCAGGTTGAGAGTCGGCGTGGTGCTTGGGTGCGGATTGCTGATCGCGAGTAGCAGCATGGCGGCCCAACCCGGCGCGTCGCCGGAACAGTGGGGCACTAACATCCAGACCTTCCAGATACAGGGCGTGGTGAGGGAAGTCGCGGCGGACAGGCGGACGGTCGTCATCGCGCACGAGGCGGTGCCCAATTACATGGCGGCCATGACCATGCCATTCAAAGTAAGAACCCCAGCAGAATTGGCAGGGCTGAGGGCGGGTGACAAAATCCGCTTCCGCCTGCGCGTCACGGACACGGAAAGCTGGGTCGAGGGCATTTCAAAGGTTGGGGCAGTTCAGGCAGTCGGGCAAGCGTCCCTCCAATCCGGCGGGCTTCGCACCCCGGCTCTCAGGAATGCAGGCGAGACGCCGGCCCCATTAAAACGGCATCCGTTGCTGGATTATCCGTTCACCAACGAACTGGGGCAGCCGGTCAGGCTGAGCGATTTCCGTGGACAGGCCCTGGCCGTCACGTTCTTCTTCACCCGTTGTCCGATCCCGGATTACTGTCCCCGGCTCTCCAAGAACTTCGAGGAGGCCTCACAGAAGCTCAGCGTGCTGCCGGGCGGCCCCACCAACTGGCATTTCCTGTCGGTGACGTTTGACCCGGAGTTCGACACCCCCGCCGTGCTCAAGGCCTACGGGGAGAGATACCATTACGACCCGAAGCACTGGAGTTTCCTGACCGGGCCCCGCGACAAGATCAGCGAACTGGCCGAGGGGTCGGGGGTGAAGCTTGACCGTTCAAGCGGCTTCATCAGCCACAACTTCCGCACCCTCATTGTCAACGCCGCCGGGCACTTGCAGATGACTTTTCCCATGGGCGGGAATCTGTCGGACGCCATCGTGGCCGAGGTTCTCAAGGCGGCAGCGGTGCGCTCCTGGCGGGCCGTCAAAGGACAATCAAACCGCGCCACAGACGGCGGTCGTTGCCCGATGAACTGATGAGGGTTATGGTGGGGTCAACCTAATCAGGAATGAAAGCGGGGCGAATCATTGCGGGCGCGATTTTCCTCAGCATCGCCGGGAGTATTGCCCTGCTGGTGAATTCGTGTTCCACCATCCCGGGGACGGTAGTCGCGCCGCCCGCCATTCCCGGCGCGACGTTCGTCGGCAACAAGGCCTGCGTCGAATGCCATAGCCGCATCACGCGCGTCTTTCCCACCAGCGCCCACGCCCAAATCCAACTCGAAGGCACCCGCGCCGCAGGGCAGACGGGCTGCGAATCGTGCCACGGGCCGGCCAGCCTCCACGTGGCCGGGGGCGGTGGAAGGGGCAAGTTCATCTTCAACCCCGGCAAGGACCCAGCCGCCTGTTACGTGTGTCATCGCCAGGAGCAGGCGGAATTTCAGCTTCCCCAGCATCATCCGGTGCCCGAAGGGCAAATGAATTGCGTGCAGTGCCATGACCCGCACGGGAGCGACATCTTCAAACCCGCCGGCGGGCTGGCGATGGCGCGGCAGAACGAGTCCTGCGCTCAATGCCACCGGGAGCAGACCCGGCCCTTTGTGTTCGAGCATCCGGCGATGCGCGAGGGCTGCACGGTCTGCCATGATCCCCACGGATCTATCAATGCCAAGCTGTTGGTCCAGCGCGACCTCAACCTTTGCCTCCGATGCCATGCGCAGGTCCAGGGCCCCAGCGTGACCCCGGACAGGTCTATATCGGCAACGTCAACCATACGGACCTTCTCCGCATGGGCACGTGCTGGTCGTCGGGGTGCCACACGGCGGTGCATGGGTCGAACGTGGATGTGAGGTTGAGGTATTAGGGGACGTGATGCGTGAAACGTGATGCGTGAAACGTGATGCGTGATGGATGAGGACAAACCGAGGGGAGTGCACAGGGCCGGAGCGGCGGCGGGGCGGCATTCCGAGCAGGCTGCCACGCTATCCCGTGGAATCGTCGCGGCTTGAGCAAATTCCCCGGCCAAGCTTTTCACCGCAGAGACGCGATAGACGCAGCGAAAAGATGCTTCGCGGTGTCGTTCTCGGCGTCTATCGCGTCTCCGCGGTTTCATTGCCGGCGTCTTGTGCTTGCGGCGCTGTTGCACTGGCAAATCTTCGGGCTGGCGGTTTCCATTGCTGGCGCGGCGCCGAAGATGGACGAGAGCAAGCTGGCGCCGCCCGCACAGGTGCAGATCGTCTTTAGCCGCGACATCCAGACCGATCCTCACCAACACCTGCTACCGGTGCCATTCGGGTGAGAGGCCCAAGAGCCATTTCCTGCTGACGAGCCGGGAGACCGCGCTCAAGGGTGGCGACGAGGGAGTGGACATTGTGCCCGGCCACAGCGCCAAGAGCCCGCTCATCTACTACATCTCGCGCCTGGTGCCGGATATGGAGATGCCGCCGGAAGGCAGAGGCAAGCCGCTGACCCGGGAACAAATCGGGTTATTCCGGGCATGGATTGACCAGGGGGTGCCGTGGGAACAGACGCCAAAGCAGCCGATCCAGGTGGCGGCTTCGCCGACGGTGGGCTGGACGACGGTCAAGGGCGACCAGAAGAAATTCCGTGAACTCTACTGGCAGCACGAGGGCTGGAACGGCGGACTGGAGTCATTTGGGATGACCAACCTGCCCAGCCCGGACTCGAAAATCACCACCGCCGGCCATGTCCTCTTGCATGACTACAAGCTGACGCTGTCGGCGGAGAAGAACGCCCTGGGCTTTACCCGGTTCGGCTGGTCGCAGTATCGCAAATACTTCGATGACAGCGGCGGCTACTATCCGTTCTTCGCGCCGCCGATCCTGGATTTGAACCGGGACCTCTACCTCGACATCGGGCGTGCCTGGGCTGACTTCGGCCTCACCCTGCCGCGGTGGCCGACGATGGTGCTGGGTTACGAATACCAATACCGGGATGGCGCCAAATCCACCACCCAATGGGGGCCAGTCAGCGACGGGACCGAGACACGCAACATCTATCCCGCTTTCAAAGACCTCTCGGAGCACGTCCACATCCTCAAGTTCGACGCGGACTACGAGACAGATACCGCGCGCGTCAGTGACAGCTTCCGCGGCGAATGGTATAGCCTCGCGACGGGCCGGCAGAACGACAGCTTTGACCAACTGGGCGCAGCGGCAATGGCAACGACGACCGCCGACGAGAAGCAGAGCTACTTTCAGGGCGCGAACACGGTGCATGTGGAGAAGCAGTTTACGGGCTGGCTGTTCACGTCGGGCGGTTACCTCTACAGCCGGTTCGACGGTGATGCCTCGGTGAATGTCACCACCATGAACCCAGCGCTGCTAAGCCCGGCCCTCCCCTTCCCCCCGGGGTGGAACGCGAACGACATCGCGCTGTGGCGCGAGTCACACGTATTCAGCGTCAGCACCCTGCTCGGTCCGTGGCAGGGTTGGAGCCTCTCGCTGGGCAGCCAGAACGAATGGACCCGGCAAAGCGGAATGGGGAGCGCCACCGCCAACCTGGCGGTGCCGTTCAGCCCGTTCTTCCTGGCGCTGGCGCCCGAGGACTTCTTCTCGGATTACGACCGCGCCACCTTCACCCAGGAGGCCGGCCTTCGGTTCACGAGCATCCCCTTCACAACTCTCTTTGCGGAGGCACGACTGCAAGAGGAGGACATCGGCCAAACGGTGGATGAAACGGGTGACCTGGCGCCCTATCTGGTGGAAACGGATGCGCGCAGCACCCTGAAGGATCTCCGCACGGGCTTTAATACCTCCCCCTGGCGGCGCGTCATGCTCAGCGCGCATTACCGCTATTACGACAACCACAGCGATTACAATAACTTCCTCCGGCAGGCCGCCGGCGGGCCTTACGAGGGGTATCCCGGGTTCATCCTCTGGCGGGATTTGTTGTCGCGGGAAGCGGTGGTCAAATTGAGCCTGCAAGCAACCCCGTGGCTCAAGACGACGCTCAGCTACCAATTGCTCGACAACAAATACCACACGGCTACCGACACGGTGGCGGGCGGAATTGCGCCGGGCGGCGGCCTGCTTGCGGGCACTTACCAGGCCCAGACTGCCACCCTGAATTCCACGCTCACGCCCTGGCGGCGGCTGTTTCTCTCCACCACCTTTTCCTATCAAAACGCTCGCACCGTCACCGCGGCCAATGACAGTCCCTCAGTCGCGCCTTACGCGGGGGATATCTACAGCGTGATGGCCGGCGCGAGTTACATCCTCAACACCAACACGGACTTGAGCGCGAGTTACTCGCTCTCGATGGCAAATTTCAGCCAGGACAACTTCGCCGATGGCCTGCCGTTGGGGATCAAGTATCAGCAGCACGGCGTGCAGGTCGGGGTCAAGCGCCGGATTGGCAAGGGCAGGGCCATCAGCCTCCGTTACAGCTTCTACCATTACGACGAGCCGAGCAGCGGCGGGTTCAACAACTTCAACGCGCAGGCCATCTTTGCGACGTTGTCGTTCCAGTTCCAATGAATGATACTCTCCTCGGGAACCTTCATGGCAGCTCAGGCGTCATATAGTGAAGAACACCAGCGGAGCGAACTGGACTTCCAGAGCCTGGTGGACCTCCACTACGGCCCTTTGTATAGATTTGCCATGAGCCTGACACGCGCAGAGAGCGACGCCTGCGACCTGGTCCAGCAAACGTTTCTAACCTGGGCGGCCAAAGGTCATCAGTTGCAGGACCCCTCCAAGGTGAAGCCGTGGTTGTACACTACGATGCACCGCGCGTTCCTGGAATCCCGTCGGCGGGTGACGCGCTTTCCCCATCTCGAACTCACCGAAGCCGAAGCCGAGTTGCCCACGATCGAGCCGGATCTGGTGGCTCACCTGGATGCGCAGGACGTGCTGCGGATGCTGGGCCAGGTGGACGAGCAGTTTCAGGCCCCGGTGGCTCTGTTCTACCTTGAGGATTACTCCTACAATGAAATTGGCGGCATCCTTGGTATCCCCCTCGGCACTGTCAAATCCCGCATTGCGCGGGGCCTGGCCCAGTTGAAGCAGTTGGTGCTGCGGGAGGCCTCGCCCCGCGGCAAAGCCAAGGAGGGAGCGGCGTGAACCGCGAGAAGGCCAAAGAAGTCCTGCTGCTTTACCGGCCCGCCACCGCCGATATGGCCGAGCCGGAGATCGCCGAGGCCATCGAGTTGGCTCGGCGCGACCCGGAACTGGGCCAATGGTTTGAGCAGCATCGCGCCTTCCAGAAGGCCATGCGCGCCAAATTCCGGCAAATCGAGGTGCCCGCCCATCTCCGGACCAGTCTCCTGATCCAGGGCGCGGCGCAGCCGAAGGCCTTAGCGCCCCGCGCCTGGTGGCGCAGCCCCGTCTGGCTGGCGGCCGCGGCGGTTCTGCTGATGCTGGGGTTGGTGAGTGTGTGGCGGAGACCCCAACCGCCAAACCGCTTCGCCAACTACGAAAGCCGTGTGGTGGGTGAAGCGCTCCGCGAATACCGCATGGACGTGGTCACGAATGACATGCAACAGGTCCGGCAGGTCCTGGCGCAGCGCGGTGCTCCTGCGGACTACCAAGTGCCCCAGGGCTTGGAGCGGCTGCAACTCACCGGCGGCGGCCGGCTCACCTGGCGCAGCCACCCGGTCGCGATGGTTTGTTTCGACCGGGGTGACAAGCAGATGCTCTTCCTCTTCGTCATGAAGCGATCTGCGGTCAAGGACCCGCCGCCCGAAGCGCCCCAACTGACCAGGGTCCACCAGATGCTGACGGCCAGTTGGAGCCGTGGCGAGAACACCTACGTTCTGGCCGGACCTGAAGAGCCCGACTTTGTGAAGAAGTACCTCTAGTTGTTGTCAGTAACCGGTCGGGTAGGTCCCAGTGTAGGAATCAATCGTCGTCCGGTCCATCAACCATTCAAAGTCGCCTCGCTCGGTGGCTGGAACGGAGAAAGGAAGGCGGGCCGCATCGGGTCGCGGTGGGGGCTTCGTGCTTGCGAAACGCCATTTGTGGGCTTCGAGATGGCCGTCGGCGAAGGCCAGATTTGCCGCGCCACCGTGGTAAGAGGCCGGCAAATCTGTCCACTCGAAGCTGTCGGGCTTGTCCAGGAAATACGCGTCGTTGATGCTGTCCGGGTGTTCCTCGGTCAGCACGAAGATGCGCGCCGGCTGCGGAATCTGCGTGAGCCGGAGGAACTGGCGGTAATAGGGATTGTTGACGTTGGCGCCCGCCCGAAGGAACTGGCCGGCATTGCCCACCATCGCATTCATCGAAATACTCCGCACCCGCCCCGTCCAACCGGCCCTGGCCTGAATGTCGCTCACCGCCGAATCTGCCGGGCAGCGGTAGAGCTTGGCCGACCGACTCGTATATGGGCCGATGCCGCCTTCCGTGAGCAAGACGGTATTCGTGTTGTCCGAATCCAACTCCCAGCTCATCACCGGGGTGGTCCAGTTCCAAAACTGGCTCTTCGCCTCCAAGGTCTTGATCTCCGCCGTCCCGAGGTTGTAAGGCAGCTCGTCGCTGTACTCGCCCGCATATAACAGGCACCCGAGCATCAACTGGCGCTCGTTGTTCAAACAGGAAATGGCGTAACCTTTCGCCTTCACGCGGGCCAGCACTGGCAGCAGCAGAGACGCCAGAATCGCTATGACGGCGATCACCGTCAGCAGTTCGATCAGCGTGAAGCCGTTCAGTCCCGGCGGTCGGCCAGGTGGGTGCCTGCGACAGCGCATTTTGAATCACTCCTGCTCTCGTGTTGCCCGATTGCATATCGGACACGCTAATCTATCCCATGCAGTAGCCTTGTCAAAAGGCAGGGGGTGACGGCATGGGAGCGAATTCTCGGAGGACAGGAGTTCCAGTGTCCATTAATAGGCCGATCTTTCCAAAAAGTGGACATATCATGCGCCGCCCGGAATCCGTCCGGCGAGCAACTACGGGAACCTGCCTCTGGGCACGGCTACGCTCCGAACCGTATTCCGGGCCGGCTGGCGGGTGCTAACGCCGGCATCCTGAAACTGAGGTTGACCAGCGGCCCCAATCGGTTCGGGCCGGCCCACCGATTACATCCAAAGCAAACCATAGCCAAAGCGCTCTAATGTTCGGTGACTGGTCCGAGCACTAAAGCCATACGGCACTATATGTGCTAATGCCACATAGCGTTATTTGTGAGCATACAACAGTCGGCATGAACTCGGTACGCCAGCCGTTTCGATTCCCGGTGACGCGCCTCCCGGCATCGCTCGATGCCGGGCTGCCCGGAGCCTCCGCCTGGAAGCCGGCGCACACCGGGGCTGGGCTGGTTTACTCGATTGCCGATGGCGCTGCTTGGGTCCTAAGCGCGGGGAGAACGGAAAGAGCAGGGCGTGAGGGGCGACCGGGGGTCACAGATGCCTGTGGAGGATTTACGCTGGTTGAGGTGATGGTTTCGCTCGCGATTGTCACCCTGCTGTTCGGTGGCATCCTGTCCGCCTACATCCAGGCGAGCCGGAAGGCGGAGTGGGCGGGATACTCGCTGGCAGCCCAGGCGATCGGGATTCACCAGATCGAGCAGGCCCGTTCGGCGGTATGGGACTACTCGATCAACAAGAATGAACTGACCAATCTGGATCTGCTCTCCTGGCATTACAATACAGGCACGAAAACAGGAACGGGCTACACCACCAGCATACTCGACCTTCCAATTTCGGGGACCAACAGCGTTATCGCGACCAACTACGTGACCGTAAAGATGCTCAGCCTGAGCGGCTCGCCAAACGCGCAAGTGCAGATGGTAACTGTGGATACGGTTTGGCCCTTCCCGACGCTTCACGGCAACCGTCTGTTTACCAATCGCACCGCGAGCTACTTTGGGCCGGATAACCGGGACGCAAGCAGCCTATGATAATGCCTGGAAGGAGAAAGGCCGCCGCCGGCAGGCGAGCGCGGCTACAAGCAGGGCTAACGCTATCCGAGACGATGGTCGCGTCGGCCGTGTTCGGGCTGACGGTGATGGGATTTATTTATTGCCAGATGTTCGGGATGCGGCAGGACCAGTTGGTGAACAGCAAGATTGGCGCTTCCGAGCTGGCCCGGCTGAGCTTCAACGAGCTGGGCAACGACATCCGGGCCGCCAAGATCTGGCGGATCGGCAACGGCGATCTCAACTCATTTACCGGGATTCCGCTGGGCAGCAATCAGCAGGGGAACGCGCTCAAGCTCAGCCTGACGACGGATACCAACAGAGTCCTACGTGTATTACTTCGACACCAACGAGTGCAAACTGTTCCGCGGCCACAGTGGAAGCACCACCGTCACCTGCCTCGCGCAGTACCTGACCAACACGATGTATTTCCAGGCGCAGAACTACCATGGCGACGATCAGACCAACCTGACCCACAAGGGCGTGATTGACGTGGTCATGCAGTTCTGCCAGTACCAATACCCGATCACCCGGGTTGGGCCGGGTTATTACTACGATTATTACAAGCTGGACCTGCAGGTGACCCCGCATGCACCGGACGGCCCGTGACGGAAACCAGGAAGGCACTTGATGAGAACTCGAATCCACACCCAGGGAGCGGACGCCGGCTACGCGCTGTTGATGGTCATGGCCGTGACCGGCATTGCGACACTGGTGCTGGCGTCAACTCTGGGGCGAACGCTGACCCACGCCAGCATGAACAACCGCAGCAACGAATACAGCGTCGCCGGGAACGCGGCGGAGGCGGCAGTGGAAAAAGTCGTGACAAGGATGGGGTACGACTTTCAGAACTTCGGGCTGGGGGGGGTCAATGCGAACCTGGGGAGTTACCAGACCAGCATACCCAACGAAGATCCTTACTGGAACGCCTTTGCGTTCTCCGATGGCAATGGAAACGCCAATCGGACCTACGTCGCCCTGGTCACGAACAGCTACGCGGGAGCATTGCCATCGCAGTATCCCGGCTTGAGCACCGCGCGCGCCCCGATTTTCCGGATTGTCTCCAATGCCCGCCTTACGAACGGCGGGGTCGTCACGGGCACGGCCCAGGAGGACGTGCTGCTGGCGTTGATCCCGGTCACCCAATACGCGATCTTTTACAACGGCCTGCTGGAGTTCAGCACCTGTGCCACCATGATTGTGAACGGACGGGTCCACGCCAACGGCTCGATTTACACCGGCACCAGCGCGTCGCTCACTTTCAATGGCACGGTGACGGCCACCGGGACAATCTCCTCGCCGGCCTGGAACGGCCAGGGACCGCGTTGGGCGGACAAGGGCGATTACAACGGATCTCCCGCCTCTCGCACGAATGTGCCTACCATCGCCTTGTCCATCAGCGGCACGAACGTCCATAATGCCCTTGAGTTGCCGCCCTCAGGGGAGAGCCCGACTTCGCTGACGGGAGAGACCCGCTTCTCCAACCAGGCCCAAACGGTGCTCCTGGTCAGTAACAACACCGTCGCGATGAAGATTCAGGCCGGCCTCAATTACCAGGTGCCGGGCGCCGATCCCGCCCCGCTGCTCCTGACTTCGGCCAATACCATGTCCGCCCTGGCTACGAACTTCCCGTTCCTCTCCACCACCGACACCTTCACGGATCAGCGGGAGAATAAGACAGTATTGACATCGCAAGTTGATGTCGGGAAATACGACCAGTGGATACACACCAATTCCAGCATCCTGGCCAAATTCCCGTCTGGTTCCGGCACTTACCCGACCATTCTCTACGTGGCGGATAACCGGACCAAGACCTCGTCACAAATGACCGCCGTGCGCCTGGTCAACGGCGCCTCGGCCCCGGCAAACGGCGGACTGGGCTGGAGCGTCGCGACGCCTAATCCCCTCTACGTCCAGGGGAACTATAACTGCCCCAACACTCACTACCTCGGGACCACCAATACTACCGCTTCGGTGCCCAGCGCCTTTATGAGCGATGCGCTGACGATTCTGTCGCCGTCCTGGGATGACAGCATGAGCGGCCAGAGCTACACCAAACGTCGCGCCTCGGACACAACGGTGAATGCCGCGATCCTGACCGGGACCGTGCCTTCCACCGGCTCGTCGTCTTCCCAGTTCAGCGGCGGGGTGCACAATCTGACGCGGCTGCTGGAGGACTGGAATTCGCCGAGCACCAGGACGCTGACGCTCAACACCGCCATCATGAAGCTTTTCAACAGCGAAACAGCTACCCACCAGTTTGAGAACCCCGGCAACTATTACGACCCACCGACGCGCAAATTCAGCTATGACCTTAATTTTCAGGACCCGGCCAAACAGCCTCCGGGAGTGCCCTGCGCGTTGGTGCTCGTTCGCCTGAACTGGGCCATGCCTCCGGCTAACACCGTCACCTACAATGTCACACCCTAACGCACTCTTCGTGTGCCGACTGGCCGGCGTCGTGGCGGGAGCCATGCTCTGCGCGGCAGACGCCAGGGCTGAACTCGCCAACGGCTTCCCCGACTGGACCAACCAGATTCCGGCTCTCGCCGTCACGGTCCAGCCTGGGGAGATTGTCGGGAACGAACAGGTTTTCCGGGGCATCCTTAGGAGCGGGACCAATGAGTTTGTCTTTGTACAGCCCGAGGGGCTGCGGACGAAGACTTCGCCTGAAGGGACGATTGTGCTCATCAGCGGGGATATGAGCTATTATGTGTCCATTCGCCTGATTGGACCGCCGCTTGACGGCCCCGGGCTCAAAGCAGCCTTGCGGGAGCGGATCGCCAGCCAATATCCCCGGGCCAGCAGCCTGGAGGAATCTGCAGTTACGGTGGCTGAGCGGAAAGGGACAGAGCTTCAATTGCGACAGGAGGTGGCCAGCGTAGGCAGCCGACTGGTACGCATCCTCTGGGTGCCGTTCAACGCAGGGGTGGTGGAATTTGTGTTAAACGCGGACGCCGACCACCCCTCGGCAGGCCAAGGCGCCTTCGATACGATCCTGCTGACCTTCCGCTCGAATGAACGAGGCAGGGCGGAGATTATTACACGCTCGGATCGGACATGAACTTTGGGGTCTCCTCCCTTGAATCCTACTCGCAATGGCTACACTACAAACTCAGTCTGTAAAAGGCGCTCCGGTAACCGTTATTTATCCGGCGGAAAGACCTGCCGGCCATAGCGCGGTCGTGCGCTTACGCGTTGGGAAGAAAACCGTAATGCCGGCTTACACCGACGCCAACCTGCCGCACCTCGTGCAATTCCACAAAGGCCAGCGCATTGTCATGTTTATGGTCAGCGACATCCTCGAAACCTCCTACTGGCAGAAAGTTCGCAATGCCTACACCCTGCTTGGCCAATTGGACATTGACGATGACATCAGGATGGGCGCCAAGGAGACCGAACGCATCACTCGATGGTTAAGGGAGCAGACCAAGGTTCGAGGGGTCATTCTTGATGCCCCCGCGCCTTAGGCGCGTGAAGCCCTCCCGGCTTCGTGCCGCGTCCCTATGGTGAGATCGCAGACCCAATCGGCTCTATTACCAGGTTTGGATTCGACCGCTCGCGGGAACCGAATCGAGGCTTGCCAACAATGCCTGTTCTCTTAGTCTCTCCTCTGGATTTGAAGCCGAAGAACAGACGAGCCTGTGCTTGGGGAGCCCGGCGCATCATTGCGACGGCACACCGTGTATGGGGTCGAAAGGCCCTACTCGGTGCGTGGTTTCTGGCCTCGGCGGGTCTCGCGCTGGCGGGCGCGTCCAATCAGCCTCCGCGCGTTTCCACTGGACTGACCACGCCTGTCATTCCCCCTCTGACGCGCGTGGCGCAGATCCTTGATCTGTCGCCCAAACAGGCCCAGGCCCATCGGCCGGTGCGGGTTCGAGGCATCGTGACGTGCTACGACAACGGCATGGTCCTCTTCGTGCAGGATGAAACGGCCGGGGTGTTCGTCTATTACACGGGTGATCGCCTCGCTCTCCGGGAGGGAGAAGCTGTCGAGATCACCGGCTCGACCCGCCAGGGCCGCTACAGCCCCATCATTGATCCCGACAGAATCGAGCCTTTGAAGCAGGGGCCCGCCATCAACCCGAAGCCGGTGAGCCTGGCTCAGCTTTGCTTTGGTGGGCTTGACGCACAGTGGGTGGAGACGACTGGCGTCGTCCGGTCACAGAAACTCATCGAAAAACGTCTGGCACTCGAACTGGCCGATCCCCCGCATCGCGTCACCGTGTGGATACCCGACCACCGGGGCTACAAAGACCTGCCATTGCTGGGCAGTTTTGTGCGGGTTCGCGGCGTCGCGGGCGCCGGGGCGGACGACCACGGACAACTGAAGACCTTCCAGATCTTTGCCAACACGCTGTCGGACATCGCAGTGCTCCGGGCGGCCCCGGCGGATCCGTTTGCCGAGCCGCCCATCCTCATCCGGAACCTCGGCACCCATCACGTGCGCGAAGACATGCCCGGTCGGGCGCGGGTTCAGGGCGTGGTGACGCTCTATTGGCCGGGACACGCGCTTTTCATCCAGGATCCGACCGGGGGCCTGGAGGTGCGGACGGGGCAACCGATTGAGGGCCTCGGACCCGGGGCCACCCTGGACGTGGCGGGTTACCTTGGGCCACCCCTCGAAGCCCCGCGGCTCGAAGACGCGTTGGTTCGGAAAACGGGCACTGAGCCCCTGCCAAAACCACTGCGCCTGTCGCCCGATGACTTTTCCGACGGCGATCACGGCGGCCAACTGGTCGAGATCAATTCCCGTCTGCTTGGAGTGACCTACTCGCCCTCAAACTGCCTGACCCTCGCGCTGCAGACTGATAATCACCTCGTGACCGCGCTGTTGAATGCGCCTCAGCCACAAGAAACCCTGACCGCGCTGCAGCCCGGCTGCCGGCTGCGCGTTACCGGCGTGTGCCGCTCGAGCACGGGCTTTGGAGGCGATCCCGAGCTCTCGCTGCTTCTGCGCTCTCCGATGGACCTCCAGGTCATCGCTCCCCCGGTTCCGCCTTATGCACCCGAAAAGCAAGCGCTGGCCGCGTGCGCCATTCTCGCCAGCCTCGGCCTGGCAGGCGCGCTTTGGCACATCCGGCAGCAACGTCTCCGGACCGAGCACGCGCTCCAGTCTCGAGCCACGCTCGAAGCCGAAATGCGCCAGGGCGAACACCAACTCCGCCGCTCCGTGGAGGAACGCGAACGCATGAGCCGCGACCTGCACGATGACATCATGCAATCCATCTACGCCGTCGGGCTCAGTCTCGAAGACTGCCGGCGAGTGGTCCGTCAGTCCCCCGATCAAGCCGAGCCCCGCCTTGCGGCGGCGATCCACACGCTCAATAACACCATCCGCAGCGTGCGCGGCTTCATCGCCGGACTCGAACCCAAGGTCCTCCACGGACGGGAATTCAAGACCGCTCTCAAATCGCTGGCGCTCACTAGCGGCGACGCCCCCGCCCAGTTTGGGTTCGAAGTAGATCCCGCCGCCGCCAACCGCCTGACGTCCACCCAAGCGACCCAACTCCTCCACATCGCCAAGGAAGCCATGAGCAACAGCGTCCGCCACGCTCATGCCTCGGCTGTCACGGTTTCCCTGCACCCGGACGGCGCCGGGGCCCGTCTGGAGATCCGCGACGATGGGATGGGATTCGATCCCGCGAGTGCCAACGGCAAAGGGCATGGCTTGCGCAACATGACGACCCGGGCGCGGGAGATTGGCGCGGAGTTGCAATTGCACTCGGCACCGGGCCAGGGCTGTCGTATTGTCGTCACTATTCCGCAGCGGAATTCGAATGAACACGCCTGAGACAAAACCCATTCGCCTGCTGATCGTGGATGACCATCAGATCACGCGCATCGGCCTGCGCACCCTGCTCGAGGCCTGTCCACAGTTCGAGGTTGTCGGCGAAGCCGGCTCCGTCGCCGAGGCCCTCGATGCCATTGCCCGGCTTAAGCCGGACCTCGTTCTGCTGGATGTGCGCCTCCGCGACGGCAGCGGCATCGAAGTCTGCCAGCGCCTGCAACGCATGGATCTTGACCTGAAGGTGTTGATGCTCACGTCCTACGCCGACGATGACGTTCGTCTTCGACGCTATCGCTGCCGGCGCCGATGGGTACCTGCTCAAGGAGATTAACCAGGAGAAGCTGATCCAGGCGATTCAAGACGTGGCGGCGGGCAAGTCTATCCTGGATCCAGCCGTGACGCGCCGCGTTATGAACCGCGCCCGCAACTCCGCCTTCGGCAGCGGTCCCAAACAAGCTCGATCTGCTCTCCGCGCAGGAGCGGCGGGTGGTGGCGCTGGTTGCGGAAGGCAAGACCAACAAGGAAATCGGCCTCGAAATGGGCCTCAGCGACAAGACGGTCAAGAACTACCTCAGCAATGCTTTGGACAAGCTCCAACTCTCGCGCCGTTCGCACGCCGCCGCGTTCTTTATCGCTCAAACTCATCGAACTCTCGCTCCTTCTCCTGCATGATCTGCCGCACCCTCGCACTGTCTGGTTCAGTTGGTTTGGCCGTGATGGCACTGGCGTCATCTGCTCCCGCCCAGAATCTGCTGACCGACAACGCCGGTTTCGAAGCCAACACCGCTTATTACACCCCGGGCTGGGGCTGGCCGGACGGGTCGCCTGACGCCTTGCCGGGCTGGATGATCACCCTGGACCCAGCCGGCGATGGCTACGCGGGCGCCGCCACCAACCAATCGCCGCAGGACCTCGAAGGCACGCATTTCGGTTACCTTTACAGCGGCACGGGCTCCGCCGGTTCCCTGGAGACCGCCCCTGCCTCCCGCGCTCCGGTCGAGGCGGGCACGACCTACACCCTTTGGTTTCTGGCGCGCGGCGACTCGTCATGGGGCGAAACTCTCGCCACGGTCAGCTTGATCTGGTGCGCGAATACCGAACAATGACACGACCAAAGGCGACCCCGCCACACTGGACCTCGACTCTGCCGATGCGCCTTGCCACCGATGATCCAATGCAGACGTTTCATATCACTGCGGTGGCTCCCGCTGGGGCCCACTACGCGGCTGTGCGCGTCACTCGGCCGGCGGATGATTACAGCCCGATGATAGTGGACGACTTTGTGATCATGGCCGAGCCGGCGGTGCTCTCGCTGTGCATAAAGAAGAAAGGCTCGGGCACCGAGATCTCGTGGCCCCGCGACCTCAAGCACCAACTCGAGGAAAGCAGCCATCCCGCCGTCCCAGGCAATTGGCGCAAGGTCAACCAGCCGGCCAAGGCTGTCGGCGCGACCAACTATCTGGATTACCCGCTGACCGAAAACGCCCACTTCTTCCGACTCGCCGCGCCGGACTAGTGTGGGGTCTCGGAATTGCAGATACCTTTGCGGGAGGGGCCAAAGCGCCAGAGGACTGGCGCAGTCCAGGACGCTTGCGCGCGCTCCCGAGCGCTGGCGAGCGCGAAGCGTCTTGGACTGCGCCAGTCCTCTGGCGCTTTGGCCTATGTCAGCGCAGTTCTGAGACCCCACGGGAGGGCTGGGGCCAGGGGGAACGGGCCGCACGGCTGGCGGGGTGCTATCGAGAACCAACCTGAGGATGTGTGCCATAAACCAGCGCCCGAACCGCGGCCTGCCGTCGCAAGACAGTTGACTCGGGGGTAAGTTATCCGGCACATTCTAATGGCTTATGAAATTACGAGTCGGACATGCATAGCGTTGTTGCCAAAGCTCAACTGAGCCCGAATGTCACGCGGCTGGACGTCGTCGCTCCGCGCATTGCGCAGATACGGCAGCCCGGCCAGTTCGTCATCGTCCACCTCGGCGAGGGCGCCGAGCGCATCCCGTTGACCATCGCGGACGCGGACGCGGACGCCGGCACCATCGCGCTGGTCATCCAGTCGGTGGGCAAGAGCACGCGGGAACTGGTCGCGCTGGAGCCGGGCGGGGCGATTGCCGATATTGCCGGGCCGTTGGGGCACCCCACGGAGCTGATTGACTCGGGCCGCGCGCTGTGCATCGGGGGCGGCGTCGGCACCGCCGTGGTGCATCCCATCGCCCAGGGTTTGCAACGCCGCGGCGTGGGCGTGGTCAGCATCATCGGCGGGCGCTCCAAGGAATGGGTCATTTTCGAATCCGAGCTGGGGCGGCTGGGCGAGGTGATCGTCTGCACCGACGACGGCAGCTACGGGCGGCATGGATTTGTGACCGACGCCGCCAGGGACGCGCTGGCCGCGGGCGGCATTGATATTGTCTATGCGGTCGGCCCGGTGCCGATGATGCGGGCGGTGGTGAACCTGACCAAGCCGCTGGGCGTCCGCACGATCGTCTCGCTGAACCCGGTCATGGTGGACGGCACGGGCATGTGCGGCGGTTGCCGGGTGTCGGTGGGCGGCCAGACCCTGTTCGCCTGCGTGGACGGGCCGGAGTTTGACGGCCACCTGGTTGATTTCGAGCTGCTGATGGACCGGCTCTCCACCTACCGCGATTTCGAGCAGCGCGCCCTCGCCGCCTGGCGAAGGCCATGCCTGCAAGATTGGGCTGAAGTGACCCAATCTCGTTGTAACCCATTTAACTCCTGTAACTGATTTATCATATTCCCGTGCCCCCGAAGCTCTCGACCAAGCAACGTCTCCAGATTAACCGCCAGAAGATGACGGAGCAGGACCCGCTGGTCCGCAACGCCAACTTTGACGAGGTCAACCTCGGCCTGCCCGAGAAAATCGCCCTGCTCGAAGCCGAGCGCTGCCTGCTGTGCAGGGACCCCAAGTGCATCACCGGCTGTCCGGTCGGCGTCAACATCCCGCGCTTTATCGAGCAACTGTCCCAGGGCAACCTGCCCGAGGCCGCGCAATGCCTGCTCAATGATAACGCGCTGCCGGCGGTCACCGGCCGCGTCTGCCCGCAGGAGACGCAGTGCGAGATCGAGTGCATCCGCGGCCACAAGGGCTTGCCGGTCGCCATCGGCTACCTCGAACGCTATGTCGGCGATTGGGCGCGCGGGCATGACGACCAGCAGGGTCTCAAACTCGCGCCGCCCAGCGGCAAGAAGGTGGCCGTGGTCGGCTCCGGCCCCGGCGGCCTTACCGCCGCGGGCGAGCTGGCCAAATACGGCCACGCGGTCACGGTCTTCGAGGCTCTGCACAAGCCGGGCGGCGTGCTGGTCTATGGCATCCCCGAATTCCGGCTGCCCAAGAAGATCGTCCAGGCAGAAGTCGCGCGGCTCGAGCGGGCCGGGGTGAAGATCGTCTGCAACACCGTCATTGGCCGGACCTACACGGTGCCGGAGCTGCGCGAGCAGTTCGACGCCGTGTTCATTGCCAATGGCGCCGGCCTGCCGGTGTTCATGAATGTGCCGGGCGAGAACCTCAAGGGGGTCTATTCGGCCAACGAGTATCTCACCCGCGTGAACCTCATGGCGGCGTATCAATTCCCCCGCGCCGACACACCGGTGCTGCACGGCCAGCGCATCGCCACGGTCGGCGGCGGCAACGTCGCCATGGACTCCGCCCGCACCGCCAAACGGCTCGGCGCGGCTTCGTCCATGATTATTTATCGCCGCACGCTCAAGGAAATGCCGGCCCGCGCCGAAGAGGTCCACCACGCCCAGGAGGAAGGCATCGAGTTCGAGTTCCTCGTCGCGCCGGTGGAAGTGCTCGGCAACGAGAAGAGATGGGTCACCGGCCTCAAGTGCGTGCGGATGAAACTGGGCGAGCCCGACGCCTCGGGCCGCGCCCGGCCGATTGTGATCCCCGGCTCGGAATTTGTCGTGCCGTGCGAGGTGGTGGTGGTCGCCATCGGCACGCGGGCCAACCCGCTGCTCACCGCCACCTGCCCCGACCTCAAGCTCAACAAGTGGGGCAACATCATCGTGGACGAGAACGGCATGACCAACCTTCCGGGCGTGTTCGCCGGCGGCGACATCGTCCGCGGCGCCGCCACCGTGATCCTCGCCATGGGCGACGGCAAGCGGGCCGCGAAGGCGATGGACGAGTATCTGCGGGCCAAAGCGTAGCGGCTCCCGCCAGGGCATGTTGTCGTCAGCAGGGCGCCGGTTGCTGCTGGCTTAAGGTTGGCCTCCATCGGGCGCGCGACTCCTTTGTATCTCGCCCGCATCTCTACCGTGTGCCTCGATTGTTCTTCGACTGGTTCTCTATTGGTCCTCTATTGTTCCTCTATTTCTCGTGGTATTTTTCGCGCCTATGGGGTGCTCGCATTGTTCACTCTGGCCTTTTTGCGCTCGCTTGGGCCGGGAGGTCTGACGCATCCTCCGACCCGAAAGCATGGACACGGTGAAGGAAACCCAACCGGCGCAGGCCGGCGTGGCGGCGGGCATAACACACCTGCGCCAGGTCACGCGGCAGCAATGGCGCTCGGGCATAGCGGCGTGGCTGGGTTGGACCTTCGACGGGCTGGACATGCACCTCTACACGCTGGTGGCGGCGCCGTTCGTCGCGCAGTTGCTCGGGGCCGCCAGCACCACCGACGAGCGCGTGGGCCGGTATGGCTCGTTCATCCAGGGCGCGTTTCTCCTGGGCTGGGCGCTGGGCGGCGGGTTCTTTGGACGCATCGGCGACCGGCTGGGCCGGGCGCGGGCGCTGAGCCTGACGGTGCTCACTTACGCCGCCTTCACCGGGCTTTCGTTCTTCGCGCAAACGTGGTGGCACCTCATGATCTTTCGCTTCCTGGCGGCGCTGGGCATCGGCGGAGAATGGGCGGTGGGGGCGTCCTTGCTCTCGGAAACCTGGCCGCGCCAATGGCGGCCATGGATCGCGGCGGTGCTCCAGACCGGCGTCAACGTCGGCATCCTGGCCGCCACCCTGGGCAACTACGTGCTGGCCGCCGCGCCGCCGCGCTGCCTGTTCCTGCTCGGCGTATTGCCGGCGCTGCTGGTGTTCTGGATTCGGCGCGCGGTGCCCGAGCCGGAGGAATGGCGCGCCGCCAAAGCGCGGGCGCGGCACCACGAACCCGGAGTGCGCGATCTGTTCCGGGGCGAGGTGCGGAAGGTGACGATCTGGGTCGTGCTGGTGTGCGGCGTGTCGCTGACCGCGCATTGGGCGTTCATGTTCTGGCATCAGCAACATCTGCGCAACCTGCCGGACGTGTTGGGCTGGACGGCTGAGCAGAAGAACAAGCTGGCCAGCTTGGCGATGTACCTGGTGATCGGCTCGTCGGTCCTGGGGAACTTCTTCGCCGGCTGGCTGGCGCGGCTGATCGGGTATCGGCCCACCATCTTCGGCATGTTTCTGGCCTACTTCTTCGTCATGTTCGGCGCCTACTACATTCCGCGCGACCACACTGCCCTGTTGTGCTGGTTCCCGCTGATCGGCTTTTGCCAGGGCGCCTTCGCGTTGTTCACCATGTATCTGCCTCCGCTGTTTCCCACGCTGCTGCGCACCACCGGCGCGGGGTTCTCCTACAATATCGGGCGCATCACCGCCGCGTTCGGCACGGTGTTCTTTGGGCTGTGGTCCGACCTGTTCTCCAAAGCGGGCGACCACCGGATTGCGCTGTTCTATGCGGGCTTTCTGTTCCTGCCCGCCGCGGGCATTGCCCTGTTTCTGCCGCGCGCCCGCGATTAACACAACAGAGAAGGCGCGTCGGCTGGGTACGTGTTCAGCGCGGTGGGCCCGTCCCCGCTGTTCCTTATACGGATCTGTATCTCTGGTATAGGTTCTGTGGATTGCCACAGCCCGTTCCCCCTTTCCATGAACCGGGGCGGGGACGGCTCGTCCCCATGTTTCCCGCAGCCTGGGGCAGTCGGGGACGGGCCGTCCCCGCCCCGGTTCATGGAAAGGGGGAACTGCTCCCTGACCCAGGCCGTAGTCGAGACAAACGAAAACTCGTGTACGGCACACCGTCCCCGGGCGCGCTCCACTGGAGCGGATGCCCTCGCACCCAGACTGAGTCGGCCTGGTGGGTTTAGCGCTGAATCCGGTAGAACCGCTTCGGGCCGCTGGCCGGGACGGTCGCCTGGAATACTCCTCCGCCGCCGGTGATGTTTGCCGCGGTTTCTATACTGGTGATTGCCGTAACGGTAGTGCCATACAGCACTTTGAAGTCCGTCGGCTGGTCAGCGGCGGACCCGAGGAAGTTGATGATGAAGTTCGCGCCGCTCGGGACGATGCCGGTGATATACGGCGGCCCGCCGTTGACGGTGAGGGTTGCCGCGTCCGAGATGATCGAGCCATTGGCGCCGGAGACTACGCAGGTGTAGCTGCCGGCATCACCGCGGCTGACGGAGTGCAGCGTCAGGGCGGCGTCCGTGGCGCCGTTGATGGGCGCCCCGTTCTTCTGCCACTGATACCCCGCGGCCATGGCGCCGATGGTGAACGTGGCGGTGGTGCCGGCGTCGTTGGTCAGGCTGACAGGCTGTTGGATGATGTAGGGGTCGTTCACGGCCTGGAAGGTCAGCGTGTCAAAATACCCGGCGGTTTCGGTGGTGGTTGGGGCGAAGATCATGCTGCCCAACAGGTGAATCGAGTTGAACCCGACGTTCCCCGTCGGCAGGACGTGGCTGAAGGCCGCGTTGGCCATATCGTCCACGAAGAACTGCACGTTCGCCACGTGCGTCCCCGGATCGGCCGGCCCGACCAGAATCCGCGCGTGATGCCAGCCCAGAGAGCGCAGTGCGGTCGTGTTGAAGTACTTGGTGGTCCCCGAGATGTTCTTGCTGATGATGCCGGCGGTGCCATCGGATGCGCCCATCATCCCCGCTTGATAGACGGACGTGTCCAGATTCGGCCAGGTGCCGATGAACAGGTTCTGGACGGGACTGGCCGGTATCTGGTACCCGCTGGAATCGCTGGTCGCAGGCATACGCGAGGTGAAGTTGGCCAGGGTGAGTTGATCCCCGGCGTCCGGTGTGCCGGGATCATAGAAGTAATAGTCGAGCATGATGTTGCCGTAGTAAAGCTGCCCGCCGTTGAAGCGGTAGGCCAGGTTCAGAAAGCCCTCATCATTGTCCCCGCTGGTGCTGACCGTGGCATAGGCTGAACCGATCATCTGTCCGCCGCTGTACGCGGGGACGACGCCGTCCTGGTAGGAAGCGTAAGTGAAGAAGTTGGGTGGCGACGGCCCCCACCAGGGACAGCTATTGGAGGTGTTGATCGTCTCGCTGTGGTAATTGTAATCCAGCGGAGTTCCGCCCCGCCCGTAGCCTACCGGGACGAAGATGTTATAGGTCTCAAAGTCGTCGAAGAAGTTCGTCACCGTCTGGTTCACCCGCAACGCCGCGCCGGCACTCGTGACACTGGCGGCCAGGTTGCTGACAGTCACCGTATAGACCCCCGCGTCGGCAGGAGTGGTCACATGCACGCTCAAATCAGGCGTGGTCGCGCCGGAGAAATCCCCACCGTTGCTGAGCGCCGCCCCGTTCTTCTTCCATTGATAGCTCGGTGAGGTATCCGTGGCGATTACATGGAACGCGACCGTGTCGCCGAGGTTGGCCACCTGGCTGACCGGCTGGCTCGTGATCACGGGCGGACGAACCACCGTCAAGGTGGCCGACGCGCTGTTGGTGGCGCCGCCGGAGTTGGTGATGAGGCAGGAATAAGAGCCGGCATCGGCGCCAATCACGCCGCTGATCCCCAGCGCGGAGGAACTTGCGCCGGAAATCCTCCCGCCGTCGCTCAAGGGAGCGGCGCCCTTGATCCACCGATAGACCAGGCTGGAGCCGGCGGCAGTCACGGTGAAGGTGGCGTTGGAACCCAGGGCAACCGTCTGCGCCGTTGGCTGAGCCACGATGGTTGGCCCGGTCGCCAGTGAGAGAATCACCGCCGCGCTATCGGCTACGCCGTCGCTGTTGCTCAGGTGGCAGAAGTAGGTGCCCGCATCGCCTGCGTCAATTCCCGTGAGGGTCAGGTTGGCGGTGGTCGCTCCGGACACATGGCCCCCGTTGGGCAGGGTGCCGCCGTTCTTGTTCCATTGATAATTGATCGTGTGGGTAGCGTGAGCGGTAACGGACAGGTTCACGGTGCCGCCGATGCCAGCAAAAAACGCCCCGCCGGCGGGTACCTGGCTGTCAATCGTCGGCGGGATCACCACGCTCAACGTCGCTGTGGCGACCGCGACGCCCGCGAGGTTGCTCACAAGGCACGAGTAGGTGCCTGCATCGTCGGCAACGACGCCGGTAATGGCCAGGGCGGTCGTGTTCACGCCGCTAATGCGACCGCCGTTGCTGAGCGGAGCCCCGTCCTTTTGCCAGTAATAGAGCGGGGCCGGGCTGCCGCTGGCGCCGCTGACCGAGAAACCGGCGTTGCCGCCCACCAGCACGGTGACATTGGTCGGTCCGGTGGCAAACGTTGGCGCGGTCACGTTATCCTGGAAGCCCAGGTCGTCAAAGTATCCGCTGGTGTTGCCGAAGTCGCTGTCCATTTCCAGCAGGTTGAAGCCGTCGCCATTCATCGTGGCGTGCGTCAACGCCGGGTTGACCATATCGTCAATGTAAAACGACGCGAGCGTGTCCGCGCCGTTTGGCGCGCCGATGACGATGCGGGCATGATGCCAGCCGGGTGTTCGCGGCGCGTTCGTCAGGTTAAACCAGCCCTCGGGGTTCACGCTGTCGGTCGCGCCGACGATGCGCGCCTGGTAAACCGTCGCATTAATGTCGGTGTTGAACCGCAACGCATCGGTTCCCAGGGACATGCGTTGCGAGTTGACCGTTGGCGGCGAGGCGGCGATGTCATAGTAGTCCATGTCCGGCGGCACGTTCGCATAGTTGCACAACGCCACATAATCAACGTAGTCTCCGCCGCCGAGCGAGCCAAGCGGGTCGTAGAACCACCATTCCAAAGCAATGTTGCCGTAATAAACACCGCCCGTCGCGCAGCGAAACGACAGATTGAACCACTCCACGTCATTGTCATACAGACAATTGTAGCAGCCGCGAACCATCTGGCTGCCGCTGTGAGGGGTGACGCCGTTGTCCACTCCGACCACTTGCAGGTTCGGCGGGTTGGCGCCGAACCACGGGTTGGCGCCTCCGTTGACCCCTTCATTCGGCCCACCGCCCAGGGTCGAATCCAGCGCGCCCTGGGCATAGCCCTCAAAGCCATCAAAGAAACCAGTAGCGCTGAGCTGCCAAGCCGACAGCAGGAGTGTGAACAACGCCAGCAGGATTGTGCCGCCCAAGACCCTGGTCCTCCGGGCGAGGTGTGATCGGTTAACGGCCTGTGGCTGTAACACGGACGAGGATAGCTGCTTCATAAGACTGGGATTGTAGGTTTGTTCTGTGTTGGATTAGTTCAGGTACATGCTCGAAGCTGATTGACCCGCGCTCATTGTGCTCTCTCTCGTAGCAGTTCAGCCATGAAAGGCAAGCATTATTTTATCAGAAAACACCAGCGCGAAAAAGGGACCGGGTCTGGTGACCCGGTCCCTTGACGAAACCCGGCTTGGTTACGGCGCGCAGCCTATTGGGTTATCACCCGGAAGAACTTCGCCTTGGCGGTGCCCGGTGCGACGTTGAAGGTGAAGGAGCCAGTGCCGGAGCTATCCGTCTGCTCCAAGGTCCACAGGTTGAGCGCCTCACCAGCGTCGGTGGAGCTGACCAGCGCGAAGGGGTGGCCGACAGGACCGGTGCCGGAGACGACGACCGGGTTGCCGTAAACGATGCGCGTGATCGTGGCCTCCAGGTTCGGGACGGCGGCGACGGTCAGTTGATACGCCGAAAGGCCGTTTTGGCTGTCCAGGACGAAGGCCATGCTGCCGCTCGGGGTGAACACGACGGAGCCGGAGCCGTTCGGATTCGCATTGCTGGTGGCCAGGTTGCGTGAATCCACCGGCAAATTCTGGCCGGCGGTCGTGAGGGCATTGAGGTCAAACAGATTGACCGTGTGCGTCGTGCCGGCAGTGGTGCTGGTGGCCAGCGCGACGATGCGCCCGTTGACCAGGTCCACCGCAAGCGGTCCGAGGGAGCCGGAGGGGGCGGCCCATCCATAGGAGGCCAGCAGGCTGCCGGTCTTGGCGACGGGATCAAAGCTCGCGTATCTCAGAGTCGAGCCCGGGAAGCCCTCAGCGTAGAAGGTGTTGTTGCTGCCGAAGGCAATGCCGCCGAAGAGGTCGTTGGCCACGCCAGGGATTGCCGCGATGACCGTATCAGTGAAGTTCGACCCGTCAGTCGTCGTGAACAGCACCGCCTGAGAGGAAGCGCCGTTACCCGCGCCAAGGAGGATTTGGGTATTTGGCCCCGAGCCACGGACGCGGAAGTCCCAGCCGAGCGGGAACGGAAAATGCCCGAAGCTCTCGCTATACGCGGTGTTAACCACGGAGGTTTCGTTCGCCCAGCGATAAAGCCTGAAGTTGAAGAAGGTCCCGTCCTTCCGGTCGGCGGCGTAGATGGCGCCATCGTCGGCCACGCCCACCGAATAACCCGGCTTCGGATACGAGCCGGACGGCGCGAAGACGGCGGTGCCGCTGGCATTGGTCAGCTTCAACTGGCCCAGCGCGTTCCCGGTCAGCGCATCCAGGATATAGAACCCGCGCACGGCGGTGGCGTTGGTAATGGAGCCGAGGATCAGGTGGCCGGTCTTGGGATTGTAAGCCAGCCCGGCTTCCATCGCGGCCGGGGTTGCGCTGGTGTCGTTGGTCAGGTAAGGCTGGTAGCCGGGCGGGATGTTCCAGAGCGGCGCCAGGGCCTGCGAACCATAGAGGACGAAGCTGAAGTCGTTGGTGTTGTAATGGCCGGAAGCGTCCGCCCAGACGAACTCAACGGCGAGGGTCGTATTGGTCGTCTGCTGGAACTCGGCGGGGACATAGCTGACGACGATGTTGGTGCTGTTGGGCCGGCTGATGGCCGGCGTCACGGCCGTGCCGTTGATGCTCAACTGGATCGTGTTGAGCTGAATGGCTGGGGTCCCGTCCACCAGCGTCAGCGCGAGGGGATTATTCGGGGAGACAAAATAGCTCCCGGCGCGGTAAGGATAAGCCCATTGGACATAAGGCTGGGTGTCGGTCGCGCTGCGGTAAGCCTGCACGTAGCCGGGCGTGTTGGTGTCATTGACGAGGATCTTCTGGCCCGAGAGAGCGACCGAGAACCACTCCAGGCTGGCCGGCCCGGTGGCCTGGAAATAGACCAGCCGGAAGGGATAATACCCCGCCTGCGTAATGGCAAAACCGCCCGTCGTGTCAGCGGCGCCCCTCGTGCCGTCAAACACGGCGACCTGGAAGGGGAACTGCTCGTGCGGGTTGAGGGCGCTGCCCAGGCGGAAGCCGTCATCGCTGTTGACGCCGAGGACGTAGTAGCCGACCGGCAGGTAGAGGTAGGAGATGGCTTCGACGGCGAAGTTGTTGGTGCTGCCGCTGGGGCCCGGAATGCCCGGGAACCGGACATCGCCGGCGAAATCGCCCGCGTTGGTAGGGGCGGTGAGATTGTAATTGATCACGTTGGTTTGGGGGTAATTCCAGGTCCCGTCGGTGTTGGCGGCTGCCTTGTTCGGATACGGGTGGCCCGCCGCATCCGTGAACCGCCCGGCCAGCATGGTCTCGGCGTTGGCGATGGTGTAGGGCGTCGGCTGATCGGTCTGGAACACCTTCTGCGCGAACCCGGGCTTCGCGGTGTCCACGGCGCCGGCACCCAGGGCATAGGCGGCGGGGATGGTCACGTACGTGATTACGCTGAAACTGAACTGGTTGGTCTGGCTAATGGGGGAGGCCTCGTTGTCCGCAAACCAGACCACGGCGGTGTTGGTGGAACCGGAGGCCCAAACCGGGTTGTATTGCACCGTGGTGACCCCGGCGGTTTGGGTGATGCTGGGCGTGACTTCGAGGCCGTTGACCGCTACTCGAATGGAGTTGGTATTGACCTTGATGCCCGCACCATCCTGCATCTGCACGCGAAGGGGTTGGTCGGGCCGGTTGCCCGTCCCGCCCGGCCAGGAGCCGAGGAAATACGGCAGCGAGGTGGTCGCGCGGCTGTAAGCCTTGATGTAGCCGGGAGTGCCGGTGTCATTGATGAGGATCTTCTGGCCCGAGGGCGTCACCGAGAACCACTCGAGGCTGGCGGCGCTGGTGCCCTGGAAATACGTCAGGCGGAAGGGGTAGTAGCCGGCTTGCGTGACGGCGAAGGAGAAAACGGAATCCGCCGCCGGGCGGCCCGCGTCGAAGACGCCCACTTGCTGATCGAGGCAGGAGAGCCCGAATCCGTCATCACTGTTGACGCCGAACGTGTAGGCGCCCGGGGTCAAATACAGGTAGGTAACGGTGTCCATGGCGAAATTAACCGTGCTGCCGTTGGTGCCGGGCATGCCGGGGAATTGAACATCGCCCGGGAAGTTACCGGCCGAGGTCGGGTTGGTGGGCGCGTAGATGTTATAGTTGAGGACGCCGGGCTGGACGAACGTCCATGTGCCGTCGGTATTCGTCTGGGCGGTGTTGGGGAAGGGCAGGCCGGTGGCCGGGTTGATCAAGAAGCCGCCCAGCAGGTTTTCGGCGTTGGCAATGCTGTTGACCGTGGCCGTCCCAGCCTGGAAAACGCGCTCGGTGAACCCGGGGCTGGCGGTGTCGGCGGTGGCGGCATAGCTGGCGGGAAGTGTCGGGTAGTTGGCCACCACGAAGCTAAACTCCTCGGTCTGGGTGACAGGCGACGGGCTGTTATCCGCGAAGCTCACAAAGACTGTGTTGGTCGAACCGGGCGGCAGCAACGATGTGACCTGGTATTGCACCGTCGTCACCAGATCGGTCTTCGTGGTGGAGAACGTCACCGGTGTGCCGTTGAGCGTCATCTGTATGGAAGTGGGATCCACCTGCGCGTCCGCGCCGTCCTGCATCCGGGCGATGAGGAGCGGGTCAGGCCGGGTGTTGGTATTCGTGGGGGAGGATGCCGCTGCCATAAACTGCGGCATGGAGGGCGGGGTGGTGGCGATCTCCAGGTTATCCACGAAGCAGTTCTCGTTGGCGCCGCCCGTGCGCGCGCCCAGCGCAAAGCGGCCTGCGGTCGGAATGTAACCTGTGGGGAACTCGTAATAGTAATAGCCGCCGTTGTACATCACATCCACGCCGCCATCCGGGTGCAATTGGATGAGCACCGGGACCCAGTACCGAGGGGTCCACCGGCTGATTCTGCGGCCAGAGTGCCAGAAACGAGACGTCCAGCGGGGTGGTGGCGATCTCGACGCCATTGTATTTCACGTCAATCCCAATGCTATCGGGGGCTCCGTTGTCATACGTGTCAAACTCCACCGTCAGGCCCGTGCCGGGGCCATCCTCGGTAATCGTGCCGTTGGGAATATCGTTGGCGAAGTTGAAACTGAAACCGTCCGCCGGTGCCGTAGTGGTGCCCCCTCCCAGTAGAACCTGGAAACTGGCAGTGAAACCGCCGACCTGGCCGCCGCTGTCGAGGTCGTTGATAATAAAGCCGGCGTACTGGCTGTTCAGATTGGTGGTCAGTTGCAGGCATCCGGTGTCGCCCACGCCGCCGTTGGCACGCACAACGGCGTTCCCATAGACGGCAGCGCCCGGCGGCAAACCGGAATCAAAGTTGTTGGTGAAACTACCCGCTGTCGCAGAAAGTGCGGTAGTGAGCAGAGTGATCAAGGAGCATAAAGGCCGGTGTTTCATGGTGTTAGCCTAACGGTCGCGGCGGGAGGGTCAATACTCTTATGCGATGTAATTCTTGCCGCTCACATCCACAGGCAGACTCCATCCCGACCCGGAGCGAAGGCGCCCTCGCCGGACTAGACTCTCCCCCTCCCTGCCTCCTGGATTTCTTTTCCCGGGCTTCCTTTCCTCCACCCTGGTGAACATGTCAGCATTGCGGCCATCCGTTGCCCGCATCGAAGTTGGGATATGAGGCCACCTCCGGCAGCATCACCGCCGGATCGGGTGGCCATCTCCTGGCTGGCAACTGGCTGCGCACACCATCCGCACTCCTCGACCCTGGCGTCGTCGAAAGAAACTGAGCTGCGAGCCCAATTAAAAGCCCGGAGAGACTTGCGCGCCCCCAAACTCCTGTCTAGACTTATGTTATGTTGAACAGTCTGCCGTTGGCCAGTAAATCGAGAAAGCTCCTCCCGGAAGCAACACCCTCAACCGTCCGGCCCGCTCTGCGCGGCGCCTTCACCCTGATTGAACTGCTGGTGGTCATCGCCATCATTGCCATCCTGGCCGCCTTGTTGCTGCCCGCGCTGGCCCGTGCGCGCATGAAGGCTGAGGGGATCGGTTGTATCAATAACCTCAAGCAGTTACAGTTGGGCTGGTTCATGTACAAAGACGACAATAACGATGTCCTGATCCCCAACTCGCCAGCCGGAAGCTTTAAACCGAACTGGGTCGCCAGCTATGCGGAGGGCTGGAATGCCGTCCAGGCCAACACCAACCGGGATTATTACATTAATCCGAAGTATGCTCTCATGGCGCCGTATATGGCCAACCAGCTTGGGGTTTTCCGCTGCCCGGGCGACAAGATCCCCTCACAAAACGGCCAGCGCCTCCGCACCTATTCGATGAATAGCCAGATGGGCGACGCTTATGGTGATCTTATCAATTACAGCCCCGGCTGGAAGCAGTACAAAAAGATGAGCGACATCACCACCCCCACGCCCGCCGACGCCTTTGTTTTTTGCGAGGAGCATCCAGGGAGCATTAATGACGGCTACCTCGAGCTCGTGCTCACCTCCCCCGATTTCCCGGATGTGCCCGGGTCGCTGCACGGTCAAACCGGCGGCGTCTCCTTTGCCGACGGCCACGCCGAGCTTCATAAATGGCTCACTCCACCGCTCCATGTTCCCGTCGCGTATGGGGTGACCGTCCATCATCCTGGCCCGGTAGCGGCGAATAACCCGGATTGGCTTTGGGAGCAGCAACACGCCAGCGCCAAGACGCCCTGAACGCCGGTGTGCCGGTGGGCGTTGCCCGAGCCGGGCTGAACGCCCTCCGACCCTGCGGCTTTTCCCCGGCTTCACGAACCAGGGCGCCGGCAATATCGTCGCCTGGACTGCCCTTCGCTCCACCTGAAACCCCTGGTGCGGAGTAAAGGGCAAATGGCGACGTGACCTCGGGCTTGTCCCTGTGTATGATGTGGCATAAATTGAAGACGTGAACAGGCACAACATCACTCTCTCAGAATCCGTGAGCGAAATGGTGAAGGCCCAGGTCAAGAGTGGGCGCTACAAGGACTTTTCCGCCGCCGTTCAGGATGCGGCCTGGAATTACTTCATCGGCCCGCCCTCCCCTTTCGAGGAATATGGGGTCACCCCGGAGCAGGTTGAGCACAGCTACCGGAGGACTATGGCCGAAATCGAGCACGAGCGGAAAGCCGGGAAGCTGAAGCCCTGGAAACAGCCGTGATTTTAAGACGAGCCTCTTTTGATCGGGCCTTCGGAAAATTAAGCCTTGAGCAGCAAGCCCGGGTTAATCAATCCATCGAACGGCTGGAAGCTGGCTTTGGGCATCCCCATTTGCATGCGGGTATCGGCCTGCGCCCAATAGGGAATTACTTCGAGTTTAGAGCCGGCCTGAGCCTGCGGGTGCTCTTTGTCGCCTCACGCGGGGACCTCATCCTGGTGACAGTGGGCAACCACGACCGGATTGCTCGCTTTCTGCGCAACGCCTAAACCTCAATCCTCCTCCGCAACCCGCCACCACCGTACAAAAAGGCGCCCGCGATCTCTCGCGGGCGCTTGGGAATCGAAAACGTGCCAGCCTGACGCTTAGCGCTGGATGCGATAGAACTGCATGTCGCCGCTAACGGGCGCAGTTGCCTGGTAAATGCCGGCACTGCCGGTAATCGCGGCACCGGCAGCGGGCGCATAAGTGCCGTTGACCGCGCCGGAACTGAGCAGCGTGAAGGCCGAAGCCGGGTCGCTTGCCTCGCCGGTGAAGTCAATCGTCACGGTTCCAGCGGAAATGCTGATCTTCGTCACGTGCGGCAGCGTGGGCGCCGCGGTGATGTCCATGGTTACGACGGCCGGAGTCGTGGCCTGGTTGGAGCCCGGAGGGGAGAATGCAACCCAATTGTGGGCGCCGCTACCGGCATAGACGTTACCGACGTTGTCGAAACAGGTACCGATGTAGAAGACGCCCACATCCTGGTTTAGGTTCGTCATGACCGTGCCATCCGCAGGGTTGATGATTTTCATTCCGCCGCTGGCACCGCTATAAACCTGGGACAGGACCTTGGGATTCGCGCGGGAGTCAAGGCCGACATCGGCCGAGTTCCGGAACGTACTGTTGAGTTCCGCGCCATCCTGCCAGCTCAGATTCTGGTCAAGAAACGGATAGAAGTTCACCGTGTTCCACCAGTTAGTCGGCAAGAGGTCCGGCCCCTGCCACACGTTGGTAATGCAAGTCAGCTTCGGCGAAGCGTCAGTCGCGTTAGCCCGGACCGACCCAATAAAGATGTCGCTGTTGGTGTCAATGATCATCCCGTAGCCTGACCGAACGGGAATGTCGGGACCATTGGCGACTACGTTGAAGCCACCAGAGAACGGGTCAGCCACGCCGTTGTTGGTCAAGGGGAAGACCCAGACCCCTGCGGGCGGATAGCGCGCGTCTCCAAGCCAGGCCAGGCCATTGGTCGTGCCCGGGTCGGTAACGTCAATATCAGACCAGTTGCCGGGGTTTCCTGGCCAGAGCGCCGTGTCAAGGATGGTCTGATTGGTGGACACGATCATGTCAAACGCGATGATCTTGCCCGGGCCAGTCCAATCGTTGACGTAAACGCGGTCGTCGGTGCCGTATTTGAGCGAGCGCATCACGTCTCCGAGGTAACCGTCCGGAACGAACGAGTATCCCCCGGTGACGATCTCTTGCGGGCCCTCGTCCGCAAAGCTGCCGTCGGCGTTCAACTTCAGAAAGCCCGGGTTATTGGCAATAGTATCTGCGCCATTGGCGATTATGACACGACCATAATAAGGGCTATCTACGCGGGTATCCACCGCTATGCCCGAGGGCCAAAAGACGGTATAGCCCGGGTCGTTAGTGCTGTTGATCTGGGTCCACTCCTGGTACCCGTTGCTGCCGGCGGTGATGCTGACGGTATAATTGCCAGAGCCTACGACGGCGTCGCTGTCGTCCCTGCCGTCCCAGACGACCGAGTTGAGGCCGCGCGTGGTGCCGGCACTGCCGCCGGCAATGGCAATCGTACGAACCAAGGTGGCGCCGGAGTAGATTTGGATGGCGACACCCAGGGAGGCGGGTTCATTGAGAATGTAAGTGATGGTAGCGCCACTGCCTTCGAACACTGGGGCAGCCCCGGTGAGGGTGCCGTTGATCTTGATGTTGGTGGCATAAACGTTCCCGCGAGCCGTTGGAGCCGTTGTAGCGAGTGCCAGCGCAAGCGCCAGCCCGGTGAGTATTGGAGTTCGTCGTAGGTATCTCTTGCAGTTCATGAGTTTAGACTTTCGTTTACCAGATGCAAAGCCCTTGTGTTTTGGTTATCGGGCTTTGCAACTAAACGCTAGTCTGCCCCTTGCGCCGGGGCAAGACCTTTTTATCACCTGCTCTTTCGGCGGGCGCAACTCACGTTATCGGCCCTGGCCCTGGGAGCGCCGGCATCCCTGCCGGCACCTGGCAACATCGCCCGATTTGAGGTAAACCCCAAAGTGTCCCGCGAGAGCACGCCGGCAGGGATGCCGGCGCTCCCAGGGCCGATAACGTGAATTGCGCCCCTTTTCGACCCGCACGGCCGATGGCAAACGTCTGAAATTCCCGGGCGGGGCGCACGCAAGACCAGCTCGTCGAGCTGGGCGAGCGGCGGCGCCCCGCCCCAATCGGCCGGGGCCTGGTCTTAAGGCGACACCACCCGATAGAACCTTTGCGGATGGTTCGCCGCATCCGTATCGGTGAAGCTAAACATCCCTCCCGCAAACGTGCCGGAACTCACCTCAGTCCAACTACTTGCCGGCAGGCTGACGTTGGTGGTCGCCAGGATCCGATACGGCTGGTCCACGCTCCCGGTGCCGGAGATCTGGAAGTTGGCCGTGCCGCCAAAGCCATACGATGTGACTTCCGGCCCGCCGACAATGCGCAGCGTCCCATCCACCGTCAGGAAGTCCGTATCCCAGGTAAGCGGCGGGGTCAGCGACGGCAGATCAAAGGAAGCGAAGGAGCCGGTGTAGCTGGTGGCGTCGAACAGCTTGAACACCCCATTGCCGGACAGGTTGCCATTCTGGACCACCTGAAGGGTACCATCATAGTTCACCGTTGTGAGACCGCGGATCTGGTCGGAGGCGAAGGCTCCGACATCGAACACGCACGTGCTGTTGGCCGCCAACGTGAGCGCGTTGCTGATGGTCAATGTGCCGATGGATGATCCCGGAGACAGGAAGGCCGTGCTGGCAATGGTAACCGGCGAGACGATGAGACCGTTTCCAGCGAGGGTGGCAGCACCATTCACCAGCACCGAGGCGCTGTTCAGTATCGCGCCGTTCATCACCAGCGTGCCGCCACTGATGGTCGTGGCCCCGCTGTAGGTATTGATGCTGGAACTAGTGAGCACCCAGGTGCCGGCATCCTTCTTGTTAAAAAGGGTCTTGTTGGCGCTCGAGGCCCCGTCGCTCACGCTTCCTTGCCATTCGCCGAGCGCGGCCCCGCGGAGATTGAACGCCTGGCTGGCGGAGGTGGTGGTGTTGGTGAACGAGCCCGAGACGACGAGCTTGTCAGCGTCCGATTGCAAGACCCAGTCGGTGCCGCCCGTAGTGCCCATGATCGTCCCGGTCAGGGTATTGGTTCCGCTGACGTTCACGACGTGCGGCGGACCGTTGAGCGCGCCACCTTTACTGCCCAGGAGCAGGGGTTGCGTGAGCGTGATGTTGTTGCTGAGCTCCAGTCGGGCGTACTGGGAAGCACCGATGGCGATCGGGTTGGGCGAAGTGCCCAAGGCGCCCGGGTCACTGATCCGCAAGGCGCCGTCCGAGATGTTGTTTGTGCCGGTGTAGGTGTTTGCCTGAGGAATGAACACGGTGTCGGTCGCCGACTTCAACAAGTTGCCCGTGCCGGTGATCACGTTGGTGAAGGCCAGATCGTCGCTCCGATTCAACTGGAGGACGCTGTTGTTGGTGATGACACCCTGCGTAACGCTGCCGGCCGCGCCGCCGTTTCCGATGCGCAGCGTGCCGCCAGCGATCAGCAAGCTGCCCGGGCCCACCCCGCTGCCGGAACTGTTGGCGACGGTCAGCGTACCGTCGTAGATGACAGTGCCGCCGCTGTGGAGGTTGTCGCCAGAAAGGATCTGCGTGCCCGAGTTGGTTTTGATCAACTGACCCGTGCCGCTGAGCGTCCCGGCGAACTCGCTTCCGTTGCCGGAGAGAGTCAGCGTGCCCGATCCGAGCGTGACATTGCCGCCGCTGCTGCCGCCACCCGCCAGCGCTCTCAACCATTGGTTCTGTCCGTTGAGGTCCAGCACCGCGTCGGCGGCGTCGCTGAGCGTAACGACGGCATCGGTGGGGAGACGGTCGGCGGTACCCTCGATTTGCATTTTGCCCCCGCTGATGCTCACCGGACCGGTGAAATCGTTACTTCCGCTGTTGGCGAAGATAAACGTGCCGGAGCTCTGCTTCGAGAGGCCGGTCGGGCCGCTCAAGCGGCCACTCCCGGTGAAGGTATAGGTCTTGGTGGAATTGTCCACCGTGACAACGAGAGGGGAAAGCGTCGTGGTGAGATTAACTGTAGTGGTACCGCTGGCCGTGTCGTCAAAGAGCACCGAGTCGCCAGGAACAGAGGCTTCCTGGTAGGTGATCGGGGTTCCCGCAACCCCGGCGACCCAGTTGGGTGTTGTGTTGATGTCCCAGTCGCCATTCACGTTTCCATTCCACTTCGGCGTGTCCACGCCAGTGACGACGAAGTAGAGCGTATCGGTGCTGTTGGAGAAAGTGCCGGCGACTTTCGCGGGCAGCGTGCCCCCGGTAATACCCGCGAAACCGCCCGAGCCATAGTATTTCATGACCGGGATGACGCCAGGGGAAAGGCCTGCCCCTTCCAGATTGAGAGTGATGGCGCCCACGTTGAGGTTATTCACGTTGCACACGGGAGTGACCGGGTTGCCGGCCGTGCCTAGATTCAGTGTCAGCACGCCACCCCAGAGGTTCAAAGTGCCGATTGGTTTGTCGTTCGCCCCGCCCACGTTGCCCAAACGGCCACCGACCCAGAGTGAGCCGTCATTCATGGTAAGTGTGCTCGTGCTCAAGTCGCTGGCCATGATGTTTCCCTTAACGACGACGGCGCTGTTGATAGTCAACGTTCCCGAGGTTGTGCTGGCGCCCGTGCCACCTGTGGTCGGCCCCAAACGCAAATTACCATTCACGATGAGGTTGGTGACGGAACCCCCGCCAGAGGTCTCCACAGTGCCTTTGCCCGCACCACCGTTATTGGCCTTTTGGTAGCCGATGTCCAGGGAGTTGACGTCAACCAGGCCGCTGCCGATTTTCAACGTGCCGGTGCCGGAGCCGCTAGAGGCGCTTTGGCCGCGCCCGACATACATAGTATCAACCATCGCATCCACGGTGCCGAGAGTGAAATCCGCGACGCCAGTGGAGGAAAAGCCGGTGGTGCCCGTGAGGTTGTCACCGACCGCCCAGTAGTTTTGCCGGCCCGTGCCCGCACGATTGCGGAAATAGGCCACGCCACCGGCCGACCAGAACTGCAACGTGCCGTTGCCGCGGCGCCAGCCGATGGCAACTCCGGAGTCTCCGAGGAATACATTCGTGTCACCCAGATACACGTAGCTCGCTGGGCCTGTGTTGACGATGCTGTCGCCAATCGTCAGGATCAGGCCTGAGAGATTGCCGGGAGGACGGTTCGCCCTCGTTGTGGTGGTGGACGAACTGGTAATGAAATTGGTTTTGGCGAGGTAGAGAGTTCCCTGTGGCCGGTCGTTGACGCTCGCGGTCGTCGTGCCATCGCCGCCCGCCGACAGGCCCACCACGTTGGCGGTGAAGGTGTCGAGACCGGACAGGTCGAGGTTCGCGCGCTGGCTACTGCCGGTGGACCAGACCGAGCGGACGGTTACAACGGCGTCCGGGTTATCTACGACGAGTTGTCCCGCACCGGCGATGGTGTGCCAGAAGACTTTGTTGTTCTGCATGCCCACCCAGAGCGCGTAATCATTGGTGCCCAGCGAAACCAGGTTAGGCATCTGCATCGCGCCGTTTATCGTCAGCGTAGTGCCCGCGGGTATCTCCGTTACGTGCCAGGAACCCACCGGTTGCGACCAGAGGCTGTTGAGAGTAAAGCTGGTGTCCAGGATGTTGTTCGGTGTGATGCCGCCCTGGTACGACCGGGTACCCCGCCCCGGGCGCGGCATCATCGGTGGTGAAAAGCACATCGGCACCTGCCACCGGCGAGCCCTCCACCCAATTGCCGGCCGTGGACCAGTTGTCATCCGCACCAGCCCCGGACCAGGTATTCGTGAGCGCCTGCGCCGTGGGGCAGAGGAGCAGGCAGAGCCCGGCGGCCAGCAGGCCCCAGTGCCTTGGCTTGAAGACAAGCTTGGTCAACCGCGGGTTCGATGGGCTTGCGCCGCGCGTGGAAGAGTGGATGAGGGGTGGATTCAGTTTCATAGTTATGTCTGTCTTATTCTGTGGTTATTTCATTGCTTGTGAGTCAGTCTTCCATGTACCAAAACGAGTGCGTGACCACGCCATTCTTGTTTGCCCATAGCTTCTTGAACGGCACCCGCTCCACGTGCCCGTCGAGCAGCGTCACGTTCGCGCCCGAGCTGTGCACTTTGGGTCGGCCGGCATTGTAGCCCGTTCCATATCCGAATGCCGCCATGCCGTCGTCGAGTATGCCGTCGCCATCCATGTCCCGCGTGAACGGAAACTGCACCGGCGAGTAAACGTAGTGGGTAACGGTATCCATGAAGATCAGCGCGTCGGTCGGCTTCCTGAGGCGCGAAACCTTAACCGCGGGATACAAGCCTCCCCCGTCCGAGGCGACGGCATAGTAGAACGGCGCGGTCAACGGGCCATCGCGCTTGAACCAGCCGTAATTCGGCCCAATCCAGGTGTCCCACTGGTCTGACCTCGTGGCGGAGAATTTGCCGCCCGGGCACTTGCGCACGGCGTTCGTGTAGATCGCCGTCTGGGCGACGTTGACGCCCGTCGGGGCAGACCTGGCGATGTAAGGGGCCAACAGGGCTTCCCAGAACGGCTCGGTGGAACCGGAGCCTCCGTATCCGAAATATGGAATCCGGTCGTCATAGTCGCCTGAATACATGACGATGGCCTGGGCCCAGTTGCGCATGTTGCTCAGACACGCGACCGCCTGCCCCTTGGCCTTGGCCTTGGCCAGCGCCGGCAGCAGCAACGCGGCCAAAATGGCGATGATGGCGATGACGACCAGCAGCTCGATCAACGTAAACGCCCCGGGATTTCGCCGCTGCCCTTGCCTGCCATCAGAACGCCCCACGTGGGATCTCCCATGCAGATACGGTTCTTTGTCAGCATGAGCTGTTGCCTTTACAGCATCCATTCCGGGCAAAAGCTACCGTGATGCACGTGTGCCTGACAGAGCCATATTCATGGGGGGCGCGTCGGGGGAGTCGTGCGGCGTTTTGGATGGGTAAAGGACCGCCGCCGCCGCGACGCCGAAGGAGTTCAGCCGATTAGAAAGAGGCGTATTTGGCCACGGCCTCGCCGCGCGAATGGACATGGAGCTTCTGATAGACGCTCTTGATGTGGCCACGCAGGGTTTCAATGCTCATTTCCAGCCGGTCGGCAATCTGCTTGTAAGCCTCTCCTTTGGCGAGTCCGTCCAGCACTGCGCGCTCGCGCGGGGAGAGCCGTTCCATCTCCAGCGCAGTGGCCCCGGCGCGAGAGAAGTACTGCACCACCTTGCGGGCGATCTGGCCGTCCATCGGCGACTCGCCGCGATGCACCTGCCGGATCGCAGCGAACAGATCCTCCGGCTCCGTCCGTTTGAGCAGGTAGCCATCCCCGCCAGCGCGCAAGGCGGCAAAGACTCGCTCGCTGTCCCCATACACCGTCAGCATGATCACCTGGATGGACGGGGCCAGGGCCTTGAGCGCTTTCACACAGTCAATGCCGTTCATCCGGGGCAGGCCGATGTCCATCAGCACCACGTCGGGCTGTTCCAGCGGGAGCGCTGCCAAGGCCGCCTCGGCGCAGTTGAATCGGCTCAGACACCGAAAGTCAGGCGAGGCGTCCAGGAGCGCGGCGAGGTTGTCCCGAATCCAGTCGTCATCCTCGACAATGGAGACCTTGATGGGGCGCGGCAGGCTGGCGGACTTGTTCATCCCACCCGCCTGAGCTACCGCGTTGATGTCGGCTGGCTTGGCCATGTGATCGGCTGGAATCGGCTTTCTTTTCATTACAAACATGATCAGCCGGCCGGAGCCAGCCCCATAAACATGGGGGACCTTAGCCCGGGAGGGGAAGTTCGAAGCGGACGCGCGTGCCGTGGCCCGGCTTGGATTCCACATCACATTGCCCGCCAGCCGCGCGCAGCCGATCGCGCATATTCTGCAGGCCCTGTTCGCCCGCACCCACCTTTTCGAGCGAGAAGCCCGAGCCGTTGTCCTTCACCTCCAGGTGCACTTGTCTCCCATCGAACTCCAAGCTGACGGCTACCTCGGTCGCAGCCGAATGTCGCACCACGTTGGTGAGCGCTTCCTCGAAGGCCAGGAACAGGTTATGGCGGACCTGCGCCGTCAGCGGGACCGCCGGCAGGACGGTGGGAATGTTAAGCACGTAATTCACCGGCGTGTCCGCGAGGAATTCCTGCGTGTACCGGACTGCGTAGCTGGCGAGCCCATCGAGCGTGTCGTGCCGTGGATTGACGGCCCAGACCAGCTCGTCCATCCGGGTGGTCATTTGACCCAGCGTCTCGCGCAACACCTGGAGGTTCTGCTGCAGCACCGGGGACTGCGCCGATTCGCGTCTGGCCCGGTCAGCGACCATGCTCGCCTTGGTCAAGCGGCTGCCCAACTCATCGTGCATGTCTTGCGCGATGCGCGCGCGCTCACGGTCAATGGCATGCTGCTGCTCCAGCCCCCCGAGCCGAGCGCGATGGCGCCGCCGCATGATATAAAGCCCCGCTCCGGAAATGCTCCCGGCTGCGCCCGCCCAGCTTGAAAGTCGGAACCACCAGGTCTGCCAATAATGGGGCTCAGCCGTGATGGCCAGCGCTACCGGGGGTTGACTCCACACGCCGTTCCCGTTGTGAGCTATTACCTCAAAACGGTAGCGACCGGGCGGCACATGAGTGTACACGGCGACCCTCTCCCCGCCGGCTTCCACCCAGTCCGAATCGAGTCCTGCCAGCCGATAGCGGAATCGCACCCGCTCCGGCGCGGCGTAATAGAGGCCGGTGTACCGGATTTCGAGCCGTTGCTTGCCGGGCGCGATCACCAGACAGGCTGGTTTCCTGCCTCTGGACTCGTTCGGGGCTTGCGCGGTGACTCGCATGGGGTGTGGCACTCCATCTATCAATACCTCCTCGATTTGCACATCCGGAACCGTGCCGCTGCCCGCTCTGGCTTGCGGATCAACTACCGCGATGCCTTTATCCGTTGAGAAGCAGAGCGCCCCATTTCGCCTCCTCAGACAGGTCCCGAAACCCACGGCGCACTGCTCCGATCGCATGCCATCCGACCGGCCAAATACCCGTGGATGCACCTGGGAGGTTCGTCCCGCCAAAAGGTCCTCCAGGTCACCCCGGAAGACCTGGAAAATGCCGTGGAAGGTCCCCAGCCAGAGATTGCCGGCGCTGTCCTCCAGGATCTGAACAATCGTATCCGCAGCAATGCCCTGCTGGGGGCCAAAACTCCGGATGGTTCCATCCTTGAAGCAACCCAGTCCGCCGCCCTCCGTGCCAATCCACAGGTTTTCTTTAGCATCAAGACACAGCGCTCGAATCAGGCCGCTCCGCAGCCCTTGTTCCGGCCCGAAAATCGTGCCGCTCCCGCCTTTCAAGCGTCCAAGCCCGCCTCCGTAGGAGCCAATCCATAGCGTGCCGTCGCGTTCTTGGACGAGCGCGGACAGAGAAGTGCGGGGCACGCCATTGGTGAAGGCCGTGAATCCGCCATTTCGATAGAGTAGCAAGCGGCCAGACCGGGTGCCAATCCATAATCCCTCCTCCCGATCCTCGCACAGGCTGCGCACCGCATCGCCGCGCAGCCAGGGCTCGTCGGCATAGGAAGCCAGCAGTTTCCCATCCCGCCAGTGGGAAAGCCTCGAAACCGCCCCCCACCACAAGCTCCCGTCCCGCGTAATCACCAGGGCGCCAAAGGCCAGCGAACCTTCCAAAGGTTCCCGGACGAACCGTCCTCTTTCCTTCGCGTCGAAGCGGTAAAAAGCGCGGCCGAGCGATGCTACCCAAAGCGCGCCATCGGGCGCCTCGGCCAAGGACATCGGCGCCACCTCAGTCTCTCCGTCCCGGATAGTCCACATGGAAAGCTGCCTTGTCTTGAGCCGGTTCAAGCCGCCTGAGCGAGTGCCGATCCAGAGGTTCCTCTCGCGATCCGCCAGGACCGCTTGCACCGCCTGGTCCGAAAGCCCGGTAGTCTGCGGCAGGCGCTGCCATCTCTCGCCGCTTAGCCAATAAAGCCCTTCGTCCAGCGTCCCCGCCCATAGCCTGCCGTCTCGGCCCTCGGCAAGCGTGACGATGCGCACGTTGGGGAGGCCCTCATCGGGCCCATAGACCTCCCACGAGTTCCCGCGCCGGTAGAAGATTCTTCCCACGGCCCCGGCCCAAATCCTGCCGGTTCGGTCCTTCAAGAGGCAGTAAGGCGGCACGCGCTCAGATTGGGCCGGGATGGCCACGCTAACAAACGATTGGCCGTTCCAACGAAACAGCCCCGCACCCGCAACTGAAACCCAGACCCCGCCTTCCTGGTCCGCCAGCAATGCCCGCACATACCGGCCGGCGATGGCGGGTTCCTTTCCCATGGTCTCGAGCGCACCTCCGCGCCAGCGATTGAGCCCTGCGGTTGTGCCAACCCAGATCGCCCCTTCACGGTCTTCTGCCAACGCCATGATCGAGTCGCCCGCCAAGCCCTCCCGCGCGGTCCAGGTCGTGAAGCGACCGTCGTAATACCGAGCCAGGCCATTGGCCGTGCCAACCCAGATCGCCCCATCCCGGGCCTGTATCAAGATCCGCACCAGGAGGCTGGGTAATCCCTCTGCCATTCCGTAAGTTCTGAAGCGCACACCGTCAAACCGCGCGAGGCCGTTGGCGGTGCCAACCCAAAGGCAGCCGTCGCGGGATTGCAGGACGGCCATGACCGAGTTCTGCGGAAGGCCATCCTCAACTCGCCAGGTCCGGCAGACGTACTCAGGCACCTGCCCTGCCGGGCCAGGTTCCGCGAGCGTTTGAGTTACTCCTTTAAAACACCATACTCCGACAGCTCCAGCGACCAGCCAGGGCCATCTTGGGACACGGCGCTTCGGATGCATGGCGCGATTATAATGGTGTGGTGGAACCGAAACAACTTCCCAGCGTTTCTTTCCCGTTTCTGTGCCCTCCGGGGCCTAATCATCCGGACCTGGAGCGATGCATCTCGCGTGGCTCCCGCTGGCAATGGGGGCAGAAGAAAGTGCTGCGGGCCGCTTGCACCTGCCGCTGGATCGCGGTCCCGCACTCGGGACAGGGCCGGCCCGCTCGGTCGTAAACGCGCAGCCGTTCTTCGTAATAGTCCGGGGCGCCGGGCCCCCGGCCGAAGTAGAACAGGCCATCGCGCGTCCCCTGGCCGGCGTAATTGAGCGGGACGGTGCTGCCGCACACGATGGCCTCGCGCAGCACGGCGCGAATCGAGCGCCAAAGTCGCCTGGCGTGCTCCGTGCTCAACCGCTGGGCCGGCAGGGTCGGCGCAAGGCCCGCCCGGAACAGCGCCTCGCTGGCGTAGATGTTCCCCACGCCCGCCAGCAAGGATTGGTCGAGCAACTTGACCTTGATCGGCTGCCGGGAACGGCTCAGCGCTTCCGCGAAGCGCTCCACCGTAAACTCCGCCCCCAGCGGCTCAGGTCCCAGCTTTTCCAGTGCACGGCAGTCCAGGGTAAGGCGTCCGAAATAGCGCGTGTCCTCGAAGACGAAGTTCTCCCGGCCCAGATCAAGGACCACAGCCGCGTGCCGGGGCAAACGGGCTGCCGACGGCAACAAGTACATCCGCCCGGTCATGCCGAGATGGCCGACGAGTGTGAATCCGACCGCAGGTGGGGCGCGCAGCCCTCCGCGCGCCGCCGAACCGTTCGCGACGGACAATCTTCTCCGGGTGGCCGAAGTGTTCCTGGCGCGCGCGTGCCCCGGCGGGTCCAACTGGAAGACGAGGTACTTCCCGCGCCGCGCCAAGCCGCGGAATGTTGCTCCACGCAAGGCTTGTGCGAATTGCCGTGGGGAAGCGGGCGCAATCACCTTGGCCCGCCGCACCCGGACAGCGCAAATCGTCCGGCCTTCCAGCAGCGGCGCCAAGTGGCGGGTGAGAACTTCGACCTCGGGGAGTTCAGGCATCGGAAGAGGTGAAACGTGAAACGTGAAACGTGATGCGTGATGCGTGAAACGTGATGCGTGACGTTTGGAGGTTCACGTTTCACGTTTCACGTTTCACGCACCACGTTTCAGCAACCCCACCACCTCCTCATCCGTGGTTTGAGCGAAAGTCTCATAATATGAGCCCACCGCCACGAAGTCCGGGTCCGCACAGAGCACCCGCACTTCGTCGGCCACCTGTGCGAGGCGCTGGACCGCGCTAGTGGAAGCAACAGGGACGGCCACCACGACGCTGCGGGCGTGCTGCTTTTCGACCGACCGCACCGCGGCCTCGGTCGTCGCGCCGGTCGCCAGCCCGTCATCCACGACAAGGACGGCTTTGCCAGCGAGCGCCGGGGCGCCTGCGGGATGAAACCGCGCCTGGTAAAAGCGCAGGCGTTTCTTCTCCTCCTCGATCACAGCGTCCAACTCGGCTAGCAGCACGGGGTTTTTCCCGATGGAGGCCTCGTCCAGGATCGTGACACCGTGTTCCGCAAGCGCGCCGACGGCAAACTCGCGGTGCGAGGGGTGTCCGATCTTGCGGACGATGAGGACGTCCAGCGGCAAGTGCAGTGCCTGCGCCACCGCCGCCGCGACGACTACCCCGCCGCGCGGCAGTCCCAACACCAAGTCGGCCTGAACTCCCTGCCCATGCAAGGAACGAGCCAACTTCAGCCCGGCGTCCTGACGTGAAGCGAACATCATTATACGGGTCGTGCAATTACAGCCAAAGATCAACTCGGGGGGAAGGGAGCGTGATGCGTGATGCGTGATCCGTGATACGTGATCCGTGATACTCGGAGATTCAGGGATCACGGATCACGCATCACGCATCAAGTCGTTCACTCCGTCACCAACGTCCCCACCTTCTCGCCCAAAACCACGCGCTTCAAATTATGGGGCCGGAACAGGTCAAAGACGATAATGGGCATCTTGTTGTCCATGCAGAGCGAGAAGGCCGTTGAATCCATCACCTTGAGCCGCCGCTGCAGCGCCTCGGTGTAGCGGATTTGCGAAAACCGCTTCGCCTTCGGATTCTGCTTGGGGTCACTGTCGTAGATGCCGTCCACCTTCGTCGCTTTGAGGACCACCTCGGCGCCGATCTCGTTGGCGCGCAAGGCCGCCGTGGTGTCGGTGGAAAAGTAAGGATTGCCCGTCCCGCCGCCGAAGATGACGACCCGGCCTTTCTCCAGGTGGCGGACCGCGCGGCGCCGGATGAAGGGCTCCGCGACCTGCGCCATGCTGATCGCGCTCTGGACGCGTGTGGGCACGCCGATCTTTTCCAACGCGTCCTGCAGCGCCAGGGCATTGATGACGGTCGCCAGCATCCCCATATAATCGCCGGTGGCGCGCTCGATGCCGCGCTTGCTGGCGCTCAACCCGCGAAAGATATTCCCGCCGCCCACCACGAGCACCACTTGCACGCCCATGTCCCGCACCTCCAGAATCTGCGCGGCCATGTCGCGCACAGCCTCCGGACTAATGTTCAGCCCGCTTGGGCCGCCAAGGGCTTCACCGCTGAGTTTCAAGAGAATCCGACTGTATTTGGGGCGTTTCGCTGCTTTCATAGCATCCAACCAGGTTCCAACCGCAGATCGGTGAGGACTTGTACCACCGCCCGCCCGGAAGGTCAAATCAAAGCGTCGGCGTCTGTTCGGGCAGTGCGCATCTTAAATTCTCCCAGGCGGGCCGCCCGTCTCATTAACACCCTGCTTCAGCGGGTGTTAATGAGAGGGGAACAGGGGCGGCAGAATCCAAGATGCAGGGCGCAACTCACGTTATCGGCCCTGGCCCCTGGGAGCGCCGGCATCCCTGCCGGCACCTGGCAACATCGCCCGATTTGAGGTAAACCCCAAAGTGTCCCGCGAGAGCACGCCGGCAGGGATGCCGGCGCTCCCAGGGGCCGATCACGTGAGTTGTGCCCCAAGATGCGCACCCGCCGACTTTCACGTTGCGACACGCCGGGCGATTCTCTACGTTCCCCCCTTCCTAAAGCGGCAGTGACTTAATACAATATGTGCGTTCTAATAGTCGGCTCGACGGCCCTGGACTCAATCAAAACCCCCAAAGCGGAGAACCCGCGGCTGCTCGGCGGCTCGGCCAGCCACGCGGCGGTGGCGGCCAGCTTCTTCAGCCCAGTCAAACTCGTGGGGGTAGTAGGGGATGATTTTCCGGCTCGCTATCTGCGGCTCTATCGGCGTCACCGCCTCGATCTGGAAGGCTTGCAATGTTTGCCGGGCAAGACGTTCCATTGGTCGGGCGAATACGAGGCAAACATGAACAATCGTCGCACCCTGCTGACCGAGTTGGGCGTGTTCGAAACGTTCACCCCCACGCTGCCCAAGGCGTATCAGGCCGCGCCGTTCGTGCTGCTGGCGAACATCGCCCCAGCCTTGCAGCATCACGTGCTCGATCAGATGCGGCGGCCCCGCTTCATCGCCGCCGACACGATGGATTTGTGGCTCAAGATCGCGTTGCCGGATTTGCTGCGACTGCTCAAGCGGCTCGATGCCTTCGTCCTCAACGACAGCGAAGCGCAGCAGTTGACGGGGGACGACAACGTGTTCACCGCCGCGAAGAAGATCCACCGGCTCGGCCCGAAATACGTGATAGTCAAGCTGGGTTCCCACGGCTCGATTCTCTCCGGCCCACGCGGCTTGTCCCTCTGCCCGGCCTACCCGCTGCGGAAGGTGGTGGACCCGACCGGCGCCGGCGATTCGTTCGTGGGCGCCATGATGGGCTACCTGGCTGCGGCGAAGGGGCCGATTGACGCGCATATCCGCCGGGCGATGGCTTACGGCAGCGTAGTGGCGTCGTTCTGCTGCGAAGGGTTTGGTCTGCAACGCACCACCCGCGTCACCCGGGCGGAGATTGATGGGCGACTGAAGGAGCTGGAGCGGCTGACGCGGTTTTAAATTGGAAGCTATCTGTATCCAGGCGCACGCCGTCCCGTTCGTCCCGCTGCCTTCGGTTTCGTCCATCGGTCGCGGCCCGCGTTGAGGTGCCAGTGTCCCCAGGCCACTCCGGGTCAGCAGGTACAGAATCAGCAGGTCGAGTGGGCCGCCGTGGCTGGACGGATGAACGCGGCTTCACTATGCTGTCAGCCAGTGGAAACCATTATGGCAAAGGCGCTCGGGCAGGACGCCTCGCAATTGGCCGCGGCCGAGAAGCGAGACCTGCTGGCGCGGTTGCTGGGACGGCTGGCGCACGAAATCCGCAATCCGCTCAGTTCGCTCGACATCCACGTGCAGTTGCTCGAGGAAGACCTGGCCGGCCTGGCGCCCCAGATGCGCGAGCCGCTGACGCCGCGGCTGGAGATCATCCACGGCGAGCTGCACCGGCTGGAGGGCATCGTCGAACGCTTCCTGCGGCTGGCCGGGCCGGCGGGAGTGGATTTGCAGCCGGTTGAAATCCCCCAAATCGTCTCGCACGTGTGCGAGCTGCTGCGGCCGGAAGCGGCGGCGCGGGAGATCGCCATTTCCTCCCAGGTCGAGGAGTCGCTGCCCCAAATCATGGCCGATCCCGTCCGCCTGACCCAGGCACTGTTGAACCTTCTCATCAACGCCATCCAGGCCGTGGAAGGCAAAGGGCGGGTGCACGTCAGCGCGGCCAGCGCCGACGGGGCCGTTTCGGTCGTCGTAAGCGACGATGGGCCAGGCATTCCGCCGGAGAAGCTGGCATCGGTCTTTGATCCGTATTTTACCACCAAAGCCGAAGGTCACGGCCTGGGGCTTTGGATCGCGCAGCAGATCGTCGCCGCGCATGGCGGCAGCCTGGTGGCCCAGAACGGACCGGCGGGCGGGGCGGTGCTGACAATGCGCTTGCCGCTCAAACGCGAGCCGGCAGCGGTCTGAACCGCGAAGACGCGAAGAAGATGGACAAGTCGCAAGTCAAGATACTGGTGGTGGACGACGAACAGGGGCTGTGCGCGGGCGTGCAGGAGGCGCTGCGCCGCGAGGGATACGTCGTGGACGCCACCACTGACGCGCCTGCCGCGCTCAAACTGGCTGAGCAGCGCCTTTACAACCTGGTGGTTTCGGACATCAAGATGCCCGGCCTCAGCGGGTTGGAGTTGCTGGCACGGGTCCGGGCGCTCAGCCGGGACACACTGTTCATCCTGATGACCGCCTACGGCACGGTCGAGAGCGCGGTCGAGGCGATGAAGCAGGGCGCTTACGATTACCTGCCCAAGCCCATTGACATGAAACGCCTGCGGGCGCTGGTCCACAAAGCGCTCGAATTCCAGGCCGTCGTGGCCGAAAACCACGAGCTGCGGCAGCGGCTCCAGAACCGAGCCGACACCGGCTGGCTGGTGGGCAATTCCGAATCCATGCGCGCGGTGGGCCGGCTGATCGAGGAAGTCGCCAACAGCGAGGTCACGGTGCTGATCGAAGGCGAGAGCGGCACAGGCAAGGAGATCGTTGCCCGCTCGATTCACGCGCAGAGCGCGCGCCGCGAGCGGCCGTTCATTTCGGTCAACTGCGCCGCCCTCGCCGAGCAGTTGCTCGAGGCCGAGCTCTTTGGCCACGTTCGCGGCGCCTTCACCGGCGCCATTGCCAACCGGCCCGGGCGGTTCCAGCAGGCTGACGGCGGCACGCTGTTTCTGGACGAGATCGGCGACCTCTCGCCCAAGGGCCAGGGCGACTTGTTGCGCGTGCTGGAGGACAGCGCCTTTCGGATGGTCGGCGGCTCTGAAATGATCCACGTCAATGTCCGCGTCATCGCCGCCACCAACCGGAAGCTGAGCGAGGCGGTGGCGCAAGGCAAATTCCGCGAGGACCTCTTCTACCGCCTGCAGATTGTGCCGATTGTCATGCCGCCGTTGCGCGAGCGGGCGGAGGACATCCCCCTGCTGGTCGAGCGGTTCTTCGACCAGTTCGCCGCCAAGCACAAGCGCCGGCGCAAGCGCATGTCCGCTGACGCGTTGCGGCTTTGCGTGCGTTATTCCTGGCCCGGCAACGTGCGCCAACTCCGCAACATCATTGAACGGCTCGTCATTACCTGCCGTCCGGTCGAGGTCGGGGTCGCCCACCTGCCCGATTTCCTGCGCGAGTTTGATCGGAACGCGACCACCTTCACCGTGCGTCCAGGCACCCCGCTGGCCGAGGTGGAGAAACTGTTGATTCGCCAGACACTGACCCATGTCACCAGCAACCGCGAAGAAGCCGCCCGCGCCCTGGGCATCAGCCGCCGCGCCCTCCAATACAAGCTCAAGCAATACGGCCTGCTGGACCGCTCGGGTTCTGATTAAGAGCGTCAGAATCCGCGGGCAAATCGGGATAACGGGCTTGTCGGGCGCGAAAGTCGTCGAGCATTTATAACCTGGTTGTTGGTTTCGATGTCTATCTTAAGAACAGGTAAAACTCCGATCAAAGACAGGCAGCACAATCTTTGTTGCATAACCGTGATTCTTGTGCCAAGACTCTGCGTGTCCGGATATGGTTGGATGGGGTCGTAGCTCAGTTGGTAGAGCGTCTCGTTCGCAATGAGAAGGTCGCAGGTTCGATTCCTGTCGGCTCCACCATTCAAAAGAGGCCATGAGAATCTGCGGTGATGTTGTCCGGAATGGCGAAATGCGCCGAAAGAGGGCGAAAGGTGACGAATATCAGGCTCTTACGCATAGAAACAGCCCTCCCGGGATGTCCGGTTTCATGGCGGGTGTCCGGTTTCGCAGTTCCAAAGGAGACCCTCATTCCAGCCAATGTTATCAGGGCTTGGAACAGTGGAAATGCGATTCCGGACAGAATCACCGCAGGTTTGGAGGGGTGGAACATGGAACCCGTTTTTCGGCCCTTTTGGACAGGTGGTCAGAAATCGACAGGGCCTTTTTTGATGCCCTTTAGCTTGGCGGAATGGGGCATTAACGGACGGTTAAGAGCACCCCCGCGGGCGGCGGCTTCAAAGCAAGCCTCGGGGGAGCCTCAGGGTAGCCTAAGGGTGGCTTCAGGGTGCCTACCGGTTAGCCACCAGATAGCCCGGGGGTGGCTTCAGGGTGGCCTCGGGGTGGCCGCAACCCGCCTGGGCCCCTCTTCACTCTGCGTTGACACCTGCCCGGACCGCCTTTGCTGGGCACTCGCACAAAAGAAAAGCGCCGGCCAGGGCGAGCCGGGCCGGCGCCGTGAGGAGATTGCAGCCTAATTCCGGATCAGCTCCCGATCTGTCCAAAAACGCCCTCCAAGCCGCCTAGCGATGCGCCGGGCTCTGCGTCCAATCGAGCGGCGCTTCGCTTTGCTCATTTCCAACGGGAACTGTCCACGGACCAAAAACTCGCGGTGCAACTTCCAAGAATAATCCCAAATGGCCTCCTCTAAAGCCTGGTGGAACGGAGTACCGTGCATCTCGCATTCGGCCATGAAAGCATCCAGCATAGCAGAGCGAATCTTGATCACGGGCCACCCTCGCCGCCGCTTCTTCTTGCCGGTTGTCCGCCTCTTCGTAGCTCCCTTCGAATGCGATACAGGGGCGATGCAAGTCGCGGGCGTACCTGCCCGGTTTATTGGTATCTGAGATTTACCTTTCATTGACGGCCTCCCTTCCCGCTCTGACCCCGCGGTGCGGGCTGCATCGCCTTCGGTCCGGATACAAGGCCCTCGCCCTTTTGGCTGTCGAGAAGGCTCGCTTGCATGGAATTAAACGCAGCCTGTAAACGGCTCGATGTTGCATCAGCAAGGTGAAAGATGCCACCGGTTACTATGTCGGCAACCCCGGCACTTGAAACCTCGTTTCTCAAGCGTTCCACCTCCGAATACAGGAGATGGATACAACCGATTGCGTGGTAGATTGAGTTCTCCAGCTCGAAGCAAGCGCGAAATGACTGGTCGTCTGCGAGGGCGTCCGGAGCCGTGATCCCGTGCAGCGCCAGAACCTTCCAGGGCTCCTTCCAGCCGGAATGTTTCGCTATGAAATCAAGGGCCTCGCCGTAGCTAACTTCGCGCCGGTCACCATCGTGGTATGGAGCACCAAACTCACCACATTTGAGTTGCTGCACGATGAACAGCCGTCCAGCAAGATCTCTGACCAGGTCGCCCTCCGGGATTGGAGACATGATGGACCAAGTTTCGCAATCTCGCCTGCTCAAGCTGATAGCCCCACCCCTTACTTTTCCGGTCCGGCGGGCGCGGGCGGCTGAGCGCAGCGCTCCATCGCTGCTGGCATGGGGACGAGTTTTGACTTGCGGTTTTTCAGTAGCGGTGCTACTTGATTTTGTGACTTGATGGTGGTTTTGTTTCATATACTTGCTGCTTTCGGGTCGCCTTGCCCTTGGTGGTGTTGGTAGCACTGCCAAGGGTGTTTTGTTTGCGCTCTTGCTCCTGGACCCAACGAAGCATTTGGAGCGTGGTTTCGCCGCCCGGCTCTCTTTCGCCGGACAGCCAGCGTGAAACGCTCGCCAATGGGGCGCCCAAGAACTCCGCCAGTTCGGTCTTCTTGCCCAGCTCACTCGTGAGGAGGTTCAGCCTGGCCAGCAGATTCCTTAGTTGCGACTTCACGGCGGGCAGCTTTTCAGATATTGCCGTTTCCGTCAACAACTTTCTTTCAGGTTCTGATTTGCTGCTGTGAATCTCGATCTCGAAAACCAACTTCCGCAGATGCGCAGATAGGCGATTCAGAAACTCATGCCGATTGCTATCACTGAGCCCCATTACGGCATCAGCGGCGGCCTTGGATACCAGTTCCTGGAAGGCAAAGGCCTGCTTAATAGCCTCATTCCGCCCTGAGATTGGGGCGAGTATTTCTCGACGCATCTCAAGTGCATCCTTAACCGGAGCCGCGGAAGCGCAAGCGAGGAAGGTGGAATCTACCAACCCCCATGACGGGCCATAGCCTTCGGTAGAAATATACGGCTGCATTGGGCCTGTGCCCCACGCCAGCCAGAGCGGGCTAATGTCGAGCACAGAGCAAATCATGTTGCCGACCGGCCACTTCAAACTCACGCGCGCATTCTCAATCGCGGCGATCTGATCCTTAGTGACGCCAAGTTTTTCAGCCAACTCAGGTTGACTCAGTCCAGCGAACCTCCTGGCGGATGCAACGCGTCGGCACACCTCCGTTTCTTCTCTTGGAAGAGACTTGAACGGGGATTTGCGTCTCGTGCGGTCGGCCACAGTCGAAGTATGCCCACTTCGCTGGTAAAGAAAACTGGAAAAAGTCCTTGCGCTGCTACACGTAGACTGTAACTCTACATGAAATGAAGAAAAGGACATGCGAGGCGGAGCGCACGAAACGGTCCCTGCCCATATCTGGTATTGGCCAGGCGGCGAGGGCGCTGGGCGTGAACAGAGACCACCTGCGGTGGGTAATCCAGGGCAAGCGGAGGAGTGAGGCCCTTTTATCAAAATATCGACAATATCTGGCGACTCAATCCACGGAGAAGAGCGGGGCGCCAAGCGCCCGCTATGCGCCTGGGTTCCAGGAGTCCATGCTAAAGTTGTTTTCCGCGCTGGAGCGCCGGGTAACTGCCCTGCAATCGCTGGGTGAAATGATCGCCGGGCAATCGAGGCAGGCGGCACGCAAGCAGCGCGAGGCCCTGGATGCATTTAAGGAACTTAACGCCGCTGCCAAAGCGATCAGACCCGCAGACCACTCTCAGGATTCTAATCCTGCGCCAGGAGTTCGGCCCAGTCCAGCTTCCAATCGCAGGATCAATAGTCGCTAAGGGTGTGAAAAGATTTCTTGCGCAACCACACTTGGATGGCCTGGCAGCCGGAAGCCGCCCCCAAGTCCGTTTCCGGCGGTTGCATTTCGGTAAACGCTCGCGGGGTCCCGCCCGCGAATTGCCCGCGGGGGAATTGGAGCGCGCACTCCCGCGGGGCCTGCGCGCCATCGGGCGGGAAGTGGCGAGCAATTCCTTCGTTTCAGCGCTTAAGCGCCATGTCGGCTTGATCCCGGTGCCGCCGACATGGCCTGCCACCGGGTAGCGGTCGGGGCGATGGATGAACAGACAAACATATACATCACAAATGAAAAAGAATAACGTAACGATGGTTTACTGGGCCGGCGTAATGCTGGCGGTAGTGTGTCTCCTCACCCTGGTCGGTCTCCTGGCAGTGGCCTTTTGCTGCCCGGCTGTCGGCGGCGCGTTGATGATGGCTGCGGCTTTGCCAGGCATTGTCCTGCGCTCGCCGTTTGGCGAGGATGGCGGCGGCGTCGGCATCATAGACGAGGATCAATTCCAAATGAAGGTGCTGCGCGGCGTCGAGACGCTGCAGGCCAAATCGCGCAAGGAGGCCGAGGATGTCCAGCGAATTAAGGAGATCCTCAATGATCAGGCCGTGAAGCTGAGAGAACTTGGGCGGCTGCGGCTGTCCAATGGGACGCCTCTAGCACCTGGCCAGGTTAGTGACGGATGCGCCAAGTTCCTGGCGGGCGTTTGGGCCAAGGCCGGGCTCCGGCAAGGCAAGGTTCCCCCGGATCTGGCCGGCCAGATCGTCCAACAAGCGGGCGACTTCGGACTGGAGACGAAGTCGAGCTTGACAACGGGGGACATCCCGCTCCCAGAAGAGTATGGCCGTGAGATCGTCGAACTGGTGAGTCAGTATGGCTCTGCACGGAAATGGGGCACTGTGTTTCCTCTAGGTTCCGGCGTCGCCTACTTGCCCCGGCTAAAAACCTCGCCCGCGGTTACCCTCATCTCAGGCACAGTGCCCGAGAAGTCACCGCAGGCGGAAAATGTCACCTTCACTGCCGAGAAGTTCGGCGGCTTGGTTCGCGTGCCTTCCGAGATTATGGCGGATTCCGCCTACTCGCTTGGTCTCTTCCTTGGCCGCTGGGCCGCGCGCGAAATGGCCAAATGCGAGGACCTGAATTTCTTTGCTGGCACGGGCGCGGGAAGCGGGTCGTATGGCAATGTGAAGGGGCTCTGCTTCTCCGTGATTGACAACACGAAGGTCAGCCAAATGGGGGCCACCAAAACCAAATATAGCGATGCGACGCTGGGGAACATCCGTTCGATCAGGGCAGTAGTAGATTCTGCTGCGCTAAGCCAAGGTGCTTACTACATGCATCCCAGCTTCGAGCAGCATTTAAGCGGCCTGAACACCCAAGGGGATATGCCCTACCAGGCCAACGCCGCTCGTGGCGCCACGCTGGACGGCTTCCCGATTCGTTGGGTGGACGCGATGCCGGCCTACAGCACATCGGCGAATGCCAGCAAGGTGTTCATGCTCTTTGGGGACATTTCGTATCAATACCTCGGCGTTCGCGGCGGCATCCGCTTCGATACGAGTGGCGATGCAGCGTTCGAGACCGATGAAATTCTCGTTCGGGTATTGCAGCGATTCACCATCGGGCTAATGGCTACCGGCGCTATGGCTGGCCTCGAAACAGCCGAGGGATGATGTGAGAGCGCCGCCGATAGAAACCCGCCCCGCCACCCAACCCCGTGTTCCTCGGAAAGCGACTCGGTTGCGAGGGGTGGCGCCGGCAAGCGGCCAAACCGTGCGGATGGAGACAGGTCCAGCTTCTCACTCTCGCACGGCTTGGCCGGGAGTCCTTAAGGCGGAGCTTTTTGTCGTGGACACGGCCGGGCGGTCTTCTGTTTCTCGGACCGCCCGGCTCACATCGGAGCTTCCAGCATGACCTGCCTAGCGACATCGCCCGCGGTGCAGCGCATCGCAGCGCCTCGCGGGGACGGAAGAGGGGATTGAACGCATCGCAGGTCCTGTGCTTCGACTCCCTTTCGGCGGCCACGCCGACCAACATAAATCGGAACATGCGGACAGACAGAACAAATAGTGCCGGCGGGCACGCCGACCGCGCAGTCGGATTGGGCGTCTTTCGCGCGTCCTCTGCGCCTGGTGTTACGCCGCAGCGGCCCTCTAAGCCGTTGCTTCCGGTGCGGGGAGTCATCGCCTTGCTAGACGTAAACGAGGACAAGGTGCTCCGGCTGATTGATTCTGGGGAGCTGCCTTGGGCGTGGAATGTAGCGCTGGACCCGCAATGCGCGCGTAACCGGGAGATCCGAGTCCTGCCGGCATGTGTGGCTGGATATCTCCGCGGGGAAACCGTTGCGCTGGAATGGCCCGAGGTTTGGCGGTCGCTTGTCCCCCATGACGGCCCGACTCTCCTTTCCAAGGAAATCACCCGCATTCTGAACATCTCAGGGACACACACCTATCATCTTGCCCGGCGGAACCTGCTGGCCTCGTGTTCAAGCTGGCGCCGTGGCCGCGGCGGATGTGGCCGCTTTGCTTCAAACAGCTTTGCCGAGTTCCTCCAGGGGAGGAGGCTCACTTGATCCCCACTCTTTTAACATGGGAAACACCAATGCAGCGACCGTGGCGCAAAGCCTGGCGGTGTCGGAGGCGAGACTCGAGCGCCTCGCAGTGCTTTGCGGGTTACTTAGCACCCAAATTGAATGCGAACGCCGCGATTTTGCCGGTATTCGAGCGGCAATTGCTGCGGGCCAATCCCAGCCGACGCCTGCCGACACGAGGCCGGCAGACACAGCGCTGGAAATGCTGGAAGGGTAGCTGACGATTATGCGAGAGGGGCGCGAAGAATTTACTGGCCGCACAAGCTGTTCGATCCGACAGGATCGGACGGCCTTTGCTGAAAAGCCGCCAGTTACCGCGCAGGGAACCAACCCCTCAGTTCCCTGCGCGCAATCTTTCCCATTGCCGTGGATACGCGAGCGGGCAGAGCTTCTGCACCGTCTATTCAGCCGGGTTGAAGCTCGGCGGAAGCAAGGGCTTTCGGTCAATGAATCACTAACGCCCCGGTGGCATGGCCCGCACTATCACTCGGCCCCGAGTATCAAGCTCCGCCAGAGTCGCGCAACGCTCCGCCGGAATTATTACCACTGGCTGCGCCACGGACGAACACCGGAATGCCTTGCAGTGCGGTTTTGTGCCGGCTTGCCCGCGATCCCGCCTGAAGTCAGCAGAGGTTTCGTGTTTGCCTGTGCAGTCCCTGGCGTTACGCACTTCAGCCAGGCATTCCGGCTGATTGATGCCGCCGGGCTATCCTACAGGCGAGTAATCGCATCACTTCCTGACCAGGCGCTCAGGACCATCCGGACCGTCTTCGCGGCCCGGCGTCAGGCCGAAAAAGAGGCACGGGGCCTGGTGCGGCAATTCCAACGGCAGAAGTACCAACTACTGCGGGCTGATACCGCCCGGACAGCCAAGTTGCGTCGAGTCGCAGCGTTGACTTATAGAGCGTCGGGAGGCGCGGAGGGTGTCCGGACACCTGCCGATGGGCAAACAGGGCTATTCAGACCTGCAAACGAAAGTTCAGAGCACTCCTGCAAAGAGCGAGATCACGGAATAACCCACGGAGGAGCCAATGGCTGACGAGATTAAGGATTTTCAGATAAAGATCATCACGTCGGCAGACCTGAAGGCCGCGCAAGACTCAGCCAAGGCACTGGGGGAAATCGGAGACTCGGCGACGCAGTCGGGGAAGGTGCAGGTGGATGCGAATGAAAAAGTTGAACCGGCTCAGGAGAGGGTTGCGGGAAACTGGGGCAAGATCAAAAAGGCCATGCAGGAAGTGGGCCGGGAGTTTCCAATTATCGGCGCGGCGGCGCGGACGTTCTTCAACCCCCTGGCACTGGCGGCAGCGGCGGTTACACTCATTTTCCAGAAGCTGAAAGGGGACATTGACCGGCTAAACGAGAGCCTGACCAGCTCCACCTGGGAAGGCTACGCCGGGGTGTTGAATGAGCAGAATAAAGCGATGCAAGACGCGGCGCTGGGCGCGGCCGCTATGGAACGTCAGATGGAGCGGCTCGGAACCGCTACGCAGACCGCCAGCGCAGCCAGCGAGAGGCTGATGACCGTTTTCAAAGCTTCAATGAGCGCCCAGGATCAATTGGACGCCGCCCGCAAAGGTTTAGAGGTTGCGCGCATGGAGGCGGGCGAGCAGGACCCCGTGAAGAGACAGGAGAAACTACTGGAGATTGAGGAACGGTATGCCGCGCAGAAGCGGGCGAGGGACGAATCGGGCGCAAGGTTTGAGATCGAAGAGCAGAAACGGAGGATGGCTGCGGAGGGTGAGACGGTGCAGCGAGTTGGGAAGGCGATTAAAACAGCCCAGAAACGGCAAGAAGGCTTGAAGAGTGAGGCCGAAATAACAGAGCAGTTGCGCGTGGAGAGGGGGCGCTTGGCGGCGATTGATGAGGAGCGCGGGAAAAAACAGGAGCGGTATGATGAGCTTTCGTCGAAGTGGCTCTTGACGATACCACAGCAAATGGAGCAACAGTCCCTGTGGGGGCAATTGGAGTCGTTGGGCGCGCAGAAGACGCGGCAGTCGGCACTGGTGGGCAGGTTGGAAGCGGCGGCGCCATCTGGAATATCCAATTGGCGTGCAAGCCAGGAAAACCTTGCGGCGTTGGAGCAAATGCGGCAAAGCGCCGCAGAGCGGGGTCTAACAATTGCAGCGAACTTGCCAGCCCAAGAGCGGGTAGCGGGGATTGAATCCGCGACCAGGGGAACGGTAGGGCAACTGGAGACCTCGACGCGGGTGGCGCAAGCGCTGGCGGCATCGCAGCAAAGGCAGAGGCAGGCCGAGGATGTTATTCTGAAGGCCATAGAGTCCGGGACTGGCTTCTCCGCAAAGGCGCTCCAAGAGATCCAGGACCAGCGGAGGTTTGCAAACGAATTGGAGCGGAGACTGGGGCTGCTGGAGGGCGCCCAGAAGATGCACCGCGTGCCGGGGATTTGAGGAACGTATGGAGCCGTCAAAACAAAGCAGCCCTCCCAACCAGACCGAGACTGAGGCAGCCGGCAAGTGTATTGTGGCTGTCCGCCTAGTGATTCCGCCAGATCCGGCTGCTGAGCTGATGTGGCCGAAGAACAATCGAATCGGCACCCAACTGCTTTGCCGATTCCTGCAGACCCGCTTGGAAATAGCCGGGGTGCGCATCTATAGCGCGCGGGGCGGGCTTGAATTCAACCGCTCCTTTTACCTTTTCCATCTCTCCAGCCGGAAGGCAGCACTGGAAACGATCAAGACGGAACTTGAAGCGCTGGGTCTGCTCGCGTGGGCGCAGATTGGGTGGCACGATGAACGGGAGCTCGTCTTCCGCGTCTGGCCTCCCCAGCCCGGCCGGTTTGACATGCCGTCAGAAGACCTGGAAGTGGAGTCGAAAATCCTTGGCATGTTCTGCGCCCTGGGAGAAGCGTTTCTGGCGAAAGGCGAAGATGAACAGCCCATGTAACAAGTACTTTGCGGCGGCACAACTGGCTCGCGCATCCAGCCTCGGAGCTGGCGACTCGCCCCGGCAATCCGTCGAGCTTGGCGCCGGGCAGGGGGGAATGTTCACGGCGGCCCGAATCGCCGCATGTCTTGGAATTACCCCCCAGGCTGTGCGCAAAGCCCTCCAGAATTCCCCACCTACCGGAGCCAGAATAATTGGTGGTGTCGAGGCGGCGGCCTGGTCGGGGGACTCGCTGCCTGAGTCGCTCTGCAAACGGATGGAAGAGACGGCTCTGGCGCGGGGATACCGGGACGCCTCCGCGATGTTGGCAGATCCGCCAAAGCGGTGGGAGCCGCCCCTGGCACTGGACAAGATTTCCGACACTCACATTGAAGGCGCCCGGAAGCTGCGGAATGCGTTGCGGCCCTGGCTGGCTCAACAGCACGACACCAGCCTTTCCACCAAAGACTTGGAGGCAAGGGGAATTGGCGATTATGCCCGCGTTTTTGGCCATCGTATCACAGGCCGATACTGGCGCGAGCTGTTCGCCCGGAGCATACGGCGCGACAATGGCGCAGAGGATTGGAACCGCCTGGAAATCTACCTGCCAGAGCGGCCAGCCGCCAAACAGGCGCCCTCGCGCATGGTGACAGAAGCGCTGGCGGAAGAGTTTGGCACGATAGAGAGGTTCATCAGCGCGTGTGGCAATCCGGCTGCCCCGAGTTGCACTGAGCAGCGGGGGATCTGGACGCTGGCGCTCGATAAATACGCCAACCTGGTCAGCAGTGGTATGCCAGCCAAACGGGCAGCGCGCCGCGTGCGCAGTTTCCTTTTCGCCAAAGCTGCATTTCTGGCGCCAACGCGGGATGCGCTATTGAAGGCGTTCGACCGGAAGCGTAAGGCACTGGAGAGCCATGCCGGCGATCCGAAGGCGTTGCGCGACGGGCGCGAACAGAATGGCGAGCGGTTTGATTTGCCAGAGCAGGATCGTGACATGCTGATTCACAGGGCAGTGTTCTATTACCGAGGCGACGTGGCGCCGGCCTGGCGCGACCTGGTCAGCGCTGGGTTCTCGGAACCAGTTCGCCAGCGCTACTTCGGTAAGGCCGCCAGCAAGTCGCACGTGCCCACCTCGGTGATGGACTCGGTTTCCTCAGAGGTGGAGATCCTCACCGTGATGCACCAAGGGCCGCGCGCGTTCGATTCCATCAAGGGCCACGTGGACCGCAACTATGAGGGGATTGCCTCGCTCAAGTGCATGTCTGCCGATGATTTCACGATGCCGGTTTATTATTACGTGCCGGATGCCAATGGGCAGCCAATAGCCCTCAACAATGGCAAGGGGCTCCTCACGCGCGGGCAAATCCTGCTCTTTACCGATTTCCGCACGCTTCGGATTATCGGCTGGTCAATGCAGCCGGACCGCAATTACAGCTCACTGACGATCCGGAGCCTTTGCACGCATGTCTTTGCCGAGCACGGCGTCCCGAGCGTGTTGCAGTTCGAGCGGGGCATCTGGGAAAGCAGCACACTCATCAAGGGCCGCGACCCGGCGCCATTTGAATTTACCGAAGTGGTGCAGGGGTTGCGGGAGTTTGGGATTAAGTTCATACACTCTATCCGGCCCCGGTCAAAGACCGTCGAGCGGGTTGGGGGATTGGTGCAAGACCTTTTGGAAGCGGAACTGGGCTATTGCGGCCGGAATGAGCGCGTGGACGCGCCAGAGTCGCTCCGGAAGCAAATGGCCGAAGTGGAAGCCCGCAAGGTTCATCCCGCTCGCTACTTCTACTCCTACGAAGATTGGCGCCGCCGCTTTGGCCAGATTGTGGAGCAGTATAATGCCGCGCCACAGCAAGGGAAGATTCTTAGCGGCCTCTCGCCTGATGAGGCGCTGTCCAAGTTCGCAGACCAGGACGATCCCCCGATGCTGCTCAGTGCGGGGCTTCGGTATTTATTGGCCCATGACCGGCGGCCCGCCAAGGTGACGTTGAACGGAATCACTATCCAAGTCGGAAAAAAGAAGTTCAACTACCGGGGCCGCGAAATTGCCCACCTGGTTGGGAAAGACGTGCTCGCGTGGTTCGACCCCGAGAATACGGAGGCACTGGTTGTCACCGATATGCAGCGAAGAAACCCAATCACCGTGGCCCGGTCGAACGAAGTCAGCGCGCTTGAATGCGTTACCGATCCTGACTCTGGCCGGCTCGCTCAAGAACTGCGGCGGGTGGAAGGGCAAGCCTCTTACATGAAGGCACGATTCACCGCAGTGAAGTCCAAGTTCCCCATGCCGCGCCGCCGTGCCATTCCGGATGCGCGCACGGTGCAGCTTGGACAGCAGATCGAACAGCAGAAGACCAACCGCCAAGAAAAGACGGTGCGCGTTGACCGGATGCGGCGGCAGGCGCAGAGGATGGAAATCCCGGCTGTGATGGTAGATGACGATCCGGAGACGCAGCGCGGGCTTGAGCTATTTGCAGAGGCAGACCGCGAGCACCAGTGCGGGCGCGGGAAGGCGCCGACTGCGGCCAAGGTCTTTCAGCTCGATCCAAACAAAGTGTTCACCCCAAATCCGGACAAGGAAGGAACCGAATCATGAGCACCCGAAGAGCAGCCCCAAACGCGCCACTTTCACAGGAGCGATATATGAGCAGCCCCGAGTTTTCCGATCTGCGGGGCATTAACGGCAAGGCCGTCGCCGCCAAGTGCGGCACATTAGGGTCCGCTGCCGAGCGCCAGCTTCTTTGGTTCATACAGGGCGTCTCTCTGACCGAAGGCGGCCTTGATCGCATGGTGGATGCGCTGTTGAAAATGTTCCCGGATCGAGTCCAGATACCGCCCCTGCAGGACCTTGGCGGGTCGTTAGATGCCAGGCAGCTTCTTGATGAACCGATCGAAGATAGTGGGGACGTTGAGCCGGCGGCGCCCCTGCTGTCCGTAGAGGATCTACATGAAAAGTGCCTGGCCCAGGCCAGGGAGGGGCTCCCAGAGTTTCTGACACGGCTTTGCATTGACCCCGCGCTTAGCCTTGAACGAGGCGGCCACACCTGGGAAAGCACAATGTATCTTAAAGACATCGTTGGCGCTCTGTTTGAGTATCAGCGACGGCATAACGCTCAGGCGAATGAACAGTTTTGCCAAACCGCCATCAGCCGGCGGATTTGGGAGCAGCTCGACTATGCGCTTAGGAGCAAAAGCATGATCGTAATAGACGGGCGGGAAGGGCGGGGCAAAACGGAGGCGGTGCGCGCGTGGTGCAACTGCCACCTTGGCGTGGCCCGCTTCGTTAGTCTGGTTGGCACCAACACCAAGACTTCGCACTTCACGGAGATGGCCAAGGCCTTGGGGGTTGGAAACGGCATTTCATTCAAGGTATCACAGATGCAATATAACGTGCAGGACGTGCTCCGGGCCTCTCAGTTAATGCTAGTCATTGACGAGGCCCATTACTTCTTCAACCAAGCACCCCGCATGAAGACCCGGCCCGAGATGCTCGATTGGATTGACAGTGCGCTCTGCAATCCTCCCCTGCCTATAGCTCTAGTGACCACTCCGCAGTTTATGATCTGCATGGAGAGAGCAGCCGGCCAAGTGGGCTGGAACTACCGGCAGTTCAAGCGGCGCTGCAAGCGATACTGCCGGCTTCCGGCGAAGAACACCCCAGAGGATACTGAGGCGGTAGCGCTCAAACTATTGCCCGGTGCGGACAGAGCGACCATCAAGCAGATCATGGCCTATGAGGCGCTGAGTAAGCGCGACCTGTCCGCAGTGGGCGACGTGGCGCGCGAGGCGAAGTTGCTGGCCGAAGAGGATGGGGCCCACCGAGTTACTTTTGAACACGTCAAGCGGGCCATTCATGAAGTGCTAATCGTCAGTGACGTGCCTTGGGCTGAAATGGAGAGGCGGCTTCAACACCAGAAGGTTGGACACAAGGCGTCGCGGATCGCTCCCGAGGATGCGATGGAAGCCATTCAGGAGCCATCCGAGCCTGCCAGGCGTGAGATTTCACCCCGGATATTGCCGGCCATGACTGCCAACCGCCTGGTGCGGTCGGGCGGCCCTGTGGCGGTATTGGCCGGGGACTAATTCAAGAGGCTTTCAGGCCGGTTGCACCGGCCTTGAAAGCAGGCGTTTTTTGCACACCCGCCAAATGGGTGCGCAAAAGGTCTGTACACCAATCTTGGAACAGGAACTATTGCATTCCGGACAAAATCACCGCAGATTTACAGCCACATTGAAGATTGGGGGCTAAGCTCCCGGGCATGAACGTCGAATACCTGGTTTTAGGCATCATCCTGGCCGGGGCCTTGTACCTGTTCTGGACTCAGCAGCAGCGCACCGACGTGACGGCGCTGCTGGTGATGCTGGCGCTGATCCTGCCGTGGCCGCACCCGGACGGACGCTGGCGGGGCATCCTGACTTATCAGGAGGGGTTCTCGGGCTTTGGCAGCCCGGCAGTGATCATGGTGACGGCGATGTTCGTGCTGGGGGCGGCGATGGTGCGCACCGGCGCGGCGGAGCGGCTTGGCGGGAAGCTGTTTCGCGCCTGCGCCGGCAACGAGATCCTGCTGCAGGCGGCGATCCTGGTCGTGACCACGATCTTCTCGATGTTCGTGAACGACACGACGGTCGTGCTGGTGTTTCTGCCGATCATCCTGGCGCATGTGCAAGGAGCGGAATCTCTCCCCGTCCCGGTATTTGCTCTGCGCCGCCTACGGTTCGCTGCTCGGGGGGCAGTGGACGCTGGTCGGGCACCCGCAGCAACATCATCATCAGCGACTTTCTGCGCCAGCATAGCGATTCGGGCATCGGCTTCTTCGATTTCACGCCCATTGCGGCGGTGATCTTCGCGGCGGCAGTGGCCTATTTCCTGCTGGTTGGCCGAAGATTCCTGCCCAAGGCCGGCCAGGTCGAGTCCGCCGAAGAAACGCTCGGCCGCGAGTATCTGACCGAGGTGCTGGTGACGCCCCAATCCGCCACGGTCGGCAGGTCGCTGGATCAACTGGCTTGGTGGAAGCGGAGCGACCTGACGGTGGTGGAAGTGATCCGGGGCCAGGAGCGCATCCCGGCCGCAAACTGGCTCAAGCTCCAGCCGGGCGACATTCTAATCATCCAAGGCCCGGTGCCGATGATCGGCGAGCTGCTCAAGTCATCCGACTTCCAACTGAAGGAGGAGGTCAAGATGGATAACCAAACCCTCCGCAGCGTGGACCTGGTAACCGTGGAGGCGACTGCTGACGCCCAACTCGGATTACGTGGGCAACACGCTGGAGCAGATGGATTTCAGCCACGACTACGGCTTCACCGTGATGGGCATCTCGCGCCACGGCAAAACGATTCGGGAGCGGCCCCTGGCGACACCCTTGCAGTATGGCGATTCGCTGCTGCTGTTGGGGCACGTGGCCCGGGTGCCGCGATTGGAACGGAACCCGAACCTGTTCCTGACCGGCCGCCAGCCCTTCCCCGCGCTGGGCCGGAAGAAGGCCGCGGTCACGATGCTGCTGATGGTGGGGGTGGTCGTCGCCGCGGTGACCGACGTCCTGACACCGGCCATCTCGATCCCGCTGGCGGCCATGCTGGCGCTGCTGCTGCGCTATGTGAAAGTCAAAGATGCCTACCAGGCGGTGGACTGGCAGGCGGTGGTCACGGTCGCGGGCATGATCCCGTTTGGGCTGGCGCTGGAGAAGACCGGCGCAGCCGCCGGGGTGGCGCATGCGACGGTCACTTTGTTGGAGGGAATTGGCCCGATGGCCGTGATGGCGGCGCTGCTGGCGTTCGCGGTGGTGCTGACCCAATTGATCGAGAACGCCGCGGTGGCCATTATCCTCGCCCCGGTGGCGTTGCAGATGGCCAAGGAGACCGGGACCGATCCCAAGCCATTCCTGGTCGGTCTGGCGATCTGTGTCTCGGCGGGCTTCTGCACCCCCGTGGCGCACGAGAGCACGATCCTGGTGATGGGGCCCGGCGGCTACCAATTCAAGCACTACCTGCAAGTCGGCGGCGTGCTGGCCTTGCTGACCTGGCTGATCGGCTCGCTGGTCACCCCGCTGGTGTGGCCTTTCAGCCCGTAGCCCATGAAAGCAGGCGGCACATGGGAGGCTCGGCAACTACTGGTCTGCGCTGCTTTACTTGTGGCCGTTGGTTGCGCCACCGAGTTCCCTGTCGCAAGGGACACCTCCATCCCGGTAAAAGTCGTGCGCCTGAAGGGTGCGGCTCGCTATTCAATGGACGACGGCAAGACATGGCGGGCGATTAAAGCCGGTCACTCAATAGGGGCCCGGCCCAATATCCGCGGGGTGATAGAACACCGTCCAACCGCTCGCGGCCGGAGCCGATGTCTATGGTGTTCTTGTATCGGGCCAGGTCGAACTTCCGCCAGATCACGCTGCCGTCCTCGTAGAGGAAGTTGCCCCCGACGGCGACGCCGCGGCTATCCCGATGGTTGGCGTAGGGAAAGCTCATGGAGCTGCCGCCGGTGGAGCCGAACCAAGTCAGGTTCGGATAAGTGCCGGCGGCCTGGATCTTATCAATCATGACCGGGGCCTTGCGGTAGGGACCGCCAAGCTTCTTCCGGTAAACCCATTCACCCACGCCGTTGGAGTTGTAGTCTGGCCATCCGGCCGATATCCCGCCCGGGCAGCAACTGGTAGCCGATCAGGTTCACCCGGTTATTATATGCCTCATACGCCCGGTGCCATTGATCGGTAGGGCAATACAACACATCCTGCTTGTTCCGCTCGTTTGTCGCGACGCCTGGGCGGTTGGGATAGAGGTAATTCGGGAAGAAATTGGTGTTCAGGCTCAGACCGGTCCACGCAAAGCCACTGGCGGAATCGGCGGTGGCATTAGGTGGGAACCGCTCCTGGTTGTCCCCGGCATACATGGTAATGGCAATTCCCCACTGCTTGAGGTTGCTGGTGCACTGAATCTTCACCGCCTTGTCCTTCGCCTTCGCGAGCGCCGGCAAGAGGAGCGCCGCCAGAATGGCGATGATCGCAATCACCACCAACAATTCGATCAAGGTAAAACCCTTCCGCCGCCGCCAGCCGCTGCGACTGCAGGAACCAACGAGATCATCAGCCGTCAGTTTCATAACTGCATGAGTCATTTCCGCCGCGCCCTGTGCCGCCGACCCTATCCCGACACTCTGACTGTAATCAAACGCCAGCCGCTTGCCAACCCAAATACTCCTGGTAAAACTCAGGCATGAAGATCAACAAGCTCTTGGGGTAGGCCTGGCGCTGTCACAGTTCGCCTTCGCCGGGCGGACGCAGGCCGCCGATACGGTTGTCTATCAAGGCAAAACGGGGCCGGGGCAGGGCAAGCGCATCGTCTTCCTGGCCGGCGACGAGGAGTATCGCTCCGAGGAGGGGCTTCCGATGCTGGCGAAGATCCTGGCCGTTCGGCACGGGTTCAAGTGCACCGTAGTGTTCCCCATCAACCCGGCCGATGGCACGATTGATCCCCTGACAGTGACCAACCTGCCCGGCATCGCGGCGCTCGACTCCGCCGACCTGTGCGTGATGGGGCTGCGCTGGCGCGAACTGCCCGATCAGCAAATGAAGCACTTTGTGGATTACTTCAACGCGGGCAAGCCGTTCATCGCCTTGCGCACCAGCACGCACGCGTTCAAGTACGACAACCATAAAGCGAGTCCCTACGCGAAATACGCCTGGAACAGCCGGGAGTGGCCCGGCGGCTTCGGCCAGCAGGTGCTCGGCGAGACGTGGGTGGATCACCATGGCCATCACGGGTTCGAGAGCACGCACGGGGTGATTAATCCTTCCTTCAAGGACCAGCCGCTGCTGCGGGGCGTGACGGACATCTGGGTGCCAACCGATGTCTATACCGTCATCCATCTGCCCAAGGACGCCAAAGTGCTCATCTGGGGCCAGGTGCTGTCAGGCATGAAACCGACCGACCCGCCGGTCGAGGGCGCGAAGAACCATCCGATGATGCCGGTGGCCTGGGTGCGCAATTACACCGGCGAGAGCGGCAAGACCTCGAAGATATTCACCACTACTATGGGGGCGGCGGTGGACCTGGAGAACGAAGGGCTGCGCCGGCTCCTGGTCAATGCCGCCTATTGGGCCGTGGGGCTCGAAAAGGAAATCCCAGCCAAGGCCGACGTGGATTACGTGGGGGAATACAAGCCCAGTTGGTTTGGCTTCGGCAAGTTCAAGCACGGCCTCAAACCGGAGGATCTCGCTTTGCCGCGTTGAAGGCTTCAGGTCCGAATGGCACTTAGCTACGGCGTAAGACACTCAACGGTAGGCACTTCCATACCAGCCTCGATTCCCTGCCCTGGGGCAACCTTCCCCAGCCCAGCCGCTTCAGGCCCAATCTCGAACCTGTCCGCCCATTTCGGCGCTCCAGACCCGCAACCTACTGTCCCCACGACACTTGCGCACCCCGCTTGCCCCGGCACCCCCCGGCATCTTCACCCGAGCCTCACCGTCACCTCGCCGGGACCTCACCGTAGCACCTCTGATAGGCGATCAGAGGTGCTACGGTGAGGTGACGGTGAGGTTACGGCGAGGCAATGGCCAGGGCGGGGACGGTTCTGCTGGCGGCAGATGACACTGCGGGGAGAGGCTAAAACC
>CAVXLO010000008.1:0-29335 GCA_963762555.1 uncultured Verrucomicrobiae bacterium
TGTTACCGGCGAAATTGAACTGAGACTAAACGGGCGGCGAGGAATGGATCTTCTTCGCCGTGGCTTTTCTTCGAAAGATTCACTGCAAACTCTTCTTCCTTCTTCTCCGGCTTGAAGTCTTCTTCCCGTGGATTCCGTTCCGCCATTCGGCCGGTTTTCCGATACTGGTTCCTTTTGATTTTGGAACCGATGAAGCCGCCCAGAGCTCGACACAAGCGCCGGAACTGCAAGGAGTTTTTTCTTCCCGATTACCGGAGCGGCCAGCGACAGCGCTATTGCCTCAAACCCGAATGCCGCCAGGTCCGAAAGCGCGAACTCATGCGGGCTCGGTCGGCCAAACCGGAGAACCAAAACTACTTCCGGGATGCCAAGAATGCCGAGCGAGTCCGCGACTGGCAGAAGGAGCATCCGGGTCATCGGAAGAACACGGCTCGTTACCTGCGGGGTACCTTACAAGACGGCTGCTCGGAACAAGCTGCGGCGGCACAAGAGGTTGTGCCGACTCCCCCGAGCCGTACCTTACAAGACCTCTGCTCGATGCCGGCGCCGCTGTTCGTGGGGCTTATCTCCATGGTTGTCGGTATTACCTTACCAGACGACATCGTATCCAGCCTCCGGCGGCTGTGAATCAAGGGACACGACATTCTGGGCAATGTGCCTGAAATGAACTTTGAAAGGTTATTGCATGAAAAAACGTGTCCTCAATCCGGAGCGGCTCCGGAAAGTTCCGCCGCAGTTCAGTTGGATCGATCACCGGCTGGTGCAGGAAAACCATTTCGCTCGGCGTGATCACTCCGCCTGGACCCTCTACCTGTTCCTGGCCAGCGTGGCCGATGCCGAGGGCCTGAGCTACTACTCGGAGGCCTCGCTGATGCGGCGCTTGAACATGGATTTGGTGGCGCTTTCGGCAACTCGCCGCCAGTTGATCCAAGCCGGGCTGATTGCCTATGAAAAGCCCTTCTACCAGGTGCTGAGCCGGAGCCGGTGGGCGCGCCGCGCTCCGGCCCGATCAGCGTGGGCGAGCTGTTGCGCCAGGCGATGGAGGTCGGCCATGATTGACTACCAAACCTATTGCCAGATTCGGCAACTGTTCACCGAAAAGAAGCTGGGCCTGCGGCAGATTGCCCGGGAACTCAAGCTGGGACTCAATACCGTGTGCAAATGGGCTCGGCGGGAGAGCTTCGAACGGGTGCCAATCCCTAAGCGCGCCACAAGCCCGATCTGTTTAAGGGCGAGATTATCCGCCTGCTGGCACAGCACGCCTATTCGGCCCAGCATATTTTCCAACGGCTCAAAGAACAGGGCTACCAGGGCCGCTACACGATCCTCAAGGCCTTCGTGCGCCAAGTGCGTCCCAAGCCGCGACCGGCTTTCCTGACGCTACACTTCGAACCCGGAGAATGTGCCCAAGTGGACTGGGGCTGTGCGGGTTCGGTGCCGGTGGGCTCCACGCGCCGGCGCCTGTCCTTTTTCCACAGGGCGCTGGTGTTCAGCCGCAAGCTCTATCTGGAGTTCACGCTGGCCGAAACGCTGGAACATTTTCTCGGCCGTCACCAGCACGCCTTTGAATACTTTGGCGGGGTCGTGCGCCAGGTTTGGGTTGACAACTGTAAGGTGGCGGTTCTGAGCCGGGCGGCCGGCTTGCCGGCGTTGAACCCCCGCTATTTGGATTTCGCCAACCATCACGGATTTCAAATCCGGGCCTGTGGTGTGGGGCAGCCGCAGGAAAAAGGACGCGTCGAAAACGGCGTCGGGTATGTCAAAAAGAACTTCCTCAACGGCCTGGACCTGTCGGACTTTCAACTCGTCAATCCGGCGGCCGGCCACTGGCTCGACACCGTGGCCAATGTCCGGGTCCACGGCCATACCTACAAAACGCCCCAGGAACTCTTTGCCCAGGAAAAGCTCCGCCCCCTGCATCCGCTGCCGTATGAGGCCGCCGCGTTGGAAACGGTCCGGGTCAACAGCCAGTTCCGTTTCAAGGTTGATAGCAACCGCTATTCGGTTCCCTGCCAGTATGCCTCAAGCCAGCTGACCTTGAAACGGTGGCCCGACCGGCTCCTGCTCGACGACCAGGACAAGCTGGTGGCGGAGCATGTGCGCCGTTACGACCGCAACCAGGATTACGAGTTGCCCCACGACGTCGCGCCCTTGCTCCTGCACCGCAAAAAGGCGCGCGAGCAAAAGCTCTTCCTGCGCTTTTTGGCCCTCTGCCCCAAGGCGCATGAATACTACCAGCAACTGGAAGCACGACGCCTTAACCCCAAACACCATGTCCAGAAGATCGTCGCCCTGAGCGAACTCTACGGCGTGGAGACCGTCGCCCGTGCCCTGGAAGATGCCTTCACCTATCAGGCCTTCTCTTGTGAATACATCGCCAACCTCCTGCAACAGCGCCAGCATCCGCCTGAAGAACCCGGCGCCTTGCACCTGACGCGACAGCAGGACCTGCCGGAGTCCGAACTGCCCGCTCCCGACCTCTCCAATTATGACGCCAAACACACCTCTACCCCGGCCACAAACCCATGAAAGACGATCAACTTTTCTCGGACCTGCTCTACCTCAAACTCGCCTATTTTCGGGAGCACCACCAAGCCCTGGCCAAAGAGGCGGTTGAGAAAAACCGGACCCACCTGGACTTCTTAAGTCGCCTGGTCGAGGGCGAAGCGCTCCGGCGCAAAGACCGGGCCACCCAACGCCGCATTCAGGCGGCGCGCTTCCCCGTAGTTAAAACCTTGGAGCAGTTCAACTGGAGCTGGCCCAAAAAGATCAATCGCCCCCAAGTGCAAAACCTCTTTCGCCTCTCCTTTCTCAAGGACAAGGCCAACGTCATTTTCCTGGGCGGGGCCGGCCTCGGAAAAAGCCACTTAGCCACTGCCTTGGCTTACGAAGCCTGTCTGGCCGGCCACACCGTTCTGTTTACGACAGCCATTGACATCGTCAACACCCTGGCGGCGGCACAATCGGCCCATCGCCTCAAAGCCGAACTGAAGAAATACACCAACCCCAGCATCGCTTTAATTGATGAGCTGGGCTACTTGCCCATCGATAAAACCGGCGCGGACCTGCTCTTCCAGGTCTTCAGCCAGCGTTACGAGACCGGCTCGACCATCGTGACGACCAACCAGGCGTATAAAAACTGGGCCAAGGTCTTCAACAACGATGCCACGCTGACCTCGGCAGTCCTGGACCGCCTCCTGCACCATGCCGAAACCGTCACCATCGAAGGCCGCAGTTACCGGATGAAGGATCAAATCGAAGAACCCTGACGGGCCAAGCATCACGAGCGGCATGGGCCGGTGGAGCGATCCTCCGGCCCATTCTCGTTGCCGTCACCGACCATCGTGCCCGATCCATTCCTAACCGCCCGATTTGTCTCCTGTTGGCGCCGCCGCTGACACAATCAACTCCTAACCAAGTTAGCTACCCCAAAACCCACGGAATTAGGGATGGCGGCTTAACAAAAAATACGTGCGCGGACTTATGAATTAGGGTACTAAGCCATGAAAAGGTCTCTCCGGATTTTGTGCTCGCTCGGCGCTAGCGTGTGCCTGTTCGCGCTGGGATGTGCTTCGCCGCAGCGCACGGCTACGAGCGTGAACGCGCCCGACCCTGCTCCCCTACAGCCGGGAGAACGCGTCACAGTTGAGTTTCGTTACGTCGATGCTCCGCCCCTGGTTTACCAAATCGATGCACGCGGATTCATTGCGCTCGGAGATCAGGCTGTTGAGGTTGCAGGTCTTTCTCCAGCCGAGGCAGCGGCGAGGATTCGCCAGATCTACGTGCCAGGGTATTACCGCCAGATGGAGGTGCAGGTAACGAGGGTCCAACCAAAGGATTGAGCCGATGACGAGCAGCGCGAGCATGTCGGTCTTGCAGTCGGACGCCTGTGGCGCGGTGCTCGTCACGGCTCATCCTCGTGGTTAGCAGAGGCACGCCCGTATGGAAGCCACCGTCACCTCAAGCTATGATGCGTATCAGGACATCCATAACTTGCGTGTGAAGGAAGGCGAGCGCGAGATAACGGTTATGGCTTCAGAGAGGGAAGGCCGAATCAAATTCTGTTTCCATAACATCAAGAGGTGGGAGTGCCCCTTTCACGAAGACCCCTTCACCGAGGAAGACCGCGCCCGCTTGGCCACCCGGATAGCCGATCATTACACTGCCGAAGGATGGCATGTCGAGATTGACCGTCGCAGATTTTGCCCGAGATGTCTCGAGAAGTTGGCAGGATCTGAGCGCGAGGACTGGCCAGGTGGTGCTTGCGACTTTTGCGGCAGGGAGGCTGACCGATTTGGAGATATCCCGGTTATTAGCCTTCCTCCGGAGGGTTCAACTGCCGAGACCGGCCTTTTCAAGCGGCTCAAGAACAGTTTGCGCAGGTTCGCTATGGGAGGCTATGGACCGCCACCGCCACCCGATCTTTCAGATTTGCCATCATATCCGCACGCGATCATGAAGGAAGTAATCTACTCCGACTCCAAGCATGAGCGGGCAATCATCACCATTGACGGGATGGGTAGGTTTACGGTTTTCGTTCAGTGGTGGGACACGAGCGAATGGAGCGCTGGTCATCGAGCCTTTTGGCACGGGCAGCATCGCTGCGGCTATGCGCTGAAGCTCAAGAGCGCCCAGAGGCTTGCAGGGGAGGCGCTGCTTAGTGTCGCGCACTATGGCAGCTAACCTTAATTACTTGTTCGCTGTGGGCGCGCAAATGAAACCGGATGCGGATTCAGCCTTGGAATGCCTGGCTCGATTTGTCCAGGTTATCGGGAGGGACGAAGTTCTGAAGCAGCGGTTCGTCCGGCTGACCAGCCTGTCCCCTGTTCAGAGGTCCAACGAGGTTCACATAATGGCGGAGCAGATGACGGCGGAGCGCAAGGACCCCGAGTTGGTGGCTGTGTTTAAGTTGTTTGCAGATGCGAGGGTGTTTGAGGCCGGCATGGTGGCGCTTCGAGAATGCGGCTATCTTACGGACTGAGCGATGGAAGGACGAACAGCGAACAAAGGATAGAGCCAGTGAGGGGGAGCGCATTCAGGTTGCCCCTCCATCAGGTGCTGGTTAGCTGCCAGCATCGCTCACCTGCGCGTTGGCCGGCGGTAGCCGATGGCTTCCGAGTAGGTTCAGGCAGCTTTGCCAGGCCCTCTTGCCTGGAGAATGATCGGCGATTACAGTCCGGGCATGATTCCTTTGACCAGCCAACTCTTCTGCTCCCGGCGCGTTCGGCATGGGGCGATTTCATCCTGGGCAGGTCACTTCATTCTGTGCCTGGCGGTGTGGGGGATGGCAGTTGAGGCGGCCCAAACGGGTCCGCCGGCGCCAGGGGACTATTTCCGAATCTCGGTGGTGGACCAGACCACCGGGCGGGGTGTGCCGTGCGTTTGCCTGAGGACGGTGAACCGCATCGAGTATTGGACCGACAGCGGCGGGGAGGTGGCCTTCTATGAGCGCGACCTTATGGGGCACAAGGTGTTCTTCTACGTGGAGAGTTACGGCTACTCGTATCCGACCAATGCCTTCGGGTTGGTCGGCGTGCAGTTGGCCGCTGAGCCAGGCGGCCATGCCGTCATCAAGGTCAGGCGCGAGAACATCGCCGAGCGCCTCTACCGCTGCACCGGCGAGGGGATTTGCCGTGACAGCCAGTTGCTCGGACTGCCGGTTCCCGCGATCGAGGAGGCGGGCAAGATACCCGTTGTGGGACAGGACGGCGGCTTGATGCTGCCGTTCCGGGGCAAGTACATGTGGACTTGGGGCGATACGGTGGACGCCAGCTTTCCGCTGGGGGTGTTTAAGGGCGTCGGGGCGACCTCCGAGTTCCCTGAGAACGGCGGGCTCGATCCCGATGTGGGGGTTTGCTACCACTACTTCCGCGACGCCAAAGGCAAGGTGCGCCCGCTGGTGGAGGCAGACGAAAAGATCGTGTGGCCGATGGCGCCGCGGGTGGCGCTGGACAAAGAGGGCAGGGAGCATCTGCTGATGAACTACTGCCGCGGCTTCCAGCCCTACGGCGGCATACTGGAGTTCGACGAGAAGAGCGGCTATTTCCGGCGTGTGGGCGACCTGCCGCCCGGCAACCCCTTTCCCTACTTGTGCAGCGCGGTGATGCATTACCGGCAACAGGGACGCGAGTATTTCGGCTTCGGCCCCTGGGGTGAGGTGCGAACGAGAACGGACTTGGCCTCGAACCTCGATTCCAGGACCTGGGAATCATTCACCTGCCTCAAGGAAGGCGCGGCGCTCAAAGACGGTCCCGGGGCCTTTGACCGCGACGCCAATGGCCGGCTGCGCTGGGCGTGGAAGCGGAATACCCCGATGCTTACCGATGCCGAACAGGCCCAACTGGTGCGCGAAAACAAGCTGAGCCAGGAAGAACGCTGGTATCGGCCCATTGACGTCAACACCGGCGCCGATTGGCTTATCCACGACGGCACGGTCCACTGGAACGCTTATCGGGGCCGCTGGATTTGCCTGCGGGCGCAGAACTTCGGCAAGAGCCTGGTGGGTGAGGTGCTCTATTTCGAGGGCGATACTCCCCTCGGCCCGTGGTGCTATTGCCAAAAAGTGGTGACGCACGCCAACGGCCCGAAAGACACGTACGCCTTTTACGGCCCCAAGCAACACCCGGAGTTCGACAAAGAGGGCGGCCGCATCATCTATTTCGAGGGCGCCTTCTCACAGGCCTTCGGGACGCGCCCGGTCCCCATCCCGCGCTACGACTACAATGAGATAATGTATAAGCTCGACCTGGCCGACCCGCGCCTGTTCCTGCCGGTGCCGGTCTATGCCCTGCGCGATGACCCGTCCGACTTGCGCACGCTGCGAGACATCCCGCGCCGGGACCGCATCGGGGACATCGTCTGCTTCGCCCCGGACCGGCCTCGCGCCGGCACGGTGCCGATCTTCGCCTGGGCCTCGGCCACGGGGAAGACCATGCTGAGCCAGGACAAACCAGCCGGGCAAACGGCGCGTGTGGCCTTCTACGCGTTGCCCGCCGGCGTCTCGAATGCCATACCCCCCATGACGATCTTGCTCTACCGATACACCCATTCCGCCACGGGCCAGAGGCTTTACTCGACAGATGCGGCCCTGGCCAAGGAGGGCTACGTGCGCTCAGCCGACCCGGTTTGCCGCGTCTGGCGGACCCCGATTTCCTTCAACCCCTTCACCGTGGCAACCGACTGGGAACCAGTGCTCTCCCCCCGGCGACCACACGCGGCAGGCGAGAGCCACTGACAAAGTGGCGGAGGCGTAAGGCGTGAAACGTGATGCGGGAAGCGTGATGCGGGAAGGGAGGGCAGCCAGGACAAAGTGCGGCATGGAATGGCGTGCCGGGATTGAAGGGGGCAAAGGCACTCAACGGCCCGAACTCTGGACTTGATGGGGCGGCCGGGCTCGCACACCCTGTACTCGGGTATGCTAATGAAACCAGGAATTGATTCCCAGTTCGTCGGCTATTATCAGCTTAACAGGAAAGGATTCCACGGTAGTGAATAGTTCCTGCGTATGCGACCAATCCGAAAGCTCGCAAGGCGGGTACTCTATCACGCCCTGGGTTACGTCGGGAAATACCCAGTCGGGAAGACCGTGCCCGTATTCTACGATCAAGCGCACCCAGATTTTGCGGTGCTGGAGCCGGGCACGCGGACTGATTTCCTCACGCCGTTGTGGGTGCCGTTCGTGCCATTTGGCCTGTGCGTGGTGCTGCTTGTTCTCCCCGGAGCAGGCCGGAGGCAGAGCGATCCAACGGCGGGGCATCCAGTGCACCCGTCCGTCCTCCAAGCAACAAAGGAACTTGAGCTGCTTGAGGGCGAACGAAGGACGCTTGGGGCGGCTCGCAGCCATGATAAAGGGTAACCCAACCACTAGCCACACCAAGCAGCGGGTGGGAGCCAACCGTTCAGCCCATAGGCATTTCACGAGCCTTCGGCGGCTGGCTCCCACCGCTGATGGTGGTCGTTCGGCCCACACGCATATGCGCACCAAATCCATTCTCAGCACCCTCGTCCTTGTTGCAGCTCTTGTCGGTCTGCCGCAGTTGTTCGCGCAGGAGAGTGCGCGGAACACTCTTCCAGACGACCCCGCCAAGGCTTGGGCGGAGGTGGAGAAGGTTTATCAAGCGTTGAGACCACCCGATGATTGGCGAACCCACCCGCCGACATCAGAGCAAGTGGCCGAGTTCCAGAAGCGGGTTATTCAGACAGCGGTGTCTTTCGCTGACAAAGCGCGCGAGTTCATTGTGCGGTTTCCGACCAACGAGAATGTTGGCGACGCCCGGATTACAGTTGTTCTCGCGCTGGGCCATGCCGTGGCAGCCGGGGATACCGACGCCGAGAAGCGGATTGCAGCGTTTGTCTCCGCAGTTCTGGCCGACAGCAGCATTCCGGAAGATGAGCGCGTTGGCGTTTTGCTGTATTCAGGCAACGCCCAGTTCATGAAGAAGGTTGGGATGCGGTTATTCACCGAAGGCATGGGCAAGCTCCACGAGGAGTTCGAAACAGCCAGCATTGAGAACCTGCGCGCGGTACTGCAGCGGTTTCCCACCAATTCCATGATTTACACGATGCTCGTCGCAGTGGCCCAGCGTTCGACGGGCGAACGACAGAAGGAGCTGGCTGCGGAGATCATCAATGCGTCCGGCGCACCGCCGGGTGCGAAAACGTTGGCGGATCACATCCTGAAAGGGACAAAGCCATATCAGATTGGCAAGCCGCTGGACATTCGGTTTACCGCGCTGGATGGGCGTGAGGTGGATTTGGCGAAGCTGAAGGGTAAGGTTGTATTGGTCGAGTTCTGGTCCACGACCTGTGGACCGTGCATCGCGGAGATGCCAACAGTCAAAGCGGCTTATCAGAACCTCCACGAACGGGGATTCGAGGTCGTAGCGATTTCGCTCGATGACAAGGCGAGCGCCTTGCGCCGCTTCATCAAAGAGAAGGAGCTACCGTGGCCACAATATTTCGATGGCAAAGGTTGGGAGAACCAGTTTGCCGTGCAGTTTGGGATTTTCAGCATCCCCACGACGTGGCTGGTGGACAAGCGCGGCAATTTGCGGGACACCAACGCCCGCGTTGACCTTGAGCGGCGCGTCACCGCGCTGCTCGGCGAGCAGACCTCTCCACCCAAATGAGCATTAACGAGTTTACCAATTGTTGGCCGGACAAGGGCGCCAGCAGCTAACCGCCGCCCGCGCTTCCCGCTCCGTTGCTTGGAGTGGTTCGATCATCATTCCTGCGCCCCACCTGCCTCCCCGGAGGCGGTAGGTGAGGCGCGGTGTTAAGCTGAGAGCAGGATTACACAGAGGTTGGACATGGTTTGGCGGGCAGGGTATGTTCCAGCCGGAGACCAACGGAACCCGGAGCCAGCTCAATTGACTGCTGTGGCTTGGATCATCCATTGGCATAGAAATCTGGAGAACGATTATGCCTGACATGAAAGCAAAGACCAACCATCCGATCCACGACCTGCTCGCGCGGCGGTGGAGCCCACATATCTTCGAGGACCGGCCCGTGCCCGAGGCGGACCTGCGCTCGCTGTTCGAGGCGGCGCGCTGGGCGCCCTCGTCCTACAACGAACAGCCGTGGAGCTACATCGTGGCAGCGAAGGCGAACGCGGAGGAGTTCAACCGGCTCCTGTCCTGCCTGGTGGAGGGGAACCAGGGCTGGGCCAAAACCGCGCCCGTGCTGGCTTTGGGCGTCGTGAGCCTCAAGTTCAAGCGCAACGGCAAAGATAACCGGGCCGCGGTTCACGACCTTGGCCTGGCGTCGGGCAGCCTGGTGTTCGAGGCGATGTCCCGCGGGCTCTTTGTCCACCAAATGATCGGCATCCTCCCCGACAAGGCGCGCGAGCTTTACCAGATCCCGGAGCATTACGAGGCCTGGACGGGCCTGGCCCTCGGTTACCCGAAAGGCCTGGGCGCCGTGCCCGAGGACTTGAAGCAGCGATCACTGGCATCGAGGCAGCGCCAGCCGCTGGGCCAGTTCGTGTTCACCGGCAAGTGGGGGGCTGCATCACCGCTCGTGCAGTAGGCGACTGGAGCGCGTTCATCGTTGCCGGCGCAGAGCCCGTTTGGAGGATGTAGCAGCCGACGTAAGGAGGCTCCGATGTACAGCAGAAAAGCCGATTCCCGAAGAGATTTGAGCCTCCTTACATCGGCTGCTACAAGACATGCGGTGTTCCAAACGCCGTCTCAGGAATTCAGCTTCAAGTACAGCAAGATGAAGACGCAGAGCCCCACGCGCAGGAGCAGTCCGAACAACGGAAAGGGCAGAGCCCCGACGTAGCACGCCAACGACACGAGCAGCAGCCCCACGACCAGCGCCTTCGACCACCAGGCTGCTTCGGTAAACAGGAACAGCCCTGTGAGGATCACCGAGGCCACGAGCGGTATGAGGCCGTAAGGCATACGCTGCTATTATGTTACAGGCTGCCCGAACAACGGGCGAGATTTTCCTCGCGCCTCTGTAAGCGAGGGGCGCAGCTCATGCACCCCCATGCCTCCACCACGCTTGGTCATTCGTGCATCCCATTCCCCCTTTCCATGGACCGGGGCGGGGACGGCTCGTCCCCGTGTTCCCCGCAGCCTGGGGCAGTCGGGGACGAGCCGTCCTCGCCCCGGTTCATGGAAAGTCTCCTGGGCCTTTTTGCCCTGCATTGGGACCATGAACCGAAGGAAAACATCCAACATCCAACATCCAACATCCAACATCCAATGACCTCCAGTTGGGCCGTTCCCACTGGATGTTGGATGTTGGATGTTGGATGTTCCCGGGGTTCATGGGGGGGGGAATAGGACCGACCCGCAGCGAGCGTCCAAACACGCTTCAAGAATGGGCCCGGAATCGCCGGCTTCGTCGCGGTCTGGGTCATATACGGTCACGTGCACGGCGCCCCCGTGGTTGACCGGGATTCGGGTCCACCCGGACCAGGCGGTTGAGCAGGTCCGCCCTTTCCAGGCAAAGGCAGGGTGATATGATGACAACCGAAGCAAAGAGAACCATGGAACGTAACGACGCCGATCTGGTGATTGCCAGCCTGCAAGGCAGCCGCAAGGCCTTCCGCCAGATCGTCGAGCCGTATCAAACCCTTATGCGCTCTCCGGCCTGGAGCCTGACGGGGTAGCCTGTGTCAACGAACCGGCGCCCCGCTCAATCACAGATGGAATCCGCCACTGCCAGAATACCCGTGCGGTCACGCCGCCAGGCTATGGACTGGAGCCTGGTGCTCATCAGCCAGGAGATCGAGACGACGATCATCGAACCCGAAGAAGGCAGCGGTTGGGCGCTTGAGGTGTCGGAGCAGGATTATGCCAGGGCGCTCCAGACGCTGCGCCAGTATCGGCTCGAGAACCGAGGCTGGCCTTGGCAGCAGGTCGTCTTCAAACGGGGCTTTCTGTTTGATTGGGCGAGTCTTGCCTGGGCGCTGCTCGCGTGCCTGTTCTACTGGCTGAGCACCCGGGCCAACCTCGAAGCCGCTGGTCTGATGGACGGCACTGCCGTGGCCCACGGGCAGTGGTGGCGGCTTTTCACTGCGATGTGGCTCCACGCCGACCTGGGGCATCTGGCGGCTAATGTCAGCATCGGACTGTTGCTGCTCGGCCTTACAATGGGACGATACGGCACCGGCGTTGGCCTGCTTGCGGCCTACCTGGCGGGAGCCGGCGGCAACGTTATCGCGGGGGTCCTCTCGTTGCAAACCCACCGCAGCCTCGGCGCATCCGGCATGGTCATGGGCTGCCTCGGTTTGCTGGCCGTGCAATCCTTTTCCCTGTGGCGCCAAACGCCGCACGCCGTGAAGTATATCCTCAGTGGCATCTTCGGCGGCGTCATGCTGTTCGCACTGCTGGCACTGACGCCCGGCACCGACGTGGTGGCCCATTTGGGCGGCTTCGGATGCGGTGTGTTGCTGGGGGCGCTCTTGAGCCTTATCCCGCGCAGTGCGCAAATGCTGAAGAGCAACCTGCTGAGTGGCTTCCTTTTCGCGCTGCTGGTGATCGTGCCGTGGTGGTTGGCCTTGCGAGGCCCGGCCACGTGAGGCGGCGCCGCACCGGCGGGGTGGCGTCTCACAATCCTCGCCACATGGTCACGTGCTATCGCACGGGCCACGGCCTCTATCCTGTAGTCGCCCTTATGCACCCGGGCTCGCATTTCCTGCCATTTGGACTAGCCAGCGGCGAACGATGCCGTCAAATTGGTTTGGTTACATGAAGAACGATCATTCTATCACGCGCGCCAACCAGTCCGCTCCGGCAGCCGGACTCCCGTGGCGGACGCTGTGCCTTCTGCTGCCGGCATTCTTCCTCGCGCAGACTGCCATGCCGGCGCTGGCCTTCGATGCGCGGGGCGGCCAATTCATCGGCTTCAAGAGCTTCTCCGCCTTCGATCAGTCGCCGGGGCCACATACCGGCGAGATCGTGCTCACCTCGCCGACCATCGCCGCCCGCATCAAGTGGGATGAGTTGATCGCTTCCTGGAACGCCGAGACCCCCGAGGGCGCCTATCTCAAGATCGAAGTGCGGGCCATCTATCCAGCCGGGCCCACCAAGTATTACACGATGGGTCTCTGGTCCTCGAATACCAACCGCTATCCGCGCGAGAGCGTTCCCAACCAGACGAGACGCGGACGGTGATGTCTCAACCGACACCCTCATCCTGAAGCAGCGTTGCGACCGGCTGCAAGTCCGGCTGACTCTGGGCGGCGACCACCACCAGAAGCCGAAGCTCAAATTCCTCGGGTTGGACCTGACCGATACCAGCGTAACGCCCTCCGCTCTCCCGTCCTGGCGAGCCGCCCTGGGCCGGACACTGCCTGTCCCTCAACGCACGCAGATGGCCTATCCGAATGGCAAAGTCCTTTGCAGCCCTACGACCGTCTCCATGATCATGACCTATTGGGCCCAGCAACTCAAACGCCCGGAACTCGATCACGACGTGCCGGATATCGTGAAGGCCATCTATGACGCCAAGTGGAAGGGGACCGGGAACTGGCCGTTCAACACCGCTTACGCGGGCTCTTATCGCGGCATCCGGGCCTACGTCACCCGCCTGAGCGACCTTTCTGAGGTCGAGGAATGGATCGCTGCCGGGGTGCCGGTCGGCCTGTCGGTCTGTTCCGACCGGCTGCACCACCGGGGACCCGGCCCGAACGGCCACCTGATCGTGTGCGTCGGGTTCACCGAGAACGGCGACCCTGTGGTTAACGATCCGGGCTCGTCCACGGACATCCGCCGCGTTTATCCCCGAAAGGACGTCATCTACGCGTGGGCGTATTCCCGCAACGCAGTTTATCTCATTTACCCCGAGGACCATGAAATCCCCAAAGATCGCTTCGGTCATTGGGACTCCTGGACCGCCCACCAGCGAATTATTCTGGAGCGTTAGGCTGGAGCCAGGCACGCGGCTGGATTTGTGCTCTTTATTTGTTTGCCATCTCCCGAACAGCAACTAGATTTTGACCCAGGTTTATGGTTGCCCACACGAAACGTCAGCAGATCGCGAGACGGAAGCAGCACGAGCGTCCACGCCGGAAGCGCGGGCGGAAGGTGTCCGCGCCGCCGAAAGGCCGGGGAAAGGGAGTAGTGAGGCCCGAATGGCCCGCCGACGAAAAGGCGCCCAAAGAGGAAGAACTGCTCAAGGAAGAGGCCATCAAGCCAGGCGAGGCGGAAGCTGAAACCATCGTCCCCGAGCACGAAGCCGAGGAAGCGCTGGCCCCGCGCGAGCGGGAACGCTCGAGCTACGATGGCGACACCGCCATCAAGCTTTACCTGCGCGAGATCGGGCAGGTCAAACTCCTGACCCCGGAGGAAGAGATCCAGCTGGCCGCCCGCATCAAGAAGGGCGACAAGAAGGCCCGCGAGCAAATGATCAAGGCCAACTTGCGCCTGGTCGTGAAGATCGCCCGCGACTACGAAGGCATCGGCCTGCCGCTGCTGGACCTGATCAGCGAAGGCAATATCGGCCTGATGAAAGCCGTCGAACGCTTCGACCCCGCCAAGGGCGGCAAGCTCTCGACCTACGGCTCCTGGTGGATCAAGCAATCCATCAAGCGCGCCTTGGCCAACCAATCCAAGACTATCCGCCTGCCGGTGCACCTGGTGGACAAGATCTCCAAGATGCGCCGCACGCTCGATGCGCCTGCAGGAGGAGCTGGGCCGCGAACCCACCGACGAGGAGCTGGGCGAGGAGCTGGGCATCACCGCTTCGCGCGTCTCCCAGATGCGCATGGCGGCCATCCGCCCGGCTTCGCTGGACGCGCCCATCGGCGACGAAGACTCCAACAACTTCGCCGAGGTCGTCCAGGACGAAAGCGCCGACACGCCTTACGAGCAGCTCGAAGACAAGACGGTCACCAAGATGCTGCAGGAAATGGTTAAGACGCTCGACCACCGGGAGGCCACCATCCTGCGCGCCCGTTTCGGCCTGGACGGCGGCCCGCAGAAGACGCTGGAAGAAGTGGGCGCAGAAGTTCGGCGTCACCCGCGAGCGCGTGCGGCAGATTCAGAACATTGCCCTGAAGAAGCTGCGCAAGATGATCGAGAAGATGGAGACGACCAAGGCCTGAGCCCTGAATTTACAATCCGCGAATTCCGCGAATTAACACGAATGATTTCTTTCTTGAGGCGAGCCCGACAGTCAGCTTTCTTTCTGCCAGTTCCTGCTTCGCGTCAATTCGCGTAATTTGCGGATACTTGTCTTAGAACCAGCCACCATGAGCCAAACTCCGTCCGACGCCCGCCGACATCGCCAGCGCCATTCGTAACATCCCTGACTTCCCCAAACCCGGCATCCAGTTCAAGGACATCACGCCCGTGCTCGCCGACGCGCGGCTGTTTTCCGGCAGCATTGATTTGCTGACCGAGAAGTTCACACCCGGCAGCGTGGATGCCGTGGTGGGCATTGATGCCCGCGGCTTCATCTTCGCCGCCGCCGCCGCCGTGAAGCTCCAGGCCGGCTTTGTCCCCGTTCGCAAGAAGGGCAAGCTGCCCTACCAGACCCACGAACAGCAGTACGACCTTGAATACGGCACCGCCGCCGTCGCCGTCCATGTGGACGCGCTCAAGCCCGGCAGCCGCGTGCTGCTGATTGATGATTTGCTGGCCACGGGCGGCACCGCCGCCGCCGCCGCCGCGCTCGTGAAGCGGCTCGGGGCGCGAGATCCTGGAAATCTCCTTCCTGATCGAACTCGGTTTCCTGGACGGGCGGCAAGAAGCTGAAGGGCTATCCGGTCCGTTCGCTCGTCGTGTATTAAGCGGGTGGTTCCCTGATGCATTGGCTGCAAACGCTGGACACCGGGCTGTTCCGATTCATCAACCAGACGCTGAGCAATCCCGTCTTCGACGTGGTGATGCCCCTGGCCAGCCGGCAACGTCCTGTTCCGCCCGCTGGTGCTGCTGGCGGGCGATTCTGCTCATCTGGAAAGGCCGCGCGCGGGGCGTCGTCTGCGTCCTCATGCTGGCCCTGATCCTCGCCCTCGGCGACGGCTTGGTCTGCAACACGCTCAAACATGCCGTGGCACGCCCGCGGCCCTACGCGGCCCTCCTTGATGTGCATCGCCCGGGCACGCAGTCCAACCGCCGCGCCATGTCGCCGCCGGCTTTGTCCCAGGCCGAAGCGTCCGCCCCGCGCATTTATCCCCCGGGCAGCCGCACCAGCATGCCTTCCTCGCACGCCGCCAATTGGTTCGCGGCCACGATGATCCTGTTCATCTACTACCGCCGCAGCCTCTGGTTCATGCTGCCCGCGGCGCTCGTGGTCGGCTTCTCCCGCATCTACAACGGCGTCCATTACCCGAGCGACGTGCTGGCCGGTGCGATCCTCGGCGCGGGCTACGCCGCCGGCGGCGTGTGGTCCTTGGACGCACTCTGGAAGTGGGCCGGACAAAGATGGTTTCCGCTTTGGTGGGGAAGAATGCCCTCGCTGCTCAACCCGTCCTGCGGCACCGAGCCGCGACGAGGACGCAGAGCCCCGCGGACCGCGTCCGGGAGCCCCCACTCGACGGTGGACCAGCATTGGCTGCGCCTCGGTTACATCTGTGATCGCGCTCAGCCTGCTGGTTGGCCTGGCCTACATTGCCAGCGGCGCCATTCAACTCGGCGAGGATGAGAGCTACCAGTGGCTTTGGTCCAAACATCTGGCGCTTTCCTATTACAGCAAACCGCCGCTCATCGCCTACACGCAGTTCCTCGGCACCAGCTTGTGGGGCGACACGGCCTTCGGGGTGCGCTTCTTCTCCCCGGTCATCGGCGCAATACTCGAGTCTCCTGGTGCTCCGCTTTTTCGCCCGCGAGGTCAACGCCCGCGCCGGCTTTTTCCTCCTGCTCATCATCACGGCTACGCCGCTGATGTCCGTGGGCGCCGTCCTGATGACCGTGGACCCGCTGTCGGTCTTGTTTTGGACGGCCGCGATGCTGGCCGGCTGGCGGGCGGTGCAGGACAACGGTCAGACCCGGCACTGGCTGTGGGTCGGTCTTTGGATGGGCCTGGGCTTCCTGAGCAAGTACACCGAGTTGCTCCAGTTGCTCTGCTGGGCGGTCTTCTTTGCCCTCTGGCGGCCCGCGCGCAAACACCTGCGGCGCCCGGGACCCTACTTGGCGCTGCTGGTCAACCTGCTCTGTGCCCTGCCGGTGTTGATCTGGAATGCCCAGCACGGCTGGATTACCGTCACTCATGTGTCGCAGGATGCGGGGATGGGCACACCTTGGAGGTTCACTCTCAGGTACCTGGGCGAGTTCCTCGGAAGCGAAACCGGCTTGCTGAACCCGATCTTCTTCGGCGCCACCATTTGGGCCGCCCTCGCCTTCTGGCGTCGGGGCCGGCATGACCCGCGGCTGGTCTATTTCTTCAGCATGGGCGCGCCGGTGTTCCTGGTCTATCTGGGCCAGTCATTTCGCGGGCGGGTGCTGCCCAACTGGATTGCGCCTGCCGTTCTGCCGTTGTTCTGCTTGATGGTGATTTACTGGGACACCCGGTGGCGTCTGGGCACGGCGCGAATCAAAGCGCTGGCTGGTCACCGGCCTCACTCTGGGCTTTGCCATCGTCGTCGTCTGCCACAACACCGACGTAATCCCGCGGTTGACCGGTTGGCGGCTGCCGGTAAACCAGGACCCGCTCCACCGGGTGCGGGAGTGGAGCGAAGTTGCCCGGGTCGTCGGGGAGGCCAGGAAGGACCTGCTGGCGGAAGGGAAGCCGGTCTTCATCATCGCCGATCATTACGGGCTGGTCGGGGAGATTTCCTTTTACCTGCCCGAAGCCAAAGCGGCCGTGACGAAAGACCCCCTGGTTTTTTACCAGACCAGCCCAATCCCCGATAACCAGTTCTATTTTTGGCCCGGTTACGAAGACCGCAAAGGGCAGAATGCCATCTTCGTCCGCCAGTTGGACCGGGACAAGCCGGGCGACCCGCCGCCGCCGCCGGCTTTGGTCCAGCAATTCGATTCCGTCACGGACCTGGGCGTCACCACGTGCTCTACCATGGCCGGGTCATCCGCCCGCTCCAAATGTTCGCCTGCCGCGGCTTGCGGTGACCGGATTGGAAACCGCCAAGACCTTTCCCCTGCGCGAGTATGACCTGGCCGCCACGCTCACCAGCGGCCAGGCCTTCCGCTGGGCGTTTCATGAGCAGCGCTGGACCGGTGTGATCGGCACGCACTGGGTCCGCCTCCACGCCGGCCCTGGCTCCCTGACCGCCGAGACCGCCGAGCTGGTTGCTGACTGGCACTGGCTGGCCCATTACCTGCAACTCGACGTTGACTTGAGCGAGGTCGTGCGCGCGTTCCCCGACGATGACCCGATGCGCGCCGCCGTCGGCTCCTGTCGCGGCCTGCGCTTGCTGCGCCAGGACCCGTGGGAATGCCTCGCCTCCTTTCTCCTGTCCTCGACCAAGCAGATCGTCCAGATCCGGCAGATCGTCGCCTTGCTTTGCGAGCGCTACGGCAAGCCGCTGGCCACCGCTCCGGGCTGTCCGCCCGCCTTCACGTTTCCCTCCGCTGTCCGGTTGGCGCGCGCTACCGAGGCCGAGCTGCGCGCCTGCAAAATGGGGTTCCGCGCGCCGTACCTGCTGGCCACCGCGCGCCTCATTGCGGGCGGCCAGTTCGACCTGGCCCGCCTGGCGTCACTGCCTCTGGAGACCGCGCGCGTTGAGTTGATGCAGTTGCCGGGCGTGGGACGGAAGATTGCTGACTGTGTCCTGCTGTTCGCTTACGGGTTCCAATCCGCGTTTCCCGTGGATGTCTGGGTGATGAAGGCGTTGCGGCAACTGTACTTCCCGCGCCGCCGCGTGGCGCCCCAAAGGCTCCACCGGTTCGTCGCCGCTCATTTCGGCCCCTGCGCCGGCTACGCGCAACAGTACCTGTTCCACTACATGCGGACCAAGTCTCAGAACAAGGTGTAGATGAACGGCGCCAGGCCGGAGGAGCTGGACAGGAAGATCAGCAGGCCGAAAATCAGCAGCGTCAGCACCAGCGGCAGCAGCCACCACTTCTTGTTCGCCTTCAGGAATCCCCAGAATTCGCCGATGATACCGCCGCGTCCCTGCTCGGCCGCGGCCCGCTCAAATTCGTCTTGCTTTCTATCACTCATAAACCGCAGGTCCTCAATGCTCTCGGGTTCTTAGTACTGGCGAAAATACGCGCGCATATCTTCGGGTGTCTGCTTGGGCATCCAGAAGCTCGCGCGGTTGGGCGCCGGCTTGCGCGCCAGCAAATCCCGCCCTCGCAGCCGGAACAGCAGCGCCAGCGGGGTGATGACGCCATAGAACATCACCGCCATCATGATCTGCGAGATGACCCACCCGATGGGAAAGGTCACTACCGTTGCCCCGATAAACAGCCAGCGCACGGCGCCGGGTTTGAGGAGCCCGGTCACGCCCACCCCGACGGCTATCACTCCCAACACGAGCCCGGCTGAGTGCTGGCCGCGCGCGAAGTAACGATACGCGCCCGCTGCCAGGAAGAATAGCAGCCATGCCGCTGCGAACTGCCGCAGGGCGCGTTTGCTCGGCTTGAGTGGAAGGTCAGCCCAATTCATTCACGTCTGGGTCCAATATCCCCCAATCACGTGCATTTGAGAAGGCATTTGTTGCCAACGATCTGCCGGTCTGGACCTCTCGATGCGTCTAGAGCCATAGGCGGTCGTGTGGCCTCTTCCCCCTCACCCCGGCCCTCTCCCTCAGGGAGAGGGGGACCGCTGGCAGCCGCTCGGCAGTTCATTGCCTGCCATTCTCGCTGACGCGCTGGCAACCGTTCTCCCTCTCCCTGAGGGAGAGGGCAGGGGTGAGGGGGAACAGACTGCCCTACTGCCAAAGCTGCTCGACGCGACGGATTCTCTCAGCAATCAGTCGAGCTGGAACTGCGCCAGGTATTTCTCCCGTTCGGAGCCCGAAGCCGCCTGGCCCATCTTGTCCTTGCGCAGAACGAAATCCTCCAGCACCAGCGCGTCCATGTCCGTGGCCAGGAAGCAACGGTAGGCGTCCTGCGGCGTGCACACAATCGGCTCGCCTCGCACATTGAAGCTGGTATTCACCAGCACCGGGCAGCCAGTCAGCGCCTCGAACTCTTTCATCAGCCGGTAGAATCGCCCGTGCCGCGCTTCGTCCACGGTCTGCACGCGCGCGCTGTAATCCACATGCGTGATGGCGGGGAACGTTGATCGGACGATGTTGACCCGCTGCGCGGAGGTCCGGGGCTCCGGCCATCGTCTTGCGGCTGGCCTCCGAGAGCGGCAGGCGGTGTGGCTCGGCGACGGCGGCCACCAGCAGCATGTACGGGCTCTCCTGCCCGGGCCGCAGGCCGAAGCAATCGGCCGCCCGCTCGCGCAGCACCGCCGGCGCGAAGGGCCGGAAGCTCTCGCGGAACTTGATCTTGAGATTCATCGTCGCCTGCATCTTCGGGTTGCGCGGGTCGCCGATGATGCTGCGCGCGCCCAGCGCCCGCGGCCCGAACTCCATCCGCCCGTGGAACCAGCCGATGATCTTGCCCTCGGCGAGCATCTGCGCCACGTCCTCGAGCAACTCCGCCTCAGTCTCGTGCCGCTCGTGCGGCGCGCCCATCTCCGCGAGAACGCGCCCGATATGCTCGTTGGAATAGCGCGGCCCCAGCAGGCTGCCCTTTTGGCTGTCCTGGCCGTTGGGTTGGCGGGGGTGCTTCATGAGTTGGTGCCAAACGAACAGGGCCGCCCCCAGCGCGCCGCCCGCGTCGCCCGCCGCCGGTTGAATCCAAATCTTCTCGAACGGTCCCTCGCGCAGCAGCCGCCCATTGGCGACGCAGTTGAGCGCCACACCGCCCGCCAGCACCAGGTTCTTCATGCTTCGTTTGCCGGTGCGCCTCCCGCGCCATGCGCAGGACGATCTCCTCGGTGACCTTCTGGATGCTCGCGGCCAGGTCCATGTGCCGCTGTTCCAGCAAGGATTCCGGCGCGCGAGGCGGGCCGCCGAACAGCTCATGGAACCGGCGCTTGGTCATGGTCAACCCCTGGCAGTAGTTGAAATACTCCATGTTCATCCAGAAGCTGCCGTCCGGGCGCAGGGCGATCAGGTGCTTGAGGATGACGTCCTCATAGACGGGCCGGCCATAGGGCGCGAGGCCCATCAGCTTGTATTCGCCGCTGTTCACCTTGAAACCGCAGTAGTAGGTGAACGCCGAATAGAGCAAGCCCAGCGAGTGCGGAAACTGGAGCTGCTGCCGCAACTGGAGCCGGTTCCCTTCGCCCTCGCCCAGCGTCGCCGTGCTCCACTCGCCCACGCCGTCCAGCGTCAGGATCGCCGCCCTCTCAAACGGGCTGGGGAAGAAGGCGCTCGCGGCATGGCTCTCGTGGTGGTCGGTAAAGACGAGCCGCGCTCCCGCCGCGACCGGGAAACGTTGCCGCAGCGTGCGGCGCATGTGGAGCTTGTCCTTGAGCCAAAGCGGCATCGCCAGCCGGAAGCTGCGGAAACCCGCGGGCGCGTAAGCCAGGTATGTCTCCAGCAGCCGGTCGAACTTCGTCAGCGGCTTGTCGTAGAAAGCCACGCAATTCAGGTCCTCCGGCTTCAGCCGCGCTTCGCTGAGACAATACGCGATGGCGTTCTCCGGGAACCCGGGGTCATGCTTTTTGCGGGTGAACCGCTCCTCCTGCGCCGCGGCCACAATGTCCCCATCCACGACCAGCGCCGCGGCACTGTCGTGGTAGAACGCTGAGATGCCGAGAATGGCCGTCACCAGAAGGAAGAATGCCGAATGCGGAATGCGGAAGCAAGTAGGCGCTGCGCCTGATGTTCTTTCCTTCTGCATTCTTCCTTCTGCCTTCTGCATTCTCTCCAGGCCGCCCGCTTCCCGGCGCCGGCGCCAAGCGCGCTCGCGCCCGTCAAAGCGGTCCAAGCCGCAGGGCAGGGGACCGTTCGCCGCGAAACGACTCCACCGCCTCAAACCTCCGCTCCAGCGTAGTCCGCCGGTGGCCTGCAGGGAGCCTCCGGGTAGCCACCAAGACCACCCCAGGTGGCTGTGTACACCGATCTGTACGCCATCTGTACGCCATCTGTACACCATCCCGGTTCCAGGGCGCATGGATGGCCTTACGCCAGTGGTGGCGGGGTTGCCCGCGGCGCTGACGCTAATTGTTCTGCCAACGCGAGAAACTGATCCCCTAATTGCCCCAGCTTTCCGGCGGAGGGGCGCCCTTTCAGGTTTGCCCGGGTCACTGGCCGATGGCAGAATGGCAGGATGACGTGGGCTATGTTTCTGCGAGCGGAATCGTTCTGCCGGCCCCGGCAGGGCGCTGCCAGCACCTCTGCGAAGCCGCACTCGTCATGGCTTCGGCCGGTCGTGCGGGGCCGAGCGGGGGTTTCCGTCGCGATTTGGGTTTTGCTCGCGGTCTCCGTGCAGACTGAGTCTTTGGCCGCTGCGGCCCCGGCATCGGAGATCAACAGTGATTCGAATGCCTTGCCGGCCGCGGCCACCCCAGGGAATAAGGAGGTGGGCACGCGGCTGGAGCTTACGGTTGATCCTGCTTTCCGCCTCCTGATCAACGGGCGCGAGGTCGAACGCAGGACCAACCTGTCGTTGCGGCTGCCGTTGGGGACGCAGGTTTTTACCGTGGAGGCGGTCAACGTTGGGTCGAATGCGTTGTCGGCAGTGAGCCTCGATCCGGATTGGGGTGTCGGCGCGTGGATTTGGGATACAAATACCTTTAACAAGCAGACCTGCCGGCTTGTGGCGGTCCTTTGTAGTTCCGCTGGGGGCCAAGGTGATGCGGGCGCGGCTGGATATCACCGCCGACAATGGTTACCACGTTCTGCTCGACGGGCGCGAGGTCGGGCGGGGCAGCGATTGGCGCAGCGTCTCGGAATACGATCTGACCTGGTTGTTGCCGCCGGGGGCGCATGTCTTGGCGGTGGACGCGTTCAACGACGCCAGGGAAGCCGGCGTATTGGCGGGACTGAGAATCGAGTTGACGGACGGCAACGTGATTGAGATTCCGAGCGACACGACCTGGCGCATCGTCCCCGAAAAAGAGCGCGGGTGGGAACACCGGCGCCAGGCCCCGCCGAACTGGCCCCACGCCAGGGTTGTGGGCCGATTCAAGGGGTCGCCCTGGGCCTTCGCCCCGACGGGTCCGACGCTCCTGCCGCCGCTTCACCCCGTCGAGTTGCATTTCTGGAACAGCGGCTGGTTTCAAGTCGTGCTGTTGTCGGTCTGCGGCGTGGCCGTGCTGGCCTGTCTGCAACTGATGGCGCGGCTGGCGATGCACACCAAGAGCCAAAAGCTGCTCCAGCGCGAGCGGGCGCGCATTGCCCGGGACATTCACGACGAACTCGGCGCGGGCTTGACCCAACTGCTGCTGCTGGGCGAGGTGGCGCGGAAGGAGGGGCGGTCCCGCGCGGGAGGTTCCTCCGGGATCGAGCGGCTGTGCGGAGAAGGCGCGCGGGCCTTTCAGTGGCCCTGGATGAAGTCGTCTGGGCGGTTAACTCCCGCCACGACACGCTGCGGGATTTCACCAGGCACGCCTGCAAGTACGCCCAGTCGTTTTTTGCCGACACGGCGATCCGTTGCCGGCTGGACGTGGAGTTCGGATGTCCCGCCCCTGCCGTTCGAGCTGCCGGTGCGGCGGAATCTGTTCCTGGCGGTCAAAGAGGCCCTGAACAATGCGGCCAAGCATTCCGGCGCCACCGAGCTGTTCCTGCGCATTCACTGCCCGGGGGCGGAGGTGGTCGTGAGCATGGAGGACAACGGGAAAGGCTTTGATCCGGCGGGGGTGAGCGCGGAACGGAACGGGTTGACCAACCTGACGCAGCGCATGGCTGAAATCGGCGGCACCTGCGAGGTGGCCAGCAAACCGGGCGAGGGATGCCGGGTAACGCTGAGGGTGCCGCACTCCACCCCCGCCCCCGGCTGGGCAGATGGGTGTGAACCTGCCTACCCTCACCCACTTGGGGGATGGTAAGTCGGAAGTCCGAAGTCCGAAGTCCGAAGTCCGAAGTCCGAACGGCGGAATTAACAACGAAAACGCAAAGATGGAAGAGAGGCTGCATTGGGTTTCGGCCTTCGCGTCTTCGCTGTTAAACTCGGTCTCCGGCCTTCGGACTTCGGACTTCGGACTTCGGACTTCAAATCTCTTCCCCATTCGCCAAGGTGCTGCCGCCAAGCCTACCCTCACCCACTTGGGGGATATGCGCGAGTCCGCGATTCCTGATAACTTGAATCTATGCTGACCAAAGAACCACTCTGCAAGACGCCGTCGCGCGTGGCCATCGTGGAAGATCAGCACGACGTGCGGGAAAGCTGGGCCCGTCTGATCGGCTCCTTCCCCGAGTTCCTGTGCGTTTGCGCCTGTTCGTCCGGCGAAGAGGCGGTGCGCCAGGTGCCGGCGACCCGGCCCGACATCATTCTCATGGACATCTTCCTGCCGCGCATGTCCGGCATCGAATGCACCGCCCGCCTGAAGGCGGCCCTGCCCGCTTCCCGCATCGTGGTGCTCACGGCGTCCGACGACGACGAACTGGTGTTCCTTGCGTTGGAGGCTGGGGCCGACGGCTATCTGCTCAAGCGCACGCAGCCGGAGCAGTTGCGCGCGGCGCTGCTCGACGTCCTGGGCGGGGGGGCGCCGATGAGCAGCGAGGTGGCGCGGCTGGTGGTGGCGTCGTTTCGACAGAAATCCCGCCTGCAAGAGGAGACCTTCCGCCTCAGCGCGCGGGAGGAAGAGACGCTGGTGCTGCTCTCCAAGGGCTACTCGAACAAGGAAATCGCCGACCGCCTGGCGGTGAGTATCGAAACGGTGCGCAGCCACTTGAAGCATGCTTATGAGAAGCTGCACGTCCGCTCGCGCGCCGAGGCCGTAGGACGCTACATGGCCTCGCGGATGCCCGTTGCGGATGATTGATGGCCTGGGCCTTTCGATGAACCCCAACCGGGACAAAACGGCCCCCTCTCGCTCTCCCTCTCCCCCTCAGAGGGGGAGAGGGTGCCGAAGGCGGGCGCGTGGGCGGTTCCTGCGTTCAAAGCACGAGCTGGCTCAGGGGATTCTCTTCCTGCTTGCCCTGGCCCTCGGCGTCGCCCACCCCCAAGCTGCCAACCTCATTTGGAACACGACCTCCGGCGTTTGGGATGTTGGACTGACCCCCAATTGGACCGGCGAGGCAAGTTTGTTCATGAACGGCGACAATGTCACTTTCACCAATACGGCGGGCGGCACGGTTACAGTTGCCGCCGGCGGCGTGGCGCCTGGCTCCACCACGGTCAGCGCGGCTTCCGGGACCTACACCTTGAACGGCGGGCCGATAGGCGGCAGCGGCACCCTGACCAAGAGCGGTGGCGGCACGCTCACCCTCTCCGGCAGTAACACGTACTCAGGCCAAACCACCGTCTCCGCCGGCGTTTTGACTTTCAACAGCATCCACCCGGTAGGCGGGGGTGCCAGCGCCCTGGGAGCGCCCACCACGATCGCCAACGGCACCATCAACCTGGCCGGCACCATGACCTACACCGGCGGGACAGCCTCCTCCGACCGCGTCATCCATTTGACTGGTAGCGGCATATTCTATAATAGCGGCAGCGGTCCCCTGACACTCAGCGGCGGAATCACTGGGAATGGCTCCACCTTTACGGCCCGAGGCACAGCAAACATCAGCGAGACCGGGATCATCGCTACCGGCAGCGGCATTGTGCGGCGCACGGATCAGGGCACGCTGTACCTCAGCAATCCCAACAACTCGTTCTCCGGCGCTCTCGGTTGCCTGGCCGGGACAATCAGCGTCAGCTCCGTCTCCGATGGCGGCCTGCCCTCCGCCATCGGCCAGGGCACGAGCATCACCTTCGGTCAAAGCGGCTTTAATGGGTTCGGCACCCTGCAGTTCACCGGTGCCAACGGCGGCACCTGTAACCGCGCCATCACCATCTCCAGTCACAGCGGCACTGCCGATGGGGGCATCATTGAGAACACCGTGGCTGGACAGACGTTGACCTTGAGCGGCAAGGTCAGCGTCGCCGGGGTGGGGCCGACTCCCCAGTTGCAACTGATCGGCGCGGGTAACGGCGTGATGAGCGGCGTCATTAGCGATGCCCCCGGCACCAGCAGCCTGAGCCTCACCAAGGCCGGCGCCGGCACTTGGACGCTTTCCGGCGCGAACTCCTACAGCGGCGCGACGACGGTATCCGCCGGCACGCTCGACTTGAGAGGGGCGGGTTCGATTGCCAGTTCGAGCTACCTCACCGTGGCGGCGGGGGCGCTGCTGGATGTCTCCGCCGCTCCATTCACGGTTGGCGCAGCGCAAACTTTGGCGGGCGCGGGCACGGTGGCGGGCGCCGTGACGGTGGACGGCATCGCTGATTCCCGGGGCGGGTTTTGGCGCGGGCGGCACGCTCAAGTTCAACAGCCCGCTGGCTCTGGGGGCAGGGAGCACGACGCGCATGCAGATTGGGCGCGCGGGCGAGGCGTTGACGAGCACGGGAGTTCAGGTTTCCGGCGCGCTGACTTATGGCGGCACGCTGGTCATTGCGAATGTGGGCGACACTCCTTTGCAAGCGGGGGACAGCTTCCAATTATTCAGCGCCAACAGCCGCAGCGGGGCCTTTGCCAGCATCAGCTATCCGCCCGGCTACACTTTCTCGGAAAGCCTGGCGGCGGACGGCAGGATCGTCGTCGTGACGGCCCCGGCGCCGCCCGAGCTTTCAAAGCGTCGGCGTCAGCGGCGGGACGTTCTCGCTTACCTGGCGGAACAATTACCTCGGCTGGATGGTGCAGTCCAACTCGGTGAGCGTGGCGAACTCGAATGATTGGTTCGACGTGGCCGGCTCGGATGGGGTGACGAACCTCAGTTGCACGATCAACCCGGCGTTGACCAATGTCTTTTACCGGATGCGCAGTCAAAGTTCCGCGGACTTTGCGAGCGACCCACTGGCCCCGGGAGCGGCGCTGAACATTGATTCGGTCTGGTCGGGGGACGTGGTTGGCTTTGCCTTGGTAACGTTGAAAAACCTGCAAGTGGCCGGTTATTACAATTCCAATCGCTATATGACGGTGGCGGCGCGCAACCTTGACTCGACGCAATGGTATTACCTGACCACCAGCAACCGATGGGGCGGCTGGGACGCGCACAATTACATTGCGCTGGGCGTGGATCCGACGGGTCATCTGCACCTCACGGGGGATTATCACAACCAGCCGTTGGTCTATTTCCGCTTCAGGCAGCCGTTGACGAATGCCGCCCAGTTGCAAGACCCCGGGTTCATGCCGCAAGTTTCTCCACTTTGGAATCCAGCTACGAACCGTACTCGACCTATCCGGCATTTCTTACGGGCCCGAACCAGGAGTTCATCTTTTCGTATCGCAGCCATAACAGCACCAGCTCGTCGGAGCGTGGTTTCTCCTGAAATATGACACGGCGAGCCAGACGTATTCGAATCCCGCGGGGGCGACGCCGCCGTTTGCCTGGACGGGTATTTACAGCGTCTATCCGTCGTTCACCGTGAGCGGAGGCTATTTGCATTGCCTCTACGTGTGGCGCGCCAGTGACGGGGTTGATAACTTCCGGCTTTCCTATGCCCGCACCGCGGATTTGACGAATTGGACGGACGCCTTTGGCCGGGCGTTGACCTTGCCCCTGACGCAGTTTGCGACGCTGCCCATCGTGGACGACGTGCCGCAAAACGCCGGACTGCTCAACGGGCAGCCCCAGCTTTCCTTTGACCGCGACGGTGTGCCGCTGGTTGCCTATTCGAGGTTTGATGCCAACAGCCATTCCCAGGTCTATGTGGCGCGTCCGGTTCCTAGTGCGTTGTCCTGGAGCATTGTTCAGCTCACCACGAACAACTACTGGGGCGTGCAGTTGAATAACATTGCCACCACCAATTCGAGCGGCGGTGTGGCGAATAGCTTTGTGGCGGATGATCCCGTGGACGGTCTGGCCACGGTTTCCGTTTCCATGACGGATACCAGCGGCGCACGCGACCCAAACAGCGGCAACTATACGCTCGACGAAACCACGCTGACCAATGCGATTGGGCCGGGCCAAGATCCCGGCACGTATGCGTCGGCCTACGCGCCGAATGCGGTCAGCAGCTATGTGGACAGCAGCGTGGCGCAAGATCCCTATGTTGATCCCTTGACTGGCCGTACGATGGCCATCGAACGGACCAGGTCTGGCGGGGTCAGGCTTTGCCAACCTCCACTATTACCTGCGGTATGAGGGGCTGCCCAGCGACCGGGGATATGGTCCCAAGTATGACCCCTCGGGCAATTTGATCACGCCCACGCCTTCGGCATTGCAGCTCTACCGCACGTATGCCGATTTCGACGCCTCGATTTACGGGGTTATGTTCAAGCCCGCCAACGGCACGGTCTTCGGCTGCTGCGGTGTTGTTGCTGCTGCTGGGCGGCGCGATCGTGACTGGTTTGCTCGCCCCGCTGACCTGGCAGGCGGCGACCGTCGGGCTGCTGCTGGTCTTCCTGATCCGGCCGGTCATCGGCTGGTTGTCGCTGCGCGGCGCGCCGGGCCGGCCGGCCGAGCACTTGGTGATCTCGCTGTTCGGCATCCGCGGGGTCGGCTCGTTCTACTACCTCGCGTACGCCACCACGCAGGCGGACTTTCCGCAGGCGGAGCTGCTGTGGGCCACTGTCGGGCTGGTGGTGCTGGTCTCCGTGGTGGTGCACGGGATCGCGGCGACCCCGGTCATGCAGTTGTTGGACCGCGAGGGCGAGCGCACCGCGGATCCGTCCGAACGTGGCGGCGACGCCCGACCCGTCGGCGCGGGCCACGCCTGAGCCCGGGGCGAGCAGTCAGCCGAGCCGGGCCGCCAGGGCGCGACCGAGGTCGCGGCCGGACCGCCACGCGCTCTGCACCCGGGGCTTGCCGAACGCGTCGCCGGCCAGGCCGATGCCGTCGGCGTCGAGGTGGCAGGTGCCGCCGGTGGTGTCGCCGGCCGGCTTCGCGTACGTCCAGCGGTGCACGTGCACGTCGGCGGCCTCCTCGTGCAGGCCGAGCAGGTCCCGCACGGCCTGTTCGATCGCCGGGCCGGCCCGGTTGGCTGGGCGAGGTGTCGGGCGGCGAACTCCGGCACTGTGTGCGCGACAAGCACTGGCGCGTCGTCACCCCGCCGGTCACCGTCGTCGCAGACGAGGTTGAGCACCCGATGGTCGTTGACGAACGCACCCTGGAAGCCGGCCCAGTGCCGGGACCGGAACCGCAGCACCGCGGCCAACGACGGCGACCAGGTCTGCGCCTGCACGACCCTTGTGGCGTCGGCAAGTGCGGGGTCGAGCAGCAGGGCGGCCTGCGGGCCCGGCATGGCCAGGGCCACACGCCGACCCGCTCGCCGTCGACCGTCGGCCCGGGTCCCACGCTGAGCACCAGCCGGTCGACGGTCACCGGCAGTGGCGCGGCCAGGTGTTCGACGAGCGACCGCAGTCCGCGCGGCGCGGCGTAGCGCATCGGGCCGGGAACCTCGTGGCGGCCGTTCGTGTCGTACGACTGGAAGGTGTCGGTCCACTCCCGGACCAGGCCGGCGGCGCGCCACGTTCGACCACAGCGGCGAAGTCGGTGTCGCTCACGGTGAAGTACGCGGCGCCGATGTCGGCGGGTCGCCCCGCGAAGCGTTTGCTTGCCATCCGGCCGCCGCAGACGTGCCCCCGCTCGCGGACCCGCACCGGACGCCGGCCCGGACCAGCTCCACCGCGCAGGCCACCCCCGCGACGCCTGCACCGACCACCACCGCACCCCGGTCCACGCTCACCGGCCGATCGTAGGCGTCGGGGTGCGGCATGAAGCGGGACCGATCGGGGTACTGGCACACCTGTTCGAAGAAAGGGTGAGATGAGATGACGGACCGCAGCAACGAACAGGCCGACCCACGCGGCGCGATCAAGGACCCGGACGAGT
>CAVXLO010000009.1:0-215011 GCA_963762555.1 uncultured Verrucomicrobiae bacterium
AGGTTCATAGCTGTTTTCAGTGGAACCCAGCCAGGGGAAGGCTCCGCTAAGAGTTGCTCCACCCGGGCCAACACCCCATCCCAGCGAGAACAACACCGCCCCCTCGGCTCAAGTCCTGAATTCAGGGGTCGGCGTGTCGCGGTTTCTGCGCAACGTTTGTCATCAAGTAGCGTGAGTTGGCCCCTACGCGACCACCTGGGGAGTATCCACAAGATGCTCGGCCAGGAACCACACCTGCATCTCGTTGGTCCGAATGATGTTGCTCACCAGCAGATCGTTCGTTCCGTCGTCGCCCATTTCTGTGGCCTTCCTTGCCGCCGCCCGGGCTCCCTGGAGGATGATTTCGTGCGCAGTCAGCAAGCGGGAGATCTGCACGGGCACCTCCTCGCGGCCTTTCGGCGGACGCGGGATGTTCGTGTTCTCGGCCACATCCGCCGCCACGGCGTAGCTCAGCCCGCCGAGCATCTGGATGCGTTCGGCAATCTGGTCCACCAACTCCACCTGTTCGTCATAAACCCGCTATGGGGTGTTTTCCCCATAGAGTGAAGGACTTAATGCCCAATCGGCGGAAAATGAATCTTCGGGTGGTGCGGAAACAACAGGCCGGCGACCAAAGGCAAAGGCACGATCAGTATAAACAGAAACGGCACGAACACCGCCAGGGGATAGTGCCACCAGCGCAGGGAACGCGTCGTTCTCTCGGAGGGCACGCAGTACGCCGGCAGGAACACCATCAGGCCATAGACGAAAATCCAAAGGCCGAATTCCAGCGGGTTCTTTAACCCGAAGTTGGTTTCCATCGCCGTTCCAGTCAGGCCAAACAGGAGAAACACCGCGAAGGGACTAAAAGCGTATCGAGAGAGGATTGCCGCCCATCCCACGAACAAAGGCACAAACATGACGACGCTGTGCAGCGCTACCACGTCCAGGTAGTTCGTCGAGGCGGTGATGTAGGCCTCTCCCAACTTCACGCCGAACAAAGGGGCCAGATTGGTCATGGTGGTAGTGATGGCTTCTTCCGTCAGCGCAAGGAGGGTGGCAAACAGGATGAACTTCAACCTCCAGTCCAGCCGGATTTTCGACACCGCCTCGCGAACCGGTTCTCGGAACCGGTACATGAGCGTGCCGCCCACCCCAATCCACAGCAGGATCAACCCCCACCCCATCCCCAGCACCGCCCGCATCTTCGGATTGCCCCAAGTCACCACGGTCACGGCTGATGTCGTCAACACCAGCCAGGCCGCGAGGGCTGTCACAAAGGTTGCCCGGCCATGCTTCATATCTCAAACGAATCCGCCCCGGCCTTCCAGCGCAAGGCAAATCAAGGACTGGCGTTGCGCCAGAAGCTTGCGCCGGCAACCCGCCGCCAAACCCTCTGCCCAGGCGGCCCAGCGCGGTCGCGCCAAACTCAAGACCCTCCAGGAGATCCAGGAGGGACCGGGAAACGTTTGATGGTCGGGAAATCACCCACCAATTCGAGCCCAAACTCCTCCGTGCCGCCGGGACGCCTCACCCTGACTTGCTCGACGCCCTGGTTGTGCGGATTGCAGGCCAGGACGAGCAGCGTTTTGCCGTCCGCGGAGGGCTTGAGGCGAACCAGGGGCTCCTTGTGGAGACTCGCAAAACTGGGAAAACGCTCGTCGCCGACACGCCACACGTTATTCCTCGATGAGCGGATTTCCGGCATTTCCCACGCGGTCGCCGCTTCGATGATGTCCTTGTTCCGGCTGGCTTGCCACATGCCGAGGACGTGGAAGTTATAGAATCCGAAATACTTCAGGTAGTAGTTGAGGGGGACCTCGACCCCATTGATCGAGCGCTGGAGGCTCGGCTCACGGGCGCGCCAGTCCGAATAATCCCGCAGTTCCTCGGAGTATCGGGTGCCGACGTCCCAGCATTGGAGGCCATCCATCAGGCAGTGACCGAACAAGGATAGCGCGTAAGTGGCGGAGGCTGGCACCTGATGCTTGATGGCTTCCAGCCGGGTCTTGCCATCGGCATCGGTGAACCGGTAATGGGAGAGCGGGTAATCATCTACGAACTCGACCTGGATCCACGTGGAAAGAACGTTCGGCACCTGCGGGCGGGCCAGCTTGCCCTGCTCCCATTCCTGGACGAAGGCATAGAGCTGAGACGGCTTGGAGTTGTTGATCCAATAGACCGACGGATTGCCGAAGTTAAGGTTGCAGCGCTTGAAGACGGGGTGCAGGTCGGCGGCAGGATGCTCATACTTGTCACGCCATTGTTTGGCGCCGGTGAGATCCACCACGCCAGTCGGCTTGCCTTCCCAGCGGCTGTCGAAGATGCGGAACGATGCGTTCAGCACCCCCACGCCCCAGCAGCCAATCAACACGTCCGGATGACGGGCGCGCACCTCGCCGACGAGCCTGGCGAAGGCGTCATATTGGTGATCCGCCCAGGCGTGGCTGCCGGGTGCCTCGAAGTCGGGAATGATGACGGCGCAGGTGTCGGCATAATGATGGAACGGCTCGATCTTCCAGTTCTTGGGATTGGTCGGATCCGCAGTGAAGCCGTCCTTGGCCCCGTCAAAGGGAATCCACTCGTTGTCGGTGAAAAGGTGGGCCCGGCCTTTGCGCGTGCCCTGAGCACCGTTGTGCGTCATGGCGATGGGCGAAACATGGGTGAATCCAAAGTCGTACATCGGGCACTGGCCCTTGCGATCCCGCTGGCGCGCCTTCGCCGCCCCCTGCCAGAGGGCATACTTGCCGCGCGGCAGCGTCCAGCCGGATGGAAACCAGTCGCCTTCATCAAAATCATACGCGAGCCGGTTGGTCGGCGTGTGAAACCACTCCGGCAATCCAATGCTTTGCTTGCCCCCCAGAAGCAGGATTTCCTGGTAATTCTCCTTCACCTCCCACGGCTTGGCCGGGTTGTAAAACTCGACCGTCAGGTTGACCGGCAGCCCGGCAAATCTGGCGCTGAACTTGTACTGCTTGAGGGGCGCGTCCATAGGCGCCCCCATGTCCAAGGTCCAGCGTTTGGCACAGCCCGCTACCTGGTAGCTGTCCCAGGCCGCATCGGTGACGGTAAGACCATCGTCGGCGACTTCGCATCTCATGGCCAAAACGTTCGCGTGGTTGTAAATGCCTTGGGTGAGTCGGGGCCACAGCTTGACGGCGCGGGGCTGAGCCTTGGCTGGCAGGGCCAGCACTGCCATTGTGAGCCCGGCGACAAGCCAATGGGTTTGTTTCATGATCGGAAAGGCGCTGACTTTACACCCTCCTGGCGAAGCAGCACAGGTTTCTTTTCACTCCGGAGATCACGCGGGCACGGCCAGTGACAAACTCCTGCGTAACCCCTTGTAGGAGACGACGTAAGGAGTCTCTCACTAAATCCAGTCTGGTCCTTGCGTAAGCTGTTGCTCAGAGACTCCTTACGTCGTCTCCTACAACGTTTTGGGCCGCACTTTGTCACTGGCCGTGCGCGGGGGGGACGGGGCTCACCCCCTTCGCACCGGCCCCCGGGCGCATCTCGGACGTACCACCAGGCGGCGGGATGGTCCGACCGGCATAGGAGCGCAGCCTTCAGGCTGCAGAGATGCGGGTTGTGGTGGAGTGTCGGGTTTGTCCGGGACGCTCGGGTATTCGCACGTTCTGCAGCCTGAAGGCTGCGCTCCTATGCACTGGTGGGATCTCCAAGATACGCCCCCGGCCCCCCGGCGGAAGGTTTCCAGCTTTACGCAGGTTGCGAGCGCCGGTAGCGTGCTCGCACCAAATGTCCTTTCTTCCGTTGGTCAGAGTCTGGATTTGGCTCTCAGTTCTCGCGAGCGTCGCGGGTTGGCTGCTGTCGGCGCTGGGGCAGCTCAATCGGGTTGGCTATGCGGTCTTTGGCTGCGTAGTGGTGGTGTGCCTCTGGCTGGGGCGCAAGGCGCTGGGCTTTACGGCGGGCGGAGCCTTCAACTGGAGGAAGACCCGGACGCGGTTTGGGCGATGGCTGCCGGCCGGTTTTGCCGGGCTGACGCTGCTGGTTCTGCTCGGGAGTGTGTGCTACCCGCCGACCACCCATGAGGCCTTGAGCTGCCGCGTGCCCCGCGTTTTACACTGGCTGGCGGCGGAGCATTGGCACTGGATCCATACTCCAGTCACCCGCATGAACAACCGGCCCTGCGGCCTGGAATGGCTGATGGCTCCCCTGGTGCTTTTCACGCGCTCGGACCGCGCGCTGTTCCTGATCAATTACATCCCTTTGCTGCTGATGCCCGGCCTGATCTTCAGCGTCTGCACGCGCCTGGGGGTGCGGCCCCGCGTGGCATGGCACTGGATGTGGCTGTTACCGACTGGGTATAACTTTCTGCTCCAGGGCGGCAGCCTGGGCAATGATACCATGCCTGCTGTCTATGCCTTGGCGGCGGTGGATTTCGGCCTCCGCGCCTGGACCTCACGCCGTCCCGCCGACCTCTGGCTCTCCTTCCTGTCGGCGGCTTTGCTGGCCGGCGCCAAAGTAAGTAACCTGCCCTTGCTGTTGCCGTGGGCCATCGTGGTTTTGCCCCTGTTGCCGATTTTGCTGGGACGCTCTGCGGCGCTGTTTCCCTTCCGTGGAGCGCGGACATTCCTGTCCGCAACAGGGTCCCGCCAGCCACCGCCTGCCAATGCGGTGCCGACCCCGGGCACACGACAGCGGGGCGGACAAGAATGTCCGCGCTCCAGAGTTCTCACCTATGCGGCCACGTTCGCGCTGGTGTTGCTGTGCGTGACAGTCTCTTTTCTGCCGACGGCTGCCTTGAACACGCGCTATTGCGGCGATTGGACGGGGCTCAAGCTCGAACGCGCTGTGACCGAGATGAAGCAGCCAATCGTGGGGCTCTGGGGAAACACGTTGCTATTGCTAAAGAACCTTGCGCCGCCGTTCTTCCCCGCAGCGCGGTGGTGGAATCAATCGGCGCTGACGTTGCTGCCCGACGCCCTGGTCGGTCCGATGGTCGCCAATTTCGAGGCCGGCTTTTATGCCTTGGGAGAAATGCCGACCGAGGAATCGTCAGGAGTCGGCTTCGGCGTCAGTTGGTTGCTGGTAATATCGCTGCTGGCGGGGTGGGTCTTGTGGAGGCGCCCAGGCCCGAGCGGAGCGCAGCCTTCAGGCTGCAGCAGTGCAGGCCGGGGTCGAAGCCGGGAACGAGCCCAGGCGGTTGGCGACGGGGGCGGCGTTCTGCAGCCTGAAGGCTGCGCTCCCGTGCCGGCGGTGCCGGTCGCCTTGCGCCGGGCGGTGTTGGTGGCACCGTGGATTTCGCTGCTGGTCTATTTCATGAAAGTGGCGCTGATGGACTTGCCCCGCCATATATCCGCCTATTACCCTATGCTCCTGCCGGCGTTGCTGATCGGCGCGGGGCAGGCCTGGGTCGTCCGCCGCCGTTGGTGGCGCAGGCTGGCAATGGGCGTCATGCTGCTCGCCGTACCCGTGCTGGTCCTGACTCCGGGCCGCCCGTTGTGGCCCGCCCAGACGGTCTTGTCCAGGCTCGTGGCCTGGAAGCCCAACAATTCCCTGCTGCAGCGCGCCCTGACCGTCTATAGCGTGTACAACGTCCGCTCGGACCCTCTGGCCAATGTCCGCGCGCTCTTACCGCCGGGTCTGAAGGTGGTCGGGTTCATAGGCACCGAGGATGACATTGACATCTCGCTCTGGCGTCCCTTGGGGAGCCGGCGGGTAGAACATGTCCTTCTGACCGATACGCCCGAGTACATCCGCCAGCGCCATATCCGATACGCCGTAGTCGGGGAGCAAGACCTGGCGGACCACCACACCACTCTGGCCGACTGGCAACAGCGCACTGGGGCCGAGTTGGTAGGGACGGCGGTCGCGACGGAAACGGTCACGCAGGGGCCGCGCCACTGGTATGTCGTGCGGTTTCCGGGCTAAACCCAATGCCTTTCGGAAGATTGCAGGTATTCTCAGGCCCTCAATGTCCGCCCGGAGGCAAGCCGCAAAGTACTCACCGAGTCCGGCCTCCTGCGCTTCATAGTGGCGATGGGTTTGCGGAAGTCCGGGTCGAAGCCACCCTCAGGCTACCCCAAGGCTCCCCCCAGGCCATCTGGTGGCCAACCGGTAGGCACCCTGAAGCCACCCTGAGGCTACCCCGAGGCTCCCCGGAGGCTCCCCCGAGGCTCCCCCGAGGCTCCCCTGAATGATTGGGGGGTTTACTTCTGGGCTAAAAGCGGTTCAAATCCCGCCATACCGATATGGCCGCTTCGCTCACAGATTTTAAGCACGCCGCGATCATTAACACGCTCCGTGGTTGCCAGCTCTTCGCCGGCCTCGGGGCGGGCGACTTCCATGCTGTCGCTGAGATCACCCTCGTTAAATCGCTCGACAAAGGGGATTACCTCTTTCGCGAAGGCGCTCCAGCCCAGGGCTTCTACATCACGCAGAAAGGCGCGATCAACGTCCATCGGGTCAATGCCGTCGGCAAGGAACAGGTGATCCATATCTTCCGGCCCGGGGAGTCTTTCGCCGAAGTGGCCGTGGCGACGGCGGCGGGCTATCCGGCTGACGCCTGCGCAGTAGAATCCTCGCAGGTGTTGCTGGTGGAGAAGGCCGGTTTTCTGGCCTTGCTCAAGCGCCAGCCCGAGCTGGCGTTGCGGATGCTGGGCTCGATGAGCGTGCACTTGCGCACCCTGATCGCGCAGCTTGAAGATCTCACACTTAAGGACGTGGAAACCCGCCTGGCCAATTGGCTGATCAAGCGCTGTCCGAACCCGGAATCAGCCCGGCCGGTCGCCATTGAACTCAAGACCACCAAGCGCGTGCTGGCCGCCGAGCTGGGCACGGTCAGTGAGACCTTCTCCCGCACGCTCGCCAAGTTCCGGCAGCAAAAGCTGGTCACAGTGAAAGGCAAGACGCTGATCGTCTTGTCCCCGTTGAGGCTTGGGGAGTTACTGCGGCGCAACCTCGGCGAATAATCGCTTTGAACATGAGAGCGTATTTGGAGAATAGCGTGCCCGGTAGCAGCCGACGCCAGAAGGCTCAAATCTCTTCGGGGGCACGGCCAGTGACAAAGTCTGGCCCAAAATGTTGTAGGAGACGACGTAAGGAGTCTCTGATCAACAGCTTACGCAAGGACCAGACTGGGTTTAGTGAGAGACTCCTTACGTCGTCTCCTACAAGGGGTTACGCAGGAGTTTGTCACTGGCCGTGTCTTCGGGGGCCGGCCATTCTCCCCAAAGCTTGTGCCCCGCGCCCCCAGCGTGGTATGGTTCACTGGCACGGACGAAACCCAACCTGCAAGCTCAGCCCGGCATCGCTTGGCTGGTCCAGTTGGTCTCCGCCGGCAATTCGGAACGCGTATTGATGCAATGAAAACACTGTTAGCCCTGACCGCAGCAGCGGTCCTGTTATTGGGTATTCCCGGCATCGCGGAGGCAGACTCGCTCTTCACCACCCCCGTGATCTACGTCACCCCCATGACCCTGAACTTCGGCGCGGTGCAGCGGGGCACGACCGCCACCAATACGTTTGTCGTCGAGAACATGGGCGTCGGCAGGCTGGTGGGCAAGGCGACTGTCCCGGCCCCTTTCCATGTCCTCTCCGGCGGAGACTACTCACTGCGCGCAAACGAGGCGCAGATTATCACGGTGACCTATAAGCCCAGCGGTTCGCCCACCGACACCAAGACTTGCACCTTCACCGGCGGCGGCGAAGCCAAGGCCATCGTAACCGGCCGGCTCACCGACGAGCAGGGGAAGAAGGCCAAGAGGCGATAATCAGAGCTTCAGGAATCTCGCCGCCTGCGCCACATCCTTGTCCCCGCGCCCGGACAGGTTGATGATGATAATCTGATCCTTAGCCAACACCGGCGCGCAGCGGATGACTTCCGCGACCGCATGGGCGCTTTCCAGCGCAGGGATAATCCCTTCCAGCCGCGCCAGTTCCTTGAACCCGTGCAGCGCCTGGTCGTCGGTGGCGTATGTGTATTCGACGCGCTTCAGGTCCCGCAGCCAGACGTGCTCCGGCCCGACGGCCGCGTAGTCCAGTCCAGCCGAAACGCTATGGGTGAGCTGGACCTGCCCAAACTCGTCCTGCAACAGATACGACCGCGTGCCCTGGAGGACGCCCAATGACCCGCCTTGAAACCGGGCCGCGTGCTTGCCCGCGGCGATGCCCTCACCCCCCGCCTCGACTCCGACCATCCGCACCGACTCATCATTGAGGAACGGGTAGAACAGCCCCATCGCATTGGACCCGCCGCCGACGCACGCCACCAGCAGGTCTGGCAGGCGCTTGGTCTTGTCCAGTATCTGTCGCCGCGCCTCGTCGCCGATGACCCGCTGGAAATTGCGCACCATGAGCGGGTACGGATGCGCCCCATACACCGTGCCGAGGATGTAATGCGTCGTGCGGACATTGGTGACCCAATCCCGCATCGCCTCGTTAATCGCTTCCTTCAAAGTCTGTTGCCCCGCCGTGACCGGCACCACCTCCGCCCCGAGCATCTTCATGCGCAACACGTTGAGCGATTGCCTCTCGCAATCCACCGCTCCCATATAGACCACGCACTTCAACCCGAACATGGCTGCCACGGTGGCGCTGGCGACGCCGTGCTGCCCCGCGCCAGTCTCGGCGATGACGCGCGTCTTGCCCATGCGCCGCGCGAGCAGGACCTGGCCGATGCAGTTGTTGATCTTGTGCGCCCCGGTGTGGAGCAAATCCTCCCGCTTGAGGTAAATCTGTGCTCCGCCGAGTTCGCGCGTGAGCCGCTCGGCGAAATAGAGCGGGGTGGGCCGCCCACAGAACTCCTTCAGGTAATACTCGAACTCCCGCTGGAACGCCGGGTCCCGCTGCGAGCGGAGATACTCCTGCTCTAATTCCTGCAACGGGTGCATCAGCGTCTCCGGCACAAACCGCCCACCATACGGGCCGAAGTGCCCCAGCGCATCCGGCACCTTGTCAGTAGCAATCATACTCACTCCCTCGCCCATTGCCCAAACAGCCGCTTTATAATCTGATACTTCTCGGCGTTCTTCACCGGATCCTGGTGACAGTAAATCATCACCCCATCCGCCGCCTGCCTGCCCGCTATCATCGCCTGCTCGACATACTCGGGCGTCGTCGCTCCGAGTCGGCTGTGGGCTGTCGCGTAAATATCCAGCACCACCGGGAACGACGGCCCGACCAGCGCCTTGATCCGCCCCACCTCTGACGCCACCAGGCTCGGATCTTTCAAGTTCGCCCCGGCGGACTCGTGCCGGTAGGGGAACAGGATGCCGTCAATCAGGTGGCAGTAGTTGGTGACGAACGCGGGTTTGATCGTGGGGAAATAGCAGCACGGCACGAAGGCCAGCCGCGGGTTGATCGCATGCGACGCGTCGAGCATCTGCTTCACGTAAGCTGGCGTGTAGGTCTTCGTCAGGTTGTGCGTGAAGTCATCAATGCTCCACGCCACCAGGTTGGGCTCCTGCAGGCTGAGCTTGGCGAACTCCTGGGCCCAGCGCACGTAGTCCAGCCGGAATGGCTCGGCATAAAACTTTGTGCGCGGCGCCGACTCCGATGGCGGCACCACCGACGCCCAAACGCGAATACCCTTCTCCCGCGCCCGCGGCAGAAAGAGCTTCAGGTCATCCCAATCCGTCGGGTAAGCATGGATGCAAAAGCTGTACGTGTTCGCATGGAGCTCCACGAGCTGGGCCACCAGCCGGTCCACATCCACTCGCATATCCGCCTTGCGCGGCGCGCTGCAATAAGTCCCCCGCGTCCCAATCAAGACCCGCGCCCGCTCCGCCCGCGCGTTACTCTCCGCCGTGCGCGAGCTAACGCACCCCGCAAGCGCGGCAACAAGTGAAAGGGAAACCAGTGATTCGACCAGGCCATTGAGTCGTAGCTTCATCATTTTCAAGCCACATTGGACCACCTCGCCCCACCCCGTGCAAAGGAAATTTCCCAACCCCGCCCCGGTCGCTTCCTTGTCCATTTGCCCTTTGCGATTGGCTATCGGCTATTGCCCATTGGCTATCCACCCCACCCCCGACTCCCTCGCTCCACCTTTCCCCTCCGCCTTCGGACTTCGGATTTCCCGTCCTCCGCAGCAGCACTGCGGAGGGTGGACGGCCTTCCTTCGGCCTTCGAATCTCGGCCTTCGGATTTCCCCCTCTCCTCACCCCGGCGGCGCGCTGGCCCGCAGCCGCCCGATAATCCCCGGCAACCGCTCCAGCACATACTCCACTTCCGCCTCCGTGTTATACCGGCTCAAGCTGAACCGAATGCTTCCCCGCGCCCGCGCCGCGCTGCATCCCATCGCCGTCAGCACATGCGACGGGTCCAGCGACCCGGTCGTGCAGGCCGACCCACTCGACGCGCAAATACCGGCCTGGTCCAGCAACATCAGTATCCCCTCCGCCTCGACGCCCTCGAAGGCGATGTTGCTCGTATTCGGCAGCCGGGGCTCCTGGGCGCCGTTCCGCGAAGTGCCCGCGATGCCGGCCATGATGCCGCTCTCCAGCTTGTTTCGCAGCGCGCGCACGCGTGTGTTCTCGTCGTCCAGGCCCGCCATCGCCAGCTCCGCCGCCCGCCCAAAGGCGACCATGCCGGCGACATTCTCCGTCCCGCCCCGCCGCCCGCGCTCCTGTCCGCCGCCGACGATGTATGGTTGATACTTCGCCCGCCGTCGCACGTAGAGCAGCCCGATGCCCTTGGGCGCGTGCAGCTTGTGCGCCGATAGCGACAGGAAGTCCACCTCCGCCTCCCGGACATCAATCTTCAGCTTGCCCGGCGTTTGCACGGCATCCGTGTGAAACAGCACCCCTTTGCTCCGGCAAATCGCCGCAATCTCCCGCACCGGGAACAGCACCCCCGTCTCATTATTCGCCCACATCGCCGAGACGATAGCCGTATCCGGGCGGATCTCCTCCTCCAGCCGTCGCAGGTCCAGCGCGCCATCCGTCCCCACCGGCAGGAGCGTCACCGCATACCCCCGCTTTTGCAGCAACTCGCAGAACTTGATGTTCGCCGAATGCTCGACCGCCGTCGTCAGCACATGCCGCTTCTCGGGCTGCGTCACCAATGCGCTGTGAATCGCCGCGTTGTTGCTCTCGGTCCCGCAACTGGTGAACACGATCTCCCTCGGCTCCGCATTGATCAGCGCCGCCACCTTCTCCCGCGCCTCGTCCAGATGCCGACCAAGCTGCCGCCCAAAGGTGTATGTGCTCGACGGATTCCCCCAATACTCCCGCAAAAATGGCACCATCGCCTCCACCACTTCGGGCGCAACCCGCGTAGTGGCGTTATTATCGAAGCAGTAAATGGCCGGGCCGCTCATTGCATCAGCATTTCCGGCCCACATTCTAACCGACCGCCCTCGTATTTCCAGTCGCAACCCGCCTCTGCGCTCGTCCAGGAACTCATTCGCGAGTCTTTGGCGCCTGGGAGCGCCGGCATCCTTGCCGGCGGGTCGCGTTGTCAGAACCTCGCCGACAAGGATGCCGGCGCTCCCAGGCACCAAAGACTCGCGAATGCGCCCACCCGTCCGCAGCCCCGATTATCGGCTGTGCTGGCACCGGCTGACCCGCAATCCTCGGGCCTAAAGCCGCGATTGGGGCCTGTCCCGAATGGCGCTTAAATGAGGCGTAAACCATTCAGCGGCAGGCGCTTCCCTAGAAGCCTCGGATTCCAGTGCTGCGGCAGCCTTTCCCAGTCCCGCAGCTTCCCTCCCGATCTGGCACCTGTCCGCCCATCTTAGCGTCCTAGTATATCGTTTCATTGAAACAGGAACATAATCTTGACAGTGAGTTGCGTCGGGCTGTAGGGTTTGGTCCATGCCTAAAACGTCGCAACGTGCCAAACTCGTGTTGACCTCGGAACAAAGGGAAAAGCTCGTCCAACTGGCTCATTCGCGTACCGCACCCCAGCGGGAGGTGCAGCGTGCAAGGATGCTGTGCCATTACCAGGAGGGTCGCACTTTCACTGAAATTGCCGCCTTGACGCACACCACACGCCGGTTGGTCTACGAATGCGTTGACCGAGCCTTGGCGATGGGACCTCAAAGCGCCTTGCAGGATCTGCCACACGGCAGAGAGGAACACACGATCCTGCCGGAAGATAAAGCGTGGGTTGTGCACTTGGCCTGTACCCAGCCCAAGGAATTGGGATATGCGGCGGAGTTGTGGACCCGGCGAACGCTGGCGGAGCACGTTCGCAAGGTGGCCGAACCGAGCGGCCATCCGGGACTGGCCCATGCGGGCAAAGCCACCGTGCAACGAATTTTGGACGAGCAGGAGCTTAAGCCGCACAAAATTCGCTACTACCTGGAACGGCGGGACCCGGATTTTGAGGCGAAGATGTGCCAAGTGCTGCTGGTCTATCGGGAGTTGAGCATGGAACCGGCGCAAGGAGTGCGCACGCCTGAAGGCCGGCTGGTGTTCACGGTTTCGGTTGATGAGAAACCGGGGGTACAGGCCATTGCCAATACGACGGCGGATTTGCCGCCCGTGCCAGGCGAACATCCGGAGATCGGACGGGATTATGAATACAAGCGGATGGGCACGGCTTCCATTCTGGCAGGACTGGACCTGCAAGATGGTCATGTAACCGCGCGGGTCGAGCGGCGCCACCGTAGCCGCGAGTTTATTGCCCTGCTTAAGGATTTGGACGCGCATTACCCTGCCGAGGCAGTGATCCGGCTGATTCTGGACAATCATTCGGCCCACCTTTCCAAGGAGACCCGCGCCTATTTGGCGACGCGGCCCAATCGCTTTTGCTATGTGCATACCCCCACCCATGGATCGTGGCTTAACCTGGTGGAAACCTTGTTTGGAAAGATGGCGCGAACATTTCTGCGCGGGATGCGGGTGGCTTCCTGGGAGGAGTTGAAGGAGCGCATACTCAAAGGAATTACTGAAATCAATGTGGCGCCGGTAGTGCATCGGTGGCGGAAGTTTGAAGCGTTAGAGGTGCCGCTATGATACGTTCCTGTTTCAATGAAACGATATACTAGATCCGCAACATCCTGTCCGCACAACACTTGCGTACCCTGCCTGCCTCAGGCCCGCCCCGTAGCCTCATCGTGACCTCGCCGCTACCTCGCCGTTACCTCGCCGTCGTACCTCTGCAAACTTTGCAGAGGTACGACGGCGAGGTAACGGCGAGGTAACGGCGAGGTTACGGTGAGGCTCCCAGGTGGCCCCTGGTCTTATTGGCCCTTATCCGAGCACCGCTTGTCCCCACAACTGGTGACATGACGGGGACAGGGGTTGTGCTATTGTGGCAGCGTCAGTGATGCAAAAACGCAGTAGTCGGACCGTGTGTGGCTGACAGGCGTAAATCTGCGGCGCCGCATCAGACGAGAATTTAAAACAGTTCTCATAGTAGTGTGTGGCAGAAAGGCTGGGATTGAACCCCAGCTTTTTTGTTGTACTGGAGGGCTCAGCCCGGATGCCTCGGCGAGGCGTCCCTGCCAACCACTCGCGAATGGCCCCTACAGCCCCAGCATTTCTTCCTGCCCCAGCAGGTGGAAGCTTTGCTGTTCGAGGATGGCGCGGGCCTGGGCGGTCTGGTGGACTTCGATGATCAGGATGGCGCGGTTGTGGGAGACGAAGCCGGAGCAGTTGTCGAGGTTGATGTTGTTGCGGCTCAGCAGGTCCGCCACCGCCTGCAAGGCGCCGGGCTTGTCGGGCACCTCCACCGCCAGCACTTCGAGGGGCGAGACCATCACGCCCTTGTCCTGGAGGGCGGCCAGCGCTTTGTCGCGCTGGTCCACCAGGAACTTCATGACGCCGAAGCTGCCGCTGTTGGCGATGGTGAGCCAGCGGATGTTCACGCCGGCCTCGGCGAGCAGTTTGGTGATGCGGGCGGTCTGGCCGGGCTTGTTTTCCACGAAGACGGCGATGAGGGTTAGCGGCGTTCATGGGGGAGAGAGGAATGGTGGAATGGTGGAATGATGGAGTGATGAGGGGTTAGAGGGAGCGGTGGTCTATGACGCGTTTGGCTTTGCCTTCGGCGACGGGCAGCGAGCCGGCGGGGAGGAGTTCGACTTTGGGTCTGACCCAGGTTTCGGCTTTGAGCTTCTCGACCATTTGGTGCTGAAGGGCGGCCAGGTGCTCGACCTGGCCGTCGAAGCCGGCGGCGGCCAGCTCGACTTTGATGGTCATATCGTCCAGGCCCTCGATGACGATGACGTAGTTGCGCCCGACCTGCGGGAAGGACATCAGCACGCGCTCGATTTGCTGCGGGAAGATGTTCACGCCGCGGATGATGAGCATGTCGTCGGAGCGGCCGGTGATGCGGTTGAGGCGGCGGTGGGTGCGCCCGCATTCGCAGGGCTCGGGGATGATCGAGGTGATGTCGCGGGTGCGGTAGCGCAGGATGGGCATGGCCTCGCGGTTGAGCGTGGTGAGGACCAGTTCGCCGGTCTGGCCTTCGGGCAAGGGTTCGCCGGTGGCGGGGTTGATGATTTCGAGGATGAAGTGGTCCTCCCAAAGGTGCAGGCCGGCTTTGTATCTCGCACTCGAAGGCGACGCCCGGGCCGTTCATCTCGGTGAGGCCGTAGGAGTTATAGACGCTCGCAGCCGAAAGCCTCCTCGATGCGGCGGCGCGTCTCCTCGGTGTGCGGCTCGGCGCCCACAAAAGCCTTGCGCAGCGTGATGTCTTTGCGCGGGTCTATGCCCTTCTTTTCAAGGAAGCTGGCGAAGTAGAGCGCGTAGCTGGGCAGGATATGAACGGCGGTGGTGTGGAAGTCCTGCATCAGCATCAACTGCCGCTCGGAGGTGCCCGGGCCCGGCCGGGATGACGAGGCAGCCGACCTTCTCCGCGCCGTAGTGCATCACCAGGCCGCCCGTGAACAGGCCGTAGCTCATCATGTTCTGGAGCACGTCCTTGCTGGTGATGCCGGTCATGACCAGCGAGCGGGCCATGAGTTCGGCGGCGTTATCCACGTCCTTGCGCGAGAAGAAGATGGCCTTGGGCTTGCCGGTGGTGCCGCTGGAGGTGTGCAGGCGAACCGGTTCGGCGTGGTCGCTCGCCAGCATGCCGTCGGGATAAGCGTCCCGCAGGTCGGCGCTGGTGGTGAACGGCAGCCGCCGCACATCGTCCAGGGACTTGACGGCCTCGGGCGTGATGCCCAGCTCGGCAAAGCGTTGCTTGTAAAAAGGCACCCGCTGCGCCACGCGCTGGAGGGTGTCTTGCAAGCGTTTGAGTTGCAGTTGTTCGAGCGTTGGCCTGGCTAGAGTTTCGGATGCTTGATCCCAGAACATGATGGTGGCAGGGGGTTTACACCGCGGATTGCGGGGAGATTGTCCAACCAAAATGGGGCTCGGAGGGACGCGGAAGTGCAAACGCCTGAGATTCAAACCATGATGCGTGATGCGTGACTGCGTGCGGCGGACCGCGGTGATCTGAGGCACACCCTGCTTGCATCACGCAGTCACGCATCACGCATCACGTTTCTGGCTGCCGGAAACGCTTGCCGCCGAATTCGTTTTCCAAACGCTGGCAGATGCGGTATTTAGCTGCCGCGCACTTTATCGAATGAATGAGTCAAACAGACTGCTGTTAAGCGGCGACGAAGCCATCGCGCTGGCGGCGCGGCACGCCGGAATCGCGCTCGGGGTGGGTTACCCGGGCACACCGTCCACCGAAATCCTGGAGCATTTCTCGGAGGTCGGCGGGCATGCCCAATGGTCGCCGAATGAGAAGGTGGCACTGGAGGTCGCCATCGGTGCGGCGTTCGGCGGCGCGCGCGCGCTGTGCACGATGAAACACGTCGGGCTCAACGTGGCCTCCGATCCTCTGTTCACTGCCGCTTACACCGGCGTGACCGGCGCGCTGGTCATTGTCTCCGCCGATGACCCGGGCATGGCCTCGAGCCAGAACGAGCAGGACAACCGGCATTACGCTGTGGCTGCGGGGGTGCCGATGCTCGAACCCTCGGATTCCCAGGAGGCGTATGATTTCATGTTCGCCGCCGTTGAGCTGTCGGAGCGCTGGAAGATTCCGGTGCTGTTCCGGGTGACGACGCGCGTCTGCCACAGCTACACGGTGGTGCGGTCGCGCGCGACCGTCGAAGCGCCGCGAGCGGCGAGCTTCGAGCGTGATATCCGGGGCCGGGTGATGATCCCGGCTTACGCCCGGCCCGCCCACCGGCGGCTGCGCCAGAAGCTGGCCGAGATGCAGGAGTGGAATGAGACGTGTGCCTTGAACCGCATTGTGGAGGGGGACGCCAATCCTCGGCATCATTACGTCGGGCATTTCCTTCATGCACGTGCGCGAAGCGGCGCCGCGAGGCCCGCGTGCTCAAGCTGGGGTTCACCCATCCGTTGCCGATGAAGAAGATCGCGCAGTTCGCCCGGAGCGTCGTGCGCTGCGTGGTGGTCGAGGAGGGCGATCCTTACCTGGTCGAGGCCATCCGCGCCGCGGGCATTTCGGTGGAAGGCAAGGCGGACATGTATCGGTTCGGCGAGTTGGACGTGCCGCGCGTGCGGCGCATTCTCAAGGGCGACCTGAGCCCCGAGGCGGCCAAGCCGCCCGGCAAACCGCCGCAACTCTGCGATGCCTGCCAATACCGCATTGTCTTCGAGGCGTTGCGCAAGCAGGACTGCATCGTGGCCGGCGACATCGGGTGCTACACGCTGGGTGTGTTGCAACCGTTCGAGGCGATTGACTCATGCGTTTGCATGGGGGCCAGCCTGGGCGTCGGCCTCGGCCTGCGCCACGTGCTGCCGCCCGAGCAGGCCCGGCGCGTCGTGAGCGTGATCGGCGACAGCACCTTCGTCCACAGCGGCATCAGCGGACTGGTCGAGATGGTCTATAACCCGCCGCCCAACGGCCACGTGTTGATCATCCTCGACAACTCCACGACCGCGATGACCGGCCACCAGGAACACCCCGGCACCGGCCGCACCCTGGACCACGAGCCGACCGGGAAAGTCGTGCTCGAGGACCTGGCGCGCTCGCTGGGTATCCGGCGGGTGCATGTGATCGAGCCGCACGTCGGCACCGGCGAATTTGACCGCCTGCTCACGGAGTGCCTGGAGAGCAATGAGTTGGCGGTAATCATCGCCCGGCGCCCCTGCATCCTCATCGCCAAGCAACTCAAGCAATACGAAGCCCAGCGGTGCGAATGCGAAGCCACCCAACCCGCCGCCGCGCCCGCCTCCTAATCACGTTTCACGCATCACGTTTCACGCACCCATGACCAAAGTCACCAACATCGTCGTCGCCGGCCTGGGCGGCCAGGGCGTTCTCAAAGGCACCGACATCCTCGCCGAGGTCGCGCTACGCGCCGGCTACGATGTGAAGAAGAGCGAGATCAAGGGCATGAGCCAGCGCGGCGGCTCGGTGACGGGCGACGTGCGGTTTGGCGACCGCGTCTTCAGCCCCATGGTGCCGGCCGGCGAAGCGGATTACCTGCTGGTGCTGGAGCCGACGCAGGTTGAGCCGCACCGGTATATGCTGCGTCCCGAGCGGCGTGCTGATCACCCCCGACGCCGTGCCGTTGGACCAGTTGCCGAGCAAGAAGACGCTGAACGTGGCGTTGCTGGGCGCGTTGAGCGCGCACCTGCCGATGGCCGAGGAGCAATGGCTTGACTCGCTGCGCTCGGGCTTTGCGGAGAAGTTCTTTGAAGGGAACCGAACAGGCGTTTCTCATCGGGCGCCGGGGCCAAAAGGCAGAAGGCAGAAGGCAGAACTACTGGATGCCAAGGGGACAGTGTGAGGTGGGAACCATTTCTCCCGAGGGAAGATAGGGTCACGAGCTGATATGACGAAGGAAACTCCAACAGGCGCGGCGCAACCGGGCGATGCGATGGAAAGCGCGAAGCGCTTCTTCAAGAACGATAAGTTTGCCGAGCGCGCCAACATCGAGCTGCTCTCGCTGGCGCCGGGGCAGGCGCGGGCCAAGATGACCCTGCACCCGCACCATTTGAACGGCTACGGGACAGTCCAGGGCGGCGCCATCTTCACGCTGGCGGATTTTGCCTTCGCTGCCGCCTCCAATTCGCACGGCACGGTAGCGGTCGCCGTCAACGTGAGCATCACTTTCATGAAAGCCGGCAAGACCGGCACGCTTTGGGCTGAGGCGAAGGAAGTCTCGAAGAACTTCAAGCTGGGCTCCTACACCGTGGAGGTGAAGGATGACCAGGGCGAGTTGGTCGCGCTGTTCCAGGGGCTGGCTTACCGGAAATCGGAGAGGATACCCGTCAATCCTCCAACCGCTTAAACAGCTCCACGCTGCGGACGGGGTTGATGCCCTTCTTCTGCAAGGCGGCAATGGCGCGCGTCCGGGTCGTCGAAACGGAAGGCCAGCACGCCTTTGCCTTCCTTGCGGAGCGTGAAGCCGTACATGTATTCCAGGTTGACGCGCGCCTTTTCCAGCGTCTCCAGGATCTTCGCCAGCCCACCGGGCTCGTCGGCCACCTCGATGGCGACCATGTCCGAGACCTTCACCACGAAGCCCTCCTTCTCCAGGAGGCGCTTGGCCTTTTCCCAATCGCGGACCACGAAGCGCAGGATGCCGAACTGCTGGGTGTCGGCGATGGAGAGGGTCAGGACGTTGAGCTTCGCCTTGGCGAGCAGCTTGACGGGCCGGCTGAGGGCGCCGGGTTTGTTTTCCAGGAACAATGAGAGTTGTCTTACTTTCATAGCAGGTCTCCTCGGGGTTACATTTTCCGCTGGTCAATGACTCGCTTGGCTTTGCCTTCACTGCGTTGGATCGTGCGCGGCTGGACCAGGCGCACGTTGGCCCGCACGCCGACGGTGGATTCGATGGACTTGTTCAGCTTGCTTTGCAGTTGCTCGATGGCGCCCACGGTGTCCGCGAAGACTTCCGGCGTGACCTCGACCTGCACTTCCATAACGTCGAGGTCCTTCTCGCGCGTCAGGACGATCTGGTAGTGCGGCAGGGTGCCTTCCACTTTCAAGAGGGCGGTCTCAATCTGTGACGGGAAGACGTTGATGCCGCGGATGATGAACATGTCGTCGGCGCGGCGCCCGATGCGCTTGATGCGGCGCAGCGTGCGGCCGCACTCGCAGGTCTCGGAGGCCAGGGCGGTGATGTCGCGCGTGCGGTAGCGGATCATCGGCATGGCCTTCTTGCCGAGGGTGGTCAGGACCAGTTCGCCTTCCTCCCCCTCGGGGCAGGGTTTGCCGGTCTTCGAGGTTGATGATCTCGGGATAGAAATAGTCCTCGAAGATGTGCGACCCGGCCTGGCATTGGCATTCCATGGCCACACCGGGGCCGATGATCTCCGACAGGCCGTAGATGTCATAGGCCTTGATGCCGCTCTCGGCTTCGATGCGCCGGCGCATGGACTCGGTCCACGGCTCGGCGCCGAAGATGCCCGCCCGCAACGGCAGGTCCTTGAGGTTCACCCCAACCTCCGGGGCCTGGTCAATCAGGTGGAGGAAATAGCTCGGCGTGCAGCAGATGGCGGTGACGCCGAAGTCCTTCATCACCATCAACTGCCGCGGGGTGTTGCCGCCGGAGATTGGGATGACCGTGGCGCCCAGCGCCTCGGCGCCGTAATGCGCGCCCAGCCCGCCGGTGAACAGGCCGTAGCCGTAGGCGTTCTGGATGACGTCGCCCTCATGCAGTCCGCAGGCGGCGAAGCTGCGCAGCATCACGTTGGTCCAGACCTGCACATCCTCCTGCGTGTAGGCGACGACGATCGGTTTGCCGGTGGTGCCGCTCGAAGCGTGCAGGCGCACGATGTCCTTCATGGGGCTGGCGAACAGGCCGAAGGGATAAGTGTCGCGCAGGTCGGTCTTCTCAGCGAAGGGCAGCTTGGCGATGTCGTCAAGCGTCCGAATATCCTGCGGCGTCAGCCCGCGGTCGTCCATGCGTTTGCGGAACAGGGCAACGTGGTCATAGGCGCGCTGGACGATGGCCTGGAGCCGCTGCAGTTGCAGGTCGCGCAATTGCGGCAGCGGCAGGAAATCCGGTGCGCTGAGCGGGTGGAAACTTACGGTTGAACTCTTTGCGTGTTTGCTCATAAACATCAGGCTCTTACACCGGCTGATCGTAGCTACTCTCGCGACGCGGATGCAAACAATAATTACGCCTTTACCAGCATCTCAATGAACCAGGCGGGCGGACGAATCGGTTTGCCTTGCCGATCCGTGAAGGCATGGACGGTATAGCCGCGCGCCACCGGCTTGCGGCTCTCGGCATGGTGGATTTGGACCTCGAAGCGCAGCTTCGCCCGCCCTGACACCTCGACGGTGGAGGCGATCTCCAGCAGGTCGTCATAGCGCGCCCCGCCCAGAAACTCCAGGTGCGCCTCCACCAGCGGGAGGAAAACGCCGCGCGCCTCCAGGGCCGCATAGGACATCCCGAGCTTGCGGCGCATCAATTCCGTCCGCCCGCACTCGAACCATTCCAGCGCGCGCGAGTTGTAAAAGGTCCCCATTTGGTCCGTCTCGCTATAACGAACGCGCAACTGGAGCACATCGGCTAACCTGGTCATGGGGGCAGCATTACGGCAGTCGCTTGTTAGCTCAAACAAAATCTGGGTCGCGGTCGCAGGCACTTATGGTGGTTAATACGAGCGAGCAGTAGAACAAGATTGATTAAATTATTAAATAATGCTGGACACTGGCACTCTCCCCATTAGTATGGCGATCCTCTCACTGAAAGTGGGAGAGGGACGGCCGACACAAGGCCTGCAGCGTGGACGAGAACCTTGAACCGAACGATCGCTGTTCGCTTCTGAGGGAACAGCGTTGGTCACAATTGCAACAAGTCATGACAACTAATGCCCAAGCACTAACCATCCTTACGCTGGGCGCGGCCCTCACAGCCGCCCCGGCCCAAACCGCTCAAACCACCGCAGCGCCGCCTGCCTTGAGCTCCACGGAGCAGATGATCAATGACATCAAGAATCCCGCCCCGTGGATGAATTGGGGGGGTGACTTCCGCGTGCGGGACGAGTCATTTGACAACATCCTGACCCTGACCCCGCATCCTGGCACGGGACCTGGCCAGAACCCCGGAGCCACCCTGCACCAGCAGGATTATCTGCGTTTCCGGGCGCGCGTGTGGACTACCATCACGCCAATGGAAGACCTCAATTTCAACGCCCGTCTGACCGATGAGGCCAGAGAGTGGCTCAAGCCGGCGGGGTACACTCCTTACAGGGGACAGAGTGGCCTGGATTTGCGCGAGGGGATCATTGACAGCTTGAATGTGCAGTGGAAGAACATCGCCCAACAGCCGGCCAAGGTGGTGGTCGGGCGCCAGGATGTTTTCCTGGGCGACGGTTGGTTGACCGGGGACGGCACACCCCAGGATGGTTCGTGGACCTATTTTCTGGATGCGGCGCGCCTGACTTACGAGCTTAAGGATCAACACACGACGATCGAGGTCCTTGGCATCCTGCAGGACGCCAAAGATGAGGCTTGGCTGCCCACCATCAACAACCAGAACTATTACCTGACCGAGCAGAATGAAAAAGGTGCGATTCTCTGGGTGGCTAATAAAAGCGTGCCGGCGGTTAATGTGGATGGCTACTTCTTCTACAAGCATGACGACAAGGTAAATGCATTCTCGCCAGACAATCCGGCTCCTCCGGGAGGCGACAATGCCGACATTTATACCCTGGGCGGACGTCTCTCGGGAGTGTTGGCAAATAATTGGAAGTACTCGGTTGAAGGCGCCTATCAATTCGGGCAAAAGCAAGATCCGGGTCTTAACGCTAACGGAGCCAACGCAGTACTTTCCCCGTCCGCCCAGACCACCGGGTTCCGTGATCTCCGTGCCTTCGGCGCCACCGCGAAGCTCTCTTATCTGTTCAAGGACCGACTCAATAACCAGATCAGCCTCAACTATGAGTTCCTCTCTGGCGACGATCGTAACACCAAGAACGACGAGGCGTTCGACAACCTTTGGGGCCGGTGGCCGCGATGGAGCGAAATCGGCCTGTACAGCTCCGCCGCTGAATTCGCCGGGAAGATCGGCAATGAGTGTAACCTGCATCGCATAGGCCCGTCCTGGAGTTTCACTCCGGCGAGGAATCTCGATTTCAGCGCCGCCTACTATGCGTTGTTTGCGGAGCAGGATGTGGCTACGCGGGGCGCGACGACGCTCTTTGCCGGGAACGAAAATACCGTCAATGGACTATACACCGACCATGGCCTTTTCCGGGGCCACTTCCTCCAGGCGGTCTTGAAGTACAAGTTCAGCAAACACGCAGTAGGCCATCTGTGGGCCGAATTCGAGCTTCCGGGCAACTATTATGCCAGCCGGTCTGCTTGGTATTTCCTGCGCCCCGAGATATCCTTCAGTTTCTAAATCACCCAGCTCGGGCGCGCCTCTGCGTTGCGATCCTGCAATCACGGCGCGCCCGACTTGACATTCACAGGTGACAGATCCCGCTCCAGGGTCTGCCTGATCCCGGCGAAGATGGTTTCGCAGAGCTGCTGTCGTCCGGCCTGGGTGAGGTGCACGAGATCAACGAACTTGTCATGCACGCCGTCCAGATGGGGATGGGTGTCCACAAAGCACACGTCCGGGTTTTGACGGGCGATTCCCAGCACCAACTCCGAGTGGAGCCGGTTTGCATCAATTAGCGAATCAACCAGCGGAAACTCGGCCCGGTAGAAGTCAATCACATCCGGGTCGCTCTGGGCGTTGACTGCCATCGAGAAATTCGCCAGCACCAGGCGAATGTGGTTCGTCTCGGCAATTCGGACCAACTCGCGATAGTCCCGGGCATAGTCCGTCTTCATGACATCGGAAACCGTCTCCGGCGGAGGGGTCTCATGCGCCACCGGATGTCGGCGGTAATACCACATCTTCAGCCGATATTCGCATTTGGCCAGGAGCCTGAGCGGCCGTGCCCGGTAAGCCGGCGGGGCTTTGCCATGGACCACCGGCAACGATTCTTCGAGCAAGGGGAACCCGTTGTAACCGTGGTAGGAGATGATCATGTCCGGTTTGAGCGGCAGGACGTCCCGCGCAAGCCGGTTAAGGTTGTCCTCAAGGGTATAGCTCGGGACCCCGGCGTTGATCACCTCCACGGGCCGACGGGGCTTGAGCCGTTCCCGGATCATCTGTCCGAGCAGTTTGGGCCACGGCTTATCCCACCGCCCAAGGGTGCAGCCGAAGGTGGTGGACTCCCCGAGTGCCACGATGCGATAAGCTTTGCCCTTTTCCCGCGCAATCTCGCCACCGCGAAAGCCCAAGCTGTTGATCGCAATGGGACAGTCAGAGAATTCCCCGTGGCTTCCGGGCCGAAGGTAAAAGGTCGGCCTTTGGTGCCGATTCACGGTAATGATGGCCTTAGACATCCGCAGCCATTGGTCGAGGTAGTAGTTCCACCAGCGCTCGAATGCCAGAGGGTCCTTTCTTGCGTTCTCGTACGAGTAATACGCCCGGGCGGTGGCAAGACGCGGATCAAGGCGCTCCGGAGGCGGGACAAAAAGGTCCACCGCACCCAGCCCGAGAATCAGCAGGACAAGCGTGTTCGCCGTCAGGATGGCCGGGCCAGGCAGGCGAAACCAGAGTTTCAAGAGGACCAACAGCCCCAGCAAGTCGGCCAGACCGAGGTAGAAGACACCGCGCAGGTTCCCGGACCAGGCGGCTGCCAGCCAGAGCGTGCCGCCAACGAATGCGCATGCCATAGCCGGCAGCCTCAACCGCCTGGGATGAGCACCAGGAATCGCCACAGGCAAGACAACAGCCGCCACCAGCCAGGCCAGTAGCGCCTGGTGATAGCGCGTGTAGTCGTCCAGGCTGAACCGGTCGCCGGTCATGAGCAACGGCGTGGCTGGGACCACCAGGCTCAGCATCCACGCAAGGGCCAGAGCCAGTTTCCACGCCGGCGCCGGCAGCTTGGTCGAGAACAGTTCGGCAGCGATGGCGAACGCGCCCAACAGTGCCAGCCCCAGGGTGCCGGGCCAGGGGCAGCCAGCCCAGACAGTCACCACGACCGCACAACCGGCAACCAGCGTCCGCGCTAAAGCGACAGGCCAGAAGATGCGCATTATGCTATCCACGTTCGCGGATTTGGTGGGTGAAGGCGAGCGTTTTAGTTCGCTGAGATTGAGCATCTCGCTTATCGAGCGCCCCTTTCCGTTTGTTGGGAAATGGCGCGATTTCTGAGGCAAACCACACGCAGGCGGAAGGGGATTCTTTAGCAAATCTCGTAGGGTGCACCAAAGATGAGATCCTCGCCCTGGGGCCCTGGGCGCCAGGAAAATAATTGCTTGCGCTCGATGAGATAACCTGCGCACTATTCTTCTCAGCTACCACGGCAAGCAGGCAATTATTATGGGGTTTGGCGGCTTTGGGTAGCCTATTTATGCAGCGACAACAACACGCGGAGTTGTTGACCAGGCGACGCGGAGGGCGGGAATTTCAAGGGCACCCTTTCCAGCGGGTGAAATCTGTACACCGGCCTGTGCCAATAACGGCGCCGGGCGGGTGCGCCAACCCCGGTCAACGCGGAGCCGATGGCGGGATTACGAAAATCACCCGGCAGAGCCAAGCGCTCAGCCTAGTTCTATTGCTGTTCAGCTCGATCTACGCGCTGGCTTTGGTGCAACCGAGCCGTCCGGTGTTGCCCGAGTTTGACCGGAGGTCCGCAGCCGCCTCGGCCGAGCGTGTCGTCAGCGCCGACCAGCGTGTTGAAGCTGGCCGCCTGCAAGCTCAAGTCCCGGAGGTGCGGGTGGAGTTTGATCCCCTCACCGGCGCCCCGGACAGCATTTCGGCCCGCACCGGTTTTCTCACCGGAAGGAATGGCTACGGCAAAGCTGTTTCCGCCGGCCTGGCCGCCAGCATTCCCGCCGGCGAGCAGCATCGAGCCACGAAGGCATTTTTGCTGGAGCACCAACGGCTGTTTGGCTATGGGCCGGAGGTGTTGGATCAGGCGCGAGTGAAACGCGAGTTCGTGACCCCACACAACTCCTTGAAAACAGTGGTATGGCAGCAGCAGGTGGACGGCATCTCCGTTTTTGGGGCAGTCTTGATCTCGCACACGACACGCCGGGGTGAGTTGGTGAACCTCTCCAGCCGTTTCCTGCCCGCTCCGGAGGTGGCAGCCGAGCGCGGCACACCCGGACGGGCGGCCCTGATCGCCAACCCGGAGATTTCAGCGCGTCAGGCGGTAGCGATTGCTGCGGGCAATATCGGCGAGGCAATGTCCGAGGAGGCGCTGCAGGCGGACGCCAGGCCTTCGCGTCTTGCGGTGACAACTGCGGAACGAGGGGAGCGGTTTACCGCGGCCAAACTGAAGGGCAAAGCCGAGGTCAAACTGACTTGGCTGCCGCTGGCGAAAGGCCAACTCCGGCTATGTTGGGATGTGGTGCTCATGAGCCGCGCGCGCGGCGAAATGTATCGCGTGCTGGTGGACGCCCAAACGGGCCAGCCGTGGCTGAGGCGCTGTCTTACCGATTCTATCAGCGACGCAACGCTTCGCGTTTTCACCAGTGACAGTCCGTCGCCGTTTTCCCCGGGAAGTTCGGAGCCCGATACGAATCAGCCTCCGCTGGTGGCGCGGGACCTACTGACCTTCAGCGCGCTGGATACCAACGCCTCGCCTGCCGGTTGGATAGACGATGGGGTCAATGAGACGCGCGGGAACAACGTGGATGCGCATACGGATTGGAACGCGGACGACCAGCCCGACCTGCCGCGGCCGCAGGGTTCGCCGTTTCGGGTGTTTGATTTTCCCCTGGACCTGGCCCAGGCGCCGGACAGCTATAGCAATGCGGCGGTCGTGCAGTTGTTTTACTGGTGTAATTGGATGCACGACCGGCTTTACCAATTGGGCTTCACGGAGGCGGCGGGCAACTTCCAGCAGGACAATTTCGGGCGCGGAGGAGTGGGGGGCGATGCGGTGCTGGCCGACGCTCAGGATGGAAGCGGTGTCAACAACGCCAATTTCTCCACTCCGCCCGACGGTTTGCCAGGCCGGATGCAGATGTTTATCTTCACGGGGCCAAACCCGCCGCGCGATGGGGATTTCGATGCCGAGGTGATTCTCCACGAATACACCCACGGCTTGAGCAATCGGCGAGTGGGCGGCGGGATCGGCATCAGTGCGGTCCAGACGGAAGGTATGGGCGAAGGCTGGTCGGATTTCTACTCTTTATCTTTATTGAGCGAAGCGGGCGATGACCCCGACGGCGTTTACGCGACCGGCGCATACGTGAGTTACCTGCTTTCGGGCCTGGAACAAAACTACTATTTCGGCATTCGCCGTTATCCCTACAGCACGGATTTGAGCAAGAATCCGCTCACCTTCAAAGACATTGATGATACGCAGGCGAGCCTCCATCCGGGGGTGCCGCGCAGCCCGATCGTCGGCAACACCGCGCGCGAAGTTCACAATATGGGCGAGGTGTGGTGCGTGACGCTATGGGACGCGCGGGCCAACCTCATTCACAAGTATGGCTGGGCCGCCGGCAACCAACTGATGCTCCAACTGGTGACGGACGGGATGAATCTCGCGCCGCCCAACCCCAATTTCCTCCAAGCCCGCGACGCCATCCTGCAGGCGGACATTGTGGATAACGGGGGGACCAATTACGACGCACTCTGGGCCGCATTTATCAAGCGCGGGATGGGAGCTAGCGCCACGTGTCCGTCCAGTTCCGCGACCGTTGGGGTGCAGGAAGCGTTTGACTTTCCCAACGACCTCCAGGTCGTTTTGCCCGGCGCCTTGGATTTCTCCAGCCCGCGCGGCGGACCGCTCTATACCGAGTGCCGGGTCTGCTGGCTTCAGAACAAAGGCTATATCCCCCTGGCCTGGACGGTGCGGAACAGCGCGGACTGGCTGACGGTTTCTCCGACAGAAGGCGTTTTGGCACCGGGGGCCTCCAATGCGGTCACCTTCTGCCTGACGGAAGCCGTTAATTCACTGCCGGGCACGAACTACGCCACCAGCGTAGTCTTCTCTAATGTGACACGAGGGTTCTCTATTCCCTGCGATGCCACTCTGCTCATCACCCCGCCGCGCATTGTGTTTTTCCCGCTGGACTCGGACCCGGGCTGGCCGCGCGAGGGAGAGTGGGCCTTCGGCACGCCGGCGGGGTTGGGCGGGACGGTCAACGGATTCCCTGATCCCGGCGGCGGCGCGACTGGCACCAACGTTTTCGGCATCAACCTGGCCGGGGATTACTCTGTGGCTGTGGGAGATCCCTCTTATCTGACCGCCGGACCATTTGATCTATCGGGTTACACCGGCACGCAACTCCAATTTCGGCGCTGGCTGAATGCCGATTACGAGCCGTACGTTTACGCTACCATTGATGTTTCGACTGATGGCACGAACTGGAACGAAATCTGGAACAATGGGACGAGCGAAATTGCCGACGCCGCCTGGACCCGCGTGAATTATGATATCTCGGCTTATGCGGATAACGGCACCAGCGTTTATGTGCGCTGGGGTCATCAGGTGGCGTCCGAGCTAGCATTTCCGTATTCCGGGTGGAACATTGACGACGTTGAGCTCGTAGGCAATGCCTCGCAATGGCTCACGGTTGCCATCCCGCCGGCAGCTAACGCCGGTGTGGGTACATTGACCAGCACTGTGACGGCATCTCCACCGCCAGCAACCGATTTGACGGTCGCCTTGACCTCCGCCGATCCTTCTGCCGTAACCGTTCCTGCCTCGGTGACGATTCCCGCAGGGCAAAGCAACGCAGTATTCGACCTGACCATCGCGGACGAGCTCCAGGGGCGCGAAACGGAAGCCGTGCAGATTAGCGCCACTGCGCCCGGTTTTGTCACCGGCACCAATATCATCGAGGTGTCAGACAGCGCCGCGGTGACCCTGCATCTCTCGCTGCCCGGCACGGTGAGTCAAGCCGAGGGGACAATCCAAGCCGCGGCTTATATTCGGGATGTTCAGACAAACACTCTGCTGGTGAACCTCTCCTCGAGCGACACGACGGTCCTCCAGGTGCCGGATTCGGTTTCTATTCCGATTGGAGAGACCACAGCGGTATTTGCCGCGACGGTTGTGGATGACAGTCTGACTAACAATGAGCCGCGCACTGCGGTGGTTACGGCTCAGACTCCCGGCTGGATCACCGCCACCTCGAGTGTGGTGGTGCTGCCGGTCGGCGTCGGGCCGGTCATAGTGACCCAGCCGACGAACCTGGCGGTGGCGGTGGGCGGTGTGGCGAGCCTGAGCGTCGTGGCTGAAGGCACGCCGCCTTTAAACTATCAGTGGAGTTTTGACAGCACCAATGTGCTGGGGGCCACCGGCAGTGTCCTGGTGATAACGAACGTGCAGTTGGCCGACGCCGGTACCTACGCCGTGCAGGTATTCAATGCGTTTGGCGCGGAGACCAGCTCTAACGCGGTACTGAGCGTGGGGGAGGCGCCCGTGATAGCAATCCAGCCCACGAACCAAACCGTCCGACCAGGTCGCACCGCCACCTTTTCGGTTGGGGCCGTAGGCACGGCGCCTTTGGCCTATCAATGGAGCTTCTGGGGCACCAATCTGGCAGGAGCGACCACCAACAGCCTGGTAATCGCGAACGCGCAATTGACCAACGCCGGCAGCTACGCCGTCCGCGTATCCAACGCGTTCGGTTCCGCCAACAGCTCAAACGCCGTGCTAACGGTGCGCGTGGCACCGACGATAGTCATCCAACCGACAAACCAGGCGGTTGCGGTGGGCGGCATAGCCACGCTGAGTGTGGTGGCCGTTGGCACCTTGCCGCTGAGCTATCAATGGTATCGGTCGTTCAGTCAGGTCGTGTCCTACGGAACCAACAGCGTGCTCTCAGTCACGAATGCGCAGGACGGCGCGAGATACTACGTGCGGGTTTCCAATACGTACGGCTCGGTGAAGAGCGCCACGGCGACGCTGACCGTGGGCCAGCCGCCCACGATTCTAGTCCAGCCGACGAACCAAATGGTCAGAGCGGGAGGCGCGGCTGCATTCAGCGTTACAACCGGCGGTGCCGTGCCCCAGCGATTTCAGTGGCGGTTCAATGGCCAGAACCTGGCGGGCGCGACCAACAACCTGCTGACGATCACCAATGTCCAGTCGAGCGACGCGGGTAGTTACGCCGTGCAGGTGGCCAATGCGTTTGGGGTCACCAACAGCTCGAATGCGCTGCTGAGCATCGGGGTGGCACCGACTATTGTCATGCAACCGACTGACCTGGCGGTGGCTGTGGGGGGCGTCGCGAGCCTGAGTGTCGCGGCGGAAGGCACGGAGCCTTTGATGTATCAGTGGAGTTTCAACGGGACCAATGTGCTGGGGGCCACCAACAGTATGCTGGTGCTCACCAACGTGCAGTTGGCCGACGGAGGCAGTTACGCCGTGGAAGTGTCCAATGCGTTTGGCACGGCGAGCAGTTCCAACGCGGTATTGAGCGTGGGGGAGGCGCCAACAATCGTGAACCAGCCTCTGGACCAGGCGGTGCCTCTGGGGAGCACAGCGACTTTTGAGGTGATAGCGACCGGGACGGCGCCCCTGCAATACCAATGGAGCTTTGGCGGCACCAACCTGGTGGGAGCAACCACTAATGCGCTCGGGGTCACGAGCGGGCAGTGGACCGATCTGGTGGGGGCGACTAATCGCGTCCTCGTGATCACGAATGTGCTGTTGAGTGATGCCGGTAGTTACGCCGTGCGCGTGACCAATGCGTTTGGGGTCGTCACCAGCTCCAATGCGCTGCTCACGATCGGTGTGGCGCCGGCTATCGTTGTGCAGCCCACAGACCTGGCGGTGGGGGTGGGCGGGGTGGCGTCATTCAGCGTGGTCGCCGAAGGCACGGACCCCTTGGGTTATCAGTGGAATTTCAACGGAACCAACGTGCTGGAGGCCACCAATAGTGTGCTGGTGATCACGAACGTGCAGTTGGCTGATGGGGGCAGTTATGCCGTGGAAGTGTCCAATGCGTTTGGCACCGCCACCAGCTCCAACGCGGTGCTGAGCGCGGGGGAGGCGCCGGTGATCGTGACCCAGCCCCTGAACCAAGCTGTCCCTCTGGGTGGCATGGCGGTCTTTGAGGTGACGGCGACGGGCACAGCTCCCTTGGATTTCCAATGGAGCCTGGAGGGGGCAGACTTGCCGGGCGCGACCGATAGCCTGCTGACGGTTACCAATGCGCAGTTGAGTGACGCCGGTAATTACGCCGTCCGAGTGGCCAATGCGTTCGGCGTCGCCACCAGCTCGAACGCACTGCTGGCCATTGGAGTTGCGCCGACTGTCGTTATGCAGCCAACGAACCTGTCGGTGGCAGTGGGGGGCATGGCGTCGTTCAGCGTGGTGGCCGAAGGCACGGACCCCTTGGGTTATCAGTGGAGTTTCAACGGGACGAACGTGCTGGAGGCCACCAACAGTGTGCTGGTGATCACGAACGTGCAGTTGGCTGACGGCGGCAGTTATGGCGTGGAGGTCTCCAATGAGTATGGCACGACGACCAGCTCCAACGCGGTGTTGAGCGTGGGGGAGGTGGCGGTGATCGTAACCCAGCCCCGGGACCAGGCGGTGCCCGTGGGCGGCACGGCGTCCTTTGAAGTGGCTGCAACGGGGACGGCGCCATTGGACTACCAATGGAGCCTGGAACGGACGGATCTGGCAGGAGCGACCAACAGCCTGCTGACGCTTACCAATGCGCAGTTGAGCGACGGCGGTAGCTACGCGGTGCGGGTGGCCAACGCGTTTGGGGTCGCTACCAGCTCGAACGCGCTGCTAACCATTGGGGTGGCGCCAGCCATTGTCACGCAGCCGACCAACTTGGCGGTGGCGGTGGGTGGCGTGGCGACTCTGAGTGTGGTGGCCGAAGGCACGGACCCCTTGGGTTATCAGTGGAGTTTCGACGGGACCAATGTGCTGGGGGCCACCAACGGTGTGCTGGTGATCACGAACGTGCAGTTGGCTGATGGGGGCAGTTATGCCGTGGAAGTGTCAAATGCGTTTGGCACGGCGACCAGCTCCAACGCGGTGTTGAGCGTGGGGGAGGCGCCGGTGATCGCAACCCAGCCCTTGGACCAGGCGGTGCCGCTGGGCGGCACGGCGGCCTTTGAAGTGGAGGCGACGGGAACGGGGCCCTTGGATTACCAATGGAGTCTGGAAGGGACGGACCTGGTGGGTGCGACCAACGGCCTGCTGACGATTACCAATGCGCAGTTGAGCGATGGCGGTAGTTACGCGGTGCGGGTAGCCAATGCGTTTGGGGTGGTCACCAGCTCAAACGCGCTGCTGACCATTGGGGAGGCGCCGACCATTGTTATGCAGCCGACCGACCTGGCGGTGGCGGTGGGTGGGGCGGCGAGCTTGAGCGTCGTGGCCGAAGGCACGGACCCCTTGGGTTATCAGTGGAGTTTCGACGGGACCAATGTGCTGGGGGCCACCAACGGTGTGCTGGTGATCACGAACGTGCAGTTGGCTGATGGGGGCAGTTATGCCGTGGAAGTGTCAAATGCGTTTGGCACGGCGACCAGCTCCAACGCGGTGTTGAGCGTGGGGGAGGCGCCGGTGATCGCAACCCAGCCCTTGGACCAGGCGGTGCCGCTGGGCGGCACGGCGGCCTTTGAAGTGGAGGCGACGGGAACGGGGCCCTTGGATTACCAATGGAGTCTGGAAGGGACGGACCTGGTGGGTGCGACCAACGGCCTGCTGACGATTACCAATGTGCAGTTGAGCGATGGCGGTAGTTACGCGGTGCGGGTAGCCAATGCGTTTGGGGCGGTCACCAGCTCAAACGCGCTGCTGACCACTGGGGAGGAGCCGACCATTGTTATGCAGCCGACCGACCTGGCGGTGGCGGTGGGTGGGGCGGCGAGCTTGAGCGTCGTGGCCGAAGGCACAGAGCCTTTGATGTATCAGTGGAGTTTCAACGGCACCAATGTGTTGGAGGCCACCAATAGTATCCTGATGATTACGAACGTGCAGTTGGCCGACGGGGGCAGTTATGCCGTGGAGGTGTCCAATGCGTTTGGCGCGGCGACCAGCTCCAACGTGGTATTGAGCGTGGGCGAGGCGCCGGTGATCGTGGTCCAACCTCTGGACCAGGCGGTGCCCTTAGGCGGTATGGCAGTCTTTGAGGTGATGGCGACGGGTACAGCGCCCTTGGATTACCAATGGAGTCTGGAGGGGACAAACCTGCCGGGTGCGACCAACAGTCTGCTGACCCTTACCAATGTGCAGTTGAGCGATGGCGGTAGTTACGCTGTGAGGATCGCCAATGCGTTTGGAGTGGTCACCAGCTCAAACGCGCTGCTGACCATTGGGGAGGGGCCGACCATCCTCACGCAGCCGACCGACCTGGCGGTGGCGGTGGGCGGTGTGGCGAGCCTGAGCGTGGTTGCTGAAGGCACGGAGCCGTTGATGTATCAGTGGGGTTTCAATGGCACCAATGTGCTGGACGCAACGAATAGTGTCCTGGTGGTCACGAACGTGCAGTTGGCCGACGGGGGCAATTATGCCGTGGAGGTGTCCAATGCGTTTGGCACGGTGACCAGCTCCAACGCGGTGCTGAGCGTGGGGGAGGCGCCGGTGATTGTGGCCCAGCCCCTGGACCAGGCGGTGCCGCTGGGCGGTGAGGCGGCCTTTAAGGTGGAGGCGATGGGGATGGCACCCTTGGATTACCAATGGAGTCTGGAGGGGACGGATCTGGTGGGGGCAACCAATAGCCTGCTGACCCTTACCAATGTGCAGTTGAGTGATGTCGGTAGTTACGCTGTGCGGGTGGCCAATGCGTTTGGGGTGGTCACCAGCTCGAACGCGTTGCTCACCATTGGTGGGGCGCCGACCATTGTCATGCAGCCGACCGACCTGGCGGTGGCGGTGGGTGGGGTGGCGAGCCTGAGCGTCATGGCGGTAGGCACGGAGCCTTTGAGGTATCAGTGGGGTTTCAACGGCACCAATTTGCTGGAGGCCACCAATAGTGTGCTGGTGATCACGAACGTGCAGTTGGCTGAGGGGGGCAGTTATGCCGTGGAAGTGTCCAATGCGTTTGGCACGGCGACCAGCTCCAACGCGGTGTTGAGCGTGGGGGAGGCACCGGTGATCGTGACCCAGCCCCTGGACCAGGCGGTGCCCGTGGGCGGCACGGCGTCCTTTGAAGTGGCCGCAACGGGGACGACGCCATTGGACTACCAATGGAGCCTGGAGGGGACCAACCTGCCAGGCGCGACCAACAGTCTGCTGACGATTACCAATGCGCAGTTGAGCGACGGCGGTAGCTACGCGGTGCGGGTGGCCAACGCGTTTGGGGTCGCCACCAGCTCGAACGCGCTGCTGACCATTGGGGTGGCGCCGACGATTGTCGTGCAACCGACGGACCTGGCGGTGGCAGTGGGCGATGTGGCGATACTAAGCGTGGCGGCAGATGGCACGGAGCCGTTGATGTATCAGTGGAGTTTGAACGGCACGAATGTGCTGGAGGGCACCAGCGGTGAGCTGGTGATAACGAACGTGCAGTTGGCTGACGGCGGCAGTTACGCCGTGGAGGTGTCCAATGCATTTGGCACGGCGACCAGTTCCAACGCGGTGCTTATCGTAGGAGAAGCGCCGGTAATCGTCGCCCAACCCCTGGAGCAGGTGGTACCGCTGGGCGGCACGGCAGCTTTTGAAGTGGAGGCGACGGGGACGGCACCTTTGGACTACCAATGGAGCCTGGAAGGGACGGACCTGATGGGGGCGACCAACAGCTTGCTGACGATTACCAATGTGCAGTTGAGTGACGCGGGTAATTACGCCGTGCGGGTGGCCAACGTGTTTGGGGCCGCCACCAGCTCGAACGCGCTGCTGACCATTGGGGTGGCGCCGACGATTGTCGTGCAGCCGACGAACCTGGCGGTGGCGGTGGGCGGCGTAGCGTTATTCAGCGTGGTCGCTGAAGGCACGGAGCCCTTGAATTATCAGTGGAGTTTCAACGGGACCAATGTGCTGGAGGCTACCAATAGCGTCCTTATGATCACGAACGTGCAGTTGGCCGACGGGGGCAGTTACGCCGTTGAGGTGGCCGATGTGTTTGGCACGGCGACCAGCTCCAACGCGGTGCTGAGCGTGGGGGAGGCGCCGGTGATTGTGGCCCAACCCCTGAACCAGGCAGTGCTGCTGGGCAGCACGTCGGTCTTTGAGGTGATGGCAACGGGCACAGCACCCTTGGATTACCAATGGAGTCTGGAGGGGACAGACCTGTCGGGCGCGACCAACAGTCTGCTGACGATTACCAATGTGCAGTTGAGCGATGGCGGTAGTTACGCTGTGAGGGTGGCTAACGCGTTTGGGGTCGTCACCAGCTCGAATGCGCTGCTGACCGTTGGGACGGCACCGACCATTGTCGCGCAGCCGACCGACCTGGCGGTGGCGGTGGGTGGCGTGGCGACTCTGAGCGTCGTAGCCGAAGGCACAGAGCCTTTGTGGTATCAGTGGAGTTTCAACGGCACCAACGTGCTGGAGGCCACCAACAGTGTGCTGGTGATTACGAACGTGCAAATGGCCGACGGGGGCAGTTATGCCGTGGAGGTGTCCAATGCGTTTGGCACGGAGACCAGCTCCAACGCGGTGCTGAGCGTGGGGGAGGCGCCGGTGATTGTGGCCCAGCCCCTGGACCAGGCGGTGCCGCTGGGCGGTGAGGCGGCCTTTAAGGTGGAGGCGATGGGGACGGCGCCCTTGGATTACCAATGGAGTCTGGAGGGGACGGATCTGGTGGGGGCAACCAATAGCCTGCTGACCCTTACCAATGTGCAGCTGAGTGACGGCGGTAGTTACGCTATGCGGGTGGCCAATGCGTTTGGTGTGGCCACCAGCTCGAACGCGCTGCTGACCATTGGGGAGGCGCCGGCCATCGTCACGCAGCCGACCGACCTAGCGGTGGCGGTGGGCGGTGTGGCGAGCTTGAGCGTCGTGGCAGAAGGCACGGAGCCTTTGAGGTATCAGTGGAGTTTCAACGGCACCAATGTGTTGGAGGCCACCAACAGTGTGCTGGTGATCACGAACGTGCAGTTGGCCGACGGGGGCAGCTATGCCGTGGACGTGTCCAACGCGTTTGGCACGGAGAGCAGCTCCAACGCGGTGCTGAGCGTGGGGGAGGCGCCGGTGATCGTCGCCCAGCCCCTGGACCGGGCGGTGCCCTTAGGCGGCACGGCAGTCTTTGAGGTGATGGCGACGGGTACAGCACCCTTGGATTACCAATGGAGTCTGGAGGGGACAGACCTGCCGGGTGCGACCAACAGTCTGCTGACGATTACCAATGTGCAGTTGAGTGACGCCGGTAGTTATGCTGTGCGGGTGGCCAATACGTTTGGGGTTGCCACCAGCTCCAACGCGCTGCTGACCATCGGGGAGGCGCCGACCATTGTCGTGCAGCCGGCCGACCTGGCGGTGGCAGTGGGCGGTGTGGCGAGCCTGAGCGTCGTGGCAGAAGGCGCGGAGCCTTTGATGTATCAGTGGAGTTTCAACGGCACCAATGTGCTGGAGGCCACCAACAGTGTGCTGGTGATCACCAACGTGCAAATTGCCGACGGGGGCAGTTATGCTGTGGAGGTGTCCAATGCGTTTGGCACGGCGACCAGCTCCAACGCGGTATTGAGCGTGGGCGAGGCGCCGGTGATCGTGGCCCAACCCCTGAACCAGGCAGTGCTACTGGGCAGCACGTCGCTCTTTGAGGTGATGGCAACGGGCACAGCACCCTTGGATTACCAGTGGAGCCTGGAGGGGACAGACCTGCCGGGCGCGACCAACAGTCTGCTGAGGATTTCCAATGTGCAGTTGAGTGATGCCGGTAGTTACGCTGTGCGGGTGGCCAATGCGTTTGGGGTGGTCACCAGCTCGAACGCGCTGCTGACCATTGGGGAGGCGCCCACCATCGTTATGCAGCCGACCGACCTGGCGGTGGCGGTGGGTGGGGTGGCGAGCTTGAGCGTGGCGGCTGAGGGCACAGAGCCTTTGATGTATCAGTGGAGTTTCAACGGCACCAATGTGTTGGAGGCCACCAATAGTATCCTGGTGATTACGAACGTGCAGTTGGCCGACGGGGGCAGTTATGCCGTGGAGGTGTCCAACGGGTTTGGCACGGAGAGCAGCTCCAACGCGGTGCTGAGCGTGGGGGAGGTGCCGGTGATCGTGGTCCAACCCACCAACCAAACAGTCAGGCTCGGCGACATGGCGACCTTTGCAGTGGTGGCCGCAGGGACGCCCTTGGATTACCAATGGAGCTTTGGCACCACCAATCTGGTGGGAGCAACCAATAATGTGCTCGGGAACACGAACGGGCAATGGATTGACCTGGTGGGGGAAACCAACCGCGTGCTTGTAATCACGAACGTGCAGTTGAGTGACGCCGGTATTTACGCCGTGCGCGTATCCAATGCCTTTGGGGTCGCCACCAGCTCCAATGCCACGCTGCGTGTCTATGATATTGATCACTTCGGTTGGGATCCAATCCCTTCACCGAGATTCGTCAACGTGCCGTTCCCAGTGCGAATCCAGGCCTTGGACGCCACCAATGGTCTGGTTAACGCTTTTGCGGGCACCGTCGTTCTGAGTTCGACTAACCGCATTCCCGTGAATCCATCTGTGTCTGACGCGTTCGTTTTGGGGAATTGGACCGGCTCGGTGACCGTCTCTCAACCGGCCACCAACATCGTTCTGGTCGCCGACGATGGTTTCGGCCACTTGGGTTACGCCAATCCGATCACCGTGATTGGGTTGCCCTTATTGTCTGTAGTGCAGTCCGGAGCCAGCTTGCTGATCAGTTGGCCCGCCGAAGCGTCGGCCTTTACGCTGGAAGGCAGTGTGGATCTGTCTTCATGGTCGCCAGAGCCGGGCCCGGTATTCTTGATAGGCGATCAATATGTAATCCGCGTGCCGGCATCTGCCGGGAAATCTTTCTATCGCCTGCGGTTTATAGAGCCGTGACACTCTGGAGGAACTCAACGCCAGCCTGTCCCTCCTGTGCCTGGGCGCCCTCGGGCTTTTGGCTCGCCGACGGAAATAGACTTTCAAGACTGCAAGCTGATCGGTGATCCGCCCTGAGCTTTGGCTGTCCGACAACCCGCGCAGGGCAGCATCGCGAAGCTGATTGTGGCGGAGACGGTTGTTTGCCTGGATCGGGTCCTGAAGAACTACGCAAACAGCCCGGGCTAGCGGCTTTCCTCGAATGCAAATGCTCCGTAGCCAACGACCCGGTCGCGGGGACCGCCGGTGTCGCCGGAGTTGCGCAGGTCGAGGGTGCGGGCGCACAGACTGTGACGGCGCGCGGCTTGCAGGAGGCCGCGAATGGCCGTCCGGCCGCAGGCGGACTCGTCGCTGATGTCGCCGGGTTTCAACGCCTCGATGGCCTTCGCGGTGGCGCTGTCGAGGCGATGGGCCGTGTGGGCATCACAGTAGTGGCTGAGATCGGAGCTGATGACGAAGCGCGTTTCGGGACCGCCCCAGAGCATTTCGAGGACCTGGCTGACTTCCTCGGGTGTGGCGTCGCCCACAGCCAGCGGAACCAGGGAGAACTCGCTCAGCACCGTTTGCAACAGCGGCAACTCCACTTCGATCGAATGCTCCTGGGTATGGGCCTCATCCAGTTCCCTTACCTGGGGCAGTCCCCGCACCCGGCGGACTGCCTCCATGTCCACCGGCACAACCCCAAGCGGGGTGGCGAAGCCCTCGGCGGAACTCGCGGCCAAACCTTCGAAAGCGACGTAGTGCGAGGGGCCGAGCAGAACTACTCGCGTGATCTGGTCCCGTGCCGGCGCGAGCAGGGCGTAGGCGGAGGCGGCGATCGGCCCGGAATAGAGATAGCCGGCGTGCGGCGCTATGAGGGCCTTTGGGACCGGGCCCGTTGCCGGGTGGACCGCGCTGAGCAGCTTGTTGATAAGCGCTCGGAGTTCCGCCGGATCGCCTGGATAGAACCGGCCTCCGACCGCCGCGTGGCGGAGTTTGCCGAGGGTAATTGTCGTCGGTTTCGCCATTCAATTCACCCGCACGCCGCGGGGCAGGCGGTGGTAGTAATCGGACATACTCTTGCCGGTGGTGACCTCCGCCACGCCCGTGGCCGGCCAAATACCAGGGAGAGCGGTCGCACAGCTCGGGCATTTACCGTCCGGCGTGAGCCTGTATTCGCGCACCAGGTAGCCGTAGCGGTCAATCAGCTTCTCGCGGCACTTGGGGCAATACGTGTTCTCCCACGGCCCCACGTGGCCAGGGGCGTTGCCGGCATAGACGAAGCGCAGGCCTTCTTCAGTGCCGATCTCAGCAGCACGGATAATCTGCCCTGCCTCAGTGCTGGGCGCCTCGGTCATCTTGTAGTCTGCGTGAAAAGCGGTGACGTGCCAGGGAATGTCGCGGCTGATCGAAGCAAGGAACTGCGCGATGCCGCGCAGCTCGGACTCGCTGTCGTTGAAGCCGGGCACGACCAGCGTCACCACTTCGAGCCACAGCCCGCGTTCATGCACCATGCGGATGCCGTTCATGACGTGCTCGAGCGTGCCGCCCAGTGTACGGTAGCGTTTGTCGTCGAAGCCCTTCAGATCAATCTTGTAGGCGACAATCCACGGGCGCAGGAAATCGAGCACCTCGGGGGTGGCGTTGCCGTTCGAGACGAAGGCGCAAGCCAGCCCGGCCTCCTTCGCCTGCTGAAAGACGGCCACGGCCCATTCGGCGGTAATGAGCGGCTCGTTATAGCTGGAAACCACCAGGCGTGCCCCCAGGCGCCGCCCCGAGGCGACAAGTTGCTGCGCGGTAACAGACTGGATGGGCGCCAAGGCGGCCTCGTCGCGCAGGGCCTGGCTGCTGACCCAGTTCTGGCAGTAGGAACAATGGAAATCGCACCCCATCATGCCGAACGTTAGCGCGTCGGCGCCAGGATAGACATGGAAGAACGGCTTCTTCTCGACCGGGTCACACTGCACGCCCGCGGCGTAGCCGAACGGCACGCGCAACTGGCCGGCCTGGTTAAAGCGCACGCGGCAAATCCCATGGCGTCCGGGGGCGATCAGACAACGGTGCCCGCAGGCGACGCAACGAATCCGCTCCCCCTCGGCGTGCCACAATGTCCCCACGGTTGTGTGGCGGCCCAGAGCATCGGCCAGGGTTTCGCTGGCCGTTCGGGGCTTCGCCGGTGTGGCGGGCCAAGCGGAATCAGCTTTGGGCTCTGGATGCCTGACTACATTTTCCATAAGGTTGAGCAACGACTCAGAGTAAGGTCGCGCCGGGCGGAGGGGTTGTCAAAGCTGCGTTGAGGCCCACTTCGGGCCGGGCGCAACTGGGCACTACCACCATACGCTGCCAGGCATTGCCCTCTCCCCGCTTGCGGGGACAGGGACAGGGAGAGGGGTTCGTACGCTCGAAAACCAGCGAATTGTGCCGAGTTCAGAGTACGGGGCCTCCTCTCCCCCGCCCTCTCCTCCAGAGGAGGAGAGGGAGCCATATCGAAGTCCTGGCAGTAGTGGCAAGGCGCGGCCTTCGGGACCGGGCGGGGATGCTGACGCACGAGTGCAGGCGCGGAAGCTACTTTACCGAGGTTTCAAGGATCGGTTTAAGAGCGGCGAAGAAGGTCTTGGCCAGTTGGTGCCGCCCTTCGGCGTCGAAATGCACCAGATCAATGAACTTATCGTGGTCACCGTCAAGGTGGGGATGGGTGTCCACCAGAGTGACTTCCGAGTGCTGGGCGGCAATCTGTCGGACAATCTCGGAATGAAGGATATTGGCCTGAACCTGCCACGCCGCTCTCGGGTAGCCCGCCTGGTAGAATCTGACAACGTCGGGGTCGCTCTGGGCGTTGACGGCCATCGAAAAGGTCGCCAGCACCAATCGGATGTGGTTGGTTGCAGTCAGTTTGACCAACTGCCGGTAAAGCTTGGCGTAAGGCGTTGCCATAGGATCGGCGAGGCGCGTCATCCTCGGGGCAGGTTCCGGAGCGTGGCGATCTTGAAACGTGGCTAGCTTCAGGCGGTATTCGACATCCGCAAGCAATCGCACCGGCCGGTCCTTATACGCCGGGGGCCGGGCGCCAGGGAGGGGCGGTAACGCGTTCTTGAGCATTTTGAAGCCATTGATCCCATGATATGAAATCACCATGTCCGGCTTCAGTGGCAGGATGTCCCGCCGGAACCGCTCCAGGCTCTGGTCCAGGCGGTAGCCCGGGATGCCGGCGTTGATGATCTGGACGGGCCGGCCCAGCTTCAGGCGCTGCCGGATCATTTGCTCGAGCAACTCCGGCCAGGTCTGGTCTCCTGGGGTGAGCGTGATTCCGAAGGTGGTGGATTCTCCAAGGGCCACAATACGGTAGGCGTTGCCCTTCTCCCTGGGGAACTCCTTTCCGCGGAAGCCAAGGCTGTTGACCGAGAGGACGCCTTGAGCGAAGCGCACGTGGCTGTTCGGGCGCAGGCGATAGACCATCATGAGGTCAGGATCACGCAGGTAGAGTCGCCTCTCCACCTGCCGCCACTGCGCCACGTAGTAATTCCACCAGTGGCCGAAGGCGACGGGGTCCTTCTTTGCGTTGGAGTAAAGGTAATACTGGTTGCGGGGATCGGGAGCGGCGCGCAGCCAGTCGGCGCCCCGAACCACGAGATCAGCTACGGGAAGACCCACGCCCAGCAGGATGAGAGTGTTCACGACCAAAACGCCTGCCGTGTTCAGGCGCAACCAGAAGTGGCACAGGACCAACAGCGCCAGGACAACCAGCAGGCCGACATAGAAGGCGCCGAGTTGGTCGTGCAAATACGAAGCTCCCAGCCACAGGACACCCCCCAATATCAGCCAGGTCATCGTCAGCCATCGCCAACGCGCCCGCTGCGCGGTATTAGCCGGATCGCTGCTCGCCAGCCAAGCCGCAGCGGCAATAATCCAGGCCAGCGTCACGTAGTAGGTGTCGAAGTAGCTGCCCAGCGTTGCCCGCGCCCCTGCAGCGAATAACACGCTTGCCAGGACGACCAGCGTGCAGACCCACCCAACCACCCCTCCCCAGCTCCGAACCCTCTCGCGCCAGGGGCCGGGTCGGACGCTGGCAGCCGCCAGCGCGCTGGCGCCCAGAAGCGCGAACCCCACTGTCGCCAGCCTCGGCATCCGGGACCAAATGCTCAGCACCACCACGGCCTCGGTTAACAAGGCCTGGACCAGAATCACAATGAATGCCACTGGACGCATTTCTCTCAACCTGAGAGATTAGTCAATGTCCCGGCAAACACAAGGCATGGAGACCGTCGGCCCCCTCGGCGCCCGCCCAACATTGCGCTTCCATCCGCCCCAACTCCTGCTAATGATTTCCTCGTTTCATTTGCAGCGTAGAATATGAAAGACATTGTTCCGTCGCCGCCGCCCGTCGTGCGCAACGACGTGGCCGCCGTGCAGGCGCTCTTCCAGCAGAACGTCGTGCCCACCTATGGGCGTTTCGACATCGTGCTTAGCCACGGGGCGGGGAGATACCTTTACGACATCACGGGGCGGCGTTACCTGGATTTGGGCGGCGGCATCGCCGTCAGTTCGCTGGGGCACGCTCACCCGGCGATCACTGAGGCGCTGGTCGAGCAGTCGCGCAAGGTCATCCACTGCTCGAATTTCTATTACCACGAGCCGCAGGGCCGGTTGGCGCAGGCGCTCGTGAGCCTCATCGGCCCGGGGAAATGCTTTTTCTGCAACAGCGGGGTCGAGGCCAATGAGGGCTTGTTCAAGCTGGCCCGGAAGTTCGGCCACGACGAAGGCCGGTTCGAGATCATCACCACCGTCAATTCCTTTCATGGGCGGACGCTGGCGGGCATCGCCGCCACCGGGCAGGAGAAGGTGAAGAAGGGCTTTGACCCGATGGTGCCCGGCTTCCGGCAGGTGCCCTATAATGACCTCGACGCCATGCGCGAGGCGCTCTCGCCCGCGACGGCGGCCATCATGATCGAAGGCATCCAGGGCGAAGGGGGAGTGACCCCGGCCTCGCCGGCATACCTGCTGGGGTTGCGCCAGTTGTGCAACGAAAAGAAGCTGTTGCTGCTCATGGACAGCGTGCAATGCGGCCATTTCCGCAGCGGGCGGTTCCAGAGCTTTCAGCGCATCCTCGAGGGTGTGCCGGGCGGTGAGGGTTTCCTGCCGGACGGCATCTCGATGGCCAAGTCGCTGGGCGGCGGCTTCCCCATCGGCGCTTTCTGGGTGCGGGCGCCATACGCCGACATGCTGAGCGCCGGCTCGCACGGCACGACTTATGGCGGCTCACCGCTCGCCTGCGCCGTCGCCCTGAAGATACTCGGCGTCATCCAACAGGAGAAACTGGCCGACAACGCGCGGCAGGTGGGCGGCTTCTTTAAGACCGGCCTGCAGCAACTCGCGCAGAAATACCCCGCGGTTATCAGCACCGTGCGCGGCCTGGGTTTGATGCTGGGGATCGAACTGACTCCCAATATTCCCAACCTGCCCGGTGACGGCAGCAAGACGCAGGCGATCCGCTTCGTGCATCTCCTGCACAACTCCGGGCTGCTGGCTATTCCCGCTGGCACGCAAGTGATCCGTTTCCTGCCGCCGCTCAACCTGCGGCAAGCGGAGGCGGAGGACGGATTGAAGCTGATCGAGACGGTAGTAGCCGGGCTTGCCTGAACTTGCCACCTTATTTGCACCCGCGATATGAGCCACATCAGTTGAATGGGTTACATGAGTTACATGAGTTACATGAGTTACAAGGTTTGCCTGGGTTCTGCAGACGCTCGCCCCCCTTATGTAACCATGCAACCGATGCAACCTTGTAACCACTTTTCGCGATTATGAAGCACCTCCTTAGCATCGAACACCTCGCCCAGCCCGACATGGAGACCATCCTAGCGGACACCGTCAACCTCAAGCAAGAACGCGGGCGGCACGCTCAACAGCCGCTGGCCGGCCAGACCTGGGCCATGCTGTTCTCCAAATCCTCGACGCGCACCCGCGTCTCGTTCGAGGTCGGCATCCGCGAGTTGGGCGGCCAGGTGATCTTCCTCCCGGCTAACGAAATCCACTTAGGCCGCGGCGAACCCATCAAGGACACCGCGCGCGTGCTCGGGCGGATGGTCCACGGCGCTGTCTTCCGCACGTTCGCGCAGAGCGACGTCGAAGAATTTGCCCACTACGCCGCCATCCCGACCATCAACGCCCTCACCGACCACGAGCATCCCTGCCAAATCCTGACGGACATCTTCACGTTCCAGGAGAAGCGCGGGCCCCTTCAGGGCAAGGTCGTCGCGTTCATCGGCGACGGCGCCGGCAATGTCGCTACCTCCTGGATCTTTGCCGCCGGGAAGGCGGGCTTTGAATTGCGCATCGCCGCGCCGAAGGGCTTTCAGCCGAAGGCCGACCTGGTCAAACAGGCGGGGGGTAAGATTGTGCTCACCGAAGACGTGAACGCGGCTGCTAGCGGCGCGGATTTGCTCTACACGGATGTCTGGGTCTCGATGGGCCGCGAGAAGGAGTCCGCCGACCGCATCCGGCAGATGAGCGGCTACCAGGTCAACGCCGCCGTGGTCAAGCTAGCCAAACCCGGCGCGCTGGTGATGCATTGCCTGCCGGCGTATCGGGGCAAGGAAATTGACGAGGCCACCTTCGAGGCCAATGCGCAGACCATCTTCGACGAGGCCGAGAACCGTCTCCACGTGCAGAAGTCCATCTTGAACTGGCTGGTGAGGTAGGGCTGGGGCTAGAGCCATCCGGGGCGCGGAACGGCAGAAGCGCCAGCAGGCTGGCCGCCAACGCTTCGCGAGGCGGTTGCATCGCGGTGGGGCGGCCGCGGCTCTCAGGCGCGAGTGATGTTCAAGGCGCGCTCGAAGTCCGCGGAGAACCTGGCCAGGGCATCGGCGATTTTGGGCGGTTGCTCGACCAGCGTGGCCATCATGCGCTCGGTCATCTGCGGTTTGTGGCGGATCAATTCGACCGCGGCGATAATCAGGGATAACTGATTATTGATGTCATGGCGCATGGCAGAGAGCTTCCCATTCAACTCGGCGAGTTGCTCGACGGTCAAATTCACTGGCTGATCGGGCAAAGGCATCGCCTACGATGCCCCGAAAGTGGGCGGGAGCGCAAGTGCGTTTCACGCAGTCTTGCCTTGGCGCGATTCCGGGCTATGGTGGGCGCATGAGCAAGGTCAAGAAACTCCTGCATTATTCCTCATGATGCTCCGCGCTCGCCAATTCGAGTTCACCTTCCCCCGGCCGGCGCTGGTCATGGGGATTGTCAACGTCACGCCTGATTCGTTCTCTGACGGCGGGCGCTACCTCGACGCTGGGGCAGCGGTGGCACATGCATTGGAACTGGTCGAGCAGGGGGCGGGGATTATTGACGTGGGTGGTGAGTCCACCCGCCCGGGGGCTATGCTGGTAGAGGAGGCCGAGGAATTGCGGCGGGTCATGCCGGTGATCGAGCGCTTGGCCGGCCAGGTCAAGGTGCCGATCTCCATCGACACCGTCAAAGCCGGCGTGGCACGAGCCGCATTGGGGGCGGGGGCCAGCATCGTCAATGACGTGGCCGCCAACCGCGAAGACCGCGCGCTGTGGCGAGTCGGTGGCAGAGTCGCGGGCCGGATACGTCTGCATGCACATGCAGGGCACGCCCCAAACCATGCAGGCCAATCCCGTCTATACCGACGTGGTGGGCGAGGTTGGCGAGTTCTTTTCCGAGCGCATCCGGCGACTGAGCGATTGCGGAGTGGCCCTCGAGCAAGTTATACTCGATCCAGGAATCGGCTTTGGGAAGACGGTCGAGCACAATTTGCAGTTGCTTGCGGCGGTGCGGGAGCTTTACAAGTCTGGAGCGTCCATTGCTGCTCGGGGTTTCGCGCAAGTCGTTTATCGGGAAGTTGCTGGGGGTTGAAGTGGCGGCGCGGCTGCCCGGGGCGCTGGCCTGCGCCTGCCTGGCCGTCGCCGGCGGGGCGCAAATCATCCGCGCGCATGACGTCGCGGAAACCGTCCAGGCGATTCGCATGACCGAAGCGATCCTGGCGAAGCGAAGACGAATGATGTGGGACATCATAGAGACCGGCTGGCGTCCCGTGCTGGAGATCCTGATCCTCACGGTCGGTATCTATTACGCCTTTCGGTTCGTGCGCGGCACGCGCGGCGCGCCGGTGGTGACCGGGTTTCTGGTCGTGCTGCTGACGCTGGTGCTGGTGAGCTACCTGCTCAAACTGAAGGTGCTCCAATACTTCCTGGGCGGCTTCTCCGCGTTCTTCGTGCTGGCGGTGCTGGTGATCTTCCAGCCGGAGCTGCGCCGGATGCTGGCCGAGTTGGGCAACCTGCCGCTCTTCGCCACCGCCCACGAGCAGCGGGAGAACATCGAAGTCATCATCCAGACCGTCGAGCGCCTGGCCGACGTGCGCATTGGCGCGCTCATTGCCATCGAGCAGTCCATTGAGCTGCAGAAGGCGGTTGAATCGGGCATCCGGGTGGATTGCGAGGCCACGCCCGAGATGCTGGAAACCATCTTCTTCCCCAACAACGCCATCCACGACGGCGGGCGTGATTATCAAGGGCGACCGCATTGCCTATGCCGCGTGCATTTTCCCCCTGACCCAGCGGCAGGACCTGAGCACGTCGCTGGGCACGCGCCACCGCGCGGCCATCGGATTGAGCGAGGAAACCGACGCGGTCGTGGTGGTGGTCTCCGAGGAGACCGGCGCCATCTCCTACGCTTACAAGGGCCAGTTCGTGCGGGGCGTCACGCTTGAGGAACTGCGCGCCTTTCTGACCTCCGTCCTCGTTCAACGCCCGCCCGCTCCCGCAACTGGCTGGGCTGGCTGCCGTTCCTGGACCGACTGACCGGCGCCAGACCCGGGCCCGTAGCCGTGCCCAAAGCGGATCCCCAGCCGCACGCCCAGCAACCACAGGCATCGCCAAATGATCGAGTTCCTGCGCAATCTGATTCTGGAGGATTTCTGGCTGAAGCTCTTCTCGCTGGCGCTGGCGGTGCTGATCTGGCTCACCGTCACCTTTGCCAGTCAAAAGGAAGTCGGCACCGGACACGCGCGTGTTCACCGAACCTCCCCGTGACGGTGTCTGTCCTCGGCCGAGGACGTCCACAACTTCAGGGTCAGCCCCGACCAGGTCGAAGTCACCGTCCAGGGCGACCCCAGGACCGTGCAAGACCTCCAGAGCAAGGACATCCGGGCACTGGTGGATTTGACGGCGTTGGGGCGGCGCGCGACCTGCGCAAGCACGATCGAGGTCTCCGTGCCGCCGGCGATCACCTTCCTGCACGTCGTGCCGGACGCAGGTGCGGATTGATCCTTCCGCCCGAGCGATGATCGGATTCCCTCGATGAATGCATCCCAGGAAAATCTTCGGCACCGACGGCGTCCGCGGCACCGCCAACACCGAGCCCGTCACCGCCGAGACCGCCCTCAAGCTGGGCCGCGCCGCCGGCCACGTGTTCAAGAATCTCGAAACGCCAGTCCCGCGGCCGGGGCCGGCACAAGATTGTGCTCGGCAAGGACACCCGGCTTTCCGGCTACATGCTCGAAAACGCCCTCTCCTCCGGCATCCTCTCGATGGGCGTGGACGTGCTGTTCATCGGCCCGCTGCCCACCCCGGCGTCGCCTACGTCACCCGCAGCCTGCGCGCCGACGCCGGCATCGTCATCACCGCCTCGCACAATCCTTACGACGACAACGGCATCAAGTTCTTCCGCGCCGACGGTTACAAGCTCGACGACAAGATCGAGTACCAGATCGAGAGCCTGGTCTTCAGCGGCGAGATCGAGAACATCCGCCCGACCGCCGACGCCATCGGCAAGGCGGTGCGCATTGACGACGCGCTGGGCCGCTACATCGAGTATGCCAAGGCCTCCTTCCCGCGCGGCATGACGCTGGAAGGGATTGCGCATCGTCGTGGACTGCGCGCACGGCGCCGCTTACAAATCCACTCCCTGCGTGCTGCGCGAACTGGGCGCCGAGGTCATCGTTTACGGCAACCAGCCCGACGGCAAGAACATCAACAAGGATTGCGGCTCGATGCATCCCGCCCTCATGTGCCAGAAGATCTGGGAGCACCGCGCCGACCTGGGCATCGCGCACGACGGCGACGCCGACCGCGTCCTGCTCTGCGACGAGAAGGGCGGGTTGATTGACGGAGACGACATCATGGCCATCGCCGGGCTGGACCTGCTCGCCCAGGGCGCGATTGGCGAAACAGACCCTGGTCAGCACGGTCATGAGCAACGCCGGCCTGGACGCGGCCATTACGGCGGCGGGCGGGCGCGTCGTCCGCACCGGCGTGGGCGACAAGCAAGTGATCGATGAAATGCTGCGCCACGGCTTCAACTTCGGCGGCGAGCAAAGCGGCCACCTGATCTTCCGCGATCACAGCACCACCGGCGACGGCCTGGTCGCCGCCCTGCAAGTCCTGCGCATCATGCGCGCCAAGGCAACGCCGCTCTCCAAGCTGGCGCGGTGCTGGACGCGTTTCCCCCAGATCGTCACCAACATCGTCGTGCGCGAAAAGCGCCCCTTCGAGCAACTGGACAAAGTGGGACAACTTGTGGCGGAGGCCGAGGCCGAACTCAAGCCGCAGGGCGGCCGCGTCTTCCTGCGCTATTCGGGCACGGAACCCAAGGCGCGCCTGCTGCTCGAAGGCCGCGACCGCGGGGAGTTGGAGAAATGGGCGACACAAGATCGCCGCGGCGATCAGGAGCCAGGTCGGCGGGTAGGACGGTGAGGGACAGGGGATAGGGGACAGGGAACATCCAATATCCAATGGCCTCCGTTGGTGCGATCCTTGGATGTTTCCTTCCGTGCCCGCCCCCGGTGACTCCCCGGTATCATTTCCAGATTCTCCCCGTATTGTCGCTTCACCCGTTCCGTGCGACGCTAGGCTCGTAATATGTCAATCAAGCTTAGCCTGCCGTCGCCCCAGACCGCGTCTCCCGCGCGTGTCCGCTCCCGGCCCAATCGCCGGATCCGATTGCTCCTGGCTGACGACCACCCGGTAGTGCGCCGGGGCCTTAGCTCCTTCCTGGGGCGATGCCCAACCCTGGAGCTGGTAGGCGAAGCCGCCGATGGACAGGAAGCCCTCCACAGGGCCCGCGAATTGAAGCCGGACGTCCTATTGACTGACATGGACATGCCGCATCTGACCGGCCTGGCCGTGGCCGAAACCCTGCGCCAGGAAGTGCCCAGCATCAAAGTGCTGATGCTTTCCACCCACAGCAGCACTGAACTGGTCATGCGCTGCGTCCGAGGCAGGCGCCGGGGTTACCTTCTGAAACAGGCTTCGCCCGACGAGTTCGTGCAGGCCATCGAAACGGTCAATGCCGGCGAGCCATTCTTCAGCCCCGACCTGGCCCGCGCCGCTCTCAGCCAGATGGTTCGGAACGAGAACCCGGGCCCGAATCTCGCCGAATTGACCCCTCGCGAGCGCGAAGTCCTTACCCACATCGCCGAAGGCCTTTGCAACAAGGAAATCGCCTGCTACCTTAACATCGGCACCCGCACCGTCGAAACCCATCGCGAACGCCTAATGCGCAAGCTCAACATCCACACCATCGCCGGCTTGACCCGATTCGCCATCGCCAAAGGCCTGGTCAAGCTTCCCTGACCTGGCACCCGCTTAGCACGGCCAATTCGGTTGGGCGCAGATCTACGGCAGGGTGAGGATTTCCTTGCGCAGACAGCCTACGAACTGGCCTGGCAGGCGGGTGTCGAGCGAGCCGGGGGCCATCGTTTCGAGGGCCGACATGGCCGTCGCAGAAGACGACATTGGCTCTCTGCGAGTGGCGGAAGTGGGCGTTGGGATAGTAAGAGCGGCTGGAGTAGTTGGTCGCCCAGCTCACGTAATACCATTCCTCGAGCATCGGGTGCTCGGGCGAGGCGGGCGCCTGGAAGTCGTTGATCTGGGCGGCGTCGGCAAAGAGTGTGGTAAGGGTGGGCGTCTTGAGCCGATTGGCGTTCACGGACGGAGCGGCCAGATAAAGATTGTAGCCGTAGCCATAAACCGCCCCGTCGGCCTTCAGCTTGAAACCCGCCAACGCGTAATTTAGCGAGGGACAGAGCCGCACGGTGCTCCCGCTCAGGTACGGAAAAAGCACCCCCGCCGATAGATCGAACGGGCGCTGGCCCTCTGGTCCGCTTCCCAGCCAGCCGAACCACCACAGTTGCCCGCCATTCGTGAGGCCGTAGGAGCACTTGAAGCAATTGCCGCCGTTGTCGTCCCAATACAGCTCGCTGGCCAAGGCAAGCTGCCGCAAGTTGCTCGCGCAGTCCACGCGCCAGGCCTTTTCCCTGCCGCGGCCCAGTGCCGGCAGGAGCAACGCCGCCAGGATGCTGATAATGGCGATAACCACCAGGAGCTCGATGAGCGTGAAGGCGCGGCGGCGGGGAGAAGGGACGGATGGGGAAAACATCCAACATCCAACATCCAACATCCAACATCCAATGGCCAAACCTGGGCCGGCCTTGGATGTTGAATGTTGGATGTTGGGTGTTGGATGTTCCCGGAATTCATCACTATTCAGCGCGCACGCGGTAGAAGGCGCCAGGCGCAGGCGGGTTCGTATCTTCGAGGCTCATCGCGTCCTCCGCGCCGGGCAGCGTGGGCGATACCGGGGTCCACGAGGCGAAGTTGGTCGTGCATTCGAGCGTATAGAGCCAGTTGCTGTGGGCAAAGAAGTACGCTTGCCAGAGCGCCGTTGGTTTTGAAGTCGCCGCTCACACGGCCGATGGGGCGCAACGAGGCGGTTACCACCAGATTGGCTACGGTGCCATGGGCAAGCACCGAATCGTAATCGTCGCCCGCACTGCTGTAACTGCTGATGGAAAACATGTCCACGTGGAAGTTGTCCTCGGGGGTGAATTGGCTGTTGGCGGGACTGTTCACGACCAGACCCGGGAGCGCAGCCAGCGGCACTCCGTTGGTCGTCACGGTCAGCGTCGCCGTTGGCTCAAGCCATCGTAGGTCAGGCGGACATGGACAGTCTGGTTGGTTGGCAGTTCGTGTTCATAAGCGGTTAGGTACGCTCGGGGCATAATGTTTGCTGTTGACGCCGGAGATGAACGCGGGGGTCAAGGTCGGGAGGATGTCCCAAATGTACCCGCCGTAAGTCATAATAGCCTGCCGGGTAATAATCGAACTCGGCGACGTTGGGCGCGCCGCCCCAGAAGCCCCGCATGAAGTTGGTGCTGGTGGCGCCGGCCAGATTGAGGAAACCCAGCCCAATTTCCATCGGCCCCGTCTTGCCGGGCTCGACGTTGCTGGCGATATCGGCCAGGCGGAGGTCGAACTCCAGCGCTGAAGTCATCATAGCGCGTGAATTGGGCGCCGAGCGGGTAGTAGAAATAGCTGTTCGGGCGGCTGGAATCCCACGTCACCTCCAGATTCTGGTTGGTGGAATTCCAGGTAAACAGGTTGGTGTCCCCGAACACCCGCCACCCGCTGGAGAGCGGGTTGGCGGAAAAGTCTTCCACGAGAGTTACCGCGCGACACGCCGATACAACCGACACAAGCCGGCCAACGCCAGCACTGACACACGAGTCTTTCAACATAGCTGATCTTTCAAATGCGCCGCGGAGTTCGCGGCGCGGGTTAGCGATTGAGAGACCAGCGCGAGGGCCGGAAGACCAAAAACGCCTTCAGACCCCGGCAAATCGGAGAATGAAGGCATTCAGCGAATCCCGTCGCGCACCCGCGCGACGGGCTGGCCTCATCCTTCTCTTTGACGGAGAAGTTGGCCCCAGAGCAGAGACAGGCGTCCCGCCTGTCCCGCCGTGGGAGCCATGACGAGCACCGCCAAGCCGATATCCTGACTTCGGGCGTGGAACCTCGCTCCCGCCTTCCCGGTCCCTACGCGAGACCAGTGGCTGTGGGAGTTTGTAGCCCGTTACAGTGGCGCAACCGTCCCCGATTTTCACGGGGTTCCCTGACGCTTGGCAGTGTTGGCGATGGACCATGGGCCCATCCGTTTCAAAGAACGGTTCTTTCATAGTCCCGCAGCCTGCTCCTGCCAAGAGAAATGTTTCGGCCCTGCGATTCGGACAGTGGGGGAGGGTTCGTAAAATCGCCTAAGAGGGGCGGATTTTCTGAGGGCGACATACCCGAACCATGTTTTTTGCAGTTCCCCGCCTGTTCCACTTGCAATCTGTATCTTATAATCAATGGGGCACCGATGTGCTGCTGAAGGGCCACAGCCGACTCGCCGGAGGGCGCTAAAGCTCCATCGCGACCACACTGGGCGCAAATTCGCTGCCGCATTCGCTTGCCCCGATACGGATTCCTTGAGAGCTTCGCCGCATGTGTCTGCCAATCCGTGCTACCCTTGCCGCGCTGATTGTGCTATCGCTCTGCGCCGTGCAAATGAACGCAGCCGAAAACAACCCGACCCTTGCCTCGCCGAAGGCCCTCGGCGCAATCGCTCACTCGGACCAGTTGCAGGAGGTCGTGGACCAGGCTGTGCGGGAGACGCTCGGCAAATTCACCGACCCACAGCTTGGCACCAACCAGATCGCCGTCACGCTCGTGGACCTGCGCGACCCGCAGAAGCCGCAACAGGCCAGCTACCGCGGCGGCGAGCAAGTTTACCCCGCGAGCGTGATCAAGCTGTTCTACCTGGTGGCCGTGCACCGCTGGCTCGAGGACGGCAAGCTGCAAGACACCGAAGAGCTTCGCCGCGCGATGCGGGACATGATCGTGGATTCCTACAACGAGGCCACCGGCTACCTGGTGGATTGTCTAACCGGCACAACCAGCGGCCCGGAGCTCGGCCCCAAGGAAATGGAGGAATGGTATTACAAACGCAACGCGGTGAACCGCTACTTTGCCTCACTCGGCTACGCCAACATCAATGTCAATCGCAAACCGTGGTGCGAGGGCCCCTACGGCCGCGAGATGCAATCCATTCAGTTGACGAAGCCCAATCACCGCAACTGGCTTACCACTGATGCGACTGCGCGGCTGCTGACCGAGATCGTCACCGGCCAGGCCGTCTCCGCCAAACGCTGCTCTGAGATGATGGAACTCCTTCATCGCGATCCCTCGCCCGATGTCGGCAACAAGAACGACCAGGCCCATGCCTACACCGCGATGGCCCTGCCACCCGGCGCGAAGTTGTGGTCCAAGGCCGGCTGGACCAGCGAGTGCCGCCACGATGCCGCCTATGTCGAACTGCCCAACGGCGCGAAGTTCATCCTGGTGACATTCACAATGGACCACGCCAGCGAGCGCGAGATCATCCCGGCGGTGGCCAGGGCCGTGGTCGAAGCATTCAGCGCCCCGAGCTAGCTTGCGGCTAGCCACGTCCGCGAATCAGAATGTCGTGTGCGCAGGCTCGAGTCCGGGAGTATGCTCCAGCCATGAGAATCACTTCCCCGCTCTTTGATGCCTTCCTTAAGTGCCCAACCAAAGGCCATCTCCGCTCGCTTGGCGAAATCGGTTCGGGAAACGAATATGCCGAATGGGTTCGGGGCCGGGACGAATCCTACCAGTGCGATGCGGCCCGGCGATTGCAGGAAGCAGTGCCGGAAGCCGAGCACGTCGCCGGGCCAGCCGCCGTCGAAGGCCTCAAGGCCGCCAAATGGCTATTGGCCGTGGACTTCGTGGCCCAAACACCGGAAAGCAACGCGGACAGCCAGGCTCTCGCATCTGGGGCGAACGAAGAAGCCCGTGAAATCACCAGCCTGCCCTCCGAACCACTCCTGGAGTCCCATCTTCACGCCGTCGAGCGCGTGCCGTCGGAAGGCCGGGGCAAGCCGGCCCAATTCGTTCCCATCCGCTTCGTTTTCCGCAACAAGCTCACCAAAGACGACCGGCTGCTTCTGGCATTCGATGCGCGGGTCCTCTCCCAAGTGCTCGGGCGGGACGTCAGCCTCGGCAAGATCATTCACGGCGACGACCACACGGCTCTCAAGGTGAAGACCTCGGCCCTGACCGGTGAAGTGCGGAAGCGCCTCGAGAAGATGGCCGTGCTGCTGTCCAGCCCCGCGCCGCCCGGCCTCGTCCTGAACCGGCACTGCGCCGAGTGCGAGTTCAAAGCCCGCTGTCGGCAGAAGGCAGTGGAGAAAGACGACCTGAGCCTGCTCGCTGGCATGAGCGAGAAGGAGCGCAAGAAACTCCGCAGCAAAGGCATCTTCACCATCACCCAACTCTCCTACACGTTCCGACCACGTCGCCGCCCCAAGAAACTGCGTGACAAACGGGAGAAGTATCACCACTCGCTGAAGGCGCTGGCGATTCGGGAGAAGAAAATCCACATCGTCGGCAGCCCGGAACTGAAGATCGAAGGCACGCCCGTCTATCTCGATGTCGAGAGCTTGCCCGACCGCGATTTTTATTACCTGATTGGAGCGCGGTACGAGACAAGTGAGGGAACCATGCATCGGAGCTTCTGGGCGGATAATTCGGAAGCAGAGCGAACGATGTGGAGCGATTTCAAGGATATGCTCGCCGATGTAGAGAGGCCGATTTTGATTCATTACGGCAGCTTCGAGACGGCGTTTCTCAAGCGAATGTGTGCAAGATACGGCGGCCTCCTGACGAAGGCTCCCGAAAGCACCGAAGCCATTCAGCAATCAATTAACCTCCTCTTCGATCATCTTCGGTTCTGTTTACTTTCCAGCATTTTCCAATGGTCTCAAAGATGCGGCCAGCGTTCTCGGGTTTAAGTGGTCAGCCACCGATGCTTCCGGGCCGAAGTCTATTGTTTGGCGCCATGCTTGGGAGGGCTCAAGGGATTCCAGCTTCCGCGAGATGCTCATCAAGTATAATGCTGAAGATTGCGAAGCCTTAGAGCGCATGGCCTCCACGGTATATCGGTTAACAGGCCACCCAGCAGAACCTCAGCGCCCAGAGATAAAGGAACTGGAAGTTGTCCAAGTAAATGCCTTGAAGCTTCCGTTGGGTAACAAATGGCGCGTGTTTTCGAGCCCCATGAGCGAGTTGGAGTTCATAAACAAGGCTGCGCACTGGGATTATCAACGCGATAGGATCTATGTTCGTTCGACCAAACGCGTGAAGGCTGCGCACGAGTAACTACTCAGGTGGTTTTTGAAGTTTCGGGGAGGAACGAACGTCCGTCCAAGGCTCGGCGAAGGTATTCGAGGACGGGCAGTCCCTGCTTGCGAAGGGTACAGATATAGGATCGGATCCGGACATGGCGGCGGGCGCCCTCCAAGGTGCGAAAGCAGCCGGAGATCTTAATTCGGGTTTTCATGAAGCGGAAGTCGCGCTCGGCTTCGTTATTCGTGAAGGGCAGCTCCCAAGCCCACAAGAAGGCGAGGATGAACTCGTCATAGGCCTCCAGGCGATCCAGGAGGTTCTGCTCCTTGGATTGCTTACGGCAGCGGCCGGTCCTTTGCTCGGAGGTCAGGGGGTTGATCCGGCGTCCGGCTCGTAAGAGTTGGAGGTAGCGTTCTTGCCATCGCTTATATTCGGCTCGGCCCACGGGCGCATCGCGGGCCTTTTGTTCCTGAACATAGCGGAGCATCTCCAGGAACAGGTCGTAGAGGTCTTTGGCCCAGCGCTGCTGGTGTTGCTCGAAGAGGAAAACCAACTCACGCATCAGATGGCTTTTGCAGAAGGTATGGAGGCAGTTTTCAAAGCTCAAATAGCTGGAGAGAAAGTCATGCATCAACCAGCCGGTGAACTGAGGGATGATGCCGATGGCGTGGATGGCCTCTTTGCCGCGGAGCTTTTGGATGCTGAAGAAGGTCAGCAGGGGCGTGCAAATGACATGCAGCCAGTGTTTGGTTTTATTGATCGGAAGGCTGGTTTCATTGACATGGAGCACCGGTTCTTGGGGCAGGATTGTTTTCAAGCGCTCTTCAAAGGGCTCCAGGGCCTGAGATTGCTCCTGGCGCGCGCTTTGCAGGGTAGCTTCGCTGACGGCATAGCCGAACATCTCCTCACACATTTGGCGGATGCGCAGACTGGCTCCCAATTGAGCATCGTAGAAGTAGGCCAGTAAGGAGCGAAAGTTCTTCCCATATTGAACCGGGGCGTTGACCGCCTCGGGAAAAGCAGCCCTGACGCGCGTGTGACAGCAGGGACAATCTTTGATTTCGGCGCGATGTTCGGTGCACTCCAGCGTGAGGGGAGGCAGGTCCAGGACTTGGCGGCGTTCAAAGTCCAGGGCAGGCTCTTGGGAAAGATCCTCGCCGCACTCGCACTCCTGCAAGGGATGAATGTGGATGTGCTGGGGATCGTCGCTGAAGAGGAGAGTGCGTCCGGGATGGCCCGGTTGACCGCCGGAGCGACGCCCCGATTTTTTGCGCAGACTCTTGGGCCGGGGTGTTTCGGGGCGGTCCGTCGAAGGCGGGCGCGAACTGTTGTGGCTACTCTGCGCCGCCGCGTCCCGCAGGCGAGCGTTCTCGGCTTGTAACCCCAAGGCGTAGTCCACCAAGCCAGACAAGTCGGCTCGCCCCAACCGCATGAGCCCCGCCCGGTCTTTAACGGCAGAGCGCTCGGTGCACATCTCGGGTTAACCGATAGAGGTAAATGTCCTTACAAGGAGCATGAACCAAGTTGTCTCGCTGCCGCTCATTCTGGCGCGTTCGTCCGGTGGTTTGACCCACCCGGATCCAGTTGGACGCCTGGTAAGCGGTACCCCGGAAACGGTCCGGCTGCACGAAGGTCTCCAGCAGGTAAAGCCGGTGATGGTAGCGCTCTTGCCAGTCGGCGTCGATGCGCCCAGCGATTTGAGAAAGGAGGTGACTTGCCAAGTGGCGCACCTTCACCCAAGGTAAAATTAGAAATCGGCTGTTGTTGGCGATCCCCGCCAAACCCGCCGCTCGTTGCTGGGGCGACCAACCGATCCACCGGTCTCGGGGAGCGCATTGCCAGGCCGCCGCGCCAAAGAGCAAACACGCCAGATCCACCCCCGCGCAACTCCGGATCAGATAGCCCAGGTTCTCCCCAACCGGACCACGATAGCTCAAGTAATGGTGCTGGGCCAAATACCGCTGGAACTGATGATAGTCTGGATGTTTAGGGCCGACCACTTGGACCTGCAAGGGCAGCAGCCAGGACAAGTCAGTCACGATCGGTTCAGGAACCACCGCATCGAACAATTCAGGGCTCAGCAATGGACCTCGGCGAGCGGGCGTCCGCCGGCGTTCCGGCAGCGCGATGAGTTGGCGCCGGTGGAGCTTGAGCATCAGCGTCCGAGCGGCCATATCTTTGAGCTGGCCCGAAGCCGAATACCACTGCCATTTCTGGGCTAGAACTTCTGAGAGGCGCCGACGGCTCCACCGCGGGTTAGCCTCGATCAATGCCTTTATCTCGGCGATCTCGACGCCGCTGATTTGGCGACCTTGAACAATATCAACATCCGGCACGCGGTCAGACTACCAAGAGGATTTTTTGGAGTCCCGTACAAAATGAAGAAATCTTGCCCCCACAAATCCGACGAGGAAGTATCCGGTCTATTCTAGACCTGAGTAGTTACGCGCACGACAACAGGAGGACGAATTCCAAGAGCGCTACGCATGCTGGTAAAGTAATCGAGCGAGTGAGTTCAAACCTGTGTCCGCATTGCGGGCAGACGGGAACTAAGGTGGGAGCGGTTAGGCCATTGACTGTTCAGGAAGTTCTGTTTGGGCGATTTAGCCTAAAAAGACGAGTTGTCCGCTATGAGCGCCTAGCCTATCGGTGCACGGCGTGCAATAGAGAGTTTGGCCAACTCCCAAAGGGGAGACGCGGCGGCAGATACGGCAGGAACCTCCTCGCATATCTCTTTTACCAAATCATCGAGCTTGCTATCCCTATGCCAAAAGTCATCCAAGCTTTTGGCAGACTGTTCGGTTTGCACTTTAAGCCGGGTAGCATCGCCTTCTTCAAAGAGAAATGGGCAGGCTACTACGCCGAGACTCAGCGACAGATCTTGGAGCGAATCGTGTCCGGCGGGTTGGTCCATGTTGACGAAACGCATATCACGATCAAGCGCAGGCGGGCTTACGTCTGGGTATTCACAAATATGCATGAAGTCGCCTATGTTTACTCGGAGACACGCGAGGGTGAACTGCTACACGCTACGCTCGGACAATTCAAAGGCGTTTTAGTATCGGATTTTTACGCAGTTTATGACTCCTTCGATTGCCCGCAGCAAAAGTGCCTGATCCACCTCGTCCGAGATCTGAATGAGGAACTGTTGCGCAGTCCTCATGATGAAGAATTCAAATATATCACGACGAATTTTGGCCTGCTCTTGAAGAGCATCGTCGAAGATGTTGATCGCCATGGCTTGAAGAAACACTTCTTGAGAAAGCACCTTGTGGCGGTCGATCGCTTTTACCGGAATATCGTTCGTGGCAACTATCAGAGTGGGGCCGCAGTCGCGTGCAAAGAGCGCTTTGAGAAGAACCGCGACAAGCTCTTCACATTCTTGAGGTTCGATGGCGTCCCTTGGAACAACAACAACGCCGAGCACGCGATTAAGGCGTTTGCACAACTTCGCGAGTTTATCGAGTCCGGAGCCACTGAGAAAGGAATTCGAGAATACTTGATCCTGCTGAGCGTCTGTCAGACATGCAAATACAGCGGACTGGACTTCCTTGACTTCCTCCGTTCCGGCCAAACAGACATTCACGCCTTCGCGGAGAGCCAGCGCCGGCGGCGGACGCAAACCAGCCAAACGGACGGCTTGCCAGCAGTTGCAATCGCCGGCCCCCAGGAAGCAACTCTGATCGATACCACAGCGACTCCCTCACTCGAAGGAAGCCGACCGATTTCAAGCGATCCTCTTTAACGCGGCGGCGGCCAGCAGTGTGAAATGCGGTTCGGTAGCGGGCCTGAACCTTGCCCGCGGCGATCCCGGTCTCGTCCTCGCGTTGAAGTCCCAGGTCGTCGAAGACTTCGGACGACTGCTCAGGCGAAGCTGCGGAGAAACCCAATGGCCTCTGTGCGCTTAGGGAAAGTCGCTTCAATCCTGGCACCCGTGTTGAATCGAACCTGAACCTCAAACGCCTCCCGGGGCTCGCCGTCTTCGCGCAACCGATACGACTTCTCTTCCTCAATCAAATAGGCAATCGCGCTTTCAACATCGGGACATTCCTGTTCCTCCCTATCCGCGGACCCAGAGATGCCCTTCGCAAAGCGGCACGCGATGTTTGCGGTTCTTCCATTTGATGTTCCGGTCGCGCAACTTCTCGAACGACCGCGATTCAAAGCCAGCGGCCAGGGCCAGTTTCCCGAACCATTCGATGACTGGCACGTAAACGCCATAGGGCGCGGAATCGCCGATAACGAAGCAGACTTCCGAGGGCGAGGCGCAAACCCGCCGGAGCGCCCGCCACGTCTTCGCCAGGTCGAGGAAGTAGCAGGCGATCATGTTGTTGTAGGTCTTCTTGCCGCCGCGCTCCAGCCGCACCGACGAAAGCTCGCGGCATATCGGCACAATCTCATCCCGGATGGGCGCAAGTTCCGGTGCGGCCAGGACTTCCTCGAGATTCACCGAATTGGGCGGCACGTGCTGGGAGCACGCGCGCACCAGGTGCCGTCTCACCGTTTCCTGGAGGTCGCCCCAGCCGCGAATCTCGCCCATGAACGCCATCTCCAACCGCGTGGCGTCGGCGTAGTCGTAATTGTTGGCGTAAGGTGGCGACGTGATGACCAGCGTGGCCCAGCCGTCCAGCACGGTCGCGCACTTGCGCGCGTCATCCACGCGCAACTTCGCCAGCGGCTTGGCTCGGCGCGCCATGAAGCGGATGTCGGCGGCGATCATCTGCACTGCCTTGTGCAACGCACCTTCCGGGGATGGCGGCACAGTCTTGCGCCGGCCTGGCAATACGTATTGCCACGGCGCGGTGCCCGCCTCGGAAACCACGCGCAGGGAGGACACGAGCGCCATCCAGAGCCGACCTGTCCGGGCCGAGCGAGCAGGTTCAGAGGTTCTGTCACCCCTGCCGGTGAATGACAATTCTTACGCCGTTACCCAGAGGTCGCCGGGGCCGGAAAACTTGGCGACCTCCGGCTACCGTCTGGCAACCCTTTGAGTTGGGCGAGTCAGAATGGCCGAAGTCTGGGTGCAGGACTCCGGCTTGCGGGGCGTGCAGCAACCCGGAGGGTTGTCAGATGGTAGCCGGTGGTCGTTCCTTCCCTGTCCCGGAACGACCACCGGAAAGCTGTGTCGGAGAGACGAGCACCCGGGAAGGGTGCCAGACCCAGTGCCGACCTGTCCGGCCCGCGCGAAGAGGCTCAGAGGTTCTGTCACCCCTGCCGGGGGAATGACAATTCTTACGCCGTTTCCCGGAGGTCGCCGAGGGTCTTTTGGGGCGACGCCCCCCGGGCAACGCAGAGGTCGTGCCACCCAGATGCCAACCGTCCTGGCTTAGGGCATCGCCTTTGACTTCGGATCGCTGGGCATGGTCCAGGCCAGACGAGCGCATGCCTCATCGCCATATTCAGGAACTTGCTTCCGAGCGTCAGGAGTCTAACCTCGCCGCATGGGTTCCACCTATTACAGCTTGCACTACCACTGGGTCTGTTCCACCAAAGAGCGTCGCCCGCTCCTTCGATCTGATTGGCGCCCACGCCTGCACGAGTATTTTGGTGGTACGGTGCGAGGATTGGCTGGCGTGCCCTTGAAAATTGGCGGCGTCCAGGATCATGTCCATGCACTTATCGGGCTCAAGCCCACCCATTGCATCTCCGACTTCGTTCGGGAGCTCAAGAAGGCTACTTCTGTATGGGCCTCCACCCATCATGAGCCTCAGTTTGAATGGCAGGAGGGATACTCAATTTTCGCCGTCAGCGCGAGCAGGATGGAGGCGGTGAGCCGGTATATAGACCGACAGGAAGCGCACCATCGCGAACGAAGCTTTACAGAGGAATTGAAGGAGCTTTTGGAAAAACATGGGGTCCAATACGACCCCAAGTACCTGGTCTGAATTAGCCAGGTCCCGCGAGTCCGCGCGTTTCACGGTGTGGTCTGGCACCCCGCCGGGGTGCTCACCCATCCGACGCAGCTTGCCGGTGGTCGTTCCGGGGAAACGGGGGGAACGACCACCGGCTACCCTCTGGCAAACCCTTCGGGTTGGCTGATCCAGAATGTCCAAACTCCCGGGCGCGCAGGGGAATGCGGGCCCCACCAGCGTGCAATCTTCTAACTGAATTATTCCGCCTCACCTGGTCGGCACACCTTGTTACGGCGGAGACGGCTTGTTACTCAAGTAACACGTTTTGTGGACCTATACAGGGTGAAGTGATAAAGAAAGTTCATATTATGAAGAGCCGCCTTTTGGCCTTGCTGTTCCTGGTCTCGCTTGCGATTTGCGTTTCAGCCGCAACCGAGCCTCCGTATCCTCACAGCCGGGTGATTCAGGGCATTGTCTGGCATTGGGAGACTTATACCAATGCCGCGGTTGGAAGCGATCTATGGCCGGTCGCCTGGGGGGCCGATGATCAGCTTTACGCTGCCTGGGGCGATGGCGGCGGGTTCGACGGCTCGAACGAGGACGGGCGCGTGGCCCTCGGCTTCGCTCGCATTGAAGGCACACCGGCACATTGGCGCGGGGTCAACGTGAATGGCGGGAAGAACCCCGAGCACCCGGCCTCGTTTCCGCGCAAAGGCAAGTCGGACGGTTTGGCCGTCGTGGACGGGGTCCTCTATGCCACCGTCAACCTGCAGGATGGCACCTGGCCCAATGTGAACCACGTCCTGGTGTGGTCCACGAACAACGGAGCCACCTGGACCAAAGCCGACTGGCTGTTTGCCCGCGGCGAAGGGAGTCTTCAACCGGCGAAGTTTGTCACGTTCGGCATCAATTACACCGGCCTGCCAAGGCCTTTGGCGGGCTACGTCTATATTTGCGGGCCGAAGCAATCTGCGGGCCGTGGCAGCGGCAACCGCCTCTACCTGGCCCGGGCGCCCCGGAGCCGGCTGCGCGAGCGCGCGGCCTACGAGTTCTTTTCCAGGGACAACGCTGCCGGGCAACCGGTGTGGGTGGCGGACAGCGCCAAAGCGCAGCCGGTCTTCACCGACCCTAATGGCGTGTCGCCGGGAGGGGTGGTCTATGTGCCCGGCTTAAAGCGTTTTCTGCTGACGTGCTTTCACGTTGGGCCGGGTCAGCTTGGCGTATTCGACGCGCCCAATCCTTGGGGACCCTGGACCACCATCGCCTATTACGAGCATTGGGGTGACATGGGGGCCGAGGGCGAAGGGCTGACGTGCGGTTTTCCTCAGAAATGGATGAGCGCGGACGGCCTGACCCTCTGGAGCGTTTTCAGCGTGTATGGCAAGGGCGCAAAGCGGGGCATTGACGCGCATGACCGGTTCAATCTGGTGAAGGCCACCCTCGAGCTGTCCAGGGAATAGGAGAGTCGAAGGGTGCGGGCGGAGCGCATCCCGACACTGCCGCCCTACCTTGCTGGGCGTTTCCCTCTCCCCGCTTGCGGGGAGAGGGTTAGGGAGAGGGGTTCGTTTAGGCCCCTGAGCGCCCGTGGCTCTACTTGGGCTTAAAACGCGGGGCCTCCTCTCCCCGACCCTCGCTTCCAGCGGAGGAGAGGGGGCAACACCAAATTCCTGGTGGCAGTAACGAGAAGCGCCCGTGCGTGCGAGCCATGCACTTTGCCCCTTGAACTCCACGGGGGGGCTTCCTAATGTCGGGGCATGAAACGGATTTATTTTCTGTTGGTGACGCTGGCGCTTTGCGCTGCTCCCGCAGCGCGCGGCCAGGACGCGGCAACGCAAGAACGGCTGGACAAGCTGAGCGGGCGGATCGAGGACCTGACCGCCGGGCAGGAGGCGCTGAAGAAACAGATGAACGATCTGTCCCGGGACATCGAGAGTCTGCGCGACCAATTGGGCAAGCCCAATGCCAGCTACGCCAGCCAGGCCGACTTGAGCCGGCTGGCGCAAGCGATCAAGGACGTGGACCAGAAGCGCATGGACGATGCGGAGAAGATCCACTCCGAGTTGCTGAAGCTGCGCGATTTGCTCAAGGCGCCGCCGCCTGCGTCGAGGTCAAGGCCGGCTGCCATCTCCAGCGAGCCATCCGCCTCGCAACAGCCGGCCGGGAATGAGAAGGTCTTCCCCTACGTGATTCAACCGGGCGACACGCTCAGCGCCATTGTGCAGGCCTACAAGGAGAAGAACATCAAGGTGACGGTGGACCAAATCCTGAAGGCCAATCCCGGATTGAAACCGGAGCGAATGCCCGTGGGGCAAAAGATCTTCATTCCCGCGCCGTAGCCTTGAGGCGATTCGAGGGGCCAGGGCCCGGTTGCGCTGAAGGCGCCTGCGGTTCCCGCATCATGACCACCCGCCAAACACTGGCCCTGCTGCGCGCCTATGAATCGCGCAACGTCACGTTCATCGAACGGGAAGGCTCCTGGCCCATCGTTTGGGAACGGGCCAAAGGCGTGCAGGTCTGGGACGCCGAGGGGAAGCAGTATCTGGACTTAACGGCGGCCTTCGGTGTGGCCGCGGCGGGACACGCGAATCCGCGGGTCGTCCGAGCCGGGCAGAAACAAATGGCCAGGCTGCTTCATGCGATGGGCGACGTGCACCCCCATGCGCTCAAGGCCCGGCTGGCGCGGGAGTTGAGCCGACTGACGTTCGAACGGTGGCTGGGGAAATCCGAAATCCGAAGTCCGAAGTCCGAAGGCACTGGACGGCAGAGGCCGGCGGCGTGCGGGGAAGACGATCTTCTGCAACTCGGGCTTTGAGGCGGTGGAGGCGGCGCTCAAGACAGCGATGCTGGCGACGGGCAAAGCGGGGGTGATTGCATTTGAAGGCGCGTATCACGGGCTCGGGTATGGCGCGCTCAATGTCACGCAGCGGGCGCATTTTCGGGCGCCTTTCCGCGGCCAGCTTCGTGAATTCGGCTGCTTCGTGCCTTTCCCCAAGGTGAGACTAGCCCGCCGTCAGTCCCCAGCCCCACCCCGGGCTGCCGAGCTTGAGGCCGTCGAATCCCGAATCCGGCGCCTGTTCCGTCGTAAGCGAATTGGCGCGATCCTGGTCGAGCCGATTCAAGTGCGCGGCGGCATTAACCTTCCGCCGCCAGGCTTCCTGCCTATGCTCCGCCGACTCTGCGACGAGCACGAGGCCCTGCTGATCCTCGATGAGATCTACACCGGCTTTGGTCGCACCGGGAAATGGTTTGCCTGCGAACATCCGGCACGGTGCCGGACCTCATTTGCCTGGGCAAAGCGTTGACGGGCGGTTTTCCGTTGTCGGCTTGCGTCGGACGCGCCGACCTGATGGATGCGGCTTGGCCGCCGTCCAGCGGGGAGGCGATCCACACGAGCACATTCCTGGGCCATCCGGTCGGCTGCGCGATGGCGCTGGCGCAGCTTGGGGAAATCGAAGCCCGAAAGCTGGTGCAGCGCAGCGCGGAGCTTGGAACCTTCCTGCTTGTCCGCCCTCTCGCACCTCGAACCTGGCCCCGCGGACCTCGGCCCTGGAGATCCGCGGCTTGGGCCTGTTGGCGGGCGTGGAGATTCGCTTGGCGAACGGCGCCCCAGCCACCGACGTGGCGCTGAAGATGGTGAAGGCGCTGCTCCGGCGCGGGTTTATTCTGCTGCCCGAAGGGGAGCATTCAAACATCATCGCCTTCACCCCGCCGTTGACCATTTCGCAAAGCCAACTCCGGCAAGCGGTGAGGGCCCTGGGGGAGGAGTTGCCTCGTTGCGCGGTTCCATGAGTTACGTCGGTCACCGAGCATGAGCCCAACCGAAATGCGGCAGCTTCTGGCGGCGAACGGCATCCGCCTGACCAAGTCACTCGGGCAAAGCTTTCTGCATGACGCCAACCAGTTGCGGCGGATCGTGGCGGCTGCCGAACTGACGACGGCGGACAGGGTCCTCGAGATCGGTCCGGGCCTCGGGCCCCTCACCGAGCTGTTGATTGAGCAGGCGGGCGAGGTCCTGGCCATCGAGAAGGACGCGCGATTGGTGGAGGTGCTCGAACGGCGCTTCAAGGCCGAACCGACCGTCGGGAGCGCGGACATTCCTGTCCGCAGGGGGGCCGGCGAGGATGTTGCGGACAGGAATGTCCGCGCTCCGTTGAGGCCTGGCCTGCGCTTGCTGCATGACGATGCCCTGAAATACCTCCGCCGCGGAGCGCGCGATTGGAGCGAGTGGAAGCTCGTCGCCAACCTGCCCTATTCCGTCGCCTCACCCATCCTGGTGGAATTGGCCTTGGGCGGGCGAGCGTCTCCGCCAGGCCAAACATGCGCGAAAGAGGGGGCTCGCGGGGAAGCGCTTCCTCCCGGGCAGCCGGGGGTGGGACAATTCCTGTGGCGCGGCCCGCGACGGATGGTCGTCACGCTGCAAATCGAGGTGGCGAAGCGCTTGCTGGCGGAGCCGGGCACTTCCGAGTACGGCTTGCTTACGTTGTTGGTCCGGCTCGACTACGAGCCCGCGAGCTGGTTCAAGATTCCCGCCAGTTGCTTCTTCCCGGAGCCGGATGTGGATTCGGCCTGCGTGTGCCTGGTGCGTCGCGAGGAGCCGCTGCTCCCGCCGGAACAGCGGGATACGTTTGTCCGAATCGTCAAACGCAGCTTCTCGCAGCGGCGCAAGATGATGCTCAAACTGCTCAAGGAAGACTGGCCGGAGCCGCAGCTCGTGGAAGAGTTCGAGCGCCTGAATCTTTCGCCCCAAATCCGCGCCGAACAAGTCGCCCTTGAACAGTTCGCGCAGATCGCACAAACCTTATCCGGCACCAGCACATGAAAGAAGAGATCTTCGACGTCGTAAACGAGCGCGATGAGGTCGTCGGGCAGCGGCCTCGCAGCGAGGTGCATCGGCTCGGGCTGATGCACCGGGCGGTGCATGTGCTGGTGTTCAACGCCGCCGGGCAGGTCTTCCTGCAAAAGCGCTCACTGAGAAAGGACCGCCAGCCCGGGTTGTGGGATTCGTCCACCTCGGGCCACGTGGATAGCGGTGAGGATTACGACGCCTGCGCCGTGCGCGAGTTGGGCGAGGAAATTGGCCTGCACTTAGGCGCGGCCCCCCAACGCCTGTTCAAGCTGGCCGCCGGCCCGCAAACTGACCAGGAGCACGTCTGGGTCTATCGCTGCGAAGCGGAGGGGCCGTTTCGGCTGGACCCGGAGGAGATCGAGCGGGGCGGCTGGTTCGCGCCCGAAGAGGTGACGCGCTGGATGGCGGAGCGGCCCCAAGATTTCGCGAGCGCGCTGTTGGTGATCTGGGAGAGGGTTATCCGCGAATTCCGCTAATTCTCGCGAAGAACCGGAGGCAGGGTGCGACTCGCGCAGCCTCAACGCACGCCGGAATCAGCCGTCCGTTCCACCAGGTGCAGCAGGTTGCCCTCCGGGTCTTGAAAGAACAGGACGCTCCGAAACCCGAAGGCCGCCCCTCTGCTGGCCCTGATTGAACTCCTGCCGGCTGGGGGGAGACCCAGGCGCGGGGATGGAACAGGTTCGCCGTTCGGGTTTCGGACTTCGGCCTCCTTTCGGCCTTCGGATTTCGGCCTTCGGGTTTGGTATCCTCCGGCCCTGCGTTGGACAACTCGCCCCGGCTGCCGCTGCTACTCTCCCCGCGCGGAGCTTGACCTATGGGTATTGCTCCGCTAGGTTGCCAATGCAGAATACAAAGCTTTTATGGATAATTTCTTGGTGCCGATGGTGGTCGAGCAGACCGGACGGGGCGAACGCGGCTATGACATCTATTCGCGTCTGCTGGTGGATCGGATCGTGTTCCTGGGCACGCCTGTGGACGACATGGTGGCGAACCTGATCATCGCGCAATTGCTCTTCCTGCAGATGAGCGACCCGAAGAAGGACATCCATCTTTACATCAATTCGCCGGGCGGCAGCGTCACCGCGGGGCTGGCGGTCTATGACACCATGCAGTTCCTGACCTGCGACGTGAACACGTATTGCATCGGGCAGGCGGCGAGCATGGGGGCGGTGCTGCTGTGCGGCGGCACCAAGGGCAAACGTTACGCGCTGCCGAACTCGAACATCATGATTCACCAGTTGCTCGGCGGCGCGGAAGGCCCGGCCAGCGACGTGGAGATCCGCGTGCGCTACATGCTCAAGCTCAAGACAGCGCCTCAACAGCATCATCGCCAAGCACAGCGGCCGCTCGCATCGACCAGGTCGAGAAGGACACCGACCGCGACAATTTCATGACGCCCGAGGAGGCCAAGGCTTATGGCCTGGTGGACGAAGTCGTGCAGTCCCGCAAAGAGATTCCCGGCCTGGCCGAGCACGCGACGAGCCTGGCTGATAAGAAGGAATAGCCGCGATGGCGCGTCCGACCAACCTCACCCTCTGCAGCTTTTGCGGCAAATCCCACGCCGAGGTCAAGAAGCTCATCGCCGGACCGGGCGTCTATATTTGCGACAACTGCGTCGTGCTCTGCAAGCAGGTCCTCGACAAGGAACTGGCCGCGCAAACCAAGAAGCAGAAGCCGCGCGTCAACGTCCCCAAGCCCGCCGAGATCAAGCGCCAGCTCGACCTGGCCTGCATCGGCCAGGAGCACGCCAAGAAGACGCTGGCCGTGGCGGTGCACAACCATTACAAGCGCATCCTCCAGGAACCGACCCGCCCCGCCGGCGGAAGGAGAAGAGGCGCCGCCGTCGGCCGACCCGCACGCGGGAGTCGAGATCGAGAAGAGCAACATTCTCATGATCGGGCCGACCGGCTCGGGCAAGACCCTGCTCGCCCGCACGCTGGCGCAAATCCTCGACGTGCCGTTCGCCATCGCCGACGCCACCACGCTGACCGAAGCCGGCTACGTGGGCGAGGACGTGGAGAACATCATTCTGCGCCTGCTGCAGAACGCCGATTACGATGTGAAGCGCGCCCAGCGCGGCATTGTCTATATCGACGAGATCGACAAGATCGCCCGCAAGACCGAGAACGTCTCGATCACGCGCGACGTTTCCGGCGAAGGCGTGCAGCAGGCCCTGTTGAAGATCCTGGAAGGCACCATTTGCAGCGTCCCGCCGCAGGGTGGGCGCAAGCATCCGCAGCAGGAATACATCCGCGTGGATACCTCCGACATCCTGTTCATCTGCGGCGGCGCGTTTGTCGGGTTGGAGACGCATCATCCAGCGCCGCCTGGGCAAGCATGTCATGGGGTTCGCGCGCCGCGGAGGACCGGCTCAAGGCCGACGCCATCAGCCGCCAGGAAATCCTGCAGCACGTCGAGCCGGAGGATCTGCTGGCGTTTGGCTTCATCCCCGAGTTCGTCGGGCGCCTGCCGATGGTGACCGTGCTGGCGGAACTGACCGAGGCGCAGTTGGTTTCCATCCTGACCGACACCAAGAACGCCCTCACGAAACAGTATGCCAAGCTGATGGCGATGGAAGGCGTCGAGCTTGAGTTTTCGGCGGACGCGCTGCACGAGCTGGCGGCGCAGGCAATCAAGAAGGGCACCGGCGCCCGCGCGTTGCGCAGCCTGCTGGAGCGGCTGATGCTCGACATCATGTACGAGGTGCCCGGCAGCGACGATATCCTGCACATCCACATCACCCAGCCCGTCGTGGCCGGCCAAAGCAAGCCGCTCATCCGCCGCAAGCACGACCGGGAAGCGGCTTGAACGGCCCGCCCCACCCGCCTGGCGGGAATTCGTTCAGGCGAGTCTCCTTCGCCTGGCTCAGAGCAAACTCACCGGGAATTCCTCCACATCGGGCTCGCTGACCTCGGGCAATGGTGGTGGAGGGGGGGTGGCTGCCGGAGCCGCCTTCCTGGCCCGCGCAGGCCTGGCCTGCGCACTCCTCCGCTTGCGACGGGGGTGTCCGCCACCAGCCTCGGCCCGCCGCACTTCCTTTCCTGCGAGCATCTCTCGGATTTGCCGCAGCAACCTGGTGGTCGGGAGCAGTCGCGCTTCCGGGACGTATGGGAGCAAAGCTTCCAGGGCACTGGCGTTACGCTCCGCCACGCCGGCCAGCACTCGTCTGCCGGGATCGGTGAGTTGGACCAGCCCGGACCGTTTGTGGGCCGGGTTGGGCGCCAACTCGACACATCCTTCCGCCCTCAGGCGATTAACCTGGATCTGGATGCTCTGGCGGGAGAGTCCGCGAATGCGGGCCATGCCTGGGACGGTTTGAGGACCCAACCGGTCGAGAATCTCCAATACACCCCATGCTGCGATCCGGGAATCCCCCTCCTCGTGAGCCATGAGCGCTTTCTTTTGCAACTGATGGGCCAAAGCAGTCACTTCGGTAAACAGGGCCTGCAGCCCCGATTGGCCTCCTTCCTGATCCACGCTGTGGTCATTAGCTTCGGTGTCCTGCATAATGACAATAATATTGTCATAGTGACATATAGGTGTCAACATCGCCGCAACCACACCATCACCACACCATCACCACACCGTAACCTCCCCGTAGGACCTCCGTATGGCCAACGGAGGGACTACGGGGAGGTTACGGTGTGGTAGTGGTGTGGCAACGGGGGACCCGCCGGAGAGTCTGGTGCGGGGTTGGGAGAAAGTGCGGCCAGAATCGGGAGCCAGGGGTTGGGTCTGGAAGGCCTGGGGCAGCAAGGGAGGTTAACGGCAGGGCTGGCATGACCGACGAAAAAAGGCGACCCGGGTTATGCGCGCCCGGGTCGCCTCCAACCCAACCCACTATGAAAAGCAGGGCGGCGTTTTGCTCGGGCGCCGGCCTGGTTGCAGGCAAACCGACCTGCAACAACGTACTGATCGCATGAATTGTGCCAGTATCACTTCGTTTCCAGGTTCCGTCGCAGGCGGGTCGAGTTTTGCTGCTTGCCACGGGGTTGCGCATTTTGGAAAGTCATGCCGAATCGCTCGAAATGGATCGCCGCACACGCGTGCGCAGGCAAATCATGTAACTTGTTTAGCCCATTTAGCCGGAGCCGAGTCAGGTTAGTATGCTCAATACTGGAATCCTAAATCCCCAAATCCTCTCGCTGCTGGCGCGTGTGCGCCATACCAATGCGCTGGTGGTGGCCGACCGGGGCTTCCCTTTCTGGCCGGGCCTTGAGACTGTGGACATTTCCCTCGTGGACGACACTCCGACCGTGTTGCAGGTGTTAGCCGCGATCCGGTCGAATTTCCGCATTGTCGAGGCCTATATGGCGCGTGAGTTCCTGAGGGAGAACACCCCGGCCACGCGGGCCTTGTTCGCCAAGGGCTTGCAGGGCATTCCAACGACTCACGAGCGGCACGTGCGGTTCAAACAGCGCGTGCCGGACGCTGTTGGACTGATCCGGACGGGGGACACGATTCAATATGCAAACATGATCCTCATTTCCGGCTAGACCACACCCTCGAAGGAAACCCTACTGAAATGCAAACAGCTCCCTTCTTTGCTGCGGCCGGCACGGGGCCTGCGCGCCTGCTCTCGCTCTCGCCCATTGACCTGGTCATCATTGTCATCTACTTCGTCATCGTGCTGGGCATCGGGTTTTACCTGAAGAAATATGCCCGGACGGGGGAGGATTTCTTTCTGGCGGGACGCAAGATGACGGCCTGGATTGCGGGCCTGAGCTTCATTTCGGCCAACCTCAGTTCGCTGGAGACGATGGGCTGGAGCGCGATGGCTTACCAGTATGGCATGTTGGGCGCCCACGCCTACCTCATCGGCGCCATTCCGGCCATCCTGTTCCTGGCGGTGGTGATGATGCCTTTCTATTACATCTGCAAGACCCATTCTGTGCCCGGCTACCTCAAGCTGCGCTACGGGGAGGGCCCGCGCTGCGTCGCCGGCATTTCCTTCAGTTTCATGACGGTGATGGTTAGTGGCGCCAGCATGTTCGCGATGGCCAAGATTCTCAACCTGCTGCTGGGCTGGGACATGAACGTCAGCATCTGGGTGTCTTCCGTCACCGTGGCCGTCTATGTGACGCTCGGGGGCCTGCTCTCGGCGGTGTTCAACGAGGTGCTGCAGGTACTTCCTGATTTGGAGCGGGTCGCTGCTCATTCCGATCCTGGGCCTCATTGACGCCGGCGGTTGGGGCGGGATGATGAAGAAGATTGCGCACAACGCGCCGATCATCCACCCGACAGTGCAGAACGCCGACTTCACGAGCCTGTGGCGCAACCTGGGTTCCTTCGACAGCAACCCGATGGGCATTGATTGGTTCGGGATGGTGTTCGGGCTGGGGGTGGCGGTGAGCTTCGGTTACTGGTGCACGGACTTCCTGCAAGTGCAGCGCGTGATGGTCGCCAAAGACCTGCGCTCCGCCCAGAACGGCACGATTATCGGCGCGTTCCTCAAAATGCTGGTGCCGCTCATTGTCACAATTCCCGGCCTGCTCGGGCTGGCCGTGCTGCTCAACCCGAACGGCTCCCCCATGATCCTGGTGCCGGAGAGCGACCCGCGGGCAGGCATCACCAACCACACGTTCAACGACGTACTGCCGTTGCTGATGGGGCAGTATCTGGGACCCGGGTTATTGGGGCTGGGCGTTACGGCGATGATCGCGGGCTTCATGTCCGGCATGGCGGGCAACATCAGCGCCTTTGCCACAGTCTGGACGTACGATGTCTATAAACCGCTCATTCGCAAGAACGCGCCGGATGCGCATTACCTGGGCATGGGGCGGTGGTGTTCGATCCTGGGCGTGCTCTTTTCCATCGGCACCGCCTACACCCTGTTTTTCTTCTCGAACATCCTCGAATACCTGCAGGTCCTGATCTTCTTCTTCATTGTGCCGCTCTTCGGCGCGATCATCCTGGGCATGCTGTGGAAGCGCGCCACCCCCGCCGGCGGATTCTGGGGCTTCCTCTCCGCGATCCTTGTCTCCATCGCGATGTGGGCCTATGTCCACACCTTCCCCGAGGGCTGGCGGCCAGAGCCCAAAATCACCTTCAGCCCGGGCGCCGTCGTGCGGCTGGAGAAAGGCGGTGATGGCAAGTATGCCCGCATCATAGTCGAGAACGGGAAGGTGGACACCGTGAACGTGCCCATCGCCAGCGGGACGACCACGGCGGCTCTCGACATCCCCCCCCTTGTGAAGCAAAAGGCCGCCGAGGTGCCGGTGCAGGTGCTGGCGCCGGATGTGGTGCTGGCCGACACCAGGGAAACCACCAAGTTCGGCGTTCAGGCCGTCCCGGTGGTGCTGCAGCCGGGCGTGGAAGTCAAAACCAGCACCATCTCCGAGACCTTTGCCCCGGCGGCGTTCAACCCGGAGCACGCGAAGCTCATCGCCCGCTCGACCAAAGCGAAGCCGATGGCGATCAACATGTATAGCGCCTGGTGGTCCCTGGTCGTCTGTGTCAGTGTCACCATCCTGGTCAGCCTGTTTACCAAGCCCAAACCGGACTCCGAATTGAAGGACCTGGTTTTGGGGTTGACGACCTTGCCGGACGAAGGGCCATGCCCCTGGTACCGGAAGCCCTGGTTCTGGGCGGCGGTTGTCACCGTCATTCTGGTGGCGGTGAACATTATCTTTTGGTGAGGCAACTATGCACGACCACGACAAGCAGATTCCCATTTGGTTCTTCATTGGCGCCTTGCTCGCCTTGTACGGCGTGCTCATCTTCGGCGCGAGCATCTATGGCTGGCTGAATCCGCCGCCGCCGGACAAGACCGTCAAATTGTGGGACCTGCACGCGGGCGTCTGGTGGGGCGCATTGCTGACCATTTTGGGGTTGGTTTATGTAGTCCGGTTCTGGCCCTCCAAGCCCGAGAGTCTCACCGGCAAGTTGTGAGGTAAAAAAACGAGCGGCCCTCCGACGGGCCGCTCCGCGTAGTGCCACATGACTCGCCTCCTTCTCGAGTCAGAGTCGTTTCACCGTTATTTCTACCACAACCGCTGCCGTTCGCTATGGGGTGAACACCCCATATACCTTTCCTGAGGAACCAACGCCGGCCCCGGGTGTTCCTCTACGGTAGCGGTTGGCAGCGGGCAATACGTGAACACACCTTGCAATCATAATTGGTCGTCTGCCCCTCGGGCGGCACGAGTTTCGAGGACAGCTACCTGATTACCACCGTGGATGCGTCGCCGACCTGCCAGCGGAAGCCGGACACGCACAAGCTGCCGCTCTGAGCGCAGGAATTCAAATCCGAAGTCCGAACAGGGACCGGGTGGGGAGAGTCTCACCTTTTGTGAGGGCCAACGGGAAGCCCTATGTAGCCCCCTGCCAACCGTGAGCCCCGTTCCCCCTCACCCCGGCCCTCTCCCTCAGGGAGAGGGAGCCACCTACGCCAACGCTCGAACCTACCGGACGGCTCGGATTCGCCGACCCACTGCCGGCCGTTCTCCCTCTCCCTGAGGGAGAGGGCCGGGGTGAGGGGGAACGGATCTGACGCCGAAACAGGCGCCGTCGCGAAGCAGCCTCCGATGTACAGAAAGTGAGATGCTCCCGACCGGGTGCACGGCTTAGAGCGGCGTGGTGTTTTCGGGTTTCGGGTTTCGGCCTTCGGGCTTCGGCCTTCGACTTTCCGCTCCGCGCCGGTCGCTTGCTTTGGCGGGAAGCGGCGGCTAGGCTTCGGCCAAATGCGGCTGTTGGACCGTTATCTATTGCGCGAACTGCTGGTCCCGCTGGGCTATTGCCTGTGCGGCTTTCTGCTGTTCTGGATTTCCTCAGACCTCTTTGTGAAGCTGGGGGAGTTTCAGCGGAAAGGATTGCTGGCGGGGGATATCGCGGAGTATTACCTGGTGGTTTTGCCGGAATTCCTGGTGCTGGTGCTGCCGATTGCGCTGTTGCTCGCGCTGCTCTACGCCCTCACCAACCACGCCCGCCACCAGGAAATCACCGCCATCCGCGCGGCGGGGGTCAGCATGTGGCGAATCGCCCTGCCCTATCTGGGGGTCGGCTTTCTGGCCAGCCTGGCGCTTTTTGCGATCAACGAATTCTGGGTGCCCAACAGCGCTGCCCGGTCCGAATCCATTCTGACCCGGCGCCAGCCCCACAACCCGAACGCCCCGGGCCGCAACGAATATCGCGAGCTCGGCTTCGAGAACACGCGCGCCGGCCGCCGGTGGCTCATCGGCGCTTACAACACCCGCACCGGCGAGATGTCTCCCGTCCACCTGTATCCCACCAACCCCAGCCACGCGCACTTCCTGGTGATGCAGGCTGACCGGGCGCGCTACATCAACGGAGTTTGGACTTTTTACAACGTAGTGACCTATAAGGCGGGGCCGGACACCAACTCGCCGCCCGTTCCATTCTTCCACACCAACGTGCTGGCGATGCCGCAATTCACGGAAACCCCGGCGGAGATCAACAGCGAGATCAAGATCCGGGACAGCATGACGCTGCGCGCCGCCAAGAAAGCCGACGTGCCCATCATTGACATCGTCAATTACCTGCGGCTGCATCCCCACCCGTCCCAGGCCGACAAGAATTGGCTCTACACGAAGCTGGAGGGGCGGTTGGCGGCGCCTTGGACGTGCGTCGTGGTGGTGCTGATTGCCCTCCCCTTCGGGGCGGTTGGGGGGCGGCGGAACGTCTATGTGGGCGTGGCGAGCAGCATCGTCATTTGCTTCATCTATTTCGTTCTCCTGCAACTGGGACTGGCGCTCGGGACCAGCGGGCGCCTGCCCGCCTGGCTGGCCGCGTGGTTCCCCAATCTATCCTTCGGTCTCGCGGGCGTATGGCTGACAACCAGGATCAGATGAGCGGCGAGCTGGCCGAGCTGAAGGCCCGCTACGACCGGCTGGAGTTATTGTACCAGGTCGGCAACGTGATTCACGCCACGCTCGATCCGCAGGAGGCGCTGCGATTGATCCTGAGCCAGGCGGTGCGCCAGATGCGCGCTTCGAGCGGCTCGATCGTTTTAATCAACCCCACCAACGGCTTTCTGGAAATCCACGCCTCCCAAGGCCTGCCGCCCAACGCCGCCGCCCTCAAGCTGCGGGTCGGCGAGGGCATCACGGGCTGGGTGGCGCGCACGGGCAGGCCGGCGCGCGTCGGGGATGTGGCGAAGGACCCGCGTTACGTCATGCTCCGCCCCGAAGTCCGCTCGGAGCTTGCGGTGCCCCTGGAGGTCGGCGGCGAAATCCGCGGCGTGCTGAACGTGGATTCCGACCGGCTGGAGGCGTTCAGCGAGGAAGACCAGGAGCTTTTGTGGGCCTTGACGCAGCAGGCGGCCCGGGTGATTCATAACACCTGGCTTTATGAGCAAGTGCGGCTCAAAGCGCGCCTCTTCGAATCGCTCGTCAGCGTCAGCCAGACGATTAACTCCACGGTGAATCTGGATGACGCGCTGCTCGTCATCACCCGCGAAGCCTGCGTGCTGATGCAGGCCAAGATGTGCTCGCTCATGCTGCTGGATGAGAGCCGCGAATGGCTCGAGTTGCGGGCCAGCTTCGGCGCCGGCGAAGCCTACATCCGGCGGCCGCGCCTGAGCGTCGAGGACAGCCTGCTCGGGGTCGTCGTGCGCAGGCGGAAGCCGCTGCAGGTGGAAAACGTGCAGGTGTCCACCCGGTATCAAAGCGTTGAAGTCGCGCGCCGTGAGGGGCTGGCCGCCCTGCTCAGCGTGCCGCTGCTCTACCGCGGCCAGGCGATCGGCACGCTCAGCGTCTATACCGGCCAGGCTTACATCTTCGCGAACGAGGAAATCCGCATCCTCTCCGCCTTGGCCGAGCTGTCGGCCATCGCCATCGAGAAAGCTCGCTTGTATGAACGGGTCATGGATGTGGAGGAGCACTTGCGCCAGAATGAGAAGCTCTCCGCGCTCGGTTTGCTGGCGGCGGAGGTCGCCCACGAAATCCGCAATCCGCTCACGGTGATGAAGATGCTCTACCATTCGCTGGACCTGCGGTTTCCTCCCGGCGATCCGCGGGCCAAGGACGCCCGAATCCTGGGCGAGAAGATCGGGCAGTTGAACCAGATCGTGGACAAGGTGCTGGATTTTGCCCGCACCACCGAGCCGCAGTTGGCGCCCGTCAACCTGAACCATCTGATCGAAGAGCTGGGTCTGCTGGTCCGGCACAAGCTCAACCACCAGGGCATCCAGTGGACGCAGGATTTTGAGCCCGAGCTGCCCCAGGTGATGGCCGCCGCGACGCAACTGGAGCAGGCCTTTCTCAATCTCATTCTCAATGCGGCCGAAGCCATGCCCGACGGCGGAGTGCTGACCATCGTCTCCCGTGCGGTGCGCTTGCCCCGCGGCAGCGCGCAGTCCACGCACGTCGCCGTCGAGTTCCGTGACACCGGACACGGGATGAGCGACGGGCAGCGCCGGCGCGCCTTCAGCTCGGTCCTCAATACTACCAAAGCCAAGGGCACCGGCCTGGGGCTGGCCATCGTGGCGCGCGTCGTCGAGGCGCATCGCGGCCGGGTGAAGATCCGTTCCCGCCCTGGCCGGGGGACGACGGTTACTGTCACCCTGCCGCTATAGCCATCCCTTCCGATTTCGGGTTTCGGCCTTCTTTCGGGTTTCGGCCTTCGGATTTCGGACCTCCCCCGCCCGGGCGCTAGTCGTGCGACGGGTAAAAGAGCAGCCGGGCGTAGGCGTAAGCGAGTGACTCGCCGATGATGGTGCGCACGCCCTGGCTGGAGTGCCACCAGTACCGGTCGTCATAATCATTGGCCGGGACCGCAATCACCCCCACCGTGAATCCTTTTCCCAGCGCCTTCTCGAACAGCAACCGCGAGCGGCGCGCGTGCGCCCCGCCGGTCATCAGATTGATCTTCGTCACCGTCAGGTGATGTTCGAGCAGCCAATGCCTCAAGCTCACCGCCATGGCGTAAGTCCGGTCTCGACGGGTGTCAGGGGTTGGCACCGCCTGGACGTCGTTCGTGCTCAAGCCCAGCTTCACGAGGGTCGCGGCGCCGATATAGGCGAGATTCTTGTATTCGGACAAGGGCGCACCCTGTGCCAGCGGGATGCCTGTGACGAATAGTTTCGAATAGTGATTCCGTTTGAACTCCGCGACGGCGGCCTCGAGGATGTAATCAGGCGCCCATCCCTCGACGACCAGCGCCCCCCCCGGCACCGGGTCGGTTACGGTCAGGAACGGTCCCACTTCCAACGCCGCGCCGACGGCTAATCCCCCAACAACCAACACCAGCAGCAGCCAGCCGCGCAAACTCGGCACCAGCAATTGCCGGCGGCAGAGCAAGCCAAAGCACACCTTCGTCTGTTCCATAGTCTTTCAGTCGCGAAGCGTGATATACCTCAGGCCTGCCCGCACGTCGAGGCGCGCCTGCGGGTCCTGTTTTGGTGTGCTGGCGGCTATCGCTTATCCGGTCTGAAACCGCGGCCCTGGCGTACACGTGGCCGGTGGGCGACCGGGGGGGGCGCGGCTCGACAGTATCCGCGCCAGGCTCCCAAATCCGAAATCCGAAACCCGAAGGCCGAAAGAAGGCCGAAGTCCGAAATCCGAAAGGCGGGCCTGCTCCATCCCCGCGCCTAGGCCTGCGACCCAGCCGCGAGCGGCTCGATCAGCGCTAGCAGAGGGGCGAGAGCAGGCTTTTCGGACTTCGGATTTCGGACTTCGGCCTTCTTTCGGCCTTCGGATTTCGGGCTTCGGGTTTCCGGCCTGTGGCTGCCCGGGTACTAACAAGACGCGCCCGCAACTGGGGTGTACACCCCATAGGACTTACCCGGTGCTTCGCATGTATATTTAAGCGCACAAAATGGAACGATCTTATATGCAGCCTAGACATAAGCCGGTCAGCACGGTAGCCCGACCGGTGGCGCCGAAGAGCAAGCGCACTGCCCAGCGTCCAGTGGAGAAGCCGGTTGACTTCATCGTGAGCCTGCCACAAGCCAAGGCCGTGACGGTGGCCGGTTCTTTCAATGATTGGGACGCGAGCCGCACGCCGATGAATCCTGGCGCCGAAGGGACTTGGAAGACGACGGTATGGCTGCCTGCGGGACGTTACGAGTATCGCTTTGTTGCGGATGGCCAATGGATCAGCGATCCCAACGCCAGGGAGTCCGTTCAGAACGGTTACGGCAGCACCAATTCGGTCGTCGTGGTCTAGGGGAGTTTTGGAGGGAAGTGGGGAAAAGGGCGGTGCGGAGCCAGCTCGAAGGAGCCTCCGCACCGCTCATGTTTTTTGTGAGCGCCGACCTGCCCTTCCGGCTGTGTGCGGCCGGGCGCGCGAGGAGGAGCAAGGGTTGCACTGAGCATCTCAGCTTTTCTGAGGGCCAAGCGGAAAGCCTGCATAACCCTCTGCCAACCGTGAGCCCCGTTCCCCCTCACCCCGGCCCTCTCCCTCAGGGAGAGGGAGACCTGCCCGCAGCGTGTGGGCGAATCTGAGCCATCCCGTATGTTCGAGCGTTGGCGTGGGTGGCTCCCTCTCCCTGAGGGAGAGGGCCGGGGTGAGGGGGAACGGATCTGACACCGAGGTAGGTGCCGTCGCGAAGCAGCCTGCGGTGTGCAAAATACGAGATGCTCCCAGGGCCGTGCTATGGGATCGGCGCGCCGTTGCCAGAATGAACGAGGTCAGGTAAAGTGGCTCCGTCAGGCACCTGTGAATTGCCATGAAGACCCCGCCACTCCTGTTGGGCGCCGCGCTGCTCTTTTGGGGCTGGCAGACGGGGTTCCTCGTCTCCGGGGTGGTGATGGCGGCGCTGCTGGAGGGCGCGCGATTCACCAAGTCACGCTGGGACTTCACGGACGAGGATTTCCGCCGCATCTGGACCTTCTGCGCGCTGGTGCTGCTGGCTTCGGCGCTTTTTGCCTTCACCGCTACCGGGGGGCCGAGCGATTTCCTCGGCTTCTTCCAGAGCCCCAGCCTGGCGACCGAGCGGACGGCTGGCAACACCAGCGCTCGCACCGTCGCGGCGCTCCTGCGCTGGCTGCCGATGATCTTCTTCCTGTTCATGGCCGCGCAGGCCTTCAGCTCGCGCGAAGGCATCCCCGGTGAAACCATCTCGGTGATCCTGCGGCTTCGCTGGCAGAAGGCGAAAAGGCTTGGCCGGGCGCTTCCCGCCGCCACGAACATCAACATCTCCTACCCCTATTTCGTCCTGTGCCTGTTTGCCGCCAGTTTTCACCCCGGCGACGACGAGACCTTTTACTGGGGCGTGTGCGCGCTGCTGGCCTGGGCGCTTTGGCCGCTACGCTCGCCCCGCTTCAGCCTGGCGGCCTGGGCGGGAGCCCTGGCGGCCGGCCATTGTGCTGGGCTACGGCGGGCAGCGGGGAGTCGGCCGCTTGTATGGGTTGTTTGAGAACTACAACGCCCAATGGTTCGTCCATACCATCGGCGGCGCCACCGACCCTCTGCGGAGCAAGACCGCGCTCGGGCAGATCGGCAGACTCCAAGCCTCCGGCCAAATCGTCATCCGCCTCGAACCCAAGGACGGCAACCCGCCACCGCTGCTGCTGCGCGAGGCGAGCTATCGCGCCTGGAAAGCCCAAGCCTGGTACTCCGAGGTCACACTGGACAGATTCGACCGGGTTATCGAACAGCCCAACCACACCACCTGGGACCTGCTCCCGAAACTGACCAACTTCGCGACCGTCAACCTCGCCTGCTATCTCCCCGGCGGGCTCGGCCTGTTGCCGCTGCCGCCGGGCTGCGGCCGGCTCGAGAACCTGTCCGCTTACTCGCTGCAAAAAAGCGACCTCGGCGCCGTGCTCGCCGAGGGGCCCGGGCTCGTCGTTTTCGACGCCCTTTACTGGCCGGGCGACACGATTGATTCGCCGCCCGACTCCCGCGAAGACCTCGAAGTTCCCGGGAAGGAAACCCGCGCGCTGGATCGGGTGATTGCCCAATTGCATCTGAAGGGACAGCCGCAGAAACAGGTGTTGCGCGCACTGAGCACATTCTTCGACGAAAGCGGGCAGTTTCACTACAGCCTCTGGCAAGGCTGGGGCACGTTCGCCAGCACCAACGAAACCCCGCTGAGCCGCTTCCTGCTGCGCACCCATAGCGGCCACTGCGAATACTTCGCCACCGCCACCGTGCTGCTCTTGCGCCGGCTCCACATTCCCGCCCGCTATGCCGTCGGCTACGCGGTCCACGAGACCTCGGGCAAGCAATACGTCGTCCGCCAGCGCGACGCTCATGCCTGGTGCCTGGTATGGAACTCCGCGACCAGCACCTGGCAGGACTTCGACACCACCCCCGCCTCCTGGATCAAGGCCGAAGCCGCCCGGGCGTCGCCCGCGCAATTCCTGTCCGACTTCTGGTCCAGCATCATGTTTGAGTTCGCCAAGTTCCGCTGGGGCCAAACCCATCTGCGTCAGTACATACTCTGGGGGCTGATCCCGGTGCTCGCGCTGTTGCTCTCCCAGATTATCTTTCACAGCCGGCGCCGGCGCCGCACTCACGACCAGCCCGACGCAGGCCCGGCAATTCTCTGGCCGGGCCTGGACTCCGAGTTCTACCAGGTCGAGAAGACCCTGGCGCGGCGGGGCCTCTTGCGCCATCCAGGCGAACCGCTTACCGCCTGGCTGCGGCGCGCCAGCAACCACCCCGCTCTGGCCGGCGTCAAAGACCGCCTGCCGGTGTTGCTGCGTCTGCACTACCGCTATCGCTTCGACCCGGAAGGCTTGAGCCGCGGCGACCGTGAAACCCTCCGCTACGAAGCCCGCGGCTGCGTCGCCGACCTCCAATAACTGACCAAATCGGCGGGAGCGCCGCACAATGCCTTCTGGTGCGTGGAGGCGTTCCAGGGAAGCCGGCGGTATTGGAACAGGCCGGGGCCTGAATCTGGGTTGTTCAGTCGGTATAAACGCCGCACCAGCCTCAAGGAACACTGGAGCAGTTGGCTTCAGACCTCAGCAAAAAGCCAGTTTCGCACCAAAGACATGCGCAAGTAGAACTCCCGCTTTTTGAAGGGGGTCCGGGGCATTCTCTTCCCAGCCGCCCCTGACCGGCACGCGCCCCCCTATTCCATTGTGACCACGTAGTGACCAGGTAGTGACCATGTAGTCACCAGGTAGTAACCAGGTAGTAGAGCTACTACCTGGTTACTACCTGGTGACTACATGGTCACTACCTGGTCACTACGTGGTTGCAGCGCAAGACAGACCCCAGAGTGGCTGAGCAGCGGACATCCAGGGGTTACCAGAACAACCTATCTCCACAACCTTCCCTCCGGATTGCACAAGTCTGGGATTACCGGGCACTTGTGCAGTGCTGCTTCCATCTTGTTGCCGGCTGTCGGCCTTGCTTCAGACCTCGTAGTTCCACAATAGTACCACGATGGTAACGCTGGACAAACACCGGTGGAGCTAGGGAGCGGGTGGGGATTTATGCAAGGGCTACGCCGGACGCGGGGTCGAACAAGCGGGCGTTTGCGGCGGGGAAATGCAGGCTGACTTCCTGACTTGCACTGAATCGAGTGGAGGCGCTGACGCGGGCGATGAAAGAATGGGTGTGGCCGCCCAGGTGGAGGTAGGTTTCTGAACCCAAGGGCTGGACCAGTTCGACCGTCGCCTCCAGTGAAGGTTCCGGCGCGGGGGCGCCAGGGAGGGGGCTGCACGTAATGTGCTCCGGGCGAATGCCGAAGAGGACTTGTTTGCCGATGTAGCCGTGCAGGACCGGGCTGGAGGGGTTGGCGAGCGGGACGGTGATGGGTTTCGGCGCGGGGGCGCTGTTGCGGGTGGTTTCCTGGAATACCAGCGCCTCTCCCTGTGCCAACAGCGTGCCGTCGAAAATGTTCATGGGTGGGGACCCGATGAAGCCGGCGACGAAGACGTTGGCCGGGCGCTCGTACAGGCGGACCGGGGTGGCGACCTGCTGGATGACGCCGTTCTTCATCACGGCGACGCGCTGGCCAAGGGTCAGGGCCTCGACCTGGTCGTGGGTGACATAGACCATGGTCGAGCCGAGCCGGGCATGGAGCCGGGCGATTTCGGCGCGCATCTGGAGCCGGGTCTGGGCGTCGAGGTTGGAAAGGGGCTCATCGAGCAGGAACACCTCGGGCCGGCGGACGAGCGCGCGCCCCAGCGCGACTCGCTGGCGCTGGCCCCCCGAAAGAGCCGCCGGTTGACGGTCCAGACAGGTGGTGAGATCGAGGATTTGGGCAGCCTCTTTCACGCGCTGCGCAATCTCCGCCTTGGGAAAGCGCCGGATTTTCAGGCCAAACGCCAGGTTGTCATAGACGGACATGTGGGGGTAGAGGGCGTAGTTTTGGAACACCATCGCGACATCACGCGCTTTGGGGGGGAGATGATTCACAACCTGCCCGTTGAGGTAGATCGTGCCCGCCGTAGGCTCCTCCAAACCGGCGATCAGGCGCAAAGTCGTCGTCTTGCCGCACCCCGAAGGCCCGACCAGCGCCACGAGTTCTCCCTCCTCCACGACGAGGCAGGCATCATCCACAGCGCGAATATCCGCTCCGCCGGGCCCCGGGAAGACTTTGGTGAGATGCTCAAGGCCAACCTGTGCCATGCGGGCAGTGTTGAAGTGCCTGCGCCCAAAGTCGAGGCTGAACCCGCGTTGAATCCCGTTGACGCTGCGGGCGGGTCGCGCGCATGATGCTCCCGGTCTGTGACAGCGGCTTGCGCGGTCACCTGCACCGATAGGATTGAATGTACTTAAACTGAATTATGAATCTGGATTCGCTTTATTCTGAATTGACCTTGAAGACCAATGCCAAGCTGGCGCTGGTCGTGCTGGATGGCGTGGGCGACATCGCGACGCGCGAGCAAGGCTACCTGACCCCGCTCGAAGCGGCGGTGACCCCGAACCTGGACGCGCTGGCAAAGGACTCCGCGCAAGGACGGATGATCCCGGTGGCGCCGGGCATCACGCCGGGCAGCGGGCCGGGGCACCTGGGGCTGTTTGGCTACGACCCGCTCGAATTCCAGGTCGGCCGCGGCGTCATCGAAGCGCTGGGCCTGGGCCTGGAACTGAAGGCGGGCGACGTGGCGGCGCGCGCCAACTTCTGCACGCTCGACGCCAAAGGCATTGTCACCGACCGCCGCGCCGGGCGCATTGACACCAAGGTGTGCGAAGAACTATGCGCGCTGCTGTCGCAGAAGGTGAAGAAAGTCGGCGATGCGCAGGTGATCATCAAGCCGGGCAAGGGCCATCGGTTCGTGGTGATCTTCCGCGGCAAGGGCCTGGAAGGGCCGCTGACCGACGCCGACCCGCATCGCGAGGGCCTGCCCATTCCCCATGCCGGCCCGGTCAATGCCAAGTCCGCCAAGGCCAAGAAAGCCGCCAAGCTGGTGGCCGAGTTCTACAAGGCCGCGCTGCCGGTCATAGCCCAGAAGAAGCCCGGCGAACGGCTTCCTGATGCGCGGCATTGCCCACCAACCGCACATCCCGTTGTTCAAGGACCGCTACGGTCTGCGCCCGGGCTGCATCGCCGTCTATCCGATGTACAAGGGCCTGGCCCAACTGGTCGGCATGACCAAGCTGGAAGGGCCTCAGACCATCGCCGAGGAGTTCGAGCGTTACCTCGCCGAATACGACAACTACGACTATTTCTTCATCCACTTCAAATACACCGACATGTACGGCGAGGACGGCAATTTCGCGGCCAAGAAGAAGGCGATTGAGGAATTCGACGCCGCGCTGCCGATCCTGTTGCGCAAGAAGCCCGACGTGCTCGCCATCACCGGCGATCACTCGACGCCCTGTGCGATGAAAGGCCACTCGTGGCATCCGGAGCCGGTGATGCTGATCTCGGCCTGCTCGGGCTCGGACAAGCTGGAGCGATTCACAGAGACGGGCGCCAACTCAGGCTCGCTAGGGGTGTTCGACGCGAAATACCTGATCCGCCTGATGCAGGCGAACGCCAAGATGTTGGATAAATTCGGCGCGTAATGGCCAAACTGGTCTTCGACATAGAAACCTCCGCGCTGCCGTTGGAGCAATTCGACGAGGCGCAACAGGAATACCTGTTCCGCGAGTGCCAGAAGATTGCCGACGAAACCGCCCGCGCCACGCGGCACGCGGAGATCCGGCAACAGTTCAACCTCTGGCCGCTGACCGCGCAGGTGGTCTGCATCGCGATGCTCAACGCCGACACCGCCCGCGGCCAGGTGCTCTTCACGGCGGCGGACTACGAGGAGGCGGCGGACGATGCCGGCCCGGTGGAGTTCATGGCGTGCGTGGACGAGGTCGAGCTGCTGACGGCGTTCTGGGATGTGGCGAAGCATTACGAGACCATCGTCACGTTCAACGGGCGCGGGTTCGACGTGCCGTTCATCTACCTGCGCTCGGCCCTGCTCAACGTGCCGATCAGCCGCAAGGACTGGCTGGGCTACCGCTTCCAGACCGACCCGCACTGCGACCTGGTGGAGCAGCTTACCTTCTATAACGTCAGCGGCCGGGACGGGGCGGCGCGGCGGTTCAACCTGGATTTCTACTGCAAGGCCTTTGGCATCGAGTCGCCCAAGAGCCAGGGCGTGACTGGCTCGGACATGAACACGCTGATGGCCGAGGGGCGGTATCGGGATATCGCCGAGTATTGCCTGCGCGACGTGCGGGCGACGGTGTTGCTTTACCAGATTTGGAAGGAGCGGCTGGCGGGCGTTAAGTGAAGGCCGAAGGCCGAAATCCGAAGGCCGAAAGAAGGCCGTCCACCCTCCGCAGTGCTGCTACGGAGGACGCGAAGTCCGAAGGCCGAAGGGTGTTTGTCTGTTTTGCGGTGAAGGAGGAGGCGCGGGGATTTCAGCAGGCGGGAGAAGAGCGCGAGGGCGTTGAGGTTGTCGTTGTGGGCATTGGGAGCCGCAACGCGGAACGGGGATTTCGCGCGGTACTGGCGAAAGGGCGGCCTCATCTGGTGCTGACTTGCGGGTTCGCGGGCGGATTGAGGGCGGACCTGGCAACGGGGACAGTCGTGTTCGCCGCTGACGCTGAATCAGGCCTGGAGCCCGTGCTACTCACCGCGGGCGCCAAGCCGGCCCGCTTCCATTGCGCAGAACGGGTAGCCGTGACCGCCACTGAGAAGCAAGCGTTGCGCGAAGCGACCGGAGCCGATGCCGTGGAGATGGAGTCAGGAACCATCTGCGCCGTGTGTCGCGAACAGAAGATCCCCTGCGCGACCGTGCGCGTGATCCTGGACACCGCTCAGGAAGACCTGCCGCTGGATTTCAACCAGTTGATGACGGCGGAGCAGAAGATGGACTACGGCAAACTGGCGCTGGCCGTGGCGAGGTCGCCCACGAGAATCAGCGGGCTGCTCAAGTTGCAGCAGCAGACCAAAGCCGCGGCGGAGAGGTTGGGGCAGGTGTTGACAACCGTGCTGACGAATCCCGAACGCAATGCCTGAACTGTCGCCCCTCGCGACGCCACAGGAGGAGTCCCCCCGCGCGGGGCACAATCCAAGGGTTTTACCGTTCCGTCTCCGGCATTGGATGTTGGATATTCAATGTATCCTAATCTCGTAATTGTTCGCGTATCCATTCTGGATCTCTTCTGAGGTCGAGCACCGCCCACACGACGGCAGTCCCGGCCTCCATCGTGTAGAAAATGCCGTAAGGAAAGACCTTGCTGAGCAGCCGATGATAATCCGCATAGACCACCCGATGCGCACCGCCCGATATCTTTAACCCCTCGATATCTGCCCGAAGGCAGGCGATGAAGTAATCACCAATGCCCAACTCTTGTGCCTCGTAAAAAAGAAACCCCCCGTTGAGATCCGCCTGCGCGTCCTCCGAAATCTCGACCCGAATCATGGCCTGCCCAGGGTCCCCTTCACAGAATCCCAGTCCAGGAGCCGTGCCGCGCCTTCGCGAACCCTCGCGCGACGGCGATCCAACAAGCGCTTCTGCTCGGGAGAAATCTCCGACCGCTCAAAGCGATCTCGGAAGTCCTCCCAGATCGCCTCCATAATCTGAATCTTGCGCTCAACGGGCAGTGCTCTGACAGCTTCGGTTGTCATGGTGCAAGAATACCGCGCTTGAGGAGGTGCTGCCAACGACTTTTCGGTGTTGGCGACCGATCAACTCACTGACAGTGGACCGCCCAGGCCTCGCGTACCGGCAGAGGGCCTCGCCGGGCCAAAACCTCCTCGTAGGGAATGCCTTCCACGCGCCCCTCTTTTACTGCCCGCACGCGTGCCTGAATCTCGGCATCCCACGCTGCTTCCACGTCCGCATCCGAGCCCGGGTCGTCTAATTCGATCAGTAACCGCGCCAACGACAGCCTCTGGTGCCGTGGCAGTTCAATGGCCTCGCGGGCCACGGCTCCGAGCGGCATACTCATAAGGCAAAACTGCTACCGTGGTTGCGAATATCGAGCACCGGCTTTCGGCCAACGCCCTGGGCCAGGCGCGCCGGGCTGATGGCTCAGGACAAACACAAAGGCGCAAACCGGCGTCGCCTGGACCCAGATTCTTGACCAGGGTTTCAGCTTGCCGCCTTTAACCTCGCCAGGCTCGCCCGGCAGTTCATGCCGCTCTTTGTCCTGCCAGCCCTCTCCTCAAGCCTCACGGTTCACGTTGTCCGCCGCCGATGTCGCGCTCGGCGCCGGCGGCTTCTGCTTGGCGTGCTCGCTGTAGCTGATGAGGGCGGCGCCGATCATGATGAAGACCACGCCGGCCCAGCGGATGGAGGAAACCTTCTCGCCCAGAAAGATGAGCGCCGCGAACGTCGTCATCACAAAGCTCAGCGCCGTCAGCGGCCAGAGGAAACTGATGTCGCTCTCGGCCATCAGCACCAGCAGGCAGGCAAAGAACAGCGCCTCGAAGAACACGCCCCCCAGCACCAAGGGGCTGGTGACGCCGGCTTTGACCACGCGGACGATTTCGGCGGCGCTGACTTGCTTCACTTCGCCGATCTGCGTGATGCCTTTCTTGAGCAGCACCACGCCGGTCGCCTCGAAGACCAGCCCGATGAGGAGGATGAGAAGCAATTTGGCCATATCACAAATCCTGGTAGCGAATCAGTTTGATGCCGAGTTGCTTAACCTGTTCCCGCACGCGAGGACTGATTAAGGCGTCAAACTCATTCTTAAATTCATCAAGCGAGGGATGGGAGTAAAGCTCGGAATCGCCCGCGGGGAGGCTCGGGAGCAAGCGAGTGACATAAGCCTCGTCCACGCGCGCATTCTGGAGCAGGCCGAAGACGGCGTCGGTGTGCCGGATGCTGCGCTGGGCCAGCGCGGGCCGGGCGCGCGCCGGGAGAGCGGGTGGAAGATGGCGACGTGCAGCAGCGCGGTAGGCGAGATGCCCGGAGGCCAGGCGCAGGTTCAGCCGAAGCGGATCGAAGGTCAGCCGCAGGCGTTTGATGCCGAGTTGGGCAGCGTCGGCCATCAGGATGCCGAACACCGTGGGATGCAGGTGCAGGTGCAGATGGCCGTTGACGTGGTCGAGCGGCAGGCCGGTGGCGCGGAACTTCTGGAACTGCGCGTGGATTTCCCGCCGCAACTGCTCGCGCAGGCTGCGCTGGAAGAAATAGCGGCAACCCGGCACCGGCAGGGTTGTTGCTGAATTCACCCTGCGCGTTGACCAGCCCGGGAATCTGCTCCGGGCGGCAGGGCCGAGTGGCCGCAGAGCAGCGTCAAATGCAGCCCCACGCCCAGTGTCGGGTTCTCGCGGGCGAGGGCCACGGCTTCCTCGCAGGCGGGTTCGTTCACCATCAGGCTGGTGGTGGTCAGAATCCCTTCGCGATGGGCGCGGATGACGGCCTGGTTGATGGAGGCGGAGCGCCCGAAATCGTCGGCGTTGACGATGAGGCGGCGCCGGATCTGGCCGGCTAGGCGCCATAGTTGGGCGACATGGCGCCGGAAGCGAATCGCCACCAGGAGCGCAGGATGAGCAGCGCTTTTTGGCCCTTGCTCAGGCGCGTCAGCTCGGGGCCGAAGACGTTGAAGCGCCGCCGCTCCAGCTTGCGCAGCAGCCGCCAATAGACCGACCCCATCAACTCGGCGGCCACCATCGAACGGCGGTCCGCGGCGGGCAGGGTTTCGCGGGCGAGCCGATAGAAATGACGCGCGCGTTCGGCGACGCTGCTGGCCAGGTCGAAGAAACGCGGCGAGTATTCCAGCCGCAGAATCTCCTCGGGCGAAACCTTGAACCGGGCCAGTTCGGACAGCGGCAGGTAAATGCGGCCGCGCTGGGCGTCGGTGCGCACGTCGCGCAGGATATTGGTCAATTGGAGCGCCTTGCCGAGGAAGACCGCGTAGTCGCGGCAGGCCGGGTCCTGGTAGCCGAACACCTCGATGCTCAGCAGGCCGACCACCGAGGCGACGCGATAGCAGTAGAGCTCCAGCTGCTCGTAATTCTCGTAGCGCTTGATGTCGAGGTCCATTTCCACGCCTTGCAGCAAGGCGTCGAAATGGTCGAAGGGCAAATGGTATTGGTGGATGACCGGCTGCAGCTCGCGGTTGACGGGGAATTGCGGCGTTTCCGTGCCGCAGGCGCGGCGGACATCGGCGCGCCAGGCGGCCAGTTGCTCGCGGCGCTCCGGGACAGGGACGGACTCGTCGTCGGCGACGTCATCCACCTCGCGGCAGAACGCGTAGAGCGCGGACATGGCGTCGCGTTTGGGCCTTGGGCAGCAAGCACGAACGCCAGCGCCAGATTCGACGCGCTTCTTCCGCGTGATCGCCCGGCTCTCTTGCATGGATCAGGGAGAGCGCTTCTCCCAGACGGAGTCTGTGCGCGCTGAACCCCCACCCCGAGAACAAGGATCCGACCTCCAACAGCCGGCGGCCTCGACTTGGGCCAGCAGGATATGTGGGAGGCTGGGTGTTGGAGGCTGGATGCTCACTCGGTTCATGGCGCAGGCGCTGGCGGGTCCTCTGAGCGGACCGGAGGCAGGCCGCCGGTTTCGGCGAGGGTAGGGTTGCGGGCGTAGTGGTGATGGTGGCGTCGCCGGCGCGAGCGCCGCGATCGGGAGTGTTTCTCCGGCGAGGAAGGCGTGTCGGGAGACGTTTGGCTCGCCTCCGTTTCGACGCGTTCGGAGGACTGGTGGCGCGAGTGATGGCGGCGGTGTGAGTGTCCGCGTCGGTGTTCCTTCCGGAAGAAAGCCGCCCATAGCATTGCCAGCAGTGTAATGACGGCGACCGCCCCGAAGATCAGCAACCATTCGAGCGTGCCCGGATCAAGCAGGTGCCAGGGCGACACCCCATGCTCTGTCTCTGCGGCGGCGAGGAAAAATGGAATTGGGCTCATGACGAAGGCTCTTTCCCTTCAAGGATGGTTGTGTCCTCCTCCGCATCGGCGTCGGTGGCGATATTCAGGCGCTGCATCCGGTAGCGCAGCGCATGGCGGCTGATCTTCAATTGTTCGGCGGTCCGGGTCAGGCTGAAATGGTTTTGCTCGAGCATGGCGGTGATCAGTTCGCGCTCGAAGTTGGCCATCCGCTCGTCGAGCGACTCCGTGCCGGTCAGTTTGGGCGCCGCCGTTTTGTGCAACCGCGCTTCGAGTTGGAAATCGGGCAGGCTGCCGGGCTGGATTTCGCTGGTCGGTCTCCAGAATCAGCGCGCGTTCGATCACGTTGCGCAATTCGCGCACGTTGCCGGGCCAGTGGTGTGACGAGCAGCTTCTGCCGGGCCGCGCGGGAAATGCGTCCGGGTCTTCTTGTTCATCGAAACGCTGAAGCTCCGCAGGAAATACTCCGCCAGCAGCAGCACGTCGTCGCCCCGCTCGCGCAGCGGCGGCAGGCGGAACTGCACCACGTTCAGCCGGTGGAACAAGTCCTCGCGGAACTGCCCCTCGCGGATCGCCTCGATGATGTCGCGGTTGGTGGCGGCGATGAGCCGGACGTTGACCCGCAGTTCCTGCGTGCCGCCGACGCGCGTGAAGCTGCCGTCCTCGAGGAACCGCAGCAGCTTGGCCTGGAGCGGCCGGCTCATGTCGGCGATCTCATCCAGGAAAATCGTGCCGCCGTCGGCTTCTTCCACCCGCCCCGGCTTTTGCTTCAACGCGCCGGTGAAGGCGCCCTTTTCGTGGCCGAACAACTCGCTCTCCAGCAGCGTTTCGGGAATGGCGGCGCAATTGATGCGCACGTAGCTGGCCTCGCTGCGCTGGCTCAGGCTGTGGAGCGCGCCGGCCACCAGCTCCTTGCCGGTGCCGCTCTCGCCCAGCACCAGGACGCGGGCATCGGTGGGCGCGACGGTCTGAATGAGCTGCCGCAACTCGCGCATCTTGGGGCATTCGCCGACGATGTGTTCGAGGCTCCAGGTCTCGGTCGTGCGGGCGCGCAGGGTGGCGTTTTCCTGCAGCAGCCGGTAGCGCTCCGCGCAGCGCGCCACGGCGTGCAGCAATTCCTCGGGCGCAAAGGGCTTGGGCAGGTAATCAATCGCCCCGGCCTTGATGGCTTCGACCGCCAGCTTGGGTGTCGCGTAGGCGGTGATCATCAGCACCGGCAGGTCCGGCCATTTGGCGCGCGCCTTGCCCAGAAACTCGTAGCCGCTCATCCCGCCCAGCCGCGCATCGGTGATGACCATGAAGAACTCTTCCCGCTCCAGCAGCTCCAGCGCCTCCTCGGCCGATTCCACCGCCCGCACCGAGTATCTTCGTCCGCCAGCACCGTCTTGAGCGAGAGGCGCATGTTCTTCTCGTCATCCACGACGAGCACGGGCGGCAGCCGGGCATGCTCATGAACACTTCAGCGTTCTCGCAGTCGTTCGGCTTCGTCAGACTTTTCATGCCGTTGGCCAGTTTCATCAAGGCCTTGGCGGGGAATATTAGAACAAACCGCGCGCCTTTTCCAAGGCTCAGATTCGACCCGCACCGTGCCGCCGTAGAGTTCGACGTTGTGTTTGACGATGGCCAGGCCCAGCCCGGTGCCTTTTTCCTTGGTCGTGTAATAGGCCTCAAAGATCTTCTCCTGCTTCTCCGGCGGGAATGCCCGGGCCGTCGTCGCGAATGGTGACCTCGACCGAATAATCGCTGTGGCACCGCGCGCTGACGAAGACGTTGCCGCCCTTGTCCCCGAGGGCTTCGCGCGCGTTCTGCAGCAGGTTGACGAAGGTGTCCGGCCAAGTGGCGGCGCTGCATGAACAGCGGCGGAAACTCGTAGGCGATAATCGCGGTGGACGCGGATCCGGGTAGCCCGCCGCCGGCGGAAACACCTGGGCGATGGCGTGGTCCAGCTCCTCGACCACGTTCAGCTTCTCCACGTGGCCTTCGCTCAACTGCGCGTAGCCCATGATTTGCGTGATGATCCGGTCCGAGTGCTCGACTTCCTCCTGGATGATGTGGATCTGCTCGGCGGAGACCGGCTTGCCTTGTTTGAGCGCGCGTTGCAGCGAGAACGCGGCGTTGTTGATAATGGCCAGGGGGTTCTTGATCTGATGGGTGAACTCGGCGGCGACCCGGCCCGCGGAGCGCAACTGGCCTTCGCGCATGGCAAACTCGCGCGCCTCTTCCACCGCCTGCCGCTGCCGCTCCAGCAGCACCTGCACCCCGTAGCAGCAGACCGTCATCAGTACCAACAGCGCCAGCCGCAGCGTCAGCGTCTGGGTCGGATTGTCCTGGGGCGTGTAAAATGCCAGATCCTCGGCTCGACTGCTCGTCCAGATCTTCGGGAACGCGCGGGATGCTGCGCGAGCGCGTCTCCGCCGGCGCCGTCTGGCCGGTGGTCCCGGTAGCCGGCGGCGGAATGCAGTGGCAAGGCAGGGCCATGCGGATGGTGCCCGAGCCCCACCGGCGGCGCATTGGAGGACCTTGGGTAGCTGCGGCACCCGCTGTGCATGCGGCCCACGCCCGGGCCTCTTGCTCGAGGGCCTGGTTGATGGAGATATTGATGACTGCCGGCCATGACGTAGCAGACCGTCAGCGTCAGATTGAGCAGGATTTGGGACGTGGCGCGCGGCACGCTCACTGCCCCGCGCACGATCAACCCCAGAAACAGCCAGTAGAGGATGCTGTCATAGCCGCCCGTCACGACCACCAGCGCCGACAGGAAGATCCCATCCACCAGGCTCATGGCGAAGACCGCCCATTGGACCAACAGCAAGGGCACCCGGCGCATCGCCAGCAGCAGACCGGCCACCACCGCATTGAAAGCAATGTAAACCCACAGAAAATACTGCGTGGCCTCGACGGTGATTTCCAGCGTCCCCAGTTCCTTCTGCCCTATCCAGGACCGTTTGAAATAGAACGAATAGAGGAGCATGGCGATCCCGGCCACCTTGATCGGCAGGATGATGTCCCGCTCCATCGTGGTGATGCGGTCCGTCAGCTTGAGCGCATCGGGCGCCGGGAGCTTCAGCAACTCGACCGCCCGGCTCGGGAGCCGCACGAGGCCCCGCGCCAGGTCCCCGAGGCTGTAGTGTTCTAAGCCGTTGCCAGAGACCGACGTTCATACCGCTCTCACTGCTCCAGCAACTCCAGCGCGCGCGGCCGCTACCTTTTCCACCGGCCAAGCCGCGCCCAGCCCTTCGTAGCCGCAGGAGAACAGGCCCTCCTCCGGCCCGATAAACTCCACCCCGCGCGACTTGAGCGTGGCCACATTCTGCTGCGTGGCGGGGTGCAGCCACATCTTCCCGTTCATCGCCGGGGCGATCAGGATTCTGGCCTGGGCATTCAGCGCCAGCGCCACGCAGCTCAACGCGTCATCGGCGATGCCGTGCGCCAGCTTGGCAATGGTGTTCGCCGTCGCCGGCGCGATGAGCAGCAAATCCGCTTCGTCGGCCAGCTTGATGTGCGTCGGCTGCCAGCCTGCCTCCTCGTCGTACAGATCGGTCACTACCGGATGGCGCGACAAGGTCTTGAAGGGCACCGCCGTGATGAACCGCAGCGCGTCGGCCGTCATCACGACATGCACCTCGCAGCCCTGCTTGGTCAACTGGCTCGCCAGCTCGGCGGCCTTATAGGCCGCGATCGAGCCGGTCACCCCCAGCACAATGTTCTTTCCATGCTCGTCTCCGCTCCACGTTTCGCGCATCGCACGCATCACGCATCACGCCTCACCCTTCAAAACTCCGGCGCCTGCGCGCGCGGACCGCATTTTCTCCGCTTCCACAATCGCCAGCATCCGCCGCAAATCCTCCTCGATGCTGGCGCTCAGCAGCAGGTAATCAAAGTGCCTCCACTGGGCGATTTCCTGCCGCGCGACGCTCAGCCGCTTCTGAATGACCGCCGGCGAATCCGTGCCGCGCTTGCGCAGGCGCTCTTCCACGATGCTCAGCGAGGGCGGGGTCAGAAAGACCGAGACCAGCGCCCGTTTCAGCTCCGCGTCTTCCTGCGCCTTGGCGCGGATGGTCGCCGCGCCCTGCACATCCACATTCAGCAGCACATCCTTGCCCTGCCGCAATTTGCCCAGCACCTCGGCTTTGAGGGTGCCGTAGCTGTGGCCGTACACCGTGGCGTGTTCCAGGAAATTGCCCGCCTGCACGCGCTTGAGGAACGAGCGCGGCATCCAGGAAATAGTAATCCACCCCGTCGCGCTCCCCTGCGCGCGGCGCGCGCGTGGTGCAGGTCACGGCGCGGGTCATCTGGGGCCGCGCCGCGAGCAATTGCTGGCAAAGCGTGGTCTTGCCCCCGCCCGAAGGCGCGGAAATCACCACCAGCAACGGGCTGGCCGCCGGCGACCTCGCCTTGGCTCGGCTCTTCAACACTCGACTCTGGACTCTCGACATTCATCACTCCACATTCTGCGCCTGCTCGCGGAACTTTTCCAACTCCGCTTTGAGCGTCACCACTTCGCGCGAGATCAGGCTGTCGTTGGCTTTGGACCCGATGGTGTTGATCTCCCGGTTCATTTCCTGCGCCAGGAAATCCAGCATCCGACCCACGGGCTCCTTCGATTTGCGGCAATCCTCGAACTGCTGGAAATGGCTTTGCAGCCGCGTCAGCTCCTCCGAGATATCCGAGCGGTCGGCGAAATAGACCACTTCCTTCAGCAGCCGCTCGTCCTCCACGCCGGGCGCTTCCAGGCCGGCGCTCTTGATCCGTTCGATGAGCTGCTGCGCGATACCGCTCCGCGACGGTGGGCGCCTGCTTCTGGATCTTGCGTTGCCGCCCGCCGCATCAGCGCCATGCGCAGCGTCAGGTCCTGCGCCAGGTGCGCCCCTTCCCGCTCCCGCATCTTGACCATCTGCGACAAGCGCCTGCTTCAGCGCCTTCTCCACCGCCGGCCAGAAATCCTCCTCGACCGCCAGCTCCTCGTCCGTCTGGAGCACCCCCGGCGCGCGCGCCAGTTGGTCCAGCGTCACCGGCCCCGGCAGGTTGAGCTGCTTGGCCAGGCGGTTCAACTCGCGCGCATAGGCTTTGGCCAGCGGAATGTTCAGGTGCATCCGCGCCCCCGACAGGCTGGCGCCGGCGTGCAGCGACACCCGCACCGACAGCCGGCCCGCGCGCGACGTGGCGATTGATCAAGTCGCGAATGGGCGCCTCGAGCATCTCCATCTCCCGCGGCAGGTTCACGGAGATCTCCGTCTGCTTGCGGTTCACCGAACTGAGCTCGACGGTGATCTTGAAGCCGTCCTTCGAGCAATCCCCGCGCCCATAACCCGTCATTGATTTCATCCAGCAGCGGAGTATGCGTGATGATTGACCCGCAAGCCAACAAATTCCGCCCGGAGGGCGAAGGGCGCATCTCAATTGCTGCACACCCCCAGATTGGTTCTCAAGGAAATGTCTGGCGCGTCGTTTGGGGGCAGGCACAATGGCGCGAGTGCATGACGGTCACACTGTTCATACCTTGCTTCATTGACCTGTTTTACCCGCAGGTCGGCATCGCGATGGTGCGCATCCTGGAGAAACTCGGGCACAAGGTGCTGTGCCCGGAGCGCCCGGCCTGCTGCGGGCAGCCGGCCTTCAACACCGGCTATTGGGACGAGAGCCGCGACGATGGCGATCAAGGTGCTGGAGGCGCTGCAAGGCGCCGAGGTGGTGGTGATTGCCAGCGGCTCCTGCGGCGCGATGCTGAAGGTGTTTTACCCGGAACTGTTCGCGGGCACGAAGTACGAGGCGATGGCCCGCGAGCTTTCGCCCAAGTGCTACGAGTTCTCGGCGTTCCTCGTCAACAAACTGGGCGTCACCGACCTCGGCGCGCGCTTTCCCCACAAGGTCACCTTCCACGACGGCTGCCACGGCTTGCGCGAGCTGAGTAACAAGCGCCCGCCGCGCGAGTTGCTGGCCAAGGTGCGGGGGTTGGAGCTGGTGGAGATGGGCGCGGCGGAAACGTGCTGCGGCTTCGGCGGCACGTTCTCGGCCAAGTTCCCGACCATCTCCACGGCGATGGCCGAGGTGAAGTGCGCCAGCGCCCTGGAGACCGGCGCCGAGTATATCGTCTCGTGCGATTCGAGCTGCCTGATGCACATCCAGGGTCTGATTGACCGGCAGCGCAAGCCGCTCAAGACGATTCACCTGGCGGAAATTCTGGTCCAGCAATGAGCGCGCCCGCCGTCCAGTTCAAACAGGCTGCCCGCCGCCTCTCGGCGGACCTGCGCCATCGCCAGACGATACAGACGGCGATGGGGAAATACGAGGTCGTGCGCGACCAGCGCAAGGCGGCTTTCCAGGACTGGCAGGCCGCGCGGCAGATGGCCGCGGAGACCAAGTGGGAGGCAGTCAACCACCTGGACCGGCACCTGGAGCAGTTCGTCCGCAACCTCGAAGCGCGCGGCACGAAGGTCCATTGGGCAGGCACCGGCCACGAGGCGCGCGACATCATCCTCGGCATCCTGCGCGAGAAGAACGCCCGCGTCATCGTCAAGTCCAAGGCGATGACCTCGGAGGAGATTCACCTCAACGAGGCGATGGAGCAGGCGGGATACGAGGTCGTCGAATCGGACCTGGGCGAGTTCATCGTCCAGCTCCGCGAGGAGCCGCCTTACCACATCGTCTTCCCGGCGATGCACCTGACGCGCGATGAGATCAAGGACATCTTCCAGCGCAAGCTGGGCGACGCGCCGTCCAATAACCCCGAGGAGCTGACGATGGTCGCCCGGCGCGTGCTGCGCGAGAAATACCTCCAGGCGGACGTCGGCATCACCGGCGCGAACTTCGCCATTGCCGAGACCGGCATGATCTCGATCACCGAAAACGAGGGCAACGCGCGCCTGACCGCGGCGCTGCCGCAGACGATGATCACGCTGATGGGCATCGAGAAGGTGTTGCCGCGATTTGAGGACCTCGCGCTGTTCCTGCCGATGCTGGCGGCGATGGGCACGGGCCAGACGATAAGCTGCTACAACACCTTCTACGGCGGTCCGCGCCAGCCGGGAGAAACCGACGGCCCCGAGGAATACCACGTGGTGCTGCTCGACAACCACCGCACCGCGCTGCTGGCGGATGCCGAACAGCGCGATTCGCTGCACTGCATCCGTTGCGGCGCCTGCCTGAACGTCTGCCCGATCTTCCGCAACGTCGGCGGCCACACCTACGGCACGACCTATTGCGGACCCATCGGCGCGGTCATCACGCCGAACCTGCGCGGCCTGCACGAGTGGCAGCATCTTTCCTACGCTTCATCGCTATGCGGCGCCTGCACGGAGACGTGCCCGGTGAAGATCAACTTGCACCATCACCTCTTGCAGAACCGCCGCAACGCTTCACGCCGGAAGCCGAGTTGGTGGCAGAAGCTGGCGTTCAAGGCCTTCGCGCCAATCGCGACCAAGCCGGCGCTGTGGTCGCTCGTCACCAAAATGGGGCGCCTGGGCCAGAAGTTCCACGGCCTCGTCAAGGGCGGGCGGCTCGACCCGGCATATGCCTGGACGAAGACGCGCGACCTGCCGCCCATCGCCAAGCAGACCTTCAAAGAATGGTGGAGGGCACGGCAGTGAGCGGTGCGCGGTGCATGCATCTCGGGAAAGGGCCGGTTGCAGGACGTCGCACGTCGGCTTCCCCCTCACCCCAACCCTCTCCCTTAGGGAGAGGGAGCCGAGGAATGCGGTCCCCGAACATTTCAATGGCCGCGGTTTCGCCGACCGACTGGTGGATGTTCTCCCGCTCCCTGAGGGAGAGGGCTGGGGTGAGGGGGAACGGGACGTGTGAACTACACCAGCCAGCCATGACCAGCCCATGAACACGCGCGACCAGATTCTTACCCGCATCCGCGAGGCGCTCTCGGTCGCCGCGCCGCTGCCCGGTCACGAGCATGGCACGGCGGGCACGGCGCCCTCCCTGCCGAGCGTCACGGACCAGCGCCGGGTGCTGCCGGTGGTGGGCCAATCGTTCGAGGAGCAGGTTGCGTTATTCCAGACGAATGCCGCCGACCTCCGCGCCGGCTTCCGGCTCGTCGCAGGTCCGGACGCGCTGGCGGCTGAGTTGAAGAGCCTGAGCGCCGCGGAAGGCTGGCAGCGGGCGGCCTCGCACGGCGGCGAACTGACCGGGCTGGCCTGCCAGCGCTCTCGGCTTGCCGGTGCTGCTCACGGACAAGGCGTTCGACAAGCGGGAGCTGGCCGAGTGCGATGTGGGTATCAGCGAATGCGACGCCCTGGTTGCCCAGACCGGCTCAGTGGTTGTGACCAGCCGCAGCGCGGGCGGGCGCGCGCTGTCGGTCTTGCCGCCGCATCACGTGGTGCTGGCGCGGCGCGAGCAATTGGTGCCCGACTTGCCCGCCGCCTTCGCCTTGCTGAAGTCAAAGCATGGCGCCGGCTACCCGAGCATGATTTCCCTCATCACCGGCCCCAGCCGCACCGGCGACATCGAGCGCATCCTGGTATTAGGGGCGCACGGACCGAAGAAGCTCACGATCTTCTGCTTCTAAATCCGCTTCTCGTCGGCGTCAATGAAGTCCACAAAGCACTGGATGTCGTCGCGGTGCGCCATGCCGGCCTGCTCCTTGCGCATCTTCAGGCGCGCCTGCATCGCCGGCGTCGTCTTTCTTGGGGTAGTTCAGCATCCGCTCGCGCTGGGCCGCTTTGACTGACTCTGGCTGCTTCACATTCTTCAACACCCAGTCGCAGACCTGTCCGTCGGTGATGCTGTTGCGCACCACTTCGATGAACTGGTCGGCTTTGACCCCGGCCGTCTCCAGCCACAGGCCGTCAAAGCCTTTGCAGAAGTTGGGTTGATAATCCGAGTGCAGCTTGCCCGCCAGGTGGAGGCGGATTTTGTCAATAAACCGCGGCAGGTGCATCCAGCCGCACATCGTCTCACGCGGGCTTCGGGGATAAATGATCTCACTCATGCTTCAATCATCCGCGTGGGGCCGGGCGGTGTCAATCGTCCCTTCGACGCGCCAGCGAGCATCAACCAGCCTCACCGGGGAGTCAGGGGCCGCCGGCCTGAATTTGGCGCCGGAGCCGGGGTTCCTACTTTCGCTTCCTGGCGACACCGGCCTTGAGCGCCGCGGACCGGACGGCCGCCGCAACCCGCTGGACCACCTCGCGGTTGAAGACGCTCGGCACAATGTATTCCGCGCTGAGTTCACGGGGACCGATGCACCGGGCGATGGCGTGCGCGGCCGCCTGCTTCATGCTTTCGGTGATCTGCGTCGAGCGAACATCCAGGGCGCCGCGGAAGATGCCTGGAAAGGCGAGCACGTTGTTGATCTGGTTTGCGTAATCGCTGCGGCCCGTAGCGACAATGAACGCAAACCGGGCTGCTTCCTCGGGCATGATTTCCGGGGTCGGATTAGCCAGGGCAAACACAATGGGCCTGGGGGCCATGCGCCGAAGGTGTTTGGCTTGCAGTGTGCCCGGCCCGGACACGCCGATGAAGACGTTCGCGTCGCGGAGGGCGTCCTGCGCCTTCCCGCGAAGTTTGCGCGGGTTGGTGTGCTGGACCAGCCAGGCCTTGCTCGCGTTGAGATTCGGCAGTCGTCCTTCGTGCAGCACGCCCTCACGGTCACAGACAACGATGTCGCGCGCGCCGCCGCGCAGCAGGATGCGCGTGATGGCGACACCCGCGGCGCCCGCGCCGGAGATGACTATCCGCAACCGCTCCAGCTTCTGCCGTGTCAGACGCAACGCGTTGAGCAGGGCTGCCAACACCACGACCGCGGTGCCGTGCTGGTCGTCGTGAAACACGGGGATTTCCAGCTCCGCCTGGAGTAGGCGCTCGATGTCAAAGCAGCGCGGAGCTGAGATGTCTTCCAGGTTGATGCCGCCGAAGCCCACGGACAGGTGTTTGACGCTAGCAACGATCTCCTGGGTGTCCTTCGTCCTCAGGCAGATTGGATAGGCGTCAATGCCGCCGAACTCCTTGAAGAGCATCGCTTTGCCTTCCATCACCGGCATCGCGGCCTCGGGGCCGATGTCGCCCAAGCCCAGAACAGCAGTGCCGTCGCTGACAATGGCGACGGAGTTGCCTTTGATGGTAAGCTGCCAGGCTTTGCGGGGTTGGGCGGCGATGGCCTGGCACACACGCGCGACGCCCGGCGTGTAGGCCATCGAGAGCGCGTCCCGTGTGACCAGTGGCACCTTGTTTTGGATCGCAATCTTGCCCCCCAGGTGCAGCAGGAACACGCGGTCGGAGACGTTGATCACCTTAACCCCGGGCAGACGGCGCACCTTGGCGACGATTTGCTCCTGGTGCGCCGCGTCGCGGGGCCGCACGGTGATGTCGCGGGTCATGGCCTTGGTGTCAGAGGATGCGATGTCCACCGCACCGATGTCTCCACCTTCTTTTCCTATGGTGTTGGCGATGCGCGCCAACATGCCGACGTGGTTCGGATACGTGAGCCGGATGGTGAAACTGTAGCTAACGGAGGGGGCAACTGGACTGGAGCTCATGGTTCAGATTGAGAATTCGGCACAGGCTAGTTCCCTGGATTCGACTTGTCCAACGTTTCTATGGAGCCCAACAGGAAGTTGGCCCGCGGTTTCGTTTCTGACCACGCGGCAGCCGTGGACTGAAAGACACTGTCCAATTCCTGGACGCGTCTGGCAGATGACCTCCGTCCGGGAGGCGCGTGCTGGCTACCGGGAGGCACAGGCACCGGTTGGTGCCTCCGCTCACGAGGAATCAGCAAACGCGGCGAATTGGGCAGCGAGCGCCGCTTTCTCGAAGCGCAATGGACGTCTGGCTGCGGCTCTTCCCGATGGTCGGCGGGGGTTGGAGACCCTTGTGGCGGTTTTTGGAGGCTGCTGGAAGCCGGCAGGGGATCCTGGCAGACAAATTGCGGCACGCCGCGCATAATGATCAGAGTCTGTGTTCCGTTCGTGTGCCTGATGCTTCTAGCTACAGCTTGTTCGACCGCGCCGCGCCACCGGGTAGTCCACTTTACCGAGCAGGATGCGGCGAATCTGATTGTCCGCTACTACACCGACGACACCAGTTACCTATTGAAGCCTGCCAGGACCGACGGGCCATTCCTGACGGTCCTCGACAAGGAGGCCGTCGTGGAAGTGGCCAAACAGCAGCCGAGCCGTCAGTTGGCGGTGGTAATCCTGATTCGCTATGCCGCCGAGAGCCAGGCTGAGGCCGTGAAGCAGAAATGGAAGAACCTTCTGACACAGGCCGGATACCAACGCGTGGTCTTCCTGGGCGGCCAAAACACGACGCGGGTCAACGGCTTGGCCGTGCTGCCGAGCGGGGGCTAAGGCTGAACGATTTCGAAGGGGATGGCCGGCAGAGTGCCCACGGCCGGGCGCTGTTGATTGCTCTGTTTCTTCTTCTTGGCCGCCGCAAACAGCGCTGGACCGGGGACGATATTAACGATCAGGTTGCCTTTCAGGCCGGGCTTGGTCTTCGCGGCATCACTGCGTAACTCAATCTCGGTGCCCTCACTGACGGGCGATACCTTCGCGAGCGCAAGCCCGTCCGGGGGTTCGTTTAGCTCCAACTGAAATCGTTTCCCGAACCCGCTGGTGGGCGTGGCGACGCGAACCCGGGCTGTGCCGCCAGCCGGGATTCTTATCGGGGTGGCGGTGAGGATTCGCAGCGGCATGCGGTTCATGAAGCGGCCCGACACGGCAACATCCAGTTCCTGGGCGGGAACCAGATGCCGGTAGGCAAAGGCTTGCATCATATCTTCTGCCGGGACAGCGGGGTGAGCGACCGGGTGCCCCTGGACAAATGCGCGGCCTTCGAGAGACAGATGGAGGGGTTCCTCAGTGCGCACGGGCGGAGCCAGCAGAGTGAACCGCACGTGGTCCTGATTCGCCGGGACCTTGGCGCCAGTCAGCTTGAATCCGCGCGGCGCGTCCGCCAAAGACAGAGTGATCTCGTTCGTGAAGCCGTCGTGGCGAAGGGCATAGACTGTGAGCGGGACAGAAGCGCCGCCACGAACATTGATGCTGGAGGGCACGACTCGCAAGGCGAAGTCCGGTCGCGGCGCGCTGATCCTCAGTCGGTAGGCATACTCGGAGCCGCCTTCGCGCTGCGTGTCGCCCAGGTGGAGATAGTAGGCGCCGTCCGCGGGCAGGGTGGCGGTGAGATAGGAGTCCGCATGGAACGTTTCCAGGCCCGCCCCTTTGTCGTCGTGATCATCGTTGAAGGCGAGTTGCTTGCCGGCGGCGTCGGTCAGCTTGAGAACCGAGTCCAGCGGCGAGTCAAGGCGGCGCGCATAGACCTCAGCCACAATGGCCTGCCCGGCGTGCCCCTCGACACGGAACACATCCTGGTCGCCGGGCTGATCAACACGCCCGTTGATGATGATGGGCAGCGTCACTGCCTGAGCGGTGGCCACCGAGTTGTTAGGCTCCTTTTCGAGGCATTCCGGCAGGTTGTCCACGGCAAATGGCATCGGGTTGGATAGGCGATCGTCGGTCCGCAGGGCAACTGGATAGACGCCCGGCTCCTGGTTCGTCCGGGTGAGCGTGGTGACCGGCAGGTTCCACCCTTTGAGTTCGACGGTGGTTTGGCCACCGGCCGGGCCGCCGAGCGGGAAGATGCTGGTCACGTAGGGCAGTTCACCCAGGGCAATGCGATAGACGAAGTCCTGGCGGCCACGGTAGATCGAATCCCTGATCGCAACCACGTACTCCCCATCTGTGGGGATTTCGTAATGGAGAACCGGGTCGGGGTGGAAGAGATAGTGATCGGCGTGCGCCAGTTCGTTGCCTTTGCCGTCGTAAAGGGCGACGTAGGCCTGGAACCAGCCGGGGACCGCGTCCGCCAGATACGGCATCAGCCCGCGCGCCGCGGCAATGACGACCAGTTGCGTTCCTTTGCGAGCGTGAAAGCGATAGTGGTCCACGCCGCCGGGCAGGATCTGGCCGTTCACGATTGCCGGCAGCGTGATGTTCATCTCGGTGGAGGCAACGGCCTTCTGCTGGTTGTTGAATCGCAGCCGCCTCAGGCTGGTTAGGTCAGGTATGACCTTCTTCTCGCGCTTGGTGAATTCGGGCAGTTGGTCAACCCGGAAGCGGAGCGGATTGGACAGCCCCATTGGCGTGGCGAGCCTGATCTCCCGTTCGCCCGGTTCGGCGTTCGTGGACAGGGTGATGCGCAGGGTGACCGTTTCAGCAATAGCCGGATTCTGGTTTCTCTTTGGTGCAAAGAGAAAGATCTTCCGGCGGATGTCGGCAGCCATCTTTTCGTCCGCGGCGGTCCAGACCACGTTGGTAGTGGACTCGGACTTAGCCCGTCTGCCGCGCCCCCTGTTGCTGCGCGCGGCGGCGAAGCGCTTTTGCTGCAGTTCCTTGAGCTTTTCCCGCAAGTCGTTGAACTCCTTCTGCGTCAATGGCCGAGCATAGTCAACGAAGGCCGCTTCAACGCCGGCACCGGAGACATAGGCGTTCCTGGCGTTGTTCAGATACTGTCCACCGACGGCAACCTCGACCACGGTCCCCTGTCGCCCGCCAGCGGGGCAGACGTAGCCGACGCGCGGGGGGAGGGGCTGGGCTTGCAGCGGGAGAGCGATGACCATTAGGGTGAAGATCATCCCCAAGGCGCGTAGGAAGTCCGAAGGCCGAAGTCCGAAGGCCGAAGGAAGGCCGAAGCCCGAAGGCCGAAGTTGGTGCGGGCGGCAAGCCGTTGGGATGGGAGGCGCGGTCATAAGACGCTCGATCGCTTACATGATTTCTTTGAGGCGGCCGCCCATCGGGACGTCGTCCGCGGCCGAAGGGGTGAGGCGGGCGACCAGGCCCTGCGGATGGGGCAGCGCGGCGTCGGGGTCGATGCCCAGCAGCTCGTACATGCTGCCGATGAGGTCGCACGGATAGACGGGGCGCTCCTTGACGTCCTCGCCCTTGGCGTCCGACGCGCCGACGACGTGGCCGCCCTTGAAGCCGCCGCCGGCCACGCACGGCGGAGAAGACCTTGCCGTAGTGGCCGCGGCCGCCGTTCCAGGGCGGCTCCCACTGGACCTTGGGCGTGCGGCCGAACTCGCCGCTCCACCAGACGATCGTGCTGTCCAGCAGGCCGTGGTCGGACAGGTCCTGCAGCAGCGTCGCCATGCCCTTGTCCAGCTCCGGCAGCTTCCGGCGCATGGTCTGGAAGTGCTGCTTGTGCGTGTCCCAGCCGTTGTAGTTGATGGTGACGTAGGGGACGCCGCGCTCGACCAGCCGCCGCGCCATCAGGCAGGACTGGCCGAAGGTGTTGCGGCCGTAGCGCTCCCGCAGCTCGTCCTTCTCCTGCGAGAGGTCGAAGACCTTGCCCGCGTCGCCGAGGATCAGGTCGTAGGCCTGCTTCTCGCACTGCGCCGAGGCGGCCAGCTGCGGCGTCGCCGGGCATGGCGTGCTCCAGCGTGTCGAGCTTGCTGAGCAGGTCGCGCCGCTCCTGCTGCCGCTGGTCGGTGATGCCCTGCGCGACGACGCCTTCGACGACGAACGGGGTTTGCGCCGGGTCGCCGCCGGTGGCGAACGGCTTGTAGCGCGCGCCCAGGAAGCCCGCTTCGGAGAAGCGCCCCTGCGGCTCGGTGAGCACGATGTAGGGCGGAATCAGCCCCTTGTAGCCGGCGTCGTAGCCCTTGAACAGCGAGACCACCGCCCCGACGCATGGGATAGACCATCCGGCCGCCGGGCTGGCCGGCCGGTCTGGACCATGTAGGAGGCCGTCTCGTGGCCGTTGATGCCGTGGGTCATGCTGCGGATGATGGAGTACTTGTCGGCCTGCTTGGCCAGCAGCGGCAGCAGCTCGCCGATGCGGATGCCCGGCACGTTGGTCTCGATCGGCTTGTTGAGCGGGCCGCAGTAGTCGTAGCCGGCCTCCGGCTTCGGGTCGAAGGTGTCGAGGTGCGACGGGCCGCCCCACATCCAGATCTGGATGACCGCCTTGGCTTTGCCGGGTCCCGCGACGGGGCGTCTGGTCTTCTGGCCTTCGGGTTGGGCCGCATTCAAGGTCCGGAAGCTCAGCCAATCAGGCAGCAGCAACCCGGCTGCGCCGAGGACCGTGCGTTGCACTGCTTCTCGCCGGGTAATGGAGTTCCCGCGCGGGCGTCGCGCCTGGCCCTCGGAGGCTTGATCCGACAACCTGCTGCCGAGGCGGTGTAGTCTATTCATGCCTTGTCCTCTCGCTTGTCTTCAATGCCGATAGAGAAACTCCGCGCTGTTGATCAGCGCCCAGGCCAGATCCACCGCCGCCTCGCGCCGGCTCACCTTGTCCGATTGGAAATAGGCCTCGACGATCTTCAACTCCTCCTCGGTCGGGAAGCGCGAGAGAATGGTCAGGTACATACCCGTGGCGATCTGGCGCGGGGTCTTCCGGCTTGGGTCAGGTTCCGGAGCATGGGGCTCTGTTCGATCTTGCGCTGGACGTGGCTGGAATTGAGCAGGTGCAGCCGCTGGTCCGCGGTGGGGCGGTTGTTGCGCTCCGACTCCAGGCCGGTGTCGCGCGGCGGGCGCCCGAACATCTCCAGGAACGAACTGGTGATGCTGCCGTCGGCCAGGGCGATCGAGCGCTGGTTCTCCGGGATGAAGGTGAACGGCTCCGGGATGGCGCTGGAATAGTCTTCGGTGGTCCCGGTGATCTGGTCGAGGGCGTCGATCAGCACCTCCGCGTCCAGCCGGCGCAGCGGATAGTGCGCGAAGTCGGCATCGTCCGCCGCATCGCCCGCCTTGGGCAGGCAGGAGAGCTGGTAGGTCTTCGAGTTCAGGATCAGCCGGTAGAGGTGCTTGAGGTCGTACTGGTGGGCAACCAACTCCTGTTCCAGCAAGGCCAGCAGGTCGGGATTGGACGGCGGATTGTCGGGCCGAATGTCGTCCGGCTCCTGGATGATGCCCCGCCCCAGCAGCCAGGACCAGACGCGGTTGACGATGTTGCGGGCGAACCAGGGATTCTTCGCGTCGATCAGCCAGTCGGCGAAGACCTCGCGCGGGTCCTGGTCCGGGGACAGGTGCGCCGGGGTTCCGTCCGGAAACACTGCCGCCGCCGCTGCTGATAGCTCATTGGCCCGGCTTGGTCTTTCCCGGATCGAAGAAGACGATCTCCTCCTTCCACTCGGCGGTGGATTTGTAGCCGACCTGCGAGAAGAAGGCCGCCATGCCGGCCAGCCGGTCCTTGGGCCAGTTGTCCGCGCGCGCGCCCATGAACGTCAGGGCCACGGCCTGGGCGATGGCCTCCGGCTCCCGGCTCTGCATCGCGCGGTAGAAGTTGACCTGCGGCACGCGGAAGTTGCTGCCGCTGGCGGTGAGCATCTCCCGGACGAACTGGTCGTAGGGCATGTTCTCGCTTGATGCAGTCGCGGATCCAGCGGTGATAGGCCTGGGCCGCGTTGGGCCACAGGTTGATGGGGAACTCCGCCTTGACCCGCAGCAGGTCGCTCCACTTCATCGCCCAGTAGTCGGCGAACTCCTCGCGCTCCAGCAGCCGGTCGATCAAAGCGCTGCGCTTTTCGGAGACCGGTCCAGAATGAACTCGCGGGCCTCTAGCCCGCTCGGCAGCGTGCCGATGACGTCCAGATAGGCGCGCCGGACGAATACGGCGTCCGAGCAGACCGCGGCGGGCTGCGCGTCACACTGCTTCAGCTTGGCGAAGACCATCTCGTCTATGGCGTTTTGTTGCGTGTGGTCAACCCGGCTGTCGTAGGGGTTTAACGTCAAGGCGGGAGCCGCCATCCCACCGGGAGCCACCAGCAATACAAGGGCCAGAAACGACGCTGGTTTGGTCATGGTTCTCAGCAATGCGATCCGATTAAAGGCACACGGGCACGAGCATACTGGAGCTTAAGACGTTCCAGCGTGCCCGGGAGTTACGGCTGAAAGGAGGAACTAATCGAAGGGGTTGACGACCTTGAGCCCGGTGGCTCTGGAATCGCTGGTGTTATCGGTTGCTACCACCACTTGGTAGCGGCGGGCAGTGGCCGCCAGCAAGCCATCCACGACGGGCAGAACCAGATCCTTCACCCGGACCTCGGCCTGCAGTTTCGCCCATTCGTCCGCCACCCGCGCATCAACGGAAAGCACGCTGCGGGATTCATAGAACGCGCGACCTTTCCGGTATTCCGAGCGGGCATTCGATTGGAAACATAGGCCGGACGGAATGTCATCACTCGCTACTTACCTGAAAAGTTGGAACTCCCAGATGGTCGGCCCGCCGTTTGCGTCAAGGAGGTTCAGCCGCACCCGCTGGGCGGTGACGGGCGGGAACTCGGCATCAAATCTTTCACCCGGATCATCGCCCCGGTAACACGTTTCCCAATGCCCATCCTGGAAGTATTCGAGGGCGAACTTGTGGATGCGCTTGAGCTCAGGGAAAGCCTGGATGATGGTCGCGCGGCTAAAGCTGGTCGGTTTGCCGAGGTCAACCTCCAGCCAGGCGGACGTGGTGCTGGCGTCGGTAGCCCAGCGGGTATCCTCCCGCCCGTCCACGGCCTTGTCCGGACCATATTCAGCCTGGTTGCCAAAAACATTTGAAGCGGTTGCCTTGGCGTGCGTGGTCAGGGACGGCTCAACCGGCACGTCCACTGCGCCGAGGCCAAGGGCCGACCGGTCCAGGTCGAGCGCGATCACGGTGTCCAGCGGCTGCCGGTCGCTTGCGGGCAGCGAGAGTTCCAGGCCGGCCTCGGTCTGGCGCAGTTCAGCGGTGCCGCCCGTCAGGACGCGGCTGCGCACCACCTTGGCCTGAATGGGCGGCAGCTTGAGCGAGCCTCTGGACCAACGCCAGAGGTGGAGGAAGATGGTTTTGCCCTTGCGGGTGGAGGCGCCGTACGAGCCCGGCTTGAAGGGGCCACCGCGGGTGCCGTAGATGCTCTGGCCATATTTCGCCAGCCAGGCGCCCAGCTCCTTGAGCCGGCTGGCCTGCTCGGGCGCGATCTGGCCGTTGGGCATCGGGCCGACATTCAGCAACAGGTTGCCATCGCCGCCGGCGCAGCGGATCAGCATCTCCAGGCAGGCGGCGAATGACTTCACGCCGTCCTTGTGCCCGCCCCAGGCCCATTGGCCGCTGCGCGAAATCGTCATGCAGGACTCCCAGGGGCGCTGGTCGTCATAGGCGCCGACGCTTTGTTCCGGGGTGTAATAATCGGCGTTGGTGGAGAGGATCTCGCGGTCATTGTGGCCGGGGCCGAGGTCGAGGCGGTTGTCTGATGATGATCCTGGGCTGCAGCTCCTTCACAATCCGGTAGGTGCGCGCCTGGTCGTAGAGCGGCTCGTGGCCGTCCCAGTCAAACCACAGCAGGTCAATGCGGCCGTAGCGGCTCAGGAGTTCGCGCACTTCCGACTGCATCCGGTCCACAAACAGCGCGTTCCGATCCGTGCGGAAGTCCGGGTCGCGCCAGTCCATTGGCGAGAAATACCAGCCGATGCGCAGGCCCTGCCTCCGCGCCGCCCGCGCCAGTTCCGCGCAGACGTCGCGGTGAAAGGGGGTGTGGGCGATGTTGTAATCGCTGGCCCGACTGTGCCAGAGGAGGAAGCCGTCGCAGTGCTTGGCCGTCAGCACCATGTATTTCACGCCGCCGGCCTTCGCAAGGCGCGCCCACTCCGAGCCGCTGAACTGGGTCGGGTCGAACTGGCGGTAAAGATTGTCATAGACCTCGACGGGGATGTTGCCGTGGTTCGGGCATTTGGGATTGGAGTTGGCGCGCGACCAACTGATCTCCGTCTCCTTGAGGCTCACCGGCCCCCAGTGGATGAACATCCCGAAGCGCCCCTCGGCCCACCATCTCAGCCGCTCTGGATAGGGGCGCGGGCCGACGCCGGCGGGCGCGGGGGCGGCGTCCAGCCTCAGATTCCCTGAGCCGCGCGCCTGGGCTGGGACAGGCCGAGGAATTGATGTTGGCCCCCTCACCCCTTCCCTCTTCCCCTCGGAGGGGGAGAGGGTGCCCTTTAGGGCCGGAGAGGTGGACGTGGCTGGCTCACCTGTAGTGCCCGGCTGATTGGACCAAATGCCGTAAGGGGCAATCCCGACCGATTGGCCATCCATCTTCGTTTCGACGAGCTTGTCGGTCGAATTGAACAGGAAGACCTCCCGGCCTCGGCGGCAGGTCCAAAGTCCATCGAGTTGCCCGTCCACGCCCTTGTATCCAGCGATCTGGGCGGACAGCTCTTCGAGCCAGGTATGCTCCTTGCCTAACGGCGCGACGCGTTTGAGTTGGGCGGCATTCCCCCACGGCTTGCCTTCCACGTTCGCAATCGGCCCGTCGCCCACGGCGATGACTTTTCCTCCGGCGCGCAGGTAGGCGTCAATCTTATCGAGGATCGGCTGGTCAACAATGTCGGCCTGGAAGATGAGCAGGGCCTTGTAACGATTGGTGGTGAGCGCGCCGTCGGTGATGAGCAACTCGTCGAGCACATCGAAATCGCACAGGTCGCGCAGCGGATACGCGGCCTGGATGGTCGGTTCGAGGTTCCCGCCGAGACGATAGAGTGTTGTCGGGCAATAGACGGCGATTTCGGTCTCGCCTGGTTTCCCGGTGAAGAGGTGGACGTATTTGCGGATGTCCGAGGCGTGCGCCTCATATTCGTAGCTGAAGAGCTGGCTGGCCCCGCACGCGGCATCGGAGAACATCCGCCGCACAAAGCCCTTTTCGTCCAGGTTGCCGGCGGGCTCGGTGCCTTCCTTGACGCCGTAGAACTGGTAGGCGGTCCCCATCCATTTGTCGCCGAACACCGCGCCCTGGCAGTCGGCGGGCTGGAGCACAATCCGGTAGGGCTGAGCCATCTTCGCGTAACCGGGACAGTAGGTGCCCCAGGCAATGGGGTTGACGCCGCGCGCGTTGCCGCCCGGCTTGAGCCGCACCTTCTCGGGCGGAACATACTTCAGCACCGTGCGGACGGACTGCTCGGCGAAGTCAATGATCGCCTGGTGATACCAGGTGATGAAGTCCAACCAGCCCCGTTTGGCCTGCGCGGTGGGGAAGGCCGCGGGCGAAGGCTTGAACTTCTCATCAGCCAGCTCCCCAGGCATTTGGACGTCATCAAAGGAACGATAGTCGCTGCCCCAGGCCTGGTTGAGGCGGGCGATCTCCGCGTAGCGGCGTTTCATGGCGATCTGAAACGCCTGCACGGCGTACTCATCACCGCACCAGTAACCCTCATGGCAGTGGCCCATATTCACCCAGCTCGGGACGAACAGCGGATAGTTGCCTTCACCGTAGGGGCCGAGGATGCAGGCATAGACGTCGTCAATCCGGTCCCCGAAATGGTCATGCAGATTCCGGTAGAAGTGGTCATACCATTGGATGGTGCGAGGGTCGAAGATGGAGAGGTAGTTGGCCTCCTTGCCGTGCTCCAGGCAGCGCATCAGCGTCCGTTTGTCCTTCTGTTGGTCGCGCAGCCAGACGGGCGGGAAGTGAACCCAGTCGTACACCACATACTTGAGCCCGGCCTTGTGCAAGGTCTGCTCCATGGCGTCGTGCTGCCGCCAGTCCCACTTGCCCGGCTCGCGCTCGACCGCGCCCCAGGCGACGTAGTCCTCGTTGGCGACCAGGCCGAGGTTCCTGAGATGCACCTGCGATTCCACAGATGGCGGGGCTTCGAGGAAATCAGGCCGGGGAAAGGCCCCAATCGGCGAAGCCTGGATGTAACTCACCGAAAGGTTGCCACTCGATATATTCCAGGGCCGCCCATCGAAGGGCGAGTTGGTTTGGGCGAGGGCAGGCGCCGGACTGACTGCGGAGCAGAGGAGGACGCTTAGCCCTGCCAAGGCCAGGACAGACCCCGAGGCACGGCGCAGCCCAAAAGCCTTTTCGAGTGCAGAAGGCATAATGTTGCTTAAACGGCACCGGCATGGTAGCGGGCGTCCGCCCAGCCGCCAGCCAAGAGTGACCCTGGATTGTCGCGGAATCTCAGTTCCTTGCCTAACGTATTGCAATTGCAGAACTTCCGCCGCCCATGACCTGTCTTGGCATCACTGCGTCTCACATGCACCGACGGTGCTGCCTCGACGGCGTTTTCGCATAGTCCTCGTCAGTGTCGCTTAACCCGTTGGCGAGTCCACTGGGTCAGACCCGTTGCCATGGGCGGTGGCGGCGGCGCTGAGAAAGCCGAAGTGGCGGAGCCGCGCAAGCCGGGACAGGACGTGCTGGAGGAACCGGTGCAGGAAGTGTTCGGCGGGGAGCTGTACGGTGCGCAGGCTCCGGTCTTGGCCGTCCTTGTAGGTGAAGGTGATGGTTTGGCCATCGTCGGCGAGGATGCGCTCGGCGCTGAAGGCGGTGCGATAGACGTAAGCGGCGAGATACTTCAAAGCCGGTTCGCCAGTGCCGACGGGCTGAACATCGGCCACCCAAGCCAGGGCCCAGGCGGCGCGGGAGATTTGGACGTAGAGTTGCGGGTACTGCTGCTGCAACGCCTGGCGGAGCCGGGTGCGAAAGCGCAGCGCCAGCACGGCTTGAGGGAGGAAGTAGCCCTCGCGTTTGGGGCTGACCCAGCGCAGGCGGTCGGGGGAGAGGCCGCCGCCGGGCACGACGCAATGGACGTGGGGATGATAGCGCAGGTCGCGCGTCCAGGTTTGGAGTACGGCCAGGAAGCCGATCTGGGCTCCGAGATCTTTGTGGTCGCGGGCGATGTCCAGCAAGGCGCCGGCGCTTTCGCGCAGGAGCAGCGGGTAAAGGTCCTTCTGGTGGGAGCGGATCACCGGTACGCAATTGAGCCGGCACGGTGAAGGTGACCAGGTAATAGGGCACGGGCAGCAGTTTGCGCCGCTGGTGTTGGAGCCACTGGGTGGCGTCGGCGTGACCGCATAGGGGACAGGCCCGGTGATTGCAGGAGTGATAGGCATAGTGCTGCTGGCCGCAGTTGCACCGGTAGAGTTGACCACCCAGTGCGGGGGTGCGGCAGGACAGAAGGGCGGCGACGGCGCGCCGATGCGAGGGCAAGAGGCGCGCGCGATACTTCCGCTCATACGCCGGCCAGTGTCGGCGCAAGACTGCGGCCAGTGGGAGCACGGCCCGAGCCGTTAAGCCGTAAGGGCTTGGTGGCAGTTTGTGCAGGGCCAGTTGGGTGCGCGCTTCGCTGATGTTGGTCAGATGGGTGTAGATGACGGTGGTGTCGAGGGATTCGTGACCGAGATAAGGGCTGATCTGGCGCAGCGAGACGCCTTCTTCGAGCAAGTGGGTGGCATAACTGTGACGCAGCGTGTGCGTGGTGGAACCGGGATTGACGCCGCTGGCGGCGCGGGCCAGGCGATAGGCGCTTTGGACGCAGCTCTCGCTCATGGGACCGGTGTTCTGGTGCATGGCCTGGCTCAGCGTCAGCGTGCGGTCGGCCCAGCCGCGGCCGGGAGTGGGGAAGAGGAAGGTGGGGTTCTGATGGGTCCGCCACCAGGCGCGCAGTTCCTCGACCATGCCGAGGCACAGTCCTAACTGCGTTGTTTTCTGTGCCCCTGCCCCCGGTGACCAGGTGCGGTGGCTGCTCGCGCCCGGCAATATCTTTGACCCGCACGCGGGTGGCTTCGCCGACGCGCAAGCCGCAGTGGTACATGAGACCCAGGCAGGTGCGGAAGCGCGGTTCGCGCACCGCCGCCAGGACAGTCTTGACCTCCGCGCGGGAGAGGACCACGGGCAAAACCTGCGGTTCGGCGATGCGCACCTCCCGGAAGACGGTCCAGCCGCTGACCTTGAGGCACTCGACAAAGAAGCAGAGCAGCGCGTATTTGGCCATCTTCATGGGGCTGCGGGAGTAGTGCTTGTGCTCGCGCAGGAACAGGAAGGACGGGCGGAGCTGGTCCTCGGTGAGGGTGGCCGGGTCGCACTGGAAGTGCTCGGCCAGTTTGCGGACATACCGGACGTACTCTTTCTTGGTCGGCTTGCGGTAATCTTTAAGCTCGACGAGTTGTTGGAAATTGCGTGATAGAAGGATACGAAGTGTATTTCATAGGCCGGGCAGTAGTGCCCTTGAGTGAGGACAACTGCCCGGCCAAACTCGAACCGTAGTCCCTCCATCACCCCACGCTCCCCCCACCTGCCCCGCACCGGCTCACTTCAGCCCCGGGCTAGAGGTACTACGGTGAGGTGACGGTGGGGGGACGGTGGGGTCCGCTATTTGAACAGGTGCGGCAGGAAGGTGGTCAGCGGGGGGAAGTAGGTGATCAGGAGGACGCCGACCAGCAGGACCAGGAGCATGGGGAGGGTGGCGCGGGTGACCTCGGTCATCGGCTTGTTGAAACGGTAGGAGGAGAGGAGCAGGTTCAGGCCGACGGGCGGGCAGAGGAAGCCCAGTTCCATGTTGGCGAGGAAGATGATGCCGAGGTGGATGGGGTCGAGGCCAAAGGCGACGCCCAGCGGCACCAGCAGGGGCACGACGACCACGATGGCGGCGTAGATTTCCACCAGGCCGCCGACGAAGAGCAGCACGATATTCAGGCCGAGCAGGAAGAGCCATTTCGAGTTCACCGCGTGGGTGGCCCAGGCGACCATCTTGTCGGGGAGTTGCGCGTCCACCAGGTAATGCGTGAACCCGAGCGCGACGCCCAGGATGAGCAGCACGCCGCCGACCAGCAGACCGCACTCGGTCATCACGCGCGGCAGGTCTTTGAAGGGGCGCAGGTCGCGGTGGATGACGGTAGCGACGATCAAAGCGTAGGTGGCGGTCACGGCAGCGGCTTCGACCGTGGTGGGCACGGTGAACAAGGAGCCGATGGCGACGATGGGAATGATCACTTCCCACTTGGCGTCCCAGAGGGCCGCGCGGGCTTCGCTCCAGTGGAACGCGGGCCGGGCCGCAGCCTCTTTCGGCCCGCGGCGGATGCCCCACCAGGCGGTGATGATGACGAGGAGGATGCCCGGGCCGATGCCGCCGAGGAACATCTCCTTGATGGTCAGGTTGGCGTGGGCGCTATGGTTGGCGACGATGGCATAGAGGATGAGCGGCAGGCAGGGGGGAAACAACATGCCGAGGGAGCCGGCGCCGGTCAGCAGGCCGAGGGCGTTGCGTTCGGAATAGCGGGCGGCGATCAGCACCGGCATGAGCACGCCGCCGAGCGCCAGGATCGTCACGCCGGAGGCGCCGGTGAACGAGGTAAAGAACGCGCAGACAAGAGCGGTGACAATGGCCGGGCCGCCGCGAAACTGGCCGACCAAGGCCTGAAATACCCGCACCAGCCGCTTGGAGGCGCCGCTTTCGGCGAGGAAATAGCCGGCCAGCGTAAAGATCGGGATGCTGGGGAGCATGTCATTGGTGGTCAGGCTGTAGTGCTTGAGTGGGACGGCCTGGATGGGCAGGTCGTTGCCCCAGAAGAGGATCAGCGCCGCGCCGCCCAGCGCGGTGAACACTGGCGCGCCCAGCAACGTTGCCACCCCCAGTGCGACCAGGGCCGGGACCTCAAGCCGTTCGGGCGAGATCGGCGACCAGATCGCCACCCCCGCCAGCGCCGCCGCCAGCGCCAGCGCCAGGCCGCGCGCAAGCCATGTCTTGGATGCGTGCCAGATGAGTCTCAGCGTGATCAGGCCGAAGCCCAGCGGCAGAATAAGTTGGATCACCCAGACCGGGATACCATAGACCAGGATCTTCCCGAGCGGCTTCATCGCCAGCACGTATTGGAGACTGGCCACGCAGAGGAAAAGGCAGACGGCAGCCGCGAAGCCGCTGCTAAAGATCTGCGCCGCTGTCCGCGCCCAACCACCGAGCAGCGACTGAACCGGTGAGAGTGCCAGCAGGCGGCGGTCCCGCGCCGCAATCGCCCCGCCCAGCATACCGACAATCAGCGTCAGGTGCTGCACGATGGCGCTGGAACCGGAGATGCCGGTCTTGAAGAGATGGCGCAGGAGGATCTCCGTCACCGGCAGCAGCAGCATGGCCCCCAGCGCGGCTACCAGGAGGAGGTTCTCGCCCTGGCAAGCCAGGCGCAAGAGGCCGGTACGCCCGGACGGGGCGGAGGCATCAGCCAGGTCAGACCCAAGGGGAGGGCTGCTGCTCATTTAGCTTTAGCCTGGTCCGCGGCGCGATGCTCTTTGAGCAGCCGTTGCGCTTCGTCGAACATATCCGCAGGCACGATCTTGCCGCGGATTTGATCCTTCACCTTATCAATGACCGCACGCCACTCGGCTTCCACCTCGGGAGAGACCTTCTGGACCACGAGGCCGCGCTTTACCATCGCGGCCACGGCGGCGTCGCTCTCCGCCCGCCCGGCGGCCTTGACCTGGCGGCCCGTTTCGCCGGCAATCTTGAGCATGGCTTCGCGGTCGGCGGCCGGCACACGGTCCCAGGTCTTCTTATGCACCACCAGGGCGCCCACCAGCGGGCCCCAGTTTATCTCGAGCATATACTTGGCCTGCGAATCCAACTGGGCCGCCAGGGCGAAGATCGGCACGGTCGGCACGGCGCTGATCGTCCCGGACAACAGGCCCTGCGGGATGCCCGAGGCTTCGAGGGCCACGGGGCTGAACCCCGCGGCTTTCCAGAGGTCGTATTCGTCGGCGTTGCCGGCCCAGGCGAAGACCTGCAGTTTGCGCAGATCATCCGGGTGCAGCACCGGCGATTTGGAAAAGAACCGCACCCAGCCGGAGTCGGTCCAGAACAGGACGACGTAGCCTTTGGCCAGCAGGCGCGCTTCGAGTTTGGGGCGCAGTTTCTCGGTCAGGAAATCCACTTCGTCCAGGTTGTGAAACGCCAGCGGCATGATCTGCAAGGCCAGGGCCGCCGGATCAATCTGCGACAGGCCATCGGCGGTGATCAGGGCGGCATCCAGGTTGCCGGTCTGCATCAGGCCCACCATGTCGGCTTCGCTGCCCTGAGTGCCGCCGGGGAAGATGACCAGTTGGACGGCGCCATCCGACGCTTTGCGCCACTGCTGGCCCATCGCCTGGAGGCTCTTGTGGTACGAAGTGCCGGCCGGGGCAAGCGTGCCGAGCTTGATACGGATGGGCTTTCCGGCGGCGTGGAGGCTCGGAGTGGCCAGAGCCAGGCCCAGGACCAGCACAATCCAGGAAACCCAATCAGAGATGGACACAGATGGAGATAGACATTTTACCGGGAGGTGACTCATGCCTGTGGGTTGATGCGGTGACCTATCCGACTTGTTTATGTATCTGTGTTTGTCTGTGTTCATCTGTGGTTAAACTCGTTTGGGCTCAAGGCTTTTTGGCTTCCGGCGGGCCGGGGCGAAGGAAAAGCTGGTCGGTGCGTGAGAGCAGCCATTTGGCGCGGCGCTGCATAACCAGGTTGGCCAGGCGCCACTCGGGTTTGAGGTCGGGATTAATCGCCAGGGCGCGGTGGAGCAGGGCCTCGAACTCCTTCACGTCCTGCTTTTGCACGCACACCGCCTCGGCGAAGGAAACCATCGGCCCCGCCTGCTGGCCTCCGCTCAATGCCAGAGCCCGTTCGAAGTGCTGGCGCGAACGCGCGGCAGGGTCGCCGGTTCCGTCAGGCCGGCTCATTTCGTAGGTAATCAGAAAGGTATGGATGGCGCCGTAATCGAAGGCCTCATTCAGGGCCAGGGCGCGATCCATCATCGCTTCCACTAAAGGCATCTCCGCGATTAGATCGGGGTTGTCCTTGGACAGCGAGATGGCGCCGGCCCACGAAAGCGCCGTCCAGTAGAGCAAGGGCACATCCTTGGCCTTGGCCACAGCAACCGCCGCCTTTGCATTGGCCCGCAGCGCCTTCTCGAAACCCTTGTGTCTGACCTCCAGCCCGCGCAGGCCGTAGTTCCGCGCTCGCAAGTACAAGCGCCGGGCGCGTCCTCGCATCTCCTCGGCGGCGGCCAGGTCCTTGTCCTCCATCTCATCGGCATCCTCCTGGACAAAGGCATAGGCATACTCGGTGAAGCCGCTGCACGCCGCCAGCAGCAGTCCCTCGTGGCGTGGGTTCTCGTTCAGCAAGCTCTCCATCAGCTTGAGGCTGAAGGGCACCGCGGCCTTGACCAGCTCCGGGTCGTCATCAGAGGCAAAGGTCGTTCCGCCGCCAGCCAGGGCATCGCCGACCTTATTGACGGCCATCCGCCTGATGGAGCAGCCCGAGGCCATTACGACCACGACTGCTGCCATCAAACATAGAATCTTGCTTGTTGCGCCCGGTTGCATTTGTTCAGAGTTCGGACCGGGATTTATGCCAGTCCGGGCGCCGCCTGCCAATCGTTAAAACGAGAGCGGTTCCGGAAGGGGCGCAACTCACGTTATCGGCCCTGGCCCTGGGAGCGCCGGCATCCCTGCCGGCACCTTGCAACATCGCCCGATTTGAGGTAAACCCCAAAGTGTCCAGCGAGAGCATGCCGGCAGGGATGCCGGCGCTCCCAGGGGCCGGTAACGTGAGTTGCGCCCTTCCGGAAGAGTCAGGTGCTTTTGAGCACCGTATCGGCAATCAGCCGGGCGGCTTGGCCATAGGAGACCTGACCGGTGTTGATTACGAGGTGATAGAGCAGCGAGTCTTCGATGTCGGCCTTGAAATACCTCTGGAGGTAACGCCGGCGTCCGCGGTCTTCCTGCCGGATGTAGTCTAGCGCGGCGTCCCGGCTGAGGTGCTCCAGTTCCTGCACGTGCTGAAGGCGCTTTTCCAGCGGAGCGACGAGGCGCACGTGAACCACGAAGCCGAGTTTCGCGGTGATGACGTGTGCGCCGCGGCCGATCAAGATCACATTGCCCAGCTCCGCGAGGTGGAGGACGGTCTCGCTGAACTTGCGGACCAGCAGCCAGGAGGGCGGATGCAAGTCAAACAACTCCTCCATCGTGTCCGAGATGGCAGAAATCCGGTCTTCGGGCATGAACCGGCCAATCCGTTCGGGCAGGTTGTGTTCCTCCAGGACCTTCTCCACCAGGTTGCGGTCAAAGACCGTCCACGGACAGGCGTCCTTGGGGGTGTGGACCTGCAAGAGGGCGGCCAATTTCTCGGCTACGGTATGGGCGCCCGAGCCTGCCTGGCGCGAGATCGTCACCGCGCGTCGCGCCACGCCCTCTTCGAGAGAAACGAGCCCCCCGCCCGCGGGCTGCAACTGGCAATTGATGAACGTCAGGGCGCGCTCCAAACCAGGTTGTGTTTTCATAAGATCCTACGCGAAACCAACGTTTCACTTCGGCCACTACGCACCGATCATTCGGACTGTTGACATAGGCTACCACATTTTCGCCCAGCCGCCAAGCTTATCCCCGCGAGGCCCACCTCCGCCAGCTACCTGCTCCTTTCCGGGACACCCTGTCCTGAAAGCTGTCCCCGCAGCCGGCAAAGACAGCTCTGTCACAGAGAGGTACGAGCCCTTCCGGCCTTGCGTCTGAGGCGCTGGGCTATTCCTGCCCGTCCGCTCAAGAGAGCGCCCCCCGCGCGCCGGGCCAAGAACCCCGGGGTTCTCCTAGGGCGCTTCGGGAAACCTCCCGGTAGCAGGAATAACTCAGGTGACGCAATAATCGCGTCAATGAACCTACTGCCAGTTCCAGTATCAGCCCGGGCGCCAATGCGTGAGTTAGCATTGCCTGCTTCTTCAACTTTCGCGTGCCCTTGTCGCCACCACAACTTTCAACTCCGCCGGTTGTGACTCTGGCCGACGTCCGTTCACGATTGCTCCGTCCGCCTCCAAGGCGAAGGTGGCGATTGGCACCGTTTATGCGTAAACCTCGGCCTAGTATGCTATTTTCAGTATCATATGCTCGGGTGCGACGTGTAGCTTTTATCCCCCTCATTCTCGGGACCCTTATCGCACTGGCACCTTTGGCTTCCTTCGCTACGGGAACCGTCACGCTAGCCTGGGACGCGAGCCCGGGTACGAACGTTATTGCCAACTACAACCTCTATTACGGCGTCGCCAGCGCCACGTACACCAACGTGGTAGCCGCCGGGACCAATCTGACTGTGTCGGTTTCCAATCTGGTCGAGGGCACGACCTACTATTTCGCCGCCACGGCGGTGGACAGCGACGGCCTGGAGAGCGATTACTCGACCGAAGTCTCGACTCTGGTTCCGATCAAGCTGACCAACCAGCCGCCGACCCTCAACGCGATCGCCAATATCGCCGTCAACGAGAATGCCAGCCAGCAGACCGTCAACCTCGCCGGCATCACCTCGGGCGCGGCCAACGAATCCCAGACGCTGACGTGTGACCGCCTCGTCGAGCAACACGGGTTTGATTCCGACACCCACCGTCAACTATACCAGCCCCAACACCACCGGTTCGCTCAGGTTTGCCCCGGTCGCCTATGCATTCGGGTCGGCGACCATCACCGTGACCGTCAACGATGGCGGCACCAGCAACAACATTATCTCCCGAACCTTCGTGGTTACCGTCAATCCGGTCAACCAGGCGCCGACGCTCGACGCGCTGGCTAGCGTCACGATCAACGAGGGAGCCGGCCAGCAGACCGTCAACCTGTCGGGCATTACCTCGGGTGCTCGCCAACGAGACGCAGAATCTCACGGTCACTGCGGCTTCGAGCAACACGGGTCTCATCCCCACTCCGGCCGTCACCTACAGCAGCCCCAGCGCCACCGGCTCGCTGCGGTTCACACCGGCCGCCTATGCGTTTGGCTCGGCGACGATCACTGTCACGGTTAATGATGGCGGCACGAGCAACAATGTTGTCTCCCGCACGTTTACGGTCACTGTGAACCCTGTCAACCAGGCGCCCACGCTCAGTGCGCTGACCGACGTCTCGATCAATGAGAATGCCAGCCAGCAGACCGTCAACCTCGCCGGCATCACCTCGGGCGCGGCCAACGAATCCCAGACGCTGAGTGTGACCGCCTCGTCGAGCAACACGGGTTTGATTCCGACACCCACCGTCACCTATACCAGCCCCAACAGCACAGGTTCGCTCAGATTTACACCAGTCGCGTATGCCTCGGGCCTGACCACCATCACCGTTACGGTTAATGACGGCGGCACGAGCAACAACGTGATCTCCCGGACATTCAACGTCACTGTCAATCCGGTCAACCAGGCGCCCACGCTTAACACGCTGGCCGACGTCTCGATTAACGAGAATGCCAGCCAGCAGACCGTCAACCTCGCCGGCATCACCTCGGGTGCGGCCAACGAGGCCGACACGCTGACCGTCACCGCCTCTTCGAGCAACCCAGGGCTCATCCCGACGCCGGCGGTCAATTACACGAGCCCGGCCACTACGGGTTCGATCGCCTTCACCCCGGTCGCCTTTGCGTTCGGCTCCGCCACGATCACGATCACCGTCAACGACGGGGGCGCGAGTAACAACATCGTCTCCCGCACCTTCAACGTCACTGTCAACCCGGTTAACCAGGCGCCCACGCTCGACGCGCTGAGCAACCTGACCATTGCCGAGAACGCCGGGCAGCAGACGGTCAATCTTTCGGGCATTAGCTCCGGCGCCGCCAACGAGACGCAGACGCTGACGGTCACCGCCTCCTCGAGCAACACCGGGCTGATCCCCACTCCGACCGTGACCTATACGAGCCCCAACGGCACCGGCAGAATCAGCTTCACTCCGGTCGCCTCGGCTTACGGTTCCGCTACGGTCTCCGTCACCGTCAATGACGGCGGCACGAGCAACAATGTCGTCACCCGCACCTTTACGGTCACCGTCAACCAGGTCAACGAGCCGCCGACCATCGCCTCAATTGCCAACCGTGTGGTGGCGATGAACTCATCCACTCCGGCGATCCCGCTTACCGTCGGCGACGCCGAAACGCCGGCGGCCAATCTGACCTTGTCAGGCAGTTCGGACAACGCGGCCCTGGTGTTGCCTGCGGACATCGTGTTTGGCGGCAGTAACAGCAACCGCACCGTGACGATCACCCCCGAACCCGGCCAGACCGGCGTCGCTAACATCACCGTCACCGTCAGCGACGGGACCGACACCACTAGCAGCGTCTTCCAGTTGAACGTGCGCCAGCGGCCTGCGGCTCCCGGGAGTCTGCGGATAGTGAGCGCGGGGCCATGATTAGGGAACGGCTCTTTCTGTTTGCGTAGTTCCTCACCGACAGCAATCCCGGGCAGCGAATCAGCGCCCGGGATTCTGTTTAGATGGCCGACGTGCGCATCGCAGATTCGTCTGAGGCGGTAGCGGTGGTTAACCATGTGGTTGCGGGCTTGGCGGGAATCAGAGTTCTCAGGGAGCCTATTTCCGGGGCGTGTGGCTATTCGGCTCGGGGGCTATAATAATCTCACTTTGTGCGGAACTCCGCCCCCGCCCTCTGCCAATCTGGGGTTCGTGTATGAACCGAGCGTCATTCAAGGGCGGCACATTGCCCTGAGCGGCGCGGAAATCACCACCATCGCCGATATCAACCATGCGCCGGCGTTGGCGCCAGTGTCTGACCAGACTCTCACCGCCGGCCAAACGCTGGTGGTCACCAACGCCGCCACCGACCCCGAGGTCCCGCCGCAAACCCTGACCTTCAGCCTGCTCGAGGGGCCGCGGGGATTTCTGCGAGTTGTGAGCCTGATGCAGCTCGCATTTGCCGATTACAGGGGCAACCGCCAGATGCTTTCCACCGGCAATCTCGCCGCAAACGACCTCGTCGCGCTGTTCCTCATGGATTACCCGCGCCGCGAAAGCCTGAAAATCCTCGGCCACGCTCGCGTCGAGGACGCGCGCCAACATCCCGAATTTGTCGCGCAACTCGCGGAACCGGAAGGCCGTCGCATTGTCGAACGGCTGTTCTTCATCGAAGTCATCTCCTTCGATTGGAACTGTCCGAAATACATCACGCCGCGCTACACGGCCGCCGAAGTCGAAAAAGCCGTTGAGCCGCTGAGGCAGCGGATCGCCGAACTCGAAGCTCAGCTCAAGGTCCAGAACTGACGGTTCAAGGGCCTTTGTGTGGGCGGTTCCGGTTGAGCGCTTCGGTGAACCAATCCGCAGCTTGCGGTTTCGCCGGCTGCGTCGGCGGCTTAGCTCGGCCAGGAGCGGATGAGGGCTTTCCGGTGGACGCCGCGCCGATTGTTGGCGCGGCCTTCATCGAGAGGGCGATGCGTTTTCTCGCCAAATCCACCTCGGTCACGGTGACGATGACCTTCTGCTGCACCTTGACCACCTCCGCCGGATCTTTGATAAAGCAGTCGCAGAGCTGGCTAATGTGGACCAGTCCGTCCTGGTGAACGCCGATGTCCACGAAAGCGCCGAAGGCGGTCACGTTGGTAACGATCCCCGGCAGTTTCATGCCCGGCTTCAAGTCCTCCATCTTTTCCACACCGGCCTGGAAAGCGAATACCTCGAATTGCCGGCGCGGGTCACGGCCCGGCTTGGCCAGCTCGGCCAGGATGTCTGTGAGCGTCGGCAGACCGACGTCTTCCGTGACATACTTCGCAAGCTGGATCTTCTGCCGCCGTCCCGCATCACGCATCAGGTCGTTCACCGAACAGGCCAGGTCCCTGGCCATCTGATCCACGACGGGATAGCTCTCGGGATGCACCGCGCTGGCATCCAGCGGCTGTTTGCCGTCGTGGATGCGCAGGAACCCAGCGGCTTGCTCGAAGGCTTTGGGCCCCAGACGGGGCACCTGCTTCAATTCGGCGCGCGAGTTGAACCGGCCGTTCTCATTGCGGTAGGCCACGATGTTTTCCGCCAGTGCCGGGCCAAGGCCGGAAACATAGGCGAGCAACTGCTTGCTGGCGGTGTTGAGTTCCACCCCCACCCCATTGACGCAGCTCATCACCACGTCGTCGAGGCAGCGCTTGAGGGCGAATTGATCCACGTCATGTTGATATTGACCCACCCCAATGGACTTGGGATCCAGCTTCACCAACTCCGCCAGCGGGTCCATGAGCCGGCGGCCAATGGAGACTGCCCCGCGCACGGTGAGGTCGTGGTTGGGAAATTCTTCCCGTGCCACCTCCGACGCGGAATAGATGGAAGCGCCGCTTTCATTGACCATGACGACCGGGATGGAGGACGGGAGCTTGAGCGCCTTGACGAACATCTCGGTCTCTCGGCTCGCCGTGCCGTTGCCGATGGCGATGGCCTCGATCTGCAAACTTGCGGATCATACTCAGCAAAGCCTCCCCTGTTTCGCGCGCTTGTCCCGCCGAGGCGGCGGTGGGGTAAATGACATCGTTGTGCAGCAGCTTGCCCTGCCGGTCGAGGCAGACAATTTTGCAGCCGGTGCGGAAGCCCGGGTCAATGGCCAGCACGTTCTTGCGCCCCAGGGGCGGGGACAACAGCAGCTCGCGAAGGTTTTCCGAGAACACGCGGATGGCCTCGACGTCCGCGCGTTTCTTGGATTCGATCCGCATTTCCACCTCAATCGCCTGCCCGAGCAAACGCTTGTAGCTGTCCTGCACAGCGAGGCGCACCTGCTCGGCGGCGGGCCCCCGGCCGGTGACAAAGAGGGGTTCGATCAGGCCCAAAGCCTCCTCCTCCGGCGGCTGGATGCGCATCATGAGCAAGCCCTCGCTTTCGCCGCGGCGAATGGCCAGCATCCGATGGCTGGGGGTCTTGGCGAGTGGTTCACTCCAATCGAAATAGTCCTTGAACTTCGCGGCCGCCTCCTCCTTGTCGAAGGCAACCTTGGATTTCACCACCGCCCTGCTCCAGAACAACGCTCGCAGCCGGGTGCGAGCCTGGGCATCGTCGCTGATGCGCTCGGCAAGGATGTCGCGAGCCCCCGCCAGAGCATTGGCGACATCGGGGACGCCCTTTTCAGCACTGACATAAGCCTGTGCCTCAGCATTTGGATCGGCGGTGGATTGCTGGCGCAAGAGGATGTCGGCCAGCGGTTCCAAACCCCGCTCTTTGGCAATGGTCGCCCGGGTGCGGCGTTTGGGCCGGTAAGGTTGATAAATGTCTTCGAGCGCGGTGAGGGTCTCGGATTTGACGATGGCATTCTTGAGCTCATCGGTGAGGAGATTGCGTTCGGCGAGGGATTTCAGGATCGCGTCCCGGCGCTGATCCAGTTCCGCGAGGCCCAGGAGCCGCTCGCGAATGCTGGTGACGGCCACTTCGTCCAGCGATCCGGTGGCTTCCTTCCGATACCGGGCGATAAAGGGGACCGTGGCGCCCTCGGCGAAAAGCTTGGCGGTGGCGGCAACTTGCCGGGGTTGCACTTTCAGCTCACCCGCTATCTTAAAAATATGTGCTTCGTTCATTTCAAAACAGAGCGGTTGCTATATCCCAGTGCGGTCATGCCGTAAAACCAAAACGGGTGCAGCCAACAGAACTCCAACGCCGTTCAATGCTCATGCCGCCCGTCTTCAAAGGTTGCGTTTGTCGGTCAAAACTCGCATACAGCCTGCCGCATTTTCGTGAGTGGGTTCGTTATAGGCCAGCGGTGGATCAGCGAGTCGGAGCCGGAGCTCGGGCTGGCGACCGTCGTGCACACCGGAAGCGGGCGCGTGCGGGTCGAGTTTGAATCGGCCGGCGAAGCGCGCACCTACGCCGCGGAGCAGGCGCCGCTGAAGCGCGTGCGCTTTCGCGCGGGCGACAAGGTCAGAACTCGCGAGGACCAGGAGTTTCTCGTCAAAGAGGTCATCGAGCAGCGGGGCTTGCTGATTTACGTCGGCGAAAACCAGCGGCTGCCCGAAGCCCAATTAAGCGACCGCCTGAGCCTGCGGGGGCCGCAGGAGCGTTTGTTTGCAGGCCGCTTTGATACCTCGGCCGCGTTTGAGCTGCGCCGCCGCACGCTGGATCTCCTCCACCGCACGCGCAAGTCCCCGGTGCGCGGATTCCTCGGAGGCCGCATTGACCTCATTCCGCACCAGCTCTACATCGCCCAGGAGGTCGCCAACCGTCACGCCGCGCGCGTGATGCTCTCGGACGAAGTGGGGCTGGGAAAGACCATTGAGGCCTGTCTCATCCTGCATCGCCTGCTGCTGAGCGGACGGGCGGACCGCATCCTGGTATTGGTGCCGGAATCGCTTGTGCACCAATGGTTCGTAGAAATGCTCCGGCGCTTCAACGTGTGGTTCCATATTTTCGATGAGGAACGCTGCGCTTCCATCGAGGCCGGCGAACCAGGGGCCAACCCGTTTCTGGATGACCAACTCGTGCTGACCAGCATTGGCTTCCTGGCGGCTGACCCGCGGCGCTCGGCGCAGGCGGTGGCGGCGGGCTGGGATGTGCTCGTGGTGGATGAGGCGCATCACCTCGAATGGTCGGAATCGTCCCCCAGCCGCGCTTACCAGGTTGTGGATGAACTCAGCCGCAAGTCGGAGGGGCTGCTCTTGCTGACGGCCACGCCGGAACAGCTTGGCGTAGAAAGCCACTTTGCCCGGCTGCGCTTGCTCGACCCGGATCGTTATCGCGACCTCGCCACTTTCCAGGCCGAGGCGAAAGATTACCGGGGCACGGCCGAAGTTGCCGAGAAATTGCTAGCCGAAAAGGAACTCACCGGGAAAGACCTGACCTTGCTTCGTCGCTTGCTCGCGCCGGATGTCGAACTGGAGCCACGTCTGGCTGAACTGAGCAAAGGCAACAGGGAGGCAAGACAGACCGTGCTGGGAGACCTGTTGGATTTGCATGGCCCGGGCCGCGTGCTGTTCCGCAACACCCGCGCCGGCATGAAGGGCTTTCCAAAGCGCACTGCGCACCTCGCCCGACTGGCGTCCGGCCTGGAATCGGAGCACTGGCTGGATCGTGTCTCCACTGAGTTTGCTGAGGACGCCGGTGACACCCGGTTGCAGAGCCCGCTGGATCTGGCCAAAGACCCGCGGGTTCTTTGGCTGGCGGAACTGTTGCAAAAGCTGGATCCGCAAAAGGTATTGTTGATCAGCCACAGCATTGAAAAGGCCGAGGCGCTCGATGCGGCGCTGCGACGTCACCTGGACATCAACACCGGAGTTTTCCATGAAGGACTCACGCTGGTGCAGCGGGACCGCAACGCCGCGTGGTTCGCCGAGCCCGACGGAGCGCGGCTGTTGATCTGTTCGGAGATCGGCAGCGAAGGCCGCAACTTCCAATTCGCGCACCACCTTGTCCTGTTTGACCTGCCGCTCAATCCTGAGCTGCTCGAGCAGCGCATCGGACGGCTGGATCGCATCGGGCAGGCCCAGGATATCCAGATCCATGTCCCCTTTCTCGCGCACAGCCCGCAGGAGGTCCTGGCGCGCTGGTATCACGAAGGCTTGAATGCCTTTGAAAGCAACCTCGAAGGCGGCAACGAACTGTTGCTCCAGTTTGGCCGCGCCGTCCATGACCTGGCCCTGGAATTCCCGGTGGCGGATCGCGCCGCAGCCGAAGAGGAACTGTCGGACCTCTTGCAAAGGACCGCGGCCGCGCGCCGGGCCATTCGCCGGCTCCTCGAACAGGGCCGGGACCGCTTGTTGGAGCTCAATTCGTTCCGTCCGGCGGCGGCGCAACAACTCATCGGCCAGATTCAGGAGCAGGAGGGGCAGCCGGATTTGGAGGAGTACCTGCTGGATGTGTTCGACCACTTTGGGGTTCGCATCGAGGAACTGGCTCCGCACACCTGGCAGCTCAATCCCGAAGGCATTCTCACTGGTTCATTCCCATGCCTGCCGGCCGGAGGAATGGTCGCCACCTGCGACCGCCGCCGGGCCCTCAGCCGGGAGGATGTCGGCTTTCTAACCTGGGATCACCCGATGGTCAGCGGGGCCATGGACTTGCTGCTCGGGGCGGAAACGGGAAACTGTGCCTTTGCCGTGCTGCCGGCCGCGAACGAACGGACCCTGCTGCTGGAGCTGATCTATGTCCTGGAAGCCACCGCCTCGCCTCGCCTGCATGCGGATCGCTTTCTTCCGCTGACGCCGATCCGCTTGGTGGTCAGCCACAAACTCGAAGACGTCAGCAAAACCTACCTTGACACCAACTGGGAACGGAAACTTCAGAAAGGCTCACCCTACCCACTGATCGAAAATGCCGAAATCGTTAGCCGGACGCTCCCCGCGATGTTCCAGACCGCCGCAAATCTGGCCGAGGCCAAGGCCGCAGCCCTGCGCCAGTCGGCCCTCAACGAAATGAACCACCTGCTTGGCCACGAAGTCGAGCGCCTGCAAACCCTAGCACAGGTGAACGATCACGTTCGTCCACAAGAAATCCGGCTCGCCCAAGCCCAGCAGGCGGAATTGGCGACTTCCCTCCAACAATCCCCCCTCCGACTGGACTCCTTGCGGCTAATCTGGAAAGGTCCGCCCGAAGCGCTGAGCTGAACTGCCCCCAGCCGGCGGCGGCTCGCGCGGCAGAGGCGCAGGGTCTCCCATTCTCAGCGCCAGCCGCCCTGTAATCCGGTGACGTATCCTGAACCAGGTTCGAGAGCCTCGGGGTAGCCTCGGGGTAGCCTAGGTGGAGCCTCGGGGTAGCCTCGGGGTAGCCTCAGGGTGCCTACCGGTTAGCCACCAGATAGCCTCAGGGTGGCCTCGGGGTAGCCTTGGGCTGGCTTCGACCCGAACTTCTGCATTCTGCATTCAACCTTCTGCATTCCCTGCGTGAGGGTGGCTTGTCCGGCTTTCAAAGTTCAGGGTCTCGAGGTTCATCCACCCCCGCATGTACTGTCCACCCTCCGCAGTGGTGCTACGGAGGACGGGCTACGGAGGACGGGAGGTTCAAGGTTCGGCGCTGGATGCTGGCTGTTTTCTGCGCCCCTTTCTGCATTCTGCATTCTTCCTTCTTCATTTCCTCTCGCCTCCGGCAGGAGAAAATTCGCGTCAATTAGCGCAATTCGCGGATAACCGAAGAGCGGCACCGGCCCGGTCCCGATTTCAGCATTTCAGCATTTCAGCGTTTGCCCCTCCAATTTCTGCTTTCCCCTCGGACCGCTTTCAGCGTTTCAGCTCTCAGCATGTCAGCTTTTTCGGTTGGCCCCCCACGACGCGCACAGGACCAATTCCAATCTCCTGACCGGTTTCACGACGCTCTCGACAAAAGCGACTGCCGCGCGGGTGTACCTGGGCAGCTCAAAGGCGGCTAATCAGAGCTTGCACAGCTACCTGCGCGGGGGCGCAGTCGCCAGCCCGGACCAGGCGCAACTGGGGCTATGTCCAACGGAACTGCCAGAAATGACCCAAGCTATGGACTGACCCGAATGGCACTTAAATAGTGCCTAAAACTCTCCTGCGCAGGGGTTTGCGTCGGTGGGTATCCGGCATGGTTTGAAAGAGGATTTGGCGTGATAGCCTCTCCATGTGCGCGAGAGTTTTCGTGAGTCTGCGGCGGTTTTCGATGGCCTTGCCGAGAGCGCGGAACTGTTGGGCGCTTAGGGCGACAGTGACGGTTTTCTGCGCTCGCTTTCGAGTCCACTGATAGCCCGAACGGGGCGGCCGAAGCCTGGAGCGATCCAGGACCGATCCCTGGCTGATGTAACCGATGCCGGCGAGGCTGCGGGCCAAGCGCTGGTATTGCCGTGGGAGCGGGATGCCCGGCGGAGCTTTTCTCTTTCTCATAAGGGTCATTTTAGGGTTGTTGTCAATAGATACAAGTATATATACTTGTCTATGCCCAATACTCCTTTCTTCCCCGCCTGGCGCTCCCGCTTGGCCCCCATGGGCCAGCGTGTTGAGCGGCTCCGTCGCCAAAGTCTGATGCATTTGGACCGGCTCTTCGGCTCGTTTATGCCAGCCTGGCTGCTCTCTCAAGCGGACGAGGGCCCCAATAGTCGCGAGCACATTTACTCGGTCCGCCGCACGTTCTTTGGCTTCCTCTACCAGGTGCTCAATCCCGACTGCCCGTGCCGGGAAGTCGTGCGCCAGATCCAATCTCTCCTGGCTCTGGTGAGCGCGCGCTGGGTCAGCCCGGATACCGGGGCTTATTGCGTGGCGCGGGGCCGGCTGCCCCTGGACATTCTGGCCCGTTTGCGTTGCGCCGTGGCGGCGCAGGCCGGCAAAGCCGAAGATCTCTGGAAAGGATTCCTCGTCAAGGTGATCGATGGCACCGGAATCAGCATGCCCGACACCCTTAAAAACCAACGCGCCTACCCCCAATCACGGGAGCAAAAACCCGGCTGTGGTTTCCCCTTTATGAAGATCGTGGGCATATTCAGTCTCTCCACGGGTGCCCTCCTCGATTATGCCCGTGGCAACAAGCATCAGCACGAATTGCGCCTGCTGCACCGCTTGCTCGACACCTTCAAGCCAGGTGATTTGGCCCTGGCAGATCGTGGGTTCAGTTGCTACACGCTGCTGGCGCTTTTGTGGCGCAAAGGCATTCCCGCCCTGTTCCGGTTGCACCACGCCCGAAGTGCGGATTTGCGTCGTGGAAAACGGCTGGGTAAAAGCGACCGCTTGGTGATCTGGCGCAAACCGAACAACTGGGAGCGCCGCTACCTGCCGCAGCGTTTATGGAAGCGCATCGCCCCGGAACTCACGGTCCGCATCTTGCGCTTCAGCTTGCGCCGTGCGGGCTTTCGCACCCGGTCAGTCACGCTGGTCACCACGCTGGTGGACCCCCAGCTCTATCCGGCGCAGGAATTGGCCCTGCTCTATGCCCAACGCTGGGAGATAGAACTGTGGTTCCGCGACATCAAAACCTCCATGGGCATGGAAGTGCTGCGTTGCCAGAGCCCGAAAATGATCCACAAGGAATTGGAAATGTTCTTCATTGCTTACAACCTCATCCGCTGCCTCATGCTGCAGGCCAGCCGGCAATATCACGTGGAGCGCCGCCGGCTCAGTTTCAAAGGCACAGTGGATAGTGCGCGTCAGTTCGCTATGGCAGTGGCTGAGGCTCGTTCCCGTAAGAAGCAAAAACAACTCATCGATAAGCTCCTCCAGACCATTGCGGTCGATCTAGTGCCGAACCGTCCCGGCCGCCGTGAACCCAGGGCCGTGAAACGTCGCCCCAAGCCATGTGCATGGCTGACAAAGCCTCGCCATCTCTTCAAAGATTCCCAGCACCGCAATCGCTATTGGAAAAGCAACCCAAGAAAAGCAAAGGGCTAATTTAAGTGCCATTCTGGACTGACCCCTGCTAAGGTCAAATCGTAGATTCGCGAGTCACAGGCCAGGCGGCCCAGACTCTAATTTCTCTGGCCTCTGACCTCCGGCCTCTGACCTCTGCGCCTCCCCATTTTGTGCTGTCTGCTTTCCCCGCCTGCCCCATACCACGCGCGTGGCAAGGCAACGGAAGCAGTGGTTCCGAGCGGCGCTTCCATTTGCGCCAGGGGGGACACGGTCCAAGCGGAAGGGGAAGCGTTGTCCATTGGGGATAGAATATGCTGTTCTGATACCACACCTCCTGCATGGTTCGTTTTGGTGTAAATAGTGAACCACACCTGCCCGGGAGAACTGGATCCTAAAAGTTTCAAGTTTCTTGACTGTTACCGGCGAAATTGAACTGAGACAAAACGGGCGGCGAGGAATGGATCTTCTTCGCCGTGGCTTTTCTTCGAAAGATTCACTGCAAACTCTTCTTCCTTCTTCTCCGGCTTGAGTCTTCTTCCCGGTGGATTTCGTTCCGCCGATTCGGTCGGTTTTCCGATACTGGTTCCTTTTGATTTTGGAACCGATGAAGCCGCCCAGAGCTCGACACAAGTGCCTGAACTGCAAGGAGTTTTTTTCTTCCCGATTACCGGAGCGGCCAGCGACAGCGCTATTGCCTCAAACCCGAATGCCGCCAGGTCCGAAAGCGCGAACTCATGCGGGCTTGGTTGGCCAAACCGGAGAACCAAAACTACTTCCGGGATGCCAAGAATGCCGAGCGAGTCCGCGACTGGCAGAAGGAGCATCCGGGTTATTGGAAGAACACGGCTCGTTACCGGCGCCGTACCTTACAAGACGGCTGCTCGGAGCAAGCTGCGGCGGCACAAGAGGTTGTGCCAACTCCCCCGAGCCGTACCTTACAAGACCTCTGCTCGATGCCGGCGCCGCTGTTGGTGGGGCTTATCTCCATGGTCGTCGGCAGTACCTTACCAGACGACATCGTATCCAGCCTCCGGCGGCTGCTAATCAAGGGACACGACATTCTGGGCATGGTGCCCGGAATGAACTTTGAAAGGTTATTGCATGAAAAAACGTGTCCTCAATCCGGAGCGGCTCCGGAAAGTTCCGCCGCAGTTCAGTTGGATCGATCACCGGCTGGTGCAGGAAAACCACTTCGCTCGGTGTGATCACTCCGCCTGGACCCTCTACCTGTTCCTGGCCAGCGTGGCCGATGCCGAGGGCCTGAGCTACTACTCGGAGGCCTCGCTGATGCGGCGCTTGAACATGGATTTGGTGGTGCTTTCGGCCAGTCGCCGCCAGTTGATCCAAGCCGGGCTGATTGCCTATGAAAAGCCCTTCTACCAGGTGCTGAGCCTGGAGCCGGTGGGCGCGCCGCGCTCCGGCCCGATCAGCGTGGGCGAGCTGTTGCGCCAGGCGATGGGAGGTCGGCTATGATTGACTACCAAACCTATTGCCAGATTCGGCACCTGTTCACCGAAAAGAAGCTGGGCCTGCGGCAGATTGCCCGGGAACTCAAGCTGGGACTCAACACCGTGTGCAAATGGGCTCGGCGGGAGAGCTTCGAACGGGCGCCGATCCCCAAGCGCGCCAGCAAGCTCGATCCGTTTAAGGGCGAGATTATCCGCCTGCTGGCACAGCACGCCTATTCGGCCCAGCAGATTTTCCAACGGCTCAAAGAACAGGGCTACCAGGGCCGCTACACGATCCTCAAGGCCTTCGTGCGCCAAGTGCGTCCCAAGCCGCGACCGGCTTTCCTGACGCTACACTTCGAACCCGGAGAATGTGCCCAAGTGGACTGGGGCTGTGCGGGTTCGGTGCCGGTGGGCTCCACGCGCCGGCGCCTGTCCTTTTTCCTCATGGTGCTGGCGTTCAGCCGCAAGCTCTATCTGGAGTTCACGCTGGCCGAAACGCTGGAACATTTTCTCTGCTGTCACCAGCACGCCTTTGAATACTTTGGCGGGGTCGTGCGCCAGGTTTGGGTCGACAACTGTAAGGTGGCGGTTCTGAGCCGGGCGGCCGGCTCGCTGGTGTTGAACCCCCGCTATTTGGATTTCGCCAACCATCACGGATTTCAAATCCGGGCCTGTGGTGTGGGGCAGCCGCAGGAAAAAGGACGCGTCGAAAACGGCGTCGGGTATGTCAAAAAGAACTTCCTCAACGGCCTGGACCTGTCGGACTTTCAACTCGTCAATCCGGCGGCCCGCTACTGGCTCGACACCGTGGCCAATGTCCGGGTCCACGGCCAGACCCACAAAACGCCCCAGGAACTCTTTGCCCAGGAAAAGCTCCGCCCCCTGCATCCGCTGCCGTATGAGGCCGCCGTGTTGGAAACGGTCCGGGTCAACAGCCAGTTCCGTTTCAAGGTCGATAGCAACCGCTATTCGGTTCCCTGCCAGTATGCCTCCAGCCAGCTGACCTTGAAACGGTGGCCCGACCGGCTCCTGGTCTATGACCAGGACAAGCTGGTGGCGGAGCATGTGCGCCGTTACGACCGCAACCAGGATTACGAGTTGCCCGACCACGTCGCGCCCTTGCTCCTGCACCGCAAAAAGGCGCGCGAGCAAAAGCTCTTCCTGCGCTTTTTGGCCCTCTGCCCCAAGGCGCATGAATACTACCAGCAACTGGAAGCACGACGCCTTAACCCCAAACACCATGTCCAGAAGATCGTCGCCCTGAGCGAACTCTACGGCGTGGAGACCGTCGCCCGTGCCCTGGAAGATGCCTTCACCTATCAGGCCTTCTCTTGCGAATACATCGCCAACCTCCTGCAACAGCGCCAGCATCCGCCTGAAGAACCCGGCGCCTTGCACCTGACGCGACAGCAGGACCTGCTGGAGTTGGAACTGCCCGCTCCCGACCTCTCCATTTATGACGCCAAACACACCTCTACCCCGGCCACAAACCCATGAAAGACGATCAACTTCTCTCGGACCTGCTCTACCTCAAACTCGCCTATTTTCGGGAGCACCACCAAGCCCTGGCCAAAGAGGCGGTTGAGAAAAACCGGACCCACCTGGACTTCTTAAGTCGCCTGGTCGAGGGCGAAGCGCTCCGGCGCAAAGACCGGGCCACCCAACGCCGCATTCAGGCGGCGCGCTTCCCCGTAGTTAAAACCTTGGAGCAGTTCAACTGGAGCTGGCCCAAAAAGATCAATCGCCCCCAAGTGCAAAACCTCTTTCGCCTCTCCTTTCTCAAGGACAAGGCCAACGTCATTTTCCTGGGCGGGGCCGGCCTCGGAAAAAGCCACTTAGCCACTGCCTTGGCTTACGAAGCCTGTCTGGCCGGCCACACCGTTCTGTTTACGACAGCCATCAACATCGTCAACACCCTGGCGGCGGCACAATCGGCCCATCGCCTCAAAGCCGAACTGAAGAAATACACCAACCCCAGCATCGCTTTAATTGATGAGCTGGGCTACTTGCCCATCAATAAAACCGGCGCGGACCTGCTCTTCCAGGTCTTCAGCCAGCGTTACGAGACCGGCTCGACCATCGTGACGACCAACCAGGCGTATAAAAACTGGGCCAAGGTCTTCAACAACGATGCCACGCTGACCTCGGCAGTCCTGGACCGCCTCCTGCACCATGCCGAAACCGTCACCATCGAAGGCCGCAGTTACCGGATGAAGGATCAAATCGAAGAACCCTGACGGGCCAAGCATCACGAGCGGCATGGGCCGGTGGAGCGATCCTCCGGCCCATTCTCGTTGCCGTCACCAACCATCGTGCCCGATCCATTCCTAACCGCCCGATTTGTCTCCTGTTGGCGCCGCCGCTGACACTTGACTTGTGTTCTTAAAGGGGGTGGGTACTCTCGCGCTGGCAGTAGCCACCTAAAGAAAGGAAATAATTATGGAACAGACGCCGTTTAATGTCACTGGAACTGATCTAGCCACCAACCCGGAACATCGTTGCCCGTCGGTGCTGCTCTTGGACATTTCGGGCTCTATGCAGGGGGAGCCGATTAAGCAGCTGCAGGAGGGGGTCACCGTTTATCGGGATTCTCTGTTTGGAGACAGTCTGGCGAAAAAACGGGTGGAGGTGGCCATTGTAACCTTTGGGGGGAATGTGGAAGTGGTGCAAAGCTTCACGACGGCCGAGAATTTCACGGCCCCTGCGTTGTCGGCGAGAGGTGACACACCTATGGGTGAGGCTGTGGTGACTGGGCTCAAATTGCTGGCCAACCGGAAAGCGGAGTACAAGAGCGGTGGGATCCAGGTACCTATCGGCCGTGGGTCTTCCTGCTTACGGATGGCGGTCCGACAGACGTGAATTCCAACAACTGGAGCGAGGCGAAGAATTTGATCAAGGAAGGGGAAACGGGGAAGAAGTTTTCATTTTTTACGGTCGGAGTCGAGGGCGCCGACCTTGATCGGTTGAACGAGCTTAATCCAGCGCGCACACCACTTAAGCTCCAAGGGCTCGAGTTCAAGAAGATGTTCCAGTGGCTGTCGTCTTCGCAACAGTCGGTCTCGAGGTCCAATCTTGGCGATACCGTCCCGCTACAAAACCCGACTACCGGGCCGACGGGGTGGGCGAGCGTCTGATTCCAGATGTGGTCGGCTGTTTCAGCCTCGGTCATCGGAACATCGCACGAGGCAACGGGTGCCCCGTGTCAGGATGCCTGCCAGGTGCTGCGCACGCGAAGCGGTGATGAGGACTTATTGCTGGCCGCAGTGGCGGACGGCGCGGGCAGTGCGTCGCATTCCCAAATCGGCTCAACTGAGGCGGTGCAGCAGCTCCTGAAGCTGGTGTCGCAGAGCGAGTTTAAGCTGGCCAACCTCAGCCAGCAGCAGGTCAGCGGGTGGTATCAGGAGGTGCTTGCGCATCTGAAGACCGTTGCGGAGCGTGAATCGGTTCCACTCGGAGAGCTTGCATGCACCCTGCTACTGGCGGCTGTGTGGAGGACCGGGGCGGTACTGGGGCAGATTGGTGATGGGGCTTGGGTACCAGAAAAGGATGGCGCTTTAGTAGCTGGCACGTGGCCTGAAACTGGCGAGTATGCCAATGTAACCGTCTTTCTAACAACGCCCGGAGCACTGGACCACCTTCAGTTCCGGCGGGTGGAGGGGAAGATAAGCGGAGTCGCGGGATTTACCGACGGGATCCAGTCGGTGACACTGGATTATGCGCAGCGAATGCCGGCCGCTCGTTTCTTCAATGCGATGTTTGGTCCGCTGCGGGCTGGCGCGGACGAGACTGAGCTGATTGCGCCGTTACAACAGATGCTCGCTTCCGAGGTCATCACTTCCCGGACAGACGACAACAAGACGCTGGTGTTAGGGGTATGGCGAGAGCCCGGGGCAGATGTTAAAACGGCGGAGACGGTTTCAGCAGAGGCCAAACTGGTGGAGCCGAATCCTGTTGACGCAAAGCCGCAGGAGGGAGGCACGGCAGAGGTAAAGCCAGTGGTGGCAGAGCCGGTGGAGGTAGCGCCTGATGGAACTGCGGAATGAGCAGGGGCGGCCGGTGAGACTATTGAGACCGCTGACGCGGCCGGGAGGCGAGGGGCAGGTCTTCGAGATTGAGAACTCGGCGGCGATGGTGGCGAAGCTCTACCACCAGCCGGCAGAGCCTGAGAAAGCGGCGAAGCTGCGTTATCAGGTGCAGTTGGCGAGGCCAGAGTTGAAAAGTGTAGCGGCATGGCCGACAGAGCTTCTCCTAGATCCGGCGGATCCAAGGGTTGTGCGAGGGATCGTGATGCCGCGCATGTCGGGGAAGGAGATACATAAGCTGTACGGGCCTTCGGATCGAGCGGCGGAGTTCCCAGCGGTTGGTTGGGATTTTCTCATTCACGTTGCGATGAACTGCAGTGTGGCGTTTGAAACCCTGCACGAGCAAGGGATCGTGATGGCGGACGTGAATGAGGGGAACCTGTTGGTGAAGGAGAATGATGGCCGAGTGGGGCTCATTGATTGCGACTCCTACCAGGTGCGGAATGGAGGGGGCTACTTCTTGTGCGATGTGGGCATTCCGATGTGGACACCTCCGGAACTGCAGGGGCAGAACTACCGAGGCTTACAGCGGACGCCGAACCATGATCGTTTTGGGCTTGCGGTGATCATTTTTCGGCTGCTCTTCATGGGGCGCCATCCATTTGCGGGGATTCCAACTGGCAGAGACCAGTTTGAGATTGAGGAGGCAATCAAGAGATTCCTGTTTGCCTTTTCGGATAAGACGTGGTCCAGGGGAGTGAAGCCTCCTCCGTTTTCGCTGCAACTTGCGGCTGTACCTGAGCGGGTAAAACAGCTATTTGAGAGGGCGTTTCTTCAGGGGTCGGTCAGTCCAAATGCACGGCCCACCGGGCGGGAGTGGGCACTGGAGCTGAAGGCGCTTCTGTCTGCGCTGAAAAAGGGATGTATTGACCCTGGGCACAAGTTTTGGAACGGCCTGACGTCTTGCCCCTGGTGCGAGATTACAAGGGAGGGGGGGCCGAACTTCTTCATCTCGGTAACTGTTCGTTTGGGGTCAGCGAACTGGGCGGTCGACTTCGCATCGTTCTGGTCGACGATTGAGCGGGTGGTGCGTGGGGCGTTGATGAGCGAACAGGTGGCGGTGCCGGCGATCGGGAGGGCGACGCCGAAGCCGATGCCGTTGGCCAAGCCGCAAGCGCCAAGCCAGAGCGCGCCGGTTGCTCCGGCGAAGCCGGCACCATTTCCGAGGCCAGTGGTGGCGGCACCCGTGTTGCCAGGAATGCCGGTGATGGCGCCGCCGGCTCGGCTTCCCTCGGTGCCTCTCGGCCGCAGTGAGACTGTAGCGCGTATCTGCTTTCTAGGGACGTTCTTTTTTGGCCTGGCCGCGCTCCTTTGTTTCAATTTGGACCTTTCAGCAGCGGCGATGGGTGCCGGATGGGGAACGGTGACGTGCCTGATCGTGGCATTCATGAAGGCTGGTCAAGGGAAGGTGGAGATGAGGCAGCGAAACGAGGCGGAGCGGGCCGCACGCGCCGAGGAGCGGCGAGTGGCGGCCGAGGAGCATGCACAGCGGATGTCGGATTATGAGGCGCAAGTCGAGGAACTAACAAAGAAGCACGCGCTAGCGGTGGCTCAAGCGGAGGCGGAGTACCAACGTGAATGGCTAAAACAGGACCAGGAGTACCAGAAAGCGTATAATGACTACCTGGCCAAGCATCGGGTTTACGACGATGCGCAGAGAAAGTACGCGGAGGTAGTGGGGGTGTGGAATGCTGAGGTCGATGTCCGGACCAACAACGAGGACCGGGCGCGCCGCACGCTAAACGCCACGGTGGAGCAACTGGAGACTGTATTGAGTGATTACAGAAGGCAGGTTAATCTGGCATTCCCGGCATTGGAGAAGGCAAGACAGCGCTTTGAGAAGTCTAGGGCGGATGAATTGGCGGACATGAGAGTGCTTCACCAGCGAAGGCAGGAATTGCAACTTCGACAATTCCTCGGTACCCAGTTGATTCAGAATGCGGACATCTCAAATATTGGACGCGGGAGGAAGGCGACTTTGAATGCGTATGGGATCGGCTCCGCGTTGGACATTCACCCTGACCTGAGTGTCCCGGGATTTGGGGATACGCTGGTGCGTAATTTGATAGGATGGCGACGATCTTGCGAGAGCCGATTTCGCTACAATCCGAACACGCAACTGCCGGCAGCCGAGGTTAATGCGGTGAAAATCAAGCATGGACAAACCCGGCAGTCTGCGTTGGCGGAGTTGCGCGGAGGCGCGGCGAAGCTGGACAGCCTGGAAATCAGAACGCGGGCGGAGGCCATCCGCGCGAAGATGGAGATATTGAGTTTAGCGCGGGCGCATGCACAGGCGATCGCTGATCTAAGGGCATGCGCGTGAGACGGGTCAGGCAGCGGGATGTCGGAGCGGACAATGCGGCCGCTCCCAAGCGTGATTATGAGCGATGATACCAATGCCATCGTGAGGGCGGTGCAGGAATCAGTGAGGACCCTGCTCGAGTTGGTCGAGCAGGCCGCGCGCGAACGTACTGCTGAGGAGATAGAAAGCCTGAAGGAAGAGGCGAGGAAGACAGTCTTCATGATGATCGCCGCGATTGTGCTGGCGGACCAGAAGTATGCGGACGGGGAGCGGGCCTTTCTTAACCTGCTGGTGGACTGGAGCCAAAGGCCGGGCGGCGAGATGCGGTATTTGAATGAGTATGCGGGGGCTTGGAAAACGGCTTGCATCGAAGTGCCGCTCTTCTTCCAAGTAGGCGTCGATCATGACAGGCGGCTTCATACGGATTTGGCGCGGGGGATGATGCGAGCGCTGGAGCTCATCGGGAACAATACCTGCGTCAGCGACGGGCAGTTTGAAGCGACCGAGCACGAAGTAGTGCGGAACTTCATGCAGTTATTGGAGCGGTTTTTGGCGGCCGGGAGCGCCCAGTCGGAAGCATTGCGGGCTAACGCCGCGGGCGGGTGGGCAAGTGTTTAGATACTACGTTTATGAATATCAATGAGAAGGAAGCGGTGCAGGCAGCACAGGCAGCGTTTATAGACTTGTTGGAATTGGCCGAGCAGGGCGCGCAGGGCGACAGCTCGGTTGACAGCGAAGGGTTACGGGAAGAGGCCCAGTTGACAATGTTGATGTTGATTGCGGCGGTTATGCTAGCCGACGGTCAGTACGAGGAAGGTGAGCAGGAGTTCATACGGCTGCTGGTGGATGCGCGGGATAAGCCAGGCGGAGAGGTTGGCTATCTTAACGATTACGCGGCGCGGTGGGCCAAGGCTTCGATGGATGTTCCTGGGTTTTATTGTGCTGCGGTGCGGCGTGATTCGAGGGATGGAACTGACATTGCCTGGCAAATGCGGTGTCGGATTCAGCTCATTGGAAACTACGCGAGCAGTGCTGATGGCAAGTTCGTGGCCTCAGAGCGAGAAACGGTGAGACGTTACGTGGCGTTTCTGGAGGACTATGCCGACGCATGGCGGCTGCAGACCCCGGTGGAGGGGGCGGTGGCGTTCGCAGGGTCTGATCTGGCTGGGGTTGTTGACACGGGGGCTATGGATGGTAGTCCGCCTGGGGATGTGGTCAACGTAACGGGTGAGCCAAATCTGGTGTCAGGCCCGGTCGTGGGTTGTCCTCCTGATGCTGCTACGGATGCTGGGCGCACGGAGAGTGGTGGGCCGAAGGGGTGGGGCAGTATCGGCTAAGGCCGGGGTCCTAGTGTCGGGCCGGTCAGCCTTTAGTGCGCCGGTGGCTGATCTGGAGCGTGTGTGGCTTCGTAGTTGCCTAGGAGCTCTCCCGTGACAACGGTGTAAGTCAGTGTTCCGTGTGCGAGGTCTACATCGGGAAGGAAGTCTTCGTCGAGGGACGAGAGCAATGGCTGGATATCCGCCTCTTTCCAGTCCGCCGGTTTTAGCAGAATGACAGTACCGCTGGCAGTGCCGCCGGGTAGGTAGTGCAGATCGACAGCCGCGACCTCTTTTCCATCCCGGAAGGCCAGAAAGCGCTCGGAGGATGGTGTGCGGAGGGTTCTTTTCCAGTTGATCATAGTAGTCCTTTCAAAAGGGTTGCGGCGAGGGCGATGAGCCCGATGATGAGGACGAGGCAACCCTGGCCTTTTGACGTTCGGTAGCCCAACCCGGTGCCGGGTATGCTGAATGTGCTGTAGCGGCGACCGCGGGCGCTGAGCCCTGTCCGGAACCCTGGGCCTCCGACGGAGTATCCGATGCCGGATTTACTGACGTTCACCCGAAACGGGCCGAGACCAACGGATTTGCGGTAGTAGAAGCCCATGCCGATATGGAGTTATCGTTTTTGGAAGGCGCACGCAAGCGGGAAAGCCGCTTGTCGCTGGCCGAGGGTGTGGCGGCGGGTCATCGGGGTTGTGACTTACCTTCGACTTCTAGGCGAACTGCGGCTGTGGCTTGCTACGTAAGTTCCGTCCTTCCGCGTGTACCCGTGAACATAAACGCTGCCGCCCCTGGAGGTGGTCGAGGACCTGTAGGCTCTCGACGAGGACAGGGTGCCACCGGAATATGGCGCTGTACCGTACGATTGGGAGGCCATGTGTGCCTGCGTCTGTGGGGCTGCGGTTGCGACGACGGGCTGGGTCTGCTGTGCTTGCTTTCGTGCTTCTTCCAGAGCTGCCGCGACTTGGGTCCTTTCTGGATCGTAGCCGAATCGGAGGCGGAGTTCCTCGGGCAGGTCAGCCAGCCTCACGGTCCCTCCGCTGGCCCCGTCACGCCAGACGAGGCTGACTCCCTCATTCACCCGTACCACCTGTGCGTTGCTGACCACCTGGCCGGATGCTGTCGAGAAGGTGATGACGGCTGGGTATGTGTTGCGTGGAAGCTTCAGGTCTTCGTCCGACCAGGAAGCCGGGTCCCCGGCTTGCTCCTGCCGTTCAACCTCGGCTCTGGGAATACTGATGCGCTTCATTTCATCATCGGAGGCTTGCGCGGCTCCCAGGGCCCGCTCGGAGTAAGCGGAGATCCACCAGCCCATGTAAGCATCCTCGGCAGAGGGAGGCGTGATCTCAAAGGTTAGGCCATCCTGTTTCTGGAGATCCTTCTCCAGGTTCAGTCGCTTGATGAGGGCGCGGTCCTCGGGCTTTCCCATGAGCTCCGCAGCGAGACCTACACAGTTCATTTTCGCTGTGGCATCGCCCAGGAGTTTGCGGTACACACCGACCTCCACTCCCGCCGGGCGCTCCGGGTCTCCGTAGATGTTTACTTCGTAGTCCTCGCCGCACCGGAAGGACATGTATGGAACGTGCCTCAGAATCCCTTTGTCAACGACCGCAGCGGGTATCGGCCTCAAATCGGAGGCCCAGGGCTTCTTGGCCAGGGTCGTCAGCGCCACTTTGAAGGAAGGGAGACGATTGGTGCTGCGCAACTCGGCTTCCTGGATGTGATCCGTTCTGATTTGCTTGATGGATTCACGGGCGAAATTGAACGCCGCGTAGTCGGTCACCACCAGCACCTCGTCCCCGTTCGTGCACGCGACTGTACCAGTCAAAGCTCGGCCAGTGGAGAAAACGATAATATCGGCATGCGACGCTGGGGCAAGCGTCAGGGCGAGCAGTGGGCAAACCAATTGCAGGGTTGGGCGGCACGTCACAGTTTTTCCTTTCGTTGGCACACTTAATAGCAGGTTCGGCTGCCGTGTAAAGCGCGTAGCCGTGGCCGTTTTCGAGGGGGCACGCGATTGTCCGAGGGGTGGAGAGCGGAACCGCCCGTGGCCGTTGTTCACTTCCGCGTCAATCGCAGATCTGGCGGGGATGGCCGCGGCGTGGTCAGTTTGGCATTGACGACTTGGCAACTTATTTGGCTAGTGATAGCCGATGGAGCAAAGTGCGCTTCTGATTCCAGCCCTGCGTGATTTCGAGAAGCGGGCGGGTGAGCGGCCATGTACGCGCCGGGGGTTGGAGTCTCTGGAGGGGGAGTTTGAGGAAGCATTGCGACAGGCGCGGATACAAGGCGTTGGTGGGGCGGCTGGTGCTGGTGCGCCGGATGGCACCTTGGCGACGCTTAAGGCCGCAGATGCGGTTCGGGTGGCGTTGCGGCGAGGCATCGTGGCTCATGAGCGGGCGCTATCGGAGATTTTACGGGTGCAAGCACTTGTTGCACGGGGCCACATCCGCGAGGCGGTCATTGAGTCGGTGAAGATACGTAACCTGGTTGCTGAGTTCTCCGACTTAAGTCTGGACTTCGTGGCGGAGGCGCAAGCGAAGAATGGGCGGCGTCAGCAAAGGCTGATAACCGCGGCGGTGCTTCTCGCGGTTGGGATTTTGGTGTTGGCAGTTGTTATTGGAATGCTGAAACGTGTGACTCCTCATTGACTATGAATGGCAAGGCTCCTATCTACCAGGGCGACGTCAAGCCCGCGGAATTCACCATTGCGGTTATTGTTGGCGGCGTCGGTTCCGCCGTGTTGAGTGGCCTGCGGGTGAATCCCTTGCTTTCCGTAGGATTTGCACTCGTAGTGATGGGCGTGTTGGCGGCTCTGCGGTGGCGGATCGCAAGTCAGTTCAAGGACTTTGAGAGTCTTGAGGCGTTTGCGGAAGATATTTACCTGCTAGGGTATCTGTTGACGCTGGCTGCCCTTTTGGGACTGGCCCCACGCCTGATGAGCGATGACACAAACCTGTTCAACATCGCAGGGCTCAAGCTCACAACCACAGTCGTCGGGCTAGCACTGATGATGATATTCCGCCAGGCGGCGCGCAGGTGGGCTCAGGAGGAGGAGCGGGGAGAGTTCGACGAGGTTTCAGGAGCAGCAAAGGATATTTGGCGATGCCGTGCGCGGACTCAACGAAGGGGCGGATGCTCTAACGCGGAAGCTCGATGAGGTTGTGCGCCACTTTGATCCGGGGCTGCTGGTGCCGGTGGCGGAATGGAGCAATCGGGCTGCAGGGGCTTTCAGCGCGGCGGCCAAGACGCTGGAATCGGTCCCCGAGGCGGTTGAGGGTAGCAGGCGGTCCCTGTCGGCAGTGAACGCCGATCTGGAGATGGTGAAGAGGGCGGCGGGAGAGTTGGCCCGAGTGCTCACGGCGGAAACGGGACACGCGGCGGGTGTGTTGGCGGGTGAACTCGGCCGAGCTGGCAACGTGGCCGGCGCCCTGGGAGGAGCTATCGGGGCCTTGCAGCCGGCGAGTGAGGGCGCTCGTGTGGCTCTCGAGAGGCTTGGTTCGCAAGCTGGTATGGGGGTTACGCAGTTCGATCAGATCAGGAATAGCCTGGACCAGGTGGCGGTGGAGCTTGGTAAGGTGGAGGGGGTGCTGAAGGCTATTACCGATGTGAACGCCAGCGATGTTAAGGCGCCTATCAACCGACTGGTGCAGGCGTTGGATACTTCTGCCACGAGGACCACGACAGCTACGGAGCGCCTGGAAACGCTGAACGCCGAGCTGCAGGGGGTCAGGGCTGCGAGCCAGGACCTTCTGAGGGCCTTTGGGCCTGAGGTGGCGAAGCCGCTTACGGAACATCAGTGGGCGGTTGAGGGCGTTGGTCAGCAGGTGGCGCGGGCGGAGGAGCAGCTTCGGGGCGTAGCGAAGCAGTTGGAGGTCGTGGTGACTTCACGCAAGCCGCAGGTGGAGTTGACCGCGCAGTTGGTTGCTCGAATGGCTGAACTACAGTCCGAACTGAAAGAGACCAACACCCAGATCAAAGCGCTCGTAAAGCGGATGGAAGGCGTTCCTGGGTCTGACGGCAGGACGGGCCTGTTTGGGTTCCGCTGGTTTGGACGCGGTTAAGCACCGGCACGCAGATGACAAAAGGCCGTCGAACTTCTGTCGTGATCCTGATTACGCTGGCGGAGCTGGCGTGGCTTGCTGCTTTTGGCCTGTTGTTTGCGTACCGCGGCCAGGTAAAGGAATCCCGCGGGCTTTGGAAGGAATATGCGAAAGCGACCAACGCGGTGGCGGAACTCAGGGGCGCGTCCACCAATGTAGCGGCTCTGCTAGACGAACTGAACAGGGTCAACAACGACCGGAGTGGCCTGCAGGCACGGCTGGACACCTTTACGAAGCATCTGCAGGGCAAATCGCCAGGGGAGGTGGCGGACCTGTTGCGGGCCGGCGAGCGAGCGGCGGAGGCGACGAAGGCGGCAGAGGAAAGGGCCCAGAGACTTGAGATTGACCTGGGACGGACGAACGTGACGCTAGAGGCGACTCGGAGTGCACTTCGTTCGGCCACGAGTGCTCTGGCGGAATTGCGGCGGAAATGGGATGCCCTGCCGCCCGGCGTGGAGCATCTGGAGAGTCTGTACCGGGACGCGACGAACCGCGTAGCTGAGCTGGCTGCTAGGCTGACCAATGCCCACACAAACATCAGCAGCCTCAGTAGCGAGATCGTGCGGCTTCAGAAAGGAGAGATTGCGATTCGGCGGGAATTGACGGGCCTTCCGACTAACGAGTTGCGGCGGGTGGTCTTCGTGGTGGATACGTTGTCGAGCATGCGCACGAAGCCAGAAGTATGGAATGAGGCCCGCAGGTTGATGAGAACGTGGGTAGAGCATCTTTCGGTCAAGGAGTGCAGGTTGGTGAATTTTAACGATACTGCCGTAGCTTTTCCGAAGGATCGGTATCTTCAGGTAAGGGATGTGAACGGGCTCAGCCTGACCAACGCGATGGGAAAGCTGCTCACCCAATTTGATGAAGCCCGGTCGGGGACTTACAGCGACCTGCTCAAAGGCCTGAGATTGGCTTACAGTCGAGACAATCCAGATCTCATTGTAGTACTCACCGATGGGCATCCGCATATTGGCACGAGGATGGATGGTTCCTTTGCGACGGAAATTCTGAAGGAGGTCGCAAGGCATCCGACGCCGATATTGGCTGTAGCGGTGGGGAGTTATGAAATGGAGGGTGTGGGCGGCCCGAAGGAGAGAAGGAATTCGGCAATTGCGTTCATGAAGGAGTTGGCACGTACCACAGGGGGCAATTTTTTGGGGCGGTGAGGCTGAAAAGGATAAAGGCTGAAGGCTAAAGGCGGGCAGAGGGAAAAGCTGAAACGTTCGGGGGAAACGCTGACACGCTGACACGCTGAAATGCTGAAAGGGGGCGTGCAAAGTCCAAGGTCCAATGTCCAAAGTCCAAAGCCGGGACCGACGGGAAAAGCTGAAAAGCTGAAACCTGAAATGCTGAAAGAGGCGAGAGGGACGACGGGACTGCGAGACCACAGACCAGAGGGCGAACGAGGAAAAGCTGCAACCTGGAATGGTGGCTGCTATTGCCTAAGGGAGTTCTTGGCCGGTGGGAGCCTGACTGGGCAACCGAGAGATCATTCGCCGTAGAATCCGCGCTTCATCGCGGACTTCAATCGAATGATTTCTGCTGGATCACTTGAAGCTGCCAGGCGCTCAGCCAGCTCGCCGAGTTCATCCGGGCTCAGTTGCCGCTGGCGGGCCAGTTCGAACGCGTGCTGGATGACTTTGGCCTGCTCTTCCGGCGGCAGGCCGTCCATTTCTTCAATCACTTTGGTTGCTGTCACCAGCCCAACTTTAGCGGGGCGACGGAACCGGGTCAAACTGGAGTTTGGTCTGGAGCTACCACGGTTTCCATGGCGAACGCTGGGGCAACTTACGGGAAAAGCTGAAACTGGAGGGGCAAACGCTGAAAAGCTGACACGCTGAAATGCTGAAAGCTGAAATCGGAAGGCGGGATTGGCGGAGGTGAAACCTGCGAAATCACTCCTGACGACACCCCGCCAGCCCGAGATGATGGCAGAGTGAGGAGGCAAGAGTTATGAAGGATGAATCGGGGGCCGCAAAACTCGCGAAATCCCGCTTGCAATGGTTCGGTTATTGCGCATATTAGTGGTGGCGACCAGAGTGAGCCGGACCTTCCCGACTCCGCGATCAATTCCCTGGCCGCCCCTTTTTTTGCTGTTCTTCCAGCCATGCGTTAACATCCGCGAACCGCTCATCGCCAACGTGGATGAGCGGCTCGATGAGGGGAATGCCACCCTGGTTGATAGGTTTGACCGGCAAGCCGAGTTTCTGCTCTTCCCGGCGGCGAGCGATGTAAACACAGAGGTCACATAGCTGGAGGATGAGGCTTTTTTCGGATTGGATGAAGAAGCCTTTTTCTATGATTTGACCGAGTTTGAGAGCGCCTTCCGCGCCGCGCAGGATACGGATGGCCTTTTCGACGTCACCAACCACCTCCCGGTTTTCGTCCGAGATGAAGATTCCAAGGGGAGAACCGGGGAGGGATTTTAGGAGGCCATCGATGACCCGTGCCACAAGTGGGAAGGCGGCGACGTGAGGGTTGATAGCGACGCCGGGGCCGAAGGTTTTGAGACTCCAGGCAGCGAAGCGTTTTTTGGAGATGGCGCGACACACGAACTTGAGCTTATGGGTCGCGGCAATGCGGAACCAATCGTCACGGAAAGCGAGGCGGTGGGCGACGGGAAACTGCTTGAAGTAGGATTTCCGAGCATTGCTGATTTCGGTGGCGTGGATTTCGAAGTCATCCGGGCGCGGTGCCGGGAAATGCTTGTCGATGGCGGCCTGCAGGTCTTTCTCAAGGGGCAACCAGAGGGACTCCGGCACGACCAGCGCGCCAAGGACGAAGATGGGTTGGACGGGGTCGGCCAGGTTGGTTCCCGTTTGACCTGACTCGTCGAAGTAAATGAGGTGCATGGTTCCTTTTTAAAGGTCTCTTTTGATGCCTGGCGAGCAAATGATACCCGCCTCGCGGTTCCGCTGAGCCTCGTCGTGGTGGACGCAAAGGCGGTGGCCTGAGAGGGTCGCCAGACGGAATGGTAGTTTCGCAATTGTGCCGCCCATGACGAAAAGTCGCGCCATCATGCGCCGAAATGGTGGCGGGGGGGGAAGTCTAAAGTCGGGCCACGTGGAAAAGCTGAAACTCTGAAACGCTGACCCGCCTTGGTCCGACTACGGCGCGGCAAGGAATGCTGAACGGGGGCGAGCGAAGTCCAAGGTCCAAGGTCGGGAAGCGGAACGCGGATCCGACTTCCCCCGGCTTTGCCGCGGCGAGGGTGCGGGGGCGCGGGCGAGGCAGCCGGTTGCTACGAGGCTGGATACTGGTAGCGCCGGAGAGGCTGAATGAGAGTCGGCGAGGACCAAACGCCGGTATCTACCAGGACCAGAGCGCCGGAGATCACACTGGTTTGGGGGGCAGTTCGCGAAGCTCCATCGCCTCCAGTTCGTCGCCTGCGTCGCAGTAATCAACTTTGCCGGATACCGCCTTGAGCTCGCGGAGTTGAGTTATGCGGAGGAACTCTCGCGCCGCTTTGGCCACGGCTTCGGTCTCGTTTTGGAGCTCAGTGAGCCGCTTGATCTGAGCCACCTCATCAGAGCTAAGATTGATTGTGACGCTCATAGGCCGCCTGGTATCTTGACGATCACCGGCATAGCAACACGATATGATTGAGGCTTAAGCCAGTCAATAGTCCCGTTCAGATGAAAAGCTGAAATCGGGGGGCAGAGGGCGGCCTGATCAGGCGGGTTCGCCGGATTCCAGTTCGTAAACCATGCGCCAAATGCAGTCGGTTTCCCCGCGCGCGATGACCTGGAGCGGGGTGGAGCCGTCAAAGGCTGGCTTCCAGCCAATTCGTTCTTCCCCTCGTCGGTGGTGCGTGCTATCATTGATAGCAGAACTGAGTATGGATGCATTATGCCACAACTGATTGTGAGACAAATCGAAGAAAAGGTCGTCAAGAAGCTCAAAGAGCGGGCCGGCCAGCATGGGGTATCTATGGAAGAAGAGCACCGGCGCATCCTGCGCGCGGCGCTGGTGGGGGCGTCCAGGAAGAAGCCCTCGTTCAAGGAATACTTGCTTTCGATGCCCAACGTGGGCGAGGACGAGGATTTTGTGCGGGGGCCGCAGCTTGAGCGCGCCATCGAGCTATGATGGGCTTTCTGCTCGACACCAACATCCTGAGCGAACTCCGCAAAGCGAATCGCTGTGATGCCGGGGTCCGCGACTGGGTTGAGGCTACCCCCGCCGACGAACTGTATGTGAGTGTGCTGGTGCTTGGGGAGGTCCGGCAAGGTGTTGAGCGGATTCGGAGGCGCGACCCAGCCCAGGCACGGGCCTTGGAGAAATGGCTCCAGAGCCTCCCGCCCGAGTTTGCCGATCGCATCTTGCCGGTGGACGAGCGTGTGGCCGACCTGTGGGGCCGTCTGGGCTTGCTGCAGCCGGTGCCCACCCTCGATGCGTTCCTGGCGGCGACGGCGCTTGTTCACGATCTGACCATGGTCAGCCGCGACGAGGAGGGGTTTCGACGCACCGGCGTGCGGATGATCAATCCGTTCTCCAAACCCAAATCCGCCGACCGGGGGAAAAGCTGACCCGCCTTCGTCCGACTTCCGCCTTCATCGGATTTCGGCGAGACAAGCCGGCGCGGCAAGGGGGGAAGCAGAAATTGGGAAAGCAGACCCGTCCTCCGTAGCAGCACTGCGGAGGGTGGAAAGCAGAAATTGGGCAAGTCCAAAGTCTAAGGTCTAAAGTCTAAAGTCGGGACCGACGGGAAAAGCTGACCCGCCTTCGTCCGACTTCCGCCTTCATCGGATTTCGGCGAGACAAGCCGGCGCGGCAAGAAAGCTGAAAGGCTGAAGTCAGAACCGGGGGGAGAAGCTGAAACCTGGAATGGTGGCTGCCATTGCCTAAGGGAGTTCTTGGCCGGTGGGATCACCGACATAGCAACACGATATGATTGAGGCTTAAGCCGGTCAATAGTCCCGTTCAGATGAAAAGCTGAAATCGGGGGGCAGAGGGCGGCCTGGTCAGGCGGGCTCGCCGGATTCCAGTTCGTAAACCATGCGCCCAATGCGGTCCGTCTCGCCGCGCTCGATGACCTGGAGCGGGGTGGAGCCGTCAAAGGCTGGCTTCCAGACGAACAAATTGTCGCGACGCTGTCGCGACAATTGGGCTGGAGCCATTTCGTGGAGCTCATCCCGCTCAACAAGCACTTACAGCGGGATTTTTACGCGGCGAAGGCCCGCGCCGTGATCGCGGATATGCGCTCTATATCGGCATCGGCGTCTCCATGACCATCCATTGGTTCTCGGATTCCGCGCCAAGCGCTTCGCTCTCCTGCGGAAGATGGCCTGGCATGGTCCATTCATCGCGCTCCACGGTGCCCGCGTCCGGCTCCCGTTGCTTGAGGATGGCTGATCATTATGAGCGCTTGAGCCGAGGGCGGACCCGTCGGATGGAATCTCCAACTTCGGCCTTCATAGGAGTGAGGCTCGGGCGTAAGCTGCAGGCCATGAATGAGTCAATCAGCACGCCGCTATGGACCTGACGAAGTTGGGCTGGAATGCTGACCTCAACCAGCAGTTCGCGCCCCACCAGGCCAAGGGTCTGGTTCCGGCTCGCGTGGCGGTGGAGGATAAGCATTTCTTCCGCGTCTGGACCGCTGACGCGGAACTTCTCGCGCAAGTCACCGGCAAGTGCATGCACGAAGCCCGCGGTTCCAATGCAAAACTCCCCAAGGTCGGGGATTGGGTCGCCGTAAAGCTCGTTCCCAACGAGGAGAAGGCGATGATTCAGGCCATCCTTCCGCGACGCACCCAGCTCTGCCGCAAGATGGCCGGGCGTGGCAGCACGGAGCATATCCTCGCAACGAATATTGACACGGCGTTCATGGTGACCGCCGCGGACTCGGGTTTCGACGCCGTATGTCTGGAGCAGATGCTGGCCATAACCCATGAAAGCGGCGCTCGCCCGGTCGTTCTCCTAAACAAAATCGATTTGTGCGACAACCTGGACGCCAGGCTCGCGGACGCCACGCGCGTGGCCGGGGACGCTTTAGTGCTTGCGGCCTGCGCGCTCACCGGGCGAGGCGTGAAGAAATTGTCGGAACTGATCAAGCCCGGCGACACCGCCGTGTTCATCGGCACCTCTGGGGTCGGCAAGTCGAGCCTCATCAACCGCCTCTATGGCGAAGACATCCAGGCTACGGTGGAAGTGCGCACGAATGACGCTAAAGGCCGGCATACCACTTCGTGGCGCGAGATGATCTTCCTCCCCCAAGGCGGCGTGGTCATTGACACGCCGGGCATGAGAGAATTCCACATCTGGCTTGCCAGTGAAGGATCGAAGCAAACCTTTCCCGAGGTTGACGCGCTGTCGGTGCGCTGCCACTTCCGCGACTGCACCCATACGAAGGAGAATAAGTGCGCGGTGCTCGAAGCGCTCGCCGCCGGCACGCTCCCGCGCGAGCGGTATGACAGTTTCCTCAAACTACAACTCGAGATCCGCTTCCTGCGCGAGGCCGAAAAGAGAGCGGCTCGGCAAGACCGCAAGAAGAGCAACCGCGGGACCCAGCGCAGATTCAGCCAGCAGGATTGAGCCGCCCCTTTTCTGACGATACTAGTTTCAATGCGATGGATGTGTGCGACACTGGGGCGTGAGTTTTCCATCGTGAATATTTCATCCGCCATTTTTGACCGCAGCGCGCCGGATTTGGATTCGTGTCCGGACGAGTCGCTGCCGGAGTTCGCGTTCATCGGCCGCTCGAACGTCGGCAAGTCCTCGCTGCTGAACATGCTGGCGGGCGAGCGGGGATTGGCCCGCGTTTCAACTACCCCGGGGTTCACCAAGCTCATTAACCTCTTCACGATGAACAATTGTTGGCGGCTGGTGGATCTGCCGGGCTACGGCTTTGCCCACGTTGCGCGGAAGGACAGTGCCCGGTTCAACCAATCCGTGAACGATTACTTGGAGCATCGCCCGAACCTCAGCCTGGTCTTTGCGTTAATAGACTCCGGATTGGCGCCGCAAGCCATTGATCTCGAGTTCGTCGAATGGCTCGTGCGCCGCGCCGTGCCCTTCGTCTGCGTCTTCACCAAGACCGACAAGGTATCCGCCGTCACGGCGCAGGCGAACATCGCAGCCTTTGCCGATCGCATTGCGGCATGGTTCGAAAAGCCGCCGGCGGTGTTCACGTGTTCGGCCGCCACTGGGCAGGGCCGGCAAGCGTTGCTCGGGGTAATTGACGAGCAGATGACGGCAATTGGCACCGCGTCAATTCGGCCAGCGGCACCTGCCGAAAGCTCACCCGACCTAAGCCTGCAAGCGCGCATTCGGGAAAACCGAAAACGGCGTCCCGACCTCAACCGCCCTTGGTGAGGTCGTGGCCAAAGGGTTCCCACTGAGGATGCAGAACCTTTTCGTCATCCTTGGAACCAATGCCTCCGGAAAGAGCGAGCTGGGCATTCGCCTGGCGAAACACCTCGGCGGCGAAGTCGTCTCCGCCGACTCGCGTCAGGTCTATCGCGGCCTGGACTTGGGCAGCGGGAAGATCACTCCAGCCCAGGCCGGCACGGTAAAACACCACCTCATTGACGTCGCCGATCTGTCCGACTATTTCTCGTTGGCCCAGTATCAGCGGGCCGCTTACAGCGCCATTGACTCCATTTCCCGAGCCGGCAAAAGGCCCCTGCTCGTCGGCGGAACCGGTTTATACATCAGCGCGATTGTCGAAGGTTATGAACTGGTGGATGTCCCCCCCAACGACCCGCTACGCGCGGAACTCGAGGGCCTTCCCCTGCCTCAATTGGTCGCAAGACTTGAGCAGGCCGTCCCGGGCGCAGCCAGCCACATTGATAAAAGCAACCGCCGCCGGCTCATACGTGCCATCGAACTTGCCGCCGCCGGTCTCGCGCACGCGGCCGCTCACCAAAGCTCCCCGCGCTACCACTGCCTGCAACTGGGGTTGACCTGGCCGCGCGAAATCCTTGAAGAAAGAATCGAAAAGCGTCTCCGGGACCGCCTGGCTAACGGCCTAATCGAAGAGGTCGCCGGTCTCCGCTCCCGGGGCGTGTCCGACATCCGGCTCGAAAAACTTGGGCTGGAGTATCGCTACATCACGCGCTATCTCCGCGGCGAGCTGGCCACGCTCGACGCCCTGCGCCTTGAACTCGGCATCGCCATCCGCCAGTTTGCCAAGGGGCAGCTCACGTGGTTCAAGCGCGACCGCCGGATTATTTGGCTGGACCCTTTCCGCGACTATGTTCAAGAAGCTTGCGACCGCATCCGGGATTGGGAGGGAAAACTTCCGTGCTTCGAGGATGATTAAGAACTACAAACCGGATGAATACGAGCGGCGCAAATTCGAGTGTGGCCTGTACTCTGGAATTGTCGGCGTCCTGGACACCATCCAGCAACTCGGGATCGGCCAGTCCATTCTTTCCGCCTACTCCCAGCAAACCCTGGACCAGATGGTGGACCATTTTGGTCTCCGGAAGTATTTCGACCATATTGCCGGATTGGATAACGTTTATGCAGCCCACCCCCAACGAAAGAGGGCCATTGCCACCGCGCCATTTCCCAATCGGCCCGGCCGCTCGAAATGACCTCGGTTGGCGGCGAGAGAAAGCGCAAACATTGGCGATTCAACAGCCCAATGAGGCAGTTGGCGGCCAGTCATAATCCCGCGAGGGTCGGCTGGGCCAGGGCCGCCGGCGCCCGGGAAAAGAAACTTGCTGCGCGCCGCTGGATGTCATCGAGGGATGTGGCCCGAGCCAGGTCCCCGTTGAATTGGTGGCCGAACTTGAAATTGGCGGCGAAGTAGCGTGTAAACATCTGCAGCCGCCGCAGCGCCAATGCTGGCGCGAAGTCCTCGGTCAGGTGGTGGCACATCCTGCCCCATATCGCTGCCAGGTCCACACTCCCGGCCTGCTCCCAGTGGGCGAAGATCCAGGGCCGGACCACGGCCATGCGGCCCAGCATGACCGCACTCACCGACGCGAAGTGTTCCGGCTGTACCCGCGGAGTTTCAGGGCCGCTCAGGTCGCCGTTGGCGATCAGCGGCAGCCGCGTCAAAGAGGCCGCCCAGGGGAACAACTCGTGGCGGGCCCGGCGTTTGAATCTCTCCTCGAAGAACCGCGGGTGCAGAACCACCGCGTCCGCTCCAGATTCCTCCAGCACCCGCAACCGCTCCGCGAACCGCGACCGCCATTCCGGGCGTTCACGTCCCAGCCGGACCTTTGCTGTGAGCACATGCGGCCAGAGTTTCCGCACTTGGCGAAAAACCAACCGCAGGGAGTCCAGGTCCTCAAACAAAGCGCTGCCGGCGGAGCACGCGCGCGCCGACCTCGAGCCGCAGGCTAGGTTCAAATCCAGCGCCTCCGCCCCCGCCTCTCCCAGCCGATCCACAATCCGTTCCAATGGGTCACCCGGTCCCAGCATGAGCTGATAGACGACGCACCCTTCCTCGGGACGGCGACGCAGCCAGGGCGACGTCCGGGAGTTCTCGCTCAGGATCTGCCGCGCCGCCAACATCTCCGTCCACATCGCGCCGCAGCCCCCCAATTCAGCCAGCAACCGCCGGAAGGCACTATGCGTGTAACCGACTAGCGGCGCGCAAAAGCGCGCCGGGGCAAAACGCCGACCGCGGATAACACACTCATCGAACAAAGCCCATCCAGCGTATCCCGGTGGCAGGCCTCAGCCCAAGACATTATGGGCAGTTTATTTTCATACCGCGTTCGTTCAGCCCGCGGGTAACCGTCCTGATCCGATGGCACCGTCGCCACCAACGCATACCTGCGGCTTCTACAAAACCTGGCGCTCGACCTTCACCGGCGGGCGGAGCCGGTCCTGAAGAAGAAGCTCTTCCCCAACCCCTGCCTCGCGAAGAAGCTGGCCGTCACCGCCGTTGGTCCAGTAAAGGCCGGGCTCAGACCACGCGCCGCGTTGCCGGAATGGCCATGATTCGTGTGTCGGGCGCAACTCACGTTATCGGCCCCTGGGAGCGCCGGCATCCCTGCCGGCGTGCTCTCGCGGGACACTTCGGGGTTTACCTCAAATCGGGCGATGTTACAAGGTGCCGGCAGGGATGCCGGCGCTCCCAGGGGCCAGGGCCGATAACGTGAGTTGCGCTCTCGTGTGTCTCCGGTTCGATTTAGGGATGGCCGAGCTCGATCCGTTGCGATAACATGGCTTCGATCATTCGCTTTATGATGCCGCACGCATCAGCCAGGCCAGACCAGTATCTCCATCAGAGACGCCGGAGGGGATTCACACTGATTGAGTTGCTGGTGGTCATCGCCATTATCGCCATCCTCGCGGCGCTGCTGCTGCCGGCGCTGGCCAAAGCCAAAGAGAAGGCCCTGGCCACACAGTGTCTGAGCAACTTCCGGCAGGTCGGCATCGCCGCCTGGCTGTACCTGGGTGACTACAACGACCGTTTTCCACCAGCCCGAACCCGGAACGGCACGAAGACCCAATTGAGCTGGCTGGGGAACACCGGTCTGCGGTCGCCTTATTCCAGCTTGACCTCCGAGGAGCGGTGGCTTTCCGAATACCTCGTGAAGGTCTCATCCGCGGCAAAGGTGGACGTGGCCCGCTGCCCGAGTGACAAAAAGAGCTATTTAGGCACAGGCAATTCCGGTTACCAGGACTTCGGCTCCTCCTACCTGGCGAACATAGATTACACTTTCAGCAGCGACATCTACACGCTCACCGCCAGGCCGGGTGACGCGGCGGTGAGTTCCATCAAGGTTAGCGAGGTAGCGAAGCCGAGCCGTTTTGTCATATTCACCTCGTGGGGCGCCTTTTGGGTCGGCTGGCGGCATTGGACGCCCGCCACCGCGCCGTATCCGATGGCTGACCTGCTGTGGCATTGGAAGACCTACCGCTGGAACACCCTCTTTTCTGATGGGCATTCCACGATGATCAAGTATGATCCCAGCTACAGTGACACCAACGCCCCCAATTACTCTTTCGACCGGCGGTACTAGCTTACGGGCCAACTCCCGCAAGGCGGATTCAACACAGCGTAGCAGCCGACGTAAGGAGGCTCCGATCTGTTTTCTTCCAAGAAATGAGCCTCCTTACGTCGGCTGCCACGCTCTTGGCTTTCACCGTGTGGCCAGCGCCTGTTTCCTGGTGCTCGCTTTGCTGCTGCTGGTTCCGCCGCCGGTGGGGGCGGCGGCGCCCGCGGCTGAGGAATGGTGGCAGCAACCCGTGCGCATGTTGCGGGTGGATGAAGTGCCCGATTTCACCCGGCTTACGCACGTGGACCTGGAACAGCTCGCCCACAGCCGGAAGGAAGACTGGGGCATCAATTGCGAATGGCTGCTCGGCTCCTTCGGGTGGGAAGGCAAGGGGAACCTGACCAGCTTCCAAACGCCGCTCTTCGACCGCTGGCCTGGGCTGGGCGATTTCGATTATCTCCGGCAATACACCCCATACGCGCACCGGAACGGCATCCACGTCATTGCCTACCTGAATATGCACTGGTTCACCTACGAACTGGCGGACCAACATCCCGGCTGGGAACAGCTCACCAGCAGCGGCAAGGCCTATGGCCGCGTGCACCCGCTCTACGGCAAAGGCACCACCTTCTGCGTCAACGGCCCCTGGCGCGAATGGGCCTTCTCCATGATGCGCGAGGCGATGAAGACCGGTGTGGACGGCCTGTTCCTGGATGGGCCGGTGCTCTTTCCGGACTGCTGCTATTGCGCTGCCTGCCAGCGGCTCTTCCAAGAGAAATACCACCAGCCGATCCCGACCGAGGACTGGACCAATCCCCTGTGGCGGGAGTTCCTGGAGTTCCGTGAGGATTCTGTCGCCCGGTTTCTCGCTGACGCACAAAAGGCAGTCCGGTCAGTCAACCCCGCCGGCGTCGTCTTTCTCAACGCGGGCAGTTGGCACCCCGGCGGCTGGCGTGTCGCGCGTGATATCCAAAAGACCGGCCCCTACCAGAACTTCAACGGCGCGGAGGCCTTCTTCCACCATGGCGTCGCCACCAGCCGCTATGAATACCTGATGACCGGCAAATACCTCCGGGCCGGCGGGAAGCCGGCTGTGGTGTTCACTCATTACATGAACGGCTCGTGGCACTACCGGCTGCTCGATCCGAACGAAGCGTTGCTCGGCCTGGTGCAGACGGTTTCCGCCGGGGCCAACCCCTGGCTGGCGCTCATCAACTCCTCGCTGAAGTCTCAGCCCGATGCCGCCAAGCCCGTCAAGGCCCTCTTCGACTTCCTGGAAGCCAACCGGGCGCGCTACACCGACATGGAAAGCGCGGCGGACGTGGCGCTCCTGTTCTCGTCCGCCACCGACCGCAACTACCTGTCCTTCTCGGACAGCCTGCAATACACCTCGGGCGCCGGGAAAGAGGAGAACCTGATCTTCAGCCAGGATGCCAGCAAGGCGGGCAACCTTTCCACCAAGAAGTCCGCCTGCGAGCAGTTCCTCGAGGATGCCTACCGCGGCTATTTCGAGATGCTGACCCGGGAGCACGTGCCCTTCGACATCATCCTCGACCAGGATCTTACCAACGGCAAGCTGGCGCACTACAAGACCCTGGTGCTGCCCGACAGCGCCTGCCTGAGCCCGGCGGCGGCGGCGGCGATCCGCCAATTCGTCGCAGGCGGTGGCCGCTTGCTCGCCTCCTTCGAGGCGGGGTTCTACGACGACCAGGGCCAGCCCACGCCTGCCCTGCTGGACCTGCTGGGTATCGGCTCTCTGAACGGCGCGTTCCCTGTATTCAGCGGTGACAATTACGTCGAGGCGATGGCCGGCCATTGGGGTTTCAAGACCGGCGATCTGATCGAGCGCGGCCCATACGCCCTCAAGGTGAAGGCGCGGGACAAGGTCGAGACACCCGAACGGTTCCAGCAGCCGATGGAACGGCCCTACGAACCGCTCAAGGGCCTGTCGGAATACCCGGCGGTCCTGCGAAGCAGCTTCGGGCAAGGCAAAGTCATCTATTTCCCCGAGGCTATGGGGGTGTTCTACGGCCGCCTGCGGATGACCACCGCCGAGGACCGGGTTGCCGGGGCCGTAAGAGAATTACTGGGGCCGCCGGCACTCGAACTCCGCGCGCCCAAGACCGTCAGCGTCGAGGCATATCACCCAAAGGGCTCCCGAACCCTGGTGATCCACCTGGTCAACAACACTGTGGACGGCCAACCGGCGACCGAGGTGCTGCCTGTCTCCGGTCTCACCCTCCGGTTGCGAATGGACAAGGCCCCCGCCAAGGTAAGCGCCTTGCGAGAGAACCACACTCTCCAGACCTCTTACGCGAATGGGGTGGCACAGATCCAGGTGCCGCAGTTGCGCCTGTACGAGGTGATCGTCGTGGAATAGCGGTCACCTCCGCCGGTTAAGCCTGCCCCCTCATTGGCTTTGATTTGTGACACAGCAAGCGTAGCGCAGGCTCCCGGCCTGCGGGCTGACTGGGCGTCCCGCCCAGTGATGATGGTTCGGCAACTGGCGGCGGGACGCCGCCAGAACCCGCAAGCGAGTTCGCCCGCGTCATTTTGGCCATCCACGCGCCATACACGCCATCACCCCGCCGGAGCCTCACCGTAGCACCTCTGATCGCCGATCAGAGGTGCTACGGTGAGGCTACGGCGGGGTGACGGCGAGGCTATGGAGGGGGGAGGTGTTGCGGGGGTATCAGCGTGGGGCTGCGGCGAGCACGGCGATTGCACCGAGGGCGGCGAAGAACGGTCGGAGGCTGCTGCAAACCACTGGTCATAATGTGCGTTTTACACTTGTTGACTATCATATACTATCGCATTATATTAAATGCATGGATAAGACAGTGAGCGATAGTGTATGACATTTAACCAAACCGGCTCGAAATGAGGATTCTATGGAAAGCAACGAACAGATGAACAAGCCCAAGTGGTATTCGATCGGGGAGGCGGCGCAATACCTGGACGTTGGGGAACCGACGCTTTACCGCTGGATGAGGGAGGGCAAGATCACGTATCGCAAGGTGGGGGATTCCACGCGGTTCTGGCAGGAGGACCTGGACTCCGTGATGCAGGTGTTTCATAGCGCGAAAGACGCCACCAAAGCGCGGGAGACGTGCCCGGTCTGCAACCACGACGAATTGGTCGAAGGCAAAGTGCAGGGGACAGGGCTGAACTACTTCGTCCCGAGCAAAGCCAGGTTCTGGACGCTCAAGGACAGCTACGTGGGGACCACGGTCCGGATGTGCACGCGTTGCGGCGCTATCGTATGGTTCGGGGACACGGCGAAGCTCGCCGCCCTGCGCGTCAAGTCTCGCGCTACGGAGGGCGGCCAGGCCGGTGCGGCTCCCGAGGCCGCTGAGCCGAAGTAGCCGGGGGGCGCCGGTGAAATTGCCTCGGCCATTCCAGTCGCGGGGGAACGGGTTGCAGGTTCGACGGCCCGACTTTGTCGAGGAGCGCGACGGTCTGGTGCTCCAGGTTTGGGGTGAGGAAGGTTACTGGCAGGTGGTGGATGAGGAGTTTCGTGATCTGCTGCACGCTGTCGAGAAGCCGACGTCGCTCGAGGTCATCTTTGCAGAGCGGCCGGATTGGGCGCCGCACCGACGCTCGGTGCAAGCGCAACTGGCGAACATGGCGAAGGCCGGCCTGACGGGAACGCCACGCCAACCGGCCGACCCGCCACGGATCGAGAACGTCACGGTCAACCTGGTGACCGGTTGCAATCTCCATTGCCGCACCTGCTATGTTCCCCAGCAAAGCCGCAGCGCGGTCAAACTGGAGGTTGGGCCGCTCTTGCGATTCCTGGAGGACTTGCGCCCCAGCTTCAGTTCGACCGCGACGCTGAGCCTGCTGGGCGGGGAACCGTTCCTGCATCCGGAAGGTGTCCTCGAGGTCGGGCACTGGGCCAGGCGGCATCGGCTCGCGTGCAATGTATCCACCAATGGCACCATCCTCTCGGACACGCTTCTTGAGGGTCTGGCGAACACCAGCCTCAGAGTGCAGGTCTCGCTGGACGGCGCCACGGCGACCACCAACGATGCGATCCGCGGCGCCGGCACGTTCGTCCGGGCGACGGCCACCGCGCAACGCCTGGCAGGCCGGGGGATTCCGGTGACGCTGTGCATGGTTTGTTGCCGGGAGAACCTTGTGGAGATTCCCGCTTATTTTCGTCTGGCTCGGGGTCTGGGCGTCGAGGAAGTGCGCTTTATTCCCCTCAAGAAACTGGGCGACGGCCAGGCTGGGGCGGTCACGCCCGCGCCGCAGATCGAAATCGTCAGCGCGATTTGCCGGGAATTGGATGCCCACCCTGCCCTTCGGGAAATGTGTCGAAGTGATCTTTACTCCATCCTCAAGTCCATGCTCCGAGAATCATCCTGGCGCCAGACCTGCGGCAGCGGCACGCAGACCCTGCTGGTCCAGGCCGACGGGAGCATCTATCCGTGCATCAACACCACCCTGGCCGGTTTGAAGCTGGGCCAGATCGCCGACCGCAGCGCGGCCGCACTGGCCAGGGGACTGGAATTCGGGCGGAGGATTTCGGTGGATTCACCGGACCATCCTTGCCGCAACTGTCATGTCAAACGCTGGTGCCTGGGCGGTTGTCCCGGGGAAACGCTGCAGCAGGAGGGAGCGTTGACTCGCAGGCACTGGGACTGTAACGACCTCCAGCAAACCATTCACTACGTCATGTGGCGGCTGGCGGGGGAAACCGAGGCCCCACAGGCGTCTGTTAACCGAACCCTCATTTAGAGTATGAAAACCATTGCCTATAGCGAAGTCCCGCAAACGCATTCGTACGTGCACCTGGCTTACCTGTCAGCTTCCCCGGGGCCGGACGCCGCCGTGCTTCCGGCTGTGTTCCTGGGTGCTGTGGCTTGCCTGATGGTGTACCTGGTTGGCGCGGCGGCAAAGCTCGACGTCAGGTTCCCAAGATTCTGGCGCCTGACAACCATCGCCGTTGTCGCCGCGGCGGGCTCTGTGCTGTTGTTCGGGGTTGTGTTGCGTCTCCTACAGGCGGGGGGATGATCCGTTTGCTGGCGGCGCGACCTTCGGGATACCCGGGTGGCGCTGTCCAGACTTGAGCTAAAGGGCGTGATGTTCTTTGGGCGTCAGCACAAAGGGCCTTAACCAGACGCTCGAACCGAGCTAGACCAACATGCCGCGCGTGGTGTGGACCGAGTCGGGGGAGCCGACCAGCGTGAGGCGGTCGCCCAACTCGAGACGGGTGTTGCCGTGAGGGACGAGTAATTCCCCGGCGCGATGCAGCGCGACGATCAATACGTCGCCCGGCAGACTCAAATCGCGTAATGTGCGGCCCTCGAGGGCGTCGTTGCCCATGACCACTTCCCAGACCTCCTTGTCGTCGTCGGTGCGCGATAGCAGCGCGAGCGTGGCCGGGTTGCGCCCCAGCAGGACGAGCATCGCCGCGCGGTCCATGGCCGGGTTGAGCGTGGTCACGCCCAGTTCCTGAAAGCGCGGCAACTCCTTCGGCTCTGCGACCTGCGCCACGATGTTGGCAACGCCATAGGTGGTGCGCAGAAACCGGCAAATGCGGTAGGACAATTCGGTGTCGTTGTAGGTGCAGATGGCCGTCTTCGTCCGCCGGAGAACGTAATCGAGCTCCGGCTGCGGTTCGTCTGCCGTCGCCACCACCAGGGGAAAGCCATGCTGAATCGCGCGGAGGGCGCGTTCGGGGTCCGCGTCCACCACCACGACTTCCTCGTGGTGACCCTTTAATTGCTGGGCGACTTGAAGCCCGAGTTCGCCGGCTCCGATCACCAGGATGGGCCAATGCTGGCTCGCGTGATGCCCCGGCACGAGACTCAGAAACACCGGCGGCGCGAGGGTCACCGTGAGGATCGCCACGAGAATAATGGCGGCGTTGACCGATTCGCTGATGACATGCAGGCGTGTCCCAATCGCCGCCGCCGCGATAATCAACGACAGCCGGGCCGAGAGCATCACGCCCGCGCCCAACGTTTCCTTCCAGCTATAGCCGAGGCGAAAGACCAGTGCCGGCACCAGCTTCACCACCACCGCGGCCAGCAACAACAGCGGCAGCAGCCACAACGCGCCCGGCGAGGTTAGCAGGGCAGGCAAGTTGAAGGTCGCGCCGACCATGATGAAGAAGATCGGGATGAAGAAGCCGAACCCGATGCCTTCCAACTGGTGCAGCAGCCCGATATCGCGCTCGGTGCGCAGCAAGGCGATGATCGCTCCGGCAATGAATGCGCCGAGGATCAGCTCGGCGCCCATGACTTCCGACAGGGCGACAAACACCAGCACCAGCGCGAAGGCGGCGCGCACCTTGATCTGCGCGGTGGCGTGGCTGAGTTCTTCGAGCGTTCGCCGCACCACCGTCACCCGTTTGAGGAAACTCCCCAGCCGGTAGAGGAGGAAGAAGGTGGCAAAGATCACGCCGACGAACAGAAGACGCTGCGCCGCGCCTCCCGACAACACCGCCACCAGCACGGTGATCATCAGCATCGTGATGACATCGGCCATCAGCGCCGCGATCAGCAGCGTCTGCCCAAACCGGCCATTGCTCAGTCCATGTTCCTTCAGCACCGGCACCACCACGCCCAAGGACGTGGTCGAGAGAATCAGCGCCATCATCCACGGATTGCGGACCATGTGCAGCTTCCACAGGCCCCAGCCCGCCAGCGCCGACAGCGCGATCGTCCCCAGGAAGCTCAAAGTCCCGAGCGACAGAGGTCCCCAGCTTTCGCGGGCGGAAGATGGCGCGTCCGTTTTGCTGCGCGACAGCAGCAGCGCGGAGAAATCCACCTCCATCCCGGACAGGAACATCAAGAACACAAAGCCCAACTGCGCCAGCAAATGCAACAAAGGGTCTTCATGTCCCACCCAACCCAAGCCGCTGCGCCCGACCATGATGCCGGCCAGGATCTCGCCGACGATGATCGGAAGGCGGAGCGTCTTCAGCCGCGACAACAGCAGCGGCACCAGAAAAGCCAGCCCCACCACCAGCAGCAAAGGCCCAAACGTGCGGGTATCTTGCATTTGTGATAATAAGCGGGGTCGTTACCGTTCCGCGAGGGCGCTCTTTATTCGCCGCAGCGCCTCGGACAAGGTCGAGCGCGGGCAGCCGAAATTCAGGCGGACAAAATGCTGACCGCCCGGACCGAACTCCGCTCCCGGGTTGAGCGCGACCTTGGCCTTGTCCAGGAGGAAACGGTAAGGGTCGGGCGTGATCCGGCCGGCGCGCACCAGGTCGCTGAAATCCAGCCAGGCCAGGTAGGTCGCCCGCGGGAACGTCACCCGCACCCCCTCCAGCTCCCTCGATACGAAGTCCAGGACGCAATCACGGTTGGCTGTCAGATAGCCGCGCAGCTCCTCCAGCCACGATTCACCAGCCGCGGAGAAAGCGACTTCGGCGGCGAGCAACCCGAGGCTGTTGACATGCAACGACAGATGCTGAAGGACGCGGCTGTAGCGGGAGCGCAACTCCGGGTCAGGGACAATAGCAAAGCCACAGAACAGGCCCACCAGGTTGAACGTCTTGCTCGGGGACACCAGTGTGATGGTGCGCCGGGCGATTTCGGGACCAATCGCGGCCAGCGGAACATGCCGCGCGCCGCCCAGCAGCAGCTCGCTGTGGATTTCGTCAGAGCAAAGGACGATGTCATGGCGCAGGCAGATCTCCGCCATCCGCTCCAGTTCGGCGCGGGTGTAAATCTGGCCGGTGGGATTGTGAGGCTGGCATAACAGGAACATCGCCGTGCGGGCGCCGTTCGAGTTCACACCGGCCTCGAAGGCCGGCCAATCCACTTCGTAACGGACGATGCGTTCTTCGTTGATTTGGCGGAGCGGGGCCAGTTGGCCCACCGTGCCAGTCTGCTCGGGCAGCGCCAGGAACGGGTGATAGACTGGCGGCTGCACCAGCACCCCTTCGCCTGGCCGGCACACCGCGCGGGTGGCGGCCTTGAAGGCGGCGACGATGCCGGGCGTGGCCAGCACCATCTCCGGCGCCACCCGCCAGCCATAAAGCCGTTCCATGCGGGCCGCGACCGTTTCGGCCAGACTTTGGCTGGGCAGTTCGTAGCCGAAGACGCCGCGGTCAATCGCGGCCCGGAGCGCCCGGCGCACGGGTTCCGGCGCGGGGAAATCCATGTCCGCGACCCAGAGCGGGAGGACATCGGCGGGGTAGCGTGTCCATTTGAGGCTGTGGGTCTGACGCCGATCGGTGACCTGGTCAAAGGAGGAAGGCATTACTCGAAGAACTTTTCGGTGCAGGGACGGACATCAACCTCCAGGCTCCAGGCACTCTTTTCCTGCTGAACTGTAGGCCAATTCGGCAGCGAGGTCTCCGGTAAAGGCCGAGGACCGTGCCAGGAGCCCTAACCGGCAACCCTCTTTCCCAAATCTCCGGGCCAGCGCGGCCCCTAAACCCGGCCCCACGCCGGCAATCACGGCAGTCTTTGAATTTCGCATATCACTTCTTGCGGGTGAACTTGGTTCAGAGATCGGTGCCGCGCAACTCCGCGCCGCTATGGGAACGACCAGGGCCTTTCCCCCGGCTCACACCTTTCGCCGTTGGAAGGCCTTTTGACCATTCGGCGCCGGGGTGAACATATCCGCCGGCTTCAAGCCCAGTTGCCGGGCCATTTCCAGAGAATAGCCGAGCTTGCCCATGTTGGGATACCGCCCGTTGGACCCGAAAGAGAGTTTCACCCCCGCCGCCTGGGCCAGTTTCAGGAAGGGCAACTTCGGCAGGTTGAAGTGCGAACTGATTTCCAGGGCGACGCCATACTTGAGCGCAGCGTCAATCACCTTCTTCATGCGGGGCGGCGTCCAGTACAGGTCCCACTGCTCCAGCATCCCGCCCGGCAGCCAGGTGGTATTGGCCAGAATATCCACCGGCTCCCGCGCCATGATCTCGACGTGCCAATCCACAAAGCGATCCATGAACGCCTGCTGGTCGCTCAGGTCCACCTGCTGGGCCGCGTCCGGCGTCCAAAGCTTCACGCGCCGGCCGTCCTTGCCCGGGAAGGTCATCGCATCGGTCAGCACGTAGTCGAGCCCAGCCAGGACTCCGGGTGAGAAGCAACTCATCCAATCCGTCCACTCGGCCTGGATGCCCTTGAAGACCGGCTTGCCGTCCAGCATCGCGAGGTAGTGGCGCAGTTCGTCGTCGTTGCTCAACAGCGTCGGATACTGGTTCGCCCGCGTGCCGGCGTGCTCCACGATGCCGAACTTGATACCGCGCTCTCGCGACAGCTCCAGCACCTTTTCGAGCGTGCTGCTGTCCAGGTGGACGTGAAGATCAACGCTGGGAGCTTTCGTTTCCGCCCCGGGCTGAGCGGAAAGCAATCCGGGGCCAGCCCAGGCGAAGGCCGAAACCGCCGCCGAGCGGGCAAGGAATCTACGTCGTGAAATGGGCAGCATCATGCCCGCGACATTGCAACGAAGCCCCGCCCTGGCACAAGCTGGAAAGCAAGCAAGGCTGGCCTGTAGCTGCCCGAAATGTTGGTGCTAACAAGAAGCGCCCGGAGGTGCGGCTTGGCCGCGCGGTTGAGGCAGCGTTTCTCCAGGCGGAGTTCGCGCGTTACGCTGGCAGGCCGGGCCGGCGGTTAGCGGTCAGCCCGGATGATGGAATCATGCGTGTTCGCGGTGTCCAGCGCCGCGGGGCGGGTCTGAATCGGCCCCCAGATACCGGCCATCAACGCATAGATCTCCGGCTCGGCGGTCTTCAGTTCCGCGCGGTTGAAGGGGAAGAAGTCGTTGAGGCCGAAATAGGTCTCGGTGAATTCCGCGAAGAACTCCTTCGGATTGGTTAAGGCGTAATGCCGGGTGTAGGTGCCGTCGTAAAGGAGGACGTGTTCGCCGTGGCCGCTTTGCTTATACTTCTCGTAGGCCGCAAGGATGCGAGGGTCATCGAATCCGAGCACTTGGTCGTGATAAGCGTGGGCAAGTTCATGCAGCACCACCCAGGGTTGTTCGTTGACCTGCCGGGGCCTGGCGAAATCGGCGGCGTCACAGATATGCACGCACTTCGCCAGGTTGGTGTCGTAACCGTGCTCTCCGAGCCAGGCGGCGCTCGGATGGTATTGCATCGCGCGCAGCCGTCCGTGAGTCAAATCCAGAACGATGGTTGTCTGCTTGAGCCTGGCAAGGCGGTCCGGGGCGACGACGAAAGTAATGTCCCGCAGCTTGGCCTCCAGCATCTTGAGCGCGCAGTCGCCCAGCAGGTTGTTGGGCGGCCTGAGCAAGCGGTCATCCACGCGGACCGTCCATCCCTGGAGGTTTTCGACCGTGCGTGAAACCGGCTTGGGCAGGTCCTCTGGTTCCGCGGGCGCGGCCCGGCTCGTTCGCAAACTCAGCGCAAGCAACAAGAAGAGCCATAGCATCGGCATCCGGCTAACCTACCCACCAGCCAGCCACACCTCAAGAGCGCGTCTTCTCTTACATCGGCATAAACAGCGCGCAGGGCCAAACTGATTATCGAGAATGAAATCAAGCCCCGCTTTCGGCAGGGCGATTATGACGGCGGCCTGAGCGCGGGCGTGGCGGCGATTCTGGCCGCGACTAAAGGCGAGTACAAAGGCACGGGACACACGGTGGCCGAAGGAAACCAGAACGGGACGCCCTAGCCACTGCTGGGTTTTACTTTGTTCTTCGTGCTCATCCTGATCCTCGCAGCGAGGGCGACCCGCGCGTCCGGCTGGGGCGTTTACCGCGGCCGCCGCTACTATTCGCGAGGCGGCTGGATCATAGGCGGCGGCGGGTGGTCGGGTGGCGGTTGGGGTGGAGGTGGGGGCTTTTCCGGCGGCGGCGGCTTTTCCGGCGGGGGCGGGAGCTTTGGCGGCGGCGGCGCAGGCGGGAGCTGGTGAGCTATGAGGGCGCGTCAATTCCTCAAACAACTCCGGCACGAGGAGATCGTGGCGGCCATTCGGGAGGCGGAGGAAACCACCTCGGGGGAGATCCGAGTATTCATCAGCCGCAAACCGATCGAGGACCCGGTTTCAGTGGCGCAGGGTCATTTCCTCGAAATGGGGATGGACAAAACCCGGGAGCGCAACGGCGTGCTGATCTTCGTGGCGCCGCGCGCGCACAAATTCGCCGTCATCGGCGATGCCGGAGTGCACGCTCGCTGTGGAGACCCGTTCTGGGCGGAACTGGCCGAGGAGATGAGGGGGCATTTCTGCCGCTCAGACTTTACCAGCGGCATCGTCCACGCCATCCGGAAAGCCGGCCAGCTCCTGGCCCAGCATTTTCCGCATGAACCGGACGACCGCAACGAACTGCCTGACGACGTCGCGCACGACTGAAACGGCGGGGAACGCAAATCGCAGGTTAACGGCCTGCAATGGCCGGCTTGGGCACCGGGCCTCTTTGGGCTTCGGCAAAACAGGCGCGCGCAAGCTCTTTGTATAGCAGGGCCTGTTGGTAACGATCGGTTTCTTCGACCAACTGTCCATCCGGACCAGGGAACATGCGGGCGTAATAGTAGGTGCCGGAGAGCAGTTCGGGGGCGAAGATGAGGAAATCTCCGGGGCCGGCCTTCTGAAGGAATCCTCGCATCGCCAGGGTCCACATTTGCTGGAAGTGTTCGAGGTAATTGACCAGCCCATGAGCTTGTCGCGGGCGGGCCAGGCCCTCCTCGACGGGAACCTGCATGCACCCGGGGCTGGAAATCCTCCCGTGGATAAACCCAATCCGGGACAGAATCGGCTCCATAAAGGCCAGTTTCATCTCCAGGCCGCCATAGACCATTTCCTGTCCCGTGTAGTAGTGACTGAAATCACCGTTGAAGCGAACCTCGGGAAACCTCCTGGCGATCCGCACGGTGCGCCACAGGTCTTGAGTGACCGTCGAGCGATGGGTTTCGATGAAGATGGGCAGGTGATGCCGGTCGGAGGCGATCAGGATCGCTTCGACGAGGCGGTCCACCTCGGCATCGTCCTCCAAGCCCCATCCCGCGTGAACCGTCAGGCAGGCATAACCCCGGGAGGCGTGCTTGGCGGCGATGGTATCGGCTTCCGCCGGGGTGTTGATGCGGTCACAGCCGCAGAAGGGGATCGGGCTTCCCGGAGGGGGCGCGGTGTCCTGTGTTCGCTGGGCGCCTTCGAAGCCGTCCGCCGCGAGTTGTTCGAGTTGGGCCACGCCCTCCAGTTTTGGCCAGCATGTGTCGCGACGCAGGTCGGACAAGTTGTCCAGGTTCAGGTACACCCGGAGCTTTGGTGCCTCGGTTGAGCCGTCATTGGTGTAGCGCGCCACGGTGTGAACGAGGGTTTAGAATTCGTCGTAAGCGATCTGTGAGTCATTAACGCCTGATTCCCGCAGCATTCTGAGACAGGCCGAGATCATCTGCGGTGGGCCGCACAAATAGAATTCCACGGCCCGCAGGTTCGGATGCGCCTTAAGGTGTTGGTCCAGGACCACTTCGTGAATGAAGCCGTGCGGCCCACTCCAGCGGTCTTCTGGCAACGGCGCGGATAGAGCCACGTGGAATTGGAAGTTGGCGAACCTGGCCGCCAGTGCCTCGAAGTAGTCCTGGTAAAAGATTTCCTGCCGCGAGCGGGCGCCGTACCAGAAGCTGACTCGCCGCCTGGTCTTCTCGATTTCAAACAACTGCGCGAGGTGCGACCGCAACGCCGCCATGCCCGAGCCGCCGCCGATATAGACCATCTCCTTTTGGGTTGGCTTGACGTGGAAATCGCCGAATGGGCCGATGGCGGTGATGGTATCCCCGGGCTTCAGCCTGAACATGTGCGCCGAGCCGACGCCTGGCAGGCAGTCCTGCCCCGGAGGAGGCATTGCGATGCGCACGTTGAAGCGCAAGCAGGATTCGTGCGGGTGGCAGGCCAGGGAATAGTTGTTTCGCCGGCCAGCCGAGGGATTGCGCGCGACCAGATCAAACAGGTGCTGCGCCTGCCATACCGCGGCGTACGGTTGGGGAATATCCAAGTCGGCAAAGCGGATGACCTCGTAAGCCGGGATGTCAAATTGCAAGTAGTCGCCGGGCGTAAACTCGAGTGGCTCCAGCGGTTCAAACACCAGTTCTCGAATGAACGTCGAGACGCTGCGCGTGCTGACCACCCGCAGCAGCGAAGTCTTTGGCGGCCTCGCCCCCGCTCCACCGGGGCGCGCCACATTCAGGAGCAGCTTCCCCGCCCGGCTCTCGAGCGGGTAGGTGGCCAGCCCGCGGCAAACCGGCGGGCGGGCGGGCGAACCGTCGGCCAGCTTGAACCGCCCGTTGTGCTTTGGACACTCGATCATCCCGCCAATGATGAGTCCATCGCCCAGGTGGGTGTTGCCATGGGTGCAGAGCCCGTCGGTGGCAAACAATTGGCCCTGCTCATCGCGGTAGAGCGCGAACGTTTTCCGGCCATGGTCGAAGCGCAGGACCTCGCCGGGGCCCAGGCGGTTATCCTCGCAGACTTCCACCCAGCCCTCGGAAGTGGCGGCAGCCGAACTGGTGATCTTCGCCCGCTCGCTGCGCCCGGCCGGGGCGGGCAACTGGCGTTTGACGTGATAGGCCGGGTCCTTCACCTGCCGGATGATCGCGGGCAGGATTTCGCGCCACGCAGCCAGGATGGACGGATAGGGCGGAGGGCAATCCTGTTTGATGGCCTCGTGCAACCTGGGCAGCGCATGAAAAGGCACCAGCGGGAACATGTGATGTTCCACGTGGTAGTTCATGTTCCAGTAAATGAAGCGGCTGATCGGGTTCATGTACACCGTGCGGCAGTTCAGGCGATGATCCAGAACGTTCTCCGCCAATCCGGCGTGCTGCGTGGTATTATGGATGATCATCAGCCACGTGCCGAAGAACTGCGGCAGCACAAACAGGAAGATGGGAATCCAGCTCCGCCAGAACCACTGCCGACAGGATCACCAGCCCATAGACCGCCAGGCAAATCCGCGCATTGCGCCAAACCTTGGGGAATTCACTCTCCGGGAGGAACGTGCGTTCAGCGTCGGTGATGCGCCCCAGGGCGTGGCGGCACAGACTGGTGAAGTAAACGCGGTAGCCGGGCAAGGCCCAAAGGCTCAGGAACAGCCCCCGCAGCTTGGGCGGGCGGGGAATCTGTATCTCCGGGTCGCGCCCGACGATGATGGTGTCGCTATGGTGCCGATTATGACTCCAGCGCCAGATCACCGACTCTCGCATCACCATGAACGAGGCGAGCTCATACAGCGCGATGTTCAGCCAGTCGGTCTTGAACGCGGTGCCATGTCCGCACTCGTGCCACCGGGAATCCGAGCTGGTTCCGTAAAGCACCGCGTAAACCAGGTAGGGAAGCGCGGCCCACCAGGTGCCCCAAAGCGCGACCGTGGCATAGCCCGTGCCCGCCAGCAGCGCGCCCAGCAGGATGGTGTCCCGAATCGCCGGCCCATTGCGGCGCTGCAACAGCTTCCGCATTGTCTCCTTCGGAACCGGGGACGTGTACCAGTCAGCCTCCGCCAGGCCCTTCTCCACCGCGCGCGAGGCGTTGACCCCTGTCAGGCTGTAATCCAGAACGGCGGCTTCACTCATAAAAGGTTTTCAAACCGTGCGCACGGACCAAGCCGCGCCACCGCTTCGCCTGCGGCTGGAGATGCCTGCGCCAGGTTCATTGGGACATTAGCGAAAACTTCTGACCGGCAATATCGTCCCTAATGAACACCAGTCAAGATGCCTTCTCACGCCTCTACTCGGCGCCATTCGCATCCCCGTCCCGCAAACCCGTCCGCGAAGCCAACCGTTGCCGCCTGGAGCCCCATTAAGGTCAATAGTCAATGCCCCACACGCGGGGCGGCTGGAAGGGGCCAGTGACAGACCAGAGTTCGAGGCCATCAGGCCCAAAACCGGAACCGGTGTATCCCGTAATGGTGAGTAATTACGAAATGGACCCTGTCAAACGCCACGACAAACGCATCCTTATCTCCGAAGGACGATGTGATGGGGAATGGATTGCCCACCAGGCTGCCGGCGGGGCTGACAAACTGGGCGTAAACATCGTTGCCCGTTGACGAATGCTGCGAGGCGGCATCGGTCCACTGAGCCGGTACGCCCCGATGCCCGAGCATGAGCCCAGCTCGCTCCCAACTACTTCCAGGGGCCCCCCTCAAGCCCCCTCCAGGCGTATTATTGGCTACTGGTTGGCCAGACCCAGGCTTGCACTTGGCCTGAGCCAGAGCGGCAGCGGGCCGGTGCGGCACTGCCGTCGCCGCCGCCAGCGGCGGACAGCCATTTTGCCAGCGGAAGGGGTCCCTATCGGGGTCGGCTGCTGCCGGCAGAACGTCCAAGTTTTCGCGGGCGCCACACCCCAGGCTGGGCAGGAGCACCGGAGGGGCCGGTGATGGATTAGCTTTGACGTATCCTCCTGACCGGAGTCGTGGTTAACTTTGCGGCATGAAGAGAGCTGGCTTGGCGCGCATCATTTTTGTCACCGGCACCGATACGGGGGTCGGCAAGACCCTCCTGACCGGATTGCTACTGCACTACCTGAGAAACGAAGGCTGCCACGCATTGGCGATGAAACCGTTTTGCTCGGGCGATTTGGCCGACACCGACCTCCTCCACGCGGTGCAGGATGCCGAGTTAACGCGCGACGAGATCACACCGTTCTTCTTTGCTGAGCCACTGGCGCCGCTTGTCGCCGCGCGGAGGCATCACCGGACGATTCGTCTGCCTGATGTGTTGCGGCGGATCAGAGGCGTGGCGGCGCGCTGCGAGTGCCTGCTCATTGAGGGAATCGGCGGCTTGCGGGTGCCGCTGGGAGAGGGCTTCTCGGTGCGGGATTTGATCGGGCGGCTGCCGTGCGAGGTCGTCGTTGTCGCCCGCAACCAACTAGGCACAATCAACCATACGCTCTTGACATTGGATGCGCTCCGGACCCTTGAAAACAAGGCCTGCAAAGTGGTTTTAATGTCGCCCAACCATGCCGATGTTTCCGCTCGGTCGAACGGCGGGATTCTGGCTGAACTGCTCGCACCGACGCCGGTTTTCCCGGTGGGTTTTCTGGGGCGGAATCCGCTGCGGCTGGAGGCCCTGGAAAGAATCCGAAAAAAAATGCAAAATACTCTTGCGCGGATTCTGGCTTAGTATATTTTCCACGTCGCGCTCTTTGTGAAACTGAAGCCGTGGACGGCGAAAATAGTTGAAGAAAGTTTTTGACAGCCGCCGTAAGAACGGTAGATTGCTACAAGTTGCGGGTGCGCAACACCGGCGAAAAAAAAACGAAGAAAGTCTTTGACAGCCGGCGCAGCGTCAATAAGATCGCTGCGAATTAACAAAGCTCTGAGAGGCCGAGTTAAGATTGATTAAATCGGCGCTCGGATTTTTTGTCCCCCAATTGAGGGGGTGGCAAAACAAAGCGGTGCCTGCGGAACCAGGCGAGCGGGTCTGAATGGAAGCCCGGGTGGGCGAAAGTGAATTTATACGGGTGGCAACACCCGCTGCTCATTGAAAATTGAATTGTGCGATAAGTTAAGAGCCCCTTCAAGGCGAGCCGGTTAGTCGGCCGCTTTGGAGAGTTTTAAGATTGTAAATCGTCCGGTTCACCACCGGACAACAGATCAACTAACGTTTTTTAACGGAGAGTTTGATTCTGGCTCAGAACGAACGCTGGCGGCGTGGATAAGACATGCAAGTCGAGCGCTGATTGCGGGGTAGCAATATTCCGTAGTCGGAGCGGCGCAAGGGTGCGTAACACGTGGGTAATCTGCCATGAAGTTTGGAATAACTCGCTGAAAGGCGAGCTAATGCCGGATGTGAAAATTGGGAGGCATCTTCTGATTTTCAAAGCTGGGGACCGTAAGGCCTGGCGCTTCATGATGAGCCCGCGGCCTATCAGCTAGTTGGTAAGGTAACGGCTTACCAAGGCTAAGACGGGTAGCTGGTCTGAGAGGACGACCAGCCACACTGGAACTGAGACACGGTCCAGACACCTACGGGTGGCAGCAGTCGAGAATTTTTCACAATGGGCGAAAGCCTGATGGAGCGACGCCGCGTGGGGGATGAATGGCTTCGGCCCGTAAACCCCTGTCATTTGCGATCAACCGTTGTTATTTAAAAGATGACAGCCTGATAGTAGCGAAAGAGGAAGGGACGGCTAACTCTGTGCCAGCAGCCGCGGTAATACAGAGGTCCCAAGCGTTGTTCGGATTCACTGGGCGTAAAGGGTGCGTAGGTGGCGGGGTAAGTCGGATGTGAAATCTCCGAGCTCAACTCGGAAATGGCATTGGAAACTACCTTGCTTGAGGGTTGGAGGGGGGACTGGAATACTTGGTGTAGCAGTGAAATGCGTAGATATCAAGTGGAACACCAGTGGCGAAGGCGAGTCCCTGGACAACTCCTGACACTGAGGCACGAAAGCTAGGGGAGCAAACAGGATTAGATACCCTGGTAGTCCTAGCCGTAAACGGTGCACGTTTGCTGTAAAAGGAATCGACCCCTTTTGTGGCGTAGCTAACGCGTTAAACGTGCCGCCTGGGAAGTACGGTCGCAAGATTAAAACTCAAAGAAATTGACGGGGGCCTGCACAAGCGGTGGAGTATGTGGCTCAATTCGATGCAACGCGAAGAACCTTACCTGGCCTTGACATGTATGTAGTAGAAGGGTGAAAGCCTGACGAGGTAGCAATACCAGCATACACAGGTGCTGCATGGCTGTCGTCAGCTCGTGTCGTGAGATGTTGGGTTAAGTCCCGCAACGAGCGCAACCCCTGTGTCCTGTTGCCACCCCGGCGAGAGTCGGGAGCACTCTGGACAGACTGCCTCGCTTAAACGAGGAGGAAGGTGGGGATGACGTCAAGTCAGTATGGCCCTTACGGCCAGGGCTGCACACGTACTACAATGCCCGGTACAAAGGGAAGCAAGACCGTCAGGTGGAGCAAATCCCCAAAAACCGGGCCCAGTTCAGATCGTCGTCTGCAACTCGACGGCGTGAAGTTGGAATCGCTAGTAATGGCGCATCAGCTACGGCGCCGTGAATACGTTCCCAGGCCTTGTACACACCGCCCGTCACATCATGAAAGCCGTTTGTACCCGAAGTCGCCGTGCTAACCGCAAGGAAGCAGGTGCCGAAGGTATGGATGGTGATTGGGATGAAGTCGTAACAAGGTAGCCGTAGGGGAACCTGCGGCTGGATCACCTCCTTTCTAAGGAGAACCACGGGTCCGGGATTAAAACCGGACTTCCGAGGTCGACTGCAGGATGTAAACCCCGTCAGACAGGCTCGGCTTATCGCACAATTCAGTTTTCCAATGAGCAGGCGCTCTTTGGCAAGTGGACGAGATCGAACTTCCTGAATGCGGAATGCAGAGTTCGGACTGCGGAGTAAGACGATTCCGCAATCCGCATTCGACACTCCGCACTCGCCTGGGGCTGTAGCTCAGTTGGTAGAGCGGTAGCTTTGCAAGCTATAGGTCAGGAGTTCGAGTCTCCTCAGCTCCACCAACTTTGATGGGCGTGTAGCTCAGTTGGTTAGAGCATGCGCTTGATAAGCGCAGGGTCACTGGTTCAACTCCAGTCACGCCCACCACTCTCAAGCGCATGGCGAGGCTGGAAACCACTTGCATAACGAATTTGCCGGAACGAATCGACAGGGTTGCATCCCTGGCCGGAAACGGATCCGGCGGTGTTCTTTGACAACTGCACATAGGTAGATAACTAGGGCAAATTACAGTTCGCTGAGTTCTTGTCCTCCCTGTCGAGGGGAGCGGCGAGGTTAACTTTGTGATCAAGCTACTAAGGGCTTATGGTGAATGCCTTGGTGCCAAGAGGCGATGAAGGACGTAGTAAGTTGCGATAAGCCACGGGGAGCCGCAAGCAGGCTTTGATCCGTGGATTTCCGAATGGGACAACCCACTCCGGGTAACTCCGGAGTATCGTCCGGATGAATTCATAGTCCGGCGAGGCGAGACGGGGTGAAGTGAAACATCTCAGTAACCCCAGGAAAAGAAAACGAAATGATTCCGTCAGTAGTGGCGAGCGAAAGCGGAACAGCCTAAACCGGGAGGACTTGTCTTCCCGGGGTTGCGGGACCTTAATATGGGAGGTAGAGAGCGAGCTTAACGATCTGGAAAGATCGGCCAGAGACCGTGACAGCCGGGTGAGCGAAGTTCGAAGCCCCCTAGAGGTATCCCAAGTAATGCGGTGCACGTGAAACTCTGCATGAATCTGTCCGGACCACCGGATAAGGCTAAATACTCCTTGGCAACCGATAGTGAACTAGTACCGCGAGGGAAAGGTGAAAAGAACCCCTGCTAGGGGAGTGAAATAGTACCTGAAACCATATGCCTACAATGTGTAGGAGCCACGCCCATTCTGGCCAGTCAGGACCGATCAGATCCGGTCCGATCGTGCCGGACTTTAGAATGGGCGTGGTGACTGCTTGCCTTTTGCATAATGAGTCTGCGAGTTATTGTCCGTGGCCAGCCTAAACCGTTTTGCGGTGGAGGCGAAGGGAAACCGAGTGTCAACAGCGCGACCAAGTCGCGGGCAATAGACCCGAAGCGGAGGTGATCTACTCTTGAGCAGGTTGAAGCCTGGGTAACACCAGGTGGAGGACCGAACTCGTGAATGTTGAAAAATTCTGAGATGACTTGAGAGTAGGAGCGAAAGACTAATCAAACCCCGTGATAGCTGGTTCTCTCCGAAATCGCTTGAGGGCGAGTGTTGTGGAAGTACTCCATGGAGGTAGAGCACTGAATGGCTTAGGGACCCCACCAGGTTACCAAAACCAATCAAACTCCGAATGCCATGGATCTCAATATCACAGCAATCAGGCAGTGAGCGATAAGGTCCATTGCCGAGAGGATAACAGTCCAGACCATCAGCTAAGGTGCCTAAATGTGATTAAGTGGAAAGGATGTGACGTTGCTTAGACAGTGAGGATGTTGGCTTAGAGGCAGCCATCATTTAAACAGTGCGTAATAGCTGACTCATCGAGCGATGTCGCGCCGAAAATGATTGGCGATTAAATCACATACCGAAGCTATGGATTCAGAGAGTCTTTGGACTTTGCTGAGTGGTAGGAGAGCGTAATCAGCGCAGCGAAGCCGAACGGAAACGGACGGTGGAGCGCTGATTAGTGAGAATGCAGACACGAGTAGCGATAAACCAGATGAGAATTCTGGTCGCCGTAAACCCAAGGTTTCCTGGGCCAGGTTCGTCCTCCCAGGGTTAGCCGGGAGCTAACGCGAGGCCGTAAGGCGTAGCGGATGCACAGCAGGTTAAATATTCCTGCGCCGGGTAAGAATTAGCTATGCGATGACGCAACGGAACACATCGGCTAGGCAATCGAATGCTGAGCTTAGGCTTCGGCCGAAGCGCACCGGTGGGGAAGTTGCCGAGAAAAGTTGCATAGTATGTCTTATTCGCCCGTACCGTAAACCGACACAGGTGGGTGAGTGTAAGCGCACTCAGGCGCGCGAGAGAAACCTCTCTAAGGAACTCGGCACATTAGCCCCGTAACTTCGGGAGAAGGGGTGCCCAATGACGTTGCAGCAATGTGGCGTCGGCGGGTCTCAGTAAATTGCGTTTAGCGACTGTTTAACAAAAACACAGCACTCTGCAAAGTCGTCAAGACGACGTATAGGGTGTGACACGTGACCAATGCTGAAAGATTAAGAGATCTTGTTAGCCGCAAGGCGAAGCTCGGTCTTTAAGTCCCAGTGAATGTCGGCCGTAACTATAACGGTCCTAAGGTAGCGAAATTCCTTGTCGGGTAAGTTCCGACCTGCACGAATCGTGTAACGACTGAACGACTGTCTCGGAGAGGATCTCGGCGAAACTGTAACGGCGGTGAAGATGCCGCCTGCCCGCAGTAGGACGGAAAGACCCTATGCACCTTTACTGTAAGCTCGTATTGTGTTCTGGTTAACGATGCGTAGCGTAGGTGGGAGACTTTGAAGCGGGAGCCTCGGTTCCCGTGGAGTCGCAATGTGAAACACCACTCTTCGCTAATTAGGATTCTAACCTCATTCTGTAAGCCAGGTGAGGGACAGTGCGTGCGGGTCAGTTTGACTGGGGCGGTTTCCTCCCAAAGAGTAACGGAGGAGCGCGAAGCTTGGCTCAGCATGGTTGGCAACTATGCGTCGAGCGTATGGGTAGAAGCCAGGTTAACTGTGAGACATACAAGTCGAGCAGGTGCGAAAGCAGGCCCAAATGATCCGACGGTTTAATGTGGAATTGCCGTCGCTCAACGGACAAAAGGTACGCTAGGGATAACAGGCTGATCGAGTCCAAGAGTTCATATCGACGACTCGGTTTGGCACCTCGATGTCGGCTCATCGCATCCTGGGGCTGGAGAAGGTCCCAAGGGTCCGGCTGTTCGCCGGTTAAAGCGGTACGCGAGCTGGGTTCAGAACGTCGTGAGACAGTTCGGTCCTTATCCACTGTGGGCGCAGGAAACTTGAGGGGTTCAAACCTTAGTACGAGAGGACCGGGTTTGACGCACTTCTGGTGTGGCAATTGTTCCGTCAGGGGCATCGTTGCGTAGCCATGTGCGGAAGAGATAAGCGCTGAAAGCATCTAAGTGCCAAGCTCCTCCCAAGATAATGTTTCCCGGACCGCAAGGTCCCTAAAGACCCCCGGAAGACTACCGGGTTGATAGGTTAGGCGTGCAAGCGAAGCAATTCGTTTAGCGGACTAATACTAATCGGTCGTGCGGCTTGATCGCTTTCTTTTTCCTTCTTCGAAGGAGAAAGGGCGATTTAACTCGCGAACTTAATTCCTTGTTTTCTCCTGTGTGCAGTTTTCAGAGAACATGCTCTTTGAATCGTTAAAACGTTAAATGCGTTGCAAGAGCTGAGACGCACTGAGCCCTAAAGCTTGGTACTGCTCGGTGTTTGAACGCTTCAGCGGTTTTAACGAACGCTTTTTTGGTGGCCATGAAGCTGTGGTCCGACCCGTTCCCATTCCGAACACGGCCGTCAAACACAGTCTTGCCGATGGTAGTGGTTTTATAGACTCCGCGAGAGTAGGTCGCCGCCAGTTCTTTCTAGAAGAGCCGAAGCCCTTAGGGCTTCGGCTTTTTGTTGTCCGCTTGTCCTTACCCAGCCCACGCAATCAACCATCAACCGCCTGGCGGCGCTTTGGGCCGACTCAGGTGCGCCAGGGCTCGCAGGATAGCTATCGAGCACTTCATCCAGATGTTGGCTGACGTCCTCGTTCAGGAAGCGCAGCACAAAGAAGCCCCGCTCCTGCAGCGCGACATCCTTGCGGCGGTCCCGCCGGTAGGCTTCGGCATTTGCCAGGTGTTGCCCGCCATCCAGTTCAAGCACCAGGCTTGCGTCCTCGCAGAAGAAATCCACCTCCATCCGGCCTCGGGCATCAAACGGAATGGGGAGCTCCGCGTTGAGGCGGAAGCGGCCTGTGGTTGCGGGCAAGGTTTCCAGGCGCCGGTAAAGAAATGCCTCGGTAGCGCTGCGGGCCCGGGCGACCCCTTCAGCCTCCTTCGATGGCGTGCGAGCCGCGTGGAGGAATAGGTCTGCCAGCGGCACATCCACCCCGTCGCGCACCAGTCGCCGGATGCTGGCGGCATATTCTCGCTTCCACTCCGGGTCAATGGGCAGAGGGATTTCCGGGGGCCAGCCGGGGACGGCGCTGCCCGGCAATAGCAGTTTATAACCGACGGCTTCGTAGCCGAGGCAGCGCCGGTCGAACATCCGGGCCAGCATCGGCACGTCAAGATCGGCGTAGTCATAGACCTGCACTTCGCGTTTGCCATCGTGCAAACGGTGCAGCCGTCCCACGTATTGTGCGATGGTCCCGCGCCATGATACCGGCAATGTGATGAACAGCGTGTCCAGCCGCGGCTCGTCGAAACCTTCACCGATGTACCGGCCAGTTGCCAGCAACACGCGGGCTTGGTCGTCCGGCAGTTGTGCGAGGGCGGCCATTGCGGCCTGGATCTGCTTTCTGCTCATGCCGCCTTGGAGAGTGATCACATGCGGAATTGCCGCCGACAACTGTGCCGCCAGAAAGCGCAGGTGCTCGGTGCGCTCCGTCAGCACCAGCGGAAAACGACCAGCCTGGGCTGCCGCGACCACGTCCTGGCAGATCATCCGATTGCGATTCGGCGCCTGGGTCAGGGCCTCGTAAAGCTGCTGGAATGCAGCGCGCGAATCCTCCATGGGGATGTCCGGTGCGCGGAAGCCCGTAGGGCGGACCAGGACGTGGTGCGTGAAAGGCCGGAGCGCCGCCTGCTGCCGGGCGTTGACACGGTAGCGCACGGGGCCGCATTGCATGAAAATGATGGGATGATGGCCGTCTTTACGGGTGATCGAGGCGGAGAGGCCTGTGACGTAGCGGGCCTTAGCCCGGCGCGCGACCAGCTCAAAGCTGCGCGCCGAGAGGTGGTGACACTCATCCACCACCAAGTGGCCGTAAGCCCCGACGCAATCCTGCACGACCCCTTTCCTGACCAGGCTTTGCATCAGGGCCACGTCAATGTGGCCGCTGAGCTTCTTTCGGCCGCCCCCGAGCCTGCCGATGGAAGTCGTGGGCACATCCAGGAAGGATGCCAGACGTTCCACCCATTGCTCCAGCAGTTGCTGGCGGTGGACCAGAACGAGCGTGTTGACGCCGCGGCGCGCGATGAGCCAGGCGGCCACAACGGTTTTGCCGAACGCCGTTGTCGCCGCCAGGACCCCGATATCCTGTGCCGCCAGGGCATTCGCCGCCAACTGCTGCTCGGGGCGCAGTTCCCCGTGGAAACGTGCGTCAATTGGAGTCCCCGAAAACCGCTCATCGCGCAGCGGCGCCTTGATGCCCAGAGAGGCGAGCAGGGCTTGCGCCTCCTCCAGGCAGCCGCGCGGCAGTGCCAAGTACTTGGGGCTGTCTTCTGCGCAATGGATGATACGCGGCTTGCCGAAGGTGGGCAGTCGCATCGCTTGCGCCCGGTAGAAGTCAGGGTTCTGGAACGCCGCTAAGCGCAGCAGGCGGTTGCGCAGTCCCGGAGTAAGATTGTCCTTGGCGATGTAGATCTGATCGCCGAGCACGAGTTCAAGCGACTCGGGCAACGGCCCCGGCATGGCTGGTTCCTTCCGTCGGCGTGACGGCGGAGCCGCCCACGGCAGGTCCTCATCGTCGTCTTCGAAGGCCTGCCGCACGCCGGTTATGTGTCCGCGGCGTTCGGCATCGCGCGCCAGCGACTCAGCCTGTGCGCGCGGTATCTTGCGCACCGAGGACAGGAATGCCCATTGATCCGGAGACGGTTGCAACTGCTCGTCCAGAAAAACGCTGTTGCCCGCCGCTCGGGGCCTCTTCTGAAGCGGCAGCGCGATCAAGTTGCCGAAGCCGCCTTTGGGCAGAGTGTCCTGGTTGGGGAAGAGCCGGTCATAGGAAGCGAGGCCGAGCTCCGGCCGGCAGTCCATGGTCTCGGTCAGAAGATATGAGCCTAAATCCCTGGCCATGCTGGCGGGGATGGCCTCGGTGAAGAACAGCCAAAGGTGGCCGCCATTGCCCGAGCGGGAACGCTCCAAGGCGACGGGCAGGGCCAACCGCTGACACGTCTCGCGCAGGGCCTTGGCATCCTCCCGCCAGCCATCACCATCGAGATCAACCGCCAGCAGATAGCAGGTTTCGTCCGCCAACATCGGATAGAGCCCCATGACGAACTCGCGCCCCAGGTCATCAACGCCGGACAGGTGTTGGCGGACGACGTCATCGGTGACCGGCAGGAAGCGCCGATTGGCACATTCAGAGCATTTGATCCGGGGCTTTTCGCATACGCCACGGACCCATTCGTTCGCGCAGGCTGGCTGGTAGCCGGCGCGGCCAGTCTTTCGGCTCTCGAACCGGTGGGGATAGACGTCTTCGCGCCCGCGGAATAAGGAACGGAATAAGCGGACCTTCGCATCGGCGGACGATTGGCTTGTTACCAGACTGCCTTCTCCTGCCGACGGGGCCGGCTCACCCCGCACGACAGGTTCCGCTGAGAACGCGTCCGCAGTCACTCTCTGAGCTTACCCCGTTCCTTCGGTCTGGGCCGGCGGCAGCCGCAGACCTGTGCCGAGGGGCTCGACGTGGGGGAGTTCTTTTCCCTGGGCATCGCCGCGCAGCTTGATTAGACGCTCGCCGCTGGGGCGGACCATGCGCTCGTAGCTGCCGGTTGCGTCGTTGAAGGCGGTGTTGGCCCGTTCGAGGCCGGCGCGGATTCGCTCGAAGTGGCCGATGAAGGTGCAAACGCGCGTGTAGAGTTCCTGGGCGACGTCGGCGATCTTCTGCGCGTTCTCGGTCTGCGCGTGCTGCTGCCAACTGACGCTGACGGAGCGCAGCAGGGCGATGAGGGAGGCTGGCGTGGCGAGCATGATTCGCTTGCCGGCGGCCCAGACAATCAGATCGTGGTCGCCTTCGAGGGCGGCGCTAAAGAGCGATTCGGCCGGCAGAAACATGACCACGTAATCGAGGGCATTGGGGAACTGGCTCGGATAATCTCGGTCGGCTAGCGCCTTAACGGTCGCTTTGAGTTTGCCGGCATGGGCGGCCAGGGCCTCGGCGCGCTTCGTCGCGTCGGCGGCATCCAGCGCATTGAGGAAATCCAGGTCCGGCACTTTGGCGTCCACAATGATCACCCGGTCGCCAGGCAGGTGAACGATCAGGTCGGGTTTACTGTCGCCGGCCAGGATTTGCTCGCTGAAATCGCAGTGGGCGCTCATGCCGGCGGCCTCGACGACCCGCCGCAGCGTCTCTTCCCCCCAACGCCCACGCGCCTGGTTCGAGCTGAGCACGCGGCGCAACTGGAGGGTTTCGTTCGAGAGCGACTGGCTCTGCTGGGCCAGCGTTTCGAGGTGTTTCTTCACTTCGCCTAGCGTGGTGGATTGGGCGCTCTCGGTTTGCTGCAAGCGCTGCTGGTAAATCTTGAGTTGCTCCTCCAGCGGTTTGACCAGCGTCTTGATGGCTTCCTCGCGCCGATTCAAATCGCCCTGCCCCACTGCCTGAAGCTTGGCCACCGTCTCGGTCACGCGCTCGATGAAGTGCGGTTGCAGTTCGCGGAGTGTATCTACGCTCAGGGCCTTGAACGCCGCCCGCAAGTCAGCCAGCGCTTTCTCCTGCGCTTCCTTTCCGTCGCGCAGGGATTTCTCGTATATCTCGCGCTGGTCTTGGATGAGCTTTTCGGCTGCCGCGCGGCTTGCTTCGGCGGCGGCTTGCCCGCTGGTGGCGGCGGTCAACTGCTCTCGCAATTGGGCGAGGTCCCCCTCGCGCTGGGTCAGTTGCTGGCGCAACTCGTTGGCGAGGCGGTCATCCGGCGCGATCGCCTGGCCCCGGCGATACAGCCAGCCCACCAGAAAGCCGAGCGCGGCGCCAATGACCGCGCCAATCAGCAAGTAAGCGATGGGGGGCATATCAGGTTTGGGCGGGTCATGGGTGATCGGGGGCAACGGCGGGGGATTGTCAGTGGCGCGGATTGGCCCCAAGCGATGGCAAATGGCAGTTAGCCAATCGCCGATAGCCGATAGCCGATGGCCGGCTTAATAGTGCGCGATGACTTCGATTTCGACGTTGGCTCCTTTCGGCAGAGCGGCGACCTGGATGGTGGAACGCGCCGGGAAGTCCGCGGTGAAGTACTTGGCATAGACCTCGTTCATGCCGGCAAAGTCGGCCAGGTTCGTCAGGAACACCGTGCTCTTGACGACGTTGGCGAAGCTCAACCCCTGGTCATCAAGGATGGCTTTGACGTTCTGCAGCGCGCGCTCGGCCTGCGCCTTGATGTCGCCGGAGACGAGATTCCCGGTGGCCGGGTCAATGGGGATCTGGCCGGCGCAGAACAGCAGGTCGCCGACGCGCACGGCATGGTTGTAAGGTCCGACCGCGGGAGCGGATTTGGCAGGTTTGATGATGATCTTCTTTGGCATTGCGGAAGCATTCTACCCCGCTGCCTCAGCGGGTCAAGCGGCCCGAGCGCCGACATTCCGGTCAGCATTCGGCTGTCAGGACGCCGCGCCGACAGGAATCCCAGCGCTCCTCCCATCACAGGTATTTGCGCAGGATGGGCTCCAGCTCCCGTATCGTCCTCGCCGGCCAGCATTTCCGGTCGGTCATGATGGCGTTCCTCAACGCGTTGTGGCAGGACCAGTTCGGGTCGGTGGGGATTTGCGGCAGCACTTTGGTGATGATGGCTTTGGCCATCGCGGCGTTCTTCATCAAGTTTGCGACCACCATCTCCACGGTGACGTGCGCGCCGTCGTCCTTCCAGCAATCGTAATCGGTAATCATTGCCATTGTGGCGTAGGCGATCTCGGCCTCGCGGGCGCATTTCGCCTCGCCCAGGTTCGTCATGCCGACTACGTCGTAGCCGAGCTTGCGGTTGGTGAAGGACTCGGCGCGCGTGCTGAAGGCCGGCCCTTCCATGTTCACGTAGATGCCGCCGTCGTGGACGCGCGCCTTGAGCCCTCGGGCGGCCTTCAGCAGCAGTCGCCGCAGTTCCTCACACACCGGGTCGGCAAACGGGATGTGCCCCACGATGCCCCGCCCGAAGAAGGTATGGGCGAAGGTCTGCTTGGTGCGGTCCACAAACTGGTCGGGGAGCACGATGTCACAAGGCCTGTATCTGGCCTGCAGGGAGCCCACGGCGCTGACGCTGATCGCCCAGGCCACCCCCAGCTTCTTCATGCCCCAGAGGTTGGCGCGGTAGTTCAACTCGCTGGGCAAAACGCGGTGGCCCCGCCCGTGCCGCGGCAGAAACACCACCTCGCGCCCCGCCAGCTCGCCCGTGAGGAACTCATCCGAGGGCGCGCCGAAGGGCGTTTTGACCTTAACCCACTTCTGCCGGGCAAACCCTTCGATTTGATACAATCCGCTGCCGCCGATGATGCCAACGCGATATTGAGACATGCGCAGGGTTATAGCGTGGAGCGGAGAGAATGCAAACCGCGAAAAACGACCGCGCTGCCAAAAATGGCACCCCCGGGATGGCAAATCCCACCGACTGGGACCTCAAGGGGGTTTGTACCCGGCCCTCCGGGGAGGGCGAGGGTAGCCTCGAATGGCGCTTAGATAAGGCGTAACATACTCAGCGGTAGGCACTTCCATAGCGGCCTCGGGGTCCGGCCCTGGGGCAGCCTTCCCCAGCCCAGCCGCTTCAGGCTCAATCCGAGACCTTTCCGCCCGTTTCCGCGCCCCAGACTCGCAACATTCTGTCCCCACGACGCTGGCGCACCCCATCGGCCCCGGCACCGCCCCGTAGCCTCACCGGGACCTCACCGTAGGTACCTCTAGCCCAGGGCTAGAGGTACCACGGTGAGGCTCCGGCGAGGCTACGGCGAGGCTGGCGGGTGGCCACTGGTCTTATTGACCTTATCTAAGCGCCATTCCGGGGAAGCCCTCTCGGGTGGCTTCGGGGTCAGCCCGAAGAGCCCTTCTGCATTCTTCACGTGCTGCCAATTCTGAGACACCCGACCAGGCTGAGGAACGCGCGGCTTAGTTCTGCGCGCGCGTTACTTGCGCTTTGATCAGGCCGAAGAACGTGTAGGGGTCAACCACCACCACCCGCGCCTTGGGATGTTTCTCGCTCAGGACCCGGGACACTTCGGCATGCCAGGTGGGGGATTTCAGGATGGTGCGGGCCCAGAGAAAGCATGGACCGTGCGCGGCGGCGGCTGCCTGGCCGGCGATGTAATCCGCCGTTTGCTCCGCCGAGCCGGGCATGTCCCACTCCCGGATGGTCGGCACGCCCGAAATCACACGGGGCGTCAGGTCAAAATGATTCCCGCACCCGTCCGGGCTGAAACGCTTGTAGGCGGAGAACTCCTCCGGCGTCGAAGCCCCCGCGGCCCCATCCAGCATGAACCCAGTGATGGTCATGCCCCATCGTTTGAAATAACGAGTGCAGTGCTCTGTCCAGACATCGAGCGCCGGCGGGAGCTTGGAATCGGGGCGGACCGTCAGGGCACGCGGATTCAGGTAGCCCGCGCCGGAGTCGCCCGCGATGAAGAAGTCGTTGGTGGTCGCGTGGCGATAGGCATAGACGAGCGCCTCGGGCGCGCGGTCAGCGAGGTTGGGATCGAACGCCCAGCCCAGCGGCACCCGGCCCCGCTGCGGGTCGGAAAAGAAGGGCGGCACCGCCTTGTAAAGCCACGAGGGCGAATCGTAGTCGCCGACGTAATAGCCCACGTAGAGGTTGGACGCCACCGTTCCTTCGGCGGTCAGGTAACCGGCCCGCCGCCAGTCCGCTGCCGACGGCTTTGGGATTGGGCTGCGGGTAGCGGTCCTTGAGCGGGTAATGCGTGCAGAAGGAGGCGCTGGCGATTGCGCTCAAACCGATCGCATCGGCCTCCATGTAGCCGTTGAATTGCGAGATCACCCGCGCGAATTCCCACTCCGTCGCGACCCCTTCATGGTGCCCGCCGGCGTGAGCGTAGTCGGTATATTTGAACGCCCACGGTATGAAGCCGCCCACCTTGATCATGCTTTCGGGAGCCTTGCGGTGCAAGGCGCCCATCACCTGCATGAGCGTTTGCCGATCCAGGCCGAGCTTCTGGCCCGGGTCATCCACCGGCGTTTCGTCCCCCCAGATTCCCAGGTCGAAGAAGAAGGCGCGCTTGGCGATGAAGTAATCGTGATTGGAGAGCGTATGCAGGTCCGAGTGGCTCGCGTTCGAGCATTTCAGCCAGAAGGAGTCAATGTAATAGGCGGCGAAGCGAGGATCGCACTTGCCTGAGTCAATGAACTGCCGGATGGCCCAGCGATAGGCGTCAATCTTGGCGCTGCCCGTCGAGGGCTCGTTCAGATCGGGGATCAGCCCCTTGCCGGTGAACTTGGACGTGCCGTCAGGGTTGACCAGCCAGAGCTTTACGGGCAGGCGCAGCTTGGCGGTCAGCAGCGCGAACATGGAGTTGGTCGCCCGGCTGAAGCGCACCGGCAGCAAGTCATCGCAGCCGGCGGCGGTGGACGCGACACAGGAGGTCGCCGGGACCGCCGGGTCATAGACCACCAGGCCCTTGATGTATTTGCTGAACGTGCGGACGACCTGCTCGGGAGAGGTGAGAGTCACCAGCTCTGGTGTTCTTGAGCCAGCCGTCCTCGCCGCGAAACCAGTCGAGCCAGAACTGGTCGGTCTCCATCCCAAACCCGGCGCAGTAGATCACGTAGAGCCGGGGCGCCTCACGGTTCGCCAGCCCTTGCACCGCTGCCAGCGTGTGCATCGTGTCCCAGACTTCAGCCGCCTGAGCCGGGTCGTGCAGGTCGAGCTTCCGCAGGTAGCGCGCGTCAAAGACTTGGATCTGCTTCGGGGACCCGGCGGTTTCCGGAATGGGGGCTGGGTCAGCGCCGCAGGTGACTGCGGCGAGCAAGGTCAGGGCAAACACACCGGGCACCTTCAGTGATCGCATGGGCTATTGGACGCTGTGACCGCTTGGAGATTCATTGTGACTGCCCGCCTTTACAATCTGGCCGGAATGCCCGAGTCTGAACGCCGATATAGAAATGCCGACTACAACCGACAAATCCCCGGCCCGGGCGGAGTGGGCGCCGGGCTCGTGGCAGAGCAAACCTGCGGCCCAGCAACCGGTCTATCCCGATCCGGACGGCGCTGCACCGCGTGCTGGGCCAGTTGGCCCGGCTGCCGCCGCTGGTCACCAGTTGGGAGATCGAGAACCTCAAGCACCAGTTGGCCGAGGCGACGCGCGGCGAACGGTTCCTGCTGCAAGGCGGCGACTGCTCGGAAAGCTTCGACGACTGCGAATCCGCCGCCATCGCCAGCAAGCTCAAGATCCTGCTGCAGATGAGCCTGGTGCTGGTGCAGGGCGGCAAGAAACGCGTCAGCCGCATCGGCCGCTTTGCCGGCCAGTACGCCAAACCCCGCTCGGCGGACACCGAGACGCAGGACGGAGTCACCCTGCCCAGCTACCGCGGCGACATGATCAACCGCGCCGCGTTTCACCGCGGAAGACCGGGTCGCCGAACCCCGACCTGCTGCTGCGCGCTTACGAGCGGTCCGGGCTGACGATCAACTTCATCCGCTCGCTGATCGAAGGCGGCTTCGCCGACCTGCATCACCCGGAATACTGGGAGCTGGGCTTCGTGGCCAACTCGCCGCACGCGGCCGAATACACGCGCATGGTCGAGAGCATCGGCGATTCGCTGCGGTTCATGGAGACCCTCACCGGGAGCGTGCTGGCCGACATCAACCGCGTCGATTTCTTCACCAGCCACGAGGGCCTGCACCTCTATTACGAGCAGGCCCAGACCCGGCAGGTGCCGCGCCGCACCGGCTGGTATAATCTCTCGACCCACTTCCCCTGGATCGGCGACCGCACCCGCGCGCTGGACGGCGCGCACGTCGAGTATTTCCGCGGCATCGCCAATCCGATCGGGGTGAAGATCGGCCCCTCGCGTCACGCCCGACGAGGCGCTGGCGCTGACCGACGTGCTGAACCCGCAGAACGAGCCGGGCCGCCTGACGTTCATTCACCGGCTTCGGGGCGGGCGCGTCGAGAAGTGCCTGCCGCCGCTGGCCGAGGCCATCCGCCGCTCAGGGCCGGCAGGTGCTCTGGTGCTGCGACCCCATGCACGGCAACACCGAGACGACCAAGAGCGGCATCAAGACCCGCCACTTCGAGAAGATTCTTCGGCGAGCTTGAGACGTCCTGCCGCATCCTCAAGGACTGCGGCGCCCACCTGGGCGGCGTGCATTTCGAGCTGACCGGGGACAACGTGACGGAGTGCATCGGCGGCGCCAGCGGCGTGACCGAGGCCGATTTGAGCCGCGATTACCGCACGACCCTGGACCCGCGGCTCAATTACGAGCAGGCGATGGAAATGGCGCTGCTGCTGGCAGGGTTGCTGGCCCCGGACCGGAAGTGACGGGCGTTAGATCTTCTCGAACTGGCTCAACACGTAATCCCGCGCGCGGGGCACGTCGTCCAGGGTGAGGTGTTCGATGATCAGGTATAGCTCCCGGTTTAGTCCGGCGAGGTGACGCAGAAAGAGCGGGTAGTCGAGCACCCCGCGCCCCGCAGCCGGCAAATCCGTCCCGTCCGCCGAGGCCTTCACGTCCTTCGCATGCGCCAGCACGATCTGTTTACCCAGGCCCTGGAACATCTCATCCAGCATCGGGTCCATGCGGCTCAGGTCGTCCTTGCGATAGTAATTGCACGGGTCCATGACCAGCTTAAGTCCGGGCACGTCATGCACGACGCGCTCGGTACGGGTGATGGAATCAATCACGTTCCGCCAGTAAGGCTCGATCGAGATGACCGCCCCGGTCTTCCTGGCCGCCTGCGTCAGCTTCTCCAGAGCCGCGCGGCAGGCCTGGTAACCCTCTTCACTTGCATTCTCAGGGGATTCGAGCCACTCCGACTTGGCATTTAGCGTCCCCGTCTCGGTGGAAATGATCGGGCAGCCGAAGTGTTTCCAATTCTCGATGAGCATCTGCATGCGCTGTTCGCCCCGTTTGCGCCTGGCTGAGTCCGGGTCAACGAGGTTGTAGTAGCCGAACAACCCGGCGATCTTGAGGTTGTGCTTGGCCAGTGTGCGGGTGATCTGGCGGGCCTTGTCCCAGTCCGGCGCCCACGGATCGAAGCGCACATCGGCGAAGCCATATTCGAGGACCACGCCGTGGAAGCCGTCCTCCGCCATGCGGCGGGCCGCCTCCTCCAATGGGAGGCCGGCATAAACCCCGGTGAAGATGCCGAGCTTGAGCTTCTTCTTCGCCCGGGCGCGCAGGTCGGGAGCGGCGTTGCTGATCAAGGGAAAGCCAATTGCTGCGGTGGCGGTGAGCTTTAGCCAGGTGCGGCGATTCAACGTGTTCATAAGCGGAAGGAAGTTAAGGACGCGCATGCGAGGCGCCCATAGCCGAGGCTTGGCGGGCAACTCGATAAACCGATAAAACAATCACGACGGCATTGTGCCTCCCTGCTGTGCTCTGCCAAGCCGGAAATCCGAATGCGTGGCGGCCGGGAGTGGATCTCGACTCTTGCGATGGCCGACTGAAGCCCCCACATAACCCTCGGCCGACCGTGAGTTCCGTTCCCCCTCACCCCGGCCCTCTCCCTCAGGGAGAGGGAGAAAGGACGGCAGGGTGCCGGCGATCCTGGGTCGTCCGGAATGTTCGAACGCTGGCGTGGGTGGCTCCCTCTCCCCGAGGGAGAGGGTCGGGGTGAGGGGGAACGGGGCTGACGCCGAGGCAGGTGCCGTCGCCAAGTAGCCTGCGGTGTACAAAAATAAGATGCCTCCAACCGGGGTGCGCCCTCCCACCATGTGACGCAGGAACGTCGCCGCGTCCTCGGAGTTCCACTCCCGCGATGCTGCGACGAAGATTTGGGTGGCCACAACGTTCGCCCGGCGCCTATTCTGCCACTACGATGAGAATCAGCATTGTTATGGTCGCTCTTTCTTGGATGGCTCGCTTCGGCCCAGGCGCAGCCGACCAATTCGTTTCCCCTTTGGCCGGAGGGCGCTCCCGGCGCGCTTGGCAAAGCGGACAAAGACATCCCCACGCTCACGCCCTACTGGCCCGACCCCGCCAAGGCGACCGGCGCCGCGATGGTGATCTGCCCGGGCGGCGGCTACGCGGGCCTGGCCCCGCACGAAGGCGGCCAGTATGCCCGCTTCCTGAACGAATACGGGATTGCAGGGTTTGTCTTGAAATACCGCCTCGGCTCCGCCGGCTATCGGCATCCGGTCATGCTGGAGGATGCCGCCCGCGCGATGCGAATCGTGCGCGCCCGCGCCGAGGAGTGGAAGGTCGATCCCAAACGCATCGGCATCATGGGTTCTTCCGCCGGTGGCCACCTGGCCTCGACGCTGCTGACTCATTTCGACGCGGGCAACCCAAATGCCACCGACCCCATCGAGCGCCAAAGCTCGCGCCCCGACCTGGGCATCTTGTGCTATGCGGTCATCACGATGGGCGAGTTCACGCACCAGGGATCGAAGCACAACCTCCTGGGCCCGAACCCCTCGCCCGAACTGGTACGCAACCTGTCGAATGAACTCCAGGTGACCAAAGATACGCCGCCCTGTTTCATCTGGGCCACTGACGCAGACAAGACGGTGCCGGTGGAGAACAGCCTGCTATTTGCCGAGGCGTTGCGCCGCGCGGGTGTTCCGTTTGCCCTGCACATCTATCAAAAGGGCCCGCATGGCCTCGGCCTCGGCACGCGAGAATGGAACCCCGCAAAGCGCCATCCCTGGACGCGCGACTTCATCTACTGGCTGAACGTGCAGGGGTTCGTGAAGACGAACGGAATGGTGGAATGATGGAATTCCACCATTCCATTATTCCATTATTCCCCCACTTTGTAATTGCCTGCCCGGGCCATTTGGCCTAGCTGTTAGTTAACTAGAGAAAGGATTCTTATGAAGAGTGTGCTCATTCTGGTGGTTGTGGTGGTGATCGTGCCGGTGTTCTTCGTCCTGATGTGGGTCATCAGCGCGTACAACCGCCTGGTCGCCTTGCGCAACCGCTTCAAGAACGCTTACGCGCAAATTGACGTGCAGCTCAAGCGGCGCTACGACCTGATCCCCAATCTGGTCGAGACCGCCAAGGGCTACATCAAGCACGAGCGCGGCACGCTCGAAGCCGTCGTGGCCGCCCGCAACGCCGCCTCCGCCGCCAACGTGCGCGCTGCGCAAAACCCCGGCGACGCCGTCGGCGATGAAAGAGCTGTCCGGCGCCGAAACCGCCCTGACCGGCACGCTCGGCCGCCTGTTCGCCGTCGCCGAGGCGTACCCCGACCTGAAGGCCAACACGACGATGATGGCCCTGATGGAGGAGTTGACCTCGACTGAGAACAAGGTCGCCTTCGCCCGCCAGGCCTACAACGACTCGGTGATGGCCTACAACACCCAGCGCGAGACGTTCCCGACCAACATGATTGCCGGCACGTTCAACTTCGGCGCCGGCGGAACTGTTCGTCATCGAGAAGCCGGAAGAGAAAGAGGCGCCCAAAGTCTCGTTCTCTTGACCTCCTGCATTACGAGTATCAGTCGCATGGTTACTCTGCCCGCGCGGGCAGGCTCCCCGATGCAACCCTGTAACTCATGTAACCTTGTAACCTCTGTAACCAGGTGACTTCAGCACCGCGCATGGACTTCTTCGAGCGACAGGACCAGGCGCGCCACAACACCAAGCTCCTGGTCGTTTATTTCGTTCTCGGCGTGGCGATGCTCATCGTGGCGGTCTATGCCGCGGCGCTGGTGATCTTTACCGGCGTCGGCGCCGCACCATCATGAATGCCTACGAGCAGGCACCACAACTGGCGCTCTGGAATCCGCAGCTCTTCCTCGGCGCTGCCGTGGGCACGCTTGGCGGTCATTGCCCTGGGCAGCGGCTTCAAGACCCTCGAACTGGCCCAGGGCGGCAGCGCGGTGGCCACGATGCTGGGCGGGCGGCTCGTTGATCCCAGCACGACCGACCCGGACGAGCGCAAGCTGCGGAACGTCGTGGAGGAGATGGCCATCGCCGCCGGGCGTGCCGGTGCCGCAGGTCTATGTGCTGCCCGACGAACGAGGCATCAACGCGTTTGCCGCCGGCCACTCGACCAGCGACGCCGTGGTCGCCGTCACCGGCGGCGCATGAGGCTGCTGTCCCGCGACGAGTTGCAAGGCGTCATCGGCCACGAGTTCAGCCACATCCTCAACGGCGACATGCGGCTGAACCTGCGGCTCATGGGCATCATTTTCGGCATCCTTTGCCTGGCCGTCATCGGCCGGGTTCTCCTTTACACCCGCGGCGCGCAGCAGCCGAGACCGGAATGCGCTGCCGCTTGCTCGGGCTGGCGCTGCTGGTCGATTGGCGGGATCGGCGTCTTCTTTGGCCGGCTCATCCAGGCCGCCGTCAGCCGCCAGCGCGAATTTCTGGCCGACGCCTCGTCGGTGCAGTTCACGCGCAACCCGGCGGGCCTGGCCGGCGCGCTCAAGAAGATCGGCGGCCTCGAGCGACGGCTCGAAGCTTCAGGCGCCCCATGCCGAGGAAGCCAGCCACATGTATTTCGGCAACGGCGTGGGCGAGTCCGTTCTTCAGCCTGATGGACACCCATCCGCCGCTGGCCGACCGCATCCGGGCCATTGACCCGAGCTTCGACGGAAACTTCCCGCCCGTGGGCGCCGCCGAGGTGGAGCGCGCCGGCAGCGCGAGCTCGCCGCTCAGCAGCGATCGCCCCTTCCGTTTCCTTTCCCCGGTATGCCAGGCGCGCAAGGGGGCATGGGCCGGCTCGCGCCGCCGATCATCGCCGCCCAGACGGTGATGGCCAGCGCCGGCACGCCCACCCCCGCCCACCTGAGCTACGCCGAGGGGCTGCGCGCCAGCATCCCGGCCAGCCTGCAAGCCGCCGCGCGCGAAGGGCTCGGCGCCTGCACGCTGATCTATGCGCTGCTGCTGAGCGACGACGAAGCCACTCGACGCAAGCAACTTGACGAGCTGGCCGCCGCCACCTCCGCCGCCATTTGCCAGGAAACGCAGCGTGTGCTGCCGGAAGTCCAGGCCGTCGCCACGCACGCCAAACTGCCGCTGGTTGATCTGGCCATGCCCGGCTTGCGCCACCTCTCGCCCGGCGCAGTTCCAGCAGTTCCGCACGGCGGTGCAGAAGCTGGTGGAAAGCGACGGCGAGATTGATCTGTTCGAATACGTGCTGCAGAAGATCGTCTTGCGCCACCTGGAGCCCAGTTTCGCGCAGGCCCGCAAACCGGTCATTCAGTACTATGCGCTCAAGCCGCTGGCGACAGATTGCGCGGTCCTGCTCTCCGCGCTGGCTTACCTCGGCCAGGAGGAGCCGGACAAGATCCAATTCGCCTTCCAGCAAGGCGCCCAGCCGCTCAGCCACGCCGCTCAGGCCGGGCTCCGGCTGCTGCCCGAAGATGAATGCGAACTGGCGCAGGTGGACGCGGCGTTGAACCGGCTGTGCCAGGCCGCTCCCGCAGATCAAGAAGAACGTGCTGAATGCCTGCGCCCAAACGGTTGCCGCCGACGGCGTCATCCAGGAAATCGAAGCCGAACTGCTGCGGGCCATCGCCGACACGCTCGACTGCCCGATGCCGCCGTTCATCCCCACTCAACCGGTATGACCCGGACCTGACGGACAAGGGCTAAAACCCCGCGGCGGGTCGGGATGTTGGTGGCTCTGGGCGATTTTGCGTGAACGCCGCTACCACTCGGTGCATCTTATCTCCATGTTCCGTCTGGCGTATATGCTCCCGGCTCTCCTGTTCGCGGTGTTCCCGGCCCTGGCCGCTGACACCCTGTCGGCCTTCCCCCCCGATCCGCAGCAAAACCTGGAGCGCACCTGCTTCCAAACCAGCCAGCCCTGGAGCGGCATCGCCGACCTGCGCTCCGACGTGGTCCTCGCCTACGGCATTGACCCCAGCCTGTCCGGGCGCATCCAAACCTGGCGCGATCACGGCTACCGCATCCATGTGATGACGGGCGTCGCCTGGGGGTCATACCAGGATTACCTTTACGGGCGCTTCGACGGCGTGAACCACGAAGACGAGGCCCAAACGGTTCGGGATGGGAAGAAGATCAGCCACGGCGGCGATGTCTATTACATGTGCCCCGGAACGAACTACGGCAAATTCCTCTGCGTCGGGCGTCCAGCGCGCGCTCGATGCCGGCGCGGTGGCAATCCACCTCGAGGAGCCCGAGTTCTGGGTGAATGGCGGCTACTCGGAGGGCTTCAAGCGCGAGTGGCGCAACTATTATCGCGAGTCGTGGCAGCCGCCGCATAGTTCGGTGGACGCCCAGTGGCGCTCCTCCAGGCTCAAGTATTACCTCTACCGCCGCGCCCTGCAGCAGGTGTTTGATTACGTGCAGGACTACAACCACCGCACGGGCAAGGAAGTGCGCTGTTACGTGCCCACCCACAGCCTCCCCAGCTATTCCCACATCCGCATTGTCAGCCCGGAATCGAGCCTGGCCCTCTTGAAAGGCTGCGACGGCTACATCGCCCAGGTCTGGACCGGCACCGCGCGCAATCCGATCCTCTACCGCGGCCAACTGCGCGAGCGCACCTTCGAGACCGCCTTCCTCGAATACGGCGCCATGATGAACCTCGTCCGCGCGCACCGGCCGCCGCGTCTGGTTCCTGAACGACCCCGTCGAAGACAACCCAAACCACGACTGGACCGACTACCGCGTCGAACTGGGAGTCCACGATGGTCGCCTCGCTGTTCCAGCCCGACGTGTGGCGCTTCGAGGTGGCGCCCTGGCCGGAGCGGGTCTTCGGCGGGCGCTATCCGCACCGCGCGCCCGGCGCAGCGAGCGTGAGCCGATGCCGCCCGCCTACGCTACCGAGGTGCAGACCGTCATTAACGCCCTCAACGACATGCACCAGCGCCGTGTTCAATGGGACTGCGGCACGACCGGCATCGGCGTGGTGATCGGCGACTCGCTCATGTTCGAGCGCGGCGATCCTACGCCCAGCGACCCGAACCTGAGCCAGTTCTATGGTCTGGCGCTGCCGCTGCTGAAGCGCGGCATGCCGGTCACACCGGTGCAGCTTGAGAATGTGACCATCCCCGACTATCTCAAGGGCTTCCGCGTTCTGCTGCTGACCTATGACGGCATGAAGCCGCTCAGCCCGGAGGTGCATCCAGCGCTGGCCGCGTGGGTCAAGCACGGCGGAGAACTGATCGTGTGCGACGACGACACAGACCCCTACAACGCCGTGCGCGAGTGGTGGAACAGCGACGGCCGGCATTACGCCACCCCGCGTGAAGACCTGTTCGCGCAACTGGGTGTATCCACTGAGCCGTCCGGGGAGAAGGGCAAGGCGCAGGCGGCTGGGGATTCACCCTGGAGGCAAGTGGGCAAGGGCAGCGTGCTCTGGCTGCGCGAAAACCCCGCCAGCCTCGCCGCGAGCGCGGACGGCGACGTCCGGTTGGCCGCGATGGTCAAACAGGCGGCAGACCGCGCCGATCTGAAATGGCGCGAGACGAATTACCTCCTCCTGCGCCGCGGCCCGTACATCCTCGGGGCGGGGCTTGATGAGTCGGTTGCCGGCGAGCAGAAGCAGCTCAAGGGCCGGTTGGTGAATCTCTTTGATCCTGAGCTGCGGGTGCAGGAGACGGTGACCCTCACACCCGGCTCCCGGTTCTTCCTGGTTGATCTCGACGCCGTCCGTGGCCGGCGGCCCCAAGTCATCGCCTCGGCCTGCAAAGCCTTGCCGGTGAAGCAGGGCGCGCACGAGCTGTTACTCGCCGTCGAGGGCGTGGTCAACACCCCGGCGGTGGTGCTGGTCGCATGCGCCGTCCGCCCCGCGTTCCGTCACGCTCGATGGCCAGCCGCTCAAGGGCTTTGTCTATTCTGCCGAGCACCGGTTGCTCTGGGTTCGCTTCACCAACGAAGACCGCCCGCGCGAACTGGCGATAGCGTTCTGAATCAGAGAAGCCGGCTAAGTGGCGGACGTGCGCTGGTAATGGCTGCGGCTCTGGTATAGCGTGAGCTTCGTTCCCCCTCACCCCTGCCCTCTCCCTCAGGGAGAGGGAGCCGCATGGCCCGGTCTTTGAAAACTCCAGGCGCGTGGGTTTTGCCCCCCGGCTGAGGACGGTCCTCCCTCTCCCTGAGGGAGAGGGCAGGGGTGAGGGGGAACAGGTCTCGCGAACTCCAACAGCGCACGGAATGGACACAGATGCGGCAAGGTATAGCGGAAAGCGGGAGCAAGCTCCACGCACTCCAAACGCTTCGCGCCTCGCGATAACCCCTGTGTGCTCTCGGTTCGCGTCACCAATCAGGCCTGCCCGGCCGACCTCGGCGCGATGGCGGCCCCCAGCGCGTGCAGGCACTGATCTTTTCCAAATCCCCCACCGCTTGGCGCTTACCGAAATGAAAAGGTGCGTCGTGAAAGCGTGTGGGGCGTATCTTGGAGATCCCACCACTGCATAGGAGCGCAGCCTTCAGGCTGCAGAACGTGCGAATGCCCGAGCGTCCCGGACAAACCCGACACTCCTCCACAACCCGCATCTCTGCAGCCTGAAGGCTGCGCTCCTATGCCGGTCGGACCATCCCGCCGCTTGGTGGTACGTCCGAGATGCGCCCAAGCGTGTAAGATTTGGAATTCTCCTGTTGACAGGCTTGGCGCAGAGGGCGTATTTTTGTGGTGTTCGGGTGGCAGTACGTTTCTTCAGCGGGGTTCCCCACCCCCACCTCCTTGGCGTCTGCTGCCCGAACATTTTATTCAGTCACGCTTGACGAGCGGGGCGGCATTTCTTAGGTTTTCGTTCCCCTAGCGGGGGCGTAGCTCAATTGGTTAGAGCGCTGCCCTGTCACGGCAGAGGTTGCGAGTTCGAGCCTCGTCGCTCCCGCCAGTCTTCGTTCGGAGCGCAGCGGAGAACGAAGACTGCCGCGCCGAAGCCCGTCCTCGGGCGCAGGCGGGCTGTTACGTCAGCAGGACAAGCGCTCCGAACTACGACTCGGCAAGCCAGTGAATCGGAAATGGCATTCTCCTACGTTTACATTCTTGAAAGCGAGCAAGGCTCCGAGCATTACTACGTTGGGATGACTGAGGACCTGCGTGCCCGTCTCAAACGGCATAATGCCGGCGAAGTGCCCCACACCTCCCAATTCCGTCCCTGGCGCATCAAGACCGCGGTTGCCTTCACGAATCGGGAGCGTGCGTCCCAGTTCGAGCACTACCTCAAAACCGCCTCGGGCCGTGCCTTTGCCAAGAAACGCCTTTAGCCCTTCGTTCGGAGCGCAGCGGAGAACGAAGACTGCCGCGCCGAAGCCCGTCCTCGGGCGCAGGCGGGCCTCTTACCAGGGGACCGAGCGCTCCGAACTACGACTCGGCAAGCCAGTGAATCGGCGTTGGCTAGAGCCGAAACTCCCGTTTGGTCAGCAGCGCTTTCTGCAGCGCTTCCTTGACGGCGTCCAGCCGCGCGGGCAGCTCGATGGGCTGGTTCGCGTGGCGGCTCGGGAATTCCAGTTCGCGCTGGTGATACTTCACCTTCATCTCGACGAACTTCAGGCCGTGCGCGGTCGAGATCACGACCACGCGCTCGGACTTGTCGATCTTGCCGGCCTTGAGCAGCTTGATGAGCACCGCCAGCGCGACGCCCGTGTGCGGGCAGTTGAACATGCCGGTGCGGTCGCCCAGCGCCGCGGCGTCGGCCAGTTCCTCCTCGCTGGCCTGCTCGACGATGCCGTTGAATTGCTTGAGGATGCGGACGGCTTTCTCGAAGCTGACCGGGTTGCCGATCTGGATGGCGCTGGCCAGCGTCTTCTCGGCCTGGATGGGCTCGAAGCGTCTCGAAGTTGCGCAGGTAGGAGCGATAGAGCGGGTTGGCCCGCTGCGCCTGGGCCACCACAATGCGCGGCAGCTTGGCGATCAGCCCGAGGTCTTTCATCATCAGCAACCCTTTGCCCAGCGCCGAGACGTTGCCCAGGTTGCCGCCGGGGATGATCATCACGTCGGGCACTTCCCAGTCGAACTGCTGGACGATCTCGATGCCCACGGTCTTCTGGCCTTCGACGCGCAGGGAGTTCATCGAGTTGGCCAGGTAGAGCGTCGGGTCTTTGGTGATCTCCTGCACCAGCTTCATGCAGCCGTCGAAGTCGGTGTCCAGATAAAGCACCAGGGCGTCGTTGGAGACCGGCTGGATCAACTGGGCGATGGAAATCTTGCCCCGCGGCAGCAGCACGATCGACTGGATGCCCGCCGCCGCGCAATACGTCGCCAGCGCCGCCGAGGTGTCGCCGGTCGAGGCGCACGCCACCGCCTTGATCGGCGCGCCTTCGGAGATCATCTGTTTGACCTGCGAAACCAGCACCGTCATGCCGAGGTCTTTGAATGACCCGCTGTGGGTGTTGCCGCAGAGCTTGATCCACAGGTCGTCCACGCCGATGACCTTGCCGAAGCGCTCGGCCCAGAAAAGGTTCGTCCCGCCCTCGTAGAGCGACACGACATTGTCGTCGCTGATCTGCGGCAGGATCCATTCCTTCTTGCCCCAGACGCCGGAACCGTACGGCCATTGGTTGCTCTTGTAGCGGTCCTCGAAGAGCTTCATCCACGCCGCCGCGCCGCGCTTGGCGAGCGCCGCCATGTCGTGCTGCACTTCCAGCAGCGACTGGCACTGCTGGCATTGGTACACGATGGAGTTCAGCGGATAAGTGGCTCCGCACTGCGGGTTGATGCATTGAAACCAGGCTCGATACGACATTCTACAATTCTCCTGCCCTGTCCGGCGGCAGACGACCTTCGCCCGCGCCGCCAATGGCACAATTCAAATTCGGGCGCATGATGCCATTACCAGCCACCGTTTCAAGCGAGGAACGCTCCTGCCGATTGACCTGCATGGCGGATTCAAGAACAGGGGCGGGGACGGCTCGTCCCCAGGATTCCCTGGGCGAACCTGAGAGCATGGGGACGAGCCGTCCCCGCCCCTGTTTTGGCCCCTTTTTGCGTCGGCCCTGATTGACCTGGGAGGAGAGCCAGCCGAGCCCGAAGCCCGTCACCCAGGATCCAGCCCCCAGCCCGACCCGAGGCCCTTGGGATACCGATTTGTGGAGATCGGTTGTTCTGCCACCCCCCGGATGTCCAATGCTCAACCACTCCGGCATCCCTCTACCGCTGTGACCAGGTAGTGACCAGGTAGTGACCATGTAGTCACCAGGTAGTGACCAGGTAGTAGCTCTACTACCTGGTCACTACCTGGTGACTACATGGTCACTACCTGGTCACTACCTGGTCACAGCGGAAGACCCGGGTGCGGGCCAGGCGGGACCGACCGGGAAGAGAGGCAGGGGAGTCTCGGGTTCTGAACCCGTTGGTATGTTCCTGTGAACCAGTGACTTACGGCGCAGGCACCACGGCGGTGGTCTGCCTGGGCAAGCTCCGCCAGCCGTTGAGCTGCTGGATGGTTTGGATGAAGACGCGGTCGTAGGCGGCCAGGGCGCGGTATTTGGCCAAATACATCAGGGTGATATCGCAGAGACCGTTCTCGGGGACGGGCAGGAGGCCGATGAACACGAAGCGACTCGGAAACTGCGCCCCGGCGCTTCCCGGTTTGGTGGCCGAGACCAGGATGGGATGCTCCGGGGCGGCGCCGACCGGCAGGCACAAAGTAATGGTGCCGGCGGTGTTGGTGATGGAGAGGTCGCCGACGGGGTTTTCACTGAAATCGGGCAGATCGGGCGCCTCATCCAGCCAGGGTTCACCGAGGAACAGGCGGTTGCCGTTGATCTTCTGGTAGAGTTGGTGCCCTTTCAGGAAGCCGTTATCTACCAATCGCCCGTGGCTGGGAACTCGGGAAGCCAGGTCTCTCCATCCAGCGCGCTGGATCTCGGTGAGCAACCGCCAACGCGGGGCGGCCTCGGCCCAGGCTCGCCGCTGGACGAGTTGCGCGGGCGTGCGCGGGTCCAGCGGGACCACGTAAGGCCGCCGGACCTGCCCATGTTTCGTCCGGAAGCTGATAAAGTTGCCAAGGTGACCGCTCTGAGGGACATCTATGATTTTCATAGGTTCTTATGTCCAGCATACTGAAGTCGCCGCCCTCACGTCAATCCTGCTGGCCAGTGATTCAGCAATTCGGGCGCTTCTCGACAGTACCCCCAGGCGCCAGGCTCCCAAATCCGAAATCCGAAACCCGAAGGCCGAAAGAAGGCCGAAGTCCGAAATCCGAAATCCGAAAAGCCTGCTCTCGCCCCTCTGCTAGCGCTGATTGAGCCGCTGCCGGCTGGGTCGCAGCCCCAGGCGCGAGGATGGAGCAGGTTCGTCTTTCGGGTTTCGGACTTCGGCCTTCTTTCGGCCTTCGGGTTTCGGCCTTCGGGTTTCCGGCCTATGGCTGCCCGAAATGGTGGTACTAACAAGACACGCCCTGCCGAGGCCTGTCGGAAACGGTTCCTCCCGGAAAGCAGGAGCCGACTGGCGGCGGGCGGAAGGTTTATTGAAGTCCGCTAAACCAAACGCCGCCAAGGGCGCGATGTGGACAAGCTTTGTTCGGACACCGCCAAGGCCAAGCTTCTGAGTTCGGGCTCTTCCATGACTTTGTCTTTCGACGAGTTTGGCCCTAACGGTGTGAAGACAAAGTCGGCCGTCGCCCCCGCTGCCTTTGAGGCCGCTTTCGCTGGTCCTGTAATCTTGGAGTCGGTTCTTGACTTCTTATGTCCGCCTTCTACCATCGTTCTCGCTATGGATACTTGGGCTTTTCGCCTCGATATTGCCCCGCCTAATATCAGGGCAAACCTGCCCGAAAACCAAGCCAGTATCGTATTATCGGGTCAAAACTGTTAATCAATGTTAGGCGCAGAACTCGCAGCATTTTGTTCACGCAAACAACAAACATAAAACGAACGGGAATGAAAACACATACCCCACGGTTAACCACAGTATTGGCAGTTCTCTGCTGCACCTCTTGGTGCGCGGGGGATTGCCTCGCTGACACAAATGCCACAACCATCAGCAGAGCAGTCCAGATTTCCGTTCTGACGGCTACGAACAAGACCTACATCTTCCAGCAGTCCACGAATCTCAACAATTGGGTGAAGATCGAGGAGATCGAAGGCAAAGGGGATCAAGAAATACGGTATTTCACCACTCCCCTGCCGGAAGGCTTGTTCAGGGTAGTTGAGACAAACGCTGCGGTTCATTGGATCGCGCCATTGGCCTTAACTGGAAAAAACATTCGTATAAACGTTGCGAACAAAGGAACATGGACTTTGGCCTTCACGAGTTCTTCCATAGGCAATGATGGAAATCCGAGCGATCCATATAGCGTCTTTGATTACACCTACTATCGGATGAGTGACAGTTCCGCCCATGTGACCAAACTGCACATAGACGGTTGGCTGGATGTGTTCAAGTTGCAGTTCCAAACCCAAACCAATGGTTCGTTAGCGGTAGAATCGTATGACGCCGGAGTTTTCGTTCAGAAAGGAACAGGAACATTTGTGGTGTTACCGTGACCGCGCCTAACAAAATCGGCCGAGCGAACGGGGATGAGCCGGTTACGCTTGTTGTGTTTGTCGGACGCGAGTGGCGGCTCATCCCTGTCGCTCACCTCTGACGTTCGGCGTGGGCACCGTTGCCCAGTTTGTTTTTCTGGCGCTAATCGTTGCCGGCGCGGGTTGCCCCCCGTCCACGTCGCTCTTCCCTCCGGCAGGTTGGCGGCATGTCCCGAATGCCGGGTGTGAGTTTTGGGTTCCGCCAGACATAAAAGGCTGGAAACCGCTCGATACGAATGCCTTGTGGGGCCATTTCGCTGGCGGGGCCATTTCTCTGGCACTCACACTGAACTGAGCTTGGGATTTGGCAGGGACACCGAGGACTGACTCAAGGCTGCGGCGCGGGAGGAGGCGGCTGCTGGGGTGTGGTTGGAGCTTTGGCCTTTTTGCGCTCGGCGATCTTCTGCAACACGACGTAGAACGAGGGCACGAAGAGCACGGCGAGGCAGGTCGAGGCCAACATGCCGGAGGCGACGGCGATGCCGAGGGATTTGCGCGCGCTGGCACCGGCGCCGCTGGCCAGCACCAGCGGCATCACGCCGAGGATGAACACAAAGGAAGTCATCAGGATGGGCCGGAAACGGACCTGGGCGGAATCGGCGGCGGCCTCGATGATACTCTTGCCGGCGGCCCGCCCTTCGCGGGCCATCTCGACGATCAGAATCCCGTTCTTGGCGGAGAGGGCGATGAGGAGCACGAGGCCGATTTGCACGTAGATATTGTTGGCCACGCCGAGGGCGGTCAGCGCGCCGACGGTCCCCAGCAGGGCCAGCGGGACGGCCAGGATAACGGCCCCGGGCGTGATCCAGCTCTCGTACTGGCCCGCCAGCACGAAATAGACGAGCAACAACGCCAGCGCGAAGATGAAGTAGGTGGAGCTGCCGACCAGCTTTTCCTGGTAGGACATTGCGGTCCACTCATACTGCAAACCGGGGCCGAGCGTTTGGTCGGCCATCGTCTCCATCATGTCAAGGCCCTGACCGGAGCTGAAGCCTCGGGCCACGGCGCCGTTGATCGTCGCGGCGGGGAAGAGGTTGTAGAGAGAGATGAGCGAGGGTCCCCGGTCATCTTTGATATCAGCCAGTGTCCCCAGGGGAACCATTTGGCCGCCCTGGCTGCGCACGTAGTAATTCTTGATATCGTCGGCCCGGAGCCGGTCTTTGGCCTCGGCCTGGGAGAAGACCATGAAGTTATGGCCGAAGCGGGTGAAGAGGTTGATGTAACTGCTGCCCAGGTAGCTTTGCAAAGTGTCATAGACGTCGCCGACGGCCACGTTGAGTGTCTCGGCCTGGGAACGGTTCACAGTGACGGAAACCTGGGGCACCTGCGCCCGGAAGGGCGTGAAGGCGGCCTGGATGGCCGGCTTGGTTTTCGCCTCGGTCACCAGGGCGTCGGCGGCTTGCTGCAACCGGGTGTAATCCCACGTGCCGTCGGTTAACTCGACCTGCATTTGGAACCCGCCCGAAAGGCCAAGGCCCTGGATCGGCGGCGGGACCAGGACCAGGGTGCTGGCGTCCTGGAGATGGGAGAGCTGACCGGAGAGTTTCTGGTAAATGCTCCTGAGGTCCTGACCTGGGCCGCGTTGGCCCCAGTCTTTGAGCACCAGGTAGGCAATGCCGGCGTTGGCGAGCGAGGCGCTGTTGTCCAGCGCGGAGAGGCCGCCGAGAACGATGGTGTGCTCGACCCCCGGGGTGGCGCGGGCAATGCGAGTGACCTCGTCCATGACCCGCTCGGTTCGCTCAAGGGAAGCGCCGTCGGGCAATTGCACCGCGATGAGCAGGTAGCCCTGGTCCTCGGTGGGAATGAAGCCGGTGGGAATCCTGGTGAGTCCCCAGCCGGCCAGACCAACGAGCACCAGCGCCACCAGGACCATCAGGCCGCTCCGCTGGATCATTGAGCGAATCAGGCGCACGTAAGCGCGCTCGGTGGGTTCATAGGCGGAATTAAACCAGCGGAAGAAGATGTTCTTCTTGCGCTTGGGGTCCGGGGCGCGCAACCACAGGGCGCATTGGGTTGGTTTCAGGGTGACGGCGTTAAGGGCTGAGATGATGGCCGTCACGGCGATCACCAGGGCGAACTGGCGATACATCTGGCCGGTGATGCCGGGCATGAAGGCCGGAGGCAGGAAGACGGACATGAGCACCAGGGTGATGCCAATAATCGGGCCGAAGAGCTCCCGCATGGCGTCAATGCTGGCCTGTTTGGGAGACTTGCCGCGTTCAATGTGCTTGGCCGCCCCTTCGACCACCACAATGGCGTCGTCCACGACAATGCCGATGGCGAGCACGATGGCGAAGAGCGTGAGCAGATTGATGCTGAAGCCCAGCAGCGCAATGCCGGCAAAGGCCCCCACAATGGTCACGGGCACGGTTGTCGCCGGGACGAGTGTCGCCCGCCAGTCCTGCAGGAAGACCATAATGACCAGCAGAACGAGGATGCCGGCTTCGTAAAGGGTATGATAAACTTCGTTGACTGACTCCCGCACGAAGGTTGTCGTATCAAGCGGGATGGAATACTGGACGCCCGCGGGAAAGGTCTTGGAGTAACCTTCGAGAGCAGTGCGCACCACCTTCGCCGTGTTCAGGGCGTTGGCCTCGGGCAACTGGTAGATGGCAATGCCACCCGCGGCCCCGCCGTCCATTTTGAAGAACTGGCTGTAGGTGCGGGCTCCCAGTTCGACCCGGCCGACATCGCGGACGCGGGTGATCTGGCCACCGTTGTCGGGGGAGGATTTGACGATGATTTGCTCGAATTGCTCGGCGTTGGTCAAGGCACCGGCGACGTTGACGGTGAGCTGGAAATCCTGGCCCGGGGGCGCGGGCGGCATGCCAATCTGGCCGGCGGTGACTTTGGCATTCTGGTGTTGGATGGCATTGATGACGTCGCGGGGCGTCAGGGAGCGCTGGCGCATCTGCTCGGGGTCAAGCCAGATGCGCATGCTGTATTCACCGATGCCGAACACGACGACATCGCCGACCCCCGGCAGTCGCGCCAGCTTGTCTCGCAGCGCCAGGGTGGCAAAGTTGCTCAGGAACAGGCTGTCATGGGCCTTGTTGGTGGAGGTCAGGGTGACGATTTGCAGGATGGCGGTGGATTTCTTCTTGGTGACAACGCCCTGTTGCTGCACGGAGGCCGGCAACTGGGACATGGCCGCCGCGACGCGGTTCTGTACCAGCACCTGGGCGAAGTCCAGGTCGGTGCCGACGTCGAACGTGACTGTCAGGGTGTAACGGCCATCGGAGGTGCAGGTGGACTGCATGTAGAGCATTTTCTCGACGCCATTGACCTGCTGCTCGATGGGCAGGGCGACAGTCTCGACCAGGGTCTTGGCGCTGGCGCCGGGATAGTTGGCGGTGACCTGGACGGTGGGAGGCGTGATGGGCGGGTATTGCTCGACGGGCAGGGTGGAAATGGCCACGCCGCCCAGCAGCATGATGACGATGGCGATGACGTTGGCCAGGACGGGCCGTTCGATGAAGAATTTGGCAAACATGCGTGCCCCTTGGGATGGGTCAAAGGTTCGTAGAGGCAGCGGGCGATTGGCCCGCCGGTTCGGCCACCGGAGTCACCGTAGCCCCGGGCTTGGCGAGCATTATCCCATTGACGACCACTCGATCCTCGGGAGCAAGCCCGCTACGAATGGCGCAGCCGTTGGGGGTCAGCGGCCCCTTGACCACCGTCCGCCGGGCGACGACGTTGCCCGCCCCGGCCACCAGCACGTAATCACCCTCCTGGTCGTTGCCGATGGCGCTGTTGGGCACGACGAGCATCGGCTTGGGCTGACCCAGCGGGACGCGCACCCGCACGAAGGCGCCGGAAATGAGCACATGGTTCGTGTTTGCGAAGACCGCCCGCATCTGCAAAGTCCCGGTTGCGGTGCTGATATCAGTGCCCAGAAAATCAAGCGTGCCTTCCTCGGGGTAGCCTTCCTGGGTCTGCAAACCGACAAAGACCGGTTTTTTGCCGATGGCGTTCTTGGCCTGCAGCCCACGCTCGCGCATGACGGCGGCGATCCGGAGCGCGTCACGCTCGTTGAGGTTGAAATAGACGTAGATCGGCTTGATCTGTTCCAGGGTGGCCAGCTTGGTGGTCGTGCCGGGCCCAACCAGGTTGCCTGGGTCCACCAGGTGCCGGCCAATGCGCCCGCTGAAAGGGGCGGTCACGCGGGTGTAGCCCAGGTTCAGTTTCGCCAATGCCACCTGCGCCGCCGCCTGGTCGCGCTCGCTGAGCCACCTTTCGAGATTGGCCTGCGAAGTCGCGTTCGATTGGATCAGGCTGACCTGACGGTCGTATTCGGATTGCGCCCGCAGCAGCGCCGCCTGCGCCAGCGCCAATTGCTCCTTGTAGGGCTCGGGCTCGATCACGAAGAGCAGCTTCCCCGACTCGACCATCGCGCCGTCATCGAAGTCCACGGATTCGAGGTAACCGAGGACGCGCGCGACCAGGTCCACGGTTCGGGAGGGCGAGACGGTCCCGGTAAGGTCAAGGTAGTCGGTTACCTCCTCCTGCCGGGGTTGGCTGACCGTGACCGTGGGGGGCGCCTGCTGAACCGCTCCGCCCGGCTTGCCGCACCCGGCGAGAGCCAGCGTCAGGACCAGGAAGCAACCCAGCCAGGATATTTGCCGCCCGGCACGTAAAGCAGCGGCAAGCTCGTTCACCTGACACGCATCGCGTGAGAGCGGCGGTTCAGGTGCAAGCTGCACCCTGTTCCCCCTCACCCCGGCCCTCTCCCTTAGGGAGAGGGAGAATCGTCGTCCGTGCGTCGGCGAATCTGGAGCCCCAGGGAGGGTCGAGAGCGGGGCTACATGGCTCCCTCTCCCTAAGGGAGAGGGCCGGGGTGAGGGGGAACAGGACTCCCAAATACACTCAGCAGACCACCGGGGTCGCGTAGAGTGCGGAACGAATTCCGTGCACTCCAAACGGTTCGCGCAAGTCCAGTCTGGCTCCGGCGCGCCCGGGAGTTCCGAGGGGGCGCGTCTGGGCACTACCACCAGACGTTGCAGAGGATTTCCCTCTCCCCGCTTGCGGGGAAAGGGGCAGGGAGAGGGGCTCGTATGCTCGAAGGCCAGTGTGGATTGCGCGGATTTCAAAGCACATCGGCCTCCTCTCCCCCACCCTCTCCTCCAAAGGAGGAGAGGGAGCCATAACAAACTCGTCGTAGTAGTGGCAAGAAACGCCCGTTCCCAGGCTGGCGGCAAGGGGGATTTTGACTTCATAGGTGTTCTCGTGATTACTGCCCGCCCCGGGTTTGACTGATGTCCTGGGCGGTTGGGCTGTGGGGTAAATGTTGCGCGGGCTCCAGCAGCCGGCCCCAATTGGTGCGGCGCGCCATTTCGGCTTTGACCCCGTCCGAGACCACGTCGCGGCCCTGGCGGATCTGCCAGCCGCCACCCAGCGCCCGGTAAACGGAGATGATGCCTTGTACCACGCTGCCCTGGGCGTTCGCCAGCGCGTCCTCGATGGCCAACTGGTTCTGTTCCGCGGTGAGGACGGTCGTGTAATCCGTCTGGCCGCCTTTGTATTGGATCATCGCGAGGTTGGTGGAGCGGCGGGCGGCGACGGCGGCTTGCGTCAGCGATGCCACGATCCGTTGCTGAGAGCCAAAGGCGGCCAGCCCGTTTTCCACTTCCTGCTGCGCCTGCAGCACGGTGTTCTGGTAATTGAGCACGGCGGCTTGGAACTGGGCATCCTGGACGCGGACCTGGTTGACCAGCCGCCCGTAGTTGAAGATCGGAAAGAAGAAGCCCGCGCCGGCGTTGAGTGCGCGGCTCTCCCAGTTGAACATGTCCGACAGCGAGTTGCGGCCTTCATTGTTGCTCGAAAAGCCGAACTCGCCCGACAGTGAGAAGCTCGGATACATGTTGGCCCGGGCGACGCCGATCAGCGCCGATTTCGAGGCCGCAGTCAACCCAGCCGCCCGCACGTCGGGCCGACGGCGCAGCAGGTCCCTCGGAATGCCGGCCGCCACACTGGGGGGCGCCACCGGGATGCGGCCGGGGCCGGATAGTTGGCGGCCCACCTCGCCGGGCGTCTCGCCCAGCAGGACCGCGAGGGCGTTCCTGGTCTGGCTCAGGGCTTCTTCGAGGCCCGGGATCTGCGCTTCGGTTTGCGCGAGCCGGCTGGTCGCCTGCTCCACGTCGCGCTCGCTGGTTTCGCCGGCTTTGAACTGCGCCGTGGCGATGCGCAAGCTCTCCTTCTGAGTTCCCAGGTTTCGGTCCGCCACCCGCAGCCGCTCCTCCAGCGTGCAGATATTGACGTAGCTGCTGGCGACATCGCCAATCAAGGTGACCAGCGCATCGTCGTAAGAGGCAATTGTGCTGAGGTAGTTGGCGCGGTCCGATTCGATGCCGCGGCGGTATTTGCCCCAGAAGTCAATCTCCCAAGTCGCGGCAAACAGCAGTTGGTCGGAGAGATAGTTGCGGTCAATGCCCGGGAGGCTTGAGACCACGCCATCGTTTAACCGGGAGTAGTTCAACTGGCCGCCCAGCCCCTGTTGCTGGGGAAACAAGTTGCCGATGGATCTGTTGAGCTGGGCTCGCGCTTCGAGGATGCGCACGCCGGCGGCCTGCAGGGAGAGGTTGTTCCGGAAGGCGGTCTCGACCAACCGGTCGAGCACCGGGTCGTGGAAGTTGCGCCACCAGGATTCCTCGGCGGCGCTATACGCCTGGTTGGTGACGACGGTGGTCGGCTGCCAATGGTTGGCGACTTTGGCCGTGGGGGTGACGTAGGTGGGCCCGACCTTGCACGAAACCGCCGCCAAGGCCAGCGCCGCCAGGAAGAAGGACAGCAGGCTTAGTCCGCCGCCCGCCTTGGAATCCTGTTCCGTTTGTTTGCTTGCTTGACGCATTGGCTGTCCTTTCAAATCGGTAACCGCACCGACGGCCCCTCTTGTTCCACCGGCATGACCTGCACCCGCAACGGGGAAACGGTATCGAGATGGACAGTCCGGTCCCAGAGCATCAGCACGCTCGACCGAATGCCAATGGTCGTCACCGTCCCGCGGCGCCCGTCAATCTCCAGCACGTCGCCGACCCGGAAAGGGCGCTCAAGGAGAATAATGATGCCACTGATAAAGCACTTGAGCAAGTTCTGCATCCCGAAGCCGAGCCCAATGGCCAGAGCGTATGCGTCCGGTTCAGAAATGCACTCCCACTCCGACGATCAGGCTAAAATCATCCGGCTTGGGTCGAACGCCGTCCGCGCCAACCTTGGGATCCGAGATGCGGTCCCAGATGCCGGAGACGTCGAGAGTGAGGCGTTTGTTAAGGTCAACCGATAGAGTGCTGACGGCATGGTGGGTGGTTTCGCCGACCTCACAGCTGGTGTATTGGCCGCGGTATTGCAGGGTCCACTTGATGCGACGAGTGATGTCCCATTTGAAGCGACTGCCAAACGTAAGGGCAACCGTCCCTTTGTGGGTCGGTTCTCCCGGCTCGGCCGACTCAAACCAGGCGTACTGGTAGGCCGGACCGGTGGTGATGTTCCACTCCAGGCTAGGGCGGTTGATGAGGTCGTAGCCGCCGCCGCCGAACCTGTCTTAGTGAGGCTTATATTGTTATTTCCTCGGCCAAGCTCGTCTCACTGTCAATGCAGTTTTTGCCGGGGGGGCCAAGGAACCCTGCTTGACAATTGACCCGTGGCGAAGGCCCTCAGAATCGGTAACCCAGCCCCACCGTGAGGTAGAAGTCGCTCCTCTGCGGTATCTGGCCATCGGATTCCGCCTTTGGCTTTTGCAGATAATCCCAGAGGAACGAGACACCAAGGTCAAGATGCCGCTTGACTTTGAACTCCAGCGTGGAGACCGCGTGGTGGGTGTACTGCCCCGCCTCCTCCTTGGTGAGGATGCCTTGCACCTTCTCGGAAAAGGTCAGGCGCGGGGTGATATCCACTTTGAAGTAGGTTTGCAACACTGATCGGTAATCAGTAATCAGTGGCGAGTGGTGTGGTTGACGGGGCATCGCGGCAGGGATATGCTTCCGTCCAGGTATGACGTACGAAGAGATGCCCGAGGAATGGCAGGAGTGGCTGGAGCTGACTCCGCTCGAGCGATTCCGTCAAAGCGAGCAGATCTTCGCCCAATACCTTGCGATGGGAGGCAGCCTTGATCCCGACCCCGATCCGACAAGTCCTTTCTACGATCCGGAAACATCAGGGTACAGGCGCTGCTTATGGGCGGCCAGGCCTGCGTGTTTTACGGCGCGGCGCAGTTTAGCAAAGACGTTGACCTGGCGCTGCTGGCCTCGGAGGAGAATTTCTCCCGGCTGCTGGCTGCGTTGAGCGATCTCAACGCCAAACGCATCGCCGTTCCACCATTCGATTCTGACTTGCTGGCGCGCGGCCACGCGGTCCATTTCCGGTGCCAAGGCGGCGACGCGGACGGGCTGCGCGTGGACGTGATGACTCGTCTGCGGGACCTGCCGGATTTTGGAGGGCTTTGGGCGAGGCGGACGACGATCACAGACGAAACCGGTGAGACCTTCGAGCTGCTTTCGGTGGAGGATTTGGTCCAGGCGAAGAAGACCCAGCGCGAAAAGGATTGGCCAATGATTGACGCGCTGATCGAAGGCCATTATCGAGCGCTGGGCGGCGAGCCCACGCCGGAGCGGATCGCGTTCTGGCTGGCCGAATCCCGAACTCCGGAGCGCCTCGTCGGTTTGGCCCAGCGATTCCCCAACGAAGCTCGCGCTCAAACAAGCCGACGCCCACTGCTGCGCCTCGCTATTTCGGGTGAGAGCGAGCGCGCTGCGCGAATCGCTCGATGCCGAAGTCCGCGCCGAGCAAGCCAAAGACCGCGCTTATTGGTCGCCGCTCAAAGCCGAGCTGGAAGCTTTTCGGCGCGCCGAGCGCGCGGGTTCCTGAACGGCGTGGGGGGGGCGAATGGAAGTGATCAGTGGTCTGTAAACAGTGATCAGTAATCAGCAAACGGTAATCAGTGTTCGCCGTCGTGGACACTGCAAGCGCCGGGAGCCGGATGCCGATGACTGATAACTGATTACTGATCACTGACGACTTCCCCTTCCCACTCAGTTTCACATGCGCCTCCGGGTTTGAACGGGCTGCTTCCGCAAGTCCGCGACGATGCGCTCGACCTCGGGCAGGGCGTGCGCGAAGTAGCTTTTGAGGCCCGCGCAGAGGTAGTTCAGGCCGGGCTCGCCGTCGGGCGTGCGGATGATCCGGTTCTTCGGGCATTCGCCCCAGCAGTCGGTGAGATACGGGCACTGGCGGCAATAGGCCGGCAGCGTTTCGTTCTTGGCATAGCCGAATTTCACCTGCGTGCGGGAAAAAACCTGGGAGTCGAGTGCGGTGTCCTTGATGTTTCCCACGCGATACTCCGGATAGACGTAGTGGTCGCAGGAGAAGACGTCGCCGTTGTGCTCCACGGCCAGGCCCTTGCCGCAGAACTCGCCGTAGATGCAGATCTGTGAACCCAGGCCCATATGCTGCGACACGAGCGTCTCGAAATGATTGACCAGGATCTTGCCCAGGTCGTTCCGTCGCCATTCGTCGAAGGTCTTGCACAGGAAATAGCCCCAGTCCTCCGGGTCCACCGACCAGTCGGTTACGATGGAATTCGGATGGCCGGGCCGGGCCTCGGGCTCGCCGTCGCGGGGCAAGGCGTCGTTATTCCACTTATGCGGCTCGGTTTTCGAGAACCCCTTGTATTCGACGATGGGGATGAACTGCATGTAGGTGGAGCCGACTTCCCCCCGGAGAAAGCGGTAAACGTCCAGCGGCTTGCGGGCATTGTGCCGGTTGACGCAGGTCAGCGTGTTGAACGGAACGCCGAACCGCTGGAAGAGCTAGACCGTGCCGAAGACCTTGTCAAACGTGGGCCTGCCGCCTTTCGTCACCCGGGTACTGGTCGTGGAGTTCGCGGGGACCATCAATGCTCAGCCCCACCAGGAACCGATTCTCTTTGAGGAACGCGCACCATTCCTCGTTGATGAGTGTGCCATTGGTCTGGAGATCATTCTCGATTCTCTGGAAGGGCTTGGCGTGTTTCTTCTCGAAGGCCACGACCTTGCGGAAGAAATCCAGGCCCATGAGCGTCGGCTCGCCACCCTGCCAGGAGAACACCACTTCCGGCCCGGTCACCCCGGCGATGTATTGCTGGATGAACGTCTCGAGCGTCTCGTCGGACATGCGGCCCACGCCGGGGCCGTTGGGCAGAGTTTCCTTGCTCAGGTAGAAACCGTATTTGCAGTCGAGGTTGCAGGTGGAACCGCCCGGCTTGACCATGACGTGGAACCGCTTGCGCGCCTGGTTGCCGACCCGTGAAGGGGCGTCGTATTTGTCCACCGGGTGGCCAGAGGCCAGCGGTGGCACAGTCACCCCGGCAACCGTGAAGCCGGCGGGCATGGGTGCGGGCTGGATTCGAGTGGCATTCATTTTGCCGCCGGCTCCTTTCCCGCGACTGGTCCGCCATCTTTGACGCAGCGGAAGCCAAGGTGATTGCTGCCGGTGTCCACGTCTCCTTTGCCACGTGTGCCCATCATGTAACGGGTGCAGTACTGGTTGGTGCAAAGGAACGAGCCGCCGCGATGCACCCGCTGGGGCTGGTTGTCGCCGGGACTGTAGCTGGCGGAGGGTCCTTGGGGATTGCGCACTACCGCGCCGCCGCTGGCCAGCATGAGTCGCGCATAAGTGTCGGGCCGATACCAGTCGCTGCACCATTGCCAGACGTTGCCGGCCATGTCGTAGAGGCCAGTGGCGAGGGGCATGGTTCCACAATTCGGCGACCAACCGCCATGCGCCGCCACGAAGCCTGCGGAGACGCTGCCCCGCGCGTTGGAGGTTCCAATCGGCCATTCCAGCGGCAGGCTAGCAAGTGCCAGCCTCCCGCGCCAAGCCGGGAAATTGAGGTGGCCAGGCACGGGCGCATCTCGCTTTCTTGCAGAGGGATTCCGCCGGTAGGCCATCACACGGGTCTTATGGGCGCAAATCCCTGTAAGCTGGGCGTTCCCTAGCCCCGGGGGTAACCCAGTCGGAACTTCCCGGAACTCTCCGGCCCAAGCAGATCCGTCTGCTCAATCACCAGTTGGCCGTCGGCCCCGACTAACTTTGCCACGCGTTGGCGCAACTCCGCCCTTTCCGCGGCGGTGGGTGCCGTAACATCCGGCACGAACCGCAGCACCCATGCGCCTGCCGTTCGCTGGCACAACTGGTAGTGGGCGATGCCCGGCAGGTCCGCCAGACAGCGGTCAACTTGCCAGGTGGTGACGCGACTTCCATCGGCCACGACGAAGGCATCCTTCACCCGGCCATGCACCACGTAGCTGGTGTAATAGGGCCGCTCCTGCCGTTCCACCAGGTCGCCGATACGGTAGCGAATCAGCGGCATGAAATCATTCGTCAACGTCGTAACGGCCAATTCGCTGACGCCCTGCCGGTCAGTTTGCAGCACCTCAAGCGCCGCCGTTTCCAGGCTCGCCCGCATCTCCCCGCGCCCAACCTCCATCAACAGATGGCCCGTCTCCGTCGCGCCGTAAAGGTTGAAGACTGGCACCCCGAACGCGCGCTCCAGTATTCGGCGGTGCACAAGGCTCACAAACTCGTAGCTGGCCAGGATGAACCGCAGCGACGGCAGGCGAATCCCACGCCGCTCGCAGTAAAGCGCAAACACCACCCCATAAACCGGGTCCACATCGAGAAACTGCGGCGCCCACTCGACCGTCTCCGCCGCCATGCGCGCCAGTTCGGCTTCGCTCCACAGAAATGGATACCGCGACAGGCTGACGAACAACCCGTTGCCCACGACGCGGTCGGCCCGGGACGGCACGCCCGAATAGCAAATGTCCCCACTGCATACCGGCGAATTGATCGTCACACGCCGGGCGTCGGGAAACTCCTCGAGCACGCCCGCCACCAGGGGATTCAGCCGCAGCGCCCGCTCCTCCTGGGCCGCCCACCAGCCCCGCCCCAGCAACAACGGCGTGCGCTCCTCCGACGTGCCGGAGGTGTGCTCCAACTCAACGGCGTCCTCGTCCAGCAGGGCATCGAGCTCCACTCCGGCCCGCAGGAAATTGCGCGGGAAATCGCGGCGGATGTCCTCCTTGGTGATCAGCGGCAACCGGCGCAAATCCGCCCAGGACACCGCTTCCTCGCGGAACTCGGGCAAAGCGCCGGTGCGCCGGTAGAGCGGCACTTCGCTCAGCCATCGCGGCAAGACTTGGCCCAGCCGATACGGCAGTGCGGCTTCATGAATCAATTCCGGCGTGGTTAACATTCAATTGTGACTTCCACTATGCTCAAACAACGCGCAAATCTACCACAAATCCACCCCGCCGCCAGCCCGATGCCTGCGCGGCCCCTGGCCTGGGCGCAGATTGTTAGTAACAGCATTTCGGGCAGCCACAGGCCGGAAACCCGAAGCCCGAAATCCGAAGGCCGAAAGAAGGCCGAAGTCCGAAACCCGAAAGGCGAACCTACGCCATCCCCGTGCCTTGGCCAACGCCCCAGCCCCCAGCGGCTCAATCAACGCTAGCAGAGGGGCGAGAGCCGACTGTTCGGATTTCGGGCTTCGGATTTGGCAGCCCGGCGCTTGGTGGTACTGTCGAGAGCGTCCACCTGCCCTGACCATCCCCGAGCATTCTAGCCGTGATCCACCTTCGTTGGTGGCTTGAGGGTCGCATGGGGTGGCTTTTGCGGTGGCCGATGGGGGGTCAGAAATAGCCGATAGCCAATAGCCGATAGCGGGCCGCCCGGGGTCAGCAGCGAATTTGGTGGCATCCGCCGCGTATCTCCCGCAATATCAGTGGGTCGGGCAAGCTGAATAAACCTGTGCCCTCGTGGTCTAATCGAATAACTGAGAACGCTAGTGCACAACTTATGAAAAACATCAAGTGGGTCGGATGGGTTGTATCGTTGGCTTTTCCGTTGCTGATGGCCTCCGGGCCAACGGCGACAGCGCAAACTCCAGCGGGTCCGGAACCAGCCGGGGCAGCCGCCGCGCCGAATCTGTCGCCGGGCACGGCTGAAGTGGTCCGGTTGGCCGGCTCGGGCGTCGGCGAAGACGTCGTCCTGGCCTACATCCAGAATTCGCAAGCGCCGTTCAATCTTTCCGCCGACGACGTGCTGTACCTCAAGGACATCGGCGTGTCCTCGACGGTAACCTCAGCGATGCTGAACCACGACAGCACGCTGCGGGGCCAGGCGCAACAGTATGCGCCCGCCGCCCCGGCACCTGCCCGAGCGCCCGCGACTTATGATTGGCAAACGTCCGGTGCCCCGACGGCTCCCGCGCCGACAGTGGCGCCCACGCCAGTCGCCGCCCCACCGCCGACGTATGTCACCAGCCCGCCCGCGGATGTGACTTACTTTTACGACTCGCTTTCGCCCTACGGCACCTGGGTTTACCTGGAAGGCTACGGCTGGTGCTGGCAACCGCGGACAGTCGTGATCTCCCGCGGGTGGCGGCCTTACTGCGATGGCGGCCATTGGGTTTACTCGGACGCCGGCTGGTATTGGCAATCGGACTATTCATGGGGCTGGGCGCCGTTCCACTATGGCCGCTGGTAGTTGCATCCGCGCTGCGGCTGGGTTTGGCTGCCGGACCGGGTTTGGGGGCCGGCGTGGGTGACGTGGCGGACGGGCGGGGACAGTTGCGGCTGGGCGCCTTTGCCGCCGCACGCCGATTTTGATGCGCGGTTGGGCTGGCGCTTCAATGGCGTCAGGGTCGCGGCGAACTTCGACTTTGGCCTCGGCATCAACGCCTTTGCCTTCGTTTCCTTCGGCGACTTCTGCAATCATGATTTGCCCCGCCGCTGCCTGCCGCCGGCGCGGGTCACGACCGTTTATCGCCAGACCACCGTCATCAACAACTATGTGGTGAACAATAACACCGTCGTGCATCGCGGCATCCCGCTTGAACGCGTCACGGCGGCATCGCGAGTGGCGGTCCCCCGGGCGACTGTGCATGACTGGCCGCGGCGGGTCGGACCGCATACCGGTCCAGAGCGCGGCGGTGGTGTATCGGCGGCCTCCCCAGGCTCCGGCACGACAGGTGCGGATGGTGGCCCAGAAAGTGGACACGCAGCACCCGGTGATCCAGCACGCCTCGCCCGCACCCGCACGGACGGCCCGCACATCCGCGCCGGGTCGAAGCGCCTCGGCCCCGGCGGCCACGCCGCGGGCGCCGACCGCCGCAACGCCCAGGCCCTCGCCTCGGTCGAGCGACACAAGATCGGCCTCCACCGCGCAGCGTCAGTCGGCCGCGCGGGCTGCTCAGCCAGCAACGACCGCGCCCGCGACCCGGACCTGGAGCCAGCCGACCCAGAGCTGGAAACAAGGGGCAACGGTGAAACCCGGCTACCGCTCTGACGCGGGGTTGCCGGCTCTCAACAACGCCCGCGCCGCCGATCAGCGGCCCGCAACCGCCGCGCGCAACCCGCACGTGTACCAGCCCAAAGGTTACTATCAGGCCGCCGAAATCAAGGAATTGCCCGGGACCGGTCCCCGCCAAGCGGGATCGTCGTCGTCTTCCGAAAAGAACGGCGCCTCTCGTTCGCGAAAGCAGAAGTGACGGCCCGGCGCTGACCGGCTGACGTGGAGTTTCCACAGCGCCGCTTTCAGACCCGCGCCCGCATGGCGCGAAGCGTGTGGAGTGCGCGGAGCTTGCTCCCGCTTTGGATGCGCGGCCGGCGGCCCGAAAGCGGGAGCAAGCTCGGACGCACTCCATACGCTTCGCGACCTCGTGGCCTGGGGCTCAGAAATCATCCTCCCCTTTCAATTGGTCAGTCTTGAAACGGTAAATCGTTTTCACCTGAGCAGAGGAGGCGACCGCTCGAACCATACCGCCGAACACCACGGATATTGGTTGGCCACAGTCACCAATCCGTGCCTCACCGCGTTCCGGTGGACATATTGAAGCCGCGCCAGGCAGGAGTATTGGTAGGTCAGCCGCGTGTCGCGAAAGTTGTGCCAACCACCCGGCCTCGACACCATCCATGCGGTTGAGCTCGATGGCCGAGCGCGAGTGCAGTTCCCGCAGAAATGCGCATGGGCGCCGAGTCCGGCGCGCCCCGCGCGACGAAGTGATAGTGATTCACCAACACCGCCCACGCCTCAAGCTGCCAGACGCGATTCTTGGCGAGTGAAAGGAGCATCCGCTCCACCAGATCGAGCTTGGCGGGTGTGTCGAACAGACGTTGCTTATGCAGCGTGCCGGCGGTGACAAAGTAGATGCCGTGTTCGCTCACCGATGGACCGGAGCATGCGGCCAGTCCTTGGGCGGGGGTTCGTTGCTAACATCTTTGTTAACGACGGGCTTGAGCGAGAAGCTATTCGGCGACGGCGGCAAGTAATTGTCCATGACTGCTGCTTGTAGCATTGGTTCGCCATTTACAAAAGCGCAATCGGCAAGGTCAGGAGCGCAGATGTTCGCGCCAGCGTTTGGAGTGCGCGGAGCTTGCTCCCGCTTTTGCATCGCCGCCGGCACCCGAAAGCGCCAGCAAGCCCACGCACTCCATACGCTTCGCGCCGCAGAGCAGCGCCGGGACTTCGCGGCCAAAGCCGCGGCCAGGCTATATCTCGTATCCGGCGGTCTGGCCGCGTCAGCCGCGGGGGCATCGCTCTCCGCCGGATTGGCATGGTCGTAGAAGACGCGGATGTCGGCGGTCTGTTGGTGAAGCAATTCGCGGGCGCGCAGCAGCGCGCGGCGGGTGGACAGGGTGGGGTTGGGCTCGACGGGGAAGATATTCTCTTCGCCGAGCCGCTCGAGGAGCCCGCTGTTGCGCAGGACGCGGACGACATCGGGATTGCAGCCACTGATCACGAGGTAGCGCTGGGTTTGGCGCAAATAGTCGAGCAGCGCATCCAGCGCCATAACGGTCGAAGCATCCAGGTGCCGGGCGTTCTTCATGCGCAGGATAAAGACGCGAATATTCTCGTCCTCGGCCTGGCGCCGCACCTCGTTCTGGAACAGGTCGGCAGCGCCGAAGAATAGTTCGCCCTCGACATGGATGATGGAGATTTGGGGATAGAGGCGCTGGGACTTTTCGGGCAGCGCCCGGAGGTGGCCGGTTTCGTTGAAGGTGTATTCGACCAGCGTGGGGGTGCTGGTCTTGCGCAGGAACAGGGCCAGGGCGACGCCGATGCCGACGTAAATGGCGGATTCGAGGTTAATGAACAATGCGGTGCCCAAGGTGGTGAGGAGCACGGCGGCGTCGGAGCGGGTGGCGCCCCAGGCGACGCGGATCTGCGCCCGGTTGATCAGCTTGTAGCCGACGCGGATCAGGTGGGCGGCCAGCGCCGGCACGGGGATGTAGTTAAAGATCGGCGTGACGAAGAGCAGGATGAGCAACACGACGACGCTGCTCAGCATGGAGGCCAGCTGGGTGGCGGCGCCGCTCTGGTAGTTGACAGCCGAGCGGGTGAACGAGGAGGACCCCGGGGTCACGCCGAAGAGGCCGCAGGCGATGTTGCCCGCCCCCATGCCCATCAGTTCCTGGTTGGGATCCCTTTGCTGGCCGCTGGGCGGCGAGGGTTTTAGTGATGGCAGTGGCTTCGAGCATCCCGATAATGGCGATCGCCACAGCCGTGCCGGCCAGTTCGGGAAGCAGCGCCAGGTGTTCGTGCCAGGCGGGCAAGCCGGCAAGACCGGCACGATGGCGCTCAGCGCACCTTCATCCCGGACCAGGCGAAAGGGCACATTCGGGTCCACGAAGGCCAAGAGCCGGGTGGCCACGCCGAGCAGGCTCAGGCCGATCAGCGCCTCGGGCCACTTCGGGCGGAACCGTTTGATGAGGACGAAAATCACCAGGGTCAGCGCGCCGACGCCAATCGCCCAGAAGGAGAACTCTCCTCGTCCGACGGCCTCGCAGACCCCCCGCAGCTCGCGCACAAAACCTTGCCCGGCGGGACTCTCGAACCCCACCCAGTTGTGCACCTGGTTAGCCATCAGCAGCACCCCAATAGCGGTGGTGTAGGCCACCACCACCGAGCGAGAAATGAACCTGGTCACGCTGCCAAAGTTCACAATCCCGCCACAAACTGGGTAACGCCGATTAGAAAGGCCATGAAGGCGGCCAATTGCAACGGGGTCGAGCCGCTGCTGGAGTGCGCGGCCAGGGCGGACGCGACGATCAGGCAGACCGAGGTCGTGGGGCCGAAAACATGGTGGTGGGAGGCGAAGAACAGCGAGCCAACGAACCCGCCAACCATGACCGAAGTGATGACCGGCGTCGGCGGCAGGCCGAAAATCAAAGAGAAACCGATCGCCTGCGGAATCGAGACCAGGGTAAGGGTGGCGCCGGCGATGAGATCAGCGTGGAGCTTGCTGCGCGAGTAGTGGCGCAGCTCATGCAGAAACGGCAGGCGCACGCGCGGGACGGGCAGCGCAAGCCCGCCGGCACCATTCGATTGGTCATCTGCCGAGCCCATCAGACCGGGAGGTCGGACAAATACTCCCACCGGAGAAACGGTCTTACGAACATATCATTCCTGCTGCAACATAGGCGCACGATGCGCCAGCAGCAAGATTTTGAGCGCCCGGCTCCGGGAGCATCTCAGCTTTTGTGAGGGCCAACCGGAAACCCTGTATAACCCTCTGCCAACCGTGAGCACCGTTCCCCCTCACCCCGGCCCTCTCCCTCAGGGAGAGGGAGCCACCCACGCCAACGCTCGAATATACGGGATGGCTCAGATTCGCCGACACGCTGCCGGCAGGTCTCCCTCTCCCTGAGGGAGAGGGCCGGGGTGAGGGGGAACGGTGCTCACGAGGAGGTTGGTGCCGTCGCGAAGCAGCCTGCGGGTGCACAAAGTGAGATGCTCCCCCCGGCTCCGGCCCGGCGGCGCGTCTTGCCTCTGCCGGCGGCCGCGCACCGCAGCCTTCCCGGCTGCAGAAGCATGGAAGTTCCGAGGGAACGTCGATTCCACCAGCCCCGGACGGTATTCCAAGCTGCAGCCTGAAGGCTGCGCGCCTTTGGCGGGGCGACGTTCCTGCGTCGTATGGCGGCGGTAACAAGCTCCGCCACCTAGGCGCCCACTGCCCGGCGGGCGTCAGCCCGGCCTCACGGGCGGCTGTTCGCGCTCGACGTGCGCGGTTGCCGGCGAACTCGTTTCCAACGGGTACACGAAGGTTGTCAGCCAAGCTCCCAGGGCGGGCAGCGGAGGGTCAGCAGCGCGCTGGCCTCGGGATCGTCGAGGATGCGCTTGGTCTGCACATCCCACCTAATCTTGCGTCCAACCAGCATCGAAATGAGGCCCAGGTGGCCAAAACGACGGAATGATGGGCGGTCTCCGCCGGGGTGATGGTGGGTTTGCGCGACTTGACGCACCGGGCAGAAAATTGAGGTGGTGGTCGTTCGACACGTAAAGCTTCACCTTGCACAACTCCTCGGGCAGGTCGCGGTAGTCGCGCCATTCTTCATTGGAGCCCTCGAAAGCGCCGCGGTCCACATAGACCCAGCCCTTGGTGCCGGTCCACTTGACGCCGCTACGGATTTCCGGTAGTAGCCGCCCGGCAATCGTCATGGTGATATTGCGGGGATACTTCAGCTTGATCCGGTAACTGGGGGGCTGGTATTCCAGACCGCGTCTTTGGGAGGAATTCTCCCGCGCCCTTCCAAGTTCGTAAGGGCCGGAGTTGTCGAAGTCGCAGCCCCAGTGAGCGATATCGCAATGGTGGCCGATCCAATCCATTCAAACCGGCCGCCCCCGGTGTTGTAGTTCCAGCGCCAGTTCCGGTGAACGCGGCCCTGGATGTAGGGCATCATCTTCGAGGG